>NZ_JAVDUU010000002.1:0-1520211 GCF_031456535.1 Mucilaginibacter pocheonensis
TTTTTTTTATTTTTCTAAGCTTCTTCTTCCCACTTTCGACCCCTATTCATTCCCTCCGTTTGCGGGTTGCAAAGGTGCAAATTACTTCTGAAATTATCAAGTGAAATTTTCACTTTTTAAAAACTTTTTTTCATTTGCTAAACCTTCAAAAAACGACGCCCTTTTTATTTGAGCGGCCACAAATGTACAGAGAAAACTGCTTACGAACCAAGAGAAATTTTCAAATATTTTACACTATTTTACAACTGCCTGTAAACTAACGTCAAATACGTTAATTACACTCCTCATTTTAGGGGTAATAATAGCACCTGCCTAATTTGTATATTTGAAAAGTATATGAACAACTATCCATTTCCTGAAAATTTCCTGGCATCATTAAGCGCGGAAAACGGATTTGATGAGCAAAATTTTATCAATGCCCATCAATTTTCAGACGCTCCTACCTCTATAAGATTAAACCCTTTTAAGCGCCCGGCCCTAAAAACTGATGAACAAATACCCTGGTGCGCCGACGGTTTTTATTTAAACACCCGCCCATCATTCACTTTTGACCCGCTTTTTCATGCCGGATGTTACTATGTACAGGAAGCATCATCAATGTTTATTGATCATATATTAAAACACATCAGGCAAAATGAGCATCAACCGGTAAAGGTACTTGACCTTTGCGCGGCGCCGGGTGGCAAAAGCACCTTGCTTAACTCCGCTATCGGAGCTGACGATCTGCTGGTGGCCAATGAGATCATTAAAACCCGCGTACCGGTATTAACGGATAACCTGAGCCGCTGGGGACAGGCCAATGTTATAGTAAGTAATAATGATCCCAAAGATATTGGCCGGCTGAAAAGTTTTTTTGATATTATATTGGTCGATGCTCCCTGCTCTGGATCGGGTATGTTCCGTAAAGATCCGCAGGCGATGAACGAGTGGTCAGAGGCCAACGTAAATCTTTGTCATCAACGGCAGGAGCGCATACTGGCCGATATATTACCTGCCCTTAATCAGGACGGATACCTTATATATAGTACCTGCTCCTACTCGCACCAGGAAAATGAGGATATTCTTGACTGGCTTTGCCGGGAGTTTGAGCTGGAAAGCATTCGAATACCTATATATAAGGAGTGGGGGATTGTTGAAACCGAATCGCCTTTGGAAAAAGCCTGGGGTTACCGCTTTTATCCGGGCCGGGTAAAAGGCGAAGGTTTGTTTGCCGCCTGCTTAAAAAAGAAGGACAATACCGGCGAGCTTGGTAACTTTAAAAACAATATGCAGCAAAAAATAAGCAGCAGGGATATTGACCAGGTAAAAACCTACATTAATAACCCCGATGGCTTATACTATTTTATGGTGAATGATGACTGGCTGGGTATTAACCGGGCCCATAAGGAAAGCCTTAATATTTTACAGCGCCACCTGTACCTTAAAAAATCGGGAGTACGTTTGGGCAAACTGATGGGTAAAGATCTGATACCTGATCATGAGCTGGCTTTAAGCACTATTATTAATAGGGATGCCGTTTTGCAAACCCCGCTTAACTATGATCAGGCCATACAATACCTTCGTCGTGACAATATCGACCTAAACCCAACTGAAAAGGGTTGGAGCCTGATGACTTTTGAAGGCCATGCATTGGGATGGGCCAAATTGCTGCCCAATCGCATTAACAATTATTATCCAAAGGAGATCAGGATTATAAATCAGGCGCCGGCTCCCCACTCCCCCGAAGGATGAGCTTTTAATTAGCGTGGGTTACTAACGTATTTGGGGAGTGTTGGTTAGTTTTATTGATAACCTACTAAGCAATCGCTTACGTTTTCCAAAAAAGACACCTATAATATGCCTGCATGAATAATCTGCAAATCAAGAGTTGCCGCTTATGGGGTTATTGCCTAATAATCTCCTATTGATAAAAGCACCAGCGTACAGGCGTATTCTGTTTCAATGCCTTTTTCATTGGCCATGCGGCGCAGTTCTGCGTTTTCTGTTCCGGGGTTAAATATGATACGCTTAGGATGGGTATCTAATATATAATTATATAGCGGTGGTTGGTTTTGCGGCCCTACATATAAAGTTACTGTATCAATATCCTTATGAATAGTTTCAGGCTTTTCTATAGGCACGCCTGCTACTTCACCTGTTTTTAAACCTACGTTTACTATAGTATACCCTTTATTTACCAACCTGTTCGATGCCAGGTTAGCATATCTGCTGGTATCAGGTGTGGCACCCAATACCAATGTTTTTTTATCAGCCATTTATAATCCTGTTTAATAGCGCTATCTGGGCCGAATGATATATATGGTGCTGTATCAATCCGTTTATCAGTTCTTCATAAGTTACACCGGTTCCCAGGTCACGGTTCCGTTCATCATTAATAAGCTCGCTCCATTGTTCCGGGGGGAAGTTTTGGATAATGCCTACCAAATTTACGTTAACCAGTTTCAAATCATTAACATAATTCTGCCATTTTTGTTCATCAGGGCTGCCGGTTTCGGGCCAGTCGCCACTGGTAGGCATACCTGCAGTTAAACCGTTCATCCTGTCCATCACCTCTTCGGTCCACGCTATCATATGCAAAACTATCTCGGCTATATTATGTATCGATCCGGGCGGTTTTTCATACGCCGTTTCAAAGCTGATGCCATCAACAATATCATAAACCGGCGAACCATACCACGGATCGCCCGATAACACCTTCTCTAACTGGTACGAAAGTTCTACTGAAATGCTCATGATAATATTTTTAAGGTTGCCAATGCACAGTTGATACCATCAATTGCAGCAGAAATAATGCCACCCGCGTAGCCTGCGCCCTCGCCACACGGAAATAACCCTGCAACCTGCGGATGCTGCAGGGTTTCTTTATCTCTCGGAACTTTTACCGGCGATGATGTACGTGATTCTACACCAACCAATATAGCCTCGTTTGTGTAATAGCCCTTCATTTTTTTGCCAAATACCGGCAATGCCTTCTGCAATCGTTTATGTATCCATAAAGGTAATATTTCTTTCAACTCAACGCTCCTGGTGCCGGGCAGATAAGAGTTTGCGGGTAAGTCATTTGACAAACGCCCCTCTACAAAATCAACCATACGCTGACCGGGCGCTACCAGTTTGCCGCCACCGGCTAAAAACGCCGCATGCTCTATCTGCTGCTGAAAACGCAGCATTTTAAACGGATCATTATTATCGCCAGGCACATCTTCCATATTGATCTGCACTACCGTGCCCGAGTTGGCGAACGGGTTATTCCGTTTGGAGGGGCTCCAGCCATTCACCACAATTTCATTAGCTTCGGTTGCGCAGGGGGCAATAATACCGCCGGGGCACATACAAAAAGAAAATACGCCACGGTCATCAACCTGCTCAACCAGGTTATAATAAGAAGGCGGTAAGTCGGGCCCGCGGTGTTCACAATGATACTGCGCCCTGTCAATAATTTCTTGCGGGTGCTCTATCCTTACCCCTAAGGCAAATGGTTTGGCCTCGATCAGTATATTTTGGTGGTGAAGCATTTCAAAAACATCCCTTGCAGAGTGCCCGGTAGCCAGGATCACCGCATCGGACGTTAATTTTTCGCCGGTTGCCAGCTTCACCCCTTTCATTTTGCCAAACTCAACGAGCAGGGCGGTTACCCTGGTGTCAAAAAGTATTTCGCCGCCGGCATTCAATACGCTTTCGCGCATAGCGGTAATGATCTGGGGCAGTTTATTGGTGCCAATATGCGGACGGGCGTCAATCAATATACTTTCGTCGGCGCCGTGGGCCACAAACATTTTCAACACCTGGTTCACATCGCCCCGCTTGGTTGAACGCGTATATAATTTACCATCAGAGTAAGTACCGGCCCCGCCTTCACCAAAACAATAGTTTGATTCTGTATTGACAAGGCCTTGCTTGTTGATATTGGCCAAATCACGACGCCGTTGTTTTACATCCTTACCCCGCTCAACAACAACCGGCTTTAACCCTAACTGGATACATTGCAAGGCGGCAAACAAACCAGCCGGACCCGCACCCACAATAATAACGGGGCGGCTAAACTGCACATTTGGATATTTGATGGTAAATATTTCGGGCTGATAAGGCTGATCTAAAAATACCTGTACCTGCATACGATAAACCACCTTGCGGCCCCGCGCGTCAATAGAGCGTTTTACAATTTTTACTGCAGATATGCTTTTGGGTTGAATGTTTAGTGAAGCCGCCGCCAGGCGGATAATTACAGATTCATCTTCCTGTTGCCCGGGGGGGCATACTATTTCGGTTTCTTTGATCATATATAGCTGCCGGGTTTTTATCCCGGATGATGCAAAGGTAATAAGCCCTCTTTGAATCTCCTCTTATGGAAGCGACTTTTATTTCAAGCGATTCTACTCGCTTTACATCGCACCGGTTGACATAAATCCGATAGGAGATGGTTGAATAATAGAGCAAAGAAAAAATCACAGCGTTTAGACTCACCCTGTCATAGCTTCGCTTGACATCCCTCTCTCCGCCTGCGGCGCAAAGAGGGAATTTGCAAATCAGATAAAAGATAATTAGACAATAGGACCAAAGAAAAAACCACTCCTCTTCAACCCTCTTTGCAGCAAAGCTGCAGAGAGGGTCGGCCAGCGTAGCGTAGCCGGGGTGAGTCTGCCGCGCGTTCAAACTCACCCTGTCATCGCTCCGCTCGACATCCCTCTCTCCGCCCGCGGCGCAAAGAGGGAATTTATAAATCAGATAAAAGATAATTGAACAAAGGACAAAGAAAAAATCACAACTCCTCAACCCTCTTTATGGCGAAGCCGTAGAGAGGGTCGGCCAGCGTAGCGTAGCCGGGGTGAGTCTACCCCGCGTTTAGACTCACCCTGTCATTGCTTCGCTCGACATCCCTCTCTCCGCCTACGGCGAAAAGAGGGAATTTATAATCAGATAAAAGATAATTGAACAAAGGACAAAGAAAAAATCACAACTCCTCAACCCTCTTTATGGCGAAGCCATAGAGAGGGTCGCCCAGCGTAGCGTAGGCGGGGTGAGTCCCCACAAACCGTCCGCCCGTGCACAACAACCGTACGCTATCGAACAGTTTTAAAAGACTTCAAAATTTCATCTTGTTGATTTTCAGCCATTTACAATATGGCATCTATATTGGCATAGGCTCGTTATAAAAACAACAACACAAAATGAATATCGCCGAAGACCGCTTGATGACCATTTGGGAAGGATGTTTAAAAAACGACCGCAAGCAACAGGAACAACTATACAGATTATTGGCGCCAAGAATGCTGGCAGTTTGCATGCGTTATGCAACTGACAAAGACGAAGCGCAGGATATATTGCAGGAAGGATTTATAAAAATGTTCAGGAATATGAACAATTACCGGGGCGATGGCAGCCTGGAGGGATGGATCCGCCGCATCATGGTACATTGTGCCATATCCCGGTACCGCAAATTAAAACCAATGGTTTTGGTTGACGACTTTACCGCCGAAAGCGGCATGTCGATAAGTAAAGCCTATAACGAAAATGGCCTGGAGGCAAAGGACTTAATGAAACTGATACAAAAGCTCCCTAACACCTACCGTTCGGTATTTAATATGTATGCTATTGAGGGATACTCGCACCAGGAAATAGGCAACTCGCTGGGTATGACCGAGCTACTATCCCGAACCACGCTATACCGTGCCCGTAACATCCTTAAAGAAATGATCGGCCAGCTTACTTCACGTGAGCAGCATTGCATGGCAGGGTAATACTCCCCTGCTTTTTTTGTCTGAACCATGGCCTCTGCCAAAGGATGGTCATGATTCAACGCCCCTTTTACCAGTTCAAGCATCCTTTGCTTGAACTTATTCCGCGGTAAACATCAGGCCGTGAATTCTAATAATCATAGTCCTTCGCTATTAGATTACCCATTTCCAGTCTTGTTATTTCAATTAATAGCCTGCTCATCCTTTAGTGGTAAATATCACGATTCAGCCGTTTTTTTTAATTACCTTTAAAAACGTGTACTTTGACATGTTGTCATAACAATTACCTGTTGTAACAACGGTACGCATTTTGTAATCTAAATGAAAAACATCACTAAACAGTTAATTAAATGAAAAAGCTACTTTCAGTAATATTAGTTATAACGGCCGCCATGTCATTAAGCTCCTGCAGTTATAACAGCATGGTTAAAATGGACGAGAATGTAAAAACAAAATGGGCTGCCGTACAAAGCCAGTACCAACGCCGCAGCGATCTGATACCTAATTTGGTAAATACCGTTAAAGGTGCAGCCAATTTTGAAAAAAGCACCCTAACCGCCGTTGTTGAGGCCCGGGCCAAGGCAACTTCGGTACAGGTTGACCCTACCAAACTAACTCCTGAATCAATCAAAGCGTTTCAGGCCGCACAAGGCGAATTAAGTTCAGCGCTGGGGAGGCTTCTCGCTGTTACTGAAAATTATCCGAACTTAAAGACCAACGAAAATTTCCTGGGATTGCAAGCCCAGATTGAAGGTACCGAGAACCGCATACAGGTGGCCCGCCAGGATTTTAATACCGCCGTACAGGATTTTAATACCAAAATACGCTCGTTCCCGGCTAATATAACCGCTAAAATGTTTGGATTTTCTGAAAAAGGCTATTTCACTGCCGAACCAGGAGCCGACAAGGCGCCTAAAGTTCAATTTTAATTAGTGAGTTGGTGAGTAGTGAACGGAAGGGATTAATTACAGTTAGCCGGATTATAAGGCAAACACCCTCATTTTTTTGATTCACTAATCACCGCTCACTGCACACTATTTCAATAAATTACTAAATAACTATGCCGGTATTTAACGACGAAGAGCAGCAGCGTATACGCAAAGCCATTGAGGAGGCCGAGAACCATAGTTCTGGCGAGATCCGCGTTTGTATTGAAAAAAAATGCAGTGAAGATGTGCTTGATCGCGCAGCCAAATATTTTCATCAACTTAATATGCATAAGACCAAACTGCGCCATGGCGTGCTGATTTATGTAGCCACGGTTGACCGTAAGTTTGCAATTATAGGCGATGCAGGCATAAACAAGGTAGTTCCGGCTACTTTTTGGGATGATACCAAAGAAGAGATGCTGAAACACTTTAAGTACGGCGATATTGTGGAAGGCATTGTTACCGGCTTAAAAATTGCCGGGGAACAGCTTCAAAAATATTTTCCGTACAGCCAGGACAATAATAATGAATTGCCCGATGATATTGCATTTATGGATGGCGATTAACACTTAAACACATGTTCAAAAAAATCATATTGTTCTTTAGCCTGTTGTTATGCGCCTTTGTAGCGTTTGCCCAGGATTTTCCGGAACGGTCAACCACCCTGGTTACAGATTATACCAATACCCTATCGGCTGATGATAAGCAGCGCCTGGAAAATAAACTGGTTGCTTTTAACGATTCTACCTCCACCCAGATAGCGGTGGTGATGCTCAAATCGGTTGGTAATTATGACATTAACGAATACGGTGCAGCACTTGGCCGCAAATGGGGTATAGGGCAAAAAGGCAAAAACAATGGCATACTCATACTGGTAGCGCTCGGCGACCGCAAGCTTACCATTCAAACAGGATATGGCGCCGAAGGCGCACTGCCCGATATTGTTACCCAGCAAATAAGGGTTAATGATATTAACCCACGTTTTAAACAGGGTGATTACTATGGCGGGTTAAATGCAGGTATTGACCAGATCATTAAATACACCAAAGGCGAATATAAGGCCGACAAAAAAGCAAAGACGAAACAGAATGGCGGCGGAGGCAGCGCCTTTATCGTTCTCATTATCATCGTTGTGGTCATTGTACTCATTTTCCGCAACCGGGGCGGCGGGGGCGGTGGTCGTCAAATTATTGGCAGCCGCGGGGGCGCAAGTCCGTTCTGGTGGTTTTTAGCCGGCAATATGCTGGGTCGCGGTAGTGGCGGCGGCGGTTGGGGCGGCTTTAGCGGCGGTAACAGTGGCGGCGGTGACAGCGGAGGTTTTGGCGGTTTTGGCGGCGGCGATTTTGGCGGCGGCGGATCAGGCGGTAGCTGGTAGTAAGTTCATACCATAATTCCTTGCTCAATGTTTAAAGATTTTATTCTTAACGAGGTAGAAAAAATAGCTATGGTTGTGGCTGGTCTGGCTGGCTTTAAGGTAGCAGCTAAACCTGATGAATTTATTAAGCTGGCCGATACCACCCTACAGAACGAATACGGTATAAAACTACAGGAACTGCTTGATCTTAATACCGATGATTTTGAACTTTGGCTCCAAAAGCAAAATCACCATGCTGATAAGCTTGACGCCTTGGCACAACTGCTTTATATGTACTGTGAGCCATTTAATCCCGATCCTGAAACACTAACGGCTCTACAAAAGGTGATCATTATTTTTGACCTGCTTGAAAAAAAGCATCACCGTACATCATTTGAAAATATTAATAAACGAAATTCCATCTATCAATTTCTACAAAATAACTATGTCTAAAGATCTAACCTGGAAACTACTTTCATCACATTATATACATAAAGGCCCCTGGGCTACCCTGCGCATTGATAAATGCGAAATGCCCGACGGGCGTATTGTTGACGACTACTATGTTTTAGAATACAGCAGCTGGGTTAATGCTGTCGCCATTACCGAAGACAATAAGGTACTGATGGTGAAACAATACCGCCATGCGGCGGGCATTATCTCACTGGAAATACCCGGTGGCGTTGTTGATGGTAATGAAACACCCGTTGAAGCCCTTCGCCGCGAACTGCTGGAAGAAACCGGTTACCAGTTTGATGATTTTGAACTGCTTTGCACCGTTTACGGCAACCCATCAACCGCTAATAATCAAACATTTACCTTTTTGGCCAAAGGCGGTAAAAAAGTTCAGGGCCAGGCGCTTGATGATCACGAGGAATTAATTGTAGAGGAGTATACCATTCCCGAAGTAAAACAATTGCTGCTGGAAAACAAGGTTGTACAGGCTATGCACTGCGCCGGCTTGTTTTACGGCATGGTTAAACTCCAGGCGTTGTAATTATTCCGGGCAGTTATCCTTACGGCGGGTATCTACAATGTAAATGATCTTCCAGCCATCGGTGGTTTTCATCAACTGAAAAACATCAACACCGCAATGGCTGAATTTGTCGTCTAAATAAAATTTGTAGGGTGCCCAAACACTGGCCAGCGGGCCATCAATTTTTATATCATTAAAAGTAATACGCTCGTCATACACGCCTTTGTGCGGGGTGCCTATCTGCTTTATAAAATCATCAGGGTTCTCGGTTTCCAAAACTGTTGAACCATCCTTTTTACTGGCTACTCCCTGAAACACTATCCCTTTGGCAAAGGTTGATCGCAACAATGTGCTGTCGCCTTTGCGCATGGCATCAAACATGGTATTAACCGTTTGCTTTATGGCATCGCGATCTGTTTGCTGGGCAAAGGCTTTAAAGGCCAGGACTGAAATAAAAATGATAAGGAGTAAATTTTTCATGGCGGTAAGCTCTTTTAAACCTGTTTACTTTTATCAATGTACCTAAAACTTTTTAAACGCGGCAAAATTTGTCAACAAGTGTTAAAATTCATTATTTCCGCATATTTTCAAGCTGTTTTTGGGCGAATATTTCAATTTCAAATCGCTTTTTAACAGCTTTTATGTTAAAATAAATCTTTAAAAAGTTTTGCCGGCATTAACTACAGTTTCGTAAATTTTTACTGCTTCTACCGCTTCTTTCACATCATGCACCCTTAAAATATTAGCACCTTTCATTAGGCTAATGGTATTTAAAATGGTTGTGCCGTTAAGTGCTTCGTCCGCCGAAATTCCCAGCAAACCGTATATCATTTTTTTCCGGGACACCCCTACCAGCACAGGCAAATCCAGCATATTAAACTCTTGCAGACGATTCATAAGCGCATAGCCATGCTCAGGTTTCTTGGCAAAGCCAAAACCCGGATCAATAATCACATCATGAACACCCAGTTGCTTTAACTGCTGATACCGCGATACAAAATAGTCAAGCACCTCGGTAAACACATCGTCATACTGCGCCAACTGATTCATACTTTGCGGATTACCTTTCATGTGCATTAAAATATAAGGCACCTGCAGGTGAGCCACCGTAGCAAACATGGCCTCATCCAATTGGCCTCCCGAAATATCATTAATAATATGGGCACCGGCCTTAATGGCAGCATCTGCAACCTGCGCCCTAAAAGTGTCAATTGATAGCACGGCATCAGGAAAGCCGTTTACAACAGCCTCAACCACAGGCAACAAGCGATCAACTTCCTCGTTAACAGAAATATCCACAGCACCCGGGCGCGAGGAATAAGCACCAATATCTAAAAAAGTCGCTCCGTCAGCCAGCATCTTTTCGGCCTGTAACAAGGCTTCATTAACACCGGGCTTGCGGCTGCCCGCATAAAAGGAGTCGGGAGTGATGTTAATGATGCCCATAACTTTTGGGGCCGATATATCGATAAGTTTCCCTCTGGCATTTAGGGTAACCTTTTTGCGAAAAAATGTATCTTTAGCCAAGTCAGTTTTAATGTTACAAAGTTTAAATGTTGTAAAGTTAATTTAACTTTGCAACATTGGCGCAAACCCAACATTCAAACGTTTCAACATTCAAATATTTCAACTTTTGGCTAATACATCAGCAGAGTACGACGCAGTAATTAATATATGTAAGGGCCTTTTCATGAAAAAGACCCGCGATTACGGAACCGCCTGGCGCATACTTCGCCCGCAATCCATCACCGATCAAATATTTATTAAAGCCCAGCGCATACGTACGCTGGAAGAAAAAAAGGTATCAAAGGTTGGTGAAGATATTACCGGCGAATACATTGGTATTGTAAATTACTGTGTAATAGCCATGATGCAGCTTGACTGCGATGCTCACACCCCTGCCGAACTTGCACCCGACCATGTGGAAAGGCTGTTTGACGAAAAGGTAAAGGAAACCAAAGACCTGATGTTTGCCAAAAACCATGACTATGGCGAAGCTTGGCGCGATATGCGCATCAGCTCATTAACCGACCTGATACTGATGAAATTGCTGCGTGTTAAACAAATTGAAGATAACCAGGGGCTTACCGAGGCATCAGAGGGTGTAATGGCCAATTATCAGGATATGCTCAACTACTCGGTATTTGCTTTAATTAAATTAGGAGTATAATGAAAAATGGCCTTATATGGTTTTGCAGGGTAGCTGTTGGCTTGCTATTCATTTTTTCGGGCCTTATAAAAGCCAATGACCCCTTAGGTTTTTCCTATAAGCTGGAAGAATACTTCGAGGTTTTTCACATCACTTTTTTAAACGGCTTTGCGCTAAGCATCGCTGTACTGTTATGCGCGTTTGAAATGCTGCTGGGTTTTGGGCTGCTTATAGGCGTACGTGCTGTAAAAGTTACGTGGGGGCTGTTGCTGCTCATTATCTTCTTTGGGTTTTTAACCTTTTACTCTGCCTTTTTTAAAGTAGTACAAACTTGCGGCTGCTTTGGCGACGCAATTCCGTTAACTCCATGGCAATCGTTTAGTAAGGATATGGCTTTACTGGCCCTGGTATTAGTGCTGTTTATTAACCGTACCAAAATAAAACCGCTGTTTAAACCTAAAACCGGCGACCAATGGCTGATCGGTGCCGCTGTAGTATCATTAGGATTTGGCATTTATACCTATAATTTTATGCCGGTTATTGACTTTTTACCTTACAAGGTGGGCGCTAATATACCCGACGAAATGAACATTCCGGCTGGTGCGCCGCTGGATGTATTTGAGGTAACCTATAACCTAAAGAACAAAAAGACGGGCGAAACCAAAGTAATGAGCGATAAGGAGTATCTTAAAACAAACATTTGGAAAGATGCAAATTGGGAGGTAGTGGGCAACCCTGAAAGCCGTCTGGTTAAAAAAGGATATGAACCAAAAATACGCGACCTTTCCATACAAGACGGGCAGGGCAACGATTATACTAAAGAACTTCTGTCGAGCCCCTTTTACACATTGGTTATAGTGGCTTATGATCTTGATAAAACCAACGGTGAAGCTATAAACCGTTTAAATGCGCTGGCTATAAACGCTACTGAAAATTATAATATACGTACCGTACTCCTTACATCAAACTCGGCACAAAGCGCAAACGCATTCGCCAAAGACCATAAATTGGTTACCGAGATCTTTTATGCTGACGGCGTTCCGCTTAAAACCATGGTACGTGCCAATCCGGGGCTTTTACTGCTTAAAAATGGCACTATCATTAATAAATGGCATTATCACTCGGTACCAACCTATGATTACCTGGTAAAAAATTATTTTCAGCATCAATAAACATGGTCAGCTACCTCATCCGCAAATTATTTTACGGACTGGCGGTAATGCTGGGTGTGGTACTTGTAGTATTTTTTCTGTTCAATATTTTACCTGTTGACCCTGCCCGGATGACCCAGGGGCAGCGCGCCGATGTACAATCGTTGCAGGCGGTGCGTAAGGAGTTTGGTTTAGATAAACCCATTCCTGTACAATTTGTTTATTACCTGAATGATCTTTCGCCGGTAGGCATCCATTTAAATACTGCGGATGAGCAGCAAAGGTACCACTACGCAAGGCTGTTTGCGGTAAGCAATGCTAAAGTACTGGCGCTAAAGTGGCCATATCTGCGCCGGTCATACCAAACACGTAAAGATGTGGCGGGCCTGCTTATGGATGTAATACCCAATACCTTAGTGCTGGCCACCACTGCCATGATATTTGCTATCATTATTGGTGTATTTTTAGGTGTATTGAGCGCTGTAAATAAAGACAGTTGGGTTGATAAGCTGGCTATTAGTTTTTCAACCCTGGGGATATCGGCCCCGTCATTCTTTGCGGGTATTATTATCGCCTGGATATTTGGCTTTGAGCTGAGTAAGTACACGGGACTGAACATGTCGGGCAGTTTGTATAGTTATGATCCGTTTAAAGGCGAAGTGATTACCATCAGGAACCTTATTTTGCCAATGATCACTTTAGGTTTGCGTCCGCTGGCTATTATTGTACAGCTTACCCGCAATGCCATGCTTGATGTTTTGGGGCAGGATTATATACGCACCGCCAAAGCCAAGGGGTTAAACAACCGAAGCATTATATACCGGCATGCGTTAAAAAATGCCCTGAATCCCGTTATCACCGCCATTGCCAACTGGTTTGCGTCGCTGCTGGCCGGATCATTTTTTGTAGAA
This sequence comes from Mucilaginibacter pocheonensis, assembly GCF_031456535.1. Taxonomy (NCBI): domain Bacteria; kingdom Pseudomonadati; phylum Bacteroidota; class Sphingobacteriia; order Sphingobacteriales; family Sphingobacteriaceae; genus Mucilaginibacter; species Mucilaginibacter pocheonensis. Next base: position 13,206 of record NZ_JAVDUU010000002.1, read on the forward strand.
TATATTTTTGGGTATAATGGCTTGGGCAAAGCTACGGTTGACGCGCTTGAAATGTCGGACTTTCCGGTAGTAATGGGCTCCATACTTTTCATCGCATTTATTTTTGTGGTGATCAGTATTTTGGTTGATATTATTTATGTTTGGATAGACCCGCGGGTTAAATTAAGCTGATATTATTATGAAGTACTTTTTAGTTGGTTTTATGGGCTGTGGTAAAACTACCTGGAGCCGAAAACTGGCTGCCAAATTAAACTACGAATTTATTGACCTTGATCATATACTTGAAGACAAGGCGGGCATGAGCATAGCCGAGTATTTTTCAAGTTTTGGCGAAGATGCTTTTCGCAAGCTGGAATCGGATGTATTGAAACAAACAGATTATCCCGAAAATGTTGTGGTATCAACCGGTGGCGGCCTGCCTTGCTTTTTTGATCATATGGCCTGGATGAACGCCAATGGCAAAACCTTATATATAAAACTTTCGCCAAAAACGCTTGCCGACAGGCTTGAAAACAGCAAAACCGTACGCCCGGTATTGCAAGGTAAACATGGTGATGAACTTGTTGAATTTATTACCGCTAAACTCGCTGAACGCGAGGGCTACTATTTAGAAGCCAACCATATTATTGATGGGATAGATCTATCGGTAGAAAAGCTGGAAACAGCGCTGGGAATTACGGCCATTTAGCATAATCTACACGATTATCTAATATAGCAATAACAAAAACTCAGATGTTCTGTCTGACTTCGACCAGCAGACATCCGCCCCGTTGTCATTTCGAACGAACTGTAGTGGCCTTAGTGGGGTGTGAGGAGAAATCTTATTCAACCTGCAGGGTGGCTTCCATATCGTATAAGATTTCTCACCCTTGCCTTTCGCTGCCCCTCCCTCAAGGGTTCGAAATGATATTTTTCTTCATTGCCATTCCCTCCGCTGTTCTGTCTGACTTCGAACAGCAGACATCCGCCCCGTTGTCATTTCGAACGAACTGCAGTGGCCTTAGTGGGGTGTGAGGAGAAATCTTATTCAACCTGCAGGGTGGCTTCCATATCGTATAAGATTTCTCACCCTTGCCTTTCGTTGCCCCTCCCTTCAAGGGTTCGAAATGACATTGTTTTTTTCATTGATATTCCCTACGCTATTCTGTCTGACTTCGAGCAGCGGATTCCTCCCTTTGTCATTTCGATGAGCAAGGGTTGGGTTGAGTGGAGTGCGAAGAGAAATCTTGTACTGCTTGATTACCACACATATAAGATTTCTCACCCTTGCCTTTCACTGCCCCTCCCGTCAAGGGTTCGAAATGACAATTGTTTTTTATTACCATTCCTCGTTGTCATTTCGATGAGCAAGGGTTAGGTTGAGCGGGGTGCGAAGAGAAATCTTGTACAGCTTGACTTTCACAGGCATAAGATTTCTCACCCTTGCCATTCACCACTCCTCCCTTCAAGGGTTCGAAATGACAATTGCTTTTTTATTACCATTCTCTCCGTTGTCATTTCGATGAGCAAGGGGTGGGTTGAGAAGGGTCCGAAGAGAAATCTTTTACGGTTTGACTATCACACATATAAGATTTCTCACCCTTGCCTTTCACCGCCCCTCCCTCCAAGGGTTCGAAATTGTTTTTTATTACCATTCTCTCCGTTGTCATTTCGATGAGCAAGGATTGGGTTGAGTGGGGTGCGAAGAGAAATCTTGTACGGCTTGATTACCACACGTATAAGATTTCGAACCCTTGCCATTCACTGACCCACCCTTCAAAGGTTCGAAATGACATTGTTTTTTCTTGCTATTCCCTCCGCTATTCGAAGTCAGAGAAATCGGACAGCGCCATTAGTTTAACGCTCCTACCTTAAATAAACCGCATCTTCCTCACCTTCCTCATCCAAAACCACATCTACATGTTCTTTTATCACGGTAGAAAGGGCAATGCCTGCAAAATCAGTAGTGATGGGAAAACTCTTGTGATTGCGGTCTACCAATACAACGGTACGCAGCTTTTTAAGGGGCACGTCTAAAAACACGCCAAAGCCATAAGCCAGTGTTTTACCGCTGTTCAGCACATCATCAACCAATATCACTACTTTGTTGTTGCACGCCTGTATATCAAAATTAGTAATTGCCTGCAGTGTGCTGCTTTGTTTTTGCAGTTCAATGGTTAACAGCGTGGTGGTAAACGGGGCAATATTATCTAAAATGCGTTTGATCCTTTCGGCAATATGGTCACCACGTGGTAGTATCCCTGCTATCAGTATCTCCTGTTCGTCAAAGTTATCTTCCAGTATCTGGTAAGCAATACGATCTATCTTCTGTTGTATCTGTTGCTGGTTTAATATCAGGAGTTTCTTTTCGGGCATAACTGAGAATAAAAATACTAACGTAAATATATGAAATTAACTATCCAAAAGAGTTCAAATTATCACTTCGCATACGGAAAGTAAACAAAATTGGCGCCTTCTGGCACTACCACAAAAACACACATATAATCGTTCGGATTCTTATAACTGTTGATAAAACGATCTTTCAGTTCAGGCTTAATTACGCCGCGTTCTTCAAATTCTTCGAGAGTTGAGGCATGAATGCTCCACTCGGAGTTCAGGTCATTCCTGTCCAATATTACTTCGCCCAAACTCAATTCGTGCTGGTGGGCAATAAAAATAGGGTATGATGAAAGCCCTTCCATCATAATTTCGACAGCTACCTCGCGAATGGAATCTTTAAAGATCTTAAGATCACGCTCCAAGCTTATGAGCGGACTTTCCTTTTCCGGTTTCTGGCTGTCGTTACCTTCGTTTAGCAGATCTTCGGGTTGCATATATTATTGACCGTTGATTTATTTAATTACGTTTAGTTATTGTTTATCTGGTTATTTTGTTTGAACCATGATTTTTAGGAATAAAGAATTTCCCTGATTTCTTTCTTTCGGCTTTGCTTTTATCGTTATCCTTTAATCCTCTTACCCTTTATCTCTTAAAGTCAGCAACACCACATTTTCAACATGCTGGGTATGCGGAAACATATCAACAGGCTGTATTTTTACAGTATCGTACTTTTCCTTAAGTACCAGTAGGTCGCGGGCCTGGGTGGCCGCGTTACAGCTTACATAAACGATTTTTTCGGCTTCAATTTCCATCAGGCGGTTAACCACGTCAGGGTGCATACCTGCACGCGGCGGATCGGTAATAATTACATCGGGTTTGCCATGTTCGGCTACAAAATCCGCTACCAGCACATCTTTCATGTCACCTGCATAAAATTTGGTGTTGGTGATATTATTAATGGCCGAGTTTATTTTGGCATCCTCAATAGCGGTAGGCACATACTCCACACCAATTACCTCTTTTACGGCGCCAGCAATAAAATTGGCTATTGTTCCGGCACCTGTATATAGGTCATACACCCGTTCGTTACCTTTAAAGCCGGCAAACTCGCGGGTTATTTCATACAAACGGAGCGCCTGTATGCTATTGGTTTGATAAAATGATTTTGGCCCGATGCGGAATTTAATTCCATTCATCTCTTCGTGAATGTATTCCGGCCCTTTAAAGGCCACAACGTCCTGGTCAAAAATGGTATCGTTCTTTTTTTGATTGATGATATATAACAGCGAAGTGATCTCCGGAAAACCGGCATCAATAAAGTTCATCAGTTTGCTCACCTCCTCCTGGCTAACATAGGCAAACACCACAATTACCATAATTTCGCCGGTTGACGATGTACGTACGATAAGATTACGCAGGGCGCCTTCGTGGTTACGAAGATTATAAAATGAATAACCCTGCTCCATCACAAAATCGCGAATGTTGTTACGCAGATCATTGGATGGTTCGGCCTGCAGATAGCAGTGTTTTACATCCAGTATCTTATCAAACCGGCCCGGAATATGGAAACCAAGGGCATTCATATTCAAAGCCTCGTCTTCCTTGTTCTCACCGTCATAAAGCCACCGTTTGTCAGAAAAAGTGTATTCCAGTTTATTGCGGTAATAACGGTCGGCCGGCGACGGAACAATACCCATTATACCATCCACATCAATTTTGGCTATGCGGCTCAGGGCATCGGCAACAGACTTCTGTTTGAATTTTAATTGCGCCTGGTAGGTCATGTGTTGCCATTTGCAACCACCGCAGGTACCAAAATGCTCGCAAAATGGTTCAACACGATATTCAGATGGCTGCTTCAGCGTGGTTATTTTGGCTTCACCAAAATTCTTTTTGCTTTTATATACCTGTACATCGGCCACATCGCCGGGAATGGCTTTATCAACAAAAAGCACAAAGTCATCGGTTTTACCTACGCCTTTACCTTCTTCGGCTATATCAATGATCCGTACATCTTCAAAAAACTTCTGTTTGGCAACTTTATTCATCAGGCTGCAAAGTTAACCGTATTTATTTAATCCTGAAATGATGAGGAGGAATCAAGAGTAAGAACCAGTGAGTTGGAGGGGGTAATGAACGGGCAATAGCCCTCCACTCCGCTTAAGGGCGAACTACAGGAAATAGAATCAGCAACTCATGCAAACAGGCTCAATATATAGGATACAAAATCATCTGTATCCATATCGGCTATGTCAAATTGCTCATCTATCAGATCTGAAAATTCTGTTAGCTCGGGACTCATGACCGTAAAATTTATTATGCTAACATAGTAAATAAAATACCAAAAACCAAATTGGTATATGGTATTTTATTTGAAATCAATTTTAAAATATGATGTGCTTCTATTTAATGCCGATCCCAATCTATTTTCCGGGAGAAGTACATCAGGATACCTACAGTTATAAATAAAGCTATACTGCCTATCATCAGGGCAAAGTCCTCTAACTGTATGATCACAAAAATAAACAGATAGAAAGCAGACAGGATAAATGCAAATAGCAAGGCAGCCATTTTATTCTTCAGCAAGGATGCTATGAACACCGTAATTAATGTAATGGTTGATACCGAAGCCACCAGGTAAGCCCAGTTATAACCTATCTGCTCAGAAAAAGACAGCAGTATTGAATAATATATGATCATGGCCGCGCCAACCAGTACATAGTTAAATATGTGAATCCTTTGCTTGCGGATCACCTCCGTTAAAAACAAAGAAATAAACGTAAGTGTAATAATGAGCAATGAATATTTACTGGTGCGCATGGTTTTTTGATACTGGTCAACAGGCAGGCGTAGTTTTATACCAAACACCGCATCACCCAGTTTTCTATCAGTACTGAGCAGGGTATCATTATTTACCCACTGCTGCGGAAACGGCCGGTTATTATACAACATACGCCAGTGGGCAGTAAAGCCTTTGTCGTTAACTTTACGTTCATCGGGCAAATAGCGGCCGTCAAAACTTGGGCTGCTCCAGGTACCGCTGGCTTCAACATCGGTAATTTTACCCAAGTGTAAAAAGCTTAGCTCCTGGCTACCCTTTAAGTTGAGCGAATATTCAAAGGGGACTTCACCATTTGGTGTGCCTGAAATATCAATACCAGTTTGCAAGCCGCCACCAAATAATGAGGTATTGTCAAATATCGGCTCGGCAGTTAAGGTTTGGCCGCCGGCTTTTATAACCGGGTTATTTTTTAACCCTTTCAAATCACTTATACTAAAGGTGATACGCGCCTTGTTCAGTAAAAGCTGATCGGGAGTTAAGGAAAACTGGTTCAAATCGGCCTTTGAAAAATTACCGGATATTTTTACAACAGAATTGTAAACGGCTACATCAAATATACCCCGGTGCAAAATCTCTGTGGTAAGCGCAGCCTTGATATGCAGGTTATCGGGCAGGATATACAGGTTCTCGATTACCTCGCGGGTGCTTTCCTTTTGTGATGCATCAACAAATTTCACCTGCTTTTTGTAGGGGATGATAAGTACCGGCCCCTTTATCACCTGGCTGCCCGACCACTTATCAGATACATCTTTAATCATTTCGTCCTGCCGGTTTGCCCGTTCATTATGAGGCTGTTAATTAACGATGAGGGTATCAGCAGCACAAGGATCAATGTGCTGATAAAAATTAATTTGACAGTTACCGACTCCTTGAGCCCGTCCATCAGTCCGCGTTTTTGTGATTCTTCCTGGTTCATGTTTTAATATTTAAAGTACTTTGCATTTCAAAGTATTTATTCAAAAAAGAAGGCTTATCAAAAGCTTATCGCTTATTTAAATAATTAAAAGTACTTTGTTATTCAAAGTAACAAATAACATTTAGTTAATCCAAATAAATTTTTTTGAAATTTTAAACCGAAATAGCTGCCTTTACCAAATAAGGAAGGATCTCCTTTTGAAAAGAAACAAAGTTTTTGCGTACATCCGAGTCGCTTACCGAGGTAAAGGCAAAGCTGAACACGATGCTCTTGCTGCATTTAATTAAAAAGCGCAGCCTTTGCTGGTAGGTTTCGTGCCTGCGAATACCAGGCAGCTGTATAAAGGAAGCCATGAGCAACTCCTCCAATTCATTGGACAAGTTTTTTAAAAAATCCTGCGAATTGGTTGATTCGCGGATAAAATCCCAACCTATAAATTCATTACATACAGTATATGACAGGCGGCAGGTTTTCATGATGAGGTTATTCAAATAAGCTTCCTCATCCATCTCGGGCGTATTATGTTGCACCAGTTCGTCAACACTGGCTTTTATATAATCCATTAATAAAATATGGAGTACGGCCTCTTTGCTGTCAAAATATTTATAAATAGTAGCCTTGGCTATTTTTGCCTTTTTGGCTATTTCGTTAACACTTGTTTTATGGTAACCGAATTTGCGGAACAGGTCCTGCGCAGCCCGCTTAATACTATCTTTTATCTTATCGGCTTCCATATATCAATTAATAACTTGAATTGTGAACTGGGTTGTTATTACCTGGTATGCCCGCAGCACCGCTGTGGCCGGCGCTTTTACAGGAGTACCATCCTCCAATGAAAACTTTGAGCCGCTGCAAGGGTCCGTAACCGTAAATCCCGTATCGTCAATTGTAACAGCGCATTTTTTTTCGGGCTGGTAGCTGCTGCACCTGTCATAGGCCACATAAACACCATCGGGCCTGCGGTAAATTACCAGGCCGGCAATCCCGTATCCGTTAACTATAACTGCACCGCCCTGGGTAGAAAGCTTGCTTACCCGCGGGTCAGTAAACGAAGTTTGAAAGTTTACCGGAATACTCGGCACAACACTCCCACCCTTTCCGCATGATAAAAAATAAAAGCTTGCTAATATGACCAGTACGAGTTTCCTCATAGTATTTCGGTTTGAAACTGCTTTAAAAAGCGCACGTCGTTCTCTGAAAATAAACGCAGATCGCGTATAACATATTTCAGGTTCGCTATTCTTTCCATACCCATACCAAAGGCAAAGCCTGTATATTTTTTACTGTCGATACCGCAATTTTCCAAAACGTTCGGGTCAACCATGCCACAGCCCAAAATTTCAACCCAGCCGGTGTGTTTACACATGTTGCAGCCAGCGCCACCGCAAATGGTGCATGATATATCCATCTCGGCAGATGGCTCAGTGAACGGGAAGTATGACGGGCGAAAACGCACCTTGGTTCCCGCGCCGTAAAGCTCCTGTACAAAATGATAAAGCGTTTGCTTCAGATCAGAAAATGATACATTTTCATCAACGTACAAGCCTTCAACCTGATGAAAAAAGCAATGTGCACGGGCAGATATAGCCTCATTGCGGTAAACCCGGCCTGGCATAATGGCCCTGAACGGTGGTTTACCATGCTCCATCATCCTAACTTGTACCGACGAAGTATGTGTGCGCAGGGCTATATCATCCTTACCGCTGTTCTTTTTTATGAAAAAAGTATCCTGCATATCGCGGGCAGGGTGCTCTTCGGGGAAATTAAGGGCCGAAAAGTTATGCCAGTCGTCCTCTATTTCGGGTCCCTCGGCTATCACAAAGCCCAAACGTTTAAATATATCAATGATCTCGTTGCGCACCAATGACAGTGGATGGCGTGAGCCAACAGCAAAATCATCCCCAGGTAAAGTAAGGTCCTGGGAGTTTTGAGCAGTAAGTTCTGAGCTGGTAGTTTCTTTTAACTCATTATACTTAGCCTCGGCCAGTTGTTTAAACTGGTTAAGCACTTTTCCAAAGGTCCGTTTCTCTTCGGGGCCAACGGTTTTAAACTGCTCAAAAAGATCTTTTATAATTCCTTTGGTACCTAAAAATTTTATCCGGAATGCCTCCAGTTCATCGGCATTAGCCGGCGAAAAAGCGTTTATTTCGGCAGTATATTGATCAATTTGAGCTTGCATTGCTATTGTTATTATTAAAATTAACGGCAGTAAAAACCGCGACTGATGATGGTCATGTTATCATGAATTACCTTAACATGATACTAACAAGTGTGCAAATATAAAAAAACGGTACTTATTATTTAATTACCGCCAACTCCTTGCCCACTTTTGTAAATGCCGCTATAGCTTTATCCAAATGATGTATATCATGTGCGGCTGATAGCTGCACCCTGATACGTGCCTTGCCCTGCGGCACAACCGGATAATAAAAGCCTATAACATAAATTCCTTCTTCCAGCATTTTTGCCGCAAACTCCTGTGCCAGTTTAGCATCATATAGCATTACGGGCACAATTGGGTGTACACCGGGCTTAATGTCAAAGCCTGCTTCGGTCATTTTTTGGCGGAAGTACCGGGTATTATTTTCCAGCTTATCACGCAAAGCCGTAGTTTCGCTCAGCATATCCAGCACGGCTATTGAAGCGCCGGTTATAGCCGGGGCAAGCGTGTTGGAAAACAAATATGGGCGCGAGCGCTGGCGCAGCATCTCAATAATTTCTTTACGGCCCGAGGTAAAACCACCAGACGCGCCTCCTAAAGCTTTGCCTAAAGTACCGGTAATGATATCTATCTGGCCCATTACATTATGGTGCTCATGGGTGCCCCTACCGGTTTTGCCCATAAAGCCAGAGCAATGGCTTTCGTCAATCATCACCAAAGCATTGTATTGCTCAGCCAACGCACAAATTTTATCAAGCTGGGCGATAGTTCCGTCCATACTAAAAGCGCCATCAGTAACAATAATACGGTGGCGAAGATCTTTTGTTGCTTTTAGCTTTTCTTCCAGATCGGCCATATCATCATGTTTGTAACGCTGGCGCTGGGCCTTGCATAAGCGCACACCATCAATGATAGACGCGTGGTTAAGCTCGTCAGATATAATGGCATCCTGCTCATTAAATAATGGCTCAAAAACGCCGCCATTGGCGTCAAATGCCGCGGCATATAATATAGTATCCTCAGTACCCAGAAATGCGGATATTTTTGCTTCTAGGGTCTTATGAATATCCTGTGTGCCACAAATAAAGCGAACAGACGACAAGCCGTAACCATGCGTATCCATCACGTTTTTTGCTGCCTGCACCACTTGAGCGTTGCCCGAAAGCCCCAGGTAATTGTTGGCGCAAAAATTTATTACCTGCTTACCACCTTGTACAGTAATATCAGCGCCCTGTGCCGATGTAATAATGCGTTCCTTTTTATATAGTCCGGCATTTTCAATGTCGCCAAGCTCCTGCTGCAAAACTGGCTTTAATGTGTTATACATATTATATACTGTTTAAAGGGTACAAAATTAAGCATTCATGCGCATTTGATAAGGTTAATTGAACCTTAAATATTTATTAAGCTATTTTAAAACATTTTAGAGGCAAAAAGTATTCATGATTTATGGAAGAATATTGTTTATAAAATATGAGGAAACACCTACTATTATTTCTTATTGCTTTATGTGCTATAAACGCAACGGCTCAGCAATATTTGCTATCGGGCAATATAACTGATCAAAAAAACAATGTGATCCCATTTACGTCTGTTTACATCAGAAATTCAACCTATGGTACCACTGCAAATGAAGATGGTGCATATCAGTTTAAACTTAGCCCGGGTACCTACAATGTTATTTACCGCTTTGTTGGATATAATGAAAAGATAGTAAAAGTAACTATAACCGATCATGACGAGCGGCTGGATATACAAATGGACGACGAGGTTTTTGCAACCGACCGTGTGGCAACCATATACCGGAAAAATCAGGATGCGGCCGATACCATTATGAAACAGGTAATAAAAAAACGTAAGTATTATGTAGAAGAAGCTGCTTCATACTCCTGTGCGGTTTATGTAAAAGGTGTACAGAAATTATTAAGCGCCCCCAAAGCGCTTTTATCAAAAGAGGTTATACGCACACTTGACCTCGACTCAAATGGCAAAGGTATTCTTTATCAACAGGAATCATTGTCTGATTTCAGCTATCAAAAACCCGACAAGGTTAAAGAGGTAACTATCGCTAACCGGACAGCCGGGCAAAACACCGCGTTCAGTTATAATAAGGCTTCGGACCTTCAGGTTAACTTTTACCAGAACGTATTTACTATCAACGGATTGAGCAGCAGGGGCTTTGTGTCGCCCGTGGCATCCTATGCCCATATTTTTTACAGATATAAACTCCTTGGGGTATCAGTTGACAACGGCCATACCATTGATAAGATACAGGTAATACCGCGCAGGCAGCATGGGCAATACTTTCAGGGTAATATTTACATTGTTGACGGCGACTGGCGCATTTACAGCGCCGACCTGTATGTTACCAATAAAATGAGTAACCTAAACCTGGTTGATACTCTGCAAATTAGGCAGCAATATATTGCGATAACCGATAGTGTGTGGATGCCCGCTTCGGCCCAGTTTAACTTTAAGGGAAAAGTATTTGGGTTTAAGTTTGGCGGGTATTACAATGCCATTTACAATAACTATAAAATTAACCCTACTTTTCCTCCCGGTTTTTTTACCGGCGAGATATTAAAAATCGATACTGCCGCGAACTCCAAAAAAGAAAACTACTGGGCGTCATTGCGCCCTGTACCCTTAACCGCACCAGAAGCGCGTGATTATCATAAAAAAGATAGTGTAACAGCCTACCAAAAAACCGATCAGTATCTGGATACCCTTCAGCATACCAAAAACCATATTAATTATCCGGGATATTTGATATTTGGCTATAATGCAAGTAACCGCAGCAATAAGGATTCTTTATATATATATCCTTTTATACAAACCTTTTATTATAACACGGTTGAGGGTTTTGGCATAAACGCCAAAATAAGATATACCCATACCATTGATGATTTTCATTCCTTTAGTATTACGCCGGCAGTGCGCTACGGTTTTTCAAACAAATTGTTTAGCGCCAACATATATAATGAATACAGGAATGACCCATTTCATAACGCTAAATTTTTTGCCGGATTAGGCAGTGATGTGCTCGATTTGAACAATGTTGGCACGCGATCGTTATATTTTAATACACTAAGTACCCTGCTCAGCGAAAATAACTATGTAAAATATTACCGCTCGCAATACGGCCAGTTTGGCTACCAGCGCGAAGTAGTAAATGGCGTACTGCTCAATGGCGACGTTACATACGCCAGCAGAAGTCAGCTATATAATACCGCGTTTGGGCATATCAAAAATGTAAAGGACCGGGAATATACATCAAACAACCCGCTGGCGCCGGTGGGCACCCCTGCTGATGACCATTCAATTTTATTCCCGCAAAACCAGGCGCTGACATTTGAGGCCTCGGCAACTTTTACGTTCGATCAGCGATATGAAACCCGCCCCACAGGCAAATTCAATATTCCATCAAAATATCCAACCTTAAAGCTAAATTACCGCAAAGGTATTAAGGGGGCATTTGGTTCAGATGTTGATTATGATTTTGCGTCGGTTGATATTTTACAGGACCATATCAGGGTTGGTTTAACGGGTTTTTCGTCCTTTAAACTAACTGCCGGCGGCTTTTTTAATGACAATAACCTCTATTATATGGACTATAACCACTTTTTAGGTAACCAGGGTTTAACTTTTGATCCAACCTATGTGGGTAGCTTTCACTTTTTGCCATTTTACACTTACAGCACCAATGGGGCCTTCCTCGAGGCGCATTACCAGCATAATTTTGCCGGGTCGGTATTTAACCATATCCCTTTTTTAAGAAAGTTGAAACTTGAAGAGGTCATTGGTGCTAATTACCTTACCGTAAAAAACAACCGAAACTACCGTGAGTTTTATGTAGGCGTACAGCGCCTCATCTTCAGGGTAGATTATGGCATATCATACGCAGGCAACCAGAAATATATACAGGGTTTCAGGATATTTTATGGCATAAGGTAATTGGAGAGGTGAAAGGTTTCCTTGTTGGATGATCAAATAATATCTTGTTGATTTTTACAATGCTGTGTTAGCACTAAACTTTTACCCTTTCGCCTAAAAATCTTATATTTGCGCCTCATTTAACACTGTTTGCAACAGTATCAATGGTTTATGGCAATATATAATACACTACTGTACTATTGTTATTCAACAATAGCCGATGCGGAGCAATTTGCTGCCGATCATTTAAAATTTTGTAAAGGGTTAGGTTTAACCGGTCGCATTATTGTAGCTGCCGAAGGACTTAATGGTACTGTTTCGGGCACAGCCGAAGCCTGCAAAGTTTACATGGATACCGTTCATGCCGACGCAAGGTTTGCCGGCATCGATTTCAAGATTGATGAAGTTGACGTGCCGTCATTTGTAAAAATGCATGTTCGTTATAAATCCGAAATTGTACACTCCGGCCTGCGCAATCCTGATATTATCAATCCACAGCAGCAAACAGGCAAGCACCTGGAACCAAAAGATTTTTTGGCAATGAAAGACCGCGACGATGTGGTGGTTTTAGATGTGCGTTCAAATTATGAACACTCGTTAGGTAAGTTCAAAAATGCAGTAACGCTCGATATTGAAAACTTCAGGGATTTCCCGGCAATGATCAACGAGCTGGCCAAATACAAGGATAAAAAAATACTCACTTATTGCACCGGCGGCATCAAATGCGAAAAAGCATCGGCGCTTTTATTGCACGAGGGTTTCCCCGAGGTTTACCAGTTGCATGGTGGCATTATTAAATATGGTAAGGAAGCCGGTGGTAAAGATTTTGAAGGTAAATGTTATGTTTTTGATAACCGCCTTTCGGTAGATGTGAACAGCGTAAACCCGGTAGTGATATCAACCTGCCGAAACTGCGGTAAAACAACTCCGAAAATGATCAACTGCGCCAACCCCGAGTGCAACGAGCATTTTACTCAATGTGATGAATGCGGCACAAAAATGGACGGCTGCTGCAGTGAGGCTTGCCAAAGCCATCCCCGCAAAAGGGAATATGACGGAACCGGTTATTATGTTAAAGTACCCCAACCTGTAAATACGGCCAAGAAAAACAACCTGCAAATAGCTGATTAACATTTGCATATCGCATAAAGCTTACCCAAACGGTAGGCTTTTATTTTTTTAGCAAGCCTTAATTTCGTAAAATTGATTCGCTTTTAATAGCACGGCCATTTCCATTACCTATGCGTAAATACACCCTGATCTTAATAAGTATTTTTTGTAGTGTAGTTTGGCACACCCGGGCTGCTGATATAAAAAGCATAGGCGTTCCATATGTACAAAATTATACCAAAAACATTTACCAGTCGGGCAACCAAAACTGGTCGGTAACGCGCGACGAGCATGGCATTATGTATTTTGGCAATGCCGAAGGGCTGCTAAGTTTTGACGGAAAGTACTGGCAACAGCACCACATGCCAAACGGCCTCATTGTACGCTCAGTATCAGCCGACGGCCGCGGCAAAATTTACGCGGGAGCTTTTGGCGAGTTTGGTTACTGGCAGGATAATAACAAAGGCTTTCTTAAATATAACTCGCTAATAAACCTGGTACCTAAAAAATACCGTCCCATTACCGAGGAGATATGGAAAATATATGTTGATGGCGACAGGGTTATCTTTCAGTCGTTTGGTGCCATATTTATTTATTCAAATGGAAGTATCAAGGTAATAAAGACTCCCAAACCCTATCTGTTTTTATTTAAAGCCGATAAACGTTTCTTTATTGAGCAGTTAACTGTTGGGCTGTTTGAATTAAAGAACAACCACCTGGAGTATGTGCAGGGTAGTAACGTATTAGGCAATAGCGGCGTATTGTCCATACTGCCTTTTCAGGGTAACAAATATATTATAGGCACTGCAAAAAATGGCCTGTTCATTTACGATGGCCAAAGTATAAAACCCTGGACCAACCAGGCTAATGACTTTTTAAAAACCTATCAACTTAATAATGGCGCTTTTATACCAGGCAAATACTTTGCCTATGGCACCATTTTAAATGGCATTGTAATAATTGATACCGCGGGCAATGTTGTACAGCACATTAACAAATTAAGTGGCTTGCAAAACAACACCGTATTAAGTTTATATACCGATAGTGAACAAAATCTTTGGGCTGGGCTTGATAATGGTATAGATCGTATTGAGGTTAATTCGCCCTTATATTTTTATTTTGATAAAACCGGCAGGTTTGGAACCGTTTACGCCAGCATTATATTCAACAACAAAATATACCTGGGTACCAATCAGGGGCTTTTTTACAGCGACTGGATACCAGACAATAAAAAACTTTTCCAATCTTTTGACTTTAAGCTTATTCCTGGCTCACAGGGGCAGGTATGGGATCTTTCTTTACAGGATGGCCGTCTGCTTTGCGGCCATAATGATGGTACATACCAGGTAAACGGAAACGCCATCACTAAAATTTCGACAGCAACCGGCGGGTGGACCATCAAAAAATTAGGGCGGGATATGCTGATACAAGGTACTTACACTGGTTTGGTCATTTATAAAAAGAACGCCTCAGGTAATTGGATATTCAGCCATAAGATTGATGGCTTTGGCGAGCCCTCCCGCTATGTGGTGCAGGATAGCAAGGGGCAAATATGGGTAAGCCATGCTTATAAGGGCATTTACAAATTAACACTGAGCAGCGATCTTAAAAAAGTAACCTCTAAAATATACTATAATGAGCGCTATGGTTTGCCTGGCAGTTATAATGTAAATGTGTTTGATCTGGATAACAGGGTGGTGTTCTCGTCAGATTCAGGTTTTTATATCTATGACGATATAACCGACCGCTTTTTTAAATACACACAGCTCAATAAAAAACTGGGGTCATTTTCGGCATCAGGTAAAATAATAAAAGCGATAGGTAAAAAATTCTGGTTTATTAACCAGGGGCACGTGGCTTTGACCGATCTTTCTGTGCCCGGCAAGCTCAGTATTGATACCAATAGCTTTACGGTACTTAACGGCCAGATGGTTCAGCATTATGAAACCATAAACCGCATTAATAATTCAACCTACCTCATTAGTATTGATGATGGCTTTGTGATATTGAACGATGGCGACTCGCAGCTTCCCAATCAAATAAAAATTCCACAGGTATTAATATGCCGGGTTGAAAATGTAACCGATAAGGTATCCGTTATCAGCGATATTAACAGCGAACATAATCTCATTGAGATCCCCTACGCCCGAAACAATATCCGTATTGCTTATTCGCTACCCTATTACAAACAGGCTAAAATCAAGTTTCAGTATTATTTAGAAGGTTACTCAAGGCAATGGTCTGATTGGGCACCGCAAAGCGAAAAAGAATTTACAAACCTTGACCAGGGCACCTACCACTTTAAAGTACGCGCTAAAATAAACGATCAGAATATATCAGCAATCAGCACTTTAACCTTTACCGTGCTGCCGCCATGGTATGCCGGCAAGCCTGCTATGGTTTTTTATACCTTGCTGTTGATTTTAGCTTACTACCTCATACGGCATTATTACCGCTTTAAATTAAAACGCCACCAGCAGCACCTGCATGAAAAAATGCAAAAAGAAAAAGAAGAATTTTTAAAACAGGAAGCTATCGCCAATGAACAGCATATCATCAATATAAAAAATGAACAACTGCAGGCCGACCTGGCCAGCAAAAGCCGCGAACTGGCTAACTCGGCCATGAACCTGGTTTATAAAAATGAATTGCTCCAAAAAATTAGTGAAGAGATAATCCATCTGAAAGACAATACCGGAAAAAAGCTGGCCGATGATCAGCTGCGCCGCATACAAAAGGTAATTGACGAGGGTATGAATGATGAGCGTGATTGGAACATCTTTGAAAAAAGTTTTAACGAGGCGCATGAAAACTTCTTCAAAAAACTCAAATCAGACCACCCCGACCTTGTTCCAAACGATCTTAAATTGTGCGCTTACCTGCGCATGAACATGAGCAGCAAAGAGATGGCCTCGCTTTTAAATATATCGCTCAGGGGTGTTGAAATACGCCGCTACCGCCTGCGTAAAAAGCTCAATCTGGAGCATGATAAAAACCTGGTTGAGTTTCTCATCGAGCTATAACACTACATCATTACCTCTCATACCCTTCATTACGCTTTATATATTATACGTACTGTATGTAGTATGTATAATAAACACCATCATATATTAATAAATTGATAATCAATTTATTAAAAATAAAAAACATAACTACTGAGAAAGTGTTCTCTATATGATGTATTAATGTAGAGTTAATATTTTTGATAAAAGCGTAATATCTGCCCAGCTTTGTCAAATAATAAACCAATTATTTCAAACACTTACTTTAACCACTATGAAAAGAA
Source organism: Mucilaginibacter pocheonensis (assembly GCF_031456535.1). NCBI lineage: Bacteria > Pseudomonadati > Bacteroidota > Sphingobacteriia > Sphingobacteriales > Sphingobacteriaceae > Mucilaginibacter > Mucilaginibacter pocheonensis. The sequence continues at coordinate 29,773 of NZ_JAVDUU010000002.1, forward strand.
TCTTTACTATTTCTGTGTTGGTGCTATTCTGCTTCTTTTTTGCAAACACTTCATTCGCTCAAAATGCTCCGGTAAAAGGAAAAGTTACCGATGCGGCAACAGGCGAAGCCTTAATTGGCGTAAGCGTTTCCATTAAAGGAACCACCACAGGAGCACAAACCGATGTGAATGGTGCTTTCACACTTACAGCACCTCTCGATGCAACACTTGTATTTACGTATATTGGTTATACAACCCTATCGTTGCCTGTTAACAACCAAACCCAATTAACGGTAAAACTGCAAGCCGAAGCCAAAGAACTGCAGCAGGTTGTAGTTATTGGTTATGGCACCCAGCGTAAAAGGGACGTAACCGGTTCTGTTGCCAGCGTAAACGGTAACCTTTTAGCCAAGCAACCTGTACAAACAGCCACCCAGGCTTTGCAGGGAAAGGTGTCTGGTGTGCAGGTACTGTCATCAGGCAGGCCAAACTCATCGCCAATTTTACGTATCCGCGGTACGGGTTCTGTGCTTGCGGGTGCTAATCCCCTTTATGTGGTTGATGGTGTGCTAACCGATGACATCCGCAATATTAACAGCAATGATATATTGAGCCTTGATGTATTGAAAGATGCTTCTGCAGCAATTTATGGTGTTCGTGGAGCTAACGGCGTGGTTATTATAACCACCAAAAAAGGCAAAAGCGGCCCCGCTGTAGTAAGCTATGATGCAACCGTGGGTTTCAGAGAAGTTGCCAATCAGGTTAAATTAGCAGACAGGGCCCAATATGTTGATTATTTAAAAGATGCCAGTCCAACAAAGATTGCGTCAGATGATAAGGCTCCTTTAACTATTCCCGGCACCACCGATTGGGCCAAGGAGGTTACACGCAGAGCTTTTACCACAAATCATAATATTTCAGTTGCGGGGGGTGGTGAAACAAATACCTATTTTATAAGCGCCAATTATTTTGACGACCAGGGCGTTATTAAAACCAACGGATTCCAGCGCTTTACTTTACGCGCAAACAATGATATCAACATATCCAAAAAGCTAAAATTTAGCGAGCAGTTATCCCTTAGTCGTGCTGCCGAGCGTACAATTGACCTTAATGCCATCTATGGTAATGTTTATAGGGCCGCCCCAATTATCCCGGCGATTCAAGATGGTAAATATGGTAACACATCGGCATGGAGCAATGTCAGTAATCCACTGCTGCAATTAGACAAAGCGAACAGGTTTACGCTTGGTAACCGGGTACAAGGCAATGTTGCCCTTGATTATAAGCCCATAAGTTCACTTACTCTGCACTCTGCTTTTAACGCCGATATTAAGTTTAATAATCAAAAAAATTATCAATACCAGTTTCTATCTGATAATAATACATTTACCGTTGGCGGTGGTAACCAAAATCAAAACAACAGCTCATTATTTGTTCAGAATGATGACTCATACCAGTACACCTGGGATAACACCATCACTTTTGATAAAAGCTACGGCAATCACCATATAACAGTATTAGGTGGTATGGTTACCGAAAAATTTAAATCAAACTTTCTTAATGGTACACGTCAGGACGTTCCTGCCAATCAGGATCAATGGTACCTGAATTTAGGAAACCCTGATGTTAATGCGAAAGATGATAACGGCGGCGGATTATTTACCAGGCAATCATTTGTTGGTCGTGTAAATTATGGCTATGCAAATAAATATCTGATAAGTGGCTCTTTCCGCCGTGACGGCAGCTCAAAATTTAATCAGCACTGGGGCAATTTTTATACTGTAGGCGGTGGCTGGGTAATTTCAGAGGAATCTTTTATGAAAGATAACCACATATTTGATCAGCTGAAATTACGGGCAAGCTATGGTAAGCTTGGTAATGACAACATTGACCAGGCACTCTATATTATTACAGCAACTTCAAACCTGCCTTACTATTTTAACAACGGAACTCTAAATCTTGGCAGCGTAATACAGGATATTAAAAATACCAATCTAAAATGGGAAACTACGGCGCAATTTGATCTTGGTTTAGATTTTGCCTTTTTAAATAACCGGTTAAGCGGTGAAGTTGATTATTATAACAAAAAAGTTTCTAACGCCTTAACCAAAGTGGGTTTACCCGGCATATTAGGCGACCCAGATAACACGTACATCACCAATGCAGCGTCATATAGCAACAAAGGGTTTGAGGTAGGTTTAAAATGGAATGATAAGATCAATGATAAGCTTTCATACAATGTTGGTGCAAATATTAGCTACAACAAAAACAATGTGATAGGTTTAAACGGCGGTCAGGCACTATTTGGCGGCGGTATTAACTCACGCCAGGTCACCAAAACTGATAATGGCCATCCTATTGGCAGCTATTTTGTATTGCAGTCAACCGGTGTTTTTCAAAACGCAGCCGAAGTGGCGGCAGCTCCTACCAATTCTTTTGAAGCCAATAAAATTGGTGGACTAAAGTATGCTGATATCGACAACAATGGCATTATTGATGCCAACGACCGCATTTATGCAGGCTCCTATCAGCCAAAATACTATGGGGGTTTTAACTTTGGCGTTAACTATAACAGTTTTGACCTCAGTGCAGATTTTACCGGCAACTGGGGCAATAAAATTTACAATGGTAAAAAGAATTCCCGCGGAACTGAAAATGACAACATTGAAGCCAGCTACGCAGACAGCCGTTTTACCACAGCTAAACCATCCAATACCGATCCTAATGTAATTACAGGCTCTACCCCGCCATCAACTTACTTTATTGAATCTGGTGCTTATTTGCGTTTAAATAATTTAACCTTAGGCTATACCCTAAAATCCGAATTACTTAAACGGGCAAATATTTCACGTTTGAGGTTTTATCTCACATCACAAAATCTGTTCACTTTAAAACGTTACAGCGGCTCATCGCCTGAGTTATTTAATGACGATGTTAATACTGGCATTACAGAGGCTGGCATTGATAATGTCAACTACCCGGTAACACGCACTTTTGCTTTTGGTGTGAACCTTCAATTTTAATTTTCAGCATTATGAAAAAGACATATAATAAAAAATTAAACATTATAGCTGCTTGTATGCTGGTTGTAACCGCAACACTTAGTGCGTGTAAAAACTACCTGGATGTAGCTCCGCAAGCAAAAATAACAGAGGACCAGATTGCCTCAGACCCAAATCAAGCCAAAAATCTGGTTATAGGCATTTACAATGTATTTTACATTGGAGGTTTTGAACCTGATATTGATAGCTTTCAATTTGTGATCATGACCGATATAGCTTCGGACGATGCTGACAAAGGAAGTTCACCCGATGATTATGGCGATGCCAAACAGATTGACAACCTGCAAACCTCAGCATCAAATGGTGTGGTGAACAACGTTTGGACCGGATATTACCAGGGTGTGGCGCGTGCTAACCAGGCGCTTGATAAATTGCAAAATGCCCAATTTGACGCAACTACAAAAAACGCGCTCATTGGCGAAGCGAGGTTTTTAAGGGCATATTTTTATTTTAATCTGGTACGCTTATACGGCGGCGTACCGCTGCTTGACAAATTGCCATCAGCAAGTGAAGCCAATCAGGATAAATACCAAACCCGTGCTACGGCCGATGATATATATAAATTTATAGTAAGCGATTTGGATTTTGCGGTTACCAATCTGCCCGACAAAGGAGCAACTGATGTTGGCCGCGCTACCAAAAGTGCGGCACAGGCTTTAGAAGCTAAGGTTTATCTGTATATGAAAAACTACCAGAAAGCCTATGACCTTTCAAAAGCGGTTATGGATGGCGGTAAATATTCATTGGTTAAAGACTACTCGCTAATATGGAGACAAAAGGCTGTTAATGGTGACGGAGGCAATAATAACGCTGAATCAATTTTTGAGATACAGGCTGGTATCAATAAAAGCTGTACAGCAGGCATAAACTTGTACACCGTATCGCAGGGGCCGCGTGCCGGTGGTAAATTTGGCTGGGCCGACCTTGGCTTTGGCTTTAATAACCCATCCGAAAGTTTATTGAGCGAGTACGAAGCAGGCGATGTACGTAAAGCGGCCACTGTAATTACTATACAGGACCACGGTACTGTACTATGGGATGGATTCCGTATTCCAAGCCGCGATTCGGTTCAAAATGGCTTTTACAGCTATAAAGCATACCATAGCCGTACAGCCGAAGATAATTGTGGCGGCAGTACAGATCGGCTGCCAAAACAAGTACGTATTTTACGCTACGCGGATATATTACTCATTAATGCCGAAGCAGCCTTTCAGTTGGGCAGAATCGACGAAGCCAAAACTAATCTGAACCTGGTGCGTACAAGGGCCAAATTACCTGCTGCAACAGCGTCGTTACAAACAATATGGCACGAACGCCGCATGGAACTGGCCGAAGAACATGATCGTTTCTTTGACATTGTTCGCCAGGACGCGGTAATGCCAGGCCGGGCAGCAGCAGCGTTTGCTGCACATGGTAAAACATGGGCTGCCAAATATGCCTTATTTCCCATCCCGCAAACACAAATTGACCTAAGCGGTGGCAGACTAAAACAAAATCCAGGGTACTAAATAGTTGGTTGATAAATTAAAAAGATTGCCTGCCTTCCAGGCAATCTTTTTAACCTGTGATTGATCTTAGTACCTCACATATATAGCTTACATGAAAAAAATATTATTTACTCCATTTATACTGCTGTTTGCCATAAGTTGTTTTGCTCAAAAAAATGCTAAAAATACTACAACAGGCATTAAACCTGTCGGCATTATAAAAAACCTTACCGATAGCGCCTTGCTTGATGTGGTGCAACGCCAAACATTTAGGTATTTCTGGGATTTTGGGCATCCGGTAAGCGGCCTTGCACGCGAACGCAGCAATACATCGTTCGACTATGGCGACGAAGTGGTTACCACCGGCGGCTCCGGCTTTGGTATAATGGCCCTTATAGTTGCCGATAGCCGTAAATGGATAAGCCATGACCAGGCTGTTGACCGTATGGTGAAGATGGTTAACTTTTTATATAAAGCCAATTCTTTTCATGGCGCTTTTCCGCACTGGATGAATGGCGAAACCGGCAAAATAATCCCATTTGGCCGTAAAGATGACGGCGGCGATATTGTGGAATCGGCTTATTTGTTTCAGGGATTGCTATGTGCCCGCCAGTATTTTACCGCCGATGACCCAAAGGAGCAGCGTATACGTGATGTAATTAACTGGATGTGGGGCGAAATGGAATGGGATTGGTACACCCGTGATGGAAGAGATGCGTTGTACTGGCATTGGTCGCCCAATAATGGCTGGGCTATGAATTTCCCGATACATGGCTTTAATGAATGCCTGATAACCTATGTGCTGGCGGCATCGGCAAACCGCTATCCGGTTAGTGCTGATGTATATCACCGCGGTTGGGCACAAAGCGACTTTTTTAAGAATGGCAAAACCTTTTATGGCATCAAACTTCCTTTGGGATTTGATTATGGCGGACCGCTTTTCTTTTCGCAATACTCATTCCTGGGGCTAAACCCTAAAGGGTTAAAAGACCGGTATGCCGATTACTGGGAACAAAACAAAAATCATACACTGATCAATCACGCTTATTGTGTTGATAATCCTAAAAAATTTAAAGGCTATGGCGAAAACTGCTGGGGCCTTACCGCAAGCGATAACTTTGAGGGTTATAACGCACACTCACCTACTAATGACCTGGGCGTAATAACACCTACAGCTGCGCTGTCTGCATTTCCTTATACCCCGGAGTACTCCATGAAAGCCTTGCGTCATTTTTATTATGATCTGGGCGATAAGATATGGGGCGAATACGGTTTTGTTGATGCATTTAGCGAATCGCACAACTGGTATGCGAAATCATACCTGGCTATTGATCAGGGGCCGATCATTGTGATGATTGAGAACTACCGAACCGGCTTGTTATGGAAATTGTTTATGAGCTGCCCCGAAATACAAAACGGCCTTAAAAAGCTGGATTTTACAAGCCCCGCAATGGCTAAAAATTAAAAAATGCTTTGCCTCAAAACAAGCGGTCAAAAAAATATTAAAAAAATGTAAATCAAAAGAAGTTAAATTTGTTTAACTAACATCTGAAAAACAAATTAAAAGCATTAAATGGCTCATAAAAACTTTATTATAGGAATGCTAAGTTTATTCTTAGCATTTTCTTTTTCGGCGCGCTCACAAGACCTCTCATCTTTTGACAGAGGCAGCTTTACTTTAAAAGGCGACACACTACCTTACCGCTTATTATTTCCCAAACATTTTGATCCTACCAAAAAATACCCTCTGCTGTTTGTGCTGCATGGCGCCGGCGAACGGGGTAATAACAATGAATCGCAGTTAAAGTATGGGGCCAAACGCCTTTCACAGGATAGTGTACGTGAAAAATACCAGGCCATTGTTGTTTTTCCGCAATGCCCCACAAACAGTTATTGGTCAAACGTGCAGCAGGAAACCGACTCGGCTACCCATAAAAGAAAATTTATTTTCCAGGTGAATGAACAGCCTACTATAGCCATGCAATTGCTGCTTGGTTTGGTTGACCAGTTTTTGGATAAGCCATTTGTTGACCAACACCGGGTTTATGTTGGAGGCCTTAGCATGGGTGGCATGGGCACATTTGAGATTATAGGCCGTAAACCAAAGCTATTTGCAGCAGCCTTCGCCATTTGCGGTGGTGACAATACTTTGAACGCTAAAAAATATGCAAAGAAGGTTCCTTTATGGATATTTCATGGCAGCAAAGACAGCGTAGTACCGGCAGATCACTCAGAAGTAATGGTAGCTGCCATTAAAGAAGCCGGCGGCGATCCTAAATTTACCCTTTACCCCGGGGTTGATCATAATAGTTGGGATTATGCCTTTAAAGAACCCGACCTGCTTAGCTGGTTGTTTTCGCACAATAAGTAAATACCGTACCCCAAATATTAATCCTCGGTTGGTTTGGGAGGCAGGTTTTTCATGTTAAACCTGGGCTTATAGGCAGGTTTGGCGGCAGGTTCTTCGGTATCAGGAGGTGTATCTGTTTTATCCTCGAGAGGCTTTTCTTCACCTTCGGCAGGTTTGGGTTTAACCATGCCTGCCTGAAAACGGGGTTTATAAGCAGGTTTGGCACCAGGTTCGTCAGCATCAGGAGGTAAATCTGCTTTATTCTCCGCTGGCTTTTCTTCACCTTCAACGGGTTTTGATTTAACCATGCTCGCCTGAAAACGAGGTTTATATGCAGGCTTAACAGCTTCGGTATCTTGTGTATTTTCTTTATTCTCTAACTTCTCATTCGGCGCGGGTTCCTTGCTCTGATCAGGTTTAGGTTTTACCATGCCGGGTTGAAAGCGTGGTTTATACGCCGGTTTTGCCGCTTCGCCTTCGGGTGTCGTTGTAGTGCTTTCTTCTTTTACCTCCGGCTTTTCATCAGGTGTCACACTATCCTCAGTTGGTTTTGGTTTAACCATGCCAGGGTTAAAACGAGGCTTAAATGCAGGTTTGGCGGCGGTTGGTTCAATAGGTGCCGAAGTTTCCTCGGGTTTGTGCTCCTGTTTTTCTTCAGTGGGCCTGGTTCCACCGGCAGCCCGGAATTTTGGCGCGAAGCCTAATTTTGGCGCTGGGGCAACAGGCTCTGTGAGGCTTTCTGTAATAGTTTGTTCGGCCAGGGGGTTTTCTATTCTAACCTTTTCGGCTTTTATTTCAGGTGGCGCCGGAAACCGTCTCCTTAATTTATTAAACCAATACTTTTTGGTATGATCGAAACTTTTTTCGCCCATTTGTTCGTAATGAGCTTTAAATTCAGAATACAGAGATTGCTCACCCTGTTGCAGGGCTGGCAGATCGATCTTTTTCTTTTTAAAAAACTCTTCGAAAGTCATTGTTTGTTAGATTTGAGATGTGAGACAGGAAATCTGAGACATTTTCTGTCTTATCATCTCCTGTCTCAAAATCTAATATCTGCTATAAAGCCACATCCACATCCAGTTGGTTAAAATGGATGCCTTTATCGGTTTGTTTCCAGTCTTCACGCTCTTCATCAGTCGCGTTCATTAATTTCGGAAACCACTCCAATGGAAAAGCCTGTTGCTTACCATCTGCTTTTTCTACAAAAAGCAAGCCGTTAGCAAAAGTTACCTTTACTTTTTTCTCTTCCTTACGTGAGCTGAATAGTGGCATGGTACTAATTTTTCATGTCATTTGCGAGCGATAGCGTAATGACAGGGTCCTTGATTTTTTAAGCCCTCCCTTTAAGGGAGGGATGGATGGGGTTTACTCCGCCATATTATGGTATACCGCCTGCACGTCGTCATCCTCTTCCAGGCGATCAATTAGCTTCATAATGTCAGCAACCTGCTCTTCTGTAACCTGGTGAAATGATTGCGGTACACGTTCCAGCTTGGCCGATTTTACTTCAACACCCGCCTCTTCCAGGGCTTTCTGCATCTTGCCAAAATCTTCAAAGGCAGTATGAATAACGCCAATATCGTTCCCTTCCTCGTCGGCCTCAACAAACAGGTCTTCCAGTCCGGCATCTATCAGTTCAAATTCCAGCTCTTCCAGGTCGCGGTCGCCTGGCTCAAACGTAAATACCGATTTGCGGGTAAAAATAAAATCAAGCGACCCGGTTTTACCCAACGATCCGCCGTATTTAGTAAAGTAGCTGCGTACGTTGGCCACTGTGCGGTTGGTATTATCCGTAGCGGTTTCCACCAATACCGCAACGCCATGAGGCGCGTACCCTTCGTAAACTAATTCTTCATAATCCTTTTCATCGCGGCTTGTAGCCCTTTTTATAGCGGCTTCTACACGGTCTTTAGGCATGTTTACCGCCTTGGCATTTTGCACCGCGGTACGTAAACGCGAGTTAGTAGTAACATCACCACCGCCCGCTTTTACGGCCATTACAATTTCTTTACCCAAACGCGTAAACTGTACGGCCATTTTGGCCCAGCGCTTAAACTTTCTTTCTTTGCGGAATTCAAATGCTCTTCCCATAACTTTATTCTGTGTCCATAACCCATGATCAATGGACTATGGTCTAAATATACTATTGTTTTCTTTATATAACGTTTTTCAAATTCGTCAGCATATCGCTGGTCATTGCGGCCAGGTCATATTGTAATTCCCAGCCCCAATCCCTTTGGGCGTAACTATCATCAATTGATTTTGGCCAGCTATCAGCAATTGCTTGCCGGGGGTCGTTCTCCGTATAACTCATTTCAAAACCGGGTATCAGTTTCTTTATTTCACCGGCCAACTGGGTTGGTGTAAAACTTATGCCAGCCAGGTTATATGATGAGCGTATGGTTAACTGATCGGCCGGCGCGTCCATTAGCGATATAGTGGCCCGTATAGCATCATCCATATACATCATCGGCAAAGCAGTATCAGCCGAAAGGAAGCTTTGATACTTCCCATTTTTTAATGCCTCATGAAATATGTGTACCGCGTAATCGGTAGTGCCGCCACCCGGATTGGCCCGCCAGCCAATAAGGCCGGGGTAACGTATGCTCCGTACATCCAACCCATATTTGGTAAAGTAATATTCGCACCAGCGCTCACCCGCAAGCTTGCTGAAACCGTAAACCGTATTAGGGTCCATTACGCAATATTGCGGCGTATGAAACTGCGGTGAATTGGGACCAAAAACCGCGATAGAGCTTGGCCAAAAAACTTTGGCAATTTTAAACTCCACAGCAAAGTCAAGTATGTGTATCAGGCCGGTCATATTAAGGTCCCAGGCCATTTTAGGTTTTTTTTCGCCTACGGCAGATAATATAGCTGCCAGCAAGTAAACCTGGGTAGGACGGTGCTTATCAAAAATATGATGCAGGTTATCCTTATCAAGCACGTTCACAAGCTCATAAGGCCCGCTATGACGTATAGCATAACCAGGATCATTAATATCAGACGCGATGACGCTTTCGGCACCATGTATCTTTCTTAAGGCTACAACCAGTTCTGTTCCTATCTGGCCATTGGCGCCTATTACTAAAATCTTTTCGCTCATGTATAGATTGAGTTTAGGCAAAGGTAAAAATTTCTTGTTAGGAGAGTAGTTGATTTTATTGAGGTTTCGGATAACTCACCCCGGTCATTGTTTCAACATAAATCAAAGAAAAGATCATTGGGTAAGGGGTGAAGAAAAGCGATCTGGGCCTCCCGCTTAGACTCACCCTGTCATCGCTTTGCTCGACATCCCTCTCTCCGCCTGCGGCGCAAAGAGGGGATTCACACAAATCAGATAAAAGATAATTAGACAAAGGGGCAAAGAAAAAACTACTCTTCCTCAACCCTCTTTATGGCAAAGCCATAGAGAGGGTCGGCCAGCGCAGCGTAGCCGGGGTGAGTCTGACCCGCGTTTCGACTCACCCTGTCATCGCTTCGCTCGACATCCCTCTCTACGCCTCCGGCGCAAAGAGGGAATTCATAAATCAGGTAAAAAAATACTTAAACAATGGGAGCAAAGAAAAAGCTCCTCCTCAACCCTCTTTATGGCGAAGCCCAAGAGAGGGTCGGCCAGCGAAGCGTAGCCGGGGTGAGTCTGAGCTTTTTAACAAAGTAAAATGACCGTTTCAGCAAAGCGCTGCCTCTAATTACTGCCGACCTTTGTTATATAAAATTAAAACATAAGACAATGACAAAAATTTGGTTTATAACAGGCAGCTCCCGCGGTTTGGGACGAAGCCTTACAGAAGCAGTGCTTGCCAGCGGTGATAAAGTAGCAGCCACAGCACGCAAACCCGAACAATTGAAAGACCTCGCAGATAAATATCCGGGTCAGTTACTTGCCATACAACTGGACGTAAATGACAAGAACCAGATCATATCGGCGGTAGAAAATACCATTCAGCACTTTGCCCGTATAGATGTGCTGGTTAACAATGCCGGCTTTGGTATCATAGGTGCTGCCGAAGCATTTACAGACGAACAGGTGCGCAGTCAGCTGGAAACAAACTTATATGCTCCTATTGAAATAACCCGTGTGGTTTTACCTTATATGCGCAGGCAACGCTCAGGTCACATCCTGCAAATCAGCTCTATAGGCGGCCGTGTAGGCAACGCGGGACTAAGCATGTACCAAGCGGCGAAATTTGGGCTGAGCGGCTTTAGCGAAGTTTTATCAAAAGAAGTAGCAGACCTGGGTATACGCGTAACTTGTGTGGAACCCGGCGGTTTCCGTACCGATTGGGCCGGCGACTCTATGACCTACGCCGAGTCTATTGAAGGTTACGAATCTACCGTGGGTGCGAGGGTTGATTTTTTTAAAGGTGGAAAATTTGTTCCTATGGGCGATCCTGATAAGGCAGCCCAGGTCATGATCAGCATAGCTAACCATCCCGAGCCGCCGGTACATTTGATACTGGGTAGTGAGGCCATCGCCCTATTGAAAAATGCCGATGCTGCGCGGACGGCCGAACTGGAAAAATGGCTGCCGGTAAGTATCTCAACCGATCATGATACAGCGGAGAATTTTTTTGAAACAGAAGCCGGCAAATTACTGTTTAATCCCAGTGATAAAGCATAAATAAAAAGCCGGACAGCATCGCAATATAAATTTGCGCGATAATGCTGCCCGGCTTTTCTTAAATTTGATCAAATATGCTTACAGAGAATAAATTAAGCCCGCAATCAGAAATACATTACTCCTGTTACTATACCCGGAGCTGCGGTGGCGAACAGTTTATTCCGGAGCATGCCTTTAGCTTTCAAATATCCGGAAACCTTACGCTTACCGGTACAGACAACGTATATACGTTCAGTCCGGGCGATTTTAGGTTAAGCCGGAGAAATCAACTGGTTAAATTTTTGAAAGAGCCCCCTCCCGGCGGCGAATTTAAATCGATATCAGTATTTCTTGATCAGCAAACGCTCCGTAATTTCAGTATGGAATATGGGTACAAAGCCCAGAATAAATATGAAGGGGACAGCATTATTACCCTCGCGCCCAACCCGCTGTACGAGAGCTATATTCATTCACTGCAGCCTTATGAGCATATGCAGCAATCCGGCAACAAAAATTTACTGTCGTTAAAATTGCGCGAGGCTATCCTGGTGTTGTTACAGGGCAACCCCGAATTAAAAGATGTATTGTTTGATTTTAGCGAACCCGGCAAAATTGACCTGGAAGGCTTTATGAACAAAAATTTCCACTTTAACGTACAGTTAAAGCGATTTGCTTACCTAAGCGGGCGCAGCCTGGCCACCTTTAAACGCGATTTTGAAAAAATATTTCATATGACGCCCAATCGCTGGCTGCAGCAAAGGCGGCTGCAGGAGGCGCATTATCAAATAAAGGAACAAGGTAAAGCGCCATCAGATGTTTACCTGGAACTGGGTTTCCAGGACCTTTCGCATTTTTCTTTTGCGTTTAAAAAAACTTTTGGAGTAGCTCCATCAAGGATTTGATCAGTGGAGAGGCTGTTACTTTTTATGGTCACAAAAGTAAAAAGACCAAAGTAGCGGGGATAATGACACCAATAAAAACGAACAACAAATACGCTCCAATTTTTTAAGAAGGCTTTGCGACATGTTTTCAATGATATATACCACACAATCATTGAATGATACCACGCGTCCTACCACTGAGCTGTTTATATTTGTTCTTATTATGGAACAGAAACTCCCTTTACCACCGTTCAATTTTGAAACGGCCACCCAAAAAGTACAATTGGCAGAAGACGCCTGGAACAGCAAAGACCCGGAAAGAGTAGCTTTGGCTTACACCGTTGACAGTGAATGGCGCAATCGCTCACAGTTTATAAACGGCAGGGCCGAAATTGTAAAATTCCTCACCGCAAAATGGCAAAAAGAACTCGACTATAAGCTAAAAAAAGAGCTTTGGGCATTTACAGATAATAAAATAGCTGTACGCTTTGAGTATGAATATCATGATGCAAGCGGGCAATGGTACCGGGCATATGGCAATGAAAACTGGGATTTTAATGAGCACGGCCTCATGCAGCGCAGGTTTGCCAGCATCAATGATGTGCTTATTAACGAGGAAGACCGCAGGTTACAATAAAGACCTATAACCTGTTCTATAAATAAAGATCTTACCATTCTGTTTGCGCCAGTGCGCATTCAGGATATTACACAGAATGCCCAGGTTATTATCCAACTGCCCGTTCCTTAAGGTTATGGTTAGTGGTTGATTGGCCAGTTGGTTATCGGTAACTATTATATCAATGCCGTAAGCCTCGTTCAGCGCTTGTACTATGCGCCAAAGGGGAGTGTTGTCGGCAACAAATAGTTGCGTACGGTAATAAGCATATAGTTTATCTGTATTCCGCGCTTTTTTTAGCATGCCGCTTTTATAATTTATATCTATTTTTTCTCCTGACTGCAGTTTAATGGTTTCTCCGCGCCATGTTGCTTCAAGCACGCCGGCCTCAGCGATTATTTCTGTTGTTCCATCTTTGTTTTTAATATTGAAAGATGTACCCGTTACCTTAACAAAAACATCATTTACCCTCACCAAAAAGGGTTTATTATCATCGGCTATATTAAAAAATGCTTCACCCTTTTTTAATTTCACCTCACGGGTTTTGCCAGAAAACTCCCCTGGGAAGCATAAAACGGCGTTTTTATTAAGTGTGACTACAGAGCCATCTGTCAGGGTATCAACACATACCCCGTTAACGGCATACAGTTTATGCATCGTTATCCTGCGCGGGTGATATAAACTGTACAACAATGCGCCTATACCAAACATGAGCAGCCATAAAGCCACAATATGGATCCTTTGCTTTTGCTGATATAGCGGTCGTCTTATGGCTTGGGGCCGGTTACTCCTTTCTATTATTTCTTTAAACTCTTCCCAGGCCCCGTTAACATTTATACTGCTTTCAACCCTTAAGAGAGTGCTAATCTGCCATATCAGTTTAATATGGGTAAAACATTTAAGGTTATAAGCATTGGCAGCAATCCATTTGTCAATAGCCTCCATATCAGCAAGTTTAGCCTCGCCAAGCATATATTTCGCCAACATCGCGTTCATCGTTCTCATCCTCATAATTTATAAACCCTGGCTTATCAACCAGGTGATCATCGGTAAATGATCAACCAGCTTAAGTCGCAGTAACCCCAATGCCCTGGTTATTTGCAGCGCTGTTATCTTTATAATAATATCCGGGTTTGTCATTTCGTGTTATCTAATTTTCACTAAAACACGTCGCCGCGCACTTACCCTTATCCGCAGGCGAAATTTATTTACATGAAAATTTGATTGGAAATGTTGGAATGCAAAAAAGTATGCATTACACCATCAAAAGCAGCTAAAAAAGCGTTAAAATGTGCGCAAACGGAGCTACTATTTAGCCTTTTATATCAATATTTAACACTTTTTTTAATGATATTTCACCATTCGAAGTGATAAGGAGATTTCTTTTCTGGTACACTTTTCTAAACCAGCCCTCCTTCAAAAAATGCTGCAGCAGCGCGGCCCCAAGACTCCCGGCGAGGTGCGGAGTTTTCTCTGTCCAGTCGATACACTTTAGGGCCAGCGGCCTTTTGGCTTTTTTTAATTGCTCCGTATCTATACCAAGTTCCCTGAACCAGTTTGCCCCGGCGGGCGTAACCATAAATTCTTTTATATGATCAGGATGATCCGCTATAAATCCCTTTTTCAGCAGAGCTTCTGTTACTGATACACCAGCCTGGCCGGCCAAATGATCATAGCAGCTTCTGGCTGTCCTTACCTCTCGCTGGCTACGGTTAAGTTCGTTAGGTAGCGAAAAAATGCCGGCCAGGGTTTCAACGGCCACAGCTATCTCTGGTTTGGCATATACAAAATATTTATGCTTCCCCTGTTTGTGCACGCTAAGTATGCCTGCCTGCACCAGCTTTTTGAGGTGACTGCTTGCCGATTGTGGTGTAATATTAGCCGCAATGGCCAGTTCGCCTGCTGTTACCGGTTTACCGTCAAACAGTTCCCATATTATTGCCGCCCGGGCGGGTTCACCAAACAGGGCAGCTGCTTGTTTAAAATTACTGAGGCTGGTCATATCACGTTTTAACAATTCATCAATCCCAAATTTTCGGTCGGTCAATGTCTAAATTACGCAAATATGATAACAACTGACCGGCATGTACAGCTTCGTGATAGGCAACTCTGAGCAAGTAATCGCCCAGCTTTCGCCTTTGATTTAAAGCCGGTCTGATGATCTCGATCTCTTCAAGCTCGTTATCTGAAAAGCTGTTGACCATTTGCATAAACGCCGATTGATAAGGCAGGCTAAACCATATTTCCTGTTGTATACTTACATAAGGCTGGTCATGCCATGGCGTAGGCCCGTTATTCTTATCGCCGCGGTTTTTAATGATCTGCTGATAAATATATTGACTTTCCAGTACATGCCTAACCATTTCAATACAAGTCATAGCACCCGCATCGGGCTTCCAGTGGCATCTATCCTCCGGTATCCCAAGCCATAGTTTCATGCTTCTACGCCTTATTTCGTTAAAATTCAGACTAATTATTTCCCTGGCATCCATATCAAGTATATTTCCTGCAATTATACCAACGATAATTAGTTTACATTTCGGTTTGCATTTAACTGTGTTATAAATTAAAAAAGGCCTGGCTATAATAACCAGGCCTTTTTTGATATGAAGTTTAAGTTCCCCCTGTCAGGACCTATTTAACAACATACGTTTTTTTCGCGGGCCCTGCGCCGGTTATGGTCAGTGATTTCCAGTTGCCGGGCAATTTACTTTTTACCTGCACAATGCCTTCAGGCGTAATGTCCAGTCCGCCAAATCCCATGAGTACACTTTGTATGATGCCGCCCGCGCCGGTAGCAAAATAAGGGTTGGTTCCGTCTTTAGTTTCGGCAATAACCCGGAAAGGCGGCAGCAGGTTTGGCTCATAGGCGTCTTTAAAAAAATGGTAAGCCTTATCGCCATTACCCAACCGGGCATATAATAACGTAAATATGCCCTGCGTCATAGCGGGGGTGCCCTCATTGGGTACCCTGGTTTCATAATATTCCAGGTCTTTTTTTATCTGGGCCGGGTCGGTTATTGTTTTAAGCGGATAGGCCAGCAGGTTTACATCAGCCTGTTTAATGCCTTCTCCTTTATAGGTGGCAAACTCTTTGGTTACTCCATCCGGAAATTTAAGTATCGGAATATTCTGCTCTACCTGCTGCCAGTCGGGATCTGCGGTAAGGCCCAATATTTTAGCAGCGCTGATGGCACTTTGCAGATTGGCCCTGGCCGCAGCATTGGTAAAAGCGTTATTGTCCACATTTTCGGCCCATTCATCTGCGGCTACCACATCCTTAATATCATAATGGCCATCGCCGTTACGTTC
Source organism: Mucilaginibacter pocheonensis (assembly GCF_031456535.1). NCBI lineage: Bacteria > Pseudomonadati > Bacteroidota > Sphingobacteriia > Sphingobacteriales > Sphingobacteriaceae > Mucilaginibacter > Mucilaginibacter pocheonensis. The sequence goes on from NZ_JAVDUU010000002.1 coordinate 46,063, forward strand.
TACGCGGCTTGCCCAAAAATCGGCCGTGGCCGAAAGTATGGGCCAGCCTTTTTCAAGCAGCCATTGTTTATCTTGTGTAACGCAGTAATAGTTCCAGGCCGCCAAAGCAACATCGGCGGTTATATGGTGCTCAAACGGGCCACTTAGCGCCCAAACCGGTGTTTCCTCTACCCCGCTGTCTGCGCTTTCCCAGGGAAACATCGCTCCTTTGTACCCGTGCGAAAACGCGTTCTGTTTTGCGGCCGCCAGGCGCTGAAAACGATACTCCACCAGCGATTTTGCAATTTCGGGGTGCATCACCAGCAAGGCTGGGTACATCCATAAATCGGCATCCCAAAAAACGTGGCCGTTGTAACCTAAACCAGATAACCCCATTGGCGATGGCGAATAAGCCGCACCCGCCCTTGAAAATGAATACAAGTGGTACAACATGCTATGCACATCCTGTTGCGCCTGTGCGTCGCCTTCAATTTTTATATCGCTTTTCCACAACTCGTCCCAGGCCTGGTTATGGTACTGTACCAACCGTTCCCTGCCTTCCAGCTTTGCAAACATGGTGAGGCGCTCGGCCTGGTTCAATGGGTCGGCATCATGGGCCGAGGTAATGGACGAACCCGCCACCGCATATTGATAGGTTTGCCCCGCCGATACGGATTTGCTGAACTTCATGAGGTGCATATTATTATCCCACATTTCGTGAATTACCCTGGGCTCCTTTCCATGCTCCTCATTAAACAAAAAAGTATTTGAGGCACAAAGCTGCAGTTTCCCGGTGGGGCTTTTAGCGGTTGATGTTAACAGGCTTATGGTAACGTGCGGCCTGTCAATCTCATTATAATAATTTTGCACATCCTTTAACGCATCCGGGGCTTCCATTACACTTGCGGCAGTAATACTGATGCTTTTTTTTGCAGTGATACTAATGTCCATTAAAACGGTAAAAGGCAGTTGTCTTAGTGAGTAATAGGTATATTTTACGGATGCCGCATCGGCATAATCAAAAGTGGTGGTAAAGGCTGCATGCTGCATATCCAGCTCCTGTTTAAAGTTGCTGATATTTTTGGCTTCAATACGTTTGCCGTTTATCTCCAGGTACATGCTAAGCAGGTTAAAGCTGTTTAAAAAATTGCTAACCCGCCCGCGGCCATACAGGTCATACGCCCCGGCAAGCACCACATTCTTCACCTTAAACGGCTCAGGCGACGACACAATACCGATCATGCCATTGGCTACCGTAACGCCGTAGTAAGCGGCCGGATCAATTTTGTCGGCTTTTATTTTCCATGAGTCCTGTGCCAGTAAACTTATACCGCCCCGGCAGCATAAGCAAATCAACAATAGGAATATTTTTTTCATATCATTTATTTACTTAAAATGTGTTGTTAGTCCCCGTTTTTATTGAGCGTCAACGGCTTTTATCGACATTATTTTTTGGTCAAACTGATCGCCCGGTAATATTGATTTGGCCTTGATGCGCATCTTGTATACATATATGGTATTTACCGAATATTCAAGGATGGTGGCAATGGTTTCGTTATCGCTTATGCCCATGCGTATCAGGGCGAATATCCGCAGATCGGTATTTAACACCTCGTTATCTTTAGGCCATATCTGGTCTTCGGGCTTAAACAATGAATTAAAAACCGTGATAAAATTGGGGAATATTTTAAGGAAGATATGATCAAAGGTGTAAAATAAAAGGTCGCGCTCCTTTTTAATATTTATTTCGTTTATAGCCAATTGTATGTCTTCATATTTCTTTACCGCAAGCTTGCGGTCAATATTACGTTTCAGCTTTTCGAGCTTTAAGATATAGCCCGATATCACGTTAAAAAAATACCCGATATACTCCTCTTTAATGCGCGTGTCTTCAACCAGTTTATTATTGATATGTTCCAGCTGGATATTTTTTTCTTCGATGATCTTTTCTTTGGCTTTTAACCGTTTGAGCTGATTAAATATGATAAACGAGATCATGAGCACCAGTAACGAAACAACGCCTATGGTTAAAAGGTACATCAGGAATTTATTCTTTTCCTTCTCCATCAGGTTCAGCCTTTGTGCCGCCACTACCGGTAATATGGTACCTATTTTAATTTTACGGAGCCTGGCACCATAATATTCGGCATCATTCATGGCCTGGTCAATAAAAATGTAGGCGTCTGTTATATTACCATTCCTGTAAAACAGCTCGCCCAATTCAAAACTGGCCAGGGTTTCTTTGGTAGATGAGCGGATATCATTAATTACACCTGTAATAAGCAGGTTGGTACGTTCTTCTAACTGCGACTGATCTGTATAAAACCAGCTAAGGCCGGTGGCTATCATAGCCCGCTGATGCTGGCTTAACTTAAACTCGTTAAATAAGCGAAGATAAAATTCAGATGGCTTTTGGGTATCGCCTATCCGTACCTGTTTATCGCCCTGCTGCCGTAACCACTCATATGATCCCGGTTTGGACAGGGCAATGGTTGAATCCATGTATTTAATTGATTCGGCATTATTATACTGGGTGTAATAAACATTGTTATCATAATCTGCCAGATCGGAGTGCGCCCTGGCTTTGAGCGAGTAGTACTGAATTTTTGATTCCGTATCCAACAGGCGTTCATCAATGCCTTTAAAGCAATCAAATGTTTCTTTGAACATACCAGCCGACAGCAGTATAAAGCCTAATTTTATTTTACAATCATTTTGTTTTGCAGCATCCTTTAATATACTGCTGATGTTCTGCATTTTATTGATATACACATAAGCCGAATCAAACTGGTAAACCTTGTATTCTTCATATATAGCATTGCAGAGCCCATAACGTGCATTGTAATTTGCAGACGGCGTTCTTAACAGCTCGGTTTTTATTTTTTTTATACGTGCTTCTTTTTGGGCATCATACATCTTTTTTTTTGCCAGCTCGGTCTTTAATTCGGCAAGCAGGCTGTCTGTTTTTGAAGATGCAAAAGCTGTAGATCCAAAAATCACAAAAAAGAAAATCGGTATATAAAATTTCATAGTATAGTTAACTTATAATTGCTGCTAAATTCATAGCTTGAAAGTTACTTAAGGTAATGTATTTAGGGGGAGATACTATAACTGCTTAACCTGATATTTGTTAAGCGGGTTAAACACTATTTTATTGGTCGGCCCGAAGCTATTCCGGAGCGCTCCCTCTCTCCCGCCGGTTTTAGCTTTAGTATTCAATGCGTTATATTTTCCCGTTAGCTTACCCAGGCATGCGGCCCGGGATGCGGTTAAACTTTGAAAATAAGCGGATAAAAAAACAAATAACAGTACTAATGTTAAGAGTGATTTTCTCATGTGTCAGTTTAATAATGGAAACATGAAGGTAAAGAAAAAGCTTAAAATATAGTTCTGTTTTGTACAATTTCCGGATGGTAAATGAGATTACTTTTGAATATAATAATTTAATCAGGTTATCAGAATCATGTTTAAATTTATAAATGATCATCATTTTAACCAATATGGACAGGATACTTCCCGGCCCGGCGGAATGACAGCATTGGTTATTTTTTAAACATGTTCTTAATTTATTAATTCAAAAAAATGAAAAGGAACAAATTTTTAAGTGTAGCGCCGTTAGTGGTTATGTTTATGATGTATTATAATCAGGGGTATGTAAAACCACCTGTCAAATCAAAGCTAACCGAGGCAAAAAAAGCTATCGCCAGGAGCAACAGCATCTATTTTCAAGCCTTTGTTAAAAATGATCCATCGATATTTATTAACAGGTATGCCGACGATTGCATGATTATGCCGCCTGATATGCAACCCTTACGCGGAGCCGCGGGAGCACGGGAATTTTTTAAGATCGCGTATACCAGGTTTGGCCTCAGGGATGGAAAATTTATTACCACAGCGGTTTACGGAGATGGAGATAACTTTGTAACCGAAGAAGGTTTATGGCAATCATTCAACGCGCAGCATATGCTGGTTGACGATGGAAAATTCCTGGTACTATGGAAAAAGACGCCAAAAGGCTGGAAAATGTTCAGAGATTCGTTTAGCAGCAACCGCAGCAAAAAATAATTACAGGCTGAGCTTTGCGGGGCAAATGCTTAATGAGGCGCGGTTAAATAATTTACCTTGGCAATTGCGCTTTCAAGTACTATGCTTTTAAAGCCGCTTTTTTCAACAAGGTCAACTATGCGGTAACTGTAATACTCTTTGGTTAAACTATTAATATCAATGTAAAGCACCTTTGATAGGGCTTTCAATTTTTCGGCATTCAGGTTTTTCTTGCCGCATTCAATCCGGCTTAGCTCGGCCCGGTCAATTTTTATTTTACCGGCGAGCTCTTCCTGCGATATATGCAGATCAACACGGTGTTTTTTTATAAACATTCCAAAACTGGAGTATTTAACCGGGTCTGTTGCGCCGGCATCGGTTTGCTTATCAGGCACTGCGGGAAAATAATCTGACCCTAAATTGTTAAATAAGGCTGAAAATTTTATCAGTATCTCATCAAACACATTGCTGTTAATGCTGTAGGTGATATTCCCTTTGGTACCATTTATTTTAATAATACCTAACGATTTTAACTCGGCCAGGTGTTTTAAAATGTTTTCCATTTCAAACGGCACGTTGCATATATCTTTTTTACTGATCAAGTTGCCGTTTTCAATAATTGTTCTGATAATATAAACCCTCACAGGCAATGCCAGTAACCTGGCAAACTGGGCCAATTCGTTATCGATCTCACTAAATTTGGTGTTGGTAGATGGCATAAAATGATCTCGCAGGTAGCTTAATTGGTTATAACGTAATAAAAAAGGGCCCCTCAAGGTATATTGAGGCGCCCTTTGCTTTATTTGTATGCTTATTTTTTAACAGCGCCCGGTGTAGTATAAGGCATTGTTTGCGGGTCAAAATTAGCCCAGCCAGCGGTCCAGTCAGTTGTACCGAAAGCACCTTTGTAGGCAACTTTTTCAAAGAAAGTATCACTTACTTTTGCATCAGTGAATAAAGCACCGGCAGCAGCAATTGAGCCTGCTTTTACAGTAAAGTCGGGAGTACCGGCGTTAGCAAAGTCAGATGAGAATTTGAATGGTGAATTAACAACCAAATCGGCATATTTAGTAGCGTCAAATACGTTATCTGCTCTAAGCTTGGCTTCAATCAGTAATTTGTTAGCTGGTGTTGAAGCTTTAATTTCATTACCTTTTAAGTTGCTGCCTAAAACGATGTTGTTTTTAAACACCAGGCGGCCTTCGGTAAAGTTTGTTGTGGTTGAGTTTGCAGTAGTTACTTTTGAATCGTCAATGTAAATACCTTCAACATAACCTGCAAATACAGAGTTTAAAATGCTTAAAGCAGAATTACGGCGAATTTGAGCGGCATGCTGATAGTTGGCGTTAACGTTAGTTTCGCCATCTTTGGTGATAGGGCCTAACAGGGTCATGTTTGAGAAAACAGCCGATGTTTGAGGTGTTTTATCAGACCCGTTACCGTCATTATCTGACTCAAAGCTGTTTGAACCTGAGTTATCCGCAATGCTTTTAAAGCGCTGGCTTAAACCAAACTGAACTTTACCTGCAAAGCCAAAATCGGTATCAAAGTCATCATCAAGGCTGCCCATGGCAATAAGGTGTTTACATTGAACTGTACCGCCAAACCACTCAAAAGCGTCATCGCCAGAACGGTAAACCTGTACATAATCAATAGTTGTTCCTTTACCAACACCACCCAGGGTAAGGCCGTTAATTTCGTTATCAGGTGAAAAAGGAATACCTGCATATTCAATACGCACATATTTTAAAGTACCTGAGTTGTCGTTAACATCGGTACCGCCATACTGAATGTATTTAGCAGGATCGCCTTTGGCATCCAAACCACCTTCAATACCTACGTTGTCTCCCTGGTTAACCGGGGCTTTTCCTAACAGGATGATGCCACCCCAATCTCCATTTGTTCTTGCACCTGCTTCAAATGCCGATGTAAATACGATAGGTTTATCAGCAGTACCCTCAGCCATGATTTTTGCACCGCGGGTAATAGTTAAAGTACCTTTGGTGGCTTTGTCGCCTTTAATTAAAGTTCCGGGCTCAATAGTAAGCGTAGCGCCGTTTGTTACATAAACAAAGCCTTTTAATAAATAAATTTTATCGGCTTTCCAGGTAGTATTGCTTGCAATATCACCGGTTACGGTAACCGTGTTGCTGGTCTTGGTAGTATCTTTAACCGGCGGGTCAATAGTCGCCGATTTTTTGCTACATGCAGCTGAGAAAAGAGCTACAACCAGCGCTAAAAATAATCCTTGTTTTTTCATGATCTTCTTTTTGGGTTCGATTAAATCTGTATTGTTAATTTAGTTATGAGATTTCTTTATTGCTCGTATTAAAAATTGTAACTGAAGGTTAGGGCATAGGTAGATCCCGGTTTATACTTTTTGAAGGTGTTACCTGTGCCGCCTTTAGGGTTTTTATCGAGCTCATAGTAAAAGTTATAGTTCTGATTAAACAGGTCGTTACCGTTTAATTTAATCTCTCCTTTGTTTTTGAGTACTTTGTAGCCAATCTGGAAATCAAGTACATTTCTTGGGGCTTCATACACGCTCGGAAAATTTGACCCTCCGGCATAAAAAATGCGTTTGCCTAAACGGTTGTATAGTATGTTAAGCGATAAGGCGTTGTTAAAGGCATTATGTTGAAAACCGGCATTGATAACATAAGGTGACTGCCCTACCAACGACCTTGAGGGTTCGAGCAGATTAGGGTTAGCAGGATTTTGAACACGGGATTTGGTTAGCGCCAGGTTGGCGTAAAGCGTACTATTCTTAAAAAATCCGGCATCATCAATAAAATCAAGCGTTTTGCGGGCTTCCATTTCGGCACCATAAACGTAGGCCGATTTTGCATTGAAATAGGATATGGTAGTTGATGAGTTTACGTCATCAATACTCGGCTCAATGGCGTTATAAAACTTTTTATAGAAAACTGATACGGAGAATATCTGACCGGCAGAAGGATAAAACTCATATCTTAGGTCGGCATTGTCAATAGCTGTTCTTTTTAAATTTGAATTACCTTCCTGAGTAGCCAACAGCTCATAGTCATAGTAAGAAAAAGGTGCAAGTTCCCTAAACTCCGGACGTGCCAGGGTGCGATAGTAAGACGCCCTTAAATTTGCTTTAGTTGTTAAGCTATAGGTAATGTTTACTGATGGCAGGAAATCGGTATTATTTAATTCGGCCCGTGGCTGTGGCTGATCAGGATCCAGGGTGTTTAATTTCAGATCAAATTTTTCAACCCTTACGCCATAAACTACTCTTAATTTCTCGCTTAGCTTATTATCAAGCATTGCATAAGCCGCATTGGTATAGCTGTGCGCATTATAGTTATCATTAGGGGCCGATATTTCATCAAGCTCAAATGCTCCTGAGTTAATGGCATTCGGGCCGAAAAGCGTTTGTATCGGTCTTTCCCTGATATCACTTGTACCATCTTTTATAATTACTCCCAGGAAGCGGGCGTTAAAATCACGTTTACGATATTGAGAAGCAATGCCGACCTTTAAATTACTGGTTTGATTAAATAATTTAACAGGCAACTTGAAGTCAACTTTGCCCGAATAAATATTCTCATTCAAATCTGAAAAGAAACGGGCATTTTCTTTACCTAAGTTGGTTATGCTTGCCACATAAGCACCACCAGCATTTGGCTGTACGTAGTTTATTTTTCTTTGATCGGGCTGATTATTTAAAATATTGCTGTAGCCCAGGCTCCAGTCTATTTTGGCATTTGACGCTCCAAGCTTATGATCACCATCCAATGTGGTTTTAAACAACGCTTTTTGCGTTAAATCAAAGGCGTAAAACCTGTTGTCATTGGCACCGTTTGAATTGTTTGTACCTGTACGATAGGTAAAAATGTCGTCGAAAGTACGATTGTAAAGATTTTTGAGGGTTATTTTGTTATTACCAAAGCTGTAGGCAAAATTTGCCAGCGCTCCAACATTTGTAGAAAACTTGTACTGATCTTCTTTAAAATCAAAGTTATTATATTGCCTGATCAAGCCAGGGGTTGTAGTTTCGGCATTACGGTAAGTTAAAGCTATGGTGGTACCGAAACGATTTTTGTTTTTGCCTATTTCCTGTACGTTACCAAGGGTAAACTGATAGCTTTGCCCTAAAAACGCTTTTTTGTTATAGATGTTAAAATCATTATTAAGCGAGTTGATAGATTGTATATTTTGCTGGTTGGTTAACCTTGGCGGGCCAATTACCTGCTTTGTGGTTGGGAAATTATCAACCAGTTCTCTTGCACCACCATCAAAACCAAAGTAATCACTTGTATTGCGGTAACCGCTTTGGAAATTTTTAAAGGTACTTTGCGTGTTATAACTGTAACCGGCTCCCAGACTAACGAAGTTTTGATCGGGTATGTCTTTAGTTAGTACTTGTATATTACCGCCTGCAAAATCGGCAGCGATGTCTGGAGTGGCCGTTTTGCTGATAACGATATTCTCGATCAGGTTGGCCGGAACGATATCAAATGAAAACGCTTTACGATTTGGCTCCGTACTTGGCAGTGGAGTACCGTCAAGTGAGGCGCTGTTATAACGGTCGCTAAGACCACGTACTACCACAAATTTATTATCCTGAATAGTAGTACCGCTAACTCTTTTTAAAACATCACTTGTGCTTCTGTCTGGTGATTTTTTAATCAGCTCAGAAGAAATACCGTCAGATATGGACACGCTGTTTTTTTGAATTGCGTATAATGAAGCTACAGATGCCTGGCGATAGGTTGCTCTCACCACCACCTCTTTTAAAGCAGTTGTTGTTGCTTCGGACAGGGCAATGTCAAGGTTAGTTACCGCTCCGGCTTTAACTTCAATATCAGAGATAGACTTGCTTTGATAACCGATGTACTTAACAATTACTACATATTTGCCCGGTTTAAGATCGGCCAATATGTAACGTCCGTCAACATTGGCAGCAGCACCTTTTGCAGAGCCTTCAATGCCTACTGTTGCGCCTATTAAAGTTTCACTTGTTTTTTGATCGATGATTTTACCAGCAATTTTACCTGTGTTTTGAGCGAAGGCGCTTAAGGTAATTGTGGTTAAAAGTAAAAATAGGGGTAATGATTTTAATTTGAACATAACGTTTAATGATGGGGCAAAGCTATCCCGGGCACATTAAATCATTGTTAACCAAAGATTATCAAATCGAATATTTTGAATATTAGATTTGATGTATCGCAAATGGTGCTCACCGCTTCAATATGAAGATTAAATGAAGTTGATTTTTACATCGGCACCAACATAAACCTGCAGTTATATATTTGTACCAATATTTAAAATGGCTAATCATAAAAAGGCTGAATTTACATTGACCGACCAGGAAATATCACTGGTTGCCAGGGCGCTTTCGCACCCTGCCCGCATTGCAATTATGCGCATACTGGCAGAGCATAAGCGTTTTACCTGCGGCGAAATTGTAGAAATATTGCCGTTGGCCCAACCAACGGTATCGCATCATTTAAAGGAATTGCTCGACGCTGACCTGATCATGGTGAGCATTGACGGGAAAAGGTCATTATATGATGTAAACTGGAAAAAGTGGAACAAGTACACCACTGAGCTTGACCAGCTGCTCCTGACGGTAAACCAAGCCTTAAATTTATAATATGAATCTGTTATGCTTATGCCCGGCCGCCTAATTTACTTTTGGGGTATATTCATACACAACCTGGTAAGGCTCCTTTTTATGTGAATCTGAAATTTGCCCTATGCGCAGGTCACTCAGCTGCGGAGTAGGTTCACAAAATGAATATGCCCGGCCTTTGTAAATTATCGGGCTGCCAATAACTTTATCAAACTGAACAGCCATGGTAATATGTGTCGGGTACAAAACCGCTATCATAGGCAAATTGTATATTTCCTTTACCAGGTAAAAAAACAGCGCGGCCCTGTCATCACAATCACTATAGCTGGCAAATAATGTTTCTTCGGGGCTCAATCGCTTTTCTTTCCCATAGTTTAAATCGTCGTTCTCATATAAAAAGGCATAGCGGGTAAAATGCATTAAATAATCAACCCCCTTGATGGTGCTCATTTTGCTTATATTTTTCTTAAGCAGGGGAATAAGCGACCCATAGGTTTCCTTGCTCAGCGGGATGTTAAAATAAGACTCAAAATCAACCCCGGGGTAATTTTTAAATATGGTTTCAACCTGCGGATTGAGCTTAATTTTAAAATAGTATGCTTTATGCTTGTAGTTAAATTGCAGCTCTTTTTCAAAATACTCGGCAGGTGTAAAGTCGGGCATTTTGGTCACCTTATATGAAAATGATCTTGTGGCTTCGGGTATGGTAATATTTACGGGCGATATGGGTTCTTTTTCTAAATCGGTGCTTGGATAGTCATGAATGTTCAGGCACATGTACTTTTTGCCATCAACCATATAAAAAGGGATGTCTGAGATATCCTCATCGTTATAAACATAAAAGATGATCTTATCCTTAGTAAGGGCCAGCCGTGCATCATATCCTGATCTTGAAAGTAAAAACCATTTATACAGGGTATAATTTCCATAATTCAATTCTTTCGGACTTATCTGCTGCGCCGTTTTGCGGATCAGCTGGTAATACAGCCAATCATCAAGCTGATGTTGTTCTTTATAATTTAAAAGCGACGTAATAAGCGGCTGACTTACGCCTGTTTTTACGCGGTCATAAAAGGCATCAATGTCGGCTGCGGAAAGTTTTAAGGGGGTGGTGATCAGGATGGAGGTATCAACTTCGGCATTAAACGTACCGGAATAAAATTCAAAACATATCCTTTTGGTCTTTTCCTGGCCATAAAGATTCATTTCGCTCAAAATAAGCAAAACAATACTTAATGTTTTGATATACCTGCCCATTAGGAAATAATTGGTATTTAAATATACTTAATAAATATGAAAGCACTGCAATATTGTAAAAATTAGTTAACGCCATTTTAACAAATAATAAACACTCCCATAATGTTCACAACGTAAATTTGTTACTATTGTTTAAGCCCCTGTACAATAGCAAATGAGTTTAAAAACAGCAAACGGAAAGATATTACCTTTATTTATAGCTGTATTATATTTTGCTTTTTCATGCTGCTATGTTACCAGGTGCCCCGGCATTTACTACTCCGATAACAATTCAGGGTACCTTGTTTTGCATAAGGAGAATATCAAGCCTTATAGGGTTACAGCTACCCGGCTTACAGACAGCAAACCGGTGCCGGCAATTATTTTATTGCGGCCAAGAGTAATATTTGCTAAAAATCCCGTATCGTTTGCCGCACCTTTTGTAAGGTTTGCTAAATTGCCCGCATTGGCGGTGGTAAATGAAACTGCTGCAAACAGTTTTTTTCTCAATCATAAAGCTTACCATCCGGCTAATTTCCTGGCCACTATCCACAGCTGGAAAATTTGATGTCTTTAACGGCGTATTGAGAAATAGCGTCGGACCATAAATGCTGAAAGTTGAATTATTCTATCTTTTACTGGCATTGATTCCGGGAGCCAATATGCGATCTGGCTTGTCATAAAGTCCGGCTTTCACCAAAACATCAATAGCTTTTCAACTAATCATTTTAAATAAGTTATGCTTTTAAATGATCAAAATATTATAAATAATGATATCCGGCTGGCCAATTTTGCAAAGGTTTTCAGGTTTCCGGTAAGGGTTGCCATTATCCGGGCCATCGTAACGCACCATAACGCCGCTACCTGGGCAGATTTAACGGCTGTTCCGTTTCCGGCGGAAACAATAAACCAACATATATCCAGGTTAAAAACGCTGGGCCTGATACAAACAACCGGTACAAAAACCAATACCAGGTATTATATAAACCAGGATTTGTTTGCTCAAATGAGCAACTATTTTATCGGGCTGCTGCGATAGCGGCTGTCCGAATTAACCGGCACGCGAACAAAAGTGGGTTAGAATTTAACCAATAGCTTTTCGGCAATAAGCTTGCCATCCTTATAGTATTCAAAAAACCAATTTTCGCCTTTTTTAAAAACTATCCCGTTAGCTGTGCCGTTACCGGCAATAAAATAATCCTGTACCGAAGTTTTAAGCAAGGTTAAAACTATTTTCGGTGTAGTATCAATTAGTTGATATCCATTGGTTATTGCCTGGGCGTACAGGGTTCCTGACGGCTGGGTTGTTGCTACCGACACTGGTTTTGCGGGAGCAGGTACAGTCGTAGTTATAGGTGCCGTCACTGCTGGTGTTGATACTACCGGTGCTGCCACTGCTGGCGTTGCTACTGCCGGTGTTGATACTGCTGGCGTTGATACTGCCGGCGTTGCCACTGACGGTGTTGATACAACGATTTGCTGCCCTTGTTCATGTGTGGTTCCGTTATAAACGTACGAAGCCTCTTTCAACGACTCAAAAGCAGCTCTTAAAGCCAAATTATAAGAAACATTATATTCCTTTTCGCGGCTTTTACCCTCCTTACTTTTAAAAACCACGTTACCCTGGCAATCTTTTAGTAAAAGTGTAAGGCCGGTGGTAAACATGGTGCTTTTTTCAGACAAGTCGGCGTTCAGCGCGTTACATTTGTTATTGGCCAGTTCCGCGGGCAGCTCTCCATTGTCTAAATAAACCGTAAAGCCCTTTGACTCTAAAAGCGACCGGGTAAGACTATTTATTCCGTACTGATCATTTTGTTTCTGAAAGCTGAATTTTTCAGGCACTATCACATATTTGTAGTTATTAATTGAATTTTGAGAGTATCCAGAAAAGGAGATGAATAAAAGGAGCGCTAAAATGTATCTTTTCATATAAAACATGCTGATAACCCGGGGTCGATTAATTGATCAGCCTAAAATTAGCGATATTTTTTGTATTGCAAAGGGCGGCCTGTTGAAGCCTGGCCGCAAAACCCTGCCCAACCCTGTAGGGTTTAAAGCAAAAAATCTCCCCCGGGGTGGGGGAGATTCTGAGGGGCAATACCTTGCAGCAATGACTGCCTGTAAAAAGTTTTTAAGATTTAGGCCCAAACGGATCTATAAGCTTAATTGAACCATCAGCATTATGATACAATTCGGTAACTTTTATATTTCTTAAATGTGTTTTCCCCGAAAGCTCGGTATCATGATAAAATATATACCACTTTCCTTTAAATTCAATTATGGAGTGATGGGTGGTCCAGCCTTGCACGGGTTTCATAAATACCCCCTGGTATGTAAACGGCCCAAGCGGACTGTCGCCTATTGCATATTCCAATAAATGGGTGTCGCCGGTTGAGTAAGAGAAATAGTATTTCCCATTATACTTATGCATCCATGATCCTTCAAAAAATCTCCGGTCATGATCTTTACCCAATAGCGGCTTACCTAAACTATCCAGGATCACAACATCTTTAACCGGGCCGGCAAATTCAACCATATTGCCTTTTAATTTTACTACTTTACAGCTTAATGCCGGTTCGTCATCTTTTTGCAGATCGGTTTTTGAGCCGTTTGCATCATACTTGCCATTTTTCCAGCGTTGCAGCTGACCGCCCCAAATACCGCCAAAATACATATAGCTGCTTCCGTCTGTATCGGTAAATACGGCGGGGTCAATGCTAAAGCTCCCCGCAATGGGTTTGGGATTAGCTTTAAACGGCCCGGCCGGATTTTTTGATGTGGCCACCCCTATCCTGAAAACATCCTGTTTATCCTTTACCGGGAAATACAGATAATATATTCCGTTTTTAAATGCGGCATCAGGCGCCCAGAGTTGCCTTCCTGCCCACGGGATATTCTTGATAGCTAACCCTACTCCATGATCAGTAACCGGCCCGTTTATGGAGTCCATAGAAAGGATATGATAATCATTCATAGCGAAATGGTCGCCGTTATCATTTTCAGGAATCCCCGCATCAATATCATGCGACGGATAAATGTATATCTTTCCATCAAATACATGTGCAGATGGGTCTGCCGTATATATGGATTTGATAAGCGGTGGGGAAAGATACCCTTGTTTAGCTTCTGTTGCGCTTTGCGCCTTTACCTGATAAAAGCTCAGGGCGCCAAATGCTAAAAACAACATATGGAACGATTTTTTTGAAATGGTTTGCCGGTTCATAATTAATGGGAAAAATTGGTTATTTGGCTTATGCAATCGATTGTAAATATATAAACCGTTATTGAAATCTCAAAAGGAATGATCAATATTTTATGAACCGTTTATGCTAATGGCATGGCTAATGCTCTCTTAACCCCCATTTCGAGCCCGCGTAACTCAGCCAGCCCTTTTAACCTGCCAATTATGGAGTACCCGGGATAGGTATCATAATTATAGTCATCTAATATCTTATGTCCGTGGTCCGGCCGCATGGGTATAGCGAGGTCTTCCCTTCCCGCTTCTTTTCTGCGCAATTGTTCATTTAAAATACTTTTCATCACCGCGTACATATCAGTGCTGCCGGCTAAATGCTCGGCTTCATAAAAGCTGCCATCAGTTTCCCGCTTAACGTTCCTCAAATGCAGGAAATGGATATGTTGCCCCAAACGCGAGATGATACCGGGGATATCATTGTCGGCCCTCGCCCCTAATGACCCGGTGCATAAAGTGATGCCATTGCTTACAGATGGACAGGCGTTTACAATATCGGCCAGGTCGCGCTCCGTAGATGCCACCCTGGGCAAGCCAAGTATTGGAAACGGAGGATCATCAGGGTGGATACACATTTTAATACCCGCTTCTTCTGCCGATGGTATAATAGCCCGCAGAAAATAAAAAAGATTGTTCTTTAAGGCATTACTGTCGGTTTGGTTGTATTTTACCAAATACGCTTTGAATTGATCGATTGTAAATACCTCATCAGTGCCCGGCAAACCGGCAAGGATGGTATTGGTGAGCAATTCCTTGTCTTCACGGCTAAGGCTATCCAGGTATTTTTTTGCTGCCGATTGCTGCGCGGGCGAAAATTCATTAAACGCCTCCTCGCGCTTCAAAATGTAAAGATCAAATGCCGCCAGCGCCGATGCCTCATACCGTAATGCCGACGCGTTATTGGCAAGCCGATAATCAAGATGGGTGCGTGTCCAGTCTAACACAGGCATAAAGTTGTAACAAACGGTATTAATACCTGCGTTTGCTAAGTTTTTAAGGGTAACTATATAATTGTCAATGTATCTGTCCCTTTCCACATAACCCAGCTTAATGCTTTCATGAATATTTACACTTTCAACCACCGACCATTTGAAACCTGCATTTTTAATGACATTGTTTCGCATGCCAATCTCTGCCGCACTCCATACGTCACCGCATAGCACATGGTGCAGGGCCGAAACTATACCAGCAGCGCCGGTTTGTTTAATGGCCTGCAGCGTTACTGAGTCTGACGGGCCAAACCACCTGAAAGTTTGTTCTAAATCGGGGATCATAATTAAGGTTTTGTTTAATTGATTGAGCTGCTTTTCCTTGAATTTTATTTACCAGGCACAATTTTGCATGCAGCAAATGTAAATATTTGTGCAATCGATTGTACATAATTTTTCTTGCATCACTTAATTCTCTATCTTTAGCCGTCCTTACAAATAAAATCAATTGTTACCCAATCGTTAAATGACCGGCGGCGAAAAAGAAATAACTATTTACGATATAGCCAATAAGCTCAATATCTCGGCGGCCACTGTTAGCAGGGCCCTTAAAGATCATCCGCGGGTTAGCAAAAAAACAAAAAAACTGGTTATTAAGATTGCAAATGAAATGGGTTACCGCTCAAATTCATTTGCCAGTAACTTGCGCAAAAAAAGCAGCCATATTATAGGCCTTATTGTTCCGAGGCTTAACAGCAATTTTATGGCAGATGTGATTGCCGGTTTAGAAAAGGTTTTAAACAACAACAATTACAACCTGATCATCAGTCAATCGTTAGAAACCATGCAAAAAGAGATCAGTAATGCTAATGCCATGCTGGTTAACCGGGTAGACGGCCTGTTGATTTCGCTGGCTTATGACACCACCAACATTGATCATCTGGAGCCTTTTATAAAGCGAAACATCCCGGTTATATTTTTTGACCGGGTTTTTGAACATGACCGATGCCCGCAAATATATATTGACAATTATAAAGCAGCATATGAGATTACCACGCACCTCATAAAACAAGGCTGTAAACGCATTGTACATATAACCGCCAGCCAACTGCGCAAAATATACGCAGAAAGATACGCAGGCTACAAAAAGGCGCTGGAAGATCATAATATACAGTTTGATGCAGACCTGGTTATCATCAACGACCTGAGCAGCGAGGCGGGTATCGCCTCGGCACACCAGATACTAAAAATGTCGCCCCGGCCTGACGGTGTTTTCTCGGCCAATGATAATTGCGCTATAAGCTGCATGCAAACGTTAAAAAAAGAAGGCATTAAGCTGCCTGCCGATATGGCTTTTGCAGGGTTCAATAACGATCCGGCGGCAATAGTGGTTGAACCTAACCTAACAACGGTAAACTATAAAGGATATGAGATGGGCGAGGTTGCCGCTAAATTAATGATAGACCATCTGATCAATAAAGATGAGTTCCACCCGGCGCACAGTTTAATATTAAGGTCAGAAATGATCGTTCGGGAGTCGTCCCTTCGTAAAGTATAAACCTTCCTATTTACAATCAATAATGGAATCAAAATTTAAAATAGCAATAGTTACGGGCGGCGCTTCTGGCTTGGGCCTGGCCACTACCAAAAAGTTCATTGAGAATAATATAAAAACCATCATCGTTGGCCGGAATGAGGAAAAACTGCAAACCGCGGCAAATACCTTTGGCCCGCTTTGCAGCTATAAAGTTTGTGACCTTAGCAAGCTTGCCGTAATACCGGCATTGGTTGACGAGATCACCGCCGAATTTGGCACTCCGGACATCCTGGTGAACAACGCCGGGATTAACATGAAAAAACCCTTTACCGAGGTTACTGATCAGGATTTTCAGGATATTTTACAAACCAATCTTACTTCGGTGTTTGTTATGAGCCGTGAGGTCATCAAAAAAATGATCGCAACCGGCGGCGGTTGTGTTGTTAATATAAGTTCCATGGCGTCGCAATATGGAATCCCTTATGTAATAGCTTATACAGCCACCAAATCGGCAATTGAAGGTATGACGAGGGCGATGGCTACGGAACTTACCCCGCAAGGCATACGTGTAAACTGTATAGCACCCGGCTTTATCGCTACGGACATGTCGGCAAAAGCACTTAATAATGACCCGGAAAGAAAGGGTAAGGTATTGTCCCGTACGCCGATGGGTAAATTAGGATCGCCCGAAGACATTGCCGAGGCCGTATTTTATCTGTGCTCAGATGCCTCCCGGTATGTTACCGGCGTTGTGCTGCCGGTTGATGGCGGTAACTCTATTGGCTTTTAAACAAAGCGGATGAATAAACAAAACATACGGCTTGTTCTATGAGAACGCAGGGGAAACTTGTTTTTACGAATTGAAAACACTGAGGTTCTACATTATTCTAATCATATACGTCAAGGATGTCTTCATTTTGAAGTTTGATAGCTGGTATGTTTGTTAAATCGCTTAATTGCCCTTTAAGACTTTTCAAATTACCTTGTATGAGCGTCTTCTTATGGGTTTTATTATTGGTAACGATTAATCCGATCCGGGTTATACTACCCATACGGTCATATTGGTTGTATATATTATAAGTAAATTCAATATTCGAAAAGTGTAATTGGCTATATCCGAAGTTGGAATTGATTACGCCGGCATTTTTAGATTTATAAGCGTATTTGAATAAAGAAAAGCTATTGTCGAGATCACGAGGATATTGCAATTCAACATGATTCTGGCTTCCATAACGATACACAAGATATTTATTGTTGGAATCTATGGCGAGCACCAAACGTTTACCGGCTTGTGTGTTGAATTGTAATAAGACTTTTTCGTTGTCTTTCACAAAGTCTACTTCGTTAGCACTAATGATTTTACCATCAACAAGCACGTATCTCCCATTAGGAATATCATAATCGCCGGTTTTGCTATTGGGGTCGCTGGACAAGAAAAGCCCATTTTCGGTAATTGCTGCTCTACGTATAATATCATGATTGTATGAACCTACTCCATTATGTTCTTTGTCACCAAAGCTTTCTTCGCCCCATCCGTAAGTAATCTTTAACAGTTGAATGGGCTTATCCTCAACATTTAGAATCAGCATAACATAATCCGTCGTTCCGCCTCCTGTTCCATATTTTAATACTTCGCCTTTTATAACTAACTCCGGTTGCGCCTTCTTATCAAGATTTACCCAATTAATTTCAGAAGGCCCTGTTGAAAAAGGCAACAGGACTGATAGCCATTTATCAAAACGTGCAGAATAATAAGCCAAGCGTAGCCCATCATTCCCATTATACGTTATTATATTAGAAGATTGCTTGTTGTTTCTATGCTTAAGCTTTTCAATTGCCTCTGTGCTTAATTCTTCATATTCGAGTGCAGCGCTACCAAGACTATCAGGTTCAATCATCTGGTCATCCTCACTAATGGGTTTATTCAATATTTGTATGATCTTGTGCCAACTACTTGAGGAATTTGTGTTTCTAACTTTTTGCGCGAAAGTAGCTGACCAAAAAAACAGCAAAAAGAAAACTGCGCTAAATAATTTCATGATCGATACAGGTTAACTACTAAAATAGAGAATACAAACTGATTTACAATTTCTATGCTCTATTTACAACGCCTATATTTTTAACCAAGCCTTATAAAACAAAGGGAAATACAAGGAATAACTCTTCCTGTATTTCCCATCCTTTATCCTGTACAAAAGCCTGTAGTTATTATAAGCCCGGCGGACCAAGATAGCTGTCTTTTAATCCGCTCGCGTCAATAACCAATTTTTGCAACACCACGCCCGCATCTACCATCCAGTATTTTACCGTATGGATCCCTCCCCTGGTGATATGATGTTTGGTGGCCAGCGTCTTAATACTATTGCTCACATCTGCACCCCACTTTTCTTGAGATTCATCAGCGTTAATATTAACCGTTTGTGGTTGCTCATCATCTATAGAGATAGCGTAATGCAATCCGCCCTGATTTTTAAAATCGAGCGTTGGCGATATATAAGCCTGTACGGCTACGGTGCCCGTATCTTTTAACCTGATGCTATATTCCAAAAGCGGACTGTTTCCACCCGGTTGTACTTTCTGGGCGGTTACCGGCCAGGGCATGATGCCCGATAGGGTGCGCCCATAATCAGGGATCAGCTGCCAATTCGCATTAGGGGATGTTATCGCTTTGGTATAATGTGCAGCCTCTATTGCTATGTAACCATTGTTTTCTTTGAAATAAGCGGTATTATTTGCCCGTTCGTTATTTATAGTAATATTGATGGTTACGTTTCCTTGCGGCCCTTTAACAATTACAGGAATACGGCTTATACCCTGCGGTGCTTTGGTCCAATTTACCTGGATAGCAACCCTTTGCTGCTCAGTAACGCGCCCTGATTGAGGTTGAATGCTAAGATAAGTACTGGGCGACTGGACGGTATAATTAAAGGACGCTTTACCCTTGTTAAATATCTCTATATAGCTTCCCGCCTTTTCCCATGGGTAAAGCCCGGGCATTACCTGAACAGTTTCCTTTGCCGACCATGATTTGGCAGATCCTGGCACTGAAACAGCCATTTGAGCCGCTTCGGGCAAAGTAATCTCTTTTACCTCCGGCATTTTATTTGAATCGGGCTGTTGCCAGTAAGTATATCCTATATGGGTTTGATCCATCATGTGGTTCCACTTTCCGCCGGCCAATACGGTGTTATAATAATGCGATATTTCTTTATCCTTTGCGTATAAGGCTTTCGCTTTAACAGCTGTAGAATTTGAGGCCGCCCGCCCCTGTTCGGTATACCATTTGTTTTTGGCTACCTCATAATACATTTCATTTAAATTGGCGCAAGCCTGCACGGGGTGTAAAACCAGCTGATAAAACGCGTCTTTATAGTTTGCCGGCATTTTGGCATAAAGGTTTTCAGCATCCAATTTTAATTGATCGTAATCTTTTACAACCGTTTCAAACTCATTATAATTAGTAAGGCTGTAGGTATTCTGGTCAAGCTGCTCGGGCTTTCGCCTGCCGTTATATTTGGTATAAAGTGTCAGTATCCGGGCTATTTCTTTGGCATAGCGCGGCCCAAATTGCTGGGTTGCCCATTCCGTGGTATAAGTGCTCAAGCTATTGGCAGGCCATTTATGCGGCGCCCATGCATAATCCAGAAAAAAGCTGATGGGGAATTCCATCGGTTTAAGGTCGCCCACATTAACAATCCATATTTGCCGGGCGTTATATTCATAGGCCAGGTGCATCTGTTCCCATGTTTTTGATATGGGGTTTGTGTTAAGCCATTTGTAATTGCGGGGATCGCCCACGTAATCAAAATGATAATATATGCCATACCCACCCTTACGCGGCGGCTCGCCCGGCTTAGGCAGTTTGCGGATATTCCCCCAGTTATCATCGCACAAAAGCAAGGTAACATCATCAGGCACACGCATGCCCTTATCATAATACGCCTGTACCTCTTTATAAAGCGCCCACATTTGGGGCGTTTGAGCAGCTTCTTTGCCTGTTACTTCAGCTATGATTTTACGCTGGTCGCGCACAATGTTTTCAAGCAGGGCAATATTACTGCCTTCGGTCATGGGCATATCGCCATCACCGCGCATACCAACTGTAACAATGGTTTCTTTAGTTCCCATGTTTTGTATTCCCTTTTTCCAAAAATCCTGCAATACGGCTTTGTTTTCCTCATAATTCCAGGCCCCTTTTCCATATCGTTTCCATTCCTGCTGCGCGCGGTCCATCGGTTCATGGTGCGATGTACCCATTACCACACCATACTCATCGGCCAGCACCGGGTTTTGTTTATCGTCGTCATTAAACGCGTTGCCCCACATGGCGGGCCACAGGTAATTTCCCTTTAAGCGCAGAATAAGCTCAAATACTTTCTCATATACCTTATGATTAAGTCCGCCAAACTTTTCCCTCGCCCAGCCCGAAAAGGCGGGAGCTTCGTCATTTATAAAGATGCCACGGTATTTTACGGCTGGCTGGCCATCAGTGTGGCGGCCCGGCGCCACATACAGGCTCTTGTGTTCTTTTACAGGCACGTCGGCCCACCAATACCAGGGCGAAACACCTATTTGCGCCGAAACATCATAAATACCGAATATGGTTCCGCGTTTGTCGCTGCCGGTAATTACCAGTGCCTGGTCAACACCCGGAAATGGTTTTTGCACCACCTGTATCAGGTAGGTTTCCCATTTGCCCTTGATACCCGAAACATTGAGCTTTTTTTGGGCAACTAACTGATCTATAAGGTCATTCTTCCCTAACGTACCTATTAATATTACTTTCCCTTTATTCCTGACATCAGTAATTAATTGCGGTGAGGTTTTGGTTACCGAGTGTATATCACCCATAAAACTTTTTACCGCGCGCATTACACCACGATACTCATCAGCACCCGTATAAACCGGGGCTGCTTTGGCGTTTGCAGCCAACGCAAAATATCCGTTACCTGCTGTATAAGCAACGTATGGTTTATGCCCCGGCGATTGTGCATAAGTTAACAGCGGAAAAAATCCGGCAATTATAAAAAGTAGGTTTTTCATAGTAAGCTTCATATAATCAATTTGTTGTAACCAAACCTTATCAGGTTAATTTAAAGAACTTCATTATTTTTAGTACGTGTATAACTTTATATGCTGGATGTTATATTCACTAACAGGAATGCGAACATGCCTGCCCTGGTGATCCTGGTCGCCATTCATACGCCTTTGATTTACCCAATGGTTATTTTCAAAGTATCCCTCATCAACACTGATAAAACCGGCTTTTTTTCCTGCGGAAACAGGTTCAAAAGTGATAACTACACCGGTTCCGGCTACGTAATATTCAGATGGGGCTACTTCAATAACAATAACGCCTGTTGAGGGCCATACAGGGTTTTTAGCTTCGGCCGACCAGCCCAATTTGTATTCATGAGCAACCTTTAGTATATAATTGCCTAAAGTTATTTTTTGATCTGCGGTGTCTTTGTCGAATAAAAAGCCCTTAACCTTGCCAAGCGGCTGATTTTTGGCAATTAATGGTATAAGCTGATCAATGATGTAATAAGCTTTGCCTATAGGCTCCTTCCCAGGCTTTTCGGTTGATTCAATGGAAAATGGTGAAAAGGACAAGCAATTGTAATTACCAAAGGCGAAAAAGGCCTTGGCATCTACACCTTCCTCAAAACGTATCTCGGGTATAAACAGCGGGTTTGAAGCCCGGGTGTACAGATCGCTCCAGTGTTTAAAATCAGGGTTGTAAAAATCAGGCGCTAATATGTCTATCGCCGGCGCGCCGGCTTTCCATATATCAGCAACTTGCGGCAAAGGTCCCGCGCTCGGATATTCGCCCGGCTTTTTACCGGGCCTGTTCAGGGCAGCGTTAATATACATGGGCAGATTATAGGCCTGTTTGCCGGCCAAAGCAATTTCATTTACATAAACCGAATAATACCAGGCCATAAATGCCTCATCGGTAGCTAAGCTCTTTCCAAATACTGTTTCCCAATTGCCGTTTGTTTTAAAATCATTTTTCTCCCAAAGGTTTTTTGTTTCGGGGAATAAGCTGTTCCTGTGATCTTTTAAGTAGTTCAGTAGCTTATCGGGCACTGCCTGTTCAAACGCGTTATTGGCCACCGCTTCATAACAGCGGGCATCAGGAAGCATCCCTATCTCATTTTCAACCTGCATCATGATAACCGTATGCTGTACCCCGTCAATAGCCTTAAGGTGCTGCATCAGTTTTACAAAAGCACGTTTATCGGCCTCCAAATTGCTTTTACTAAAGGGACTTAGTATTTCCTGCTTTTTACCGTTCTTATCCTCGGCCCGTGGAAAACGCGACAGATCAGTTTTAACCCATTCAGGAGCGTAACATGACATGCTGTTTTTCCAGCTCCCAAACCACAGCAGCACCAATTTCATCTGATTGCTCCTGGCACTTAAAATCATGTCGTCAACCAAACTAAAATTGAATTTACCTTCTGCCGGCTCCATCAATTCCCAATATACAGGTGCAATTAACGTATTCAGGTTCATTTTTTTGAGCTTTGGCCATACAGGCTTCATATAAGCTGTGCTGGAAGCGCTTGAGTTTCCCAGTTCGCCGCCTAAAATGAAGTAAGGCTTATTATCAACCAAAAGCTGAGTAGTATTCCCGTTTTTTACCAACCGGGGAACCGCCTTTGTTATTTGCTGCGCGTGCGTGACAGTCACCCACAATGCAAGTAAACTTGTGACAATCAGGTATTTGCTCATTTCATGACTGAAATTTTAAGGTACATTATAATTTGGTGACGTAAAACTACCATAAAATACAATCGATTGCACAAATAAAATAAATTTTATGCATCGAAATATCATTTTGAATCTTCTATTCGGTATCAGTGGTAAATGGCGAAGCAGGAAGTCCCTCCCGGTTGTAGAGATTTGCACCTTCCGGGTTGTCTGCCCAGGCATAACGAACATATAAAGGATCGGGAACCTTATCGCTCCATACAATTACTGTATCGCCGCTTATACGCGCCTGGGCCCAAACATACTTCTTGTCTTTTCCGGCGATAGCAAAATATGCAAGCTCGCCGCCATTCATTACCGTTAAACCGCCGGCGGCATTATCAAAAGATATGATAACCTTGTTGTTATCTATCTTAAATGACTTATACAATGGTCCGGAGGCTATGATATCCTGGTTATGATAAGCAAGTTTCTCGGCCGCCAGGGCCAGGCGGTCGCCCACAGCCTTCTTGTTCAGCGGGTGAATATCGTTCCATTCCCCGGCGTCAATTGTTACCGCCATGCCTGTGTTTACTATCCGGAGCGCCCTTCGCTGTCCTTCGCGCAGTTCGGCCCACTGGCTTTCGGCAGGCGAGTATCGCACTTCCATAAAATTAGGCAACTGCGCATATATAAAAGGAATATCGCCCAGGCGCCACTTACTACGCCAATCATTAATAAGCGCGGGCAATAAATTTTGATATGATCTTGGTTCCTTTGTGTTGGCTTCGCCCTGGTACCATAAAATTCCTTTTATCGAATAATTAACAACAGGCGTAACCATGGTGTTGTAAAGTCCGGCAGGTTCCATTTGTTCAGAAAAACTGTTACCTTGGTCGCCCGCGGCTCCGGGATCAAAAACCTGTCCTACTTTGTATTTCCAATCACCGCGAAGATCTATTTTCTGATCGCCTACTTGCAGGTAATAAGGTTTATCAGGCACAAAGCCGCCCTTACCTGCCGTGTTAACAACTTTAACCACAATGACATTTTTCCCGGGCTTAAGTGTCCCCGGCGGCAAAGTATACCGGCGCGGGGGGTACTGATAAGTGATAGCGCCTACAAGCACGCCATTAACATAGGCCTGGTCTGCGTCAACAATACGGCCCATAAAAAGCTTTGAGAGTTTGCCCGCCATATCAGCAGGAACGTCAATTTCTTTACGGAACCAAACTATGCCGTTTAACCCCTTTACACCCTGGTCGGCCCAATAACCCGGAAGCCAAAATTTATGCCAGTCTTGCGGAACATAAGCAGTATCATACCACTTTTGAGGACCCATCAGACCCTTATCTTCAATAACCGGCAACTGTTTTTTTGCCGCAGCCCTTGCTTCATTAACAAGTGTGCTCACATACGCGGTATCTTTAAATTTATTGATCTTGTTTTGATATAACGGGAATTGCTTAAGCCCCGCTTCACTTACCCACGCTTCAATTGGGGTACCTCCAACACTTGAATTTATCAAACCAATAGGGATATGATGCTTAAGATAAATCTGCTTTGCAAAAAAATAGGCCGCCGCGCCAAAACTCAGCACATTTGCGGGTGTGGCCGCAAGCCATTTCCCGCCCGGAAGGTCATCATGTAACTTAGTAACATCGGCCATTGTGGGGATAAAAAAATTCCTTACCTGCGGATAGTCGGCTGCGGCAATTTCGTCCGGATATTTTTCTTTAACGCGCTCCATGGGCAATACCATGTTTGATTGCCCTGAGCAAAACCAAACGTCGCCAATTAAAATATCCCTGATCACCAGGTGTTCATCAGCCATTATATCCATGGTATAGGGCCCGCCCGCTTTCATAGCCGGGAAGGTTATTGACCATTCGCCATTTTTACTGGTTACTACCTTGCCGGTTTTATTATTGAACTTTATTTTGATCTGTTCGCCCGCCGTTGCCCATCCCCATATTTTAAGTTTGGTATCCCGCTGTAATATCATGCCATCACTAATCAGCTTAGGCAAACGCACAGTGGCGCTTGCCGTTTGCAGCGCAAAGCAAAAGCCGCTTAATAAAACTATTAAACAACGGTTTAGAAAAAATTTCATAGAGTGTAGAATTATTGGTTTATACGGGTGTAGCAGGCGTCATTTTGTGTTAAAAAAAACGCTTCAAGCAAATATGAGGCAAATTTCAGTAAAAAGCAATCGATTGCATTATATTATTTATTGGTTTTAATGCCGGATTTTTTCGGTCGGTAAAAACCGATTTCACAACTGTTTCGACGGGAAGGAGATTCAACTTTAAACAACGGATAAAGAATAGTTAACTGAGGCGAAAAGCGTAAAAAATATTTTGGATTAATTGCGTAAAAACCAAATGAAACAATATTTTTACAATTAATTATTGTTGATTTTTGCCGCTTTATAACCACAACTTGAGGAGACTAACTAAATGGCCTAACAGTCATATTATGATAAAGTTAGTTTTGCAAGTACCGTCGTTTTATCCTGATTTTCTGTGGCGATTGGCTGATGTTAAATGTGATGAAGAGATTTTGTTTGTTGATATTGCTTCAGCTGGCCATATTTTTAAGCTATGGACAAGCGCCTATAAAGAACAAAGTTCTCAAATATTCATTGAAGGACGGACTTTCTTTCGGTATTGTAAATAGTATTACCCAGGATGAAAACGGATTTATGTGGTTTGCCACCAATGACGGCCTGAACCGCTTTGATGGATCCTCCTTTAAAGTTTTCAAGACCCGGCAGGGCGACACCACAGCGCTGTCAAGTAATTATGTTCAGAAAATATTTTCAGACCATGCCGGTTATATATGGGTATCGTCAAGAGATGGTTTAAGTAAATTAAACACAAGGACCGAAAAATTTTATCATTACAAACTTACCGCTAACCATTCCATCAAAAATGATGTAAATAACATCATACAAAGCAAAAACAAAAACTTTTGGATTTCATCCTATGGCCTGGGTTTTTCTTATTTTAAAATAAAATCTGCTGAAGTTATTAGCTACAACAGGGTAAAATTACCGCAATTATCCAGCGACAGGATAGTTTCCATGCTCGAAGATTCGCAGGGGCTGCTTTGGTTAGGAACCCAGGATGCAGGGGTAAATATATTTCATCAAAAGAACGGTATTGTCACCGATAAGATCAATACCTCCTCTCAGCTTGCCAGTTTTCCGCAGGGAAGGGTTAATGAGATCTTTGAAGATCATTTTCATAATATCTGGATTGCTACCAGCAACGGATTGATACATTATAACCGTGCTTTAAATAAATTTTCACATTTTCAAACCAGGCAAATAAACATTAAAAGCAACAGATTTATATCTCTTATTGAGGACGATGATAAAAATCTGCTTGTTGGCCTTCAAGATGGCGGATTATATAAATTACCGTTAAACACATTCACTGATGCCGATTTAACAAACTTCAACCTTACCCCTGTTACAGGTGACGATGGCTATAACATCACACAAAGATCAGTACAAACCTTGTATGTTGACAGAGATCAAAACATCTGGATCGGCACCTACGGTGAAGGCATTTATATGATCAGCAGTATCCGGGAAAAATTCACCAGGATAATAAAGAACCGCTACGACGCGGTAGGTAAAGGTCTGATCAGGTTTTACGGAATGTGCCAGGATAAAAATGGCTTATTATGGTTTGGAACAGATGGAGATGGCATTTTTAAAACCTTGCCCGACGGAAGCCTTGCTAAACATTACTACGCCGATGGAAAGCCCGGGAGCCTGACTGACAATGCCATTTTATGCGGCTATGTTGACCGCGACAATAATATATGGTTTGGCACTTATGCCAAAGGGCTTTTCAGGTATGATAAAAAAACCGATTCATTTGTTAATTACGGCCACAATACCGACAATATTAAAACTATTGGCGGGAACGATGTAAGGGTGATTTATCAGGACACGCGGAAAAATTTATGGATTGGCTCAAATGGCGGAGGACTTAGTCTTTTTGAACCTTCCACAAATACTTTTACTAATTATAACCCCGGGAACAGTGGTCTTAGCTCCTATGATGTGCGTGCAATAACAGAAGACACCAAAGGGAACTTATTGATTGGCACTTACGGCGGTGGGATAGACTATTTAGAGGTTCAAAATAAAAAATTCAAACGCTTTTTTAACCCCGCAGATGAAAAAAAATACATCCAAAGCGAGGTAATATTTTCTCTCTATCTGGATAATACCAACAGACTTTGGATAGGCACTGAAGGGGACGGGCTCATTATTTATAACCTGAACAATCACACGTTCAAATTCTTTAATGAAAAGAACAAGCTGGCAAACAACACAGTTTATGCTATTAAAAACGCAGAGAACAGTTCTGTGTGGCTAAGCACAAATAAAGGACTATCAAACATTGACCTCAGGAATAACAGGGTGATGAATTTCGATCAGTCTGATGGCCTGCAGGCGGGACAATTTAATGTCGGATCTGTTCTGTACGATACTCAAAATAAGCAAATGTATTTTGGAGGCACCGAGGGCCTTAATGTTTTTGATCCTGAAAATGTAAATAAAAGCTATTTTAAGCCCCAGGTAGTGATAACCGGCCTACAGATTTTTGGAAGACAGGTGGAAGTTGGCGAAAGCGGCAGTGTATTGTCAAGGGCCATAAATGAAACCAAACAGCTGGTCTTACAACCAGACCAGTCAGTTTTTTCAATTCAGTATACCTCTTTAAATTATGCTTATCCGCAAAAAGGCGCATTTGCTTATGAGCTGGAAGGGCTTGATAAAACATGGAACTTTGTTGGTAATCAAGGGTCTGCAACGTACAGGTATCTGGAACCAGGCAACTATACGTTCAGGGTTAAGTGTTCAAATCAGGATGGCATCTGGTTTAATGACTATGCCACGCTGCAAATCAAAATACTCCCGCCCTGGTACAAAACATGGTGGGCCTATCTTTGCTACATTGTCGCAGGCGGATTAGTTGTTTATTATTACCTGTTATACAGGACCAACCAGGCCAGGTTAAAGTATGAAATTAAAATTACCCAGTTATCTGCCGAAAAGGATAAAGAGCTGAACGAAAAAAAACTATCCTTTTTCACCAATATTTCGCATGAGTTTCGTACTCCGCTAACGCTCATTATTAATCCGATAAAAGAATTGCTATATCACGAGCACGAGGTAGACACCAGCAATCTTAATATTGTTTATCGTAATGCCAAACGTTTATTAAGCCTTGTTGACCAGCTTTTACTGTTTCGCAAGGCCGATTCGGAATCTGGTAAGCTAACCATTTTCAGGCTTAACATTGTTGAATTAAGTAAAGAGGTTTTTTTGTGCTTTACTTACCAGGCCAAGGCCAAAGGCCTTACATTTGAATTTATTTGTGCCGAACAGCATATCGAAATATTCGCGGACCGCGAAAAGATTGAGATAGTGCTTTTTAACTTATTATCAAACGCCATCAAATTTACACCAGCCGGCGGAAGCGTAAAAATGGTGATCACCGAACAAGCAGCTGACGTTAAAATTGAAGTTGTTGATACCGGTTACGGTATTAAAGAAGGCACCGGCGATAATTTATATTCGCAGTTTTATCAGCAGGAGCATATTAAAAGCCCGTCAATTGGAGGGTTTGGTATTGGTTTATTCCTTGTTAAAAAATTTATCGAAGACCATTCCGGAAAAATAAGCTTTGAAAGTACGGTTGGTGTTGGAACCAGTTTTTCGGTTACCTTATTAAAAGGAAAGGCGCACCTGAAAACTGATATTGTTTTTGAAGATGAGGAAACAAGTTCAGTAATTTTGCAGGAACTCGTTGAAAACGAGATACCCGTAGAAAATACAGAAACAGAGGATGCAAATTTATTTTCTGAAGAGCTGGAGATAGCGGGGGATTTAAAATCAATATTGATTATAGACGATAATAAGGACTTACGTGAATATCTTAAAATGATCTTCAGGCCCGATTATAAGATCTACTCTACCGATAATGGGCAGGACGGCTTGTTAATTATTAAAGAAACGCTGCCCGATATTGTGATCAGTGATGTGATGATGGACAAAATGAGTGGAATAGAGCTTTGTGCTGCCATCAGAGAAGACATCAGCATTAGCCATATCCCGGTGATTCTTCTTACATCAAGTTCATCTCCCGAAATAAAGCTCAAGGGTATTGAAGGGGGTGCGGATGATTACATCAGTAAACCTTTTGATAAAGAAATTCTGAAAGCCAGGGTAGCCGGTATTCTGAGAAATAAAAACAATCTGCAAAAATACTTTTATAACGAAATAACATTAAACTCAACCAACCAAAAAATACCGGCTGAGTATAAGAACTTTTTGGATAATTGTATAAGGATAGTAGAGAAGCATATCATGAACCCCGACTTTAATATCCAGATCCTGGCCGGCGAACTGGGTATTTCGCATTCAACATTGTATAAAAAGATCAAGTTTATTTCGGGACAATCGGCAAACGGGTTTATAAGATTTATCAGGCTGCGAAAAGCCGCCGAAATACTTATAAATACAAGGCATAATATTTTTGAAACCACCTATCTGGTAGGCATTAATGATATTAAGTACTTTAGGGAGCAGTTTAAAAAACTGTTTGGCTTAAATCCGTCACAATACGTAAAAAAGTACCGTAAAAATTTTTCGGAGGACCTTGTTGTCAATGAGTTTACTAATAAGCCTAAGGGCTTAAGTGAAACCCCAACGTGATAACTTTAATAAGTTCACAGCCTTGTTCTTGCCTCAACGTATGGAGTGGCTTCATAAATACCTTGATCCCCAATAGCGGTCCTTCCTTCAAGCCCCCTTGTTCATTAGAAAGCATGAACACAAACCCGAGCTTTAGCCCATCGGCAGAAAAGTGTGCTTTTTAAGCGTTTTTAGCACAAAAATACCTTTTTACCCCTTTTTTTTTGAGGATTAACCACCCTTCTGATAAAGAGTTTTACTCGACCTTAGCTCTTATAAACCAATTTCTGTGTGCTTTATTTATTGCCAAACTTAAACGATCTGCGGGTTATATCGCGGCATGAGCATAGGGCGTGCGCTATTGTTACCATTATTAACCATTAAATTCAAAAACATGAGAAAAAATTTACTGAAAGAATTTTCACCGCATGGAAGTGCACGAATGACTCTTGGTATGCTGCTTATTGCTGCAATTCCATTTTCATCTCCGGCGATGGCAAAAGAAATCAATCACCGTTTAGCAATTAAAAATACTAAAAGTGCTGATGTGGCCATAACCGGTTTTATTACAGATGAAAAGGGCCTCCCTCTTCCAGGTGTAACCGTTACCATAAAAGGAACCACACAAGGTACCGTATCTGACATCAATGGTAAATACTCCATTACCGTAAAAGATCAAAATGCGGTTCTTGTATTTTCATCCATTGGCTTCTTACCACAGGAAATTGCGGTGAACGGAAAATCAGCCATAAATGTGCAGTTGGTTGGCGATCCTAAATCATTGAACGAGGTAGTGGTTGTGGGTTACGGTACCCAAAAGAAAGCCACCTTAACTGGTTCTATATCGCAGGTTAAAGGCGCCGAACTGGTTAAAAGCCCGCAGCCAAACCTTTCAAACGCGCTGGCTGGCCGTTTCTCGGGTGTTATTATAAATAACCGTAGTGGCGAACCTGGTTATGATGGCTCAAACATAACTATTCGTGGTTTGGCTACAACAGGTAACAACAACGTGCTTATTGTAGTTGACGGGGTTCCCGGACAAATCGGCGGTTTAGAAAGGCTCGACCCTAATGATATCGAAAGCATGTCGGTATTAAAGGATGCTTCGGCAGCTATATATGGTAACAGGGCTGCCAACGGTGTTATTTTGGTTACTACCAAAAGAGGCAAAACCGGTAAACCAACAATCAATTACAGCTTTAACCAGGGTTTTAGTTCTCCAACTCGTTTACCTAAAATGGCCGATGCGGCAACCTATGCGCAGATCATGAACGAAATTAACTATTATACAAGTCCTACACTCGGGTTAAACCAGTCATACAGTGCCGAACAGATTCAGAAGTTTAAAGATGGGTCGGACCCGCTTAACTATCCAAATACTGATTGGGAAAAGCAAACCCTTAAGAGCACTGCATTACAAAACCAGCATAGCCTTTCCATTGGCGGTGGTAGTGAAGATGTAAAATATTTCGTATCGCTGGGTACCATTTATCAGGATGGGATATACAAAAACGGCGCTACCAAATATCATCAGTACAATTTCCGTTCAAATATTGATGCTAATGTTACTAAACGCTTAAAAGTAGGATTATCTCTTTCAGGCCGTGAAGAAAACAGGGTGTATCCGGGGACCAGCGCTGGCAATGTATTCCGTTCAGTATACAGAGGAAACCCTACCATTGGCGCCTATTTCCCAAATGGCTTGCCAACAACCGGTGTTGAAAATAACAATCCTGCAGTACAGGTAACCGATATCGGCGGTATAAACAAAAACCCAACGCAGGTTTTCAATGGCATTTTAAGGGGCAGTTATGCTATACCGGGTATTGAAGGATTATCTCTTGATGGTTTTTTCTCTGTTGATAGATCAGACGCTTTTGATAAAAACTTTAGTACTCCTTACATTTTATACAAATATGATAAGGCCACTAATACATACCCTAAAGTTGTGGTTGGCGGTAATAATAACAAAGCAACACTGTTTGAATCGCAGGACAATCAATCGCTAATTACCTCAAACATTAAGCTGAACTTTGTTAGGAAATATGGCTTGCATGACATCAACGCTTTTGTGGGTTACGAACAAAGCAAAACTCATCGCGAATATTTTGATGCAACGCGTTACAACTATCTATCATCACAACTGCCGGAATTATCACAAGGCGGAAGTGCTGCTACTGACTACCTGAACTCCGGTTACAGCTCAAACTATAACCGCCGAAGCGTGATTAGCCGTTTGGCTTATGCCTATGACGAAAAATATTTATTTGAAGGTCAGTTACGTGCTGATGGCAGTTCTATATTCCCTCCAGGAAAACAATGGGGTTACTTTCCTTCGGCTTCAGTTGGTTGGAGAATCTCCAAAGAAAACTGGTTTAAAAACAGCGTTGGTTTTTTTGATGATTTGAAGATCAGGGCATCATACGGTTCATTGGGTAATGATAACGTTGACAACTTTCAGTATTTTGATAATTATGTCTTGGTTAGTAACGGTTTTGTGGCCACTGATCCGTCCGCAATTTCTAACGTTATTCAACCTAATGTTAGCCTTAAAAAACTGGCAAACCCTAATATTACATGGGAAGTAGCCAAAAAACTGGACGTAGGTATTAACGCCACCTTCCTGCACAACTTTACTTTAGAAGCTATTTACTTTAAGCAAAAAAGGTCTGATATTCTTACAACAAGAAATGCTTCACTTCCTGGCTCTTCGGGTATCGTAAACCCCTATAATGATGGATCAGCCACGTACACGACATTAGTGCCATCTGAAAATATCGGTAAGATTAACAGTTCAGGCGTTGAGGCAACGTTAGGTTACAACCATTCCGGACAGGAGTTAACCTGGGG
The DNA here is from genome assembly GCF_031456535.1 of Mucilaginibacter pocheonensis. NCBI lineage: Bacteria > Pseudomonadati > Bacteroidota > Sphingobacteriia > Sphingobacteriales > Sphingobacteriaceae > Mucilaginibacter > Mucilaginibacter pocheonensis. The sequence goes on from NZ_JAVDUU010000002.1 coordinate 78,910, forward strand.
TGTAAGCGGTAATATTACCTACGCCAAAAGCAAAGTAATCTTTATTGATGAAGCCAGCCGCACTTTACCTTACCAGAGCAAAACAGGCCGGCCGTTAAATACCTATTTGTTATACAACAGCATAGGCATTTTCCGCACCCAGCAGGAGATTGACAGCTACCCACATGTCCCGGGTACTAAGGTTGGAGATCTGAAATATCTGGATTATAACAACGACAATCAAATAACCGCCGATGATCAAACCCGTACCAAATACGGTAATGTTCCGCAAATTACTTATGGTTTAAGCCTTAACGCCGCTTACAAAAACTTTGATCTTTCGGTGTTATTTTCAGGTCAGGCCCAGGTTAGCCAATATGTTTTACCGGAATCAGGCAGCATTGGTAACTTTTACAGCAGCTGGGCCAACAACAGGTTTAGCCCAACAAACCCGAACGGCACCTATCCAAGAGTACCTGATCGTGCGTCAAACGCCATCAGCGGTGGGTTATATCCAAACACCTTCTGGCTTAATGATGCGTCTTTTGTTAGGTTAAAAAACGTTCAGTTAGGGTACAACTTTAACTCGGCTTTCCTTTCAAAAATTAAAGTCACTGGTTTAAGGGTATACGTAAGTGCATTTAACTTATTTACGATTACAAAAGTGAAGGATTATGATCCTGAAGGAACCACTGGAGGCGCCCAAAACTATTCGGACCAAACCAATAGCAGCGGCCAGTTTTATCCGCAACAGAGAATTATAAACTTAGGTGTTAACGTGAAATTTTAATCAGGACAGAAATGAAATTTAAATATAGAACCCCGCTGTATTTTGTGATTGGCAGTATGCTAAGCATGACAGCATGTAAAAAAGATTTTTTAAATGTTAAACCAACGGATAGGATAGCGACCTCTGCCATTGAATCAGACACTGCGGTTTATGAGGCGTTTGTAACTAACCGGTACATTGGCGAGAGATTGCAAGACAAAGAAGGAGATGGCTCAAACCCTGGTTTTGGCCGCGGCTTTGAATACAGCATGTGGAGCTCACTTACCGATGAATCAATTTACAACAATGATGATGCTACCTGGCTTGTACAAAGAGGACAACTGGCACCAGAAAACTTAGGAGGCGCCGGCGTACTTTGGGGCCGTAGCTACAGGAGTATAAGAGAGTGTAATTATGCTTTAAGCATTTTGCCAAAGATGCCACTTAGCCCGGCACACAAAACCCGTATTGAAGGAGAGTTAAAGTTTATTAGGGCATTCCGTTATCAGGACATTATCCGTAATTACGGCGGTGCTGTTTTAGTGGGCGATAAAGTGACTAACCTAACCGATAACTTACAAGATCCTGCTTTATTTAAGCGCGCAAGCATTAAGGAAAGTATTGACTACGCTGTAGCACAGCTTGATGATGCTGCTTCAAAGCTCCCTTTAAATAATGACGGTACCTGGCTTTTAGGCCGTGCTACCAAAGGAGCGGCACTGGCTTTAAAATCGAGATTATTGCTTTATGCTGCAAGCCCACTGTACAATGCAGGTACCTGGGCAAATGCGGTTACCGCGGCACAGGCTGTTATCGGTCTTAATATATATGGCATATATACCGGTGGCTACAATAACCTGTTTTTAATAAATCAAACCAACGAAACTATTTTCGCACGTTTATACACCAAAAACGCTAACCATACACACCTTGAAATAGCCAACGGGCCAAACGGTTATGGTGGTTGGGCTGGTAATACCCCGCTGCAAAACCTTGTTGACGATTACGAAATGGACAACGGTAAACCTATTACTGATCCAACATCGGGCTATGACCCTACTCACCCGTACACAAACCGCGATCCAAGGTTTGCTGCAACTGTGTTATATAATGGCGCTACTTACAGGGGCCAAACCATAGATGCCTTTATTCCGGGTGGTAAAGACAGTAAAGATGGACCCGATAACTGGAATACCACTAAAACCGGTTATTATCTGAAAAAATTCATGAATGATGCATACCCGCTTCAAAATCCATGGGGTAATGCCGGCTTCCAGCCGTGGATCTATTTCCGCTATGCCGAGATCCTGTTAAACTTTGCGGAGGCTGCCAATGAGGCTTATGGCCCTGATGCTGTTCCTGCAGGTTCAACATTATCGGCACGCACTGCCATCAACATGATCAGATCGCGCCCCGGAATTAACATGCCGGCATTGGCAACAGGGCTTTCACAATCGCAAATGCGCGATGCTGTGAGATACGAACGCCGTGTTGAACTGGCATTTGAAGAGCACCGTTTTTATGACGTGCGTCGCTGGAAAATTGCCGACGTTACCGAAAACAAACCTGCCGGCGGTGTGATTATCACCAAAAATGCGAATGGAAGCTTTATTTATACCCCTAAAGTAGCTTTAGATGGTCGTTCCTTTGCCCCCAAACATTACTGGTTACCTATACCAAGGGCCGAAATTCAGGCATCTGGTGGCCAGCTACAGCAAAATGCCGGCTATTGATAACAACTATACCCGGGGGGGGAGAAATTCTTTCTTCCCCCTTTTTTAACCAATACTAACCTACGGCAATTATGAAATACCAGTATATTTTATTAGTAACGGCGTGTTGTTTAATGGCAGGGTGTAAAAAGGACACTATCGCCGTAAAACAATCAAGCCCGGACGCTACAAAGGCAGGAGACAAGACCATTAAACTTGATTCAACACCGGCAAGCGCGCTTAAAGGTGTTAACTGGGCGGCCGATGGTGATAATTTCAGCGATGGCATACTGGTATTAAGCGGCCTTACCTCGACAGATAGCTATGCCACCGTATCAGCCAAAGCCGACGCAGTGTTAACAGGCATACAAACCAATACTGGTGCAAATACGGTTAGGCTTCCCGTAAATTATTCTACTGTATCACAAGCATGGTGGGGTTCTTATACCGGGGTTATTGATAAAGCGCTCAGTAAAGGGATGAATGTGATATTAGGTTATTGGGAAGCTAAATCATCGGCAGATGGTAAAATTGACAACACTACCGAGTTTTGGTCAATGTGGCAAACCATTACTACCAAATACGGCAGTAACGCGCACGTGTATTTTGAGATCTTTAACGAACCGCATGGATATACCTTAACCGACTGGACGACAATTTGCGCTCAATGGTTAAGTAATTACCCGTCAATTCCTCAGGGGCGCATCCTCATCAGTGGTACATCTTACTCACAGGATATTACCGGTGTAGGCGCCGACAGCCGATTTTCGGGCTGCCTGTTATCCATCCATGATTATACATTTTTCAGCAATGGTACCAACACCACCGCCGCCCTATGGGAAAGCAGGTTGAGGGGTAATATTGGCAGTTACAGTAGTCGCGCGGTATTAACCGAATTTGGTATACCAATGACCGGCGGTAAAAACTATACCGGTGCTATTGGCGGCGACCAGGAAATTGCCTACTTACAAGGCCTTACCAACCAGGTGCGTGCATTTGGCATGGGCGCCGTTTACTGGCCGGGCATACGTACCGGCGATAGCTATGCTATTCAGCAATTAAGTGGTACAGGAACCAGCCTCACGGTATCAACAACAAATGCATCGGGCTTAAGCCGTATTAAATACGGCTGGGGCGTAGGTGCCGGTGGTACCGATACATTTTATACTGGCGCTTACTATCGCTTTCTAAATATTAACAGTGGCTTGGCGCTTGACGTTAATGCGGGCTCAACTGCAAATGGCGCGGGCATTATTCAATGGCCGCAAAACGGAGGCAATAACCAGCAATGGATTATAGCCAACAATGGGGGCGGTTATTATAAAATAACCAATCGTAACAGCGGGCAGGCGCTTGATGTTAACGGAGGTTCAGTTACCAACGGAGCAGGAATAATACAGTGGCCCTGGAATGGGGGCAATAACCAGCAATGGCAGCTTACCGCCACAAGCGATGGCGTATACAAAGCCTTAAACCGTAACAGTGGGCTTGCGCTTGATGTTAATGGCGCATCAACCGCCAACGGGGCTGGAATAATACAATGGCCGTGGAACGGTGGGAACAACCAGCAATGGCAAATTGTGCAACAATAATTTTGCAATAAAACAGGGCCATAGTGCCCTGTTTTATTTGTTGATTTAAATTACGATGATACCAAGATCTATTATAAAGAATATTTTTTTAGCAATTACCGCTTTAGGTACCAATATTTCTTTTGCAAGCGGCCAGGCTAAGGAGGTTACTATTAATATCAATTTTTCAAAAACCTATCAAACCATTAGCAACTTTGGCGCATCTGACGCGTGGTCATGTCAGTTTGTGGGAAACTGGCCCGATGATAAACGAAACAAAATTGCCGACCTGCTTTTTAGCCGTGACACCGATGCTAATGGTTCGCCAAAAGGCATAGGCTTGTCGTTATGGAGGTTTAATATCGGCGCAGGCAGTGCACAACAAGCAGATCAAAGCGGTATTAAAGACGAATGGCGCCGTGCCGAATCATTTTTAAACAATGATGGCAGCTATAACTGGCAAAACCAGGCGGGCCAGATGTGGTTTTTAAAGGCAGCCAAAAAACGTGGGGTAAACCAATTTTTAGGTTTTAGTAACAGTCCGCCTGTGCAGTTTACCATTAACGGCAAGGCTTATGCAACCGGCGGAAAAGTGAATATTGCTCCTGACAAATATAATGCCTTTGCTATATACCTGGCAAAGGTTGTAAAAGGCATTGAACACACAAGCAAAATTAAATTTGATTATATAAGCCCTATAAACGAGCCGCAGTGGGACTGGAGCGATGGTGGACAAGAAGGTTGCCCGTATAACAATACCGAAATAGCCGGCCTGGTAAGATCTATCAGTAAGGAGTTTATAAACAATAAGGTAAGTTCAAAAATCCTCGTAGGCGAGGCTGGAAGTATAAATTATTTATTTTCCCCGGGTGATAAGCCGGGCAAGGGTAACCAGATAAAAGATTTCTTTAAACCCGGATCGGCAAACTATATTGGCGATCTGCCAAGGGTTAACACCATAACGGCGCATAGCTATTTTACTACATCACCAATGGCATCGGCCATAAAAGCTCGTAAAGCACTTGCCGATAGTATTGCAGCAATAAAAGGTCTTAATTTATGGCAATCGGAGTATTGTATTTTGGGTGATAACGCAAGCGAGATAGACGGTAACAAACGCGACCTGGGCATTAACGCTGCTTTATACCTGGCTTCAGTAATTCATACTGACCTAACCGTAGCAAACGTTTCGGCCTGGCAATGGTGGACAGCCATTTCGGCCTATGATTATAAGGATGGGCTCATCTATATAGATAAAAATAAAACTGATGGTAGCTTTTACCCAAGTAAAATGCTGTGGGCCATGGGCAATTACAGCAGATTTATAACGCCCGGAGCAGTAAGGATTGATGCTGCAGTTTCGTCAGCTACAGACAAGCCACTGCTTACCTCAGCATTTATAAATGGAAAGAATTTAACTGTAGTTATTATTAATACCAATGCCGACGATGTAATTACCGGGTTTGATACCAACAATACCAAAGTTCAGTTTACCTCGTCGTACGTAACATCGCAGGCGGCCGAACTTATGGCTGCTAAAATAACGGGCATAAAAAACCTTGTCCCGGCCCGCTCCATCGTTACATTGACAGGTATCATTAAATAATGGTTATCTTGATGAAAAATAAAATCCACCTTCTTTTTTTTATCAGCACCATGTTGCTGCCTTGCCTGCTAAAAGCGCAAAATACTGGCAAACCCGCTTTATTTAATTCATCGTGGAATTTTCATAAAGGCGACATTGATAAAGGTATCAGCGGCATTGCTGCCGAAACTCAGTGGAAATCAATTGATCTGCCGCATGACTGGAGTATTGAAGGCCCGTTTAGCAATGAATGGGCAAGTGCTACGGGCTATTTACCCGGAGGCATAGGCTGGTATAAAAAAAGCTTCGTCGGTAATAGCAATTGGAAGGGAAAACAGGTATACATTTATTTTGACGGTGTATATAAAAACAGCGAGGTATGGATAAATGGTCATTACTTAGGTAAAAGGCCCAATGGTTTTATCTCCTTTCAGTATGAGCTTAGCCCCTATTTAAACTTAAAAGGAAATAACACAATAGCTGTTAAAGTTGATCACAGCGAATTTGCGGATTCAAGATGGTATACCGGCTCGGGCATTTATCGTAATGTTTACCTTGTTGTTAAAGATCCCGTACATATTAACTTGTGGGATGTGGCATTCTCCACGTCTGAGGTTTCGACAGATAAGGCGACTGCAAAAGTTAAAGTGAACATTACCAATAGTATTGTTAAGAATTCTAATATCACAGTAAAGATAAATTTGCTTAGTGAGAATAAGATAGTTGCATCTCAGCAAAAACAGTTAAATATAAAGACCGGTACACAGGAAGTTGAATTTGAACAAAAGGTAACCTCGCCTAAGTTGTGGGATACCGAAACCCCAAACCTTTATAAACTACGGGTTACGCTTAGCCGCAATGGCAAACAAATTGACGAGGTAGCGCAAGCCGTAGGTATCCGCAGCATCCGTTTTGATAAGGATAAGGGCTTCTTTTTAAACGATAAAAATACTAAACTCAAGGGCGTTTGTATCCATGACGATGCGGGCGCGCTGGGTGTGGCCGTTCCGCAGGAGGTTTGGGTGCGTCGTTTAAAGATATTGAAAGATGCCGGGGTTAATTCACTAAGACTGAGCCATAATCCACATGCCGATTATTTGTATGACCTGTGTGATAAAATGGGATTTTTGGTAATGGATGAGGCATTTGATGAATGGGAAGTGGGCAAAAACAAATGGGTAGCCGGCTGGAATGTGGGTACCCCCTCCAAGAACGGCTATCACGAATATTTTAAAGAATGGGCAAACCGGGATATCAGCGATATGGTATTGCGGGCGCGTAACCATCCTTCAATCATTATGTGGAGCATTGGTAATGAAATAGATTATCCTAATGACCCTTATACACATGAGGTATTAAATACCGGCCGTAATCCACAGATATATGGGAAAGGCTACCTCCCTGATCACCCTGCAGCCAGTGAACTCACCCCAATTGCAAAACAACTGGTTACAGCGGTTAAAGCTATTGATCAAACCCGGCCGGTAACTGCCGCATTAGCAGGTGCTGTAATGTCAAATGAAGTGGGCTATCCGGATGTACTGGATGTTGTGGGCTATAATTATCAGGAGTATCGCTATCCCGAAGACCATAAAAAATACCCCAACCGTATAATTTATGGCAGCGAAAACGGCATGCAGCAACGTGCCTGGAACGCGGTTGACAGTAACGAGTACATCTGGGCCCAATACCTGTGGACAGGAATTGACTACCTTGGCGAAGCCGGTAAATGGCCCCAGCGAAGCAACGGAGCCGGTCTTATTGACCTGGCCGGTTTCAAAAAACCTGAATATTTTTTCAGGCAAAGCCTTTGGGCGGCAAAGCCTATGATTTATATAGGCGCCCGTGAAATTACAACAGCTGATGATAAAGGCATGTGGAGCCACCGAACAGCCGAACCGGTTTGGAACTGGCAGGCAGGCAGTAAAATAAAAGTAGATTGCTTTACCAATTGCCAGGAAGCAGAATTGTTTTTAAATGGCAAATCGCTGGGTAAACAGTTACGCGCCTCTGCAAAGGAGCGGATGCCTTCATGGGAAGTGGATTACCAGCCCGGCGAACTTGTAGTTAAAGGATATAATAACGGAATTGAAGCATGCAGCAATTCCATAAGAACAGCCGGGCAAGCTTACCAGCTAAATACAATAACTGATAAAACGTCATTTGCAACTAACACAAAGGGCTTGAGCCAGATTGAAGTATACATTACCGATAAAGACGGCAATCCTGTATTTACCGCCGATAACGAGGTAAGCGTATCCATAACCGGCCCGGCCAAATTGTTGGGTCTGGAAAACGGCAGTAACAGCAGTCATGAAAGCTACCAGGCCAGCCAAAGGAAAGCGTTGCACGGGCGTTTACTGGCTTATGTACAGGTTACCGGCAAAGCCGGTAAAGTACAGATAAAATTCAGCGCCGATAAGCTTAAACCGTCAGTCATAACATTAACAGTAAAATAACCATTATCCCGCAAAAATTATATCAATTCAATTTATGAAAATTATAAAACTATTAACCCTCTTTGTTGCCCTTTTTATATATACGGAACTACATGCTCAAAATGTTCAGCATACTTTTGCCCTCAGTGACACTGCGTTTTTGCTCGACAACAAGCCTTTTCAAATTATATCGGGCGAAATGCACTATACACGTGTGCCCCGCGAAGCATGGCGGCAAAGGCTGAAAATGGCTAAAGCTATGGGGCTTAATACCATTGGCACCTATGTATTTTGGAATGTTCACGAACCACAAAAAGGGCACTTTGATTTTACGGGCAATAATGACATTGCAGCCTTTGTAAAAATTGCGAGAGAGGAAGGTTTGTGGGTTATTTTACGCCCGAGCCCTTATGTTTGTGCAGAATGGGAGTTTGGAGGCTACCCTTACTGGCTCGAAAAAGAGAAGGGATTGGTGGTACGTAGTAAAGAGCCGCAGTATTTAAAGGAGTACGAACTGTATATAAAAGAAGTAGGAAAACAACTGGCACCTCTTCAAATAAATCATGGCGGCAATATATTGATGGTTCAAATTGAAAATGAATATGGCTCATATTCCAACGACAAAGATTACCTGGCCCTAAACCGCAAAATGTTTATTGCTGCCGGCTTTGACGGGCAATTATACACCTGCGATCCGGAGCCGGCTATAAAAGACGGGCATTTGCCTGGCCTGCTGCCGGCTATTAACGGAGTAGACGATGTAAGCAAGGTTAAAAAACTGATCAAAGAAAACCATGATGGTAAAGGGCCATTCTTTATTGCCGAGTGGTACCCTGCATGGTTTGACTGGTGGGAAACCAAACATCACACTGTACCGGCAGAAAAATATCTTCCTAAATTAGATTCGGTGCTGGGCGCCGGCCTTTCTATCAACATGTATATGTTTCACGGCGGAACTACCCGCGGCTTTATGAACGGAGCCAACTATAATGACAGTAGTCCGTTTGAGCCGCAAATAAGCAGTTATGATTATGACGCCCCGCTTGACGAAGCCGGCAACGCCACCGATAAATACATGAAATTCAGGGAAGTGATCAGGAAACACCTTCCTCCGTCACAAACCCTGCCCGAAGTTCCCGCCGCTAAAGCAGCTATGGAACTTCCCGCGATCAAGCTTTTACAATCGACCAGCTTGTTTAACGTACTGCCGGCTCCAAAGCTTAATAAAACGCCGCTTACATTTGAAGACGTTAACCAGGCCTATGGCTTTGTTTTGTACCGTACAACAATTAATAACTCCAAAAAAGGATTACTTAAGATCAACGGCTTGCGTGATTACGGCATTGTATTTATTGACGGCAAACGTATAGGCGTATTAGACAGGAGGCTGAAACAGGATAGTCTTTTTATTAACGTATCAAAAAACAAAGTACAACTTGATATACTGGTAGAAAACCTGGGCAGGATCAATTTTGGACCATATCTTTTGCAAAACACAAAAGGTATAACTGATAAAGTTTTATTTGACGGTATCGAATTAAAAAACTGGCAAATGTTTAGTTTACCCTTTGATGATATCAATAAAATAACATACCAGCCCGGTAAATCTCTGGAAAATGTACCTGCTATTAAAACCGGACACTTTAAATTAGATACCCTCGCAGATACTTATCTGGATATGAGTAAATGGGGAAAAGGTGTGATTTGGGTTAATGGGCATAACCTGGGGCGTTACTGGAATATTGGCCCTCAGCAAACTATATATCTGCCTGCAGAATGGCTAAAACACGGCGATAATAAAATTGAAGTTCTTGAACTTATTAAACCGGAACAAAATATTATATCTGGTTTAAAAAAACCTATCCTGGATAGTTTACAACAGGAGTAAATAGCCCTTGAAAAATCCGCTGCCATTACAACAGGCAGCGGATTTTCATTTTCAATGTTGTAAAAATCTTATCCAACATTACAGATCGGGTTGCATGTGCAGCATATGTAATGATATCCCCTTTCAGAACTATGGTCATTCAACCCGAATAAGGCTTAGTAAAATCATATTCGCTTTCCTCTCACCTAAGTGATCTATCGTATCAGTTACTAAGTATTTCATACTTAGATGCTGTTTAAGCAAGCCGTTCTATTGTCATTAAAACATAATATTTCACATATATCGGAACGATTGTTCCGATATGATATATATTTGCGGAACGATTATTCCAAATATAAAAAATTAATCATTTCGAAAATGAAAAAATTAGAAAATAAAGTAGCAGTTATCACTGGGGCATCAAAAGGTATTGGTGCAGGTATAGCCAAAAGCCTGGCAGAAGCCGGAGCTTCTGTAGTAGTTAATTACGCGTCTGCAAAGGCTGGTGCTGATAAAGTGGTAGAAGATATTGTTGCCAACGGAGGTAAAGCTATAGCTGTACAGGGAGATGTTTCCAAAGCAGATGATATTAGCCGTTTGTTCGAAGAAACCAGCAAGGCCTTTGGCGCAGTTGACATCCTGGTTAACAATGCCGGTGTTTACAAATTCGGTGCGATTGATCAAATTACTGAAGAAGATTTTCATAGCCAGTTTAACACTAATGTGCTTGGCTTATTGCTTACCACACAGGGTGCGTTGAAAAACTTTAATGAAAACGGAGGCAGCATTATTAACATTGGTTCTGTGGTAAGTAACATTGCTCCTATTGGCAGCTCTATTTATACTGCAACAAAAGGTGCGGTTGATGCAATTACCCTTGTATTGTCTAAAGAACTGGGACCTAAAAAGATCCGGGTTAACTCAATCAATCCGGGCATGGTAGAAACCGAAGGAACGCACACAGCCGGCTTCATCGGTAGCGATTTCCAGGCAGAAACTGAACGCACTGCTCCCCTGGGTCGCATAGCACAACCAGAAGATATCGCTCTGGTGGCTGTTTTCCTGGCTTCTGAAGATTCCCGCTGGTTAACCGGAGAAGCCCTGCTGGCAAGTGGCGGTGTACGATAACTAACTGCGTTTTAATAAATTATTTAAATTGAATAGCTTTGCCTTATATAGCAAAGCTATTCCTGGTTATGGCAAGGACTAAAGATTTTGATGAAAATGAAGTACTGAACAAGGCTGTTAACCTTTTTTGGTTAAAAGGGTATAATGGTACCTCAATGCAGGACCTTGTAGATGGGCTGGGTATTAGCCGGTCAAGTCTTTATGATACTTACGGGGATAAACACACCCTGTTTATCAAAGCTTTGGAGAGTTATCAAAGTACCGCATCGGGCAAAATTTGCCAGATTATCAGCAGTGTTTTGCCGGCCAAAGAAACAATTAAACAAATACTGGAGTATATTTCCAGCGGATTGCTGAATGACCAGACCCATAAAGGCTGTTTTATGGTGAATGCCGAAGTTGAAGTAGCCCCGCACGACCGCCAGGTGAACGAAATGATCTGCCAGAATGACCAACAGGTTGAAGACGCCTTTTACCTCGTTATCAAAAAAGGTCAGGACACCGGCGAGATCACCAATCCACAGGATGCCCGGGCGCTTGCCCGCTTTACTTTCAACACCGTAAAAGGAATGCGGGTAACAGCCAAATCAACCAATGATAAAGCTGTTTTTGATGACATTATTAAATTGGCTATGTCTGTATTGGATTAATTAGCAATTAATTGATGCTCTAATTCGTTACTTATCTTTAAACTCTTAGCCTGAGTTAACGCCTCCTTTCTTAAGCTTGTGTTCTATCATATTTTTTTTTATTCCTGCCGAAACCAACCAATCAGTGATATTGGTAGTTAATACAGTAATACATATAACAATCTGATAAAAAATAGGCCTCACCTTTGTATTGTAACAGATAAATCTTCTAATAACCAATATAAACATGAAAAAAAGAACTTTGGGAAAAAGCGGACTGGAAGTATCTGCTTTAGGACTGGGCTGTATGGGGTTAAGCTTCGGCTATGGCCCGGCTACAGAAACAAATGAGGCAATAAAACTGCTTCATGCGGCTGTGGAACAGGGTGTTACTTTTTTTGATAGCGCCGAAGCATACGGTCCTTTTAAAAATGAGGAATTGTTAGGCGAGGCGCTTGCGCCTTATCGTGATCAGATTGTTATCGCGACCAAATTCGGTTTTCTGGACGGCGACCCAACGAAAGGTGTGGACAGTCGGCCTGAACGCATCAGGCAAGTTGCCGAGGAGTCATTAAAAAGACTAAAAACAGATCATATCGACCTTTTTTATCAACACCGTGTTGATCCTAAAGTACCAATGGAAGATGTAGCAGGAACGGTTAAAGACCTGATCAGCGAAGGGAAGGTAAAACACTTTGGCATGTCAGAAGCAGGCGCGCAATCTATTCGTAAAGCCCACGCCGTACAGCCTGTCGCCGCCCTGCAAAGTGAATATTCCCTTTGGTGGCGCGAACCGGAAAACGAGATCTTGCCTACATTGGAAGAATTGGGGATCGGCTTCGTTCCTTTTAGTCCCCTGGGCAAAGGCTTTCTGACAGGGGCCATCGATAAAAATACGACGTTCGACAAAACCGATTTTAGAAATATTGTACCACGTTTCTCCGCTGAAGCGAGATCGGCTAACCAGGTAATGGTAAACTTGCTAACCAGTATAGCCGAACAAAAACAGGCTACTCCTGCCCAGATTGCGTTGGCATGGCTTTTGGCGCAAAAACCATGGATAGTGCCCATTCCCGGAACTACCAAATTACACCGTTTAAAAGAAAACCTGGGTGCTGTTGACATTGAACTAACAACTGATGACCTTGCACAGATAACGGATGCCGCTTCTCAAATCAAAATAGAAGGCGCCCGCTATCCCGAACATTTACAGAAACTGGTTGGAACATGATCCTAAACAATATGAAGCCGTATAAATTTATGAAAAAGACACTTTTTCTAACTATCGCTATTACCATGTTTGCCATGGTACAAAGTTTTGCACAGGATAAAAAACAAATGATACGGATTGCCCGGATAGAAATTGATCCTGCACAATTAGAAAACTATAAAGCTGCAGTAAAAGAAGTTGGAGAAACCTCTTTACGGGCAGAGCCGGGCGTACTTATGCTTTTCTCTGTCACAGATAAAACCAGGCCCAACCATATAACGGTTATGGAAATCTACGCAGACAGCGCAGCATATGCGGCGCATCGTGAAACCGCTCATTTTAAAAAGTACAAGGAAGTAACCAAAAGTATGGTCAGGTCGCTTGAATTGACCGAGGTTGAGCCCATTTTTGCCGGCATAAAGCCAGGCGTTTTGCATCAATAAAAAACAATCATGAATACATCAGACCAAAACACTATTTTCCCTCAAGGCAATCAAGGACCGGCTGATTATTTTACCGGCACAGCCTGGGTTAACATTTTAGTACCTGCAGACGAAACAGGAACATACAGCGTGGGCAATGTGGTTTTTGAACCTGGCTGCCGCAACAACTGGCATACACACGCCACCGGTCAAATCTTACTGGTTACAGATGGCCGGGGTTATTACCAGAAACGTGGCGAGCAAGCAAGGCAACTCACCAAAGGAGACGTAGTTGTTATACCATCAAATGTTGAACACTGGCATGGTGCAGCCAGCGACGGCAGCCTTACCCATATCGTAATTACCAATAACTCACCAGGGGGGCCGGTGAATTGGTTAGAACCGGTTACGGACGAGGAATATCATTCAGTTCAATAATTATTATCATTATAAGTTTACCCAAGTTGTATTCCTTTAACATAAATCAGTAATATAGGTAAGTAAAACAGAATCTGTATAACAACATTTTAAAGCGCAGTACCGATTTTTGTTTAATCGCGAAACCTATTGAGCAGGAAAGCCATCAAAATTTCAGTTTCTCTTCTGCTTTTTTAGTTAAGGCTATTGAGCAGCAGCCAATTGTAATTTACACGCGTTAGTGCCTGATATGACTGGCAATATTCCTGTGAAGTTATCAGTAGCAAATAGTATATTTAAATACCGGATAATTAGTATCAAATTTAAACCCGGAAGCTGCAAGAATCTATAATTGAACAATATACGGTAACGATGCACGAAGTATGATCTCTTTAAATGTTAACCAAAAGGACTATCGTATTGATGCCGATCCTAATATGCCTTTATTATGGGTAATAAGGGATATCATCGGCCTTACTGGTACTAAGTATGGCTGCGGCGTAGCTCAGTGTGGCGCCTGTACCATCCATCTTAATGGCGAAGCAGTACGCTCATGCGTTACCAAACTTAGCCGCGCTGATGGTCAAAAGATTACAACGATCGAAGGTCTGTCAAACAATAATGACCACCCGGCACAGATTGCATGGAACCAGGAAAACGTTCCTCAATGCGGCTATTGTCATTCCGGTCAGATCATGTCTGCAGCTGTTCTTTTACGTGAAAACCCTGATCCCACAGATGCTGATATTGACAGCGCTATGGCCGGAAATATCTGCCGGTGCGGAACCTACCAGCGTATCCGTAAAGCTATCCACACAGCTGCGGCTCTTCAGAGAAAGGAAGGGGCGAGCAAATGAAAAATACATTCGTAAACCAAAGAAGATACTTAGTGCCCGTTAAAGCTTTTATTACTATTGGAGCAATTGCAACGATGGTTAGCATTATGGCATTTGGTTTTGATGAACCGGATGCTCTGGAAAACAATTCCGTTGTAATAAAAAAAGATAGTGTTACTTCTGTCAAAGCTTTTAAAAAGGTGTATGCTGTATTGATGAGCGCGCGCTGCATGAACTGCCACCCGTCTGGAAATATACCCTTACAGGGCGATGACAGCCACTTGCATACCATGTCGCCGCAACGTGGTGTTGATGGCAAAGGTGTTTACGCTATGAAATGTTCTAATTGCCACCAGCCAACCAATACACCTGGTTTACATGCCCCTCCGGGAAACCCCAACTGGCATTTGCCACCGGCCAACATGAAGATGGTCTTTCAGGGCAAAACACCGCGCCAGTTGGCACAGCAACTTGTTGATTTGAAACGAAACGGCAACAAAGACATAAAGAAACTGATAGCACATGCTGATGACGGCCTTGTATTAGCAGCATGGAACCCCGGCGAAGGACGGACGCTGCCGCCGATGAGCCATGCTGCTTTCAAAAAAGCCTGGATAACGTGGCTTACCACAGGTGCTTATGCACCAAAAGGTAAATAAGTACAGGCAACACAATTGATCACTCAAACCCGTTTACCATGAGTACAAATAATATTTCCAGAAGGAATTTTTTAAGGGCTACCGGCATTACGGGGGCCGCGTTATGTTTGGGCTTTTCTTTTTCATCAAATGGGAAGGAACCAGAAGTAATTGGCGCCGCCATAGCCGACGGGGTCATTGAACTCAATGCCTGGATCAGGATAGATACTGATGGTAAAGTTACTCTTGTGGACCACCGGGCCGAAATGGGCCAGGGTTCTTACCAATCTGTTCCGCAGATACTTGCAGAAGAACTGGAAGTAAATCTTAATGACGTAAATATTGTATTTGCACCTGGTAATAAAGAAAAATACGGCAACCAGATCACCGGGGGCAGCTCTACTATCCGTGGGTCTTATAAGAATCTGTTAAAACTTGGCGCCACCGCGCGTAACATGTTGATAACCGCAGCCGCAGCCAAATGGGGAGCTCCGGCTACAGAATGCTATGCCGAGTCGGGCAATGTTATTCACCGTCCATCGGGTAAAAAGTTTCATTATGGCGAACTGGTTGCAGACGCTTCAAAATTGGAACCGCCTAAAGATGTAACACTAAAGCAAAAATCTGAATATAAACTGATCCGCAAACCGCTTCACCGGCAAGATACCCCTTTGAAAACCAATGGCACAGCCGGCTTTGGTTTAGATAAAAAGTTGCCAGGAATGATGTATGCCGCCGTTGTGCGCAACCCGCGTTTACGAGGTAAGGTTAAAAGTTTTGATGACACAGCTGCACTAAAGGTACCTGGTGTAAAACGCGTTTTTAAAGTAAGGATGGGTGTTTTCAAAACATTTCGGGAAGGTGTAGCCGTTGTAGCCGACTCCACCTGGGCTGCCTTACAGGGAAAAAAAGCTTTGCGCGTAGAATGGGACGATACCGGTTTTGAGCATTTGGATAGCGCGGAGATATTTAAGCGCCAGCAAGAGAAACTTCATACTGAGGATGGCCTGATATTAAAAAAGGTAGGAGATCCTGATGCCATACTGCAGAATGCCGTAAATAAACTGGATGTTGTTTACCAAACGCCCTACCAGTCACATAGTGCTATGGAGCCTGTAAATTGTGTAGCGCATTATCAGCAGGATAAACTGGAGATATGGGGGCCTATACAGGCTCCTGAATGGGTACAAGAATATATAAGCGAGCAATTAGGCTGGCCAAAGGAAAAAGTAACGGTTAACATGACCTTTCTTGGTGGCGGTTTCGGCAGAAAAGCCTTTATGGATTACCCACATGAGGCAGCTATGATTTCTAAAGAGATAGCTGCTCCGGTGCAGGTTATATGGACAAGAGAGGATGATGCCACGCAAGGGCCGTATCGCCCGGGAATAACATACCGTTGCCAGGGCGTAATTAAGGATGGCAATATCAGCGCGGCCAAATTTGCAATGGCCGGCCAAAATAATGATCACTGGCGCAGCGGAAAAACAAACCAGGCCAATCGCAGCACTTCAGAAGGTTTTTTAAAGCCTTACTTTGATACCATTAAAAATATCAGCTTTGCCGAAGTGCAGTTTGAAACGCCTATTCCAACAATGTGGTGGCGCTCGGTATACGCCTCCACAAACGGTTTTGCTTATGAAAGCTTTTTAGATGAACTGGCACACGCCGCGGGTAAAGATCCGTTAGACCTGAGACGACAATACCTTAACGATGAACGATGCCAGCGCCTTATCGATAAAATGGAGGAGGTATCCGGATGGAAAAGCAGGAAGAAAAACGAGGGTTATGGCTGCGCTATAACAGAATGCTTTTCAAGCACTGTAGGTCAGATTGTAAAGGTTTCGAGAAACACGGATGGGAAAATCAGGATAGATAAAGTGTGGGCGGTTATGGATTGCGGCTGGTACGTAAATCCGGATATTATAAAAGCGCAGGTAGAAGGAAGCATTGTTATGGCGTTGGGCGCCGCAACAATTCACGAGATCACTTTTAAAGACGGCCTGGTGGAACAACGAAACTTTTATGATTATAAGATGCCCAGAATAAATGACATCCCCCCAACGGAAGTGTATATTATGGAAAACGATGCAGACGCAGGCGGAGTTGGCGAACCTGGTTTGCCTGCATTTGCACCGGCACTTACAAACGCCATATTTGATTTAACTGGCAAACGGATCAGGAAACTGCCATTTGATATCGCCGCAGTTTAAATTGATAAGATAATTTTTGAGAACCCCTAAATAGTAAATGCATTTAACGATGCATAACACCGGATAAAGTGCCAAATGCACTAATTTCTTCTTTGAGCTAATAATTTTTCCTGGTTTTTCGCTAAAGCAGCCATTCCATTTTTTCCGGTAACATAAAAAGCGCCATAACAATAATTACGACGCTTTTATCTTATAACGTTTTGCTTTATCTTTTTCCGTTAACTTCTTCGGTATATTTCCTTATAAGGTCTGTTTCGTCTTTTTTGTATGGCGTACCATCGGTATTAAAAATGTCATGAAACCATAGTGGTGGCGCAGCTGTATACGTTTTAGTCCAGCTATCCCATGGGTATATTGTTTGTGTTTTCCCATTTACAAAACCCCAGTTATACATGCCAACATGATATTTTTTTGCAATAGGCAAAAACGTGGCGAAAGTACTGCCATTGGGGCGGGCCATATACTCTGTACATATAATTGGTTTACCATAACGTTGTAATTGTACAATTCGTTTTTCAAATTCATCAGCTTTGTCATAATTATGGAAGGTAATTACGTCTGATTGTGATAATTGTAATTTTTCAATAGGTTTTAATGTTGTAGAGTCTGACCAATTACCCACCCAAATGCCTGATGTTACCGGTTGCGACGGATGAGCCGAACGCACCCATTCAAATGATTTTTTCAGCAGCGGAATTACCAGATCAACCTTGTTTTTCAATTCTACCTTTTCATATGACGGGCCGGTCATGTTATCGGGTTCGTTCCAAACATCCCAGGCCAAAACCCTGTCATCGGCAGCAAAATGAGCTACCACTCTTTTTATGTAATGCTCAAGCCTTGGCCTTTGTGTTGTATCTTTCAACGCCAATTGCCCCGGGCTTTGCACCCATCCCGAATTGTGCGTAAATGGTTTTGGCGCACGTTGCTTTCCTGTAACGGGAAACGGATCCCAGCATGAATCAAATATTACCAGCATTGGCTTTATTTTATGTTTGTTGGCTATTTGTAAAAATTTGTCAACCCGATTGATAAACCCTGCTGAATCTTCCTCAAAAGCAAGGTCATGCAAAAAAACACGCATGGTGTTCATACCTATCGACTGTCCAAGCGCCAGTTCCTTATCTATAGTAAGCGTATCAAAACTATCCGCCTGCCACATCTCTAACTGATTGATAGCCGTACTGGGCATAAAATTAGCTCCTACAAGCCATGGTTGTTTTTTGTACCAGTTATTTGCCTGTTCTTTGGTCCAAACCGCACGGTCGGCGGTAGCATTCTTAGCGTTCTCTGTGCAAGCACTAAACAGTACAGTACACCATAGCAGTGAAAATAATAAGCGTAATTTCATAATTTTATAATGTGTTCAATTTTGATGTGCTGATTGATATTAAGTTTGACCTTAATTAAAAACGGGAGCTTGCTGCGCAGTAACCGACGGTGTTGCATCTTTTATTTCGGGCCAGCCATTATTCCAGGTTAGCTTATCAAGCATAAGTACCCTGCGGTTGGCGCCTGTTGGTACAGTTGGGTTTCCGCTTTCAATAGCATGGTATAAAAACCAGTCTGTTCCGGCGTCATCCCTCATAATAGGGGCATTATGACCCGGGCCGGCAAATCTATCATTCCGCTTAATAAGCAGTGTACCACTCCCCCTCACCGTGAGTTTGTTGCCGTCCTTGTCTAAATAAGGTCCAAGCAAATTGGCAGACCGCCCTACCCTAACCTGGTATATGCTTGCGGCACCGTCGCAGCAGTTGTTTTTTGATCCGAAGAAATAATAGTAATCGCCCCTTTTGTAGATCATTACGCCTTCAAAATCACCGGCCGCAATGTTTGTCTTTTTTGTGAGATCAGGCACCGATTTACCATCAGCTGCAAGTTCAACCGCCCAGGTTCCGTTATGGTCCTTGTCGCTGTAGCTACCATAAAACAAATACTTTTTACCACCTTCTGATATATAAAACGGGTCAATTGCGGCAGGTGTGCCAATTTCTGCTGTGGTAAACAATTTACCTGCGTCAACAAACGGGCCTTCAGCCTTATCCGCAATAGCAAGCCCTATTCCCGGATTAGCATCCGCCCATACCGAGTAAGAGTAATACATATAAAATTTACCATCTATGTAGTTTACATCCGGTGCCCAGATGCCACCATTAGCTTTCCAGTTGGGTTTAGTGACAAAGGCATCGTTTACATATATCCAGTCTTTTAAGTTTTTTGATTTAACTACGGCAACAAGATGGCTTCCATTACCATCGCCCCAGTTATCCTCTGTTCCATAACCATAAAACATACCTGTTTTGGGATCTTTTATAATAGATGGATCGGCCAGTATCGGTGTAAAAACAGGATTAATGTATTCGCCCTTTGCTATTGGAAGCGTGGGTGGTTTTACAGGCTGAGTAACACCTTGCTGCGCCGAGCAGGAAGAAAGAATAGTTATTGACAGCCCTAACGCCAGGCAGCATTTTACTTTATAAATATTAATCATCATTAAGAAGCGGTAAGTGCGTTTTAAAGGTTATTAAACGGGCGGTAAACAGCGACTCTGCCTATCGCCCGTTTTAACAAACAGCGGCAACAAATTAATAACCGGGGTTTTGTTTAAGATTTGTATTGTTCTGCACCTCTACCTGAGGCAATGGCAGTCTGATAGTTTTGCCAACCACAAAGTTTTTAAAGTCAGGGTCACGGGCGGCAACTTTATCTACGGCGCCCTGGCTATCCAAATCACCCCAACGTTTTAAGTCGGCCCACCGTACACTTTCACCGCAAAGCTCCAATGCTCGTTCCACTTTTAAACGTTCCCTAAACAGTGTTTTATCGGTACCGATCGCCGGATAGGCGGTCGCCAGCTCTGCCATTTTTGAACGTGCCCTTACCCGGTTCACGTATTGATAAGCATCAGCGGTTTGACCAAGCTCATTCAGGGTTTCGGCATACATCAATAACACATCGGCATAACGAATAACCCGATTATTTACCTGGCTAAAATAATCTTCGTTGGTACGGTAATAATCGCGCGAGTATTTTTTAAACCAGCACTCATCAGCGTTCCATTGCCAGCTGCGGCCGTAGGTTTTATCGCCGAAATCTTTTTCCAGATCAGGGTAAAACAAAGTATAACGCAGGCGCGGGTCAATTCCGCCATCTATGGTCTTCTCGGTTTTAAATGCTGATACTAACCAGAAACGTGCCTGACCGTCAGACCAGCCAATGCTTCTTGGTGCAAAAAACTGCGGGCGGCTAATACCCATACTGGAATTGGGGCCATCGCCTTCGGCGGTTTTGTTGGCGTCAGAAAACTGTATTTCAAATACCGATTCTTTATTATTTTCATTATCGGCACGGAAGTTTGCTTTATAGTCAACCAAATCATAATTGGCCTTTCCCGCGCCTGTTACTAAATAGTCAAGCGCGGTTTTTGCTTCAGTCCATTTGTGCTGTTGCATAAGCGCTTTGGCCAATAGAGCCTGCGCGGCTCCCTTAGTTGGGCGACCAAGATCTGTTGCCGAAGCGTATTGACCCGGTAAAGCGGCGGCTGCTTCTGTCAAATCTTTTTCAACCTGAGCCCACACCTGGGCAAGCGTACCTGCAGGCGGCAGGTCTGTGGGAGTTTGCGGTGTAGTAATTACCGGTACATTTTCCCAAAGTATGGCGGCATAGTAATAATAAAATGCACGTAAAAACTTGGCCTGTGCCAAAATCTGCTCTTTTTTTGAAGCATCCTGAAAAGGGATATTCGGAACATTGGCCAATACCTGGTTACACCTAAAGATTGCTTTATAGGTGTCGCGGTAAGTATTTACGTTGCCTTCCCAAAAGTTATAGTTGATATATTGGAAACGCGTCCAGTCGCCAAGCTCAATCCAGGGGCTGTTACTAAACCCTTCATCAGATGTAAGGTCGAGCCTGAAATACATCCAGCGGCCCCACCCGCCCGGCTGGTAAAACATGTGATAAACTGCAGTTAAACCCTTTTGCGCATCGTTTTCTGTTTTCCAGAAAGCTTCAAGCGACAGGGTATTTGGGTTGTTTTGATCAAGCAATGATTTTTTGCAAGATGTGGCAACACATAAAACAACCAGGAATGTTATTTTTAAAATATTACGTTTCATAATGTCTTTTCTGTTAAAATCCGAAGTTTAGGCCCAGAGAAACTGTTTTCAGGTTAGGGAAAGCACCAAAGTCATAGCCTTTTTCAAAAATACTTCCATTGCTAAATTCAGGGTCGAGGCCCTTATATTTGGTGATGGTAAGCAGGTTTTGTGCGGATAACGTAACCAACGCGTTATCAAATCCTATTTTCTTTACAAGCGACGCTGGCAGGCGGTATGAAAGGCCAATGTATTTCATGCGTGCAAAACTTCCGCTCTCCAGCCACCTGTCGCTATCACCCCTTGAATTAAGCGTTGATGCATAGTAAGCTCTTGGAGTAGAAGTATTCGGGTTTTCCGGTGTCCAGGGCTGTACACCAGCGCGGTAGTTGGAATTATCATCAAACCTATCTGTTACGCTGCGCGGGCCGTTAAATACTTTGGCGCCAACAGAGGCAAACCAATCCATAGAAAACTCAAAGCCTTTATAGGATACATTAAAGTTAAGGCCCAGTTCATATTTAGGCCATGGACTGCCCACTACCTTCTTATCGTCGTTGGTAATTTGTCCGTCATCGTTATTGTCCTTAAACCTGATGTCACCTGGTTTGGCGCCCGGTTGTATCGTTTGGCCTTTGCTGTTTTTATAGTTATCAATCTCGGCCTGGTTCTGGAACAAACCATTGGTTTCTAAAACATACCACATGCCAATGGGCTGGCCAACTTCGGTAACAGTGTTACCTACGTAAGTTTTATTTTTACTGTAACCCAGATCAAGCACTTTGTTTTTAAGCGTGGTGAAGTTTAAGCCAATGCCATATTTTACCGGTGTTACATCCTGCCTGTAATTGGCCGATAATTCAAACCCACGGTTACCCAATGTTATACCATTTACACGCGGATCACCGCCATCATTACCAGTGGTTAACAAAACCGGGTATCTTATCAGCACATCTTTTGTTTTAGAGATAAAGTATTCGGCAGACAGGGTTAGCTTGTTATCAAGAAACGAGGCATCTAAACCATAATTCTGCTGAATAAGCTTTTCCCAGCGCAGATCAGGGTTGGCCAATCGCACCTGGGTTGCGCCTTGTAGCACGGTTTGGTCGGCACCGAAAACCGCTGTTGAAAATGTATTTATCAGCGAGTTATACTCATATGGATCGATATTGTTGCTACCAACCGTACCATAGCTGGCCCTTAGTTTAAGGTCATTTATCCAGGCTACTTTAAAAAAATCTTCTTTGCTTATTCTCCAAGCGCCCGATACAGACGGGAAGGTACCAAACTTATATGCCGGACCAAATTTTGATGAACCATCTGAACGGATAACACCATTCAACAAGTATTTGTCGGCAAAGCTATACTCCACGCGGCCAAAGTATGAGATCAGGTCGGTACGGTTGCGGTAACCGCCTGTTTGCGGCTCATTACCCTGGTCCAGTACATCGTAATAGGAACCGTTATTCACCAGTATATTGCGTTTTGTACCCGAGATCTGGGCGTAATTGGTGCGTTGGTATGACTGGCCGCCAACGGCATTAATTACATGTTTGCCAAATGTTTTATTGAAGCTTAAGGTATGTTCAATAAGGCCAGATGTTGATTCGGCCCGGTTTTCACTGGCAATTGCAGGATCATAAGACTGGTTAAGTGTCCAGTTGCCCTCTTTACGCAGGTATTTATAATGATCATCACTGGTTTCGATACCAAGATTTAGGCGGTATTTTAACCACGGCATAAATTGCAGTTCCGCAAATAAGTTACCACGGATACGCAGGTTCTCATTAATACGATCTTCCAGGTTGGCAATAGCAAGTGGGTTGGTACCAAATGTACGAGCCTTCGCTTCATCGCCATAACCGTAACCTCCGGGGTTAGCAGCATTGTAAACGGGGATAGTAGGCAGCATCCGGATAACATCAATAATAGGGTTTCCGGAAATTTCATTGGCTTTAGCTTTGCTTAAAGCTAAGTTTTCGCCAATGGTGAAAATGCCTTTTTTGCCCTGGGTGTTTACCCTGAAGTTGATCCTGTTAAAATCAGTGCTGATAACAGTACCCTTATTACTGAAATACCCGCCGGATACAAAGTAATTTCCGTTAGAGCTGCCACCCGAAAAACTTGCGTTATAGTCCTGTATATTGCCCGTGCGGAAGGCTACTTTTTGCCAGTCGGTATTTGTTGTAAGGTCAAGGTTTTGTCGTGGTACGTTGGCATTGTCATATGCCATAAAGTTTATCCTTGAGAACTCATCTGTTTGGGCAAGTTTGTAACGTGGCATTGTTTGAACGCCAGTTTTTCCGGAAAAGCTAACAGCCATAGGCCCGTTCTTTCCTTTTTTGGTTGTAATAATTATTACACCATTAGCGGCTCTTGAACCATAAATAGCAGCTGCAGAAGCATCTTTAAGGATCTGAACCGACTCGATGTCATTCGCATTAAAATCACGGTTGGCGGTTGTTATTAATCCGTCAATGACATACAGCGGGTTTGTATTTGAAAGATTTTTCAAACCGCGGATCTGAATTTGAGCTTCAGAACCCGGCTGGCCGCCACCACGTACTTTAATACCTGATGCCTGGCCTTGTAAAGCCTCGGCAACGGTTGTAGCCTGCCGTTTTTGAATATCCCTGGCTTTTACAACAGACACTGCACCGGTAAGGTCCTTCTTTTGCTGCACGCCGTAACCAACAACAACCACTTCATTTAAGGCCGTGCTACCATCGGCCAGTTGAATATTAATGCTGGTACGGTTTTGTATCTGCACCTGCTGTTCGGCAAAACCCAGAAAGGTAAAAATTAAAGTACCATCTGCTGGAGCATTAATACTGTACTTTCCGTTTAAATCAGTAGCTACAGCTACTGTTGTACCTTTAACCTTTACAGTAACACCCGGAAGCGTTTCTTTTTTGTCATTGGTCACAACGCCGGAAACAATGGTGCTTTGGGCCCTTACCTGCACCGCGAACAACATACACACGAAGCCGTACAGGAAAGAAAAAAATATCCTCTTTAATAATCTCTTTTGATGAGGATTGAGATTTTGGCGGGTACAACCGCCATCGTTAAATAAAATTTTTTTCATAAAGATTTATTGATTGGATGGTTTACAATGGCCTGCGGGAACAGGTGAACATTTAACACTCCAAATATGAATCATACAAGTGCACGCCATGTCTTTCAATTGTGCCAGAATTTCTTCAAATCGTGTCAAACTTGATGGAATGGAGAGACTATAAAGCAAACATACCGGCAACTGAGCTGCCGGTATGTTCAAAATGATGTAACAGATTAAAGACGTACAGATTAAAACTGTATAAACGTATCGCCCAATGTATTACCCGAAAAAATGTTATTTGTTAACGATGTATTGGTATTTGCATATTGAGTAAACCTTTGCAAAATACCGTACTGCGCATTACTGGTTAAATGATTATTGCTAACTATGGTACCATCGCAGCCGCCAATATTATTTTGGAAAGTGATGCCGCTTTTATAATAAGTATTTGATACGGTGTTATTATCAATACGGTTACCGTTAGAAAAATCGATGCCGATGCCGCCAACTCCCCTGTTGCCAGTGTTGTTTTTGTTAAGGGTATTATTGTAGATGTAGTTGTTATGGCTTTTTATATCAACAGTTAAGCCTTCGGCTCCGTTTTCATAGATCACATTGTCTCTGATGGTTCCGTCTGAATGGCCATTTTGCGAAACACCAACCATATAGTTATAATAAACGGAACAGCCAATAACCGTATTCAGCGCGCAAACCGGGTTACCTGTATTATGCAGCAAAATGCCTGCGCCCGCTGCAGATGAACTGCCACAGTTATGGATTTTGCTATTTGATATGGTATTGTGCTGCCCGTAAATAATGATTCCTGCTTCCGGCAGATTACCGCCATCCAGCTCTACCAAATCAATCGTATTGTAGTTGCCTGTAATTTCAATGGCGGCGGCGTTAAACGTGTTTGGGGCTTTTCTAATCACAGCTCCCGTTTCGCCACGAATGGTTATACTATTTTTTCCGACAGGCAGAGTTATAGGCGTTGTTACATAATGGCTGCCAGTCCTCAAAATAATAACATCGCCGGCTGCAGCCGAATTGACCAACGATTGAAAGTCGGCGCTGTTACTGTTAGCTGCCAGGTAATAAGTAATTGCATTAACCTCCAATTGCGGGCTTTCAGATCCAGCTTTTGCCGATGACTTGACGGCCGGCCCTACATCCTTTTTACAGGCAGAAAATGCCACGGATAACAACATTAAAAAGAACAACAAAATTTTTTTTGGGGTAAAGTTTTTTTTGATTCTCATAATAGTTTGGTTAAATATTAAAATTGAATTAATTGGAATGTACTAAGCATTTTAAGATGGCTCGATGTTTTACTAATGGTTAATTGGCTTATAATTACTTACCGACGATTTTAGGGTCGCGATTAAATAATACTCAAAGTAAAATAATAACGAACCTATGCAATGAGCAGATTTGGTTCAATAATTCAACCTATTGTGTCAAAATAATATAAGAGTAAGCTGATTATTAACAACTCATTGTCAGCAAATTAACAACGCCAACATTGCACCGCTAATGAGGTGTTCATGCAGCTGCAGGTTTGATATGGCTAAGCCACTTAGTTAAGCTGAACTAACATCCAGAAGATTGAAATAATAATAAGTTTGCAGTGAACAGGCATCAGCCTGGGTTGATAAGTTGTACTGTGATTAATGTTTCTCCGCTTGTTTTTGCTTTATATATTCTGATGGCGACATGCCAAATTGCTTCAAAAAATTTCTCCCGAAATAAGTTTGGGAACAAAAACCAACCAATTCAGATATTTCATAGATCCTGAGGCTGCCTTCTATCAGCAACTCGGCTGCCTTTTTTAACCGGGTGATGTTGATCAGCTCATTTGGCGACAGGTCTGAGATGGCCTTGATCTTTCTATATAAAGTGGAACGGCTCATGTTCATTATTTCGGCAAGGTGCTCAATATCCAAATCCACGTTTGATAAGTTATCTGCAATGATCGTATTTAACTTTTCCAGAAACCTTTCATCGGCTTTTGAGTACGCCATGGTATTAATGTGTACGAGGGGCGAATTAGCGAAGTAGTCTTTAACCTTGTTACGGTTAAACAGCAAGCTTGCTACCTGTACATGTAAATGTTCGGGCGAAAATGGTTTTTCTATATAGGCGTCTGCCCCCAATTCCAACCCTTCAATTTTTGATTGCAGTGAGTTTTTTGCGGTTAGCAATATCACCGGGATATGGCTAAAGTCAAGATCGTATTTTATTTTACGGCATAGTTCAAGGCCGTCCATCACCGGCATCATTATATCACTAATAACAAGGTTTACCGGTTTATCCCCTAAAATAGCCAATGCTTCCTCGCCATTTAGTGCGGTTTCCACATTGTAGTGCGTACCCAGGTCATTACTGTTAAAGTCAAGGATATCCTCGTTATCATCAACTAAAAGTATAAGCGGTTTCGTCATGATTTTATCGACATTATATCAAACTCCATTTGCTGATGAATGGGCAGTTCCAATTCAAAAATATTCATTTCATCTTTTGTGGCTAACAATCCCAAAGTGCCTTTATGCAACTCAGCCAGCGAGCGGGATAACGGCAGCCCTATACCGGTGCCCGATAGTTTCTCTGTGGCTTTAAGCCTGTAAAATGTCTCAAATATTTCATTTTTCTTTTCCTGTGGAATGATGTGCCCATCATTCTTTATCTGAATTTTGAAGGTAAGGCTGTCGTCATTTTGCGGCAGCAGTTCAACAATTACTTTGCTTTTGGCATATTTAACGGCGTTATCAATCAGGTTACTTAAAATTTTATCCAGCGCTTCTCTATCCACATAAGCGATAAGTTTACCCGCAGGGGCTTCAAGTTTGAACTTGATTGACTTTTGCTGTGTAATGCCTTTAAACCGTGTGAAGGTGTTGTTTAACAACTCTGTCACATCCGTTTTTACGAAATTAAGGTTATAGCCATTTATTTCCGTTTTCCTGAAATCCAATAGCTGGTTGGTTAACTCCAACAGGCGGTTGGTGTTTTTTGCCATGATCCGAAGATTTGTTTTAATAGAAGGCACTTCATTGGCTTCTTTCATTACACGTTCCATCGGTGCTATAATAAGCGTTAACGGTGTACGGATCTCGTGCGCAACATTGGTAAAAAACGCGATCTTGGATTCGTAGATCTCTTTTTCCTTTTCCGATTTCATCATGGCTATCTTCCGTCTGTTCCTATTTTCCAGCCGTTCGTGATAGCTCCTGATGCTAAAATATATAACACCGATAAACAACAACATATAAATACAATAGGCCCAGTTACTTGCCCAGTAGGGGGGAGCGATAAGTATAACGAGTGTTTTGGGATGTTTGCTCCAGGCACCGCTGTAATTTGACGACTCGAAGCGAAACTTATACTCGCCCGGGGCTAAACCTGTGAAATATACTTTACGGTTGCTTTTAAGGTGTGTCCAGTCCTTATCCAACCCTTCCATCTTATACCGGTATTCCGTCATTTCAGGTGATGTAAAACTGAGCGACGCGAAATCAATACTAAATGACGATTGGTTATATGATAAGGCGATGGTATCAGTAACCGAAATTGATTTTTTTAATGGTGACCCGGCTTCGTTTATGCCTACTTCTTTGTTGGATATCTGGAAACCGGTGATATAGTTTGGCGACGTATACGGATTCTTGAGCTTAAAAGGCATAAAACTTATCATTCCTTTCACACTGCCAAAGTACATGCGCCCATCCGCATCTTTGTATGCCGAGTTATAGTTAAACTGGTCGCTCAACAGGCCATTGGCCTTGGTATATACCTTTAGGTCTTTAGTAACCGGATTAAATCTTAACAGCCCTTTTGAAGTACTTATCCATAGTTGTTTTTGCTCATCGGGCAATATGGAAAAGATAACATCACTGGGAAAGCCATTCTTGGTGGTATATTTTTTGAGACTTTGCTTTCGTCTGTCAAAGTTATACAAGCCACGCTCAGTACCGAACCAAATGCTGTTATCACCGGCCTCATATATCACGTTCACGCGGTCGTTATTTAAACTGCTATCCTTCTTTTTTAAATAATGAAGCTTTCCTCCTATCGCTGTTTTGGGGTTAAAATAATATAATCCGTTGCTGTAAGTACCTGCCCAGATAGTTCCGGCACTGTCTTCCATAATTTCTGTATAAAACAGGTCGGGTATCTCTTTATGCATTTTAAAATTGCGCGTATTATAATCGTATTCAAAAAGCCCATGTCCGGTTGCTAAAAACACACGTCCTGTCCGGGTACGATAAATGGAATATATAAAGTTGCTTTTTAAACCATTCGTATCCTTGCCGGTTACATAATGCCTTATTACCTTACCTGTAGAGATACGAAATATATCAAGCCCGCTTTCAAACGTACCAACCCAAAGCGAATCGCCGGTTACCAGTAACCCGTGAATGTTATTATTTGACAAAGAACCCGGCTTATTTGAAGGCTGATAGCTTGTAAACTTGCCATTTGTGCCAAGCTTGTTTAAACCGGCATCTTCTGTACCAATCCAAAGATTTTTATTATTGTCCTGATGTATTTCACGTACGGCATTACCGCTAATAGCATTCTCGCCTACTTTAGGAAAATATTTTTCAAAAGCGGCATATTGTTTTGAATAATAATTTACTCCCCCAAAATAGGTACCTACCCAAATACCACCTTCTTTATCTTTGCAAAAAGTATAGATGGCGTTATCAGACAGGGAATAAGGATCATTATAATGCTTTTTAAGCTGGATAGATTTGTTATTGCTAAGGGTATAAATAAATATGCCCGATTCTGTACCTATCCAATATTCATCACCTGTGTTATGGATAAATACCCGGGCGAAAATGGGGGTATTATCTTCGTTTTGTATAAGCAGATCTTTATATAGGTGCGTTGTTAAATCAAACACTTTAACGCCTTGTTTTGATGTGCCAACCAGCAGACTGCCTTTACCTGTATCAAAAAGGCGTTCTACAAACCACGATACCGAGGGTTTTGACTTATTAAACAGCGAATAACTATCAAAACTAAGTGTTGCGGGGTCATACTTTTTTATAGTACCAGCTGTGGTTGCAACCCATACAATACCTGAGCTGATACAAATAGAGGTAGCCTCCAGGTATTTTTTTATAGGATAAACCGTTAATTTACCGATAGATTGATTGTAACTATGCAGCGTAAAACCCGCAATAAACCACAGGTTATTCTGCCCATCGGCCTTAATATCCCTGATCTCATCTACCGGTGATACGCTAAGCTTACTGAAACTTTCAGTATTTTGGTCATACCTGTACAGCCCTCTGTCGGTGCCAACCCACATTGTGCCTTTAGCATCCTCATACAGGGAATGTATAAAATTACCGCCAAGACTGTTTGATTTATCAGGATCGTTCCTAAATACTTTGAATTGGTAACCGTTGAAACAGTTGAGGCCATCCTTTGTACCAAACCACAGAAAACCCCGCTTATCTTGAATGCTGCACATTACAGAATTACTGGAAAGGCCGCTCTCTACCTGGTAGTGGCTAAAATAATAAGGCTGCCCCGTTACCTCAACCGTGGGGAATATAAAAAAGGCTAAAAGAATGTAAAAAAGCTTCAACACTGGTCAATTGGTACATCAAATATAATTAAAGATATATGCAATAAACCGCTTAGAATCCATCCCTGCCTGCTTGACAAAGCTATTAAGCGTCAAAAAATGGTTATTTATTTAATTACGATACTATATGAAGAAATTTTGACACAAAATATGGAAAAACATAACTAGTTGACAATTGAATTTGATATTGATCTTTACTGGCCGATTCGTAGGGAACCCTAAAAAGGTAAATTGCCAATTGGATGTATTATTAAAAGAGGCCTGAAATTTGGTCGGCTGATCAGTGGCGAAAACGACCACGGAACCGAGCTTAAAATAACTATTAGCCCTACTGTAAACCAAATCGCCGTCGTTTTAAATTTTTCCCTGTCGGTTGTTTTGCGTTTAACTTTAGCCGAGCCGATCGTAATAATAGTTATTCCAATGAGCATCATGGCAATATGTTCCATGCCAAAAAACCTGATGGTCCGTTCATGAACTGCGACGCTGAAGTGATGTAAGAAATAGGAAACTATAGGGCTAATTACATAAAGCCAGACACCTAACACCAGTTGAATATGCGCTATCGTTGCAGTCGTATACCTAACCACGTTATCAAATTTTTGATAGGGCTTATCTAATAACCAACCGCGATAGCCAAAAAAAATGGCAAAAAGCAGACTGCTTAATACCAGCCAGCGAGTAAATGAGTGTAGTGCTAATAAAGTTATATACATACTCATGCAGACGATTAAAACTTAAAAAAATTCTAATGATAAAAATAAAAGTCGTCTAAATTGCTTCAGACGACTTTCAACTTACCACAAAGTAAAGATTGGCACTTGAATGTTATAAATGTAATAATTAAGCTAAAGAAATTAAAATCACCGGATTTTCGATTTTAATTTTACTTTTTTTTGAATCTTACAGAATAGTAATAATACCAGCGTTTCTGAAATTTGGCAAGTTCGATTTCAATTGTTTAATCCTGATAGAGTTGTATTTCTTCAGGTTTTTGAAGATCCTCCATCCAATTTCGAACATAATTGTAAAGGTCCGTTTTTTCCAGGCCGGTTTTTGATTCGCCCTGAGAGCCAAACACAATAAGGCCAAGTGCAATACAATGTGCAATATCGAGCTGCATAAGCAAACCAACACTATAGCCTTCGATGAAGTTTTGCCTGGCGTCTGAGGCGATTTCTATGCTGTGATCCACCTTTTTTCTGGACAGAACAAATTGTTGGTCATCAGCATACAACATGGCATCATTTGCAGAATAAATCAGCAGACGGGCAATATTCATAGTTCTGAAAATGGAGAAATACTTCTTTTTCAGATCAGCGGTGGACTGTTCTGCAATTGCAGTATCCGGTTGTACACCATTTAACATCATCCATAATTTGAAAGCTTCATTTCCATCCAATGCAAACGTCGCTTTGCCATGCAGCGAAAAGGCACTGATGATATCAAGCGCTTCATCCACCTCGAAAGAAAGTTTTGTCATAGGATCGCCCAGGTAGAAAATAAATTCCAGATCGGTTTTACCAAGCGGCTTAATGACATTTGTAAGCAGTCTTTCCCACAAAGCGGAGGCCCCGCTTAATGTCGCCCAATCGTCAAAAGCAATGGTACGGCAATCGTTGAAAAGGGATTGAAGTTGTGAAATAACATCCTTATCCTTAAAAAGCTCCGCCGCATATTTTTCCATCGCAGCTGCAGGCGCGGCGACATCGAGTCGGAAAAGCGGGTCTAAGTCATGAACAGCATTTAAGGTCAGACTGCGGATTCCTAAAATGGCTAAAATGCCAGGCATTGGTAATTCCCTGATACCAAATGCTCCCAACGCTGAACCGGATGCCAACCGGTTTAATTGTTTCCCGGCTTCTCTACCGCTTACATATACATGCTCTTCTGCATTAAAACTTTGCATTGCGGTTAACAAATCCGTTAATACTGGACCTGTATTTTTGATTTCCATATTATACGTTACCATGACTATTTTTTTTAGGTTAACGACTAAGCCTTTAGCGGGCAGATAAAGATGAACTGTTCCTCAAATATTTCCATTAAAGGGTTGTTCTACCATTCTTAGCGAGTCGTCCATATATTCCCCACCTTCGCTTAAACTTTCTTCATTAGGATCAAAATCATTGAATTCCTCTTCATTGGCTGACCCGTCCTCTTTGGTGTTAGGGTCTGCATGAGACCCAAATAAAAAATTGATCATTGCATTTGATTTTTAATAATTCACTATCAGCGTTCCGGTTTAATTCAAGAACCCGTTTAGTTGCGCGCCATTGATGATTCTTTTATAACCTGCCACCTTCCTGATAAGTATTCCCAGATTACGGTAAAGAATTTTCTATTCAATTTTCCGTCAAATACCAATTCGCGGGTAATTACCACCATACCCAGATCTCCATCGCATACAGCGTAATGAAACTCCGTTTTTGTAGAAAGGGGCTCTGCATTTGAATCTTTATTCCCCTTAACAAAGCTCATGAGCTGTTCTTTGTTCATAGTATCTACCGCGCCATTTTCGTCAACTTTAACTATTAGTAGCTTGTCCGAATATATTTGCTCTACGTAAGGCACGTTAAAATGCGTAGCATTATAAATGAGCTCTTTGGTTAATTCAATTAACTGTTCGCTGTTCATTCTTTTTTAGATATTATATCGTTATTTAATTAGGTTGAATGTAAATTGTACTGGGAAATAGTGTAAAAGCCAGGCCTGCTAATGGTTAACCGGTGCATCACTAACAGGTGCCTGTAAAAGCGCAGCATAAAGAGAACTTCAGGCCGGTTGCTTTTGACTGCTAAGCCACTTTTCAAAGGTGACGGTTCCTAATTTTGCTTGCCCGGCAGGCACCAATGCAGCATCGTCTACCTGTCCGCCATAATATTCAGGTTTACCGGTAGATATGACCTTTCGCGGATCATTTGTAACTTGCAGGTAACGGGCAACCATCTCATACATTGAAGAGCGGTCGGGCCCGGCTATTTCCATGATGCCATTCACTGGTGCAGCCAGCGCAGCCTGAGCTACAAAGAAGGCCACATCATCAGAAGCTATAGGCTGGAATTTTACATTGGAAACATGGACTTCATCTTCTTTTGCAGCCTGGCTGGCTATCCCCGGAAGAAATTCGAAAAATTGCGTACTTCGGACAATGGTGTAAGGGACTTTTGATTGTTTGATCAGGTCTTCCTGAACTTTTTTTGCCCTCATATAGCCGATGGTTTGCATTACGTCCACACCTACAATAGAAAGCGCCAGGTGATGCTTAACACCAGCATTGATCTCGGCTGCCAATAAATTTTGGCCTGCTGTTTGAAAGAATTCCATCACAGCTTTGTCTTCAAAAGATGGCGAATTGGCAAGATCAATAGCAATATCCGTATTACTCATAGCTTCCGCTAAACCTTCTCCGGTAATGGTATTGACGCCGGTGGCCGGCGAAGCGGCAATAACCTGGTGCCCCATCTGGCGAAGATGTGCAACTACTTTGGTTCCGATGAGGCCTGAGCCTCCAATAACTACAATTTTCATGATTTTAATTTTTATTTGATTTGACACCTATAAGTCAAACCCAATGCCAATTAATTAATTGATTTATAATCAATAATATATGAAATTAAGTAGTATTTATTCTCACTGTATTTAGTGAAAGCACTATTTGTTTCACTTTATAAAGGGAACAATGTATAATGTTGCGGTGATTAAATCAGCCAAAATAATCTTTTTTGGTAATGCCCAACTTTTTTAATTTGGAATGCAATGTATTGCCGGGGATTTTCAAAATTTCAGCAGCGCTGCCGGGGCCGGAAATTTTGCCCAAACAACGTCTCAATATTTCAATAATATAACTGCGTTCAACCTCTTCCAGCGACTGGTTTAAAATATGTGCAGATTCCTGTTTATCTGTGGTCTTATTTTGCGGTATATAAACGTCAAGCAAAGTATCACCGGTGGTAAGTAATATGCTGCGTTCTATCAGGTGCTCCAACTCGCGTACGTTACCGGGCCAGGTATAGCTGCGCAATTGCTGTATTACTTTTGGTGCAATTTTCCTGATCACACGGCCCGTGCTCCGGCTATACTTTTTTACAAAAAAACGGGTAAGTGGTTCAATGTCTTCTGGCCGCTCGCGTAACGGAGGCAGGCTAACAGGAAATACATTCAATCGAAAATACAGATCCGCGCGAAAACGGCCTGCTTCCACTTCTTTTTCCAGGTTACGGTTGGTGGCTGCAATTAAACGTACATCAACCTTTATGGTTTGTTTACCACCTAAACGTTCCAATTCGCGCTCCTGGATAACGCGCAATAATTTTGCCTGTGCCTCGGGCGGCAGCTCGCCAACTTCATCCAGGAACAGGGTGCTATTATTCGCCAGTTCAAATTTACCTATGCGGCGGTCAATAGCGCCGGTAAAAGAGCCCCGTTCATGACCGAATAATTCACTTTCAATCAAATTGGCAGGTAAGGCAGCGCAGTTAACCTTTACCATCAATTTATCGTTACGTGGCGACGCATTATGAATGGCTCTTGCAATCAATTCCTTTCCCGTGCCTGTTTCGCCCAATATTAAAACGGTAGTATTGGAACCCGCCACCAGCGACATCAGCCGGTATATCTTCTGCATCTGCTCACCGTTACCAATAATTTCAGAAAAATCATAAATAGTTTTAATCTGCTCTTTCAGGTAATCGTTTTCTACTTCCAGTTGCTTTTTGTATGCCAGTAGTTTTTCATTGGCCTGTATATTAGCAATGGCAATGGATATCTGGGCGCAAATGCCTTTTAACATCAGTTTACTCAGCCAGTCGGCCAGCAGCCAGATGGTGCCAATATTTTTGTTGCCAACCCGCAAAGGCAGGCCGTACACGTTTTTTAAGCCCGTAGTTTCCCATAGCCTGGCATACGCATTACCACTCTTTAGTTCTTCCTCTACATTAAATACTATCCCGTCTTCGCTGGCAAGTACCTCTGCAGTATAAATATCGTCTATAGTGACGCGATTGGCAAGTAATTCCGCAAAATGCTTTTTGGCTGTTTCAAACAGCGTTTCATCGTACATAAACGGCGACAGGTTATAGCCATCCTCATCAATCACCCGGATCATGGATAATTGTGTATGCATGGTTTTGTCCAATACCCTGAAAATAGCAGCCTGCAAATCGGACTTAGTTCTAACTTGTGCCACGTCGCTACTAAAATCAAGCAAAAAGGCCTGCTCTTGCTGCTTTTTATTGATTTGCTCATTGGCCATGATATTGGCGAGGGCGATGGATATTTGCGAACAGATGCCCTTCAATAACCGGACATTGATCTCCTGGATGTCCAGGAACAAAATTCCATGGTTTATTTCTCCATTTCGCAAACGGATACCCACTATTTCTTTAAACCCCATTGTTTTCCAATACTGTAAATAGGAAGCGGTGATGCCGCGTTGTATTTCCCGGTCTACATTAAATAACAACGGGATGGGGCTATTTAACACACGGTCCTGAAGTCCGTCGTTGATTGGATACTTTGCTTGCTCCAATGCTTTTATAACTTCCGCATCGTGTGTTTTACTAAGATCATACACATAGGGGCTCATTGTAGTGTTATCTTCATTGATCCTGCGAATGACAAACCCGCCCGGCGGGTTTAGTTTTTTTAATGCGGTACGAACGGCCAGCGCCAGTTCTTCTTTCGTTCTTACAGCTGCTATCTCGTTACTGAAATCGAGGAGAAAAGATTTTTCTTTTTCTTTTTTAAGTATCTCTTCATTTTTGATAATGTTGGATACGGCACCCGATAACTGGGGCGCGATACCTTTAATAACATTTCGGAATTCGTTGGTAAAGCTATTATGTTTATCAGAATAAATATGGATAAAGCCCATTGGCATTCCCTCTTTCATGAGTTTGGTCATCAATATTTCCTTTACACCAGCCTCATGATTAGCTTGCAGGAAGGAAGGGCTTTGCGGTTGATTCATGACATCTTCAAGCAAGAAAGATATTGGCTCCTCTGCATGCAATACCGCCTGGATAAATGGTTCATTCAACGAAAAATGAGCCTTTATCAATTCCGGATATATGGCTTTTGACCGTATGGGAGAACATTCGTCATCAAGGAGGAAAGGTGTGTAGGTTTCATCTTTGGCATCGATGAGGGTAACGATCGTATGTGTAAAATAGAACAGGCTTTTGATTCGTTTTGAAAAAAGGACGAGCAGGTCATTTTTATCCCGCACCTCGGTAATATCATTACCCAGTTCCGATAAGATCCTTCTTTCCTGTTCAAGTGCAGCCAGTGAAGGAGCGGAAAAGTCAGAGCTCTTATCTTTTACCCTTTTCATGAAGTATTACAGATAGCTTGTTTAAGACGGCAATTTATGGAAAATAAAGGTTACGCTTGTCAGAATTT
The DNA here is from genome assembly GCF_031456535.1 of Mucilaginibacter pocheonensis. NCBI lineage: Bacteria > Pseudomonadati > Bacteroidota > Sphingobacteriia > Sphingobacteriales > Sphingobacteriaceae > Mucilaginibacter > Mucilaginibacter pocheonensis. The sequence goes on from NZ_JAVDUU010000002.1 coordinate 115,486, forward strand.
TTTCTTCTCTGGCAGAAAATGAGCAAGATTTTAGCTATAAAAACCAAAAGGCTGGTTGCTGAAGAATTAGTTAGCAATTAATTCAGGTGCCTATACTCGCTTGGCGATTTCCCTGTCTTTGATTTAAATATCTTTGTGAAGTGCGAAGGGTGTTCAAAACCAAGCCCATATGCAATTTCGCTGATAGAATTATTTGTACCCCACAACAGCGATTTCGCTTTTTCTATTAATTCCAGGTGAATATGTTCCTGAGTGGTTTTGCCCGTAAATTTGTTTAAAAGATCAGACAAATAGTTGGGCGACAGGTTGAGGCGCGAAGCAAAATATTTAACATTTGGCAGGCCGGCTTCGATCAGCGTACTTTGCGAAAAATGATCTTTTAACATTTTTTCAAACTGTTGCACCACATCTGAATTGACTTTTGCCCTGGTATAAAATTGACGGTCATAAAAACGGTTGCAGTAATTTAGCAATAGCTCAATATTGCTTACGATAAGGCCCTGCGAATGCTTGTCTATATTTTGCGAATATTCTTTTTCGATTTTTGCCAAACAATCTTTGATCGTTAGTTTCTCTTCTTCTGAAATATGAAGGGCCTCATTGGCCTCATAATTAAAAAAGGTATACCGATGCATTTTTTTGCCCAGGTCAGTACCATGAATCAGATCAGGATGAATGAACAGCGCCCAACCCTCATCAACTGTAACATCCGGGCCGGGTGTTATGGTTTGTCCCGGAGCGGTAAATAATAAAGATCCTTCGCTAAAATCATAGTATCCTTTGCCATATTTTAATAACCCCTCAAATTTTTTGCAGGAGATGGTATAAAAGCCAAAGCGATAAATGGCATTTTCTTTAGGGCGACGGGCATAAAAATCGGCATGGTCTATCACACTGATCAGTGGGTGCTTCGGCGGGGTATATTTAACCAGCTTGTGCAGGTCGCTGATGGATTGAAGATCTATATATTTATCGGGTATCATTTTAATTGCTACAAAGTTACTATAAAAAGCCGGCTGCCGGGCTTGAGCAGCCGGGGTCTATTATAAGCCCGTTTGGTCGACCATCATTTTCTTGAAATCCACATCATCCATTTGTTGCTTGCTCTGTATAAGTTGTACAGCATCATGACCCACCGGATAACGCAGTTTTTCGGTATCATCCGTAGCTGCTTCATAAATAACATCGGCAACTTCGGAAAGATCTTCAGACATGGGCCAATGATCTATCATGGTTATAAATTTAGCAAATGCAGGTTGATAGTCATCCAGCCCATCAGTATTGAAAAGCGTCATCGAACGACCTGAAAACTCGGTTTTATAGCCCCCCGGCTCAACTATTTTTAAGCGGATGCCAAACGGATTTAACTCGTACTGCATGGATTCCGTCAAACCCTCAACCGCAAATTTAGTTGCATGGTAGAGCGAAGAGAATGGAAAAGTAAGCCTTCCACCAACCGAAGACACATTGATAATAATGCCGGACTTTTGTTGCCGCATGCGCGGTAATACTGCTTTTGTAACATTAATCAACCCAAAAAAATTCACGTCGAATTGTTGTTTGATCTGTTCTTCGGTAGCAGCTTCCAATGCACCCAGCGCGCCGTAGCCTGCATTATTCACCAATACATCAATTTTACCAAATTTTTCGATTCCCTCGTCCACCGAGCGTTGTATACTTAGCTTATCGGTAACATCCAATTTGCTAACAAAAACATTGCTAAGTGCAGATAGTTCTGTTTCTTTTTCGGGCGAACGCATGGTGGCTATCACATTCCAGTTATTTGTGTCAAATAGTTTAACAGCTGCTTTTCCAAATCCAGAAGAAGCACCGGTGATCAATACTGTTTTTTTCATTGCTTTATGTTATTAATTTATAAAGCAAAAGTCTGATTAAGACCGTCATCTAATTTATACCTTTCAACTGATCACTTATACATTTAAGGGATTATCAATTATTTGCATTGCCTATAAAAAAACAGATGAGCATTTCGCCACACTTGACAATTTTTGAATTAGTTGCTTAAGACATTGAGCCTCACCAGGGTTTTACGGAAGAGCAGAGGTAAGCTATGTTTCGGCCCCCCCGAAACGCTTGCCGGGACACCCGGACCCATTATACTTCACTTCATTTAGCATAAATTTATGGGAGGGCCAGAATTATCAAAGGAGGAAAAAAGGTTAGAAAGGACTACCTCAAAGCTGACAAAAGAGGAAAAGAAAAAGATAGATAAAGCTGCAGCAATTTGCGGTTTACCGCCAGTGGTGCTTGTAAGGAAAAAACTTTTTAAGGGAAGGTTTCCAGAAAGAAAAGTCAAGGTAGAGTTACTAATCGTTGAAGCTTGATGATGCAACTACCATATTCTCCATTACCGCAAAGGTAGCGCAAGCCGGAATAAGGACTGGTTTGTTCAATAGCATTAACGGGTTGCCGGGCTTTATTACTGCAAGTTGGTTACCGTGATTTTTGATGTCCAAACGCGAAAGCGTAGGGGCTTTTGAGTATACCCAAAGTATACTTTACCCGTCACTGTAGTTTAAAGGCCGTTTTTATCATGGTAGTGAGTATACTTCTCCGCATCAAGTGAGCAAAGTTTTTGTAAAACGCCTCAAATCATAGGATTTGGGGCGTTTCTTGTTTACAGGCAACATTTTCACTGTAGTCGCCGTTGCGGCAAGGAAATTCCGATATCGGAAGTAACTCCGTATCGACAGTTCAGGACTTTCCCGAAACTTATATTAAGTTTACCATGCCCACTTTTTTAACTTGCTGACCAGGCCATCCAATTTAAATGGCTTGCTTATATAGTCGTCCATACCTGCATCTATACAAATTTGCAGGTCGGCTTGAAGAGCATTGGCCGTCATCGCTATAATAAAGGGCCGTTCCGGGAAACGTTTTTTTATTATTCGCGTGGCTTCCAGGCCATCCATTTTGGGCATTTGCACATCCATTAAAATAACATCGAATGTTTTTTTATTAACTAAATCCAGTACCTCCAGGCCGTCTGCTGCCAAATCAGCTTTATATCCTAACTTACTCAATATCTTCATGATCAGTTGTTGGTTCATCTGGTTGTCTTCGGCAACCAAAATTCTCAATGGGTAACTTTCCGAAAAATTATCAGGCAGTTTATGGTTTACAGTATTGGCGTGCAGCGGTTCATGAACGGTAGAATTGATATGCCGGTCAAGTTCCTTTATAATATGCTTATATAAAATATGCTGTTTTGCAGGTTTGGTTAATATAGAACAAAAAAGACCTGGATTATCTTTATGGAAAACATAACCGATGGAACTCAAAAGCATTATAGGTAATTCGGGGTATTTGGCCCGTATTAAGGTTGCCAGTTCAATCCCATCCATAAACGGCATTTGCATATCCGTAATAACCAACTTAAAATCATACCGTTGCGATAGGACCTCAAGAGCCTGTTCGCCCGACTTAGCTACTACCGGGCTCAGTTGCCATTGCTCCAGCTGAGCTTTTAAAATTCTGCAATTGGTATCATTATCATCAACAACCAAAACTTTGCTTTTTTCAAACCCTTGCATAGTATGGTTTATGTGTACCGGGTCCTGCAGTAAACTTTTTTGCGAGTGAATAGAAAACCTGAATGTACTTCCTTTATCAACTTCACTTTCTACACTGATTTTGCCGCCCATTAGCTTTACAAGCTGTTCGCTTATAACCAGGCCAAGGCCGGTGCCTCCGTATTGACGGGTGGTTGATGAGTCAACCTGCGAAAACGCTTTAAATAACCGGTGCAGCTTATCGGCAGAAATGCCAATGCCAGTATCTTTTATCTCAAAACTTAATTCAATGTGGTTATCTTCTGATATGCTGAGCAAATGCACGGCTACATAAATTTCCCCTTTTTTGGTAAACTTGATGGCATTACTTATTAAATTGATCAGGATCTGGCGGAGCCTTAAACTGTCGCCAATAATTTGCGCTGGTACATCATAGTCAATCTGGTAAACCAGATCCAGTTTTAAGTGGGCGGCTTTTAAGGCAAAAACATCAAAAACTTCTTCAATGCAGGTACGCAGGCTAAAATCCTTTTCCTCCAGCTCCATATTGCCCGATTCTATTTTAGAAAAATCTAAAATATCGTTAATCACCGTCAGCAGGTCTTCGCCGCAGGTTTGTATAGATTCGGCAAAGGTCCGCTGCTCCTCATCCAAAGGCGTTTCGGCAAGTAAGGAAGCCATCCCAATTACTCCATTCATAGGCGTGCGGATCTCATGGCTCATTGTAGCCAAAAATATACTTTTAGCCTTATTAGCCTCCGCCGCTTCAAAGGCTAATTTTTTTTCCACTTCTACGGCGCGGGCCAGCTGCTCGGTGCGTTCTTTTACCTGGCGCTCAAGCTCGGCCTTTTGTTTTAATATGGATCGTGTGCGAATAAGATAAAATGCCGGGCCGCTGGTAATAAAAATTAAAGCCACAATTACTTTAAACCACCAGGTAAGCCAAAAAGGAGGCTTAATATTGACGATGATAAACGTGCCTTTGTTATTCCATTTGCCATCGTTATTTGACGCTTTAACCCTGAATGTATAAGTACCTGGATCGAGGTTGGTATAAGTGGCCGTTCTTTTATTGCCAACATAGTTCCAATCTTTATCAAACCCTTCCAGCTTATAGGCATATTGGTTTTTTTCGGGAATGGCATAATTCAACGCCGCAAACTCAAATGTAAGTACCGAATGTTTGTAGGATAGGTTTATGAAGTCGGTTTCGCTGATATCTTTTTGAAGCGGGGAGTTTTTGGCACCGGGGCTTATTTCCTTATTGAAAATCTGCAAGCCGGTAATATAAACCGGCGGAATAAAGTCATTATCTTTTAAACTATCAGGATAAAAAGTACTGAATCCGTTTACGCCGCCAAAAAACATTTCGCCGTCGGCAGTTTGAAAACCGGAATGGCCTTTAAATTCATCTCCCTGCAACCCGTCAGAAATGCCATAGTTTCTGATGGCTTTTGTTTTGGGATTAAACCGGGAGATCCCTTTATTGGTGCTTAACCAGAGGTTACCTTTTCGGTCTTTCAAAATCGCAAAGATCACATTATTAGGCAAACCCTGTCTTTCGGTGTATATAGTAAATGTTTGGTTATGCTTGTTAAACTGGTTAAGGCCGCCGCCGTTCGTGCCTATCCATATATCACCGTTATCGGTTTCGATAATCGACTCGACAGTGTTGTTTGATAAACTGTGTTTATCCCCTTCACTGTGTCTGTAGTGCGTAAAACAGCCTGTTTTAGGGTTTAATACATCCAACCCGCTATCAGTACCTATCCATATATTGCCCTGTTTGTCCTGGAATACCAAGGTAACGATATCACTGCTTATACTGTTATTATCCGCCGGGTTGTTCCTGTATTGTGTAAAGAGGCCGGTTTTCACATTATAATGATTAAGCCCTCCTTTCCAGGTTGCCAACCATATATTGCCATCGCGGTCCTTATACATATTGTTAATATCTGAAAGGGAAAGGCTATGCGAATTGTTTGCCTCGGGCATGTGATGTATAAAGGTTCCCTTTTTTTTATTAAACAGGTCAAACCCGCCAATGTGGTAGCCAATACCGATAACATCTTTATTTATTGGCACTATGGCCATCACATAATTATTACTTATGGTGTTACTGTTGTTATCACTATGCAGGTAATGAACAAAGGTTTTTTTCTTACGATTAAATAAATTAAGGCCGCCCCCATCGGTGCCAATCCAAATATTTTCATCGCTGTCATCACCGGAGATGGCCAGCACATTGTTGTTGCTCAAACTATTCGGGTTGTTTGCGTTTTGACTGTAGGAACTAAATTTATCGTTACCCCCCGGCAAAAAATTAACACCACCCGAATAAGTGCCTATCCAGGTATTCCCTGTATCATCTTTATATAAACAATAAACAGAGTTACTGCTAAGGCTATAATGGTCGTTTGCGTCAAATTGGTAGCAAATAAACTTATTAGCGGGATAATCGAGCACACTTATACCGCCATTTTCGGTCCCTATCCAAAGCCTCCCATCGCTGTTTTCGAGTATCGAAAGAATATCGTTATGGCAAATACTGTTGCTGTTATTAGGGTCGTGTTTGAAATTTATAAATGAATTGTTTTGGCTGTTATATAATGCAAGCCCTCCTCCGTGTGTACCTGCCCAAATATTGCCCTTGCTATCTTTATATACCGCCTTTATCCAATTGGCGCCGATACTGTTATTGTTTGCAGGATCATGAGCATAACGAATAAACTTACCGTTTTGGGGATTAAAATGATAAAGTCCGTCATCGGTGCCTATCCATAGCCAGCCGTTATTATCCCCGGTAACCTGGTTAATAAAATCGTTAGTTACACTGTTTGTGCTTTTATCGGCATGGGTAAATCTTTTAAATGAACCATTTGCAGCATTAAACAGATATAAGCCCTTGCTGGTGCCCAGCCACATCCTTTTTTTACTATCCAAAAATATAGAGCTTACGACAAAAGTTAAGTGGTTGGAATAGTGGATAAATGTATTTGTCGCACGGTCAAATTTGTCAAGCCCGCTTTCGGTTCCAATCCATAAATTATGAAGGCTGTCTTCCGTTATAGCTAATACATAATTATCAATAATCGTTGTCTTGTTATTTTGGTCGTGCTTATATTGGGTAAATTTGTAACCGTCGTATTTATTAAGGCCATCCTCGGTTCCAAACCACATAAAGCCACGACTGTCTTTTAAAATACTGACTACATGACTTTGAGAGAGGCCTTCGTTTGTACTAAGTTGTTTAAATTTAAGGGCTGAGGTTTGCGAATGAGATGATCCGGTAAAAAGCAAGTATAAACACCAGATTAAAAGCAATATTGGCCTCATTTTTATTATATTAATACTAATCCGCCGATATTATTAAGTCAAAAAAAGCATTACCGCGGCTAAATAATAAGTTTATTTCAGGGAATCTATTAGTTTGATTTCAGGAAATTAACTTCAATAACTTCTACCGGGATAGTACCCAATACCAATCAAACAGCCTTTCAACACCTATAAAAATTCCACATTCCAAAAACTTTATTTTAAGTTGTTGCGGTATTTATTGGTACGTTGTTTATGGAAAATAGTTTCATATAATATTTCTTATTACGTTGTTTTATTGGTGACTGCATCAATTTTATCACGGTAAGGCAGCCAATGCCGTTTAGTATATTTATTCGTGAAATACCGTATGGTTACCGTCATGCTGGACGGCAAAGAAACCAAACTTCACATTGAAGCAGTACCACGCCCCCGCAAGATCAATTTTCACCAAGCCTGTTCCATTTGTTAAAACGTGTATGTTAATGCATGTTATGCGCTCTAAAGCTGCATTTGGTTGCGGATGAACCGTAGTCCCTCTTTGTTTACCCACTCTGAAATAGGAAATCCTTCCTCCCTAACTTTTAACGTTTCATCTCACCCGGTTTAAATGGGGTTTAGGCGCGGTGATCCACGCCACGCTCTGTCAGGTGTCCCGTCTTCATTTTCCCGTTTTGTTCTGATGTGATTGCTTCAATCGTATTTACCATGATGTTTAATTAAATTTCGCCTTCCTATATTTCAGCTTCACCGGGAAACCTTTAATTATTGAATAAATATTAAATTAGCTTTATACCATGGATAGAACTGAAAACCGTATTTGCTGGTATAGTTCGCTTTTAATTGCCCTGATGATAAATTCGCCAAGGTTATTGGCTTTGCGCGAAAATGGAATAATTGCCCGCTACTGGCACTTTAGTTTAGGCGAATGGAGTTTCCAGGTATTATTTAACCTGGCATTTTGCTGGCTGCTTTTTTTTCTTAACCTGAATAACAGAAGCCGCTTTGCTATATATCGCAATCAAAAAAAATATGGTCTCTATATCCTGTACAATAGCGCAATAGTGTTAACATGCATCATTGCGGGCAGCGCAATACAACGTGTTTGTTTTGGCTACAAAGGACCGCCGGGGATATTGGGAAGTGGTTATTTTGCACGCTTTGTGCTAAGCGCTGTCCTAACAGGCATCATCATTAAAATTATACTCTTAATGCGTGAGAGTAAAAAAAAGGATTTAGAGAACCAGCAGTTAAAGAGCGCCTATATGGTTGCCGAACTGGAATTGCTGAAAGAACAAATGAACCCACACTTTTTATTCAATTCTCTTAGCAGTCTTTCGGGGGTGATCAGAGAGGATCCTGAAATGGCCCAAAAATACATAAGAGAATTATCCAACGTGTTTAGATACGCCATTACTCAACCAAAAGCTAACCTGGTGACTGTTGAAGCAGAACTGTCTATGCTGCGTTCATTTGCACAACTAATCAATCTGCGGCTGGAAGGCGCCTTTCAACTGGACATACAGGTATGTGAGCCCTATTTGTTATACAAACTCCCTCACCTGTCCCTACAGCCCCTGCTTGAAAATGCCGTAAAACATAACGCAGCTACCCTCTTGAAACCATTAAAAGTGGTTATGGATATACAACAGGAGCGTTTGGTGATCAGTAATAACATTTGGCATATCCGGCAGCCGGAGAGCAGCAATGGCATAGGACTGGCAAACCTGAACGAGCGCTTTAAAATAATGATGCAGCAGGAAATTGAAATTATAAATACCGGTGAACTGTTTATTGTTAAACTACCCCTGAAAGCATGAATACACTGCGAATTGTAATTGTAGAGGATGAAGCAGCTACCGCACGCAATCTTGCGCATTTATTGCGCTGTGCTGATGATGGTATAACTATAATAACCGCACTAAGCTCTGTTACCGATGCGGTGAATTGGTTTAACCTGAATCCCGATGCGTATGACCTATTGTTTATGGATATCCGCCTGGCTGATGGTGTATCGTTTGATATATTTAAAAAGGCAGTGATTTCGAGGCCGGTCATATTTGTAACTGCCTATAACAATTACGCTATACAGGCCTTTAAAAATAATGGCATAGATTATATACTCAAACCGTTTGATGAGCAGGAGATACAAACGGCCCTGCAAAAATACAAATGCCTTTTTTTATCCGGACAAAAAGCTCCTGGCACCTTACAGATAGGGCTGCTGCTTGAACAGATAAACCAGCTTACGCGGTCATACAAAAAAACATTCCTGGTACATTTTCGGGAAAAACTGGTCCCTGTTGAAACGGTTAAGATCGCCTGGTTTTATACCGCTAATGAAATCGTTTATGGCCACACAACCGACGACCGGCAGTATATTATGGAATATACCATGGAACAGTTGGAGCAACAGCTTGACCCGCATCTGTTTTTCAGGGCCAACAGGCAATTTATTATTAATCGTTACACCATAGCTGAAGTTGATTTTTATTTCAACGGCCGTCTTTCCATAAAAGTTAAGCCAGAACCACCCGAGCGTATATTAATCAGCAAGGCGCGGGTGCCCGAATTTAAGAGCTGGATGAACAGTTAATACACTTTAGCCTTAACTTTTCCAGTTTCACCGGGTTTTGCCGGCCTTCTCCTCATTTTCTTAGTCACTTTTATATCGTGATTAAAAACTAAGAAAATGAAACATCAAATTGGTCCTTACAGAATTTACATATTATTGTTCCTGCTGGTACTGGTAACCGTCGAGATCATCTGGAGCTGGAAAAAAGAACGCGGGGTTTACGAGCTTAAAGAAACCGTTGCCAATTTAACTGTATTTGCGGGCTTTCAGTTTTCCAAATACCTGTTTGCAGGTTATCAACTGGCCATACTGGGCTTTTTTTCGGGCCTTAGCCCCCTGAAATTGCCGCGTAACGGCTGGATATTTTTACTGACTTTCTTCACCGCCGATTTTATATATTACTGGTTTCACCGTATATCCCATAGCTGGAAACCCCTGTGGGCCTTCCACCTTATTCATCACTCGGCCATGCATATGAACCTTACTGCGGCTTACCGGCTCAACTGGTTCTCGGCAACCGTAAGCCCTTTGTTTTTTATACCGGCTGCGTTACTGGGTATGCCTCCGGATTTTATTGTAATCTCTTACGTGCTTAACCTGGCTTACCAGTTCTTTATGCATACCGAAGCTGTGGGCACGCTTGGCATTATTGAAAAGGTGGTGGATACCCCATCATCACACCGGGTGCACCATGGCAGCAACCCTATTTATATCGATAAAAACTTCGGTGGCGTACTGATCATCTGGGACAGGTTGTTCAAAACCTATCAACCCGAAACAGAGCCGGTGAACTATGGATTAACAACGGGCTTTTTAAGTCATAACCCCTTTAAGCTGGTATTTCAGGGGTTTATAGATTGGTTTAAGCCAGCAAGTTCACCCCTAAGCAAAGATAGTTCAACGCCGCATTTGGAAGCGTCATCCCCAAAGTAAAAACTCTGCCTATTGCTTATTGTCAAAGCTACATCAGTTAATTAAAAACAAAGAATATGAAAAAGATCATCTTAATCCTGAGCCTGTCCTTTGCAGGCATCCTGAACGCCGGTGCGCAAACAAGAGTAGTTGTCCGTACACCAGCCCGCCGAGTGGTAGTTACCCGCAGGCCGGTAGTAGTGCCTGTAAGACCGATAGTTGTAGCACCCGTAAGAAGAGTTGTAATACGGCCGGCCGCGGTGGTCGTGGCCCGTCCCGTGGTAAAACGACGTGTTGTTGTTTATCGTTAAGCTCATCCATTTTTAGAATCCATTAATATTAAACATAACCAAACTATAAATATTACGATCATGAAAAACACATTAAAAAGCAGATCAATCTTATTTAGTTTAATGATAGCGGCAGGCCTTATCTCATCATGCAAAAAGGACGCATCAACCCAAACCGATGCGACCATAACCGAGGCTGATGCTGTCGAACTGGCAACAAATGCCATTGTACCGGCCAGTGGCGGCCTTGCGCTGCAGGTAAACAGTTCTGTTACCCTATACAAAACCGTTACCCTGCAATGCGGCATCGAAAAAGACTCGGCGATAATGCGGTCGAGTGTCAGTGGGGTCAGTCCGTCATATAGCTATGCTTTAAACTGGAACTACTTGTTAAATTGTTCAGGAGTTGTCCCCAGCCAGCTTTCCTTTAACTTTTCGGGCAGCAGTAAATATGATGGTCCACGCATGTCGTCAGATGATAAAAGTACCGGTGGCTTCGTATTAGCAGGGCTTGCCTCCACCTCGCCGGCCTATGTATTAAATACCACGTATAACCGTACAGGCAGTCAAACATCAAAAATTGGCCGTCGGTATATATTCAACAGCAACCTCATTATTAAATCAACAGACATCACTATCGACAAAAACAGCCTTAAAATCTTGTCTGGAACAGGGACCGTGACCATAAGCGGGGCTTCATCATCCGGCAAAAGTTTTAACTTTAATGGTACGTTAACATTTAACGGTGATAACAAAGCTACACTGGTTTTAAACAGCGGGGCATCCCACATTATTCAATGGTAAAATTTAAACTATGAAAAAGATAAAATGCAGTACGATGATGGCTATAGCCATTCTTTTTTTTACGCAGGCAGCTATTGCACAACAAGCTACCGACCTCAAAAACAAAACGCCCGAGCAAAGGGCTGCGTTTCAAACTTCGATGATGAAAAGCAAACTGAACCTCGATTCGGACCAGGTTTCAAAAGTACATGTCATCAACCTGAAGTATGCACAAAAATTTGAACCCATTTTTAAAAGCGATGACAGCCGGTTCTCGCGTTTCAGGCAGGCCAAAACCTTACAAAAGGCTAAAGACGCGGAGCTAAAAACGGTATTCACGGCCAGTCAGTATAAGCAATACCAGGACTTTGAGGCCGATATGAAAGAAAAGCTGAAAGAAAAAATGGCCGGCAATTAATTGATCATCATGAAAATTAAAATAATCATCGTGGTAACCATCCTTTCCGTTACTTACGGAAAGGCCCGGGCACAACAAGCGTTTAAAAATATTGATGCCTGGCTAAGTGAACATACGCATGAAATGGGCGGCAGGGCTATTTTACTGGTATACAAGGATGGTAAGGTTATTTATAACCATAGTGTAAATGACATGAGCATGAAGCAAAAGTTTGTTCAAAGGATGGTTGCCAAAAAGCAGGGTAAAGCAGCTGATCTGGATGATTACAACATGGCATCGCGGCAGGCCATCGCCAGTTGCAGCAAATGGCTGAGCGCTGCGCTGGTTATGACTTTTGTGGATGAGGGCAAGCTAAAGCTAAGTGATACGGTTGGCAAATATTTGCCCGTGCTTTCGCAGCATGGCAAAGGCCGTATCACTATTGCCCAATGCCTGTCGCATCTTACAGCCATTAAGGCGGCGCCGTTAAAACAAAACCTGCAGGAGATGAAAAATATCAGTTCCATGGACCAGGCCATTCAGGATATTGCGATATTGCCCATGGAGGGCGAGCCAGGGAAAGTTTTTCACTACAGTAATGCGGGTTTGCAGATAGCCGGCGCCGTTTTGGAAAAAATAAGCGGTAAAAGCTTTGAAACCTTATTTGCGGAACGGATAGCCCGGCCATTGAGTATGCAGAATACCGATTTTGGCAAAAGGAAAGTAGCGCTTCCAGCAGGTGGTGCGGTCAGCACACCACAGGATTACCTGAACTTTTTAGTGATGATATTAAACAAGGGCACCTTTAATGGAAAAAGGATACTGAGCGAAGCCAGTATTACCCAAATGGAGGCAAACCGCATTACTTCAGATGTAAAAGTAGCATATTCGCCTGCCAAAGCAGCCAATTTCGGATATGGCTATGGTGAGTGGATAATGGGAACTCAAACTGTAAGCAGTCCGGGCCTGTTCGGTAGTTATCCCTGGGTTGACATGCATAAAAAATATGCAGCCTTCTTGATGACCTTTTACCTGAAAAGCGACGGTCGGCAGGAACGCTACCTGGAGTTAAAAAAACTGGTTGACGAGGCGCTTCAGTAGCCCGGTAGGAAAATGGGAATATTTGACTATCTGGTGGTGATAATATCGGTCAGCTACGAACCGCGATTAGAGGACCATCGTGAGCAGATACCTTGTCGCAAATAAGATAACAGTGACATCATCGCCGACATTTTCCTGGTAGGCTGCTATCCGTGACAGGAGGTCCCGCCGTTCTTCCCTAGTGAAAGTTTGTGCGAAATCCCGCAGAATGTTTACCTGGTTGCCAGCCATTCCACCCGGACCATTGAGTTCATTATTAATGGCGCTGCAGATCCGTACGATCATCTCGGGCGCTAAACCGCTGATCAGGTCGCAATAGCGCTCATTACCTTCAGGGAAAAGATCTTTATAACCAGGCACATTGCTTGTTTTCATGAAGTAAAGTTAAATAATACGGATAGCAGATTTTTGGCACCCCGCTAATACCTATTTAATAATTCATAATCAGGAAGGATACTAGGTAGGCCAAAGGCTGTTGGGCAATAACAGTTTCCGATGGCATCGCTATTTATTGCAGCGGTTTATCGATTGGTCCAAAATGCCCGGAATTGATAAGCTTTTTAAAGATCTGGATGTTCTGTGTCAGTTCATCCTTCGGGCGACCTTTGACCTTATTGGCATATTCTGCAAATGAAATATGCTGCTCATAATACAAAAATGGCCCGCCAAAACGTAAGTAATCTTTTTGTTTTCCACGAATATGTGCCTGATAACCGCGTATTAACGCTAAAAAATTGGTCGGATCCTCCGTGAAATAACCAAATTGTTCCAATATTGTATTGATCCCGATCATCACCAGTGGTTTTATGGTAAAACTGAATCCAGGCTCCTCCGCCAAATACTCTTCAAATATATTTTTAACCAGTGAGTTGACGCAAATAACATCCAGAGCCTGATCTGAATAGATGATCACCGGGTAAACATTCAGTTTCTTTAAAGCGCCAATCTTAAGTTTGGCGAGCGCATCGGCCTTCGAATTTTCGAGAAGGCGGAGTTGACGGGCCAGTTGGAATGCGCCTTTGGCGCCACCTTTCTCATCCTTTGGCTTCGCATAATTGGAAATGATGAAATCCCGGAAGCGTTGGACGTCAAAACCTTCGCTGGTGAGCGGATTCAGGTCCGCCATTTTTATTTCCAGGATGATCAGATCCTTTTGATTGGGCCGGATCCACAAATCTTCATAAGGTGGACAATCAATAACAACATGGTGCTTTTTGTTGTAAAGAGCTTTCATTAAATTTCCGACAAGAAAGCGTTCGAAGTAATCTTTGCCGATGGTGCTTCTGAAAATATTGAACTGTCTGCCCACATCCCCGTGGTTCAGGGATGAGTTAAAAAAGATCGTCCAAAACACGCCCTGGTCAAGGAGATAACGGAAATAACTGAAATCGATGACCGCATAGTTGTTTTCATCCAACTCATAGAAAGGTTTTGGTATGATGTCTTTGTGAATAGACAACTGGTCACGGTTGGCCGACTTATCAAAACTGAAGAGCTCCAGCGCCTGCGGGGGAACCTGGTCGCGTTGAAATATATATTGCCCGGTACGCTCATTGCCCAGTACACCCTGCAGCAGCCGCAAAAAGGTACTGGCGAAGTTCCAGAATTGGCCGAGTCCCAATTGCTTTTGAAAAGATGCCATGATCTGCCGGCCTTCCGGCGTGCTATCGAAATAGCGATTGATCAGCAGGAACTTGATCGGCACAGTATAAAACAAAGCATTAAAATCACGGATGTAGACCTGCTGCCGCAAAGCGATCTGCCATAGTCCCTCATAGCTTTCCAGTTGAGTACCGTCCGTGTCATAAACGATCTTATTATAAATCAAGATCGTGTCAAACACATTCCGGTTAAACAATTTCAGGTCGATCTCAGGTCCCTCGGCAGCCCGGAAATTTAAGAGGCTTTCCTTGATCAGGTAGGAAATGGACTGCGCAGCGAAGATCACTTGATGTTCATGAGATAACAGTTGGTCCACCGTCCTTTGGTAGTCGACGGTCGAAGCCTGCGGTTTCAAAAAGACATGCTCAAATATCTTTATCGCCTGACTGCGGCTATCTGGCTCGTGGAAAAGTATAACATTGATCTTGGCCAAATAGGCGATAATGAGATCCGTTGGATAGAGCCGCAACATTGCAAATGGATCCTGAGGTAAAGGTTTTCCGTAAGCAGTCGTATAGTCAACAACACCAATAGGCTTCATCTCCCGAAGATAAAAAGCCAGCTAGTCATTTTTATCATTGTTAACAAATAATTGGAGTATTAAAACGGCAATAAGCCATTCGCAATTTCCAGGTACCTGTCCGACTTACCGGCGAAATCTCACCCCATTAATTGACCGAAAGCAGGTCGTCACGGATCACAAAGGCCGTAGCGGAACTTGCATCGATCAGTCGGTCTAAGATATGCGCCAGGCTGCTGCGCAGGACATAGTTCCCTTTGACCGTCTGCCGAATACCACGGTTATAATAGGTATTGATGATAAGTTTTTCGGTCAGAAAGACCGCCTTTTCCTCGGCGAGGTCTTTATTCCGGATTAGCTCGCTGTACCATTCCAGTGCTTCAGGCATCAGGTGGTCAAAGCCGATCCCGGAGAGCAGGCGGGCCGTCTCCTCGACATCGCTGAGCGTACCGATCAGGTCTTTGAAGAAACCCTGGTGACCTGCCAGGCCGGGCCAGGTCTGGTTCAGCCGCAGCCCGCTGTTGAAGAGCAGCAAAGCATCAAAAGCCCGTGTCGGCATCACCTTTCTCTGGGCGGCCATGAACTGCCAGATCGCCCAAAACGCATGAGGATAGGCCCCGGAAAGATCGAGTGCCCAAAGCATTTCTTTCAGCGTCATTTTGATCAATTCCACGCGCGGGTCGTTATAATACTTCGGCTGACTTGTCCCGTGGAACACTTCATTCCATAATTTGGTAAAGGTGGCCAGCGCCCCGGCTGACGGCTGATGCAGCAGGAAAGCTGCCAGCGCTTTGGTAAAATGCTGCTGCAGCTCATAAGGAATCTTCTCCTGTCCGTGGTCGGTATCGCGGTGGATCTGGCCGGCCATAAAAGTGATCATAAATTCCAGAAAGGGCGCCGTCACATCGGCATGGCCGCTGACCGGCAGCAGACTGAAGGCATCGGTCAGCGGCTGGATGGCCGCCGGTGCTACAGTTGCCGGGAAGACCAACGTCTGCTCGCCTTCGAGCACGTCTTCGGCGATGGCATTCGCTTGCGCATTGAAAACTTCCAGCCACTGGTCGCTGGCGGTCTGCGCCTGCGCCTCGATCTTCGCCTGGTAGCGCTCGCGGCCCAGCAGCAGGGTCCCGAGCTTGTCCGCCCAGCGCTGGCGCAGGCGTCCCCATTTCGACCGGCGCTGGGCGCTGCGGTAATAGTAAGCGGGCTGATAATGGCGGATGCGCTGGTACAGGTGGGCAATGCCAGCGTAGCGCACCAGCCCGGCGATGATGGCCAGGGCGAAACCGGGGTCAACCGGCCAAATCACCGCGCGGAACCGGTCGAACAAAACCTCCCGCTGCAGGTCATTATGGATATAGATCAGTCCGGCAAACAGCAGACCCCGGGCTTGCTGCCGCGTCTCCCCATCGGTGTGAACCGCCAAGGCAACCAGCGCCCAGAGGGCAGGTTCAGGATCAAAGGCGCTGTAGCTTTTGTCCTGATGATCGGGAAAAGCCTGGTGGCTGGACTGGATCTCGGCGGCGGCGATGTAAAAGATCTTTTCGATACACCAATCCTTTTCGGCCGCGCTGAGCTGGTCGAAATAATCCCGGATGCCGATCGCTGCGGTGATGCCCGGGTAAACGAAGAGCCGGGTCGTATCCGTCTGGGCCCTCAGGCGCGAGACCACCCGGTAATGTTCCTGCCAGGCGGCGTAGCCATCTGCGTCTACGGTTTCGTTCTGCCATTTCCGCAAGTTCCAGTCCCCAGAGCGCCGCACGGGCTGCAGTTCGGCCTGTTGCTGGCGGGCTTCTTCGACCACGGGTTCCAGGTCGGGATCGATCTTCGGCTGCACCAGTTTGCCTTGCGGCAGCTCGGCCAGCACCTCCGCATCCCGCAGGTCCATTTGCGCCAGCAGGAGCCGCCATTGGGTATCCTCTGGTCTGGCGGCAACCTTCATCCGGTCCAGCAGCGCATAGACCGCGGCTTGCAGCCCGGAATCGTTCAGGCGCTGCACAAAGATGTGCAAGGGGATGCGGTGCTGCGGTTGGCCATCGGCCCGTTTCACCTCCTGTTTGATATAGTCGGGCACATCGTAGCCGCCCGGCCTCTGCCCGCGTTCGCTCACCTGTCGGTTCAGGTCCCAGTTGTATAGTTCCGCAAACTCCAGCACCGGCAGCACGAGATCGGCCAGCAGGTCGGGATAAGCCTTGGCAGCGCTGACCACCACCGCACTGACCGCGATGGAGTGGCTGCGCCGCAGCAATTGATCCGCCTGGTTACGCACGAGCTTCCGCGCCATTTTCCGGGTTTCGGCGTCCATTTCCGCATCGGTAGCCATTTCCGCCCAGTCAAGCAACCATTTCTCCAGCGTCATCAGCAGGGCGGTCAGCAGGTAAGGCGTAGCGATATACCGGCCGCGGTACTGGTTCCACAGCGAGCGGCTGGCCTTTTGGGTCACGGTCTGCCCATCCGCGAAGACCAAGGTCAGTTCGCGCCGCTGGTCATCCGGCCACATTGAACTTTCCCGCTGGAGGTAATCGGACGCGAACATCGTTTCGGCGAAATGGTCGAACACTTCCAGCAGGAAAGCCAGCGCCTGGCGCGGGTGGTTGTTCAGCAGGTGCCAAGCCGGAGTCTGGTAAGCGCAGGGCGGGCTATGCCGGTCACCGAACTTTTCCGTAACCCCGAACTGCTCTTCGGTACTTTCCTGGCGAACGTAGGGCAGCAACCGGCTCCGGCGGCCCGCCTGTTCCAGCTCTTCGGCGCTCGGCCGGCGGTAAAACCAGGAGCGCCGGGCCAGCGCAATGATCTTGTCCGGAAATAGTTTCACCAGCTGCAGGCTGTGCTCAAAGCTGAGCGCTTTTTTGCCCATATCGTCCAGCAGGCCACTGATTTTATAGCTTTCCCGCGCTGTTCGCGCCAGCAGCAGGTCGAGCAGTTCGCCCACCTGGTTCGGGATCAGCGCGGCGGTCCGGTAAAGCAGTTCTATGCCTTTCTTGTCGTCCCTTTCCTTGGGCGCCTCAAAATCCTCATCATCGTAATGCGCCAGGAAATAGCGGAAATACTGATATTGGATACGTGCCGCGCTCGCGGCTTCGGGCGGTAGTTCGGCGACCAGTTGCAGGGTTTTCTGCCACTGGCGGACCACGGGAATAATCTGTGCATAGGAAGGCGCGAGTTCATCGAGGTGCTGCTCAATAAAATAGAGCAGGTTCGCCCAGCCGTCCCCGTAAGGCCGCAGGTAATGGTTATGATAGATATAATTTTGTTCATCGGAATCCAGCAGCGGTACGAGGCGAAGGTCCGGGGTCTGGCAGGCCACCCGCAGCAACAGCGCGCAGCGGCGGAACAATTGGTGACCGTCCGCCAGCAGCAGATCCTGGTGGGTGGCGAGGAACCGCTGGCTGTAGGGCGACTGCATGATAGCGATCAGGATTTCATCCTGCCATTGGCGGCCGATGGCCGGGTCGTGCAGACTCCGGCTAATCAGGTCGCTGATATTGTAGTCGGCCAGGTGCAGTTCTTCGGCGATCCACAGGCGAAAGGCCCGGCGCATGGCCGGCGCTTCGCCGATATGGGCATAAAAATCCTGGATGGTCGCTGAAATTATATGCTGCCGGAAAGCCGCCTCGATGAGCCGCGTTAGCGCCCAATCCTCGTAAATATCGTGCGCCGGTGCCACAAAGGCAGGCCGGACGGGATCGGCCTCAAGCAGTTCATCCCGAACGAGTTCGGCCAGGGTCGCCGCGTCTACGCCGGTCACGGCCACATAAGGGGTTAGCGCCGTAGCGCGCTGACGCGCAGCTTCGGTAAAGGTCCGGGGGCGCCGTTCGCGGTCGTGGGCAAGGGGGCGCGTGGCGGCCTGCTCGATGAGCTGCTCCCACATCAGGGTTTTAAAGGCGCGTTCGCTGGTGATGCCGTTAAAGGCCGCGGCCTTGATCCGCGTCGCCTTATCGATATTGAACGGGATTTCCAGAATCCTTTTGAGCGAGGGCTGCGCCAGCAGCGGCACCAGGAAAGGGAAGACATTGGTCAACTGGCTGAGTTCCGGCTCGCTCAGCGCGGTCACCTCCAGGTCGCCGTAGCGGCTGTATTGTTGCAGGAAGCGGAGTTTGAGCTGGTCAAGGGCATAGCTCCGCGTGGTCAGCACCAGGCGCAGGTCCCGCCGCTCGCGCAGTAGGCTGAAAAGGTCGATGACGGTGTCGGCATTGGTGGTCTCCAGCAGCTTTTCGATGCTGTCCACCAGCAGGATCTTTTGCGCGGGCAGGGCCGGGCTGTCCAGCAGCTTTTCAACGGCTGTGCGGATACCGAAAGGCGCATCGCTGAAGATCGCCTTGATGCTGGGCCGGTCCAGCTGCTCGCCCTGCAGCGCGATCAGCGCCGTATCGCTGCTTTCCGTCAGGGCGGCCTTGACCAGGGCCGATTTGCCCATCCCGGGTCGTCCGTAAACGATCGTGAGTTTATGCGCAGCCAGCAGTCCCCGGAGGTTTTCTCCAAGCACTGAACGTTCGAGCCGGATACCGCCGCAATCGGTCTGGATCCGGCGCAGTACGCGCGCTGTATTTTGCTGTAATTGGGCCAGGTCGTCCAGAATCACGGTATCCGTTTCCATGGTTGGCAGCGCCAGTTCCGGCAGCCCGTTACGGCCCAGCAAGATGTTGACGAAGCTACAGCGCATGGCTTTGATGCGCCGGGTCAGTTCATCGTAGCCCAGGAAGATGGCAGCGATGCCGGCAGCGCCGCGGACCTCCAGGTACACGGGGCCGCCAGAATAACCTTCGACCAGGTCAGCCGCATCATGGTTTTCCGTCAGGGGGTCGCTCACCTCCAGCTGCAGTTCGTCGGGATATTCCCGGTCGCCGAGCAAGCGGCATTGGTAAAGACTGAGCCGGTGCCGGTTTTCCGTGGCTTTGGGATAACCGGAGGTAACGGCGTCCTGTTCCTGGCCGCCCAGGCTGATCAGCCGCGGGCCGGGCTGACTGCTGATCGCGGCCGGCAGGGCGCTGCGGGGAACGATCAGGATGGCCAAGTCTTCGGTCTCCAGGTTATCGCCGATCAGCAGGCCGTCGCTTGCGGTCAGCGTATAAGGTTCCGCCTGCTGGTGGAAGACCAGGCTGATGCCTGTCTTTTCGGCCAGCGGCAGGTGGTCTTGTTCGCGCAGCAGATGCAGGGCGGTCAGGACGTATGCCTGGTCCGGCGCGTGTTCGGGCAATACGATCAGACCGGTGCCCAAACCGCCTTCTGCGGTCCGCACCTGGAGGATAAATGGATCGATAGGGTTCATAAGCTTAGGCTAATATACTTCTGGCCCGCCGGCGGGAAGATCAGTTCCAGGTCTTGGAGCGGCTGATCGACCGCGAGGATCGAGCGGGTGAATCTATTGTCATGGGTCAGGTAGACCTGTAGCTGCTGTCCGGGGTAACAGGCGCGCAGGCGCGCCAGCAGCCGTTTGTTGGGTAGGTTGTGCTTGATGCCGTTGGCATTGATCACGAACCGCCGGCAGTCGATCAGGCGTAGCAGCTCGGCGCTCGTATTGGCTTCGCTGCCGTGGTGGGCCAGCTGCAGGTGATCGAGTACCAGTCGCCGGTCGTCGGCATCTGCGTAGCCTAGCGCTTTTAATTGCGCAACAAGTACCTCGGGGTGACTGTCACCAGTCAACAGCACGCGCTTGCCGCGGTAATCCAGCAAGCAGGCGATGGATGAGCCGTTAAAAACGTTGGGGTCGGTACCCTGGGTATCGGGATCGAACGCTTCCAGCCGGATGCCATAGTCGCTTTGGCGGGCGGATTTTTGCTGGCGTGCAGTGCGGCTTTCCTCTTCCAGCTGCCATTGAGCGGCCAGTTGTTCGAGCTTCGCCGCCGTGGGCGACAGCAGCGTGAACTGCAATTCGCCGATGGCCGCCGGCCGGCTGTCGGTGGTCAGCTGCTCGCTGAGCCGGCTATTGGCCCGGAGGTAGTCGCGCAGACGGATGGCCTGGCCGACACTTTTCTTCTCCCGATTGCCTAGCCGTAAGCCGGGGTCCGGCTCGCAGTAGTTGAACCAGATCTCGGTATGATCCAGCGGCAGTTGGTTACGCAGCGGCGTATCACTGAGGAAGCGCAACAGGCCGCCAATGTGATCGTCGTCGATGTGGGTGATGATCCAGCGGTCGATGCTTTCGCCGCGGGCGGCGATCGCTTCCATTTCCTGGCGCAGTGTACCCGGGTAATCGCCGCGTTCGCTGCCGCTGTCGACGAGGATATGCTGGTCCCGGCCGCCCGGACCCGGCAATAAAATATGAATGGCGTCGGCACAGCCTACGGAAAGATAGCGAAGCTCCATAGCTGTTAAATTTACGGAATTTCCGTCGAAGACAGCCTAGCTGTTTATAAACTGAACGGTCCGTAATTTTTGCACTCCTTCATCACAAAATTGCTTTTCACCCGGGTGATATTCACATGGACAGTGATCTTCTCCATCACGAAAGGATGGTAATGCTGAGAGCTGGGCGCGCTGACGTGGAGGATAATATTCCGGTCGCCGGGGACCAGCGAACAGATCTGGACCTGCGGCATGGCGGTGACCAATTCCTCAAAAGCTTCGAGTACGGCTGTGGTTTGTTTAGCCAGTAAGACATGGAGCAGGACCGGCACGGGCTAACCGATCTTTTCCCGGTTCAGCAGTTATCGAACTACGTGCTTGCAATAAAGGATAACTGAACATTATTAAATGAATTCATGATATAAGTTTCGACAGCTTGAAGATTATGATAAAAGCAGATCGTTGTGTTTGTGCAACGATCTGCTTAATTCGCTAATTGCTTTGCTGTCTCTAACTTGCTCATAACTGATGTTATTTAGAATTTCTGCCCATTTAAATCTGTTCCCAAGTGCCTGCCCCGTTATCTTAAAACCCTCATGGAAATAGGTTATGCCACTAACCCTTCCTGTTGATGCCTGGTTAAAAAGAAAACTGATCCCGGCCTGCTCTCCTTTCCTGATGAACTCTGAAATCGTAAGGTTTTTTTGATTTAATAGCTTCTTTATTTTTTCTTGTATTACCATTTTTTCGGATGGTTTGCCTGTCCGGATTACCATTTCTAATTCGTCCTTGTTTGCCGCGCGCAGTGGGGTATTTTGACTGGATTGCACCCTTGTCAGATTGAACTGTTTTTCGATGCTCCTTAAAATACTTTCACTTCTCTTGTAATTATTGCTATCTGAAACCACCTTCCCATCGAACGTTATCCTGTTTAAAAGCAAGTGCAAATGCGGATGATCGGCATCGTGATGCCGGAATATGAAATATTGGTTATTGGTAAACCCGTTTGCTTGTAAGTACTGGTGCGCAATCTCCAAAAGTCGTTCATTAGATAAAATATCTTCTTTATGGAAATTCAGACTGGTATGATAGACATATCTATTAAGGTTCGGTCTTTGTTCACGTACCATATCAATCTCCCGCCTGATCATATCTTTGTCCAGGCTCGTGAAATTTGTTTCCAATAACTCCGCTCTTTGCTTCAGCTCTGCATGATTAAGCTTTTTCAAGTTATAATTTAATGCCCCCATAAAGCTTTTACCAATTTTCTGACTGGCTATCATCCAATAAAAGTTTAATAATTATATCCTGCTGCTGTTGCAGTTTTGCAAGCACACTTAGTAATCCATTAGGGAATATATTTGCATTGACTTTCCTTGTAAGCTGGTTTAGGTTTACACCGATCTTTTTTAACTCAAAATAAGTATCATAGTCGAGTTTGGGTGTTTTAGGTTCAGGGAACCGCCCTTTAAAAAACCGGTCACGCATAAGCAGCCCCGGAGCCTTGCCACATAGTCTAGCAGTGGCTTCCAACTTTTTTAGTTCAGCGGGTGTTAGCCTGACGGTAAAGTTGATCGAGCGCAGATTATCTTCGGTAAGCTTCGGCCTTGCCATCTAAGTGATGATTAATGAATCAGGGAAGACCCATTAGCACCACAGTCACAAAATTAGCACCGCCTTTAAACTGTCAAGGATATATAAACAGCGCATGTTAATTTGTTTTGAGGGTGCGCTGTCCTTGACAGTTTAAAGGCTTGCTGCTTCCGGCTGTTTAAGCGTTGCAATGGATCGGTGTGTTCTAAAACTGATTACTGGCCTGCTTTAATTTTTTCTTTTGCTTGCTCAAAAATTTTCATAATATCCTCGTATTTATAATAGATGATACCGCCAACCCTTGTAAATGGGAGCGTGCCGTTTACCCGGAGATTTTGCAATGTGCCGGGGGAGATTTTTAGTAGGTTTTTCACTTGATAGCTTTTAAGAAGCCTTTTCGGTTCCTCGCCCGATTGGTTTGACTTTCTCATTTCTCTAATTAATCTTTCTTCCATTTCGATTAAATCCTGCTTAGTCGCGATTTCTATTCCTGCCATGATTAGTAAATTTTGCTTTTAAATACGTTTGCTTAACATTATTTAGTGCAAAAGAAGTTGTTTAGAAAAGTCAAAAACAGTGAAAGGGGGTGAAAGAAATCTTTCACCCCCTTTGTATAGTTTCCAAGAACGTTATTTGAACCATTGGCGGTATAGTGTATGGTGGCCCGCGTACCTGCGGTTAGATCTTATTTTAATGCCAACAATGCGATATACAGGAGAATAACCTCTTAAAATACCGGGATTTTCCCCGTTGATAGGGGCTTATATTGAAGGTAATTTCGAATAGTATTCGTGTAACCTCAAATCTAAGTACTATGCTCAATAATCCCATTTTAGACATTAGTATTGGCTTAATATTTATATATGTATTATACAGCCTACTAGCAACAACAATTAAAGAATTGGTCGCCACTCTATTCAGCTATAGAGGTCGAATGTTAGAACGTGGCTTGGAACAACTTCTTGATGGTAAAAACTACAGTTATTATTGGTGGGATAAGTTGTTTCATTTTGCAGTGACTTTTAGAGGTAGGATAAATAATATGTCCAGCCATGGGAAGGTAATATATAAATCTTTTCACGATCGAGCAGTCGCGAATTGCAAAGTTGAATCGGAAGCGTTTCGAAAAAAAGAGAATGATTACGCAAGATTATTAAAAGATGTCAACGACAAACACCAGCAGCTCGTCGACGAGCTGGGGACCAATAAGGCGTCTTTACTCGAAGATAATGACAAAGCGTCGGCTGCTCTGTTGGAAAAATATGAAAAGGATAAAAAAAACAATCTGGCGAGATTAAAAAAGAAGCCTAAAAAAAGCTTGACTATGCAAAGCAAGCTTTGCAGAAAAGCTAGTTTATTTACTGCCGCGTTTACAGCGCATCCCTTATACATCAGGTCATCTGAACAGTCGCTACTCTCAAAAAAACCAGCTTACCTGCCAGCCGACGCCTTTTCCAATATTATGATCGACTTGTTGAGTCCATCTCTTGGTCGTCCTGTGCTACTTAGCGAGATTGGAGATACAATTATAAATAAAGCAAACGATCCTAGTGATCCGCTTAGCACAGAAACTGCAGGGATTCTAAAAATCTATATAGATAGGGCTAATGGAGACCTCGTGCGCTTTAAATTACTACTGGAAGACTGGTACAATGAAGGAATGGAACGTGTAACAGGTTGGTACAAAAAGCAAGCTTCAAAAATTCTACTTCTGATTGGTCTGGTTCTGGCTCTATTGTTCAATGTGAATACACTCGAAATAGTTGACAAGCTGGCGACAGATAAAACTTTACGTGAAGTGATGGTAAAAAGTGCTGGGGATTACATCAACAAAGAGCTGGCAGAAAGAGCAAAAAACGAAGCAGCTTCACCTGCGGAAGATGACAAAGTTGGTCGAGGTGTACGAAATATTCAAGCGATATACAATAATAACATAGCTAAACAAAATGTAGCTCTCGGCTTGGGCTGGGGAGATTTCGGATATAAGAATGATTCAATAGCCTGGGCTAAGGATTCGGCAGTAATACGGAACGGGAACCCAGTCTTCGAGCAATTCCCAGAAAAATTGCCTGCAAATATATTTGACCACAAACCCTCGCCAGATTCATTTTGGTCGAAATACGGGCCTGTTAAAAAAGTCTCGCCGGTTTGGGAAACCGGCTATCGAGCCGCTCTTCATGGAGACTCAGTCCTTGCTAAGAATAAAGAGGAGTTAATTAAAATTATAGGTGAAAAACCGAAAAAAGAACACATTGGCTACAAATTAACATATGTTCTCTGGAAACAAATGTCCTTGAAAAATCTACTAGGCTTCCTGATCACAGCCCTGGCAGTATCCCTCGGTTCTCCATTCTGGTTCGATCTCCTGAATAAGTTTATGAATTTGAGGATCAGCGGAACAAAACCTGAAGATAAGGACCCTGGAATGGCTAAAGCTAATACCACAAATAGAAAACCTAACCCAAAAGCCTTTGCATAAGATGAAAGAATACATTGTTACCAAGGATATCCTAAATATTCGGAGTAGTGCGACCGATGTTGATGATACTAATTATGTTGGTTCGCTCAATAGAGGTGCTACTATCTTCCTGACCGACGAAGAAATAAACGGTAAAATTCCGTTCGGTGGTTCATCGCCAATGTGGAAAGCTGACCACCTCAACAATATGGTTTCCAGAGATGCTGTGGAACCAAAAGTAATTACTGCGACAACGCAAGGAATAGAGCAATTTAAATCAGTTGCAAATTTTCCTAACGTTCCAATAAATTGGAATGGCAAGGTCAAAAAAATACCGAATAATATCAAGATAAAAGGGGGATCAGGAATTAGTGTAGGCGTTTTAGACTCTGGTATTGAAAGGCAACATTTGGATTTATCCCGGAATGTAATTGAATCTATCGATTTTACTAAATCGGCCGTCGCTGATCTTGATGTACAAGGGCACGGCACCGCAATGGCTTCTTTAATCGCCGCTTATCCGTTTTCCAAAAACGGTATTACGGGTATAGCGCCCAATGTTCTGCTTCGCCTTGCCAAAGTAATGTACGATCAAAACGATCCTCAAGATTTTTCCAGTGTAGAACTAGGAATGAGACATCTTTTAGAGCGAAGAGTTGATATCATCAATATGTCCATAGGACGACCATTTGTGGCTGCACTTCCGTCTATACAACATATAATCAGCTTAACCGGCGCTTCCAACAATACGGTTTTTTTTGCGTCGACCAAAGAATACAATGATGATAATGACTTATCCAGGTTGACGGACCTTTTTCCGGCAAATTGTCCCGGTGTAATTCCAGTGTGCTCATTGACAAAATCTTTGATCGAACAACACTGGAATAGTTTGCCGGCACCATTAATCATTATCCCTGACTTTAATGCCTGGTGTTGTAGTATCAAACATCGCCACTATTATTTTCAAGAGGCGGGAAGCAGCATATCAACTGCGTTGATGGCAGGTATAACAGCCTTATTGTTAGCGCAGTCCCCTTCAGTAAATCGAAGCAAACAGGGAATTCTTTCTTTGCTGACGCAATATGCTTCCACCGTCGATGAAGCATTTCAAAACATCGGATCTGAAATTCATTATATCATTAAAAATTAACCCCTTGGCCATGAAAAAGATAATTCTCCTAATTCTGATGCTGCACGTCTTTAAATTTCTGCATGCTCAACAACAACCGTATTACGATGCTGTACAATTAGCCAGGTTACTTGACAGTAACAAGCATTTTATCAATGCTGCCATTTACAAAGACACGCTGTATTCTGTTTTGAAGAAATACATAGGCGGCAGCATTACCTCAGCATCAGAATTTAAAAATCCTGCCAAAAATCCTTTCATCGCATCTTATTTTGACGAAGCACAAACGTACAGTACAGGTTTTTCACCTTTAAATTTGGCCTCTGGTGGTCTCAAAGCCATTGGTGATCTCAAAGTAAATAACATTGCTGACGGACTTGCGCAGTTTTTGATTGAACGGGGTAAGGAGGAACTAGATATTGCTTTTATAGAAAGATTTAAGGATTTTTTAAAGAATTATCCTGAAGCAAGAATTGCTTTTCCTACCACCGTTGGTTTTATTAATAGTATAGAATCTTACAATTACAATGCAATGCTTCCGGCACTAAAAGCAGCCTTTCAAAAAGACCTGAACTCTTTGAGTGAAAATCTATTGAAGTTACGTGAAATTACAGCCGATGAAATATACATTGCAGCAAATGAGAAATCTCCAAAGGACAGAAGTAGGTCCGAGCAAGCCCTGGTTACACGAGTAGATAAGCTTAATGCTTTTTGGGGAACTTTAGCCGGTAGGGCAGCGTTAGGGACAATCATCATTAGTGATGGTCTAGTCAAGGGAACAAACCCTGTAAATGTCATCGATGATCTATCTAAAGACCCTGCATTTGCCCAACCATCATTTCCGGACAATCTTTCCAATTCGATACAGCTAATGGAATTGATCTCACAATCCCTTAAAAGTACTGACACAGATCGATTTTGGATCACAAAAACGCAAGTCCGCGATCTTCTTGAAGAAGACACATTTAGATTATACCTTGGTCTGTTATACGCACAGAACCAAAGTCAATATCATATTCAATTTGGAACAACTACACCGATTACATTAGAAACATTTTTGACTGATCTCAATAAAAATTGGCCTTCACAGAAAAGTCGCTTCGGCCAGCAATTTTCAACCCTTGCAAATGGTGCTAGTGAAGCTTCTGATCGATTTAAAGATATCTTGGCCATCAAGGACAAAAATGATCAATCTGGAATTTTATTATACGCTAACTATGCCTCCGCAGTTTCTGTTTTCCTTAAAACAACCGCAACAATAGTACCTAGCAATCTGCCGTCAGCTCAGGCAGGCAATGTAAAAAAGGATTTGGCAACCTACATGGAACTTGCAGACAATCTGGTGAATAGCATTTATTATGTTAAATCCCAAAATTACGCAGCGTTGATATTAAGTACATCAATGGTATTTACAACCCTTGCCGAATATGGCACGCCAGACGAAAAGGACAAATATATTCAGTTCAAAAATGGCTATATTAAATATGGAACGTTCATGGCGAATATTTTGGAAGCAAAAAATGGTGAAGAAGTCAAAGCTGCGATAGAGGTAGTAGCCCTGCCTGCTGGGAGCTATTCAATCAAGCAAAAATCAGCATGGAATGTGTCTTTTAATGGCTACGTTGGTTATGGTTATGATTTCAACTACGCAAACGGAGTTTATGCGCCAATTGGCTTTGCTGGTACTTGGGGCTCTAAGCGGAATGGCATCCCGATCACTATCTTTGCTTCACTGATTGATTTGGGTAGCCTTGTTTCCTACAGACTAAAAGATAATAGTACAGAACAGTTAAAACAGGATGTCCGGTTGGAAAGCATTATTTCACTATCTGCGCAAGCAATTTTCGAAATTCCGAAAACTCCTATTGCCATCGCTGCCGGGTGGAAACGGACTCCTAAGCTATTCTATTCGGGAAATAGCACATTTGATGTCAAGCCGCCTAAAAACGTTTTTAATTTGTCCTTACTGATTGACATCCCAATCTTTACACTGCACAACAAAAGTTTTTAATTTATCGAAGTAGTTTCAAAGAATAGCTGCAATCTAATCTGTCTCGCCTGAACAATATGGCGAGGCAGATTTGCGCATTTTTTTTGCTTGAGTAAACCTCTATCCTTCGACAATTATCGTAGTTCCCTTTCCTACTTCGGAAATAACTCGCATGTTGTAACTAATTTGTTCTGCGCGGTACCGGATATTTCCAAGTCCATAACCCTCTTTAACGGTGTTTATATCAAACCCTCGCCCATCATCAGTAATGCTAAGTACGATTCTTTTGGAGGAAGAAGAGCACAGATAAACTTTTATTGAAGAACAGCTCGAATACTTGAGGCAGTTGTTTATGGCTTCCTTCGCGATCAGCAGTAGATTTCGCTTTTCTGTTTTAGAAATATGCCAGCCTCGAATTTCTGGATCAACTGAGCAAAAAAACTCAATTCCGCTTGCCTCGGCCACCGTCCATGAAATTTTTTTAATCCTCTCCATTAATTCACTAAGGCGATCTTTAGAATCCTCCAGAACCCAAAGCATATCACGCAGTCCTGCAGTTGCATTTGTAATGAGGCTATCGATTTCGTTAACGTATACCTTATTGTCTTTTTTATGGAGAGCCAGGTGTGTAAACATTTTAATGGAATTTAAGCTGCTGCCTAAGTCGTCGTGAAGATCGTTGGCAATATCACGGCGGATGGCATGTTGAACTTTTAGCTGATTGATCCGATAACTATAAATCCAATAAAAAAACCCAAAGACGATCATCACTGAGAGCAATTTAAACCACCATGTTTGATACCAATGGGGAAGAAAGTGCAACCTAAGTTTTAAGGGTAAGCGGTTCCAGATCCCATCCTCATTAGCGACCTGAACAAACAAATTATAATCTCCCGGGCTGATACCGATGATATTGATAAAACTACGCGCCCCTATGTTGATCCATTTACTGTTGATCTCTTCAATTTTATAGCGAAATCTCACCCTACCAGGATTATTGTAATTTAAACCAGTAAAGGATATCGTAGTTTGCAAGGCATCGTAAGGAACGATCAAATCCTGGAGTTTAAGATCTCTTACATTGATCAAACCATTTTTTGTGTCAATTTTTATCGTATTAAAATACAATTTTGGAGAAATATTATTGTTTGTCAGTAAATCAGGATCAATAATTGTGAATCCGTTCAGTCCGCCAGCAAAAATCTTCCCGTTGACCTCAATACCGCAGGCTTCTTCAAAAGCATCCGAATGAAGACCATCCCGTTCATAATAATTTGTAAATGTCAAATCATCCATACTCATAACGGACAAACCATTATTTGACGTAATAATCAATTTTTTATCGCGCTTGTTGAATATTTTATAAACGCCATCATTACACAGACCGTCGCTGCTATTAATGACTTTCAAAACCTTTCCATTTTTATTGACCTGAAGGATGCCGAAGCTATAACAGGCTATCCAAAAACAGTCCATTGACTGACAAATATCAAAAAACAGCTTTATAGGTTCGCCACTAACGGGCATTTTTAAATGTAGGTTTCCGACATTAGAAAAATCAGGGCTCAAAATGTCTATTCCATTGTCCGAAAGCACCCATATTTGCCCGCTACTATCCCTATAGACTCGATTTACGATGTTACTTCTCAGTTTTACTGGTTTACTATTGTTGTCAATGATTCGAAGCGATTTCTTTTTGTAGTTCCAAACGAACACTCCTCTATTATTATCCGATCCCATCACGCATAAGGAGTCTCCGATTAAGAGATGACTATTGATGCAACAATTAGTGATAGGTTTTAATTCCGGATATAATGAGGCTAGCGAAGTTAGTTTATAATTTTTCAATAAAAACATCCCTTGATCACCTGTTACGATCATATTTCCATCAAAATCACGAAAAGCATAATAAAAGGCACGTTTGTTATCTATACTATGAAATTGTTCGTTTAAGCTATTATAAGTAAGTAAACCATTTTCCTGGCTAACAAGAATCTCACTGGCCTCAATAGGAAATACGTTATAGACGTGCGTGAGACCGGATTGTTTATAGCTTTTGTTACTAACGCTTTTGAAAGCCGCTTTTTTGTTAGAGAGAAAAGCTAACCCCTGTTTGCACCCAATCCAGCCATTCCCTTCATCATCAATATGCATATTCTGGATGTTGGTAAACCAGCTTTCACTGGAACTGCTTTTAGCTTCAGACAGCTTAGTATAATTCTTGAGATCACGTTGGAACTTGTATAGGTGAAGATTGTTCGCTACGTAGATGTTATCACGGGATAGAGCAATCGCTCCGATTTTGCCCAACCTAGACAAAGTACCTTCAGGATCTCGGGCAACTATAGTTTGGCCGGAGTCACTAATAAGTTTAATGCCTGCAGAAGTCCCTACGATTAAGTTACCTGGCGAAAGCTCGGCGACAGCAGTAAAATTCAGATCATTTTCAGACGATTGCGAAAAGATACGTTGAAGACCGAGTTTAGCTTTTACACGTCTGGTAGCAGGATCAATCAGTAGTATCCCGTAGTGGTTCAGAAATGCCCAGATATTCCCCTTAGCATCCAAAAAGATATTTTTTACGCCGAAGAGTTCGTCGTTGCTATTTCTTTCAAATGGAATTTCCGGTCCCTTGATCCACTGATTTTTATGAAGATCATACACTTTTAAACTGGTCATACAACCAATCCACAATTTCTCCTGGCACAGAACCATGGAGATATTCCAGTCATCGTTATCAACTTGTCCACCTTCAATACTTCTAACCACTTTGCCGGATAGATAGTCGATTGCGTTAATCCCTCCAATACTAGTTAGTACCCATATTACGTGACGTGTAGTATCTATAGTAAGGCTCCGTACATCACTTGCTAATATTTTATTATTCCCGTTACTATTATGAGTATATTTAGTAAAGTTTCTACCGTCAAATAAATTCAGCCCTTCTTGGGTGGCGATCCATATAAAACCCATCGGGTCCTGCACAATGGATCTGATATTATAACTACTTAAGCCATCTTGTTGAACATATTTATTGACAAGACGGGATTCATTGCTTTGGGAATAGCAATTTAAAGAGTAAATTAAACCTAAACATAGTAAGATATGGCGGCTCATGCAGACTCTACTCCAAAATGGAATATCATATTCCTAATTTATGCAAAATTAGGTGACGCAGCAAGCGAAAATACGTATGATCCTAATTTATTAGCAGATACCAGTAAATATCTTGGTGAGTTAAAAGAAGAAATTAAAGGTATTCCGCTATCACCAAATTTCAAAATCTGGATTATCGAAAACATCGTTTATCTCGAAAATAGAATAAAAGTTAGTGACCATACTTATCTCTCTCAATTAGAATCAGATCATACAAATCCATCTGTAAATATATTTACGATTGCAAAAACTTATTCTGAGGAAAATATTGTCAAAAGCGCGGAATTACTTCAGTCCGTATTTCGCGATATAGAAACAGCGCTTGTAGCTGAAAAGAATCTACTCATTACGTGGGACCACGGCTCTGCGTTCGGCATTTTTAAATCCAACACTTTTGCAGAGAATTTACAACAGCGAACTTTATTCAATAGTCCGTACCATAAAATACTTCAACAAATTACGGACGAGGAGCATAGTTCAGTTCAGTCTGAACCAATCCTAACAATAATAAAAAATGATAGATATCCCCGGCTGGCCAAGGTCTCTGAGCGCACACAAGGTTTTACTACCGCTATGCATACAATAATGCCCGAAAAAACGGAAGATATCTTGACGAATGATGAATTGGGTATAGCGATAAAGAAGGGCTTTAGTGCAGGAATGGTAGATGTATTAATCATGTTCAATTGTTACATGCAAAACATGCATACCTGCCATTCACTTAAAGATTGTGTTAATTTACTGGTGGCACCTGAAGGACTTATATCAGAGCCAGGGTACGATTACACTTTGATTTTAAAAGCAATCGCCAACTTTAGGGATATCAATCCGGAAAAAATAGCGGAGATCGCTGTCTCTTCTATGAACGCGAAATTTATTCGAGCAGGTCTCGAGCGTAAATTCGAGCTGCATGCGATGTTTGCGGTCGACCTATCTGGTTATGATAGGGTCATCGAGAAAATGAAAACCCTTGTACAGTTCCTGCGTACTAAAATAGCACGAGATGTCTTGTTCAAAGCCAACACCAAATTAAGCAGAAGATCCTGTTATGAGATGGATCTTCCGCTCAACTACAATATGGTTGATTTGATAAACTGGATGACAAAGCTCTCTTCGATGCTACAATTAAATGAAATCGATTCAATGCTAAACGATTTTGAAACTACCTATCTCCAACTGGTAAAAATAAGTGCCATCGGCAAAAATCCCTACTTCATTGCTAGTCGAATGTCTTGGGAAAGAAATCATGGAGTGCCGCCTAAAGGCGTAACTATTTATTTTCCAACTTCAAGAATACTAAGAACAGATCCGGTTGCAAACGATTTCATTTTTCCGAATTCAGCATTTCAAACCAGCTTGCTCAAAGAAATCAAATGGTTTGAATTTTTGACGGAATTATATTCTTAAACCAAAGAGAATGCATCCTAATTGAATTATCGAAGTGTGGCATTCTCCTTTTTCTTGGTAAAACTTATAGGAATTCTGAGATTAAGATAAGTAACATCTGCTCCTAAAGTAATTGTACATTCTGGGGTGTTCGAGAAATCTACAATCGAAAATGGATCTTTATCAACATTCGTGGTAGGAAATCCCAGCTCACTGGTATCTACTGAATAGCCCCCTGCAGCTGCATCATACGACTTAAAAAATTCCGATCCTAAATCATATTCAACTTTCAATTTTGCACTTTCTAAATGAAGCCCTTTAGCATCTTTACTTGTTGAAACAATATTTACCATAACTTTTGCCGCGTTAGCTGGATCTATATTACTCCCTATTGTAACAGCCAGTTCAAATGGGTCTAATTCAGGCTTAAACCCCCCTAATGTGTTTTCCATCATTTTTTAATTTAGTTATTTAAGGATTTGGTTAATTACAATTTAACAGGAACAACTTAGACGACTGGCAATTAGGAAAAAGAAACTAATTCGAGTTTTAACGCTTCAAGCGCCATCCCTACTCGGCTCTTAACTTTTAACTTATGGAAAAGTGCTTCTCGGTATCCGTCGATCGTTTTCTCGGAAAGAAACATTTTCGAAGCAATTTCCTTGTAAGTAAAATCACTGCAGGCCAGTCTTAAAAAAACCATTTCTCGATCAGTAATTTTAACTTCCTCAGAAATCTGCTTTCGCAATAATCGACGATAATGTGTACTGATTGAGTCACTATTATAATACCCAGTTTCCAAGACTTCTTTTAAAGCTTTTTCCAGTTCAATAGGGTGCACATCTTTTAATATGTACGCAGAACAGCCGGCTCGAAGCATGCTAAGAATCGAATGATCGTCCTCCTTCATTGACAGCGCCACAGTTTTAATCTGGGGATAAGCTGTAGCTAATTTGGATACTGTAGTGGGACCATCCATAACAGGCATCCGTACATCGACCAAAATGATATCGGGCTGCTTTGGTAATTCAGGAAGCTGGCGCAACAATGCCTCACCGTTTAAAGCATCTACGATTACTTCAAAATCTTCAAATTCATTAATCAAATTAGATAGTGACCGCAAAAACAGTAATTGATCGTCGGCTATACCTATCGTGATCTTCATTATTGCAGCACAAATTATTAAGTGATAAATTGATAAACGCCGTCGGGTTTTGTCGCATTTACGGCCCTAACAATATCTCAATTAATAACCAAAATTCAAAATAAATATCTCATTTATAGATCTTTATTTTTTTTCGCTGTTTGCACTACAAGGTTAACATTTCAGCGCGCACGTTTCTACAGGGAAATTCCAATTTTTTGCCAGAAAACACTATCATGTTAGCTTTATCTGGTGCTTTAGATTCTTGACTTGGCAGTTGGTAACATCAAGGGGATAAACGAGTTTTAAATGAGGAAGGGGATAGAATGCTTTTATCCCCTTCCTCATTTAATATTATTCGATGGAAACTATATTGGATTTAATTACCAAGTATAGATTTTTCAATCGCTATCTTCACTTTGCTGGCAAATTGCTCTGCTTCGTCTTCGGTGACAATTGTTACATTAACTTCACTATTCTTTTGGGTTAACGTATGCTTAATGAAGTTATTTAATTGTTTGCTTTCTTTTGGAGACGTAGTAAGAAAGTACAAATTCATCTTTTCATTGGACGATTGCAACTCCTTAATTATACCAGACCATTTATAAACTTTATTCTTAACTGAATCTTCTTTTTTTAAGTCGAACGCAAGGCTTTGATAGCAATTCCAGACACCATTTTTCCATGCCTTATCAAACTTTATATGGTCATTATGCGTTTTTACAGTGTGATCCTTAAGTTTAGGGGTGATTCCATATTTATCAAAATATGTTTTATATATTTTTGTCCAAGCATGCGAGTCAGTATGTACTTCCTTATTTACATCCGAGTTATATTTATCAACCAGGCGCTCATAAAGATCGTTGAATGCGCTGTCTAGTTCAACATCTAATCCAAACTGGACATCGGTAAGACTAATTCCGCTGTCATCGTCCAAAAGAATCTTATTGGTAATCGATTTTAGCGATGGGCTTTCCTTCAAAGTCAAAAATTCACTTGAGTTGAAAAAAGAAAAATCTTTGCTTATACACTCAATTTCCTTTTGAAAATGCTTTAGGGTATTTAATAGGAAATAACCGTTTAGTTCCTCAAAAAAATTCGAAATTCTGCTAAACTTATTCAAAACTTTAGCCTTAAGAAACTTCGATTTATGTTCGTAAATGACAATACCGACATTGACAAACTCACCTGAAGTTTGGTCATGTACATATCTTAAAATTTGATATTCGTATTTTATCATAAAAGTATCCGATTTAATTCAGTGGAAAATAAATCAGCCTCACCAATTAAGGTATTTAAATAAGTTTTAATAGTAAAGAACTGTTCGTTTAACCATTCTGCCGGTAGAATAGTTTCAAGCTTATTCCAAAATAAGTCATTGATACTAGAAAATTTGTTAGTAAATGTAGAAAAATCAAATTGATTTCCTCTCATCCTATTATAGCAGAAATTATCATTGATCCAAACTCTATCGGTATCTCTTATAAGCCACGGTTCACGATTTCTTAAAAATGAAAGTTCCAAGGCAAATCCGAATGCCAGTTCGTGGTCGAAAACAAGAATATCGTCCCCATTCGTCAAAAAGTTCGGCTTTTCCATTCTTCTGTCTGCGTTGCTAATAAAAATGTCTAATGCATAAAGATTTGCAAGCTTTAGAATCATTGATTCATTTAAAGGCTGATCCTTAAGAACGGGATAGTAACCAGTTTTATATTCATTACCGAAATTAAATCCTAAACTGTTGCTGGCGACTTGAAAATTGTCTTTGCCTCTCATTAATTCAACAAACTCGTCACTTATATTTATTATTACCGGTTCTGGCACATTGAAATCTAATTCGCGTGCAATTAGAGCTGCAATTAATTCCCTACCACTTGCCTCTGGTGACATTCTTTGCGCCCGAATGTATTTGACTACATAATCTGATTTTTTTCCGGTTTGAACGCAGACTCCTCTAATAAGTTGAGGCTCGGTTGTACCTGAAGATAAGACCTTGCCGGGCTCTAAAGCATGTACTGTAGGTAAAAAATATTCCGGATGTGATAGTTTAAGCACGCGAATAAATTAAAGGTTGCAATGATAAGTTATTTCTTACTTAAATAAGAATTTTTGATGGGTAAAAGTATTGATTTTGACAATGTTATGCTAAGAAAAACTCTTAAGCAATTCGAGATTTTATTCCCGCACTAGGATTTCGTGAAAGAATCCCCCGTTAATTTTAATCTCAATGCTTTCATATCCATGCTTACCTTTTGCTCTCTAACTCTTGCGTAAATTTGCGTGGTGGTTATTTTGGTATGCCCAAGCATTTTGCTTACCGATTCGATAGGTACACCATTGCCTAATGTAATTGTTGTGGCAAAAGTGTGTCTCGCCATGTGAGTTGTAAGGTTTTTATCTATATCACACAGATCTGCTATTTCCTTTAAGTAAGCGTTCATTTTCTGATTGCTTTTCATAGGTAATATCCGGCCAGTGTAAATACAATCTTCATGGGTTTTGTACTTGTTGATGATTTCAATTGCCTGGGGCAGCAATGGCACGTTGGCGACAATTTTAGTTTTAGTCCTGCTGGTTTTAACCCACATCTCATTGTCCTTACCTATAGCTATGTTAGCCATAGATAACTTACAAGCATCGACAAAAGCGTAGCCAGTATAGCAACTAAAAAGAAAACAATCTCTTACTTCTTCCAGGCGTTTAACCGCAAACACTTTTTCAGCAAGTCGCTTAACTTCTTCTTCTGTCAGTTCTTCACGAACAACTTTACGCGTGGTGCATTTAAAGGCAGAAAATGGATTAAAGCTAATCCAATGATTATTGACAGATATACCGATTATCCTTTTCAGTCTCTTTATATAGGCCATTGCAGTATTGTGGTCAATACCTGCTTCTATCTTCAAGTATTTTTCAAATCCCGTTATAAAGCCATATTCAAGCGTGTAAAGGTACATATCTGTTTTGTTGTACTTGAGGTTAATGAACTCTGCAACCTTGCTTCTGATTGTCTTGTATTTGGTCAGGGTGGCCTTTACATAATCCTTACCGACTAAGCTTGCTATATCTTTATTATGTTCGTCAAAGACTTGAAGTAGTGAACGTCGTTCGTCGGGTACGCCAGTGAACCTGTTTTTGATTTCCTCCGCAGAAATATAGTCGCTGTCCTTTTGTAGTTCGCTGTATATTTTGAATATTGCTTCTGATATCCGGTGGATGTGATTGTTGATTGTCCGCACCTCATTCCCGCTTCCTTTCATGAAGCCTGTTTTTGCATCCCACTTTTGAGGATTGACTTTCTTTTTTAGCGAAATCTCCGCCCTTTTGCCCATTACTGTAACCCTTGCATAAAGTGGAATTTGACCGTTGACATCTGCTTTTGCTTTGTTTGCCCAGATTAGGATCGAAAAGCTGTTAGAATTTTTCATAAATAACCATTTTTAAGTAACCGAATTGATAAATTTTGAACTCTTTTGATGTTGTTTGACATTGATTTAATCAATTCAAAATCAATTAGTTAAATCTACATTCGGTTACCTAAATTAGTTGATTCAAACAGGTAACCGAATAGGTAACCGAATGAATCATAAAACTTAGTCTGAAACGAGGGCTTTTGGCATAAAAAAACCGCTTAAATCATTGGATTTAAGCGGTTTTGATCGAGTTTGTTACTCTTTCTGCGGAATGGACGGGACTCGAACCCGCGACCCCATGCGTGACAGGCATGTATTCTAACCAGCTGAACTACCACTCCGTTTTTGGGTCTGCAAATATACGCAGCTTTTTGTATTACACAAGTGGTTTTTAAAAAAAACTTATTTATTGTCGTTTTATCATTTTTCCTATGACCCCAACTATATATTTTTCTTCCTTTTTTAACAACTTAAACACCTAAATATCAACAAAAAGCGACTAAAACTTTCATTTTTACGCTGCTTTTTGCTTTTTTTAACATTTTTCGCTTTTATTTCACATCAAAGTTAAAATACTGACTTCCGGCTTCGCCGTCGCTGGTTATTCCCTGTACCAAACCTATATACTTCCCCTTTTGATCGGAGGTATAAAATGACAATTGGTTTTTCCCTGCCATACTCGTATTAACATTAGGCGACCAGTATAACAGGTTTCTGAAATCGGGCAGCCTGCTTTTGGCAGCCAGATCAGTATCATAAACTGGTGAATAAAATTCCCTTTGCAATTGCAGGCCTTCATAATCCAATACCACAGCATGAGGATCCATTTCAACACCTCCAAGATCACCTTTATATGTAGTGAAACTGAATACGCCCTCTGACACTGATGGCCCATAATAGTATCTGTCTCTTATTACTTCAAGCTTTCTCACCTTTAACGGATCAATAGCTATTACTTTATCCATATTAAATACAGGAACGTCGTCAAGCATTACTAAAGGGTCGCCATCTAAAAAGCCGTTATCATTAAGCACTTTTATATGATATCTTTTGTGTGACCTTACCACATTAACCTCCCTTATATATTCGCGTAATACTTCTTCCATTGTGGTAAAGCGTGTATAATTATCCAAAAGATAAGTTTTGTAAGGTTTGCCGTAAAATCCTGAACTATCAACGCCAGGATCATAAAACTGCTTTATTTTATTGCCCGCATAAACATTTTGCACCTGCATGGCCAGGCTATGTTCCTCAATTGCTTTATGTACGCCTGGTGTTAAACCAAACCGCGGCTTTGTATGCTTTGTATATTGTTCAGAAAACGGACTTAAAACGTCGATGCGATAGGACGTATCGCGTTCTGAATTGGTTTGGGCAATGATCTCGCCGGGGCCAAATAATTGTTTTGTATTGAATATCAACCTGCCCAGCGAGTCGCTTTTTGAAGTGTAGAGCTGTACCCGTTTTCCCGGAACACTCAAATACACCACTACATCCCTGGCTGGGGCCCCTGTGGCTGTTGTAACCACCCTAGCTGTTATAAGATGGTCATTGTACTCGGGTAAAAAATTAAATGCCGGTGTTACATTGTTAAGTACGTTATTCCATTGAAACCTTCGCCAACCCTGCGAAAGCATCAGGTTGTCAATTGCTGTCTCTGTTTCGGCATTGATATTCTTAAAATAATAATCGGGAGATTCTATCGCTCCCCGCAGATCGGATTTCAGCCACAGGTAACTAACAATGTCACCTGCATCAACATGCTGTAGGGAGTCGATCCGGTAAACTCCCATTGATAAATTGGCCGGCAGGGGTTTACCGGATGTATTTTTGGCCGAAATATTTACAGTAACTTTTTTACGTGGAGAATACTGTGGCTGATCCGCAGAAGCCTCAATAAACAATTGTTGTTTTGGCCGTTTAAAATACAGCCGCTCACATACCGGTTGTTTGGCGCTGTTAAAAATGGTAATGTGCGATATGCCATCACCTAACCGGGCTTTATCAATTGTAAAACTTGCGCTTCCTGAATTTAAACTTGCACTCTCCGCTACCTTAACTATCTGCCGGGTATGTGTAAACAGATATACCTCGCCCCCGGTTGTGCCTGCACTTTTTACAGTAACTTCCAATTGAGGGCCACCATTATCTTTTAATTGCATTACATACCCTTGATTGCCAACGGCCGGCAGGTCCTTACTAACCAAACTATTGTACCCGGCTTTAATAACGGCCCGGTAAGTGCTGTTTGCGGCAGGCGTGAACATGAAACTGCCTATTCCAAATTTTAGAGGCTTAAAACGCGCCACAGTATCGTTATGCTGATCAATAACCGAGCCCATGTATGCCGCCAGGCTTTTACCGTCTGGCGCTGTTACTTTAAACGCCACCTTACTTTCAATTCCGGCTACTAAATTACCCCCTTCAGGAAAAAACTGCACATCATAATTTGCCGCCGTTTCTTTAACAGCCGCATCGGGCGATCTTAGCGGGTTAACAATTAATATTTGCTTTTCAAAATAATAATCGGGACTGAAATTTTTCATCCAGCTTGTATATGCCCTTAACTTATAGTTGCCATTGCTTAATGATACAGGAATGTATAATGAACCGCTGCCAATACCATTTTTCATGGCGATTTTTGCCTGCATTACCGCATTGTGGCTATCATCAAGCACATCAACATAAACAACCTTGCTTAAGTTAAGCAGCTTATGAAAACTGGCATCAACATCGTAAATTTTAAACCAAAGGATCTCGCCGGGCAAATAGGTACTCTTATCGCTATGAACAAATACTTTTTCATACACAATTCCATGCCTGTACTGTTCAAAGCTATTTGTAATTTGATTTATTGCCTGTGCCCGGCAATTGGAATATAATTGCAATAAAGCCCCAATTAATAACCATATAATTTTAACCGCTCCTTTAATTTTTTTCATAACCTATACCTGGTTGTTGGTATTATTTTTCTTTCCAAAATGATGGTTTCTGGACCCGGCCCCTTATAGTGCAGACGGTACAGGATTCTGATGAATAGGTAAACCCGATAATAAACCCGGTTGGAGCAATAGCACTCACAGGTATCGAGCCCCCGTTAATGATATAAGCTTCCACCTCTCTTATACCTGTTTTGGGATTAAAAAACAGTGCCGAATCAGGCTGTTCACAATCATAAGGGTATTTTGCGATCCAATCCTGAGGCAGCTGTGTGTTATCAATAAACACCCGCTTTGATTGGGTACTGGAAACGCTTACGTAACCGATAATCGGCTCTGCCGGGTCATTTATATTATGGATATTCCCTTTCAGCTGTGTTGGCTGAGCATCAAAAATACTACCCAATTGCTCGGTGTTCTTTTTAAGATTTTCCCAAAACTGGTAGGCTTCTTTGGTCAGGGCATATTGTTTGAGCAATATGGTGTATCTTAATTCGAGTTTTTCAGCATTACGCGGAATGGTGGTTATTGGCCCCTGAAATATGACATCCTGACTAAGTTTTTCTGATGAACCCAAAACTATCGTACTTGATTTATCGCTTGCAAAACAGATATACACATCTTCATCCGGGTGCCTGCCCCTTACCTCTTTAGTAATGGCGTCAACAATATAATCAGACTGGTATCTCGCATGAAATTTCCAAGTCTCCTCATAATCCCAGCGATAATAGCGTGTATTATTGGCTGCGTTATGCGTATTTACATACAGTTGCAGGGCATTGTTCTTAGGCATAAAACCTATGCTGTCAATCGGCGGGGTTTGCTTTACCTCCACATAATCCGAAGCGTATTCTTTCCCCTCGGGCGTGGTAATGTGCAAACGGTATTTTTTGGTTGCATCAAGGTGCATAGGGCCTATCTCGTATTTCCCGTTGCCCTGGGACTGCAGCACGTAATTGCCACCCTGTTCCCCCTCAACAGCAACCGTATAATTGGTTACTGCCTGTGTGCGCACATCTTCCGATAGTTTTACTGTTCTGCTCAGACTGATAACAGTGGAATCATTTCCGCTGTTTACCACCCCCTCTACAACCAGGTAATGATTATCATTACTGATCACCTGCGGATTATACGGCTTTCTACAAGCCGTGCCTATCATAGCAAGTAATGACAAACAATATATGTAATTCCATTTTCTGATCATTATCTTAAAATCTGATATTATAATTAATGAATGGTATGGGTTTGGCAAATATGGATAGCTTAAAGCCGCTTATTACACCAGCTTGCTGGGTAAAATAAGCTGAATAAGCATTTTGACGCCCGGTAAGGTTATAAACACCTATGGTGAACGAATTGTGTGTTAGCTGATGTACCTTATGGTTGCCATCAATATTGATTGAAAAATCGGACCTGAAATAATCTGGTATGCGGTAAGCGTTCCTGTCCGAATAGTATACCCGCTCCGATCCGCCGTACACATACTTCGCAATAGGCAGGGTAATGGGCCTGCCGGTGCTGTAAGTAACATTAAGCGATACACTGAACCTGTGCGATACCCTGTAGTTACCTATAAAATTAAAATCATGAGGTTTATCAAAGTTAGCCGGATAATAGGCGCCGCCATTGATCAGTTCGCCAGCATTAGGGTCATTCTGTTTCAAAAATGTGCGCGAATAGGTATAACTTATCCATCCGTTTGCTTTACCGGTTGCTTTTTTAATCAGGAACTCAATGCCGTAAGCCTTGCCTTCGGTTCCCAGCACATCATTCTCAATATGGTGGTTTAATACCAGGTTGGCGCCGCTCCGGTAATCCAGATAATCCCTCAGTCTTTTATAATAAACTTCAACCGATGTTTCAATCGTATTTGATTTCAGGTTATGGTATATACCCAGCGATACCTGGTCGCCGTACTGCGGTTTAATGTTAGGGTCACTTAACTGCCATACATCGGTTGGGGCTATCGCTGTCGTATTGGAAAGCAGATGTATATACTGTCTCAACGTATTGTAACCGCCCTTAACAGAGGTATTATCACCTAAGTTATAACGGGCAGAAACCCTGATCTCGGGTCCAGAATAGGTTTTAATTACCTTGCTTTTAGCATATGTTGTGCTATCCAAAAAGTTTGAACTTGTTTTTGGCAAATTTGGCGCATAGTTATAAACCGTTTGCGGCCCCAGGTAATTATACAGTGAATACCTGATACCGGCGCTTAATGAAAGATCATCGGTAATATCATATTTATCGCCAACATAGGCGGCACTCTCCAAAGCTTGTTGCGACGGAACAACATCAGGCACCACCAGCGATTGAACATTATTAGGCTGCAGGTTACCCGGATGCAGTTTGTAATAAATGGAACTTACCCCAAAATCAACTGTATTTTTACGGTTCAGGTAATAAGTAAAATCGGTTTTAAAATTGGTTTGATTGATATCAAAGTTAAGTTTATAGGCGTTAACAGGGTTATCAAAACTTGCTATCCCATACTGGTAGTGATCAACGCCTGCCGTAATTAAACTGAACAGTTTATCGTTAAAGTTATGTTTCCACTTGATGTTGGCGTTACGGT
This sequence comes from Mucilaginibacter pocheonensis, assembly GCF_031456535.1. Lineage (NCBI taxonomy): Bacteria > Pseudomonadati > Bacteroidota > Sphingobacteriia > Sphingobacteriales > Sphingobacteriaceae > Mucilaginibacter > Mucilaginibacter pocheonensis. Next base: position 158,639 of record NZ_JAVDUU010000002.1, read on the forward strand.
TGCTGTAGTTATACGCAGTATCACTGTTGAGCTTAAATTTATCCTTGCTGATGTAGCCGGTTAGGTAAATGTTGTTTTTATCATCTATCTGGTGACTTATATCGAGATTAAAATCATAAAACGATGCCTGACTGTGTTTGTAGGCTTCGGGCAGTAAACGGAGCAGCCAATCTGAATAGGTAATACGGCCACCAAAGGAAAACGAGGTTTTATCTTTAACAATAGGACCCTCTACATTCAGGCGACTGGTAATTAACCCAATACCTGCCGAGCCGGTAAACTTCTTTTTATTGCCTTCGCGATTGGTAACATCCAAAACAGACGATAAGCGCCCGCCAAACCTTTCGGGGATACTGCTTTTATATAATTCGATCTCTTTTACAACGTCGGGGTTAAATGCGGAGAAAAAACCAAAAAAGTGCGATGGATTGTAAATAGTAGCGTCATTAAGCAATATCAGATTCTGATCAGCCGAACCGCCGCGCACATTAAACCCGGTAGTAGCCTCACCTACTGACTGCACACCCGGCAGGGTTAGCACCACCCGTAATACATCAGCTTCGCCAAATACCGTAGGAACCTGTTTAATACTCTTGATATCAAGACGGTTTACACCTAATTGCACATTGCGGACATTGGCCACCTTCTCGGCCGATATTTTAACCTCTTTTAAGCTCGTTACCTGCTCCTGCATTTCAATAATAAGCTTCCCATCAGAGTAAAGCACAATTTGCCTGCGGGTATCACGCATACCGATACCTCTTATGCTTAAAATTTGCCTGCCTTTGGGTAACACAATGGTAAAGTATCCAAATTGGTCAGTAGCTACCCCTGTTTTGGTATTGGTAACATAAATACTGGCGCCTACTATTGATTCGCCCGATTTACCATCGCGTACATAACCGGATAGCGTAGCTTTGCCCGATCCGATGGTATTTGTTTTTATCCCAATTTCATAAAGTTTATTTTCGGTAGTAGCTTCAGGAACTTTCTTTTCTTTTTCGTCGGTAAAATCCGCAACCGGGACATTGGTGATTATATTGGGTGACGATTTGGCCAGCGGGCTGGTTCCAAAAAAGCCTGCGGCAAGACGGGTCTGTATTTCACGGCCCCGGGTAAGGAACACCTGCCGGTCGGCAATAGCATAATGAAAATTTGTGTTTTTAAAAGCCATGTCAAGTACGGTTTCAAGCGGCTTGTTATTTACCTGAACCGTAACTTTCAAACTATCAAACCGGATAGGATCATAATAAAAATGATACCCGCTTTTTGCTTCCAGTTCTGTTACAAATTGATCAATAGTAACCTGTTGAAAGTTTACACTTATTGATGCAGCCGGGTTTTGCTGTGCATAGCCCAGTTTAAACAGTATCAAAAAACAGAAACTCAGAAAGTAGATTTTTTTCATCAGCGCTTTTTATTTTTTCCTGTCTTATACCCGGCCATATTTTACACAGGTGCATTAAACACCCAGGTAACCCATTGTATCCGTATTAAGAACCGTATACTTTATCTGGATAACTCATCATACCGGGCAGCTATAGCAACCAGGGCTTCTTCGGGAGTTTTCTTAAACTTTATCTTATTGGCTTTTATATATTGCTGCAGCTCCTTTTTCTTATCATTCAAGATCTTAAGCATTGTGCTTTGGCTGCCAATGCTATAATAGCTGTTACCCTTTTTTAAATAAAAACTCTTACTTGATGTAAAATAGGTTTCAATGGTATTTGTACCTGTGGTGTTTTGCAGGGCTTTTGAGCGCTTAACCAATACTTCAAGACTTCCATTGTATAGCTGGTCATAAAAACCTGTACTTATACCCGCGTTGGCATTTAATGAATCTGTTTTGATATATATAAAATGATGGTTTAGCAAGTCTAAACTTTCAACCCGCTCGCTAAGCAGCGAATACCGGGAGAACTTATTATAAAGCAATACCACAATAACATCTTTGTACATATCATACATCATGGGTACATTTTTATAAAATATACCGTCATAAGTAACCGTACCGCGGGCAAATTCATTTAAATCGGTAAAGTAGGCGTTACCTTTTATGTTAGGATTGTAAAGGTCATATTCCGGGCCGTTGTATAAGCGCGATTGCTCATTTATGGCCGTGTTATAATTATCAATAATATGCCCCAGGGCGGGCTGTTGGCTGGTATCACTTGCTATGATTTGCGCCTGCGAACGTTTGCAAATGATGATACAGGATATTACAATAAGGGTTAGGAGTATTTTTTTTCCCATCTAAGTTTGTACAAAAATGAAATTTACATTACTTTAAGTTAAATATCAAACGGTTATGAAGAATATAGTTTAAAAGTATTAAATGTATTAATCATGTTACAAATAACACTTTTTATACAAAAGGTGATTATAGCACATTACGCATTGCCAAACTCATTTGTAACATTGACTGGTAAATAAAGCGGGTTTATACTCCCGGCCTGTTTGTTCGGTATAATTTTAGACGCAAATGAGGCGTCTAAACAACAACACTGGTCGTCGCCCGGCACATTTGCAGAAAAACAAAAAGGGCTTATCTTTTAAAAGATAAGCCCTTCACTATTTAATATTCTACTGGTTATAACTTACGTTTTACCTCAACATTTTCATAGGCTTCAACAATGTCGCCCACTTCAATGTTGTTAAAGTTCTGGATATTTAAACCGCACTCGTAACCGGTTGAAACTTCTTTAACATCGTCTTTAAAGCGTTTTAATGAAGCCAGTTCGCCGGTGTAAATAACAACACCATCACGTATAACACGGATCTTGCTGTTACGGTTAATTTTGCCATCCAATACCATACAACCTGCAATGGTACCCACCTTACTGATCTTGAAGGTTTCACGTATTTCAACGTTAGCAACTATCTTCTCTTCAAAGGTTGGTGCAAGCATGCCCTCCATTGCGGCTTTTATCTCATTTATCGCATCGTAGATGATAGAGTAAAGCCTGATATCGATCTGCTCGGCTTCGGCAAGTTTACGCGCACTTCCCGACGGACGAACCTGGAAACCAATGATGATGGCATCAGATGCTGAGGCCAGCAATACATCAGATTCAGATATCTGCCCAACCGCTTTGGATATAATGTTAACCTGTATCTGCTCGGTTGATAATTTAAGTAATGAATCAGACAATGCTTCGATTGATCCATCCACGTCACCTTTAACAATAATGTTAAGCTCCTTAAAGTTACCAACTGCCAAACGACGGCCAATTTCATCAAGGGTGATGTGTTTTTGAGTACGTAAACCTTGCTCACGCTGTAGTTGTAAACGTTTATTGGCAATTTCACGGGCTTCAACCTCGCTCTCAAGCACATTAAACTTATCGCCTGCTGTAGGTGCGCCTTGCATACCCAATACCTGTACCGGTGTTGATGGTCCTGCAGACTCAACCCTTTGGCCACGCTCGTTGGTTAAGGCCTTAACACGACCGCTGTAACAGCCTGCCAGTATCGGGTCGCCAACTTTTAACCTGCCAGCTTGTACCAGTATGGTAGTTACTATACCGCGGCCCTTGTCTAAAGCTGCTTCAATAACAGTACCTACTGCACGTTTGTTAGGATTGGCTTTAAGTTCAAGCAATTCGGCCTCAAGCAATACCTTCTCCAAAAGCAGGTCAACATTTAAACCTGTTTTAGCCGATATTTCCTGTGTTTGATATTTACCGCCCCATTCTTCAACCAAAATGTTCATGGCCGAAAGCTGTTCACGTACCTTATCGGCATTAGCGCCGGGTTTATCAATTTTATTGAATGCAAAAATTATAGGTGCACCTGCTGCCTGCGCGTGGTTTATAGCCTCGCGGGTTTGCGGCATCACGCTATCGTCTGCAGCTATTACTATAATTACAATATCTGTAACCTGTGCACCACGTGCACGCATGGCGGTAAACGCCTCGTGGCCCGGTGTATCCAGGAATGTTATTTTGCCTTTGTCGCCCGGTAAGGTTACTTCATAAGCGCCAATGTGCTGGGTAATACCCCCGGCTTCGCCGCCTATAACGTTTGTTTTACGTATAAAGTCAAGCAATGAAGTTTTACCGTGGTCAACGTGACCCATAATGGTTACAATTGGCGCACGCGGTATCAGATCAGCCGGATCATCTTCCTGCTCAAGGTTAGCTTCTTCATCCTGAGGTTTTACAAACTCAATCTGGTAACCAAACTCATCGGCAACAATGCTCAGTGTTTCTGCATCAAGCCTTTGGTTAATGGATACGAACAAACCGAGGCTCATACAGGTAGATATGATCTGCGTTACCGATACATCCATCATGAGGGCCAGTTCATTGGCGGTTACAAATTCGGTAACCTTCAACACCTTTGATTGCAGTTCCTGCTCCAGTGCCAGCTCTTCGGCTGATGAGGCCACATCATCGCGTTTTTGACGGCGGAATTTGGCCCGCTGTGCAAATTTGCCTGATTTACCGGCACCGCTTAAACGGGCCAGTGTTGCCTTGATCTGGTCTTGTATATCTTTTTCTGATGGTTCCTCTTTAGGCACATTGCTTTGAGGGGCATTACGGTTGTTCCTGAAATCAGGACGGTTACCACCTCCATGACCGGGCGCACCGGCGTTTGGATTATTCCCCCGGTTCCTGAAATCAGGGCGGTTTGGATTGATAGTTCCACCTGCAGGCGGCGTATGCCCACCCTGCTGCTGCGGATGCTGGTGATTGCCACCACCTTGTTGCCCGCCACCTTGCTGAGGGTTACCCTGGTTGTCTTTACGTTTTCTTTTACGTTTATGATCAGCGTTATTAGCGTTTGATGATGATGCAATAGGGTTGCGCTTAGGCGCATTAACCGGCAATTGTATCTTACCAATCACATTCGGGCCTGTCAAGCGTTCGGCTTTCGCCCTTATCACGTCTGGCTCCTGATTATTGTCATCGGCTGTAGTTTCAGCTACAGGGGCCTGCGTAACCGGCGGCTGCTCAGCAACCGGTGCTTTTGGCTCTTCGGCTTTTGGAGCCTCGGGCTGCGGCTCCGGTTTTGGAGCTTCAACCTTTACTTCCGGTTTTGGCGCTTCGGGAGCTGCTTCTTTCGGCGTTTCTGCTTTGGGTTCCGGTTTTTCAACAGGAGCCACAACTTCTGGTTGACTTGCAACTTCAACAGGCTTTGGCTCTGCCGGTTTTTCAACTGGAGGCTGCGGCCTCGCATTCAGGTTGTTGAGGTCAATTTTACCCACAACCTTAACACCCGGCAAAACATCGTTGCGCTCTTCAGATCTTTCTGGGGCAGGCTCAACCGGCTTTGGTTTTTCTGCCTGCGGCGAAGTATAATGACCAGTATTCTTGATCAGGATCTCTTCGTTCTCAAAATCTCTTGAACGGCGGTTTTCAAGCGGCTTCTCAGGGAAAGCAGCAGGCTCTTCTTTTCTGATCTTACCGATACTGATCTGCTTGGCTTCCTCCTTAATGCTTTTATCAACAGCAAACTCCTTCAACAAGGCACTATACATGTCGCTATCCAGCTTCGCCATAGGTTGTTTTTCAACCTTATAGCCTTTTGTAGCCAAAAAATCGACAATGGTACCCATCCCAATGTTGAGTTCCTTTACTGCTTTAATTAATTTTATTGATTTGTCTTCTGACATTTATTAATACTTTCTCTGCTTATAATCGCAAAAATACGATTTTAATTTTGGTTATTATGCTTATTCAAACTCAGCATTCAATATTGATAACACTTCTTTTACAGTTTCTTCTTCCAAATCTGTACGTTTTACCAATTCTCCTACTGTTAAAGCAAGCACCGATTTTGCTGTATCTAAACCAATGCGTTTAAATTCATCAATTATCCAGCTATCAATCTCGTCTGAAAATTCTTCGATGTCCACATCTTCGTCATGCTCATCAGCCTCACGGTAAACATCAATTTCATAGCCTGTAAGCTTGCCTGCTAATTTAATATTATGGCCACCGCGACCAATCGCCAATGATACCTGATCAGGCTTTAAATATACGGCGGCTGTTTTTTTCTCGTCGTCCAGCTTAATAGAAGTTATTTTGGCTGGTGACAATGCCCGCTGAATATACAACTGAACATTGTTGGTAAAGTTTATTACGTCGATATTTTCGTTCTTCAACTCGCGTACTATACCATGTATACGTGATCCTTTCATACCAACGCAGGCACCTACCGGATCAATACGGTCGTCATATGATTCCACAGCCACTTTAGCTCTTTCGCCCGGTTCACGAACAATCTTTTTAATGGTGATGAGCCCGTCAAAAATTTCAGGTACTTCCAGTTCAAACAAACGCTGTAAAAACTCAGGAGCCGTACGCGAAATGATGATCTTGGGGTTGCTGTTCAACATATCCACCTTATACACCACCGCTTTTACGCTGTCGCCTTTTTTAAAGTAATCGGCAGGTATCTGTTCGGTTTTTGGAAGCAGCAGTTCATTACCTTCATCGTCCAACACCAGGGTCTCTTTTTTCCAAACCTGGTAAACTTCGCCGGTAACTATCTCACCAACACGGTCTTTATATTTTTTGAATATCTCGTCTTTTTCAAGTTCCAGAATCTTTGAAACCAATGTCTGGCGTGCCGCTAAAATAGCACGGCGACCAAAACTTTCCAGCGTGATCTGCTCAATATAATCATCCCCAACTTCAAGGTCCGCGTCATATAAATGGGCCTCCGCCAATTCTATTTCCAGATCATCATCTTCACTAAAGCCATCCTCCATCACCTTACGGGTGCGCCATATTTCAAGGTCACCATTATCGGTATTTACAATTACGTCGCAATTCTCATCAGTGCCATACTTTTTCCTGATCATGCTTCTGAAAACGTCTTCCAGAACGCTCATCATGGTTGGGCGGTCAATGTTCTTGAAATCTTTAAATTCCTGAAAAGAATCAATTAAATTAATATTGCTCATTTTCTACTTGAATGATATTAAAACTTTTGTTTCTGTTATTTTATCAATAGGGATAACGCTTTCAATAGTTTCGGCTTTTTTCCCTTTTTCTTTTATTTTTTCTTCAATAATAATGGCATCTTCAGTAACAGCCGTCAGCTTGCCTTCTCTTTTAGCGCCGTCGGCCATTTTTATAGCCAGGTTGCGCCCTACGTTTTTGGCATATTGCCTGATTGACGATAGCGGGTAATCAATCCCCGGCGATGAAACCTCCAGGTTGTATGCCGTTTCGATCACGTTTTCCTCTTCCAGGTGAAAGCCTACGTGCCTGCTCACCTGCACACAATCATCAATGCCTACGCCGTTATCACCATCAAGCAACACAATAAGTTTTCCGTTGCTGTGCATTTTAACATCTACCAAAAACAAATTGGGCTTGTCGGCTATCTTCTCTTCAACCAGTTCTTTTACCCTTTTTTCAATATTCATTATCCTCCGGTGTTTTTGATTGATAATTTGATTGATAAAATAAAAGAGGGGACAAATCGCCCCCTCTTTTTTTAATTAGGTGCAAATATACATAATAATATTTGATTTTCAAGCAATTCACCACAGTTTATTACTTAAATGTTAAGTCAGAATATTGTAAACTACCCGGCCTGTTATGCCCCATAATAAAATCGCTTACTTTATTCCCTTCGTCAAATTTATAGTATCGTACAAAATAGGTTTGATGGGCTACAAAAGGCGTATCTGGTGTAAAAATAACGACACTATCCCTAATCTGGTATGTGCCGGGCTGTACTGGCTGATAATTTTTCATATCCGTATCAGCAGGCATCCGGTAAACAGGCAACAGGCTTTGCCAGCTGCCATTGGCAGAGTCGCGCGCAATATCCTGTATAATGGCGTTATTTAACCCGCTGATCTGTATAGCGTGCTTATTGTTTGTAAAGCTTACCTGCACCGCCTTATTATCATTTTTAGCCGTGCAGCCCCAATTAATTAATACAATTAGCCATAATATTTTTTTCATTGCTGTTACCCGCGCCGGGGTTTATGTAACTCATTCTAATGTAATAAACTTGCTTTAATCTTTTTTGATTATTAATTAACAAAAAGAACTATGTAACAATGAGAACAATTATTTAATTAAGGCAACATTTGGACTACTTAAAAGCGTATAACTGCTAATTAGAATTTAAAACCTAACCTTACATGAAAAAAGTAATTCCTGCTATTTTGCTTTGCCTGTTTTTATTTGCCTGTAAAAAAGATAAAAACTCTCCTGCAGATGCTTCCGTTTCCATTGTTGGCACCTGGACTGTAAACAGTTCTAACATATCTTTTTATGATAAAAATGATAAATTCTTAGGGTCTGAAGATACTGGAGATGACAAGGTAACTTTTACGAATAAAGGGGTGGTAACCGGTACCATTACTGATGATGATATAAGTGGAACCAATACCTATACTGTGAGCAGTTCAGGCGGTAAAAATTATCTTAAGATCACTACCGACGATGGCCACCAAAACATCAATTCCGTTACCTACGAGATTATAACCTTAACAGCTCATAACCTGGAGCTTAAGTCGGAAAATATATACGATCCTGATATGCCGGATACGTATAATGGTGTATACTATACTAAAGTTATACTTAATGTTAAAGCAAGCCGGTAAAAACTGGTTGATTTATGTATCAACTTGAGTAATACCAGGCTTGTCCATTTTTATCAGCCGTTGCCTGTGTCCTCGCAAGCAATTATGCCATAGCTTGTAAAAAAACAGGCGATGGCATAATTAGTTATTTATTTTTCAGCGTTTGTTCAAACAGCTTAAATATACGTTTATACTCGTCGGTCCAACTGCTGGGCTGCTCAAAGCCATGATCTTCCACCGGGTACGATGCCAGCTCCCAGTTTTCCTTATGCAGTTCAATTAGCTTTTGTGTAAGACGTATGATATCCTGGTAATTCACATTCTGGTCAATCATGCCGTGCAGCATCAGCAAATTCCCTTTTAAACCATTGGCGAAATATATGGGCGAGCTTTTTCGATAGGCATTTTCGTCAGTAAAAGGCTCATTTAAAATATTGGATGTATACTCATGGTTATAGTGTGCCCAGTCGGTAACCGAACGGATGGCACCGCCTGCCGCAAAAACATCGGGCTCGGTAAACAGGCCCATCAGCGTAATAAACCCGCCGTATGATCCGCCGTATAAACCCACATGTTTTGGGTTAATGCCAAATTTTTCTTCCAGATATTTCACACCGTCAACCTGGTCTGTTAAATCCTTACCGCCCATGTGGCGGTAAATGCCCGTGCGCCAATCGCGACCATAACCCGCGCTTGCGGTATAATCAATATCAAGTACGGTATAGCCGTTATCGGCCAGCATGTTATTGAACATAAACTCGCGGAAATAGTAGCTCCAGGAATACGTTACCTCCTGCAGGTACCCCGCGCCATGTACAAAAATAACCGCGGGCTTTGCCGGGTCGGCTTTTTTGGGCAGATACTGGCGCGCGTAAACATCACTGCCATAACGGTTTTTAAAAGTGATGATCTCCGGATCGCGCCACGAGTATGATTCAAACTCCGGAGTAGTGGAATGGGTTACCTGTATAGCTTTTGCACCGGGTTTATTAGGCTGTATATACAGCTCCCAGGGCTTGTTGGAATAAGAATAACGAATGGCGAGCCATTTTTCATCGGGCGAAAGCGTTACCTGGTTACCGCCCTTCATACCAGTTATTTTAACCGTTTTGCCGCCGCTTACCGGGATACTGTAAAAATCGGTAACACCGGGATGATCAATATTCGCGGTAAAATAAAACGTTTTTTTGTCGGTTGATAACTGCAGGGTTTGCACTTCCCATTTACCGCTGGTGAGCTGTTTTTTTACGCCGCTTATTACATCAACCAAATAAATGTGCGAATAACCGCTGGCTTCACTCTGGAAATAAAAATGGGTGTTATCAGTAAAACCAATATTTCCTGCTGCCGAATCCTCAATACCCGGGCCACCTATCCATGCTTCGTCGCGTTGGCGGTCAAGCAGGGTTAATTTACCGGTCAAAGGCTCAAGGCGCATGATCCAGCGATCCTTGTTATCCAGCGCGTTGATAACAACAACGGCATTCTTGCTATCAGCACTCCAAAAAGGCCCTTCTATATTTACCTTTCTGTCGGCATTGAGTTTTTTTCGATCAGCCAGTTCAGCGGGATAGTCCTTCAGATAATCAGGCAGATCTTTTATGCCGGGAATGTCATTAGCGAGAACCGGGTAAACCGACTGCCGCCGGGTATCAAAAATAAAGGTTTGGGAGGTAGATGACGGACGCCCAACTTTTGACCGGTTGGGAATGTCCTCCGTAAAGCCGGACGCGGTTACATAATTGGGCACTATGGCGTTTTTTACACCATCAGCCGCTTTAACCAGCCTGTAAGTTACGTACCTGGTATCAGGGCTTGCCTTTACAGAGTTTACCCGGTCGTTACCAATCACCAGCTCCTTTATTTTTTGGGGTTCCAGGTCTGCTTTCCGGGCCGAATCCAATTTATCGTCTTTCGCTTCTTTCTTAATAATGTCAAAAAGTTCAAGCTGTTGTTTTTTGAGCCACAATTGCTGATCATTAAGCGCCTCGTCCGCGCTTTTATTTTTTGATGAATTTACAAAATTGGTAAGCTGCCTTAATTGCCCGCTGCTAAGCTTTAGGGCAAACAGGTTGCTGTTTTGTTTAAATAATACTTCGCTTTCGTCGCCGCTAAAAACGGGGGCGTCTTCATCCTGAGTGGTATTGGTTAACCTGGTGACTTTCCCCGTTTTTATATCTATCAGATACAAGTCGCCGTTCTTTTCAAAAACCTTTTGGGTAAAGCTTTTATTCCAGTCGCCATTTGGAGTAGTTAAACCGCGTTGTTCGGCCATACTTACTTTTTGAGGTTTAATATTGCCCGGGGTAACGGCATATAGTTCGGCCGATGCGGATTTATCAGGGTTCCAGTCAAAGTAGACCTTTTTGCTGTCATCGCTCCAGCGGATATCGGAAGGTGATATTCCAATCCATTTAGGGTCGCGCATGATCTTTTCAATGGTAAGCGTATCCAGTTTCTGAGCAAATGCGCCCGTGGCTTGTATCAAAAAAATTAAAGTAAGTAGTTTTTTCATGTATACGTTTATACGCAAATCGCTATTAAAATACATGCAATTTAGCAGTTTCGGCAATCATTGTTATTTTTAGACATTTTATTGTTACAAAATGGAATTACAGGGATCAGGATTTACTTTAAGGGGATGGCTTCATGGCGATGAAAAATCGCTGCAAAAGCATGCCGACAACCCCAGGGTATCTGCCTTTTTAATGGACAGGTTCCCCTATCCCTATACCCTGCAGGATGCTATAGCCTGGGTAAACTTTATACAAAACCGCCAGCCACTCACCAACTTTGCCATTGTAATAGACGATGAAGCTTGCGGCGGGATAGCCATTGACCTGATGATAAACGCCAACAGCAAAACCGGCGAGATAGGCTACTGGCTCGCCGAGCCTTACTGGGGCCGCGGAATTGCAACCGAGGCTGTTAACCTTATAACCGCTTATGCCTTTAAATATTTAGCCATTATACGTATAGAAGCCGGCGTGTTCAGCAAAAATACTGCATCCATGCGTGTGCTGGAAAAGGCCGGCTATGTTAAAGAAGGCATTATGCGTAACGCGCTCATTAAAAATGGCGAAGTGATGGATAAACACATGTATGCTATTTTAAAGCCAGAACACGGATAGGTTTACCTTATATGTGAAGGTAAAAGCAGCTTAATTCACCATTCTGCCTGTAATATCAACCGCGCGTGCAAATGGGTTTAAGAACTTATTAGCCAAAACCGCGAACTCGCGCCTGGTAACCGGGCGGTTCAAATCAAAATCAGAGCTGAATTTATACTGCGCCTTCCACGCTTTCTGCATGCTTACCTGTAGGGTTTTTGGCTCGGTTAAGGTGATCTCGCTGATAAATGACAGCAGGTTACCCTGCGTAAATTTTCCGGCGGGTTTTTCTTTATTGAACCATAAAAAAGCACGCGAATATATCTCCTTAAAAAAAGGTTCAACCTCGGCGGTATTTACCGCAGAATCGGGCATAAATAGCATCTGCGCGCTGTTACCCTTTATTTGTGGTATCCCTTTTAGCAAACCCGTTGCCCCAACTTGCTGCATCGCCCTGAAATAAGGGTCGCTCTGTTTAATATCGGCAAAGGGTAACAACCAGGCTTTAAAATCAAGCAGCTCGCCCTGTATTATCCGTACGTTTAGTTTTTTTGTGGTGGTTTTAAAAAATGCGCAGAAAGCCGCTGTAGCCCCGGCCCCCTGCCCTATGGTCATTTGTACCGACGGGTACATGCTGCTGGCGTTTACCAGGTGCGACACCGACATGGCCTTTTCAGTAACCAGCAAGTTATCCAGATCTTTCAAAACAACGGCACCCAGCGGGATGCTGTAGGCCATAAACGGCGGATAATTTGTTTTAGGGGCTGTGCCCTCGCCGTAATGCTGTCCCGGCGAAGCATCGCCCACGGCTATGGCTGTGCGGTATAGCCGGGCTTCGCGATCATACGGTTTATATACCTCGTTAAGTGTCATTCGCACCAGGCCCCTGGCTCTACCCGCTTCGCGTATATAAGGCATATAAGGTAAATGATCAGCAGTTGGGTATTCATCATCAAGACCCAGATTTTTAAAGCCCAGCCCGGTTTGCAAATAGTAGATAAGCCCTAAAGTATGCAGGCGAGCCTTGGCATAAAAGGCATCGCGGTTAGCAGGTTTCAAATCCTCAACCGTTGTTGGGTATTGGTTGCCGCAGCCTGCCCATTTCACCATATATTTATCGTTAGGCAACCTTCCCTCGTTCAGCATTTTGGCAATATCCTTCCCTTTTAAACAGGCATAGGCATCGGCATCATAACCCTGGGGTTTGGCAATGGTTTTATCGGCAGTTTTGCCAAAGTCTTTTAAAATGGCTATCCAGGTAATATCCTGTATCCGTGGCAGGGGGGCTTGGGGCGCCAGGTCTTCGCCGGTGTCCTGCGCGCTGTCAAAACCCGATACAAATACTTCGCCGGCCTTTGCCGCTACATCGCCGGTTTCGGTGGCGTCAATTACTACTTTAGCTTTTACCGTGGTGGCCCTGTTATCCGTAATGATGCTAACCTGCCAGCCTGTGCCGTCTTTTCTTATGGTTGTCCACGGGGTATTTAATTTTACCGTGAGGTTTTTTACGGTATCGGCTATTTTTTTGAGAATTGCCGCCCCGGTGTATGGTTCAAAGCGCAGGGTGGCGTTATACGCGGTATCATACCCCAACCTGCTTTTATAAAAATTCTGCACATGCTTGCGGAATTCGCCCCAAATACCTGATGGCAAATTGCAGTTGCCTTCTACCACACACATCCCTCCCACGGTCATGCTGCCGCCAAGCCACGGCCCGGGTTCAACCAGCAGGGTTTTTAATTTGCTCCGCGCCCCTTGTATGGCTGCCGCGGTACCGCTTGCGCTACCGCCAATAACCAGTATATCGGTTTTAATGGTTTGAGCATATATAAATGAGGCATTTAAAAGGAACAGAATTAAAAATATCTTTTTAACCATCGGTTTACGTAAATAGGAACAAAACGCTAAATTAGGGCAAAAGCTTGTGGTAGTTTTAAATAATGCCTAATTTAATTTTTTTTTAAATTATGACAGATGAACAGATGAAATACCCGGTTGGGAAATTTGCTCCACCGGCATCCTACACCAATGAAAATATACGCGAGTGGATTGATGATTTAAAAACATTACCCGGCAAACTGAGGCATGCCATTGCCGGCCTTAACTATCGTGAGCTGGATACGCCTTACCGCACCGGCGGCTGGACACTGAGACAAGTGATCCATCACCTGGCCGATAGCCATATGAACTCCATCACCAGGTTTAAACTGGCATTAACCGAAAACAACCCGGTTATAAAACCTTATGAAGAGGCCGACTGGGCTTTATTGCCTGATTACCGTTTGCCGGTTGAGCCATCGTTAAAAATACTGGAAGGCATACACCAGCATTTTGTTGCTCTGCTCGAAAGCTTTACGGAAAATGAATGGTCGCGCACGTTTGTGCACCCAGCATCTGGCGAAACCATTTCCCTGATCAGGGGGCTGGCTACCTATTCATGGCATAGCAGGCACCACCTGGCCCACATTACCGAAACGGTAAAGAAATTTGCCGGGAAAGAGTGAGGGGGTAAGGTGAGTAGGGAGTAGTGAATGGTGAAAGGCATAGTTTCATTTAAAGTTCCCACTCACCTAAAATACTAAACGGCCGAGGGGAAACTCAGGTAAAAGGCAGTACCGCTGCCCATGGTTGTTTCAAACCAGATTTTACCGTTGGCATTTTCAATGGAATTTTTAACAAATGCCAGTCCCAGACCTGTTCCCGAGCTTTTGGTGGTAAAGTTGGGCTCAAATATTTTTTCGCGCATGTTTTCGGGGATGCCGTTGCCATTGTCTTTTATGGTGAGCAATACATTTTTACTGGTTACCAGGTAATTAATATCAATTACGCCCTGTCTGTCTGGCGGGGTTGCCTCAATAGCGTTCTTCAGTAAGTTGTTAAAACACCGCAGCAATTGGTCGCGGTCGGCACTGATGATGAACGGGGTATCCGGCGGCGTAAAAACTATCTGGATATTATCCATTTGCTTAAAAATGGTAACAGCCTGGCCCAGCATTTCAAATATATTGATCTGCTCCAGGCGGGTGTCAGGCATTTTGGCAAAGGCAGAAAACTCTGATGCAATGGACGACAGGCTTTCAATCTGTTCCACAAATGAACGGCTGAAACGTTCAAATTTTTGATCAAACCGGGGATCCTTGTCTTTCCATGATTTATCAAGCAATTGCAGGCCCAGCTTTAAAGGCGTTAACGGATTTTTAATTTCATGGGCAACCTGCTTGGCCATTTCGCGCCAGGCGCTTTCACGTTCTGACTGGGCCAGCCGGTGCGCGCTGCTCTCCAGCTCCGATATCATTTTATTATATTCTTTTATCAGCCCGCCTATTTCATCATTGCGCGCCCATTTTATAGGTTCATTCTTTTTACCGTATATGGTTTTACTTAAACTTTCCTGTATAAAGATTAAAGGCGCGGTAATTTGCCTGGCTATTATAATGGCAAATAAACCAATAGCGATAAATACAATAGCATATACGTTGATCATTACATTTAGCAATCCGCTGATACGCTCCTTGTAATCGGCTTCGTTTGAAAAATACGGGAGCTGGATATAGGCTATAGTTTTGTTTGAACTTATAACGGGCGCGTAAGCGGCCTTGTAACTTAGCTCACCAATTTTTTCTTCGTTCACAAACTCCGATTTTTGCAGTCTGCTCAGGTAAATAAATGCTTTGGGATCCATCCTTTTAGCCGAAAGACCATATTCATAAATCTTGGGCTGGGTGGTTACCAGGGGCGCGCCGTTAGTGTCAAACAAAGTTAAATCGGTAGAGTAGTTGTTGGCCAGTTCGTTAAAGCTTACCTGGCTTTCTTCGTTAACATTGTATATGTATTTGTTGAACATGCCGCTTTCAAATGCCGTAACAATACGGGTTATCTTATCGCGGATCATCCTGTCCTGCTGTGTGTGATACTGTGTACTGATAGATACAAAAGTGATAAAGCCTACCAAAACAAGCGTTATCATTACGGCAAATATCATAGAGAACTGTATACGTGTCCGGTACAATATCCGGTCAAAATTTAGCCTGAAGCGCAATTTCAGCCGGTGATCACTGATCCTGAATATTTTGACGCGTACCCATAACCACCTGATGGTTACAATAACCGCACTAAATACCAGCAGTACCATAAAAAAGAAGGTAATTGAGGTTACACCACTGTAAACGGTGTTTTGTTCCTTACTTACTACTATTAAATTTCGATTGCTGGGTTTATATATTAAATGGTTATAAGTGGTGAAGTTGTCGTACCATTCGCCGTTATTGCTCCTGGTGGTTTTAACCCGGTACTTTTTAATATCGCCTGTAAACTCGGTATTATTAAGGGTATAAACGTAGTTTCCTTTTTGACTGAGCAGCTTATTATCAATATAAAATGCGTAGGAATAATCTTTAAACTCATCTTCGGGCTTTATATGCGCGTCGACCAGCAGCTCCGGAAATGTGCCCGAAGGCTGTAATGGTTTTGATTTTAGTTCAATTACCAGGGTGCCCAATTGCCGGCCTCCGTGTTTAACCGGCAGAATGGCAAAGTAGTTCTGAAAGCCAAACGACTCATTTTCGCGGTAAAAATAGTCTGACACTTTGAAGGAACTGTATAGCACCAGGTCCTTAAATACATTTAGTGAATAATTATCATCAGTTATGGGCGCGTCGTTTTCATTATATTCATGTACCTTAAACTCATATTTTGACAGGTAGCCATCAAAATAAAGTTTCTGGAAACGGGTTTTCAGAAAATCCCGGTTATGTACCGATGCCCCGCTAAAATACCTGATGATAGCCGAGTCGGCAATGATCTGCCCTTCTATCCTTTTAAAAATATAATCGGCGGTTGCGTCGTCGGGGATCTCCAGCTTCTGAACCAGTGCTTCGCGTATTTCTCTTTCTTTTACGCTTTCAAACTGGTTAAGCTTTATGGCCGAAATAAGCGCGCATACCAATATAACGCCAAAAAAGGTTGCCGCGTTAAACCCGCCTTTATGATACAAAAAGCCGTATCCGCGTATGCACACCAATATGGCCCATAAAATATAAAAGGAGGTGTATTCACTATACCAGGCAAATACCGCTGTTGTTAAAATAACAGCCAGTACCAGCATAAACAGCTGGTGCGAGCGCGGCACTGCAAGCCTGAAACAAATAAAAAGCGCAACCTCATTAACAATGTAAAATATCAGGAAACTAAAGCATAGCATCAGTACGCCAAGCACGCTGAACCCTGATAAACTAAGTACATTATTTACATTGAAATTTATTTTTGAGTTAATGATAAGGCCGTAAAACAACTTTAAAAGCAATGTAGATGTGGTGATAAGCACCAGTATACAGGCTATTACAACCAGGTAACCGGCCAGCTTGCCCGGCACGCGGGTAAATAAACGGTGGCGCTGCTGGTGTATAAAAATAACAAACCACAGTATACATAAAACATTGATACAAAAGTCGCCCAGGGAAGGGAATACCGTGCTTGAGGCATAATACACCGGATTAAAAATTCCGAAGGTATAGGTAAAATCGGGCAGGTTGTAATGCAGGTTAACGTACCGGAGCAGTATAATGAACGCCGCTAAAAAAACAACAGCTAATAATGCATAACCTTTTGATGCCGCATAACAACAAATATTATGTACCAAAGCACACAATGTTAACACGGTTAGTACCCAGAATATAAGCACATAATAAACAAAAGCATAGTTTATACTATTGGCCTTTAGTTTTATGGAGAATAGATAATTATGATTGCTGCTGTGTACCTCATATACATTCAGGTCGGAAAAATCGGCAATGGCAATATTGTTATCCTTAACCAGATCCTGGTCAAACGTGTTTTGCAGATACTGGTTTTCAAACACGTACGCGGTTTTTACCGGAATAAAAAAAATGACGGCAAAATCGCCTTCACTTTTCCTGATGGTTTCGTAATAACCGTTAGGCTGTTTAATAAACGAGGAGCCCTCTTTTATGCCGCTTAAATTGTCGGGAAGCACTTTGGTACCGCTCCAAAACTTAAGGTGGTTATGATGTAAGGTAACAAACCATATCCGGTTAGCTACGGTAAATTTATTGATATCGCTAAGGGCGTCCTGCTCGTTATCGGGTAAGTTTTTTAACCGTTGAAATGTTACCTTATCATTTATCTGGTCATTTATAAAAGCTTCCTTTTTGTGCAGGTTGCTTTCAATTGTATGGCCGGCTTTTGCCAGGTTATTTACAGGTGTATACGTTTTTTGAACAACAATAGCCGTAAATAATAAACCAATGCCTATTAATGTCAGCAACAAGCGTATTTTTCCCGGCGTAGTCAAATTGCTTTATATAAATAAACTAAATGATTTAGAACGACAAAAGGCACTTTGCAGTGCCTGTAATAATTATTGCTGTAAAGCGGCGCTGCTGGTGGGCACTGCCATATCAACCTTTTTAACCAGGCCCTGCAGTACTTTGCCGGGTCCAACTTCGGTAAATGATGTAACTCCGTCTTCCAGCATGTGTTTTACAGTTTGCGTCCACCTTACCGGACCAGTGAGCTGGGCAATTAAATTTCGCTTTATCAGCTCAGGATCGGTGTATGGTTTAGCATCAATATTTTGATAAATAGGGCAAACCGGCTTATCAATTATGGTAGCAACAATAGCCGCTTCCAGTTCAACCCTTGCCGCTTCCATCAGCGGAGAATGAAAAGCCCCGCCTACTTTAAGCTTTAAAGCTCTTTTGGCACCTGCCGCAAGCAATTTTTCGCAAGCTTCATCAACACCTGCAATACTGCCCGAAATTACCAGCTGCCCGGGGCAGTTATAATTTGCGGTTACCACCACTTCGGTAACCTGGTGGCAAACATCTTCAACCGTAAAATCATCCAGGCCTAAAATTGCCGCCATGGTTGATGGCTGCAGCTCGCAGGCTTTTTGCATGGCATTGGCACGAGCGGCCACTAAACGCAGTCCATCCTCAAATGACAGGGCCCCGGCTGCCACCAGTGCCGAAAATTCGCCTAATGAATGACCGGCTACCATCTCGGGCTCAAATTCGTTGCCCAAAACAGCCGCCAAAATAACGGAGTGTAAAAAAATGGCCGGCTGGGTTACATTAGTTTGTACCAGATCTTCGGCTGTACCTTCAAACATGACATCGGTAATGCGAAAACCCAGTATCTCGTTTGCCTTTTCAAATAGCTCACGGGCTTTTTCTGATTGTTCATACAGATCTTTACCCATACCTGGAAACTGGGCACCCTGCCCCGGAAAAATATATGCTTTCATTAGCACCGTAACCCCCTAAAGGGGAATTTGTTGTAAAATGTTTATAATTAGGTTAATTAACAGCCTTTTTGCTCCCTTTGAGGGAACTTAGGGGGCTTAACCCAATTTCGCCGATATCAAATTTAAAAATTCTGTACGGGTTTTCTCTTTTAAAAATTCGCCTGTAAACGCCGATGTGGTGGTTACTGAATTTTGTTTTTGTACCCCGCGCATACTCATACATAAATGGCGGCACTCAATAACAACACCTACACCAACAGGATTTAGCGTTTCCTGTATACAATCACGTATCTCGTTGGTAAGGCGCTCCTGTACCTGCAGGCGGCGGGCAAAAACGTCAACAATGCGCGGTATTTTGCTTAGGCCAACTACATACCCGTTTGGAATATAGGCAATGTGGGCTTTGCCAAAAAAGGGCAGCATGTGATGCTCGCACATCGAATAAACCTCAATATCTTTTACAATAACCATCTGGCTGTACTCTTCCTTAAACATGGCGGAGTGCATGATCTCTTTTGCATCCAGATCATAGCCATGCGTAAGGTAAAGCATAGCTTTGGCCATACGCTCGGGAGTTTTTAACAAACCCTCGCGCTCGGGGTTTTCACCAATTTGTTTTAAAACATCATGGTAATGCCCAGACAGGTTTTGGATCAGCGAAGGATTATAGCGGTCAACTTTGGTGTATCCATCCAGATCATCGTCATCATCACGATGCGGGAGGTGTTCTTTATCTATCATCTTATCAAATTATCCGCCAAAGTACTCAGCAGAATTGTTTTCGGTTTCATACAATTTAACCGAGTGTAAAAAAACACCCTCATAAGCTTCAATGGGCGCTTTAAGCTGGTTAAATATTTCAATACACAACAGCTCTGTCGAAGCCATTTTACCCGCCATAAACTCCACATCTTTATTGATGTTCTTATGGTCAAGCTTCTCAATAACATAATCGTTAATGATAGTTTTAAGCTCTTTCAAATCAATCAAATAACCCGTTGCATGTGTAACTTCGCCTTTAACGGTTACAAACAGGTTGTAATTATGCCCATGCCAGTTTGGGTTGGCGCATTTGCCAAACACTTCGTTATTTTTTTCAGCGCTCCATTCCTCACGGTACATCCTGTGAGCGGCATTAAAATGTTCTTTGCGCGTTATATGTATCATCATAATATTTGTGGGTGCAAATATACAAAACAAAAATAGCTGAGTTGTTTTAACTTAGCCCTCAAAAAAAGCAAATATGCTTATATTAATAGTTGCAGCTACTCCCTTTGAAGTTGAACCGCTGGTAAATCATTTCGGCAACAAGCTTGAAACGCTTATAACAGGTGCCGGAATGGTGCCTACTGCGTTTGCCATGGGAAAGCAGCTTAGCCTCCATAAATATGACCTTATTATTAACCTGGGCATAGCCGGCAGCTTTGACAGGGAAATGCCCCCGGGCCATGTGGTTGAAATAACGGAAGATACATTTGCTGAAACGGGCGCCGAGGACGACGAAGAATTTATACCTATTAGTTCACTTGGTTTTGGCGAAAACACCTTTGGCCCTACCATAAGCCTTGAAAACCTGTGCAGCGGCCTTAACCTGACCAAAGCAAGGGCAATTACCGTAAATACCGTTCATGGCAATGAAGAATCAATTAAAAAAGTACAGGCACGTTTAAACCCGCAGATAGAAACGATGGAAGGGGCCGCCTTTTTTTATGCCTGCCGCCAGTTTAATATACCCTGCCTGCAGATCAGGGCAGTGTCAAATTATGTGGAAAAACGTAACCGCGACAACTGGAACATACCGCTGGCCATTGAAAATCTGAATAACTTTGCCATTGAACTGGTTAGCCAGATCATTAATAATTAATTTGCGGTTCGTATTGCGATAGCTAAGTTGCGTTAACAAAACCACAGCGCTCACGACACAAACCACATAACACATACATCTATGAAGTTAACGCTCGGGTTTTCGCCTTGCCCCAATGATACTTTTATTTTTGATGCGCTGATACATCATAAAATTGATACCGAAGGACTGGAGTTTGAGGTTTTTTATGACGATGTGGAGACCCTTAACCAAAAAGCCTTTCGCGGCGAACTGGATGTAACCAAACTCAGCTACCATGGATTTGCCTACGTGGCTGATAAATATGTGCTGCTTGACGCGGGCAGCGCGCTGGGCCACGGCGTTGGCCCTCTTTTGATTTCCAAATCCGAAATTGAAATTTCGGATTTGGAAAACGGCGAAATCCGCAATGGGGAATCCGAAATGCGAAATCCGATAATCGGCATTCCGGGCAAATACACTACGGCTAACTTTTTATTGGGTTACGCTTTTCCAAAAGCCACCAACAAAGTAGAACTGGTTTTTTCGGATATTGAAAATGCCGTACTGGAAGGCCGTGTGGATGTGGGCCTGATCATTCACGAAAACCGCTTTACCTATCAGGATAAGGGCCTTAAAAAGATACTTGACCTGGGCGATTACTGGGAAAAGCAAACCGGCTGCGCCATTCCACTGGGAGGCATTGTAGCCAACCGCAACTTACCGCATGATGTTCAACACAAACTAAACCGGGTGTTACGCAAATCAGTTGAATTTGCCTTTGCCAATCCAAAATCGGGGTTAGAATTTATACGATCGCACGCCCAGGAAATGAGCGAAGAGGTGATGTATAAGCACATTGAGCTTTATGTAAATAAATACTCGGTTGATCTGGGTGAGGAAGGCAGAAAAGCTATTCAATTGCTTTTTGATACCGCGAAGGAAAACAATACCATACCCGCAATAAAAACGGACTTATTTTTAAGCACCCAAACTGTTTGATAATACATGATCATGATGTTCAGTTTTACAAAGAACATCATGATCATGTAAAAAGCCCTTAATGGCTTCTGAAATCAAAATTATAAGTTACTCTCAAACCAGCTACAGGTACATGGGTGCTGCCACTGGCTCTGCTCCATGTAAGCAGGGTAGCATTAAGATTAGACTCTACATTGTTTTTGTGATCAAGGGGTACCTGATAGCCAACGGCAAGCGTGCCGCCACTGCTGGGACTGTCAATATTAATGACTCCTACAATTCCAGCGCTTGTGAACCATTGGTTACTAAAATAGTATTTGCCGCTAAGCGCAAGACAAGCCCCACCCAAATCGTCGCGGGTATATGAACTGTATCCCTGGTCACCTTCATGAATAACTGCGTTATCGCCCTTTATTTGTTTAACACCTAATGAAGGTACCAGCGCGAATTTACTGCTGAGGCATATATTACCTTGCAGGTTTAAATCAAGGCCGGGGCTATAACCTGTTGCAAACGGTATATTAGCCCCCAAACCAACGCCTATACCACTGTGTGCCTGCGCTTTGCAGGCCGTGTTTATAAACATGGTTATAAGACTTAAAATACTGCCGCGAAAGTTTTACCCATCGGTATGCTGCTTGAATGTTTCAGGAATCAATAAAGCAATTGATCGTACGGGTATCGTTCGGTATGAATGGCCTTTACCTCCTCATACAGCAGATCTCTGAATTCATCAACATTTTCCCTTTTGGTAGCTGATATAAATATAGCAGGGCTATTGTTCTTGGCCATCCAGCTGTGCTTAAAATCATCAAGGGTAAGCGGTTCGGCCTGCTGTTCTATCTGGTGCCGCTCGGGTTTAAAGGCATCTATTTTATTAAATACCGTGATGATCCTCTTATCAATAGCGCCAATATCTTTCAGGGTTTCATTAACGGTACGTATCTGGTCTTCAAAATTTGGATGCGAAATATCAACCACATGGATCAGTATATCGGCCTCGCGCACCTCATCAAGTGTCGATTTAAAACATTCTACCAAATGATGGGGCAGTTTGCGGATAAACCCTACCGTATCTGACAGCAGGAAGGGAACATTCTCTACCACCACTTTGCGCACCGTGGTGTCCAGCGTGGCAAACAGTTTATTTTCTGCAAACACGTCTGATTTGGATATCATGTTCATGATGGTTGATTTACCAACGTTGGTATAACCTACCAATGCCGCGCGTACCAGCTGGTGCCTGTTTTTGCGCTGCGTTTCATTTTGCTTATCTATTTGCTTTAGTTTCTCTTTTAGCAGCGATATTTTATTCAGGATCAAACGCCTGTCTGTCTCAATCTGAGATTCACCCGGACCACGCATACCAATACCACCTTTTTGACGCTCCAGGTGGGTCCATAAACGGGTTAAGCGGGGCAATAAATATTGCAATTGGGCCAGCTCTACCTGGGTTTTGGCCTGCGCTGTTTGTGCCCGGTTAGCAAATATGTCAAGTATCAGGTTATTGCGGTCAAGTATCTTTACCTGCAGTTCGTTCTCAATATTACGCAGCTGTGATGGCGACAGCTCATCGTCAAAAACCACCATGTCAATCTCTTCTTCTATAACAAAAGCTTTAATATCTTCCAGCTTGCCCGAGCCAACAAAAGTTGCCCTATCAGGCCGTTGCAGCTTTTGGGTAAAACTTTTAACAGTTTCGCCGCCAGCGGTGGCCACCAAAAATTCCAGCTCTTCTAAATATTCTTTTTCCTGCTCCTCGGTTTCATGTGGCGTCATTACACCAACCAAAACCGCTTTTTCCTGCTTCACAGCAGTATCATAAAATTTTTGCTTCATTAAATATATTCTATCAATCAGAGTGCCAGCTTGGTAAATGGCATATAATTACGCCTAAACGCATTATGCCTGTGCCAAAATTACAGTAAGCAATATATAAATTTATATCCTCATTTGTATAACAGCCTTTAAATATGATTATGATAAGGCTGTTTAAATAAAAAAAATAGAAACCCGCCTTAGCTCAAAAAACCATCTTTTTTGAAAAAATTAACGCATACAATTATTAGTAATAATTGTTTTTTTTATTTTCATATTTGTATATTAATTTAAATTATTTCATAAACCTTATCACATGAATAAAATTTTTACTCTGCTTTTTGTGGGGTTATTGGCTCTTGCCGCCAAAGCGCAAACACCTGCTCCTGTCCCCACCGCGCAAGCTTTCGGAAAAATTGATAAAGCCGATCTGGAATTAAAAGCCTGCGATTTTGAAAAGGATGCCAATGCCGAAATTCTTTTTGACAAAGGCGAGATCTATTTTGATCAGACCTACAATATTGTGATCGAAAGACACAAACGGATCAAAATTTTTAATGACAACGGCAAATCGGAAGCCAACATCCGTATTGAATATTATAGCGCAGACCGCACCGAATACGTTACCGGCCTGCAGGCGCAAACCATTAACTTAAATAATGGCGCCGTTGAAATATTGAAGGTTGACAAAAAGCAAATATTTACGGAGGTTATAGACAAATACCGTTCGGCAATGGTGTTTTCTTTCCCTAATGTAAAGCCGGGCTCTGTTCTGGAGTACAAATACCGCTTAACATCTACCTCCATAGGCAATTTCCCTGATTGGTATTTCCAGAG
This sequence comes from Mucilaginibacter pocheonensis, assembly GCF_031456535.1. Lineage (NCBI taxonomy): Bacteria > Pseudomonadati > Bacteroidota > Sphingobacteriia > Sphingobacteriales > Sphingobacteriaceae > Mucilaginibacter > Mucilaginibacter pocheonensis. The sequence continues at coordinate 183,025 of NZ_JAVDUU010000002.1, forward strand.
CAACCTGCCAACCCGTTACAGCGAACTGAGCACTAATGTACCTGATGTGTTGTACTACAAGCAACTGGCAAATATTCACTATCCTTTTGTGGTGAATAAAACAAACTCCAGCAACGCGCATATACAGGCTATCGCCAATATCCCCTCATTGCATGACGAGCCTTTTATGGGTTCGCGCAGTGATAATTCCGAACGCATTTTATTCCAGTTGCTGAGCATAAGGCCAACCAATGGTTTCACGCAAACTTTCCAGGACTCCTGGAAAAAGGTTGGCGAGAGTAAGGTACAGGAAGAGGATTTTGGCGGCCAGGTGAACCGTAAACTTAACGGCGAAGATGTCATCATTACCAAAGCCAAGAGCCTGAAAACAGACGACGAAAAGATAGCATACGTATTTAATGAGGTTAAAAATACGCTGAAATGGAACGATGCTTATACGCGTTACACCAATGACGGCACGGTAAAAGCCTGGGAAAAAAAGATAGGTAACTCCACCGAGATCAACCTTATACTTACCCATTTGCTAAAAAAATCAGGTGTAAAGGTATATCCTATGCTGGTGAGCACCCGGAGCCATGGCCGTGTTAATCCGGGCTATCCAAGCCTCTACCAGTTTAATACCTCAGTTGCCTATGTGCCTGTTGATAGTAATAAATATTATGTGCTTGATGCCACTAACAAATACAATATTTATAACCAGGTGCCCAAGGATTATTTAAATTCATTTGGCTTGTTTATAAATAAAGAAGACCAGCTATATGATCTTGCTTTTTTGGATGATAAAGACCCCGTAAGGCAGGTAGTATTGATAAATGCCGAAATAAAACCCGAAGGTAAAATGAGCGGATCGGCTGATATCAGCAGCTTTGCTTACAACCGTGTAAATTGTGTTAAAAAGTATAAAACCGATGGCGAAAAAAAGTATATCGACTTTTTGCGCAACGATAATAATAATATGAAGATCGCATCGGTTACGTTTGAGAACATGGAGGTTGATACCCTGCCCCTGAGGCAAAAAATGGATTTTAACCTTGACCTTACCGGTGCCGACGAAAATTACATTTATTTTAATGCCAACCTGTTTACAGATCTTAAAACCAATCCGTTCTTAAACGAAACCCGCACTACTGATATCGACTTTGGGTATCGCGACAATTATATGATCACCGGTATTTTTAAAATTCCGGCCGGCTATAAAGTTGATGCCCTGCCAAAAAGCATCACCATGATGATACCTGACAAAAGTGTTGTTTTTAAACGCATGATAGCCGAACAAGACGGTTCTCTTATGATCAGGCTTACTGTTGATTTCAAGAAATCTCTGTATTTTAAAGAGGATTACGCTGAATTTCATGAATTCTGCAAAAAAATGTATGAAATGCTTAACGAACAGGTGGTACTAAAAAAATCCTGATAAAATTTATGCTTACTAAAAAATATAACAGGCTGCTATTGTTAATAGCAGCCTTATGCGTACTGTGCGGCCAGGGCTATGGACAGGATAAAAACATCCCTAAGGACCTGTATATCGCGTCGGCCATACCCGATTCATTAAAAGAAGATGCAAACGTGGTGGTACGGTACGAAGCCCACGAAACCATTGTAAAGGGGCCTGGCAAGCAAACCACCAAAGAACATAACATTGTAACGGTGCTAAATGAAAAAGGCGATAGTGAAGCTACGTTTGTGTTACCCTATAATAAAAAATATGATTCCTACAGCGGTATTGAAATGAACATTTACAATGCTGCGGGCCTGCTCATTAAAAAATATCGTAAAAGCGATATGTACGATGGCTCCGCCTCAAATGATGAAACTATGGTAACCGATCAGCGTTTTTTAGGTATAAGGCATGCCATAGCTGCTTACCCGGTTACTATTGAAATTAAATTTGAAGAGGATGAAAGCAGCTTTATAAGTCTGGACAGCTGGTATGTGCAGGATAAAATGGAACAATCCATACAAAATGCGTATTGCAGGATCTCGGCAGACCCCTCAATCGGTTTTCGTTATCAGAACATCAATACCAGTATTAAACCCGTTAAAAGTAACGCGGAGGGTTTAGATACCTATACCTGGACAGTTAAAAATGTAAAAGCTATCAAAAAACAGGAGCACGTTTTGAGCTGGAATATTATGCCCAAAATTAACTTTGCGGTAAATACCTTTAATTGTTACGGCTATCCCGGCGATTTTACCAACTGGCAATCTTTCGGCAAATGGATCAAAGCATTAAATGACGACGTGTGCACATTAAGTCCTGAACGTATTGCGCAAATAAAGCAAATGACCGATACCATAAAAACCGACAAGGAGAAGGCCCGCTTCCTGTATAACTATATGCAAAAAAGTATGCGTTATGTAGGTATCCAGTTAGGTATTGGAGGATATAAGCCGTTTCCGGCGACATTTGTTGATCAAAAAAAGTATGGCGATTGCAAGGCGCTGTCAAATTATATGCGGGCCTTGCTTAGTGCTGTTAACATCCCCTCAAACTATGCCATTATCAGATCGGGATATAACGAGGAGCCTGTTGATCTTTCTTTCCCAAGCAACAGGTTTAATCATGCCATATTATGTGTCCCGTTTAAAAATGACACCACCTGGCTTGAATGTACCAGCAACACGGCCGCGTTTGGCAAATTAGGCCCATTTACCGAAAATCGAAATGCCCTGCTTATAACAGATGAGGGAGGCAAGCTGGTTAATACGCCAAGAAGCACGTGGAAAGACAATTTGTTTAATAGCGAGGTGCACCTGGTGCTTGATGCTGATGGCGGGGCAAAAGCACAGATAAAAATTTTAAGCAGCGGCGAATACCGCAGTGTATTTGTTGATATGCTGCCTAACTATAAGGCCGATGAACAAAAAGAGTTCCTGTTAAAACAACTTCATATTAAACAACCATCCATTTTTAACTTTAAACCCGCTGATGATGTTAAAGGCCTTAAAGAGGTAAACATTGAAATGGAATATGACAAATTTTGTGATATCGTAACAGGCGACAAGCAATTTTATCGTCCGCTGGCCTTTTTGCTTTGGGACGTCACCCTTCCAACCCAGGAGCAAAGAAAAAACAACTACTATTTCTCGGCCCCGGTTGCTAAATCATGTATTACCACTATTGATCTGCCTGTGGGCTTTGAGGTGGAAACCCTGCCGGCTAACCAGAGCCTGAAGTTCAGTTATGGAAATTACGAGGTAAAATATGTGTATGATGCCGCAAAGAACCAGGTGACAAGTACCGCGAAGTTTAATCTGATTAACCAGGTAATTCCTGCCACCAAATACACCGAAATGCAGGAATATATGGATGCTGTTGCTAAAGCGCAAAATAAAAAACTGGTGATACACCGCAAAGCGTAAATTTGCGCCTGATGATATTCAGGCTTGATGAACGTTTACTATTCCCCGAGCCCGATTTGGCAGAGCCAGACGGGCTTTTGGCTGTAGGCGGCGACCTGTCGACCAAACGCCTGCTGCTGGCTTATCAAAACGGCATTTTCCCCTGGTACAGTGATGATACACCCATCCTGTGGTATTCGCCGCATGAACGTTTTGTGCTTTATCCGCAGGAGTTAAAAATAACCAAATCAATGCGCCAGGTACTGCGGTCGGGCAAATTTACGGTCACCGCCGATACCTGTTTTAATGAGGTGATCACCGCATGTGCCGCTGCTCCCCGCGACGGACAGGACGGCACCTGGATCACCGATGATATGAAGGCTGCCTACAATCAGCTGCACGCCGAAGGCCATGCCCACTCGGTTGAAGTATGGGAGCATAACGAGTTGGTCGGCGGCATTTATGGCGTACAAGTTGGCGGCGTTTTCTGCGGCGAAAGTATGTTTAGCCGCGTGAGCAACGCCTCCAAAACCGCCCTGATACACCTGTGCCAAAGCGGACAGTACCAACTGGTAGATTGCCAGGTACACACCGCCCATCTGGAATCATTGGGCGCCCGGATGATCAGCAGGGAACAATATATGGCAGTGTTGAAAAATTTATAATGTTTCATTGCGCTCGGCATTACAAAGAAAAGTCCCTCGCCGGGTTTGGGCACGCGTTTAGACTCACCCTGTCATCGCTTCGCTCGACACCCCTCTCTACGCCTGCGGCGCAAAGAGGGAATTTATAAATCAGGTAAAAAGATAATTAGATAAAGGATCAAAGAAAAGACCACCCCTCCCCAACCCTCTTTATGGCAAAGCCATAGAGAGGGTCGGCCAGCGTAGCGTAGCCGGAGTGAGTCAGCACGCGTTTAGACTCACCCTGTCGTCGCTTCGCTCGACATCCCTCTCTACGCCTGCGGCGCAAAGAGGGAGTTTATAATCAGATAAAAGATAATTGAACAAAGGACAAAGAAAAAACAACTCCACCTTAACCCTCTTTATGGCGAAGCCATAGAGAGGGTCGGCCAGCGCAGCGGAGCCGGGGTGAGTCTCCCCGCGTTCAAACCCTTCCAAAGATTAAAACACCCCTCCGCTTTTAGCAACTATATAACTACCTTTGGACTGTGCAGCAAGCAAACACCAAAGAACGTATTATTTTAGGAATCGACCCGGGTACGGCCGTTATGGGTTATGGCCTGGTTAAAGAAACGGGGCCAAAAATTGAACTGCTTGCCCTGGGCGTGGTAAAGATGAACAACGCGGACGACCACATGCTGAAATTACAGCGCATATTTGAAAAAACAGTAGCGCTGATTGATAATTACCATCCCGATTGCCTGGCTATTGAAGCCCCCTTTTATGGCAAAAACATACAGGTTATGCTAAAACTGGGCCGCGCACAAGGCGTGGCCATGGCCGCGGCTTTATCTCGCAATGTTGATATTACCGAGTACGCCCCGCGTAAAATAAAACAATCCATAACCGGTAATGGCAATGCCACCAAAGAACAGGTTGCCGCCATGCTGCAGAACCTGCTGAGCTTTAAAGAAACCCCCGACTTTTTAGATGCCACCGACGGTCTGGCCGTAGCCGTGTGTCATTCCTTTCAACGCATAACTACCGGCAGCAAATCAGGCTCAGGCAGCAAAAAATCATATTCAGGCTGGGACACTTTTGTAAAGGATAACGCCAGGCGCATTGTGAAATAATCCCCAAAAATCACCAACGACTTTTGAACCCGATGCAATTTCTCCATCAGGTTAGTCCCTGCATTGATTTTTATTTCTCAAATTTGGGTATCACAATTAACCTAAAACCATATGGAAACCGGATTTAATGTACGTTATTTTAAGGATGCCGAAAGATTACTGCGCTTTGCTATGCTGCTAACCCTGTTGATAGCAGGCATCAGTAAATTTTATAGTCATGGTAATTTTCATGATTATTACCTTTCGCAATTTACACGCACTACGCTGCGTTTGCAGTTACCGGGCGCTATCTATAATATTTATTTACACCTGATCCCCTATATTGAAGTGCTGCTGGCCTTAGCTTTGCTATTGAGCAAATACAGACGCTATGTTATAATAGCCTGGGTACTCTATTTTATTTCACTTGAGACAGGTCATTATATTCTTGAAGAGTTCGCGACGGTGAACGGCATAATACCTTATATTTTATTAGGAGCAATAACTTATGTATTACCCGCTCACCAGAGTTTGATCAGGCGTGATTGAAAGCTGGCGTTAGTATATAAAAGCCTGTCATCCCTGAGCGACAGCGAAGGATCTTCTTCGCCCTGCTGAGCGCCTACTTTTCTACGGAAGAAGATGCTTCACTACGTTCAGCATGACAAGGGAAATGTAAAAAAAAGGGATGCAAACCATAAAAGTTTGTCATCCTGAGCGATAGCGAAGGATCTTCTTCACCCTGCTGAGCCCGGACTTTTCTATGGGAAGACGATGCTTCACTCCGTTCAGCATGACAATGGAGACGTGAAAAAGTGATGTAAACATAAAATGTTGTCATCCTGAGCAACAGCGAAGGATCTTCTTCGCCTTGCTGAGTGCAGACTTTTCTATGGAAGAAGATGCTTCACTACGTTCAGCATGACAAGGGAGTGTGAAAAAAGGGTTGTAACACAACAAAGGGCTGTCATCCTATGGGTAGCAGTGAAGTATCTTCTTCAATAGAAAACCAGCGTTTAGCAGAGTGAAGAAGATCCTTCATCCTGCTGAGCCCTACTTTGCTATAAAAAAATTATTCCCATCAATCCTTCAGCGCGGCCTTGATCTTATCTTTGGTAGCGCTAAGCTCCTCGGGGGTAAAACTAAGCTTTGGGCGGGCAAAGTTCATATCGTCAACCCGGTTCATCGGTATTAGATGGATATGCACGTGAGGCACCTCAAGACCTATTACCGCCACACCAACCTTTTTGCAGGGGATAGCTTTTTTAAGGGCAGTTGCCACAATTTTGGCGAAGATCTGCAGGCCGGTATAGGTCTCATCGTCCAGGTCGAAAATGTAATCAACCTCTTTTTTCGGTATCACCAGCACATGGCCTTCGGCCAGCGGACTGATATCCAGGAAAGCCAAAAACTCATTACTTTCAGCTACCACATAGGCAGGGATCTCCCCTGCTATTATTTTTGAAAAAATGGTCATTTGTTGGGGAGTGGTTTATTAAGTTGATCGGATGAATGGTTGCCTTAATCATGTTTATTGGTTGATGATGCGCGTTATGAAAACAACTCACATCATCAACCATTCACTAATAACTACCTGCTTATCTCCAGTATTTCAAATTCAATTTTACCGGCAGGCACGGTTATCTCTGTAGTTTCACCCACCTTTTTGCCCAGCAATCCTTTGGCAATAGGCGATGCCACCGAAATTTTGCCGGTCTTAAGATCGGCCTCACTTTCTGACACCAGTTGGTAGCTCATGGTGGCCCCGTTTTTAAGGTTCTTTATTTTAACGATAGATAAAGCAAGCACTTTTGACGTATCCAGTTTCGACTCGTCAAGCAGGCGGGCATTGGCCAGGGTTTCCTGCATCTGTGCTATTTTGGCCTCGTGCAAACCCTGTGCTTCTTTGGCTGCATCATACTCGGCGTTTTCTGACAGATCGCCTTTATCCCTGGCTTCGGCGATCGCTTTTGATATATCCGCGCGACCGGTTGTTTTCAGCTTTTGTAATTCTTCTTTTAATTTTTCTAAACCATCTTTGGTAAAATATGATACCTCTGCCATAACACGCAAATTAATTATTGTTTATTCTATTGGTTATCCAAAAAAAACCGCCCCCCTTGTTTTAAGAAGGACGCTATGACTATAAAAACAAACAAGACTATATGGGCTGTACCTACATAGTCTTGCTTTTGTATTTAACGAAGATAAGTTATTTAAATTTTATTATCCAAATTTTTTTAATCGATGACTCCGATGATTTTGTCTGGATCAGTATTGATATGATTAAAGGATCTCGCGATTTGTTAGTCGCAAAATATCCGTCATTTTGATGAAACAAAGAAAGCCTCTCCGAACTCAATTTCTTTCCTATACAAAGGTATGACCTCATCTTTTTAACCATCCAATTCATCTCACCAATCACTCCCCATTAACCATTCATTACTCCTTATTCACTACTCCCCATTGACTACTCACTACTCACTACTCACCATTCACTACTCACCATTCACTACTCACAAGCAACCAGCTTCTCAGCCATTACCTCACTTATTTTGCGGTACGAATCAAAAGTCCAGCCGGCAACGTGGGGACTTAGCAACACCTTACCGCTTTGGCGCAGTTCGCCAAACCAAGCCTGTTCTGCCAGCGCGGGAAATTTTTCAACCTCAAGCACATCAAGGCCGGCGCCTAAAATTTTACCCTTTTTAATGGCATCAAGCACGGCGCTCACCCTGGCAGTTTTGCCGCGCGATGTATTGATAAAAAAAATGGGCTTTCTAAAGTGGAAAAGGTATTCGTCATCAACCAGGCCATTAGTTTCGGCAGTGAGGGGGATATGCAGGCTCAGTACATCACTATGCTTCACAATATCTTCCATACTTACCTCGCGGGCATACCTATCGCTAAAACCTGTTTTGTATTTATCATAAGCAATCACATCAACCTGAAAGCCCGACAGCTTGCGGGCAAAGCTTTGCCCCATGTGGCCGTAGCCTATTATGCCTACCGTTTTACCCTTAAGCTCATAACCGCGGTTGGCTTCGCGCTGCCAGCTGCCATTACGTATCTCGGCATCGCCTTTATTTAAGTTATTCATGAGGGATAGAAGCAAACCAACGGCATGTTCGCCAACGGCATCGGAGTTGCCTTCGGGAGCGTTGATCAAACTGATGCCCTTTTCGGCCGCGTAGGCTTCATCAATATTATCCATACCAGCACCGGCGCGAGCCACAAAGCGAAGGTTTGTACCGGCATCTATCACCTGCTTATCAACCCTGAATTTTGAACGGATCACCAAACCGGCGTACCCGCCTATGATCTGCAGCGCCTCATCGGCTTTGATAAGTGGTTTGTAATCGCATTGATAACCTTTGGCAGCTGCCTTTTCCATAAATATGGGGTGGATATCATCAACGATAAGAATACTATTTTTCAATTTTAACTTTTTTTATTAAGGGGCTAATTTACAAAATGCGCCGCACACTTATATTGCTGTAGGGCCATATAGTTACTTATTACAAAAAGCCGACTAATGTTTATCAAACCCAAATAAACATTTGCCATTTTTGGCAATCGCAGAAACTGGCACGGGAATAGCATTATAATTTATACAGGGGAATCATCCTGTTTGCAATTTAACCAACAAGTAATGAAACGTATAAAATTTAAAGCAATAGGATCCGACATAAAAACATTGGCCGAAAAAATGGCCAACAAGGGTTTTAAACAAATATTTGATCATATTGACCAGTTTAAGATCAAAAAAGGGGTTGATACCCTGGGGCTTGATAAATTTATTAACCAATGCGCCTTAATGGCCGCCGGCTCTGGAGCCATATCTGGCAGCGGCGGTCTTATTACGCTGGTGGCCGGCATTCCCTTTGATTTTGCAAACCTGATAACGCAGCAGTTTAGGGTTACCATGGCCATTATGTACTATAACAAGGGTAGTTACCATATTGAGTTTGAGGATTTCATGTTGCTGGTAGCCACCTCGCTTAAAGTAGAAGCCGGTATAGCCATAACCAAAACCATGATGGAAGGCATAGCCGAAAAACTGCTCATGATATTAGGCACCCGCACTGCCGAAAGAATGGTGCCTGTGGTAGGCGCGATAATTGGCGGCACCGCCAATTATCTTTTCATTAAACGCATGGCCGGCATGGTCAAAAAAATGCATGGCGAACCGGAGGTGATACAGATAAGTTAACCGTATTTTTAGGTCATGTTCAAAACGTGTGCAAAAAGTGTTAAAACAGCAACTTTTTCATCGTTTTTAATCGGTTATTGATTAATAATCAACTGCTTTTTGGCAGCATTTATGCCCTGAATGGGTTAGCAGATGCGTTTGAACAAAATTTAAGACAAACTTCTGCCATCGGCCACCTCATTGGTAAGTTTTACAAAATCGTCAACGCTTAGTCGCTCGGCCCGCAGGTCGAGCGTGGCATTTTCAGTCATTTTTTCCTTGTTGATAAGGGATGATATAGCATTGCGCAATGTTTTGCGCCTTTGGTTAAAACCTGCCTTTACAATCTGCCAGAATAGTTTTTCGTCACAGTTCAGGGTTTCGGCATCATTACGGGTAAGCCTGATCACAGCCGACAATACTTTGGGCGGAGGGTTAAAAACGCCTGCTTTTACCGCAAACAGGTATTCTACCTTATAATAGGCCTGCAAAAACACACTCAGGATGCCATATTCCTTGCTACCGGGCTTAGCCGAACAGCGTTCAGCCACTTCCTTTTGAAACATGCCTACCACCTCAACAACCTGCTGCCTGTTATCGAGCACCTTAAAAAGTATCTGCGAGGATATATTATAAGGAAAATTGCCTATGATAGCGAACGGACCGTTAAATACTTTCTTAAAATCCATCTCCAAAAAATCATCATTAATAAGACGATTGCCCAATTGAGGGTATTTTTTTTGAAGGTACTGGTACGATTCTTCATCAATATCAATCAACGAAACTTCGTACTCGGTTTTTTGCAATAAAAAGTCAGACAATATACCCATGCCCGGTCCCACCTCCAACACATGGTGATACCTGTCAGCCGGTTTCAGGCTGTCAACAATTTTGGCAGCTATGTTTTTATCAGTAAGAAAGTGTTGCCCTAAGTGTTTTTTTGCCCTTACTAATGTCATTATTAATCAAATATTTGAGCAAATAAAGGCATATTTGTGCTTTAATCAGAAACTATACGCTTAAAATCTTTTATTTGCAGTAAAAAACAAAGGAAAAAGCTGAAACGCGCAGGGTAAACAAAAAACCCGGGGCTTAAAAGTTTAGGCGTAACTGTTAACTATACATACCGGTTATTATCAGTGCAATTACTCATAAAAACGGTGTAATCTTAATAAAAAAAATGAGCGAAAAAATTAAAGTAGGGATAAGCATTGGTGATGTAAATGGAATAGGGTTAGAAATAATTATCAAAACCCTGGCCGATAGCCGCATTTATGATTATTGCACTCCAATTGTTTATGGCCATACCAAGGTAGCATCATTTCATCGTCGGGCAACACATGTTAATGAACTTAATTTTCAGGTTATAAATGACCCTTCGCAGGTGCAGTATAAAAAACCCAACATGATCAATTGCTGGGACGAAGATGTAAAAATTGAGCTTGGTTCTGTTACCGAAACCGGAGGTAAATATGCTTTTAAGTCCCTTGAACGCGCAACCTTTGATTTAAAAGAGGGTTATATTGATGCGCTGGTTACGGCACCTATTAACAAAGATAATATACAAAGCGACCAGTTTAATTTTCCAGGCCATACCGAATATCTGCAGGAACGTGACGGCGCAGCCGAATCACTCATGTTTTTGGTGAGTGATACCTTGCGGGTTGGTGTGGTGACCGGCCATATACCTATTGCTAAGGTTGCAGAAAGCATTACTATCGAAAAAATATTAGCCAAACTTAAGCTAATGAACCATAGTCTGCAAAACGATTTCTGGATCCGGAAACCTAAAATTGCGGTGTTGGGCCTAAATCCGCATGCCAGTGATAACGGACTGATTGGCAGCGAAGAGAAAGATACGATAATACCGGCTCTTGAAGAAGCCCGCAACCATGACATTATGGCCTTTGGCCCCTATCCGGCCGACGGTTTCTTTGCGAATGGAACTTATTTACAGTTTGATGCCGTACTGGCCATGTATCATGACCAGGGCCTTATTCCTTTTAAACAGATCGCTTTTGAATCGGGGGTTAACTTTACAGCAGGCCTGAGCTTTGTTCGCACCTCACCCGATCATGGAACAGCATACGATATAGCCGGCAAAAACCTGGCCTCAGAAATATCATTCCGTGAGGCATTATTTACCGCTATCCATATCGTAAAACACAGGCGCGAAACGCTGGAACTTAATGAAAATCCTTTAGTGTTTACCAAGCTAAGCCGCGATAGGGACTAAAATATACGCTGTAATAATAATGTTTCAATTTAATTAACGTTAGATTAAAACATTTGCTCAGATAAAGCATTTACAAGTTTAATGAATGATTTTTTTAGTCGTGTCCGCTCCATTGACGCTTTCCGTGCCGTAACGATGTTCCTGATGATATTTGTGAATGACCTTGATGGCATCCCAAATACCCCAACCTGGTTAAAACATGCAGGCGAGAACGTTGATGCCTTAGGGCTTGCTGACACTATTTTTCCCGCGTTTTTATTTATTGTAGGCCTTTCTATTCCCTTCGCATTTCAAAACAGGTTAAAGCGCGGCAATTATAAATTACTTTCGCGTATAGTAAGCCGGTCATTCGCGCTGATATTCATTGGCTTTTACCACGCCAATATGGAAACCTATAATGAAGTTACTTCCCTGTTGCCAAAACCAGTTTGGGAAAGCCTGGTAACTTTTAGTTTCTTCTTTATATTTTTAGATTACAGCAAAGAAACCTCCAACCTTAAGCGCTACCTGTTGCAGGGCTTTGGCGTAGCGTTACTGTTAGTGATGTCTGTACTATACAAAACCAGCGATCCTGGTCATACGTGGCTGCATTTTACCTGGTGGGGCATCCTGGGCCTTATTGGCTGGTCATACCTGGTATGCGCGCTCATTTATTATTACTCCGAAGGGCATTTGTGGATCCAGGCTACCGCATGGATATTCTTTATGTTCTTTAATATCGATTTTCATTTCGGCTTCCTTGACTTTTTAAGCGGATTGCAAAAATATGTATGGATAGCAGGCAACGGCGCCATGCAGGCATTTACTATGGCCGGGGTATTTTCTTCAGTGCTGTATATGCGCCTCAAAGCCAGTAATGAACTAAAACTGCTATGGGCCGCCCTCATATTAATAGCCATTATCATGTTTAATATGGGTTTTATAGTTCGCTATTTTAGTGGCGGTATTTCAAAAGCACGTGACACCCCCTCATGGGTGCTTATTTGTACAGGTATAAGTCTGGTTATGTATGCCATATTTATTTTCGTGGTCGATTTTAAACATAAATACAACTGGTTCAAGATCATTGAACCGGCGGGTACCAATACTTTTACCTGTTATATTGTGCCTTTTTTATTCTACCCTATGTACGAAATGAGTAATATAGGCTATCCTGAATATTTAAGCCAGGGCACGGGCGGGCTTATTAAATGTATCATATTTGCCTTTGTAATGGTATGGCTCACGGGATTGTTGGATAAGATCAACATCAGGCTGAAAATATAAATCAGGCTAAACGATTTGAGCAAAAGGTCAAATACCAACCTGGTATTTGGTTTACTTAATTCATTATATTAAATTAATATGGTGTCTGATATTTAATTCTTACCTTTTGCTCTTCACCTTTAGCATTTTACCTTTTTAAAAAAACACTTTCCACTTATGGTATTTTTCCATACATTTGCGGGCTAATTGTTGCTCATTGAAATCGCTTAAAAAATATTCGATTCCTTTTACAGGGCTTAAATTGGGGAAACACCAGTTTGAATACACTGTTGATGATGCCTTTTTTGACGAATTTGAGTATTCGCTCGTTAAAAAAGCTGATTTGCAGTGCCAGGTAGAGTTGGACAAACAGGAAACAATGCTGATCCTGAATTTCCACATTAAAGGAACCGTTGATGCTAATTGCGACAAGTGTTTGGCACAATATCCGCAGCCGCTGGATATTACCGAACAGCAAATCGCTAAATTTAGCGACGAGATTATTGACGAGGACGATGAGATCATCACCCTAAACAAAAATGATCACGAGATCAATGTTGCCGGGTTAATATATGAATACATAAACGTTGCCATGCCATTTATATCGGTATGTAACGATGAGGGAAATACCCCATATTGTGATAAAGAAATGCTCGAGAAGTTAAATAACCTATCGGCAAATGATGAACAAAGTGAGCACACAGACCCACGGTGGGATGTACTCAGAAAAATAAATAAATAACAAAAAACAGGATCATGCCACATCCAAAACGTAAAATATCCAAATCAAGAAGAGATAAGCGTAGAACACACTACAAAGCTGAAGCTCCAACTTTAACTACCTGCCAAACTACCGGCGCTGTACACTTGCCGCACAGAGCTTATACTGTTGATGGTAACGTTTACTACAACGGTAAATTACTGATAGAAAAAGCAGCTGTAGCATAAGTTTAATTTTCTGAAAATGAAGATTGGCTTAGATATTATGGGCGGTGATTTTGCTCCCAAAGCAACCGTTTTAGGGGCAATCGAAGCTTATAAGGCTTTGTCTGCCGACCAAAAGCTGGTTCTTATCGGCGATAAAGATCTTACCGTTACAATTCTTCAGGAAAACAATGTAAGCCCCGATCATTTCGAGTTTGTACATACAACCGAGGTGATAGGTATGGGCGAACATCCTACTAAAGCCATTGTTCAAAAACCGGATTCAAGCATTGCGGTTGGTTTTCAGCTGCTTAAAGAAGGCCAGATACAGGCTTTCTCATCAGCCGGGAATACCGGAGCCATGCTTGTAGGCGCTATGTTCAGCGTAAAAACTATCCCGGGTGTTATACGCCCTGCAATGACAACTATTGTACCCAAACTTAAAGGAGGTTTGGGTATTTTGTTGGATGTAGGTGCCAATGCCGATTGCAAGCCGGATGTTTTAGTTCAGTTTGGTGTGCTTGGCAGTTTGCTCGCACAGTCAGTATATGATATTGATAATCCACGCGTTGCACTCATGAACATTGGCGAAGAAGAAGAAAAAGGCAATATCCTTTGCCAGGCTACTTATCCTTTAATGAAAGAAACATCATTATTTAACTTTGTAGGGAATGTTGAAGGACGCGACCTGTTCAGTGAAAATGCCGATGTTTATGTATGCGATGGTTTTACCGGCAATGTAATATTAAAGCTTGCCGAGTCGTTTTATGTTATAACATTAAAGAAACAGCTAAAAGACGAATTTTTTGACCGGTTCAATTATGAGCAATATGGCGGCAGTCCTATTCTGGGCGTAAATGCACCCGTAATTGTAGGCCACGGAATTTCAAGCCCCGAGGCTATTAAAAATATGGTTCTCTTATCAAGAAATATGGTTGAGAGCCGCCTGGTTGATAAAATTAAACAAGCGTTTCAGTAAAAAAATAAAAGATGAGTAAAATTCACGCCGCTATTACTGCTGTACATGGCTATGTTCCTGACTACATTTTAACCAACCAGGAGCTTGAAACGCTGGTTGATACAAATGATGAGTGGATAGTGAGCCGTACCGGCATTAGGGAGCGCCGTATCTTAAAAGGCGAAGGCTTAGGTACATCTGACCTGGCAGTTCCGGCGGTTAATGCATTGTTAAAAAAACGCGGTATTGGTGCCGATGAGATTGATCTCATTATTTTTTGCACCACCACACCCGATATGCCATTCCCGGCAACAGCCAATATATTGGCCAATAAGGTTGGGGCGGTAAATGCCTGGGGATTTGATTTACAGGCAGCCTGCTCAGGTTTTATATATGGCCTTACTACAGGCGCTCAGTTTGTTGAAAGCGGGAAACATAAAAAAGTATTGGTTATTGGCGGCGATAAAATGTCATCAATAATTAATTATGAAGACCGCGCCACCTGCATCATTTTTGGAGATGGCTGTGGTGCTGTACTGCTCGAACCCGATACCGAAGGTAACGGCGTTATAGATTCTATATTAAAAAGCGATGGCTCGGGCGTGCCTTATCTGCACCAAAAAGCCGGCGGATCCGTAAAACCGGCATCCCACGCCACAGTTGACGCTCACGAACACTTTGCTTACCAGGAAGGTCCGGCTGTTTTTAAATTTGCTGTAACCAATATGGCTGACGTTGCACATGAGGTAATGGAACGGAACCACCTTACAAGTGATGATGTTGCATGGCTGGTGCCACACCAGGCCAACAAGCGTATTATTGATGCCACTGCCAGCCGCACAGGCCTTAGCGCAGACAAAGTGATCATTAATATTGAACGTTACGGCAATACTACCAATGGAACCATTCCACTATGCTTATGGGAGTGGGAAAGTAAATTTAAAAAAGGCGATAATCTTATTTTAGCTGCTTTTGGCGGCGGATTTACCTGGGGTTCCGTATATTTAAAATGGGCTTATTAGTACAGTGTGCAGGTTTTAAATGTCGGGCATTCAAATTTTGAGTGAGCTGATCAGAAAATTAAAACATCTGTTTATTAATTAATGTTACTTTAACTAATAAAAAACATTTACACATTTGCATATTTTCACATCATAATTTAGATAATAAACTTTATCCAAAACCAATCAATCCCTAAGTATGGATATTAAACAAATTCAGGACCTTATTCGTTTTGTTTCAAAATCGGGCGTAAACGAAGTGTCAATTGAGCAAAAAGATTTTAAGATCACTATAAAAACCAATGAGGTACAGCCCGCGGTTATCAATGCTACTATACCTGCACAAACTGCACCGGCAGCGCTTGCTGCTGCGCCGGCACCGGTAGCTGCACCTGTGGCCACACCGGCAGTACCGGCTGCTGAGGACACTTCAAGGTTTTTAACTATCAAATCGCCAATGATCGGTACTTTTTACCGTTCTGCCAGTCCTGATAAACCATTGTTTGTAAACGTTGGTGATGAGATCAAAACCGGCTCTGTGGTTTGCATCATTGAAGCGATGAAACTTTTTAACGAAATTGAATCCGAAATTTCGGGCCGTATAGTTAAAGTGCTGGTTGATAACGCATCTCCGGTGGAGTACGACCAGCCTTTATTTTTAGTTGAACCTATATAATTGTTAAGTTGATTAGGTTGAATGGTTGATTATGCGAGCGGTTAATTGCTCGTTTAAGATTTATTCAACCTGTAACTAATTAAAGCTCACCTCTGTGGGTGGTTGTACCTTACTCAACCACTTAACTCGATCAGCTAATAACTAACAAAAAAGATGTTTAAAAAAATATTAATAGCTAACCGGGGCGAAATAGCTCTGCGAATTATCCGTACCTGCAAAGAGATGGGTATTAAAACCGTAGCTGTATATTCAACGGCCGACCGTGATAGCCTTCATGTACGTTTTGCCGATGAGGCTGTTTGCATAGGTCCTCCGCCAAGCCGCGATTCATACTTAAATATCCCAAATATCATTTCGGCTGCGGAGCTTACCAATGCCGATGCCATACATCCAGGTTATGGCTTTTTATCTGAAAATGCCAAGTTCTCTGCCATCTGCGCCGATTATGGTATCAAATTTATTGGTGCCACTGCCGACCAGATCAACTCGATGGGCGATAAATCATCGGCAAAAGAAACCATGAAAAAAGCCGGCGTACCCATAGTTCCCGGTTCTGACGGTTTGCTTACTGATGTAAAACAAGGCATAAGCATTGCCAATAAAATAGGTTATCCCATTATACTTAAAGCTACTGCCGGCGGTGGTGGCCGTGGTATGCGCATTGTGTGGAAAGACAGTGAGTTTGAAAATGCCTGGGATTCGGCACGTGCCGAATCAGGCGCCGCTTTTGGTAATGATGGCCTTTACCTGGAAAAATATGTACAGGACCCACGCCATATTGAGATACAGGTTGTAGGCGACCAATATGGTAAGGTATGCCACCTCTCTGAACGCGACTGCTCTATACAGCGCCGCCATCAGAAACTGGTTGAAGAATCACCATCACCGTTCATGACCGAGAAGCTCCGCAAAAAAATGGGCGAAGCCGCTATAAAAGGCGCAAAAGCCGTTAAATATGAAGGAGCTGGCACTGTTGAGTTTTTGGTTGACAAAGACCGCAACTTTTACTTTATGGAGATGAATACCCGTATACAGGTTGAACACCCGGTTACCGAGGAGGTGATCAATTTTGACCTGATCAAAGAGCAAATAAAAGTTGCTGCAGGTATTCCTATATCAGGTAAAAACTACGAGCCAACCATGCACGCTATCGAGTGCCGCATTAATGCCGAAGATCCATTTAACGGTTTCCGTCCGTCACCGGGTAAAATAACCAATTTTCATTCGCCGGGTGGTCACGGCGTACGTATTGATACCCACGTTTATACGGGTTATGTAATACCGCCTAACTATGATTCAATGATAGCTAAAGTGATTTGCGTAGCACAAACCCGCGATGAAGCCCTAAGCACTATGGAACGGGCATTGAGCGAATTTGTGATAGAAGGTGTTAAAACAACTATACCATTCCATCTTAAATTGCTGCAGGACTCTAATTTCCGTGCGGGTAACTTTACTACCAAGTTTATGGAAACCTTTGAATTTTAAAATAAATTCAAACTATCTTCATACAATAAAACGTACTTAGCACAATAGTGCACCAGTGGCACTTACACACACAAATGAGCGACAATAAGTTAATTAAAGCCATAAAAGATAAAGGCAAAACGATGGAGGCAGAGATGTCTTTTTTCGATCATTTGGAGGCTTTGAGGTGGCATTTGATCAGGGCATCAGTGGCTATTGTGATATTTACTACGATAGTATTTTACTTTTACGATTGGATTTTTGATACGGTGATCATGGGCCCCGGTCGGCCCACCTTCTGGACATACCGTATGCTGTGCCAAATCGGTGCTGCTTTACACCGTTCGGGTTTTTGCATTGATAAGATCAACATAAGCCTTATCAATACCGAAATGGCCGGGCAGTTTACACTGCAAATCAACTCGGCACTTTTAATAGGCATTACGCTGGGTATTCCCTACCTTATCTGGGAAATATGGCGCTTTATAAAGCCTGCCCTGCACGAGAAAGAGCGCAAAGCAGCCACAGGTTTTGTTTTTTACGCATGTATGCTGTTTTTTATGGGTATACTTTTTGGGTACTACGTTATTACACCAATGTCTATCAATTTTTTATCGGGCTATACGGTAAGTACAAAGATCCAAAATTTATTCACCATTGATTCTTATATATCGTCAGTTGCTACCCTAACACTGGCTACCGGTGTAGTTTTCCAGCTGCCAATTTTGGTATACATATTATCAAACCTGGGTGTTTTAACACCTAAGTTTATGCGCGACACCCGTAGGTATGCCATCGTGGTAATACTGATTATTGCAGCCATTGTAACGCCAACGCCTGATATGCTTACCATGACCGTTGTAAGTATCCCGTTGTTTATTCTTTACGAAGTAAGTATTGTGGTTGCCGGCCTCGTTGAAAAAAGAAGGCTCAAAAAGGACGAAGAGTTCATGAAATCGTAACATGTTAACGTGCAATAAAAACGAGAAAAGCTGCCTTAGAGCAGCTTTTCTCATTTAAAAATAATGGCTTCATAATTTACTGCACATTCTTTAACTTTTAATCTGTCATCAGAAATTTGCACATTTGTATCCTACATAAAATATACTGTAAACTAATGAAAGAAGGGCTAAAGATTGCCATTGGTGCCGACCATGCCGGCTTTGACTATAAACAAGCATTACTGGAAACTTTACAAGCAAGCGAGCTAAAAGATTTCGGCACTTACTCCAGCTCTTCTGCCGATTATCCTGATTTTGCACATCCGGTTGCTTTGGCAGTTGAAAATGGTGGTTTTGATTTAGGCGTTCTGGTTTGCGGAAGTGCCAACGGAGTGGCCATAACTGCCAATAAACACCAGGGCATCCGTGCTGCTATATGCTGGAACCAGGAACTGGCCGAACTTGCCCGCAAGCACAACAATGCAAATATTCTATGTATCCCTGCGCGTTTTATCAGTATTGATGAGGCAAAAAAAATTGTCGCGGTTTTCTTGAACACCGATTTTGAAGGTGGCCGCCATGCCACCCGCGTCGGTAAAATTGCCTGTTAAATAGGCAGGCTAAAACATCTCTTTTACTCTTGTACCGTTAACTTGAACTAAACATACTACATGAAAAAATTATATTTATGGGTGTTTACATCGGCTTTTGCGTTAACTGCCTGTGCCCAACAAAATCCCACAGTTGTAAAATATGCCAATCTCATTACAGCCGATGATGCCAAAAAACATTTGAGCATATTAGCTTCAGACGCGTTTGAGGGTCGTGAAACAGGTACACCGGGTGCCCAAAAAGCGGCAAACTATATAGCGGCCGAATTTAAAAAGTTAGGTTTGGAAGCCCCGGTAAATGGGTCGTATTTTCTGGATGTGCCGTTAACTCAAAACGCATTAAAAGTAACGGCCTTTACCGTTAACCAAAAAACATTTGAGTATGGGCAGGATTTTTTTCTGAACGGCGCATACCCAGATAATAACATCAATGTAAATGATGTTGTATTTGTAGGTTATGGAACCGACAGTGAAATTGGCAGTACCGACCTTACCGGGAAAATATTGCTCTGGATAAATGAGGATAAACCCCAAGCCGGCACAACCCCAAGCACCAGCTATCGCCTAACAGCCAGTCGCACCAAAACCATTAAATACCTGCAAAGCAAAAACCCGGCAGCTATACTTGCCGCTAACCCTGGCATTGCCGGGGCGCTTAACCGCTTTGGCAAAAGCGTAACAAGTCCGCGGCTTACGCTTAAACACGCGGTAGCCAAGCCTGCAAATACCAACGCTCCCGTATTTAATATCACCACAGCCCTGGCCGATGAATTGGTAAAACCAGTCGGCAAAACTTATGATGAATTAAAAACAGCTTCGACTGCTGCCGTTGTGCCTACCTTAACTATTAAAAGCAGTATAACTATCAACTATAGCACTACAAAAAGCGATGTAAAAGCTGTTGATGTACTTGGTTATATGCCCGGTACCGATCTTAAAAATGAGGTATTGATATTCTCGGCTCATTACGATCATATTGGTCTTAATCCCGAAGCATCAGCTAAAGACCGGGTTAACAATGGCGCTGATGACGACGGTTCGGGCACCACAGGTATCCTTGAAATTGCCCGGGCATTTGCCAAGGCTAAAAAAGACGGGCACGGCCCGCGCCGCAGTATTCTGTTTTTAGGGAATGTTGGCGAAGAAAAAGGCCTGCTTGGTTCTGAGTACTACTCAGAGCATCCGGTTTTTCCGCTGGCCAGCACCATTACTGATCTTAATATTGATATGATTGGCCGTGTAGGCTATGAATACATTGGCAAGCCTGATTCTGCAAATTATGTTTACGCAATAGGCTCAGCTATGCTTAGTAAAGAACTGCATAACATTGGCGAGCAAGCCAACAATACCTATACCCAACTGCGCCTGGATTATAAATATGATGACCCTGATGACCCAAACCGTTTTTACTACCGCAGCGATCATTATAACTTTGCTAAACATGGCGTCCCCATTATATTTTACTTTAACGGCGTGCATGATGATTATCATCAACCCGGCGATGAGGTAAGCAAAATTAATTTTCCGCTGTTGGCCAAACGCGCGCAGTTGGTATTTTATACCGGGTGGGAACTTGCCAACCGTGATAAGCGCCCCCTGGTTGATGGAAAAGCAAGTGAGTAGTGAATGGTGAGTTATAACAGTGGATTTTTGATCTGTACTACTCAATCTTTTGTTATTTATCCATCGCTAACCACTAACTACCCAGAGCTCATTATTCAAAACTTAAACAAAAAACCTTATTTTCGCATATATGGGAAGCACTGCGGAAGAGTTTTTGGTAGCCTCTGAAGAGAAGGCATTTGATGTTGATCATCGTCGTATTATCAATAATAACATTGATAAATACAGCGTCTCGGTAGCACGTGGTCTTTCCCGTATCATTAATCTTGACAATGCCAAGCGCAAAGGGCATGTGATTAAATGGAAGGTGATGGAAAACCTGGATAAATTTTTACCGGAGTTTGAAGCCAATTTCCAAAAACGCGGAGGTAAAGTGATATGGGCCAATGATGCCGAAGAGGCCAATCGCGAAATATTGAACATCATCCAAAAAGCAAACGCAAAAACAGTTGTAAAATCAAAATCAATGGTTACGGAAGAAATTCATTTAAATGAGTTTCTGCAAAGCAACCAGGTAGAGTCATTGGAAACCGACCTGGGCGAATATATTGTACAGTTGCTGGGGCAAAAGCCTTACCATATTGTTACACCGGCCATGCACCTTAGTAAAGAGGATATTGCCAGGTTATTTCATGAGCGCTTTGGCACCCCTGTAGATGCCACACCGGAGCAGCTCACCTTAAAAGCCCGCGAATTACTGCGTGATAAATATTTACAGGCCGATGTGGGCATTACCGGCGCCAACTTTCTGCTGGCAGATACCGGCAGCATCGCCATCAGCGAAAATGAGGGCAATGCACGATTATGTACTACATTCCCTAAAATACATATTGCTATAGTTGGCATCGAAAAGCTCATTCCATCCATTACTGATCTCGACCTTTTCTGGCCCATGCTTTCAACACATGGTACAGGGCAAAACCTTACCGTATACAATACCATTTTAAGCGGCCCTCGCCAGCCTGATGAAACTGACGGCCCGGATGAAATGTACGTGATCCTGCTTGACAATGGCCGTACTAATCTGCTGGCTCAAAAAGAGCAACGGCAGGGCTTGTACTGTATTCGTTGCGGCGCTTGCTTAAATGCCTGTCCAATTTATAAAAATATTGGCGGCCACGCTTATAATACCACCTATAGTGGCCCAATTGGCTCCATCATTACTCCGCATGAACGCGGAATGGATGAATTTAAGCACCTGAGCTATGCGTCGAGCTTATGCGGCAGGTGTACCGAGGTTTGCCCGGTAAAAATTGATATTCACAAAATGCTGCTTCTCAACCGCCGCGACGCTGTAAATGAACATTTAGTTACTGCCAAAGAACGCTGGGGTTGGAACATCTGGAAAAAGGGGATGCTTAAACGCAAATTCATGGATTTTTTTGGTGGCAAAATGAAAAATTATCTCCTTAAAACTTTCTTTAAGAAATCATGGGGGCATTTGCGGGATATGCCAAACGTAGCCGAAAAATCATTTAGCAAACAATGGCAGGAAAAGTACCGCGTTGTTGACGAAGAATAATTGCCTTACTTATAAAATACATTATGCGGAAAATAATCCTGAACCTCGCTGTGAGCCTTGACGGCTATATTGAAGGACCAAATGGCGAATATGACTGGTGTTTTGCAGACCAGGATTATGGCATGACTGAATTTTTAAACAATTCCGACGCCATATTCATGGGTCGCAAAAGTTATGAAATGCTCATGAATGCCTATCCGGAAATGTTCGCGGCGCTAAAAATGTATGTGTTTTCAAATACCCTTACCCACGTCGAAGGGAATAACGAAATTATTACCAAAGATGATTTTAAGCAACGTGTTTATGAAATAAGGAACCAGCCGGGCGCCAATATATGGCTGTATGGTGGCGCCGAACTGGTATCGGCATTTATAGCTGAAAATCAAATCAATGAATTGTTATTGTCGGTACACCCAGTGATTTTGGGTGCTGGCAAACCGCTTTTTACCGGCATAAAAGAACGTACCGATCTGATACTCCTCAGCAGCGAACAATTCAGCAGCGGTTTGGTACAACTTAAATATACCCTCAAACCAAAGTTTGATATGGAGATGCTGAATGGCATGTAAAGATTTACCTCGTCATGCTGAATTTATTCCGGCATCCCCACAAGAAAGAATTGTGTTTAACTCTGCATGAGGGACCCTGAAACAAGTTTAATTATAGCGGGGTAATCTACTTCCTCCTCTATTGCCCGCGTCCTCGCAGGCAATAGCATTTACATCTGTCACTTTTGCTTAATCAAATACATAAACGTAATCGAAGTAACCTCTGGTTTCTTATTCTTCAACAAGCGAAAATTCATATTGCTGACCTCAAATTTAATTTCAAAATGTGGGGTTTTGCCTGTTAATGATACTGAATCAGCGGGTATCGAGTAGTTCCTTTGATAGTCATACTGCGCTGATTTTTGACGATAGGTTTCCAATTTTTTGGGATCGGCTATTAATTTCTCGGCCAGTTCCTGTGTATTAAATTTTACTGTTTCGTTGTTTATCGTTAGCCTGCAGACTTCATTTGCAAGCGTAACATGCTGAATGATTAAACCGTTGATCTTATCGCTAACGGTATCGCCCATATTACCCGCGTTGAATATATAACCTACGTTAAACATCAGCTCATAACCTTTAATTTGCCTTGCGACTCCTATAGCATTAATCTGATAGGCCAGTTGTGTTTCAATACTGTCCTGGTATCCGGAGTAATATCTTTCAAATTTGTGCAGGCCAAGATAATTTTTAGCCCATTCAGACTTCTCATTTCGCAGTTCATAGCGTCCAACTAAGCCGTAGTCGCCTTTGCTTTTCAGTTTGCCCAATGAGTCGGCAACTGCGGTAAGGTTTTTATTAAAATAGGGTTGTAATGGCGTCAGGTCATAGTGCGATATAAAATATTCCAGATTGGCTACCGTGCGGCTGCCATCCTTATTACTTATTTTAGAACTGTCAACCGGCACAAGTTTGCCATTTTTAAAAGCATTATTCTTCTCAAAAAATTTAATAATGATCCGCCTTTGCGAATGCATGGAGACCGAAAACGCGCTCTGCGGGCCATATATAGCCAGCAGCGTTAATATGCTTAACGAAATCGGTACCAGCTTAATATTCTGCTTTTTAAACAGTAAAAAGTACACCGATATAAATAAAAGCCAGCAGGCCAGCAAAATTAAAAAGTACCGGAACTCAGTAATACCATATTTAAACACTCGTGCCCCAACGGCAACAAAGAGCAGGAACAGTAGCGGTATCAGCAAAAAATAAAAACTGCGGGCAAAGGTTTTTAGCCATTTGTTTTCGGCTTGTTCGCGTATGGGATATACCAGTAATAAGGAAAGGATACCAAATACCGCGTAACCCAATATCAGGTTTGACACCGAGCCTTTAGGTAAATTCCACGTGATCAGGATCTTAATTTCATAAGCCAGTAAAATGATCACATAAACGGTTGATAAAGGAATCAGGACATATTGTGTAAATATTTTTAATCCTTTCGGATAGCTTTGATCATCATCAAGCGAATGGGTTTCCACAGGTACGCCGGCCAAAAAGAATATTGTGGTAAACATCCCAACTACCCATATCCATAGAACAGCATAAGTATCCCACTCAAAATTAAAGTTGAATAAAAAATTGGTTGCCCCAATGGCAGCTGCCAGGCCCAGAAATAGCACAGCACCGTATAGTACACTGGTTAAAAACCGCAAAAACAAAGTTTTATTAAACTGCCAAAACCCCTGTAGCTGATCCTTACCTGTAAAAGCAGCAAATGCCACCAGTAAATGACCTGCCAAACTCATCAGGAAAAACCGGATATAATCTGCCTCGCGGGCTGAAGGATCAATAATAAATATGAGTGAGGCGGTAAAAATAGCCGCGATCAATTTAATAATACGCCGTTTACTTGTAGTGATCTTTATGCTTTGCGTAAACAATGTTGCTGATAAGCTGAGCAACAGGCCCAAATTTGCTATCATGATGAGCCTGACGCACCAGCCTTCATGAACACGATTCAAATGGCGCAACTCCACTTCGGTTGTTGCGGCGATAGTACCAGCAAGGGCAAATAAAACTTCAAAAGGATAACGTTTTATGGTGTTAGCGGCACCTTCGGCAAGGTTTTTTAACGATGGAAATTTCATTGTAACAAGGTTTATCTGCCCAATGTACTGTTTTTTGTAAAATATATACAGTAAAACCTTATCTGTACGGGGTTAAGGTTGCTTTTTACACATTAGTGTTTATATTTGCGGTCGCAAAAAACATCATTTTATATAAGTATAATGAGAGAATTACAATTCAGAGAAGCGCTAAGAGAGGCCATGGTCGAAGAAATGCGCAACGACGATAAAATATACCTGATGGGTGAAGAGGTTGCCGAATATAATGGTGCCTATAAAGTAAGTCAGGGTATGCTGGATGAGTTTGGTGCCAAACGCGTTATTGATACGCCCATTTCTGAATTAGGCTTTGCCGGTATAGGCATTGGCTCGGCCATGAATGGTTTACGCCCAATCATTGAGTTCATGACCTTTAACTTCTCGTTAGTAGCTATTGACCAGATCATCAACGGCGCAGCCAAGATCATGTCAATGAGCGGAGGCCAGTTCTCGGTTCCTATTGTTTTCCGCGGTCCAACCGGTAACGCGGGTATGTTAAGCTCTCAGCACAGCCAGTGTTTTGAAAACTGGTACGCCAACTGCCCTGGTTTGAAGGTGGTTGTACCGTCTAACCCGTATGATGCTAAAGGGTTATTAAAATCGGCTATACTTGATCCTGATCCGGTTATTTTCATGGAGTCTGAATTGATGTATGGTGATAAAGGCGAAGTTCCTGAAGATACCTACTATATACCCCTGGGTAAAGCAAAAGTTGTTAAACAAGGTACTGATGTTACTTTAGTTGGCTTTGGCAAGATCATGAAAGTGGTTATTGCAGCTGCCGCCGAACTGGAAAAAGAAGGTATACACGCCGAAGTGATTGATTTACGCACTGTACGCCCTATTGATTATGCAACAGTTATTGAATCGGTAAAAAAAACAAACCGTTTGGTAATTATAGAAGAAAGCTGGCCTTTAGGTTCAATTGCTACCGAGGTTGCCTTTAAGGTTCAAAAAGACGCGTTTGATTATCTTGACGCTCCTATACAACGCATTATGGGTGGTGATGTTCCATTGCCTTACGCACCAACCTTGATACAGGAATACTTGCCAAATCCTGAAAGAGTTATTAAAGCGGTTAAAAACGTAATGTACGTTACCAAATAATAACGCTAAACAGCTATTATACAAAGCCTGCTCTTGTGGCAGGCTTTTTTGTTACCCCAAATTTAAAAAGACAGCAATGGAACAATCAAATGTTAAAGACAGCAACGGCAATATCCTAAATGACGGAGACTCGGTTACCCTCATTAAAAGCCTTAAAGTTAAAGGCGGCGGTGTTACACTTAAACAAGGTACCCTGGTAAAAAAGATTCGCCTCACCGACAACGACGAGGAGGTTGATTGCAAGATAGACGGTATGAGCATTGTGCTTAAAACCGCATTTTTAAAGAAAAGATAATATTATTTTGAATCACCACTCGCCATGAGTGCTATATAATCAGGCGTTTTACGGATGTTATCAAAATCTTCATCATTTGCAGCGAATTTTTTTGAGTAACCAGAGTCGATAGCCTTTTTCAAATAGATGTTAGCTTCGTCGGGCTTATTCATGATGGAAAACATACAGGCAATATTATAGTAATGGTTCAGCACATCGTCGGCGCTAACCGTTTTTAAGACCTGCTCCTGTAATTTCTGCATTGCCAGTTCTGTATTGCCAATATAAAACTGCGAAAATATATAGCCTACAGTGGCTTTAGAAGTATCAAGCGATATTACCTTGTTAAAATCCAGCAGGGCCTTATCTTTATTAACAATTCTTTTCAGATAAACTTTCCCTCTTGTAAAATAAGGATTAGCATTGGCGGGATAAAAAGCAATGGCGGTATCGCATTCATCAATAACCTGCTGATTTTGATTAAGTATATAAAAGTTGGCAGCTTTTTCACTGTGCAGAGCTGCAAGAATCCTTTTATTGTCTTTATAAAAATCCATTGCTTTGGTAAAATCGTCAATGGCCTTTTTGCTTTCACCCGTCTGGCTATAAATGCCACCCCTGCTCCAGTAAAAATAGCCATTCTGCGGATTCCGCTCAATGGCTTTGCTCACATACTCAAGCGCCTTTGGAGCCTGGTGCAATGCCATTGCGTTAATAGCCATGTTGTTATATAAAATAGCCTCGTTATTTTTATCGTTTTGGTAATATGATATGGCCGAGGTAAAATCATTAATTGCCAGCTGGTAATCACTATTATACTGATAAGTGAGCCCCCTTTCCCAGTAAATATCACGGCTTCCAGGGTTTAGCTGCGAGGCTGTATTAAAATCATTTATAGCTTCTTTATATTTCTTTAAACGCCGTTCATTTACCGCACGGTTCTCATATAACATTGCCAGGTCCTTACGGTCCTCTTGATTATAAAACATGGCGGTTGTATAATCGTCAATAGCAAGTTGGTATTGGTGGTTATTATTATAAGCAATACCTCTGTGCCAGTACGCATCGCCATTTTTATTATTTAAGGCTATAGCCTGCGAATGGTCGTCAATAGCCTTTTGGTATTGTTTAAGCTTTCGCTCATTAATGCCGCGGTTGTCGTAAAGAGTAGATAGATTATCCTTGTCATCTTTATAAAAAACCATGGTTTTGGTATAATCATTTATTGCCAGCTGATACTCTTTGCTCTTTCCATAAGCTAAGCCGCGGTTCCAATAGGCATCAGCATAATTCGGATTAGCTAAAATAGCGGCAGTTTCATCTTCTATTGCTTTTTTATATTGTTCAAGATCAATTTCTACCTGTGCACGCTTATCCAATAATATGGCTAACTTCTGTTTGTTTTGTTCACTAATACTGATTGCTTTGGTGTAACTATCAATCGCGCCCTTGTAATCTTTATTTTCGAAAAATGTGTCGCCCGTTTTTTGATAATCAATTTTAATTTGGCAAGTGGCATTATAGGATCCAACAATCAGGACAAGAATCAATAATGCAGGTAGCTTTCTTTTCATTCCAGGTTTAATTGTGATAAAGTAATTAGTAGTTCAATATAAGCATTATCACTATTTTGAATGAAATTTTAGCTATCTATATCATCAAAATAAAATCAAATTTTAATAACTTACTGTGAGTAATCTATAGGTTTATATTAAATTAACTACTTTTAGACTCCTTAAAACATCAGCATGCAATACTTCAACCTAAAAGCAATAAAACCGGTATTCGTAGTAGTAATGATCTGCACTTTTTACAGCAGGTCCTATGCACAAACACAATCAGCACCAGCCGGGCCAGTTGTTACCGGGGTAACAACCTATATTGATAAATTTTTTAAAACCTACGAAAAAGAGGGAACTTCAAAAGCCATCATCAATATTTTTAAGACTAACCCACTGGTTGATTCAACCAGTTTAAGAGGACTGATAGCCAAAATAGATACCACCCGGGGTTTAGTTGGCTTATACATAGGCAAGGAGCTTATTGTTCAGCGTAAAGCATCAAACAGTCTGGTATTATATAGCTACCTGGTAAAGCATCAGAACCAGCCGGTAAGGTTTACATTTATGTTTTACAAACCCAAAAACGAGTGGGTGATATACCGCCTGTACTTTGACGACCAGGTTGATAATGAACTGGAAGAATCGGCAAAAATAAACGGTAAACCATAAGGTTAATCGCTGTATCGGTCGTTACGCCACGGGTAAGCAGTATTTGAGTAACCCCGGTCTTCCCAAAAGCCCAATTTGTTTTCGGTTAAAAATTCGATACGTTTTATCCATTTTGAGCCTTTCCAGGCATACAGCTGCGGAGTGATCATCCGTACAGGCCCACCGTGTTCTTTTGGCAATGGTTGCCCCTCAAAAGTATGCACCAGCAACACATCGGGCTTTAAAGCTTCTTCAAGCGACAGATTGGTGCTGTAAGTATCATAACCATAGCACATGACATGGGTGGCGCTTTCTTTAGGATGTACCAAAGCAGCCAAATCAAGCAGGCTTACGCCTTTCCACGGCATATCCAATTTTGACCATGTGGTAACGCAGTGAAAATCAGAAGTATCCTTTGTTTGCGGCAAATCCATAAACTCTTTCCAGGTAAGCCTTACCGGGTTCTCCACTGCTCCGTCAATGGTGAGCCGCCAGCGCTCAGTAGGTATTTCGGGCTGATATCCCAGATCAAGTACCGGCCATTTAGTGGTAATTGTTTGTCCTATCGGAACGGATGGCATACCATGCCGATTGATCTTTCCTGATCCGCGCGGCGCATCGTCAGCAACCGATGGGGTTAGCCTTATCTTTTCCTCAAAGCGCGCCTTTAGCTTCATCCGGGCCTCAATAATGCGGTTAAGTTTTTCTGATTCTTCCATGGTTGTGGGGTTTGCTAATAAAGTTAAGAAAAAAATCCACTGGCCAAACGCATCATCGAACCTGTGTCAGACCTGTGTTTTCCCCGACCGAACCGTATTGCTATAAAATGCATTTACACGCATATTTATATGTGTTTTATGCATCAAAACCGATGTGAAGATTAAAATAAACATCAATTTTAACAAATTTACTGTCTATTTTGATCCATAAAACGCAATAACCGGTTTCGGCTTGAGTTTGGGTTAATCAACCAAAATATTTTCACCAAATTTTTGCGATACGGTGGTACTCGCCCGTCCGCTGATGCTGATCACTAAGGAATTGTCAAATGATATTTTTTCGACCAATTGTATGCGGGTACCTATCCCTATATCCAGCTTTTGCAGGTATTGCAAAAATGAGCTGCTGGTATCGCGCACCGCGGCAACACGGCAGTCGTCGCCAGCTTTAAGATCGGTTAGGGTTACAGAGTAAGGCTTGGGCACCTTGCCGTTGGCCTTAGGTATAGGGTCGCCATGCGGGTCGTATTCCGGGAAACCCAGGAATTTGTCAAGCCTGTCGGCCAGCGTAGCATTGTTGATGTGTTCAAGCTCCTCGGCAATATCATGTATCTCGTCCCAGTGGTACCCTAGCTTTTCCAATAAAAAAACCTCCCAAAGCCTGTGCCTGCGCACTATCAGCACGGCATCCTTTAAGCCTTGCGGGGTTAACTCTACGCCTTTCTTTTTATCGTAGGCTATCAGCTGTTTTTCGGTAAGCTTCCGTATCATGTCAACTACCGATGCCGGGTTGTTCCCTAACGACTCTGCAATAGCGGTAGGCGTTATTTTAAAGTTGGCTTGCTGGCCAAGCCGGTAAATAGACTTTAAATAATTTTCTTCTGATAATGTGTACATCCGCTGGTATGATTACACACAAACATAATTAAAAACATTCCGTTTATCATAAAATTAGATAAGACTAATTATTTTACTTTAATTAATCAAATTATTTAAATATGTTTGCACAAAATAACTTTATATGCGGTTGCTACTTTTGCTATTTATATTACTTATCTCCAACCAGTTAATTGCGCAAAATGGTGTTTTAAAGGGTCGTATCACCGCCAATGATGCCCCGTTGGCATACGCATCGGTAAATATTAAAGGTTTGGGGAAAGGGGCAAGCACTAACAGCAAAGGTTATTATGAGATAAAAAATATAGAGGCAGGCAGCTATGACATTATAGTTACCAGCATAGGCTACCAAGCCGAAACCATTAACGTTACCATTGAAAGCAATGCTCCGGTAGTTCATAATGTCAGTCTTAAAGAAAAACCTTCCAAGTTAAACGAGGTGGTGGTAACGGGGGTATCGCGTGCCACACAGCTGCGCAGCAACCCGGTGCCCATAACTGTAATTGGCAAAAAAGAAATTGAACAGCATGTAAATAACAATATTATTGATGCCATTATAAAAGGCGTACCCGGTGTAAGTGCTGTTACCACCGGGCCAAATATTTCAAAGCCCTTTATTCGCGGTTTGGGGTATAACCGGGTTTTAACCCTGTATGATGGCATACGCCAGGAAGGGCAGCAATGGGGCGACGAGCACGGCATTGAGATTGACCAGTATGGTATCGGTCGCGCCGAAGTTGTAAAAGGGCCTGCCAGCTTAACCTACGGTTCGGATGCCCTGGCCGGTGTGATTAACCTGATCCCCTACATTCCTGACGGCGACGACGGCAAACTGAACGGCGATGTAATAACAGATTATCATACTAACAACGGCATGATAGGTACTTCTGTGGGGTTATCGTACAAAAAAAACAACTGGAAGTATGCCTTCAGGGCTACTGCCAAAACCGCGCATGATTATCAAAATAAAATTGACGGACTGGTTTACAATACAGGTTTTCGCGAATTTAATTTATCTGGCATCGCCCGTGTAGATAAATCATGGGGCTATTCGCAAATTGGAGCTACGCTGTATGACAACCGGCAGGAAATACCCGATGGCAGCCGCGACTCACTTACCCGGCGGTTTACCAAACAAATATATGAAGCCGGTATTGACGATATTAAGAACCGCCCCATGGTTACCAACAGCGAACTTGACGCTTACGCTATTGCTCCATTACATCAGCGTATACAGCATTACCGTATATATACCACCAACTCATTTAAAACCGGCGATGGAAGCAGCATCAATACTTCGCTCGGTTTTCAGCAAAGTATCCGCAGGGAGTACAACCACCCTACCGTTCCTGAACAGGCTGGTTTATATGTGGTTTTAAATACCATTAACTACGATGTCCGTTATAATCTGCCGGCCTTTGGCGGTGTTGAAACTACCGCGGGCATCAATGGTATTTATCAAAGCAACCGCAGTAAAGCGGCTACTGACTTCCCTATACCTGATTATAACCTGTTTGACGCGGGCGGCTTCCTGTTTGCCAAAAAAAGCTCTGGCAAAATTGATATATCCGGCGGCGCCCGTTATGATAACAGGCACATTAGCTGGAGTAATTTTTACACAGGCACCAATACACAAACCGGTTTTGGCGAACAAAGGCACCTGCCTGATACTGCTGGCGCTAACTTGCAATTCCCGGCATTTAAACACACTTATCAGGGTTTTTCGGGCAGTTTGGGGCTTACCTATAACATCAGCGACCGCCTGCTGCTGAAAGCTAACATAGCACGTGGCTACCGCGCGCCAAACATTACCGAAATTGGATCAAACGGGCTTGACCCCGGCGCACATATTGTTTACCTTGGCAACCGTAGCTTTAACCCCGAATTTAGCTTACAACAGGATATTGGTTTTATTGCCTACCTGCGCGATATGGACCTGATAGCCGAAATATTTAACAACAACATTGACAACTATATTTACCAGGCAAAAGTTACCGATGCCAACGGCAATCCTGTGGTGATTGTACCAGGCAACAGCACTTACCAATACCAGCAATCAAAAGCAAGGCTTTATGGCGCCGAGCTTACGCTTAACCTGCACCCCCAAAATATTAAATGGCTGGCGCTTGACAATAGCGTGGCCTGGGTAACCGGGGTTAACAAAAACCAGCAACTGATAGCCCAATATGGCAATGCGGCCAAATATTTGCCTTTTATTCCGCCTTTGCATATCCGGTCGGCTTTAAAAATGAACTTGCCGGGCACTTACGGCATATTTACCAAAATAAATGCCCGCTTTGAGGCCGACGCCTACTCTAACCAAAACCATTTTTATGCCCTGGATAATACAGAAACATTTACCAAAGGCTATAACCTGTTTAATGCGGGCTTGGGTTTTACTATTAAACCCGTAAAAGCAACCCAGGCCTTTTATGAGTTTTTTGTACAAGGTGATAACTTGTTTGATACCGCGTATCAGGCCAATTTGAACCGCCTTAAATATTTTGAATATTATAAAAGCTCGCCTAACGGGCATACCGGCATCTATAACATGGGGCGCAACATCAGTTTTAAAGTGATCATACATTTTTAAGGACATGGAAAACACTATTAATGCAAACCGCGCCTTGCGCCGAACTACTAACCTACTCCAAAAAAAGATATTCTTTTAACACAAAGTGGTCTTTTTTACGTTAAATAGGCATCATTCCAAAACTGTGAAAACTTTATATGGGTTTTAATCGTATCTTTGGAAAGATTATAAATAACACGTTCATATTCTAATTATTTCAACTCAGTGGTTATCATCGTATTCTTCATAGCGCATTGGTTTTTGTCGCTATTTTTCCAAACGTTCTTCTTGCACAGGTATGCATCGCACAAAATGTTCACAACAAACAAGTTTTATGAAGGAACATTTTACCTGTTAACCTACATTTGTCAGGGTTCGTCGTTCTTAAACCCAAGGGCCTATGCCATTATGCACCGTGAGCACCATGCCTACAGTGATACAGAGAAAGACCCACACTCACCACATTTTTTTAAAGATGTTTTTCAGATGATGGTGTATACAGCCAAAAGCTACAGCCTTCATGTGCGGAAATTAAAAGACCCTGAAGAACGCTTTAAAGGCAATATCCCCGAATGGCGTTTGGTTGACTATATAGGCTCGTCAATGGTATCGCGTATTTCATTCGGTATACTGTATATTTTAATTTATGTGTTTTTTGCTACCCAGTGGTGGATGTACCTGCTTATACCGGTTCATTTTTTAATGGGGCCTATACACGGTGCTATTGTTAACTGGTGCGGTCATAAGTATGGCTATTCTAATTTCGACAACGGCGACAAATCAAAAAACACCACCCCATTTGACTTTTTAATGCTGGGCGAGCTGTTTCAGAACAATCATCACAAGCATCCCAATAAAGCCAATTTCGGCGCAAGATGGTTTGAGATCGACCCGGTTTACCCGGTAATGAAACTGATGCACTGGATGCGCATTATTAAACTAAGAAAAGCTTATTTGTAGGAGATCTCCTGCACCGGGTGGCAAACGCCCTTTATAATATTGAAGCGAAAAGTAAATTACTTTTCGCTTTTTTTGTTTGGTAGACTCACCCCGGCTACGCTCCGCTGGCCGACCCTCTCTACAGCTTCGCTGCAAAGAGGGTTGAGACGGTGTTTTTTTTTATTCTTTCCGTTCTGTTTTTCACCCAGGACGATGATATTATACTCGCTCTGTTATCCAACTATCCCTCATCCAATTTTCCCCACTCCCTCTTTGCGCCGAAGGCGGAGAGAGGTGGTCGAACATAGCGATGACCGGGTGAGTCTCCTACGCCCGTTATATCCGTGCCCAAAAAGATATGGCATATAACAAAACAGGCCTCCTTTTAAAGGAAGCCTGTTTTGTTATATTTTAAACTATAAAAGATTAGTGCCTGCCGTGACCATGACCACCACCGTGGTTATCATGACCGCCGCCGTGATTGCCGTGTCCGTAGCCGCCGCCATTACCCGGGCGTCCGTGACCGCCATTCCAATGACCGCCGCCGTGTCCGGGGTTACCATGGCCGTAATAATGATTGCCGCCGTAGTTACGCGGATGGTTGTAAGCATATCTGCGCGCATAATTACCTCTCCAGTAGTGAGCATATCTTGCATCGCGGCTATTGCGTATGATCACCTGGTCATGGCGGCCCCTGTAGCCGGCATATCGTGTTCTGTAGTAACCACCCCTTAACCACGGGTTACGCTCGTTAATAACTACTTTGTAGCCATTATACAGGTTGTAATTGCGGTAACGTACCGGCAAGTAGGTACGGTGCACCCATACATTGTTATCAAAGTATATGTAAGAATGTGTTGGTACATCATAATAGGTATCAATGTCAGGCATGTAATAATAATTCACATAATCATACCCCACAGGCCCCCATGCAGGCTGGCTGCCAATATTAACACCCAAACTTACACTTACCTGGGCACTTACGGTTTTTACGGTTAAGCAGCTTAACAATATTGCTGCTGATAAAATGAGCTTTTTCATTAGAAAGTTTTTTAGTGTTGATAAAGTTATCATGGTAGTTTTTATTGTCTTGTTAGCAGGCCATGATCGCTCCATTTATAACGTTGTTTGCAGGTTTGACACCTGTTTTTGTAAAAAGTTTAATATTTCCCCTCCTGCTCTAAAATTATGCCAATAAAAAAACAGGCCATCCGCCGTCGGATGGCCTGTTCTGCAATAATTACGATCGTCCGTTTCTGCGGTTTGGCGGCATAACACCTTACCAAACATGCAACTACTTATTGATCATCATCATCAGTATCTTTATCAGCAGCCTTTTTACCGGCCATAGCCAGCACAGGTTTGCCAATAACTTTATAATTGCCCTCGCCTTTTAGTATAGATGCCAGCTGAACTTTATCCTGCATGGTTTTTATAGCCTGGGCAAGCTCTTTATCATATTTAAAGTTGGTTTCATAGCGGCCGCGCTCAAAGTAGTAGCGTGAAGCTATTTCGTTTTCAAGAACCTGCTTTACTTCGGGCTTATGCTGTTGCAGGTCGTTCTTTTTACTAAGCAGCAGCTTTGATTTCAGCACATCATATTCGCCTTTAATATCATTAAACTGCTTTTCTTTAGTAGCCTCAGTTTTCAGGTTGTTCAGTAATTTTTCTGAAGAGGTGGTATAGCTGTAATTTTTATCAGCCAGGTATTTCACAAAATCATTATAATCGGCGTCAGACAAGCTGAACGATTTTGGATCAGAGATTTTGGCGTGCGTATCACGGTAAACGGTAGCATAATCAAATATCAGCAGTTTGCCTACCAGGGCCTGGGTCACGTTGGCAAATTTTTCCTGTTTAATATAAATATCCGGATAGATGCCGCTGCCGTCATAAACCGATCTGCCGTTTTTAGTCTTAAACTCATGTATAAGTGAGTCGGCAACTTTCACCACGCTGCCATCATCCTTACGATGGGTATAGTCAAGCGCCTGTATGCAACGGCCCGATGGCACGTAATATTTGGCGATGGTTATTTTAACCAGGCTATTATAAGGCAGGTTAAATGTTTGCTGAACCAGCCCCTTGCCGTAGCTGCGCTGCCCTATGATAATGGCACGGTCAAGATCCTGCAATGCGCCCGCAACAATTTCTGATGCCGAAGCCGAGTGACTGTTAACCAGTACAGTTAAGGGCAAATTAGGCTCAAGCGGGGTATTGAGTGTGCTGTAGCTAAAGTTTTTATCCTTGATCTTACCTTTTTGCGATACAATTTCAACATCCTTTTGCACAAACAGGTTCACTATTTTCACAGCTTCCTGTAATATGCCGCCGCCGTTTGAACGCAGATCAAGTATAATACCCGCGGGATTGTTCTTTTTTAAGGTCACTAACGCGTTGGTAACTTCACTGGCAGAGTTTTCCAGGAATTTATCGAGCTTAATATAGCCCATATTGCCATCAACCATCCCAAAATAAGATACGTTTGGCTGTTTAATTTCATCGCGTACCAGGCTTTTTTCAAGGGGTTGGGGCGTATTGTCGCGTTTAATGAGCAGTTTTATGGGGGCTCCTTTCGAGCCTTTGAGCAACTGGCTTACCTGGTCGTTATTTTTGCCGGTAAGATCAATATCATTGATCTTGAGGATCTGGTCGCCGGGGCGAATGTCTGCTTTTTGGGCCGGAAATCCTGCAAAAACATCCGAAACAAACACCTTTCCATTACGCGAAAAAATACTGGAGCCAATACCGCCATACTGCGTACTTACATAATGCAGCTTATAATCTTCAATTTCTGATTCGGGAACAAACTCGGTATAAGGATCAAGCCCGTCGAGCATGGCGTCAACACCGGTTTTTACCAGTTTTGCCGAGTTAATGTCATCAACATAATTGATATTTACCTCTTTGTATACTGATGCAAACACATCCAGGTTCTTTGATATCTGGAACAGGTCATCATTAAAAGCCATTACCCCGCCAGCCAGCAATGCGATACCGGCAAACAGCCCTATCTTTCTGTATCTTTTATTGATCACCATACCCTGTTTCATCATTAAGCCCATAAAAGTACAAAAAGCTTATTGATTTTTAAAAATACACGCTTATTTACAGCCTGTTATTATCAATATTTACCAGTGCTTTTTTTAAAGTGAACACCACATATTTCCTGTCGCGGTTTACCAGTTCCATTAGCCTGGTAATCAGGTTTTCTTCCTGGCCTTCTGTGTATTGTAACTGCTCGTCGGTTAACCGGTTATATTTCCGTTGAACCTTGATTTTTACACGCTCCCACTCTTTGTTTGTGATACTGATCTCAGCCATGATTTATTATTTTCAGCAAAAATATAAAAAATACACCACAGGCAACATTTAAAACTTTGGCGTGTCAATTGCATGGATAAGTATACGGTTTACTTATAAAACCCGTTTTATAAACTAACTAACTTAAAAAAGGCGCCGGTGTACATTTAATTTAATATATGTATTAAATGGCGCCGCTAACATCAAGATTATGAAAAAGTTTATTTTAAGTGCGGCATTACTGATAGCTGTAAGCATCGGGGCTAAAGCACAAGTTTCATTAGGTATCAAAGGTGGGGTCAATTTTTCAAAGATCAGCACTGATAATTTAAAAGAATCAACCCTTACGGGTTACCAGGCTGGTCTTTTTGCCCGTGTAGGCAATAGCCTTTATTTTCAGCCCGAGCTTTATTTAAGCAGTACAGGCGGTAAGTTTGAATCAAGTGATAACAACCAGGACTTTAGCGGAAAAGTGAGGTTCACTAACCTGAACGTTCCTTTGCTTATCGGTAAATCATTTGGCGAAAAGGACCTGAACTTCCGCATTATGGCCGGCCCGATTTATACTTACCAGCTGGATAGAAGTGAGAACTTTAGCGGTAATTTATCAGGTGCTTATGCTGATTTTGGCGACTATAAAAAAAGCACGTTGGGCTACCAGGTGGGAGCCGGTGTTGATATAAGCGCCATAACCGTTGATCTGCGTTATGAAGGCGGCCTTACCAAAGTGAACCAAAACTTTGGCCAGCGCCAAAACCTTTGGGCGCTTAGCGTTGGTTTTAAAATACTTTAAGAAAGTTAATAAACAACAACACTATTCATAAAAAAATCCCGGCAGTTGCTGCCGGGATTTTTTTATGAGAATTTACGCCAACCTTCTTTATTTGGCATTAAACTGTAAGCCTGTTACGCCCGCTACCATGGCGCCAGCTTTAACAGGTTTATAAATAAAGTACAGCTTATGCAGCTTGCCATCAGTTACCGGGTTGATCACCACGTGCGTAATACCTGCTTTTTGATCTTTTGCAGGTACAGGCATGCTTCCTTTACCTACCAGTTTACCATCGGGCGCGTCAATACGGGCCTCGAAATTAAGGCTGGTAGATGGCGGCGCCTGCCAGAAGCTGGTCATGTTTACTGACCGTACGCCGGTAAGGTCGATATTGTCCAGCCCGAACCAACCTTCGCCTTGAGGGATGATCAGCAGGTTAATGCCGTTATATTTAAACGCGGTAAAGCCGTTAACTTTCTCGGCGCCCGAGAATAAATAGTTGTTACTGCTTAATGTTGCAATGCCATGGCCGGTTAAAGCTTTAATGTTACTGCCGCCGTCATCGGTATATTTAGCCGACAAAACCAGTGTACTGGCTGGCTGTTTGCCAGGGTTAGGGATAATGGAGCCCGATGCCGGTAACGATTTCTTTTGCGCATTTTTGTCATCAAGCGACAGCACCCAGGTGATGATCTGGTCAACATCTCCCTTTTTAATAGATGGGTGGGCAGACATGGCCACTTCGCCCCAAACCCCGCTGCCGCCTTTTATTACCTTTTGGGTAAGCTTTGTCATGGCATTAGGGTCTTTTTTATACCGGGCAGATACTTCCGTAAATGAAGGCCCTATTGATTTGCCAACTTCTTTATGGCAGCTCTTGCAATCCATAGTAAGCATAATTGCTTTTCCGCTGTTTTCAGGTTCGGCCTGTTCCAGTTGTGATGCATCAGGCGCCTTCTTAAAGCCGTCAATATAATTAACTTCCACAAACAGGCGTTTCGGATCAATCTTAGGCGTATTTATACCATCTGTTACCGTTACCGTATAATTAATAGGTGTACCCGGCAAATAAAATGATTTGTTACCACCCGTTAATTTCACAGTTACCTGCGGCTGCTCATTCCCTGCATATATCCTTAACGGCATACTCTTATCAGTAGCGCCCTGGTTGTCTTTAGCCTCAAGCGTAATTTTGTAATCGCCGGGTTTGGTGTAGGTATAGTCCAGCTGCGGCACATCGGTTTGTTTGGTTTCGCCATTGCCCAGGTTCCAGGTATAAGAAATTTTATCGCCTTCGGGATCTTTGGCCTTAGCATTCAGTTTAACAGTAAATGGCAATTCGCCCGATGTTCTATCAACCTTTAAAGACAATATATCTGGTGGCCTGTTGCCTGCTATATAGTCAATCCGCGCCAAACCCGCGTCGGCATTCTTAGAGAACCAGCCGCTACCATATTCCAGCATGTAAAGCCGCCCGTCAGGACCTGCTTCCATATCGATCATGGAATTTACCTTCAGCTTGTTAAAAAATGGCTCCATCTTGTCAAAATCGCCATTCGGCAACATGGTAACCGCTTTTATCCACCCGCGCATCCAATCGTATATCAGCAGTTTGCCATCATAATATTCAGGGAAACGGGTTTCTTCAGGGAACATATCCGAATAATAAACCGGGCCAGCCATAGCATTCCTGCCACCGGTACCCACCTGCGGAAAATCAGCAGAAGGGCCATAAGGGTACCAGATAAACGCCGGGTTTGCAGGCGGCAGATCTGTTAAGCCTGTATTATTGCGCGAATTATTAACAACATGCTTAGGATCAAAGGCAGGGCCGAAGGCTCCTGTGGCGTAATTTAAAAGATGATAGGGCTTATTATCTGCTACAAAGTAAGGCCAGCCAAAATTGCCGGCTTTGCGCGCCTGGTTCACCTCATCATAACCCATTGGGCCGCGGGTATCCAAACTATCGTTATGTGCATCGGGCCCAACTTCGCCCCAGTATAGGTAACCTTTTTTCTGGTCTACGGATATCCGGTAAGGGTTCCTGTCGCCCATTACAAAAATTTCGGGGCGGGTTTTCGGGGTTCCTTTCGGAAAAAGGTTTCCTTCAGGAATATCATAAGTACCATCGTCCTTAACCTTGATACGCAGGATCTTACCGCGAAGGTCATTGGTGTTACCTGCCGACCGGCGTGCATCATATTGCAGGTGGCCGGGCCTGTCATCCATAGGCGCATAACCACTGGTGAGGTATTTTTGACCTTTTTCATCAAAAGGCGTGGAGTTATCGCCAGCCGAGAAAAACAACATTCTATCAGGGCCAAAGGCTATTGAACCACCTGTATGGCAGCATATTTCGCG
Source organism: Mucilaginibacter pocheonensis (assembly GCF_031456535.1). NCBI lineage: Bacteria > Pseudomonadati > Bacteroidota > Sphingobacteriia > Sphingobacteriales > Sphingobacteriaceae > Mucilaginibacter > Mucilaginibacter pocheonensis. The sequence continues at coordinate 223,311 of NZ_JAVDUU010000002.1, forward strand.
CTGGGCTTTTACTTCCAGTATCACCTTTTCCGTTTTTTTGTCGAGCGTATCATTTACAAAAGTGAACCTCGATAAACGGTTAACCGAACTATCAGCCGGACTATAATAAATATATACCCAGTTGTTTTTTGCAAAATCCGGGTCTTTGGCTAATCCCAACATACCTTCCTCGGCATTTACGTTGGGCGTATGCAATGTTTTATAATACACATCAAAAAAACCAACCTGTTTTACTTTTTGCGTATCATGTTTATACAGCATGATCTCGCCCCGGCGCTGTAATACCAAAATATCCAGGTTTGGCAGAACGGTCATTTCCGTTGGCTCAAAAAACTCGCCGGTTACCAGCTGGGTCTTTTTAAACCTGTCTTCATCAGGCGGCAGCTGCGATTTAACCTTTGAATAATCAAGCTCTTTATTTTCGCCAATGGCATATTTAATGCCTGCCAGCAGCATTTTAAGGTAATTATCTTCTTTATATGATTCATCGGTATGGCCCATAGCTGTATAAAATGCACGGCCGCCATCAAAATCATGGTACCAGGTTGCCGGGTGCAGGCCCATCCGTTTACCACCCTTGTAACTATTTTCGTCAAGCGTTATAAGTACATGCACATCCGGAGCAAGCCCTTTTTTAAAGCTGTAAAACTCATCTGTGCGTTTCCACACCTTGGGTAAATGCTTTGTAGCATCATTGTTACCATCTATTACATTGTATGTACCCGGCTGCACGTTGGGGTTTTTATCATGAATGCCCGGGTGGTCATAAAACCACGCGCCAACCAAACGGCCATACCATCCCCAATCATATTCGGTATCGGCAGCAGCGTGTACCCCTACAAAACCGCCGCCAGCTTGTATAAAACGCTCAAAAGCGGCTTCCTGGCGATAATCAAGCACATCGCCCGTGGTGCTTAAAAAAATAACGGTTGAATATTTCTTCAGATTTTCCTCATTGAACATGTTCGCGTCTTTGGTGGTATCCACATCAAAGCCATTCTCGCTGCCCAGCTTCCGGATGGCAGCGATGCCAGCATCAATAGAGGCATGATGAAAGCCCATTGTTTTTGAAAAGACGAGCACACGTGGCTTGCCCGCGCGCTTTTTATTACAGGATATGGCTATGCAGCAGCAGGCCGCCATGAGCATTAGTACGATTTTTTTCATATATGTGCTAATTATAGATTGGTTTAATTGGGATTCAGGCTTTATTTACGCAATCGATTACGTAAATAAGTCACTCACCAAATTTATAATTAAATATTGAAGCGTCAAGGGCAATGTGTAAAAATGACACAGTAATATTTTCGATATAGTTCACTAAAGTATGGAAGGAAGGATGACAAAATTAGAGGTAACCATTAAAATGAACGCTGGTTTTCGGCCTATGAAATAAAAAAGCCTTAAAAACAGCAAAGCCCCTGATGGGCAGGGGCCTTTACTAACCAATTATAAACCTAAATTATGAGAAGAGCTGTAGGAGAAGGAGTCGAACCTTCACGAAGTGGTTATTCTTATTGCTAAGAGTTTCCCATAATCTTCGCCACCGCGACAAGGAGGTGTGTCTGCCAAAAATTTCACCATCCTACATTTTAGTATCAAGTTTGAGTTGTAAGTTTTGAGTTTGCAAAACTCACAATCTTAAACTTAATAGCTGTTGGGGAAGGATTCGAACCTTCACAGAGTGGTTAGCCCGCTTCGGGTTTTCCAGGATCTCCGCCACCGGGACAAGGAGGTGTGTCTGCCAAAAATTTCACCACCCAACATTGTTTTTTCTTTAAAGAACGATAGGCAATTGTCATTTGCTTGATACAAATTTAATAGACCTATCAATTCCTTGCAAATATTTCAACAAAAATATTTTATTTTTATTCAAATTTTAATTAAACTTGTATTTCAATATAGATATTCAAATTTATGTCCCACAGAAAAGCTCAAAATTTAGAAATTGATAATCTTGATATCCAGATTTTATCAATATTAATGAAAAATGCTACCACTCCGTACACTGAGATAGCTAAAGAGTTAATCGTTTCTGGCGGAACCATACACGTGAGGATGAAAAAGTTGGAGGAGATGGGTGTAATTAAAGGAGCCAGCCTGGAAGTAGATCCGCAGAAGTTAGGGTACGACATTACGGCCTTCCTGGGTATATATCTGGAAAAAGGCTCACAGTACAACGAAGCGGTTAAGCAGTTAAAAACAATAAAAGAAATTGTTGAGCTGCATTATACAACCGGCGAATGGAGTATTTTTGCCAAAATTGTATGTCACGATACCACCCACCTGCGCGAAGTTTTGAATGAGCAGATACAAGGTGTTAAAGGGATACAACGCACTGAAACCTTCATATCACTTGAAGAAAGCATCAGAAGGCAGATCACTTTGGAATAACATTTTACATTACAACGCTATAAACTTATCATTCCTGCGGAACGAAGGATCTACCATATAATAGATTCTTCGCTACTGCTATTTATGATTTGTCGCATATTTGTCTGTCAGACCGTTATTGCTGGATATGAAGCAAGCACACATATTTTCTCTGTACAGCATAAAGATTGCTTCCTACTTCGCAATAACGGGAACACCTGTTTCTTAAATAGATATCAAATGTTATTTGATATCTATGAATTTCACACGCTTTTTTACTTAAACTTATTCTTTAGTGCGGCCAGTTTAATGGCGATATCCGTTTCAGGCTGCTGTTCGGGCTTTTTGTTATAAACGGGCTTGTTACCGGCCGGTCGCCTGTCGTCATTCCTTCTCTCGTTCGGGGTGCTTTTATCATTCTCTTTCATTGACAGGGCAATGCGTTTGCGGTTCACATCTACTTCGGTAACCGTAACCTCTACTTTTTGCTGTACTTTAAGCACCTCATTGGGATCTTTTATGTACCGGTTGGTGATCTGGCTCAGGTGTACCAGCCCATCCTGGTGAACGCCAATATCAACAAAAGCACCAAAATTGGTAATATTGGTAACAATACCCGGCAGTTTCATACCTACTTTTAAATCGCCTATGGCATTAACCCCTTCGGTAAAGCTAAACGCTTCAAACTGTTCACGCGGGTCGCGGCCAGGTTTAGCCAACTCGGCCATAATATCATTAAGAGTAGGCAGACCCACAGTTTCTGACGTATATTTTTGCAGCGGGATGCTTTTACGCAACGGGGCGTTGTTCATGAGGTCTTTTACCGTGCAGTTCATATCCTTTGCTATCTGCTGTAACAGGCTATAACGTTCGGGATGTACCGCGCTTGAATCCAGCGGATTTTCGGCCTGGTGTATCCGCAGAAAGCCTGCCGCCTGTTCAAAAGCCTTATCGCCCAGGCGCGGCACTTTTTTCAGTTGGTCGCGCCGTTTAAAGGCACCGTTCTGGTCACGATATTCTACAATATTTTGTGCCAGCTGCGGCCCAAGGCCCGATACATAGGCCAGTATTTGTTTAGATGCTGTATTTAGTTCAACCCCAACAGCGTTTACACAGCTCATTACGGTATCATCCAGTGATGTTTGCAGTTTGTTTTGGTCCACATCGTGCTGGTACTGCCCAACACCTATTGATTTCGGGTCGATCTTTACCAGCTCTGCCAGCGGGTCCATTAATCTGCGGCCTATAGATACCGCTCCTCTTACAGTAATATCTTTGTCCGGAAACTCCTCCCTGGCCACATCTGATGCCGAATAGATAGAAGCGCCACTTTCATTCACCATTACAATGGCTACACCAGGTAAATTCAGGTTACGTACAAACAGTTCTGTTTCGCGGCCTGCGGTACCGTTACCTATGGCAATGGCTTCAATGTTATATTTCTTAAACAGGTATTCCACGGTTTTTTCGGCCTCACGCGCCTGCCCTGCGCCGGTATGCGGATAAATAGCGGTGTTCTCCAGCAATTTGCCCTGCTCATCCAAACAAACCAGTTTGCAACCGGTACGGAAACCGGGGTCAATAGCCATTACGCGTTTTTGACCCAGCGGAGCGCTCAGTAAAAGCTGGCGGGCATTTTCGGCAAATACACGGATAGCTTCTTCATCTGCTTTCTTTTTGGTGAACAGGCGCACCTCCGTTTCCATCGATGGTTTTAGCAATCGTTTATATCCATCAGCAATGGCTTGTTTTACCTGGTTGGCCGATGTATTATCGGCTTTTACAAAAGTATCCTCAAGTATGGCAATAGCTTCTTCCTCTTCAGGCTTTATATCCAGCCATAATATCTCCTCTTTTTCGCCCCGGCGCATAGCCAGTATGCGATGCGATGGCGCCGATTTTACCGGCTCGGTCCAGTCAAAGTAGTCTTTATATTTTATGCCTTCTACCTCCTTGCCTTCAATAACTTTGGATTGAAATGTACCTTTTTCAATAAACAGTTCACGGATACGGGTACGTACCTCTGCATTTTCGCTGATGGTTTCGGCAATAATGTCCCTTGCGCCAGCTAATGCATCTTCGATGCTGTTTACGCCTTTTTCGGCATCAATATATACCGCCGCTTCTGTTTCCAGATCGACCTTGCGCTGCTCCAACAGCAGGTCGGCCAGCGGTTGCAAGCCTTTTTCGCGGGCTGTGGTAGCACGGGTTTTGCGTTTAGGGCGATAGGGCAGATATATATCTTCCAGCATTACCATGGTTTCAGCTTCGTTGATCTGTTTTTCAAGATCGGGCGTAAGCTTGCCCATATCAGTAAGCGATTTCAGGATGGCCTGGCGGCGCTTATCCAAATCGCGTAACTGTTGTATGCGGTCGCGGATCTCTGTAACCTGCACTTCATCAAGGGTGCCGGTAACCTCTTTACGGTAGCGGGAAATAAATGGCACGGTAGCGCCTTCGTCAAGCAGTTCAATGGTTGCGCTTACCTGTTTTTCGGCGATGGAAAGTTCCTGGGCTATTTTTTTATAATGAACTATCATAGTAAAATTCTGGATTGCGAAGTTGGCACTCTTTAGGTAAAAAACAAAAAATGGTTTGTAAAAAGATAAAGGCTACGGAGCTAAGTGTAACCCATCAGGTTATGCCGAATTTATTTTGGCCATCCCATAAGATTATTTTCTGATAAGATTAAAACTTGCAAGAGAGACCTGAAACAGGTTCAGGGCGACTTATTATCTTTTCTTCTACTTCAACTTTTTCACTACCCGCTCAATCGCCTTACCCCAAAACTCACCTAATGACACCGCCCCTGTTTTATTGGGGTGCAGATAAAACGTTCCCTCATGACCGTTTTCGGGGATCAGCTCGGTAAGGTGATGTTTTTTAAAGTAGCCAAACGCTTTTTTATCCCCCACAAAAACATGGTTAGGATGGGTGCCGCCGTAAGCGGTAACCAAACTATCCAGCCTGGGCACATAGCTTTGCAGGCGGGATAAACCTTCCTGCAGGTATTTTGCACCATTATAAGTGTTGGGGCTATACCAAATAGGGTGCTGAAATATGATGATCGCTTTTGGGAAATCGGCCAATAGTTTATCGGCAATGGTTTTTACATTGTTAATATAATCCTGCGGCGATACCGGCGCGCCATGAGGACCATGTATAGCACTGTCATTAGTGCCAAGCTTCATGGAGAATATCAATAGGGCTTCTTTATCTGTAAACCCGTTGGCCGCCTGTTCAACTTTGTCAAAAGTGTTTCCGCCTGGCAAAAAATCAAGCGTGGTATAGCCACTGTGCCCCTGGTTACTAAATTCAACGGTGCCTAAACTTTTTTGCTGCCTCAGCCAGGCTACAGCCGTGGCCGGCGGCGCTTCTGTAGAAGGATCACTTAATTGAACACCTTGTGTTATACTATTGCCAATAAATACAATATTGATGTTTTGCTTTTTGTGCTGGCCAAAAGCGGCCGAAAAACTAAGCAACAGTGTAGCTGCGATAAAAAAATATAATTTCATAAACTCATTAATTTCCGTTAGTCCCTTTTCAGGAGAAGAATAGTCTATCTTTTGTTTTTAACAATGCTTATAACTATTCATTCCAAACAAAAGCTCCTTACCACTTTATGCCCATATTCCAGAACATGAACGCCCATTTGTCAACCTGACCGCTTATTACCTGTGCGGTGCTCTGGCCTGCCCCATGCCCGGCCTTGGTTTCAATACGGATAATTGTAGGGGCAGTACCCCGCTGATATTCCTGCAGGCGCGCGCCAAACTTAAAAGAGTGCGCTGGCACCACACGGTCGTCATGGTCGGCAGTGGTAACCATAGTTGCCGGGTACTGGTTAGGTTTTAAGGCATGGTACGGCGAGTAATTGTACAGGTATTCAAACATTTCTTTGGAATCTTCGGCCGTGCCGTAATCATAGCTCCAGCCAGCGCCAGCGGTAAATTTGTTGTAGCGCAGCATATCCATAACGCCAACGGCGGGGAAAGCCACCTTAAACAGGTCGGGCCGCTGGGTAAGCATGGCGCCTATAAGCAGTCCGCCATTTGATCCGCCCGAAACCGCCAATCGCTCCGTTGAGGTGTATTTGTTTTTAATAAGATATTCAGCTGCGGCAATAAAATCATCAAACACATTTTGCTTTTTCATTTTAATGCCCTTACGGTGCCAGGTTTCGCCATACTCGCCTCCGCCACGTAAATTAGGAACCGCGTAAATACCGCCATGTTCCAGCAATATAATGTTCGATGTGCTGAAAGCCGGTGTTAGGCTGATACCAAAACCACCATAGGCATACAGCAGCGTTGGGTTTTCGCCATTAAGTATAGTACCTTTTTTATAGGTAATGATCATCGGGATCCTGGTTTTGTCTTTTGAAGTATAAAACACCTGTTTTGATTCATACAGTTCAGGATCAAATTTAACACCCGATTTTTTGTATATAACCGATTTACCTGTAGCGATATCCAGCTTGAAAATAGTTGGCGGGTATATGTAGCTGGTAAAGGTATAGTAGGTTTCCTTTTCTGCCTTTTTTGTTCCAAAACCTGCGGCCGTACCTACTGACGGCAACGCAATGGTGCGCTCGAGCCGGCCATCCATATCATATTGCTGTACAAATGAGGTGGCATCCTTCAGGTATTCGGCAAAAATTTTTCCGCCGCCGGTACTCGCGCTTAACACATTTTTGGTTTCGGGTATCAGGTTATGCCAGTGTGTTACAGTTGGTTCAGAGGCATCAACCGTTACAATTTTAAAATTGGGCGAATAAATATTAGTTAATATATAAAGTTTGCTGCCTACATTATCAAGTATGGTATGCTGATTATCAAAATTATCAACCACATTAACAATGTCGCTTCCGGGTTTGCTCAGGTCCTGAATGTACAATTCGTTACCGGTGGTTGATGTAGCCGCAGTGATCACCAAAAACCGTTCGTCTTCGGTAAGGTACGCTCCTATATATCTGCGCGGTGTTTTGTCACCGCCGAAAATAAGCTTATCCGTACTTTGCGGGGTGCCCAACTTGTGGTAATATAATTTATGGAACTGTGTCATCCCTGATAACTGGCTGCCTACTACAGGTTTGTCATAACTGCTATAATAAAAACCATCAGTACCTTTCCAGGCCAGGCCACTGAATTTTATATCATTAAGGGTGTCGCCAACAATACTTTTATCGTCAGTTTTTATCACAATCACCTTGCGCCAGTCTGACCCGCCCTCTGATATCTGGTAAGCGGCCAACTCGCCATTCCTGGTAAAATCAATTCCCTGCAGGGAGGTAGTGCCGTCGGCCGAGAATTTATTGGGATCAAGGAATATTTCAGGCGTACCATTGTCACCAATCTGGCGGTATAGTACGGATTGGCTTTGCAAACCGTCATTCTTATAAAAATAGGTGTATTTACCTTCTTTAAACGGTGCGCTGTACTTTTCATAATTCCATAAATTTTCCAGCTGCTTATGCATCTCATTACGGTAAGGGATCTGGCCCAGGTAATTTTGTGTTACCTTATTCTCTTCCTTTACCCATTCTTTGGTATCGGCGGCCTGGTCGTCTTCCAGCCAGCGATACGGGTCGGGAACATGTGTATCAAAATAGGTGTCAACGGTATCAACTTTTTTGGTTTGTGGATAGGATAGTGCTTTTATAGTCATTTGTTGAGCATTGGTTTCACCGCAAAATAAAACAGCTAATGCAAATAAACAGGCAGTTAGTTTCATGTTAATTTTAAATTACAGGGAACTAAAGATAGGGATTTGACCATAATGCCGGTAGCCAATTTGGCCGATAAAGGTTAAAAGTTGTTAATTTTGCCCAATTGCTGCCATTTAATTGGCCGGGGCAAGCTATATTAGCCCCCGATTATGAAAAACAGGCATTGCTAAAAACCAACCATAGTTTAGCAGTAGACATCTGTGTAATTATTTATTTACAATGGATCTTGGTTGATAATGCCTTTATTGATAATAATGCTTTTTTTTACACGTTTGCTAAACCAAATAAGCAGGTAACCGGCAAGCTTACATACAAGTTATTAGTACAATTTATAACATGAAACAAACCTTTACATTACTTTCTACAGCTTTATTTATGCTGATAGCGTTTAACTCCCTGGCCCAGGATACCAACACTGACGAGGACACGCCGGCAAAACTTAAAAGCTACATCAGTATATTTGGTGGCCAGTCAAGGCCATTTAAAGATTTTAAAAGCACTGATTACAGCAACCCAAAATCGGGTTTCGCAAAAAAAGGCTTTGTAATAGGTATTGATGGGGCCGTTTATATTTATAAACATCTTGCCATCGGTTACACCATATCAAAACAAGACCAGGGCAACCTAACTTATAATGATGATCAAATATTATCACAGGGCTATACAGACGATTTTAAGGCCGACGGCTCAACGGTTACCGCCGATAAGCGCTACAGAAGCTATAACATTTTATTAGGGCCGCAGTATACCTTTGTGTACCATCGCTTAAGCTTTGACCTGAGAGCATCTGCCGGTGTTATAAAAAATACCGCCACGCCAAGTTTGCAAGTATCTATTGACGGAGTGCCTGCCCAAACCGCCGCGTTTACGCAGCAAAGCTCAAAAGCTACGGTGTTTGCCTATGGTGGCAGCGCCGCCATTAAATTTAATATGGGTGCCGGCTGGGGCTTAATGCTTAAAGGCAATTATATTGAATCAAAAGGGCCCAATATTACCACTACCGGCCGTACCAGCAATGTGGGCCGTATTGTAACCAAACAACCCATGACCGAAGGACAGCTTGTACTTGGTTTGCTCAAAGAATTTTAATAAGCAAACTATCTGCATTATCATACAAAAACAGGCAGTTGATAGATCAGCTGCCTGTTTTGTTTTAATGTCCTTTTAAGTGGCCCCGGCTTACAAATAACCTTGGTTACTTCTTTGCTTCGGATTGTGTGCCATCACCTTTATCATTCGGCTTTGGTGGCAGTTCATCATCAAAGTTTAAAGTATAGGCCGATTCTGATGCACGGCTGGCTGCTTCCAACGCGCTGATATTGGGTTCATCCGTATCAAGCAACTCGTTGCCGGTATCTTTTCCTTCGCCTTGTTCAAATTCATTGCCTGGATCTTCGTCTTCACGGGCATCATCAAGATTTGGATTTTCTGGATTGGTCATAGCTTTTTTCGTTTTACATACAACCACAAAGCCACCAGGTTGTTTGCTCAATTTATCCCTATCATTCCGGCTTTTTCCTTTCATGGTTAAACTGTATTTTTGCCCGGTATGTCAACCCGCAACAAGCTTTACTTCGCATCTGATTTTCATTTAGGCACCGGCAGCTATTCTGAAAGCCGCAAACGCGAAGACAGGATAGTGAACTGGCTCGACAGTATAAAGAACGATGCCGCCGAGCTATTTTTAATGGGCGATGTTTTTGACTTTTGGTTTGAATACAAAACGGTTGTGCCCCGGGGATATATCCGTTTTTTGGGCAAACTGGCCGAACTTACCGATGCCGGCGTAAAGCTTTATCTTTTTAAAGGTAACCACGACATGTGGATGTTTAGCTATTTTGAAAAAGAACTTGGGGCTACCATTATCAGCAATGAATTAAAAATTGAACGCGGGGGGAAAAAATTCTTCCTTCACCACGGCGATGGTCTTGGCCCTGGCGATGGGTTTTACAAAGTCTTAAAAAAGTTTTTCCGCAGTAAATTTTGTCAATGGCTTTTTGCCCGCGTACACCCAAACTTGGGTGTGGGCATAGCCAATTACTGGTCAACACACAGCCGCATCAGTAATCAGAAAAAAGAAGATCCTAAACCAGGCGAGCAGGAATGGCTTGTGGCTTTTTGCAGGGAAGAGCTGCAAAATAATTTTTATGATTACCTTATTTTTGGGCACCGCCATTTACCGCTCGATATACAATTAAACCCAAACAGCCGTTATATAAACCTGGGCGAATGGGTAAATTACAACACTTATGCGGAATTTGACGGCACAACGCTTGCGCTTAAAAGTTTTGAATAATATCACCATAATTACTGCTGATCCAAAACACATTGCTCCATCCCATTACTTACAATACGCTGAACTATATATGCCTGAAAATGCGTACTTTTGTGGGCTTTTGTAGCAGGCCCTGTACCCGACCAAAAACGTAAAGACTTTCTTAGCCGGACCATTATTAAAACAGCTGCTGCATTAATATTGAAAATTAGTATATGTTAGAGAAATTAGAACTGATATTTCAACGCTGGAAGAGCGTAGAAGGCGAACTGAGTAATCCGGAGGTTATGTCGGATATGAAACGCTTTGCCCAGTTAAATAAAGAATATAAAGACCTTGCCAAAATTGTTGACGAGTATCATATATACCGCAACATTGTAAGCAATATAGAAACTAATAAAGAGATACTGGCTACTGAAAAGGATGAAGAGTTTAGGGAAATGGCAAAAGCCGAACTCGACGAACTGTTAATTCAGCGCAATGAAAAGGAAGAAGAGATACGCCTGATGCTGATCCCAAAAGATCCCGAAGACAGTAAAAATGCCATTGTTGAAATACGCGGCGGAACAGGCGGCGATGAGGCGGCCTTGTTTGCGGGCGACCTTTATCGCATGTATATGCGCTATTGTGAAAAACGTGGATGGAGAACGGAATTGGTTGATTATACCGAAGGTACCAGCGGCGGTTACAAGGAAATTGTATTTAATGTAATAGCCGAAGATGCTTATGGCACCCTGAAATACGAATCGGGCGTACACCGTGTACAACGTGTGCCTGATACCGAAACACAGGGCCGGGTACATACTTCTGCCGCTTCGGTTGTGGTATTGCCCGAGGTTGACGAATTTGACATCGACCTGCAGGTAAGTGATATCCGTAAAGATCTGTTTTGCGCATCAGGACCGGGCGGTCAATCGGTAAACACCACCTACTCTGCCGTAAGGTTAACCCACATCCCTACCGGTATTGTGGCACAATGCCAGGATCAAAAATCGCAATTAAAAAATTACGATAAGGCGTTGCAGGTATTACGCTCAAGGGTGTATGAAATGGAATTGCAGAAACACCTGGAAGAAACATCCAAAAAACGCAAAACCATGGTATCAACCGGCGACCGGTCTGCTAAAGTACGTACCTACAACTACCCGCAGGGCCGCTTAACCGAACATCGCATCGGGCTTACTATATATAACTTACCTGGCGTATTGAACGGCGATTTGCAGGAGATACTGGAATCATTACAGTTTGCAGAAAATGCTGAGAAACTAAAAGAAGGAACCGTAGTTTAAGCACATCTTAAGCCATCAAATTATCATCATAAAAAATCCTGGCCGTATTAACTAATAGGCCGGGATCTTTCTTTTTTACCAATTTTTAACGAGATCGGGGTTATTCTGATAACCAATTGTAAATCAATTGTTAAAAATTGTAAAATCCGCAATTCGGGGCACTTATCCTGCCATTTTTCATCTTATTTTCATATAAGGGGGCTACTTTAGTTTTTGTAGGGCGGTAATGTAGCACTTTGACTAATGCTATCGTATAGTTTTTAAACACGTTAATTGCCGCCTATTTTTTTGACGATAACTAAATTTTATTTATGCTGGCTGTAAAAACTTTAACCAATAATTTAACCACCTATAGGCGTAGCGTACGTTTAATGGGTGATAAATTTGAAATTAGTGTAGTGGGGAACGATCCTTTACTGGCCGATGAACAAATTGATATTGCCATTAATGAAATTAACCGTGTTGAAAAACTGCTGTCGGCATTTAGCGAAGACAACAGCATTAACCAGATCAACCGGAATGCCGGTGTTGAACCCGTAAAGGCCAATGCCGAAATTTTCAGGCTGATTGACAGAGCCCTGCAAATATCAGAACTTACCCATGGTGCTTTTGATATTACCTATTTTGCAGGCACAGGTTATACCGGCGACGATGCTGCCCTTGCTGAAAATGCCGATGTAAAAATTGCGCCTTCGCGCGTAATGCTTACCAATTATAAAAATGTAGTGATTGATGCCGCCAGGCAAACCGTTTTTTTAAAGGAAAAAGGGATGCGTATTGGCTTTGGGGCAAATAGCAAGGGTTACGCTGCCGACAGGGTGAAATATATTTTGCAAATGAACGGCGTAAGCAGCGGAGTTATTAACGTTGGCGGCGATTTGCTTACCTGGGGTACACAACCAAACTTAAAACCTTGGACTGTTGCCGCTGCCGATCCTGACCAAAGCAAACAACCATTTGCACATCTTGATATCAGCAATCTGGCTTTTGCAACATCGGTTAATGCCGACAAGTACGCAAACATCAGCGACAATAAATTTGTAAACGTGGTAACTGCAAAAAAAGGGTTCCCGGTGAGCGAGATCACAAGCGTAAGCATTATTAGTCCAACTGCCGAACTATCTGATGCAATGGCATCACCAGTAATTAATATTGGTGTTAATGCTGGCTTATACCTGATCAATCAACTCAATCAAATTGCCTGTATCATCATTGATGATCAAAACCGTATTTATACATCAAAGGATGTTAGTATCTGATATAAACATCTGTTATACTTGTAACCATTCCTGTAAACTTTAGCTTCAAAAATTCATTTACTTCAGTGTTTTGTATCCAAATATGGAAGTAAATGAATTTTTTATAAACAGAGCCCTCCCCTTAGGTTTAACTGTTTAAATTGGCCGATATTTGAAAATAATTTTAAGTTTTTCCTCCTCTCAATGATAAAGTGGTTTGCGTATATTGTCCTGTTATTGATATTTGCGCCATGTTTATTATTTGCCGGCATTAAAAACAGTGAATCAAACACCGTTTTTAACAAGGATTACAGTATGTTGAAGCATGATAAAGCAGCACAGGATACTTTATTGCCCAAAAATGCTAAACAACGCGATCTGGACGAAAAAAATAAAATTAAAGAGGTAGCAAAGGCTAAAAAGCAGGCCAAGCCCGAAAAGGTTGATGACTCAGGCGTACCCATAGTGCCTAAACCAAAACCTAAAAGACAGCGCCGGCCCGAGGGATTGGAACGCCCGCCGGAGATACCCAGAAGAAATGGCAATTAAACAGGTTAATAAAAAATTTACCAATTATTGATGAAGTACTTTTGCTTACTTTTATTTATTGCCAGCAGCAGCACCCTATATGCTGAAGGTATGGATTGGGGCCTTTTAACCGGGCGCAGCCACCGGTTAGTTGCTGATACTGATACTATTATTCGCAAAAAGTCGGTTTCTGTGGGGGTAAGCTATGGAAGCGATGCCCTGTTTTTTGGGCGCACCGGACCAATCAAATATCCATTTTTAACCGGCGATGTCATATATAACAGCAAATCGGGCCTATTTGTGTATAGTTCAGTACTAAAGGTTTTAGGTTATGCCCCGGTTGATGAGGTTGACGTAGGCGGCGGGTATTTTTATAAGTTTTCAAAAGCGTTTTCGGGCGCGGCCAGTTACACCCGGTTTATCTTTAACAAAAACGCCAATGTTATTAAGTCGGCATCATCAAATGATATCAACTTAAAAAACTCCTATGATTGGCATATCCTTAAAACAAGCGTAGTATTTGATTATCTTTTTGGCAAATCCAATGACTTTTTTACTACCATAAGCAATTCAAAATACTTTGAAAGCAGCTGGAGTATTTTTGACGACCAGGATTACCTTTCATTTAATCCTTCATTCAACATGATCCTGGGTACACAGAACTTTGTGCAGCGATATGAGGTTGATCACCGTTACCAGCATGTACTGCCACCCAGCATCATTGAGCATATTGACCCGGCGGCGGCACGCAGGAACAGGCGATTCAACATGCTGAACTACAGCTTTAAAGTACCGGTGGCCTACAACAGGCCTCATTATACCCTTGAAGCTTCCTGGCGTTACTCCATTCCTGTAAACGTTGAAGGAACACTTGAAAACCGCCGTGAGTCGTTTTTCAATTTTACATTTTACTACCTTTTTTATTGATCGGACCTATGACTGTGTTGATCATCGAAGACGAAAAAGCGCTTGCGCAGGAACTTGAAATATTTCTGACCAACTATAATTACATTTGTGATGTATGCTTTAACGGCGCTTCTGCCTCTGAAAAGATCGCCGTTAATTTATATGATTTTATTTTAATAGACCTCGGACTGCCTGATTATGATGGGCTCGACCTGTTAAGGGAAGTGAAGAAAATGGATTCAGAGGCTGCCTGCATTATTTTAACAGCCCGCGCCGAAATTACCGACCGGATAAAAGGGCTTGACCTGGGCGCCGATGATTATTTGCCCAAACCGTTTTCATTGCTGGAATTACAAAGCCGCATGCAGGCTATAATACGTCGTAAATTCGGAGTAAAAAACAACATCATTGAATTAGCCGGGTTTGTGATAGATTTAACCAATCGTACTATTTCATATCATGACAGCGTTGTTAATACCATCACCAAAAAAGAATTTGACCTGATAGCTTATTTAATTTTACACAAAAACAGGACCCTAACCCGTATGCAATTGAGCGAGCATATTTGGGGCAGTGTAGTAAATAACGACTATGATTCAAACTATATTGACGCGCACATTAAAAATATTCGTAAAAAATTAAATGCCTTCGCCCCGCCCGACTGGCTTGAAACCGTACGGGGCCTGGGCTATAAAATAAAGATCAACGCTTAAGTATTGAGACTAAGAACAAAACTTACGCTCTTTAACGCCATATCAAAATTGGTGATCGTGATACTATTTGTATTGCTGGTACCTGTATTGATCAGAAATATTAGCAGTAATTATGTTGACAGCAAGCTCAACAAACAAAAAAACAAACTACTGCAAATAGTACAAACTCACGGCATTCAAGCTTATATTGAAAACGGAGAAGGTTATGGCAGCTACCTGCCGCTTAAAGAGGAATACATAAGCTTGGAGGAGGTTGATCCCAATTATTTTTCAGATACTATAAAAAGAGGCAGACGCCTGTTTAGCGAGGGCGATACGCTTCAATACCGGATACTAAGCCATACCTTTAAGGTTAAAGGTAAAAATTACCTGCTCGAAATTGGCAAAAGCGTAGATACCCTTGATGAAACCAGCGCCCCTTTGCAAAACATTGCGTTCCAGGTGCTGCTGGGTATGATATTATTAACCATCCTGGCCGATCAGTTTTATTCAAACTATGTGCTTAAACCGCTGCGGCTCATTATTAAAACCAAGCTTGTAGCGCAAAAGTTTCCAAACTTTCATTCTTACCACAAGGTACGCACCACAACTACTGATTTTGAATACCTGGATATCAGCATCCATAAAATGATAGAAACCATTGCTGATAAGTTTCATAAAGAACGTGAGTTCATTTCAAACGCCTCGCATGAACTGATGACCCCGATATCTATCCTTCAATCAAAAATTGAAAACATGTTTGAAGAGGAGGACATTAATGATG
Organism: Mucilaginibacter pocheonensis; assembly: GCF_031456535.1. Lineage (NCBI taxonomy): Bacteria > Pseudomonadati > Bacteroidota > Sphingobacteriia > Sphingobacteriales > Sphingobacteriaceae > Mucilaginibacter > Mucilaginibacter pocheonensis. The sequence continues at coordinate 239,127 of NZ_JAVDUU010000002.1, forward strand.
AACTAAAGGGAAGGCTGCTTGAAATGCAGAAGATATTGAACCGTTTAAAAAGCATAACCAAAACTTTATTGCTGATATCGCAAATTGAGAACGAACAGTTTTTAAAGGAAGACAAAGTTCCGCTAACCGAGCTGTTGCAGGATGTATATGACGAGATCTCCATACGCCTGCAGGAAAAAAACATAGCTTATGACATATCAATACCCGATAACTGGAATTTAGTAAATGTTAACAAGTTCCTGTTGTTTAACCTGTTTTTCAACCTTATAAATAATGCCATTAAATACAACCGCGAAGGCGGCTATATTAAAATAACAGGCGTCGCGGTACATAACAACTTCATTGTTAGCATAACCGACAATGGTATAGGGATTAATGCCGATGCTTTGCCATTTATATTTAACCGCTTCAAAAAATTCCGGCAGTCGTTACAGCAGGATAGTTTTGGCCTGGGCTTGCCAATTGTTAAATCAATAGCCACGTTTCATAATATTGATATTGAAGTGGTATCAGAAAAAGACCTGGGCAGTACATTCAAACTTATTTTTCCGGCTACGTTAATTGTGGTTAGCTAAACATCGGGTTTATTGTAGCGACAATTTTACAACTCTTGTACTAAAAACAAGCCATTTTGTGAAGTGATGTCAAAATGGCTAATGCCCGTCTGAAAAATACTTTCCTAAATATTAAAAAAATATAGTAATAGTGCGCATTTACCCCCTTTAAAAAACAACGGTTGTTTTTTACCGTTTTGGCATCTGCTTTGCAAATACCAATAAATAAACATATCATAATTAATATGAAAACTCTTAAAATTAAGATTGCCACGCTAAGTTTGGCTTTAGCTACAGTAGGTGTTTTAGGCTCAGGTTGCGATTCATTGACCAAAACACAAAAAGGTGCGGCAATTGGCGCGGGTGCAGGCGGTACAGTTGGTGCTTTTATTGGTAAAGCTGCGGGTAACACTGCCTTAGGCGCCATAATTGGTGGTGCTGTTGGTGGTACTGCCGGCGCATTTATTGGCCGTAACATGGACAGGCAGGCTGCAGAAATTAAGCAGACCGTGCCAGGAGCAACGGTAACCCGCGAAGGTGAGGGTATTTTGGTTAAGTTTGATTCAGGTATTTTATTTGATACAGACAAGGCCGATCTTAAACCAGCCGCCCAAACTAACCTGCAAAACCTTGCTGCTTCGTTGCAAAAAAACGTAAATACCAATATTTTAATTGTAGGCCATACTGATGACACCGGTTCCGATTCGCACAATATGGATCTTTCGGTAAGAAGGGCCGAATCAGTGAAATCATTTATAGCTGCCGACAATGTAAGTCCATCGCGTTTAACAACCAAAGGCAAAGGCGAAAGCGAACCAATTGCTGATAACACCACCACTGCAGGCCGCGCGCAAAACCGCAGGGTTGAAATAGTTATTGTTGCTAATGATCAAATGAAGCAACAAGCTAAACAAGCCGCTCAATAATTAATACCACATAATAAAAAGATCAAGTTAATAAAGCAAAAAACCCAGCCGCAAGGGCCGGGTTTTTTGCTTTATATGTTTTAGACGGCGCGCATTTATCATTAATATCTAAAAACAATTTGTAGTCAATGAGTTAAATAGTATTTTTGTTATATGATAAAAAGGTCAGGAGCTTTCTTATTAACCATAATGTACACGGTTACGGTGCTGGGTTTTGCGCTTAACCTGCATTATTGTGGTACCAGGATAGCTTCTGTTCAAATTGATTCGCCTGCTATTAACAGCAAAATGAAGCAGGCCTGCGGCAAAATGAGGTGCTGCAAAGACAAGCAATTACAGATCAAAGTAAAAGATGCCCACCAGGCAGAACCTTTCTCTATCTTGTCAAAGCTTTTTGGCTTTGAAATTACCCGTTTATCTTTCAATAACTTCTTTCCACCTTCGCAGCAGCCATCTACAGATGTATCTTTTGAACGCGGACCGCCAGATAGTCTCTGGCAAAACATAGCCTTATTTATTAAAAATTGTATTTTTCGTATTTGATAAACATTAATTGCCTGTACTGTGAGATAGCGATAAAATTATCGCGGATTATTTTATAACAATTAATTAAGATCAAAATGAAAACCATCAAAATATTCATCCTAATACTTACCCTTACCGTTACTGCAGCCCATGCCCAGTTTACCAAAGCCGAGCTACAAGTTAGCGGCCTTACCTGCGCCCTTTGCGCCAAATCAACCGAAAAGGCTTTACGCAGCCTTCCTTTTGTGAGTGATATTAAAACCGATCTGATGCGTAATTTATACCTCATTACTTTTAAAAATGATGTACCTGTAAATTTTGAACAGATCAGCAAAAAGGTTCAGGGATCCGGCTTTTCGGTAAACAGTCTTAAAGCCACCTTTAACTTTGATAATACTCAAATTGCCGACAATCATTTTAGCTATAATGGCGATACCTACCGGTTATTGAATGCTGCCGATAAAACCTTTAGCGGAAGTGTTAATTTCACAATAGTTGATAACGGATTTGCGCCAAAATCGGTTTCAAAAAAATACCTGAGTCAGGTAACCGATGCTACCCCGGCAAGCGGCCGCGTTTATCATTTAGCTATATAAGTCTTCCTTAAAAATTCATCACTATGAAGACTATTTTATTGGCTATTTGCCTTGCGGCAATAACCTGCCCTGCATTTGCGCAGGAGCTTTATGTAAATACGGAGCCAGCCAGCAATATGGCCACCGGATCATTAGGCCTCCGTATTGAAAACCAGGGATTTTTTAAACCCGACTATAAAAACAGGAGCACTTTTGAAGCCATGTATGGCGTTAGCCGGCATTTAATGGTGCACAGCTCCATATATGTTTCTGATTATTATAACAGCAGCCAGCACTTTGAAGGGGGCAGCATATATGCCAAATACCGGTTTTTATCAATTGATACGGTACAAAGGCATTCGCGCGCAGCTTTTTTCATTAAAGCATCGAGCATTAATAATCCCTTGCCTAACCAGGAAATAACATTAGAAGGCGATAACTCAGGCCTGCAAAGCGGCGTAGTGTTCACGCAGCTTTTGCATAAACTGGCACTTTCGGGCTCGGCGAGTTATTTGCGCGCCTTTGACAACAGGGGCGGCTATATGCTGCCCTTGTCACAGGCCAGAAATGCTATAGCCTATACTTTATCAGCGGGATATCTGATGTTTCCGCGCAATTATCAAAATTACCAGCAGGTAAATGTTAACCTGTATGTTGAGCTGCTGGGCAAAACCAACCCGGGCCACGGGCAAAGTTACCTGGACGCTGCACCCGGGTTACAGTTTATTTTTAACAGCGTTTGCCGCCTTGACCTTTCATACCGTGCTCCGCTTTATAATGATATGTTACGCAACAGCAAAAACATGTACCTGATCAGGCTGGAGTATAACTTTTTTAATTTGTGATGCCGTGCCCATAATCAGATGCGATTATTAAAAACAGCTTGTCATAACAAAAGCGCCCTGTTCCGGATAACCAGAACAGGGCGCTTTTTGATTTTATAGTTGATTAACCTTACAGCTTATTTGAGGGTAAAGCCTGTTTTACCCATAGTACCCGCATCTGCATAAAGCAATACGGTATAAGTGCCCTTTTGAAACGGAAGATTAGGGTTAACCCAATCAATAGTGTACAGGCTGCCATCATCCTTAAAATCAATTGATGTTTTATAGGTATACTGCAAATCCTGGTTATCAGCGCTAAACGTTCCGCCATCAACCGGGGTTATCAGGTTGCCTGTAGGATCAATAATACGTACATAAACATCATGCAAGCCCTTTATAGCTATGCTATTGCTGGCCACTGTAAAATTGATCTTAATTTTTTTGGCCGGGCCGGCACGTGAAACGTCAACTTCTTTACCACTGCCTTTAATTTTATAGGCTACCACATTTGCTGTTGCCAGCTTGAGCGCCTGCGCCACTTTTACTTTCGCATCCAGGTCCTGGTTTTGCTTGGTGAGCGTATCGGCTTTTTTAGCAACGGTGGCAAGGCTGGTTTTTAAAGTATCCCTTTCTGTGGTGAGCGATTGGTTTTGTTTCTTCAGCTCCTCAATATCCGCAGTGTATTTGGTTACAAAATACCTCAGCTGTTTTACATCTTCCTGAGCCTTTACCAGTTCGGCATGGGTAAGTTTACCCTTGGCCAACTGCGTTCTTAATACTTTGATCTTTGCCCTTAAAGAATCGTTCTTGGCCTGCATCTGTTGCGACATTTTTGCTTTCCCGGCATTTACCTGCTCAATTTGTGATTCAAGACTGTCAAGTTCGGTTTGCAAACGTGTTTGTTCATCATGCTGATACACTACTTTGATATCTGATTTGTTTTTTTGCAAATACAGATACACATCAGTACCTAATAAAGCCAATACCACCACAATGAGGAAATAAATGACATTCGAGTTTTTCTTAGATGGTTGACCGGATTGATTTTCCATAGCAATTAAATGTTTAATGTTTTAATACAGTTAAAAAGCAAAGCTGTTTTAAAAAAAGCAGCTATTTAACTATTGGGTTTAATTTACAAGCATATCTATAAAAAACGATATTTTGTGCTTTACCTGTATTTTTACAAGTTGCCAGCGTTCCTGTGCTCACCGTTACTAAACGTTGAAACACTAAAATTATGATTTTTAAAAGAATTATGGGTAAATAATTATGTTTGGTAACGTTAAAAATAAGCACAAAAAGCTTAAATCACAATAAAGCTGCAAATTTTATACTTGATATAAAACTGCTACGTTATGAGTTTTATATCTTTGCAGCTTTTAATTTAATTCTTATTGATGCATAAATTTCGCCAATTTATACTTCTGATCATACCCCTGTTTACAATTGTAGCCGTTAATGCACAGCCGGCAGAACCTTCAGCCGAGCCTGTATTGGTAAAAACTGAACCTAAACGCGAGTTTAGAGGTGTATGGATAGCCACAGTAGTAAATATTGACTGGCCAACCAGCACACGGCTTACGCCCGACAAGCAAAAACAGGAATTGCTGGATATATTAAATTCGCACCAGGAAACCGGTATCAATGCGGTAATGCTGCAGGTGAGGCCCGCTGCTGATGCCTTTTATGCCAAAAGCCGCGAGCCGTGGTCAAAATATTTAACCGGTAAACAGGGCCAGGGCCCTACCCCCGCTTATGATCCGCTGGAATTTGCTATAACCGAGGCACACAAGCGCGGTATGGAACTGCATGCATGGTTTAACCCCTACCGTGCCACCTTTGACGGAAATTTTGCCGCGCTGAGTCCGCAGCATATCACTAAAATAAAACCCGAATGGTTTTTTACTTACGGCGGCATCAAAACCTTTAATCCGGGCCTGCCCGAAGTGCGCGACTATATTGTGCAGGTAATACTTGATGTGGTTGATAACTATGATGTTGACGGCATACACATGGATGATTATTTTTATCCGTACCCTATTGCCGGGCAAAAAATAAACGATGAGGAAACCTTTAAGCAGTACGGCGAAGGCTATGATAATATAAAGGATTGGCGCCGGCACAATGTTGACCTGCTGATAAAAATGATAGGCGACAGCGTACACGCGCATAACCCCGACATTAAATTTGGTGTAAGTCCGTTTGGAATATGGGCCAATAAGGCTCAGAACGACGAGGGGTCTGAAACTAATGGTGGTTCATCCTATTATGAAAACTATGCAGATACCCGTAAATGGGTAAAAGAAGGTTGGGTGGATTACATTGATCCGCAGCTTTACTGGCCGATAGGCAACAGATCAGCCGATTTTGAAAAATTGCTGGATTGGTGGAGCGATAATACCTTTGGCAGGCACCTGTATATAGGGCAGGCGGCTTACCGCATTAATGAACGCAAAACCCTGGCCTTTAAAAATCCGGCGCAGCTGCCCAATCAAATCAATTTAATGCGTGATAATCCCAGGGTACAGGGCAGTGTTTATTTTAGCTCAAATTCCATTACCGGTAACCCGCTTGGGTTTACCGATTCGCTTCGCAATAATTACTATCGCTATCCCGCTTTACCGCCCCCTATGCTTTGGCTTGATTCCATTGCTCCTAACGTACCGCGCGATTTAACCGCAAAGGCAGTACTTAACCACGTACAACTGAAGTGGATGGTACCAACATTAGCTAAAGACGAGCAACCGGTTTATGGTTATGTGATATACCGGTTTAATGATGGCGATAAGATAAATATAGACGACCCTAAAAATATTCTGCATATTCAATACAATACCAATTTAGCTTATGAGGATAATACCGTGCAAAGGGGTAAAACCTATTTATATGTAATTACTGCTATTGACCGGCTAAAAAACGAAAGTGACCGTTCGCCAACCATTGCGGTAAAAGTCCCGTAAGCTTTGGCATTTTTAGAGGTTAATGAGTTGCTTTTCTTTTAACCGGTTCAGATAAATATCAATTTCCAGATCGCCCATACCAAATATCTTTTCCGTATCCCAAAAAGCGGCAAATATGGCCGACCGTGTTTTAGCGCCGCTCTTGTAAATATCCAGCAAGCGCTGTTCAATATAGGTTAAGCCCTGCGCGTTGGTTTCCATCCGTTTTAAGTGTGCTTGCAACGCCGGTTTAAGTAAGGGAACAGCTCCCCAAAATGAATTTTCATTGAGCCACCGCTGCAATTCAGCAGTATCGCCGGCAACATATAATTGCCAGGCTTCAGCAGCCAGCTCAAATTCCCATTCGTTAAGTCGCTCCCGCCCGTCATACAGTTCTTCAAATTGTTCGCCGCTCAACTCGCCAAGGCCCCGGGCAAAGTTAAACTGAACACAATCGGCAAGGCAAATAAGATAAATGGCTGGGGCAGACATATCCGTTTTTCCTGAAAGCATGCGCAATACGCCCAGCAAGTTCACCTGGCAATGCAAATCGAACTCAAACCAAAGGTTGATCTCCGTATAGGTACTATTCAGCTTCCCGAGTTCATCTATAACTTTATGCTGATACCCCTCCGGCGATTCGTTGAAAGTACTGGTTATCCAATTGGAACGTGCACTCCAGAAGCTACCCGATAAGATATTTTCCTGCAGCGGACCTTCAGAGAGGACTTCGCGCCACACCATTACATCGCCGTCGAGGCCGGTTTCATTAAAACCCGATAGCGCGGCATCACCATTTAAAATATGCAATATGTTACTCATAGGATTATCGTAATTAATAGCAAAACAACAGCTTTAATTGTTGAATGAATATCAATTATGAAAATAAATTTAAGAAAACATCTGATCATTTAGTTTGATGCAGGGTATCGCTCCTGAATTTACTGATACTGGCTTTAATATATGCCCTGATATCATAATCGGTCATCTTTTTAATTTGATCAATACAGGGTCTGTATTGGTCCATAAAATTCAGCAGGGAATCATTTTTGAGGCTGGTAAGTTGTGTTACCAGCTCCTCACCAAACTTGCTGTCAATATATCTGTTCTGCTCATCCCTTATCAGCACTTTTTTAAATTTGTATTCCTTGCTGTGTTTGTAGGTTAAAGCTCTGATAAATTGTGAAGGAACAATAGTGATACCTGCAGCCTGCAACGGCCCAGGATTGCGCGAAACCACAATAATGTCTTTTAATTTAGGTGCCGAGCTGTTAAATTCCCTTGCAAACATTTTACGGTTATTCAGGGAGTCTTTCAGCCGGTTTCTTTTGGCTGTTACATAAACTTCGTTCAATTCTATAACGGCCTGGTCTAAAGCTATATGTACATTCTTATTTACCGATGGAGCAATTGGCAGCACATATAATTTATAACCCTGCATTTTTATTCTTACGGTGTCGGCAGGCTTAACCACATTAATGGTAAATTCTCCCAACAGGCCGCTAATAGTTGTTGCTTTCGATGAGGTGATCCAAGCGCCGGTGATAGTTTGCCCGGTTTTCTTATCAGTTACTATACCGCTTATTGTTTGCCCATAGGAGCATACACCGATACAGGCTATAAACAGAATAAGCAGGCAGCGCATATCTTTGACATTTGATCATCAAACTATTACAAACATAACCGCCGGGTACGACTTGCCGAATTGGTTTAACATTTTTTAACCCGATATACTCCCCTGCTATGGTTAACGTACTAAGGCATCTACTTTCTGTGGCCAGTAAATCCTATCAGATGCTTTGGAAACGGGATGGCACTGGATAAATGCCAACAAACAAAGCCCCGCTTATGGCGGGGCTTACACACTAACTATTATAACAGAACAAAGACGCTAATTAAGAGCAACCCATAGAGTTGCCGCAGTTAAGGCATTTATAACAAGTGCCAGAACGCACGGTGGTATGGCCGCACACATTGCAGCTTGGAGCATCACTCTGCACGCCCATACTCAGGTCTACCGACAGGCCTTGTTTTTTACCGCTGAAGCCGTCTACAGCTGCCGGTTTATTAACAGGCACATATACATTGCTTTCGTCAGTATTAATATCCTCATCGCCCATTTGCGGATTGCCCAATATGCCGTTCTTATCAGTAATGATATGCACCAGGTCGGTACGGTCCTGGTATTCATAACCCAGCATCCTGAAAATGTAATCAATAATACTTGTAGCGCTCTTTATATTGGCATGTCCGGTTACCATACCGGCAGGCTCAAAACGGGTAAAGGTAAATTTCTCTACATACTCTTCCAGCGGTACGCCATACTGCAAACCAACCGAAACCGCAATAGCAAAACAGTTCATCAGCGAGCGGAAAGTAGCGCCTTCTTTGTGCATATCCACAAATATTTCACCCAGGGTGCCATCCTCATATTCACCGGTGCGCACAAATACGGTTTGCCCGTCAATAATAGCTTTTTGGGTAAAGCCCCTGCGTTTAAAGGGCAGATTCTTTTTTTGCACCACGCGCGATAGCTGGCGCATAAAATTGGTGTCTTTAGATTTTTCCATGATGGCCATTGCAGCCTCAATCACCTGTTCAGAGGTTAGGTCGCTTAGTTTTACATTGGCTGCCTCGCCCAATACTTCCTCCACGGTATCCAGCTTTTCGTCAGCTTGTTCCTTAGCATCTGATTTGGTTGACAGCGGCTGCGATAATTTACAACCATCACGGTAAAGCGCGTTGGCTTTAAGGCCCAGCGCCCATGACTGCTCATAACAATCCTTGATCTCATCAACGGTAGCCTCGTTAGGCAGGTTAATGGTTTTGGATATAGCACCCGAAAGAAAAGGCTGCGCGGCGGCCATCATTTTAATATGTCCGTGTGCATGTATATAGCGTTCGCCTTTGGCGCCGCATTTGTTAGCACAATCAAATATGGGATAATGTGCTTCCTTTAAGTATGGCGCACCTTCAATGGTCATGGTTCCGCATATGTATTCGTTGGCTTCGGCAATCTGTTTTTTGCTGAAACCCAGGCTGCGCAACACGTTAAAGTCAGGTGCGTTGTATTGTTCGGCTGTAATACCCAGGCGTTTCAGGCACTCTTCGCCCAATGTCCAGATATTGAACGCAAAACTGATCTCAAATGCCGATACCAGTCCTTTGTCCAGCTTTTCCAGCTCGTTATCAGTAAAACCCTTAGCCTTAAGCGAGTCGGTATTAATGTGCGGGGCATCTTTTAAAGTGGCCGTACCTTTTGCGTAGTTTACAATGGCGGTAACTTCATGCTCCCGGTAACCCAGGTTGCGCAATGCCTGGGGCACTGCCTGGTTAATGATCTTGAAATAACCGCCGCCTGATAATTTTTTGAATTTTACCAGTGCAAAATCCGGCTCGATGCCGGTTGTGTCGCAGTCCATTACCAGCCCTATAGTGCCGGTTGGGGCAATAACGGTGGTTTGGGCGTTACGATAACCGTACTTTTCGCCCATTTCAACTGCCTTGTCCCAGGCGTTACATGCGGCCGAAAGCAAGTAATCCGGGCAGTATTTAGGGTTGATGCCCGGAGGGGCTATCTCTAAATTCTCATAATTTTCGGTAGAGTTATAAGCAGCATAGCGATGGTTGCGCATTACGCGCAGCATGTGCTGTTTATTATCATTGTATTTGCGGAACGGCCCAAGCTCGCGCGCCATTTCGGCCGAGGTGGCGTAGGCGGTACCTGTCATGATAGCCGTAATAGCACCGCCAATAGCCCGTGCCTTATCGCTGTCATACGGAATGCCGTTTACCATCAGCGCTGAGCCTAAGTTGGCATAACCTAAACCTAAAGTGCGATAATCATAAGATAACTGCGCAACCTCTTTGGATGGAAATTGCGCCATCAGCACGGATATTTCAAGTACAATAGTCCATATACGGCAGGTGTGCTCAAATCCTTTCACATCAAACACCCGGGTTTCGGGATCAAAAAAATGTGCCAGGTTGATAGAGGCCAGGTTACAGGCAGTATTATCCAGGAACATATATTCCGAACATGGGTTCGATGCGTTGATGCGCCCGCCTTCGGGGCATGTATGCCACTCGTTTATGGTACTGTCAAACTGTACGCCGGGGTCGGCACAGGCCCAGGCTGCAAAAGCAATATCGTCCCATAGTTTTTGCGAGGGGATGGTTTTGGTAGTTTTTCCGCTCATGCGGCTTTTCAGTTCCCAGGGAGCTCCTGCTTTTAAAGCATGAAAAAAACTGTTAGGAACACGTACTGAGTTATTGGAGTTTTGGCCCGATACGGTGCGGTAAGCTTCGCCCTCATAATCTGACGAATAGCCCGCGGCTATGAGCGCCGCTACCTTTTTTTCTTCCTCCACTTTCCAGTTCACAAAACCTTCAATTTCGGGGTGGTCAAGATCAAGGCAAACCATTTTGGCTGCCCGGCGGGTAGTACCGCCCGATTTGATGGCCCCCGCGGCCCGGTCTCCAATTTTTAGGAATGACATAAGGCCTGATGAATAACCACCGCCGGCAAGTTTTTCTGTTTCGCCGCGAATCTTCGAGAAGTTGGTGCCTACGCCCGAGCCATATTTGAATATGCGGGCTTCACGTACCCAAAGGTCCATGATACCACCTTCGTTCACCAGATCATCATCAACCGAAAGAATAAAGCAGGCATGTGGCTGCGGCCGTTCGTAAGCCGATGTTGATTTACTCAGCACTTCGGTAACGGGATCAACAAAATAATGCCCCTGCGGCTTACCGGTAATGCCATACGAGGTATGCAGCCCGGTATTGAACCATTGCGGCGAATTTGGCGCTGCCAGTTGCCCTACAATGGTATAAACTATTTCGTCATAAAATATGTCAGCATCTTTTGATGTGGCAAAATAGCCATAACGCTGGCCCCAGTATTTCCAACAGTTGGCCATGCGGTGGGCAACCTGTTTTATGCTTTTTTCTGACCCGCTTGTACCATCGGGTTGCGGTACGCCCGCCTTACGAAAATATTTTTGTGCCAGTATATCAGTAGCCACCTGCGACCATGTAGAGGGTACTTCTACATCATTCATTTCAAAAACCGCGTCGCCCGAAGGATTACGGATTACTGATGATTTTTTTTCGTACTTAAAAAGGTCAAATACATTAATGGCTTCGCTGGTAAAATAACGTGTTGTTTTAAGCCCTTTCCCGTTGTTTGAATCGGATTTTTTTGGAGCATTATTCCTGGCCATAGTTTAATAGTTTGATGAGGTGTAAAATACTATTTCAAAACATTAGGGTGTTTTAATCAAAGCTATTATTATCACTATCATCATACTATTCAGAGTTTTCCACACATGTCGATTAGTAGGCCCCTGTATGATATATTGATTTATAATTAACTTATTATTAGTATATTACCGTGTTAATAATTAAAATAAAGGAAATTTAACAGCCAACCGGGACCCTATGTGAGCCCGTTTTGGCAATAAGTTCAATACTTATATTTATCGCCCCAAAGTTTTCTTAGTTTTTCTTTTGATTCATTTTCTTTGGCGTTATTGCCGGGCTGGTAAAGCTGGGTGCCTTTAACCGCGTCGGGTAAAAAGTCGAGCTCCGTAAAATTGCCTTCATAGCTATGGGCATATTTATAATCTTTTCCATAGCCAATATTTTTCATGAATTTGGTTGGTGCATTGCGCAGGTGAAGTGGAACCGGCAAGTCGCCGGTTTGACGCACCAGTGCTATTGCCGCCCCAATTGCCGTTGTTGCCGAATTACTTTTAGCAGATGTTGCCAGGTAAATAGCTGTTTGCGACAAAATAAGCTGCGATTCGGGCATACCTATTTTATTTACAGCTTCAAAACAGCTTTGTGCCAGCAAAAGCGCGTTAGGGTTTGCATTGCCAATATCCTCAGATGCCAGGATAAGCATCCGGCGGGCAATGAACAAGGGATCCTCACCCCCAACAATCATGCGGGCCAGCCAGTACACCGCCCCGTTAGGGTCTGAACCCCGCATAGATTTAATGAAGGCCGAAATGATATCATAATGCTGTTCGCCGGTTTTATCATACAAGGCCATATTTTGCTGTACATGTTCCAGTACCACTTCGTCGGTTAAAACTATTTCGGTGGTATCAAAGGCATTTACCAGCAACTCGAATATATTGAGCAGTTTGCGTGCATCGCCCCCCGAAAGGCGCAGCAACGCTTCATGGTCTTTAATAATGATCTTTTTGTTCTGCAGCACCACGTCCTCCTTCATGGCTTTATCCAGCAGGTTAAGCAGGTCTTCTTCGGCCAAAGGCTGCAGGATATACACCTGGCAGCGCGACAGTAAAGCCGAGATCACCTCGAACGATGGATTTTCGGTAGTAGCACCTATCAGGGTCACTATGCCGCGCTCTACAGCTCCCAACAGGGAATCTTGCTGTGATTTGGAGAAACGGTGTATCTCATCAATAAATAATATAGGCAGCGTTTCGCCCTGTTCTTTTAACAAGGATGCTTTTTCAATTACTTCCCGCACGTCTTTTACACCGGAGTTGATGGCGCTCAATGAAAAGAACGGACGGTATAATGATTGCGAAATGATATAGGCCAGCGTAGTTTTACCCACCCCGGGAGGCCCCCAAAATAACATGGATGGTAACGAACCGGATTCTATGGCTTTACGCAAAACCGCACCCGGACCAACCAGGTGTTTTTGCCCCACATAATCGTCAAGCGACCCTGGGCGCATACGTTCGGCTAAAGGAGGCAGATTGTTCATATTGTAAAAATCAGAAAACAAATTGCTAAATCCTAAAAAAATTAGCAATTAATCGATATTAACCTCCTGCGTCATTGCGGTACGAAGCAATGTCAGAAAAAGTATTTAGATCTTATTCTTTTTAGGATTTTGCCGGTTATCAATAAAAGTGATCAGTTCAATGGTTTTACTTTTAGGCTTTATCCTGTAAACCAATGAAACTTGTTTGATTATTACACCGATGTGTGTATGTTTTATTCTTGCAGATTTACGAAACATTAAAGGTTGGGTCTGTAACGTTTCGAGATACTCATTTACACGAGCTGTAAAATCGAATATCTCTTTTTCTGTCCAATGTTCTTCTAAATAAGCTATTCTTTTGCTAAATGTTTGAACAGCCTTTTTAGTCCATACTATTTCAATCCCCATTTCCCGAATAGTTTTACGACTTCGGCATGAGCAACAGTTTCGCCGCGATCTGCTTCGGCTAAACCTTCCATTACGTCTTTTTGCCGCTCATCACTCAACTCATCGAACCAATCAGCTTTTCTGCCTGATAAAAAGGCCTTTACATCCATGATCAATCCTTCATCATTGGTATTCATGATGGTTTGCAAAAGATTTAATTTCTCCGCTTGAATGTTCATACTATTCAATTTAATGCTAAAATAATTATTTATTTTGTCAAAAGCACATCAATTGATCAACAACAACCAAATGTTTAAACAGTTTAACCAATCCAACTATCGCGCCATATGTGATGAACTTGCTTCGGCTGATGCTGATTTGGCCCATATCATTAATACCTATGGTTACCCGCCGTTATGGTCAAGGCCAAATACGTTCGAAACATTGGTGCACATTATCCTGGAGCAGCAGGTGTCATTGGCATCGGCACTGTCGGCATTGAATAAGTTACGCGAATATATACAGGAAATTACGCCGGCAAGGGTGCTGCTGCTTACCGACGAGGAGTTTAAAGCCTGTTATTTCAGTCGTCAGAAAACAACGTATACCAAACACCTGGCCGGGGCCATCATCAGCGGACAGATCAACCTGGCCGAACTGGAGCAATTGCCTGATGAGGAGATCCGCGCTAAACTAACCTCCCTTAAAGGCATCGGCAACTGGACTGCCGATGTATACCTGATGTTTGTGCTGCAGCACGCCGATATTTTCCCTATTGGCGATTTGGCGGCAGTGAACGCATTGAAGCGGGTAAAGTCATTACCCAAAGAAACTACGAGAGAAGAACTGCTTGCTGTCACAGAACAATGGGCTCCCTATCGTACCGTTGCGAGTATGCTACTATGGCATTATTATTTGTCGGCCCCCGCCCACCGGACTCCTAAAGGTGGAGTTGTCGAGCAAATCAATAAATAAAAAGTCATTTCGAACGAAGCAATCTTTATACTATACAAAACGTGCTCTGTATAGCGTAAAGATTGCTTCGCACCTTACAATATTGAAGATATCCGTTCAAAAAGCTCGCCTTTAAGGGGCTTGGACGCTAAACGTTAAACAACCCGTTACGTTCCTGCTCCTGGTAATTTTGCACAGTTTCAATGGCGTTATCAACCACATCGCTCAGGGCGGTGATGAAAGCCCCTGGTTTGGCCAAACTCATGGCATGTTTAATGGCATCAACCTCTTTAGGCACAATCTCTATAGGTTTATCAGGATCAACCGAGCGGATCCCTTCGCTAAGCAAACTCAAAATATTTTCGGCAGTACGGCCGCGAAGGTGTTTTTCCTGGCGGAGGATGATATAATCAAACATCCCGGCCGATATTTTACCCAATTCGCGGATGTCGTCATCACGCCTGTCGCCCGTACCTGCTACAATACCAATTTTTAGCGGTGAATCGATATGTTTTAAAAACTCTTTGATGCCGTTATAACCATCTGGATTATGCGCAAAATCAATCATAAACCTAAAGTCTTTGAACTCAAAAATGTTCATGCGCCCAGGGGTTTGCGCTGCCGACGGGATGAAAGTTTCCAATGACATTTTTATATCCTCGGTTTTAAATCCCCATAAAAATGCGGCAAGGGTTGCAGCCAGTACATTCTCAATCATAAAAGGAACCGTACCCCCAAAAGTAAGCGGTATCAGGATAGTACGTTGTACGCGTATCTTCCAATCGCCCTTTTGTATGGTGATAAAACCATTTTCACAAACGGCTGCAATACCACCCTTACGGCAATGTGATTTAATGATAGGATTGTTTTCGTTAAGGCTAAAGTAGGCAATGTTGCAATCGGCTTTATTGCCTATACGTACACAATGTTCATTATCGGCATTTAAAACGCCCCATCCATCTTTTTTAACAGAATTAAGCACTACACTTTTTACCCGGGCCAGGTCATCAAGCGTATGAATATCTGCCAATCCCAGGTGATCTGCCTGTATATTGGTAACTACACCAATATCGCAAAAACCAAAACCCAGGCCCGAGCGCAGGATACCGCCGCGGGCGGTTTCCAGTACGGCAAAATCAACCGTGGGGTCTTTTAATATGAACTCGCTGCTTACCGGGCCGGTAGTATCACCCTTAAGCATCATATTGTTTTGCACGTAAATACCGTCAGACGTGGTAAAGCCCACTCGGTGCCCGTTGTTTTTTACAATATGGGCTATCAGGCGTGTGGTAGTGGTTTTACCATTGGTGCCGGTAATAGCAATAATAGGTATCCTGGCCGACTTCCCTGTTGGGTATAACATATCCAGCACATGGCCGGCAACATTGCGCGGCAAGCCCTCGCTTGGGGCAATATGCATACGGAAACCCGGTGCGGCATTTACTTCCAGCACTACACCGCCATTTTCAGTAAGCGGCTCGGTCAGGTTCACGGCCATAATATCAATGCCGCATATATCCAGCCCGATAATTTTCGATATGCGCTCGCAGATAAAAATATTCTGTGGGTGCACATGGTCGGTAACATCAACAGATGTACCGCCCGTGCTCAGGTTGGCGGTCGATTTTACAAAAACCTTTTCATCCTTTGCCGGTACAGTTTCAAGCGTATAGCCTTTCTTTTCAATGAGGTCGAGCGTATCGCGGTCAATATCAATAAGCGTTAATACATTCTCATGTCCGTAACCACGGCGGGGGTCGGCGTTTTCCTTATCTATAAGTTGTTGTATGGTTGATAAGCCATCACCAATAATATGTGCAGGGTCGCGCAGGGCGGCAGCTACCATTTTATTATCAATTACCAATACCCTGAAATCATACCCGGTAACAAAGCGTTCCACAATTACCCTACGCGATATACGGGCAGCATGTTCATAGGCAGCAATCGCGTCTTCCTCTGTTTGTATGTTGATGGAAATGCCGCGCCCGTGGTTGCCATCAAGCGGTTTAAAAACCAGCGGGAATCCCACTTTACGTATGGCTTCGGCCACCCCTTCAACTGATGAAATGGTAATACCTTTGGCAACAGGTATGGCCTGCTCCTGCAGCATACGCTTGGTTTCGTCTTTATTACTGGCAATATCAACGGCAATACTGCTGGTTTTTTCGGTCATGGTGGCGCGGAAACGTACCTGGTTTTTACCATAGCCCAGCTGTACCAATGATTGATTGTTGAGCCTTATCCAGGGAATGTCCCTTGCAATGGCTTCTTCAACAATAGAGCCTGTACTTGGTCCTAAACGGGTATTTTCACGGATCTCGCGCATTTGTTGTATATCAGCATCCAGGTCATAATCTTCCCCATTTATCAGCGCTTGTGCAATACGCACTGCCGACTCGGCAGCAAAAACACCAACTTTTTCTTCCAGGTAGGCAAAAACCACGTTATATACACCTTTGGTCTTGGTTTCGCGGGTGCGGCCAAAGCCGGTATCCATTCCTGCAAGCGTTTGAATTTCGAGCGCTATATGTTCAATAACATGCCCCATCCAGGTACCTGCAATTACCCGCTGAAAAAAACCGCCGGGCACGCCGGGCGAACAGCGATGGGTATACAGGCTGGGCAACAGGCTTTCAAGCCGCTCATAAAACCCATCAATCTCATTGGTGGGCCTGTGCTCCATCTCCTGCAGATCAAGCCGCATTTGTATTAATTTTTTACGACGGATGCTCCAGATGTTTGGCCCACGTAATACTTGAATATTCTCGATCTTCATAAGTTGATTAGCAATTTTTAAACCGGCTTAATTTCTCTAAAACTATAAAACTTACCAGTGTAAATAAAACTTTATAGCTAAAAAGGCATTAAATGTTTACAATAGTCTGCGTATGTGCGGGTTTTTATCTTAATTTGTATTAATATATTGTTAAAATTATGATTGTCCCGAAAGGAAAACTAATAATTATAGGCGGAGCGGTTGATATGGGAAGCAATGTTACTATCCAGGAACACATCATGCAACCCGATTATATTAAGTTTTTTGAACAGGGCATTTTAAAACGCATTATTACCGAATCTGCCAAACATGATGGCTCTTTAATTGAAGTAATAACCACTGCGTCACAAATTCCTGAACTGGTTGGCAACGAATACATCAAGGCCTTTGGCCAGTTAAATGTTACCAATGTTAATGTTCTGCACATAAAAAGCCGCGAGGATACAACTAACCCTGAATATCTTGAGCGTATCCGTAAAGCCGATGTAGTGATGTTCAGCGGTGGCGATCAGCTCAGGCTTACCGCCATTTTTGGAGGTACCGAGTTTTTACAGATATTAAAACAACGTTATCAAAAAGAAGCTTTTGTAATAGCGGGCACATCCGCAGGAGCAGCGGCAGCTTCAACCCACATGATCTATCGCGGTCAAAGTAACGAGGCACTTATCAAGGGCGAGGTACAAATTACGGCGGGATTAGGCTTTATTGATTCGGTAATTGTTGACACACACTTTGTACAGCGCGGCCGCATTGGCAGGCTCATGTATGCAGTGGCCACCAATCCGGGAATTTTGGGCATTGGCCTGGGCGAAGATACCGGCCTGCTGATCACCGAAGGTTATATGATGGAAGCTATAGGCTCCGGACTGATCATCCTGGTGGATGGACGCAATATCGTGGCAACCAACATTTATGATGTAGAGCTGGGCTCGCCGGTTTCTATTGATAACCTCAAAGTACATGTAATGTCTATTTTTGACAGATATGACCTGACACAACATCGTTTGATCATTAAAAAAACTGTTAAAGTAGAGGAGGGCGTTTTTATACATGCACCTGATAGTGGCGATCTGCTGCAATAAATAAACCTATATCTTTGTTTAATATAGATATGTTATCCTGAGCTTTTGGGCATAACAGAAAATATTTTTTTGAAGATCCATTAACTTCGTTAAAATGAAGATTATTATACATGGCGGTTTCTTTAGCGAATCGCGCACCAACCAGGAGGTAAAACAAGCCAAGCAAGAAGCTTTAAAAGAAATTGTGGAGCTGGGTTATAAATACCTGCTTACACATACTGCTATTGAAACGGTAGTATTTGCTGTACGTTTGCTTGAAGATTGCGACCTTTTTAACGCCGGCACCGGCTCACAGATACAAAGCGACGGTAAAATAAGGTTGAGCGCATCACTCATGGACGGCAAAACCCAGCGTTTTTCGGGTGTGATAAATATTGAGGATGTAAAGAACCCCATCTGTATAACAGAAAAGTTATTGGCTTATGACGACCGCGTTTTAAGCGGCAAGGGCGCCCGTGATTTTGCCCGCAATAATGGCGTGCCTTATTATAACCCCGAAACGCCGCAGCGCCGCCAGGAATATGAAAAAAAACTAAAGGACTCTATCAGGCTGGGCACAGTGGGCTGCGTTGCGCTTGATTTGTATGGAAATCTGGCCTCGGCAACCTCAACCGGGGGTAAAGGCTTTGAAATACCGGGCCGGGTAAGTGATTCGGCAACTACGGCGGGCAACTATGCCAATGCCCACGCTGCAATTTCATGCACCGGCGTAGGCGAAGATATTGTAAGCGGGTCAGTAGCTACAAAAATTGTTACCCGCGTTACCGACGGCATGCCGCTGCCAATAGCCACCGATAAAACACTTGATGAATTAAAGCCTTTTAACGGTTTTGCAGGCGTTATCGGAATATCAGCCGAGGGTCATATTTACCATGCGGATACGCACCCTTATATGGTTTGGGCCCTCCATGACGGCGATATTGAAGTTTTTGAATAAATTAAAAAAATTAATTATAACATTGGGTGCCATCGCTACGTTAAAGGGACTGATTTAGTAATTACTGTGTTACAGGTATTGCTTGCCTTTAATATATTATTATATTTGTTTACTGATTAATTTATTTTAAGCCCAGTCAAAAAGATTAAATGAGATTCATTTTACTTGTAATCTTCTGTTCCCTTAGCCTTTCTGTGTCTGCACAGTGGTATAAGTATAACCCCTTTAAAAAGCATACCCGCTATCCGCAAATTGCTCTTTTAAAGGACCATTCCATGAAAAGATTACCCGTTGCCCATATTGCAAATACCCGTATTATGTACGCCAAAATTGAGCGTACCCCTTATGCGCTTTTGCTTATGGAAGCCTCAGTTATGAAAACAGCTCAGCATAACATGCGTTTCCGCGTTTATAATTCTGCAAGCTACAATTTTAGCGACCTTGCGCAAATGTATTTGAAGCAGAACAGGTTATCAGAAGCCAAGTGGTATTTACTGCAAAGCTTACAGATATCGCGACAGCAAAATGATAACAGGCACACCATTACCAATCTGATAAACCTGGCTGCCGTAAAAACCGGCTATGGCGATTTTGCACAGGCTAAACAGGATCTTGTTGAGGCCCGCGGCCTGGCCAGTTCACTTGGCCTTACCATGGATGTAGCCGCTGTTGACAAGCAAATGCATTATCTTGAGGATAACAAGAACACGCTAAAAACAGAAATTCGCTATGCCGAAACGGCTGACGCTGACCCCAAACCCGCTATAAAGTAACTTTTTTATGTAACATTAGCGTAAAATGCTAAGTGCTTATATACTACAAGTAAAACATTATCGTATAATTGTTATTGTAATATGAGAGACAGTATTATCACTGTCTCTTTTTATTTACATTAGCAATTTAATAATAGGCACAAGTATTGATGTTTTACACACACCCCGATTTAACTACAGTAAAAGATATGTTTAAGAAAGTATATTTAGTATTGGTGCTGGCCGCTGCTCTTGCTTGTAAAGCATCGCCGTCAAAACCTGTAAAAGTTCCCGGTTCAACCGATCTGCAGCCCGATGAGCAACAAAGTGTTGTTTGTAAACAGGTGGCATCCCTCATATCAAATTATAATTATAAGAAGGTTGATTTGAACGACTCGATCTCCGAAGTTATATTTAACCGTTACATTAAGTCGCTTGACGAAAACCACAGCTACTTTTTAGCTTCTGATGTAGCAAGTTTTGATAAATATAAAACCGTACTTGACGATGATCTGAAAAGCGGCAATTTAAATGACGCTTTTTACATATTCAACGTTTTTCAAAAACGGTACATTGAGCATGTAAACTATTCGCTGGCTCAGCTTAATAAAAATTTTGATTTTGATAAAAAAGAATCATTTGTTTATGACCGTGACAAGCTGCCATGGCCCGCTACCCAGGCCGAAATGGATGCCATGTGGTCAAAACGCGTAAAATACGATCTGCTAAACCTCAAATTAGCCAATAATGACATGGCTAAAAATAAGGAGACGCTTAAAAAAAGGTATCAGAACTTATTGTCGCAGGCAAATAAGCTGTCAAACCAGGATGTTTTTCAATACTTCATGGATGCCTTTACCGAGGCTATTGACCCGCATACTAACTACTTTAATCCATCAAACGCGGCCAATTTTAATATCGAGATGTCGCGTCAGTTAGAGGGTATAGGCGCATCGCTTGCTGTAGACAATGAATATGTCACCATTAAAACAATAGTTCCGGGCGGTCCTGCCGATAAAAGCAAACTCGTAAATATTGATGACCGTATTGTTGGTGTTGCACAAGGTAAAACCGGCGATTTCCAAAATGTAGTTGGCTGGCGCATTGAAAACGCTATAGCTTTAATACGCGGCACCAAAGGCACAATTGTAAGGCTTGAGATATTGCCTGCAGGAGCCGCGGCAGGTAGTAAACCAAAGGTAATTGAACTGGTACGCGAGAAGATCATTTTAAAAGATCAATCAGCCAAAAAAGAGATCCGTACGTATAACAGTAATGGTAAAACAGTTAAAATAGGTGTTATTGCCATACCTGCGTTCTATATCGATTTTAATGATTACAAAGCAGGCAATCCAAATTACAAAAGTACAACGCACGATGTTAAGCTGATATTAGACACCCTGAAACGTGAAAACGTGGATGGCATAGTGATCGATCTGCGCGAAAACGGCGGCGGTTCACTGATGGAAGCCATTGAACTTACCGGCCTGTTCATTAAAACCGGTCCGGTTGTACAGGTAAAAGACACTAAAGAACAGATTGAAGTTGATAAAGACGATGATCCGGCGATAGCTTATGCTGGACCGTTAGGCATCCTGGTTGACCGTTTCAGTGCCTCGGCATCTGAAATATTCTCTGGCGCTATACAAGATTATGGACGCGGCATTATCCTGGGCACCCAAACCTATGGTAAAGGCTCTGTTCAAAGCGCCATTGACCTTGACCGTGTATTGGGTTCGCCAATCCGCGATAAGATCAAGCAGCTGGCAGGTGCGGCAACAGGTGGAAAAAAAGCAGTATCAACCGGTAGCCAGAGCACTTATGGTCAGCTTAATTTAACCATAGCTAAATTTTATCGCATCAGTGGTAATTCAACACAACACAAAGGGGTAACACCTGATATCTCGTTCCCGTCATTGATCCCATTGGATAAATATGGTGAGGACACTGAGCCATCAGCCATGCCTTTTGATATCATCGCTAAAACCGATTATACCAAAACCGGCGATTTTACAGGCGTTTTGCCACAGCTAAAAAAGCTGCATGATCAGCGTATGGCTACCAGCGACAGTTACAAATACATGCTGGAAGACATTGCCGATTTTAAAAAGCATGACGCCGAAGACAATGTAAGCCTTAATGAGGCCGATTTGAAAAAGCAGCGTGACGCCGACGAGAAAAAATCATTAGAGCGTAACAACCTGCGCCGCGTCGCTTTAGGTTTACCGGCGCTTAAAAAAGGACAGGCAAAACCAAAAAATGAAGATCTGGATTTTGTAAAACGCGAGGCCGGCCAAATCCTTACCGACTACATTGGTCTTGAACCAAAGCTAACCAGCGTAAAACCGCAGTAAGCCCCCAGCCTCCTAAAAGGGAGTTCATGGGATTAACATATCAAACCCGGTTCTTTTCAGAGCCGGGTTTTATTGTTTATAACCTCAGGGCATGATGTAGGTTAGCAGTTCAAAAAGCCCCTTAAGGTGCAGGGCAAACTAATTCGCTTTCCAAAGGTTTAATAGGTAACATGGCTAAAAAACCGTTACTTGAATTTACCGAAAGCGGAATTTATTGCGCCCGGGGCAAATTTTATATTGACCCATGGAAGCCTGTTGATGATGCTGTTATTACCCATGCTCATGCCGATCATGCTTATTTGGGCCATAAACGCTATTTGGCGCATTATCTATCAAAAGAGGTGTTACGTTACCGCTTAGGTGAAATTCAGCTGCAGACCGTAGAATATGGTGAATCTGTGATAAAGAACGGTGTTTCCATATCTCTGTATCCGGCGGGTCATGTGGTCGGATCAGCGCAAATAAGAGTGGAATACCAGGGCGAGATATGGGTAGTATCCGGAGATTACAAATTAGAAAATGATGGCGTATCTACCGCATTTGAGCCAGTAAAGTGCCATCACTTTATTTCAGAATGCACCTTTGGGATGCCCGTTTATACCTGGAAACCCCAGGTACAAGTATTTGAGGATATAAATAATTGGTGGCGCGCCAATATACATCACGGCCTGGCTACTGTTTTGGTTGGTTACTCCCTGGGTAAGGCGCAACGCATATTGCAAAATCTCGATCTGTTTAACGGCAAAGTATATACTCACGGTGTCATCGAAAACACCAATGAGGCACTGCGGCGTAATGGCGTATCATTAAATCCGACCGAAAGAATTACCGTGGACTCTCCTAAAGAAGAGGTAAGAAAAGGGATTATTTTAGCTCCGCCTTCATCCGTTGGTACACCCTGGATGCGTAAATTTCAGCCTTATAGCTTTGGTTATTGCTCGGGTTGGATGGCTATTCGAGGAGCTAAACGCCGCCGCGCTGCCGACCGGGGTTTTGTATTATCAGATCATGCTGACTGGAACGGGCTTATTAGTGCTATTGACGCAACCGGCTGCGAAAGCGTTTACCTTACACATGGTTACACCGCAACCTTTTCAAGATATTTGAACGAGATTGGCTTCGACGCGCATGAGGTGCATACTTTGTATGGCGGAGAAGAAGAGGAAAATCCCGCAAGCCTACCCCAGGAGGAGCGCGAGCTTGAAAATCAAGTTGAAGACATAAACAATGCTCTCTCTGTTGAAGAGAACTTAGGAGGGGTTTCATGAGAGCTTTTGCCCAGCTTTTTCTGTCGTTGGATGAAACGAACAAGACCAATGAAAAGGTCAGGGTACTGAATGAGTATTTTACTACCGTGCCTGATACCGATAAAATGCACATGCTGGCCCTGTTTACCGGCCGCCAGCCGAAACGGCAGATCAATTCAACATTAATACGTACCTGGGCAATTGAAACATCAAATATACCGGCCTGGCTATTTGAGGAAAGTTACCATGTAGTAGGCGATCTTGCCGAGACCATGGCCCTGCTTATGCCCGAAACAGCAAGTACCAATAGCAAGACACTCACCGAATGGATTGCCGAAATCAATGCGCTAAAGGATAAAACCGAAGCCGAAAAAAAGTTATGGTTGCTGGAGTCATGGGCCATGCTTGATAGCCAGGAACGTTTTGTGTTTAACAAACTGCTTACCGGCAGTTTTAGGGTTGGCGTATCGCAAAACCTGGTGATCAAGGCCCTGGCGGATATTTCGGGATTAGAGGCCACAGTACTTACCCACCGGGTTATGGGCAGTTGGCTGCCTGAAACTTACCAATACGCGCAGCTGATAGAAGAGCAGGACGCGGCCGAAAACATATCCCGGCCCTACCCGTTTTTTCTGGCTTACCCCATTCAGGAAACTTCCGAAAGGCAGAAAATGCCAGACGAAGTTGGTGCAGCCCTTGGCGATGCCAGCGAATGGCAGGCCGAGTGGAAATGGGATGGCATACGTGCCCAGATGATCAAACGCAGTGGTGAAATATTTATATGGAGCCGGGGCGAGGACCTGGTTACCGAGAAGTTTCCTGAATTGCATCCCTTTTTAAACGCGCTGCCCGATGGTGTGGTAATAGACGGTGAGATCCTGGCCTTTAGCAATGGCCTGCCTATGCCGTTCAATATACTTCAAACCCGTATCGGTCGAAAAAATTTGAGTAAAAAAATACTGGACGAAAACCCGGTTGCTGTAATTGCTTATGATTGCTTGGAATATAATAAGGAAGATATCCGCTCCAAAACCCAGACAGAAAGGCGGGAAATACTGGAACAACTGCAGGCCGTTACTCCGTACCCTGAAATATTCAGGATATCGGTACTGATACCGTTTAGTACCTGGGACGAATTGGGTGAAATGCGCGGGCAATCGCGCGCCATGATAGCCGAAGGCATTATGCTGAAGCGAAAGAACGCCACTTACCAGGTTGGCCGTCGCCGGGGCGACTGGTGGAAGTGGAAAATAGATCCCTTGTCTGTTGATGCCGTGATGATCTATGCGCAAAAAGGCCACGGTCGCCGGGCCGATCTGTACACCGATTATACTTTTGCCGTTTGGGATGGCGATAAGCTGGTACCCTTTGCCAAAGCCTATTCGGGCTTAACTGATGCGGAGATCAACAAGGTAGATCATTTTGTTAAGCGTAACACGCTTGAGAAATTTGGTCCGGTTCGTACTGTAAAACCCGAGTTGGTATTTGAGATAGGCTTTGAAGGCATCAATAAATCAACAAGGCATAAATCGGGCATTGCCCTGCGGTTTCCGCGGATATTGAGGTGGCGGCATGATAAACCAAAAGAAGAGGCCGATACTTTAGAAAGTTTAAAAGCGCTTTTGGGCGAATAATAATTTTAATATTAGTTCACGTAATTAATTTATTACTTTGCCAGTTAAAAGCTATAAATAGTTTACCGATGATCATTATAAATAACTATAACGAATTTGAAACACTATTAGGTAAAGAACTGGGCGTATCCGCATGGCATACCATTACGCAGGAGCAGATCAATAAATTTGCCAATGCTACGCTTGATCACCAGTGGATACACACTGATCCTGAAAAAGCAAAAACCGAAAGCCCTTTTAAAACAACAATAGCACATGGTTACCTTACCCTGTCGCTGATCCCATATCTTTGGAAACAGATAGCCGATATCCGTAACCTTAAAATGGAAATTAACTATGGCATTGAAAACCTGCGTTTTGCCCAGCCTGTTTTGGTAAATGACAAGGTGCGGTTAAAAGTTAAACTCTCCAGCCTTATCAATTTACGCGGGGTTACCAAAACCACCATGTCCATCGAACTTGAAATAGACGGCCAAAAGAAACCTGCCTTTGCCGGCGACGTGGTTTTTCTGTACCACTTTATTGGGTAATACTATATGAGTTGAATGCGCTTGTCTGGCGGTTATACTCACAATCACACCGGCATTGCTTCGCTCGCCAACCCTCTCTTCGCCTTCGGCGGAAAGAGGGTTGGGAACTTTTCGTTTCTTTATTCTTTATCTCCTGCATAGCTCTTTTCAATTTTTTAAACGCCCTCGTGTAGCCACGTGAGTCTAACATCGCTTGGCCATTCTTTTTAGCAAAATGGCTCCGTATATTTGTATATCACACTGTATGCAAAACGAACCGGTCCAGATCATCCGCAAAATAATCCATATTGATATGGATGCCTTTTATGCATCGGTTGAGCAGCGCGACAACCCCGAATACCGCGGAAAGGCCCTGGTAGTTGGCGGCCTGCCGCAAGGCCGGGGCGGCGTAGTGGCCACTGCAAGTTATGAGGCGCGTAAATTTGGGGTTCGCTCGGCCATGTCATCAAAAAGGGCTTTGCAGCTTTGCCCGGATGCGATATTTGTGAGGCCGCGCTTTGCGGCTTACAATGAGGCATCGCAAAAGATCAGGGAAATTTTTAGCCGTTATACCGACCTGATCGAACCGCTATCTTTGGATGAGGCGTATCTTGATGTAACCAATGATAAACTGAATGTAGGCTCGGCCATTGAAATTGCCAAACAAATAAAACAGGCCATAAAAGACGAATTGCAGTTAACCGCTTCTGCGGGGGTGTCTATCAACAAATTTGTAGCCAAAATAGCATCCGATATCAACAAACCCGATGGATTGAAGTTTATCGGGCCTTCATCTATCGAAGATTTTATGGAGCGGCTGCCGGTTGAGAAGTTTTTTGGCGTAGGCAAGGTAACCGCCCAAAAAATGAAACAAATGGGACTACATACCGGCGCCGATCTAAAAAAACTCACTGAGGACGAACTGCTACGGCATTTTGGCAAAACAGGTAAATTTTACTACCAGATAGTTCGGGGGATTGATAACCGCGAGGTGCAGCCGCACCGGGAAACAAAATCGTTAGGAGCCGAAGATACCTTTGCTTATGACCTTACCACGCTGGAAGAAATGGAGGCCGAACTGGACAAAATTGCCTTAACCGTTTATAACCGCCTTATTAAATACGATTTAAAGGGCCGTACCCTTACCCTCAAAGTAAAATACAGCGATTTTAAGCAGATAACCCGCAACCAATCATTCCCTACAGCATTTAACGATCTGGAAACCATTAACAAAACGGCTAAACAACTCATAGCGGCCACAAATACCGAGGATGCCAGGATCAGGCTGCTGGGTATATCCCTCTCCAACTTTGGCGACGCCATACCAAAACAAAAAGCAGAGCGGCCAGCAGGCCCCGGCGATCAGTTGGCGCTGGAATTTTAGCTCCCAGGCTCAGTTATGATGTTCATGTTCACGCCGCGTGAACACCGTGAACAAACATGAACACTTGATAATCAACTGATTGAATATTCGCCACCCCCACATTCAGCCGAATAACGGCAATCTTCACTCCTTGTCTCTTGCTCCTTTATCTATGCTCTTGTTCCTTAATCCCGTGCCCCGTCTCCCATGTTCCGCACCCCTGTTTCCTTCCATTTTAAACACAAAATCAACTCTTTAAGTCAATTAAAAGCTCCTGTTAACAATTATTTAACAAAAAACTCTTCCAAATACAGTAAATTCTCATTACGTTTGAATTTTTTGTTGATGTAGCTTCAATAAATTTTTTTATTAAAAGTTTAAATGCTACGCGTCGACAGTACAAAACCATGTCAAATTATATATGCCGTTGCCCGGCATGAGTACCTGTCGTACGTTATTGAACCGCACATCGTTCAGCTTAATCCCAACGGCGAATTTTCATTAACACATCAGCGTTTATTCTCCAATACAGCCAAAGAATTTAGCCACTGCCTTGACGATACCGATATAAAGCTCATCAAAATATTGGAGGAGATGGAACAGGGCAACGTGATTAAACGATATTATAAAAAACCTATTCGCCCGTTTGAATTTTTTGCCAAAATATTTAACGAGCAGCTGTTTGATACCATCCGCCCAAAAATGGAAAGGCGCATGGCCGAAGCGCTTACCTTGTTGTGCAACAAACAGGTGTACCAGATGAGCAAGGAGGGCTACCCCGGCGAAAAAAAATTGCAGATAGCCACAGAACCGGCATCGGTACTGTTTCATTTCAGACGCAATGAGGAAGAGATCAGGTATTTTCCTACTATTAAATACCAGGGCATGCGCATTGAGTTCATGTTTAAAAATGCCGAGATCATTTGCAATCACCCGGCCTGGATGCTGCTTGACGATACCCTGTATTATTTTGACAAGGAGATAGAGGGCAAAAAACTGGTGCCTTTTCTTAACAAACGGTTTATTGCCATACCCCGGTCATCGGAACTGTCGTATTTTGAAAAATTTGTTGGTCCGCTCATAGAAAAACATAATGTTTATGCCGAGGGCTTTACCATCAATACCGAAAAGTATGATGCGCAGGCAGCCTTAAAGCCTATATATATAGAGGGAGGTACCTCACAACTGCAATTGTACTTTAAATATGCCGGCTATATTTTCCCGTATGGCGATGGCAGGCACGTATCTGTAAGGATGGAAAAAAATGGCGACGACTATATATTCCATCGCATTAAGCGCTCCATTGCCTGGGAAAAAAATAAAATGGCGCAACTGGAGCAACTGGGCCTTAAAACGGCATCAAGCCTGTTCCAAAATCTGGAAGTAAATAACCACGATGAGGATGCCGACCATTCTTTCTCGGTTTTTGAATGGCTTAACCAGCACCATGACCAGCTGATTGAGCAGGGCTTTGAACTGGAGCAGCCCGAGGGCCAAAAACGCTATGTGTTTGGCAACAGTAAAATTGACCTGGAGGTAAAGGAAAATAACGACTGGTTTGATATTCATGCCATAGTATGGTTCGGTCCCTACCGTATACCGTTCATTCAGCTTAAAAATCATATCCTTAACCATAAAAAGGAGTTTATACTGCCATCGGGCGAAATAGCGGTTATCCCCGAGAAATGGTTTTCGCAATATGGCAACCTGCTGCATTTTAGTGAAGGGAATAATGATCTTAAACTGCGTCGGCATCATATTGGCCTGGTGAATGATCTGGCCGGGGGCGAAATGGCTAATGTAACCATGACCCGCAAACTGCAAAAGCTTACTGATTTTGATGAGCTGGAAGATATTATGATGCCGCAACATTTTGCAGGTAATTTACGGCCCTACCAAAAAGCCGGGTATAACTGGTTCCACTTTTTAAAAGATTATCATTTTGGCGGTTGCCTGGCCGATGATATGGGGCTTGGTAAAACCATACAAACCCTTGCTCTGCTGCAAAAGCACAAGGAGGATACCGAGGCGGCCGGCAGCAAAAGCACTTCGCTGGTGATCATGCCCACTTCGTTAATTTATAACTGGCTCAATGAGGCCAAAAAGTTTGCCCCGCAGCTAAAACTGATGGTGCATACGGGCACCATGCGCTATCGCTCGGCCGACGTGTTTGCCAATTATGATGTAGTGATCACCACTTATGGCATCAGCCGTATTGATATTGAAATGTTTAAAAGCTACTTTTTTGACTACGTGATTCTTGACGAAAGCCAGAATATCAAAAACCCGTCGTCAAAATCTTTTCAGTCGGTTAAGCAATTGAAATCGCGTTTTAAATTGATATTGAGCGGTACCCCGGTTGAAAATTCAGTTAACGATTTATGGACCCAAATGTCATTCATTAACCCGGGTTTGCTGGGTGGCCAGCAATTTTTCCAGAATGAATTTGTGACCCCCATTGAAAAGAAAAAAGATGAAGACAAGGCCCGCAAGCTGCAGGCTCTTATAAAACCTTTTGTTTTACGCCGTACCAAAGAGCAGGTAGCTACCGAGTTGCCTCCAAAAACCGAAAACCTTTTTTACTGCCAGATGAGTGAAGAACAGGCATCGGTATATGAAAAAGTAAAATCAGAATACCGTAACGAACTGCTTAAAAGTCTGGAAGACGGCACTTTTGCAAAAACGCAGATACAGGTACTACAGGGACTCATCAAGCTGCGGCAAATTGCCAACCACCCTATCATGATTGATAACGACTATGAGGGCGATAGCGGTAAGTTTGAAAACGTGGTGCACACCCTGACCAACGTATTGGATGGGGGCCATAAAGTACTGGTGTTTTCGCAGTTTGTAAAGCAATTGACTATTTACCGCGAGCACTTTGAGCGTGAGGGCATCCCTTACGTATACCTTGATGGCAGCACCCAAAACCGCGGCGATGTGGTGAAACAATTTCAGGAAGACCCTAAAACACGGGTGTTCCTCATCTCGATCAAGGCAGGCGGCGTTGGACTTAACCTTACCGAGGCCGACTATGTATTTATCCTTGACCCGTGGTGGAACCCGGCTGTAGAACAACAAGCCATTGACCGTACCCACCGTATTGGCCAAACCAAAAATGTGTTTATTTATAAATTCATCACCAAAGATTCGGTTGAAGAAAAGATCCTTGCCCTGCAGCAGCGCAAATTAAGTTTGAGCCGCGCCCTTATTACTACCGAAGAAAGCTTTATCAAATCGCTTACGCCTGAAGATATTAAAGAGATATTGGGATAGGCGGCGCCGTTACGTTACTGCGAGGTACAAAGCAATTGGCTAATTTTATTATTAGCTTTTAAATACCCTTCTAAAGCCACCTTTAAAATACTGATCAGTTCAGGATCATTAAACAGGTAATTATCTTCAATATCCAGCACAATCAGTTGTTTGCCTGCAATTTCAAATCGTTGCATAAGCAAGCTTTTGTGTTTGCGTTCCATTACAAATATCACATCGGCACGGTTAATCATTTTCTGGCTTACACGGATGCGGGCCTTATCACTGGTACCTGCAGAACAGGCGGTATGCTGGGGATGCCCTTTAAACAAAAGCTCGGCAGTTGGGCTGCGCCATTGGCTTTTACTGCAGATGAAAAGTAGATTAGGCAATTGAATAATTATTATTTACAAGCCATTTTTAGGCACCCAGGCCTGGCTTTTAATAAGCCACTTACCGCCTACAACCCGCAGCACGAACGAAAATGCGCCCTCTTCGTCAAATGGTTCGCCATTAATGGTACCCGTGTATTCAACAGGCACTACCAGATAAGCTACCTCTTCTGTTTGCTGAAAAACCTTAACGCGCTTAATGTCAACCTTAAAATCCTTTATTTTAAAATCATTAACCGCCTTTTGAACCGAGTTTACCCATTGAACACCTGCCAGCTGGCCGTTCCATGAAAAAGGTTGCTGCTCATCGCTAACAACGGCATTGGGGGTATAAACATCAGAAACCTTTTCAATTTTAAAAGTATAGGAGGCTTTTAACACCGTATTTACCACATCTAAAACCTCGGGTTTTAATGTCTTTATGGTTTTTACAGAATCTGAGCCGGTTACGCCTGCAGCATGGCTTTTTTGCACAGCCAGCAGGGTTATAAACAAGCCCATACATACCGTAGTAAATGTATTTTTCATCATCATGATCAGTTAATAAGGCCTATGCTATTTGCCAAAGTTGCTCATATAATCCAAAGTTAAGTTACAAAGGGCCTTAACTCCTAATGTAAATCCACTTTCGTCAATATAAAAATCAGGTGTATGGTGCGATGGCGCTTTAAGCGGATCGCCTCCTTTAGGCATCCCCCCTAAAAAAAAGAAAATCCCCGGAACTTTTTCCTCATAAAAGCTAAAGTCTTCGGCCCCGGTTACGGGTGGCCGCAACAGCACGTTTTCGGTCCCGGCGGTATGCTGCAAACTGGGCAGCATTTTTTCGGTTAGCTTAGGGTCATTAAAGGTAACCGGGTAGTGGTTGCTGTAAGGTATCTTCACTTCGGCGGTGGCTCCCTGCGCTTCGGCCGTTTTGGTGGCTATTTGTTTAACACGTTCAATCAACAGTTTCTCGTCGGCTGCTGTAAAGGAACGCAAGGTGCCCAGCATTTCAACCGATTCGGGGATAATGTTGGAGCGGTTGCCGCCTTTAATAGCGCCAATGGTTACCACCGCGGGGTTTTGGGTTATATCAATATTGCGGCTCACAATGCTTTGCAGGTTGTTAATAATTTCGGCCGAAACCACAATGGGATCAATGCTCGACCATGGGTAAGCCCCATGTGCCGACCGCCCTTTTACTATGATCTGCATATCATTTACCCCGGCCATCGTTCCGCCCGGGCGATAAGTGATCTTACCCACTTCGGTTTGCGAATTGATATGCAGCCCAAATATCACATCAACCTTTGGGTTTTCAAGCACACCCTCTTTTACCATCTCTTCGGCGCCGCCCTTCTGGCCGGGTTCCACACCTTCCTCCGCCGGTTGAAAGATAAACTTTACCGTACCATGCAATTCATTTTTCATGGTTGACAGTACCTGGGCAACAGCCATTAAAATAGCCATGTGCGAGTCATGCCCGCAGGCATGCATTACCCCTACTTCCTGCCCGTTGTAGGTGGTTTTTACTTTTGATGCAAAAGGTACCGGCGTGCGCTCAATTACCGGCAAACCATCCATATCCGCACGTAAAGCAACTACCGGGCCGGGCTTACTACCTTTTAAAATACCTACAACGCCGGTTGTGGCAATGCCGGTTTGTACCTGTATCCCTAACGACCGAAGGTGTTTGGCAATAATAGCAGATGTGCGTACTTCATGGTTGCCCAGTTCAGGGTGCTCATGAAAATCACGCCGCCAGGCAATTACCTGGCTTTGCAAGGCGTCGGCTTTGCTGCTTACCTGTGTTGTTAACGCCCTGTCTTGAGCAAATGTGGTAAGTGATAATAGCGAAAAAAACAAAATCCAGCTTTTTTTCATGCCCAGGTTTTTTTGAAAGAGTTAATATAAGAACAATACTTTAAAAATGGTAATGTGGGCGTTTATAAGAAGCTGTTTAGGTTTGACAGTTTTTACCGATACAACAATGTTAAAAAATAACCGGGGCCGTTAAAAATGTGATTTAAACGGGATAAGGATAATCCGAAAGATTTTGAAACGGAGAGATGCACGTAATATGCCTCCGCAAGCTAAACCGGTAATTATAATAAAGCCAGTGTAAAATGTGCGGTAACAGGACACGGCCCGTTTATATTATTTAAAACCGATCAGGTCGATATCAAACAGCAACACCGAGTTGGGCGGGATGCTGCCGGCTTGGTTATTGGCATACCCCATGGCCGATGGGATAAGGAGCAGTATGCGGCCCCCGGGCTTAACATGGGGAATACCAACCTGCCAGCCGGTAATTAAACCCATCAGCGGACTTGTAAACCCTTTTCCCGAATCAAAAGTATTTCCATTAAGCAGCTTACCAGCATAGTTTACCGTTACTGTTGATTCCTGGGTTGGGTTTGCCCCCTTACCAGGATTAATGATCTGGTAGTATAACCCCGAAGTATCTTTAACCGCCTTAATAGCCGGGTTAGCTGCCAGGTAGGCCCTGATGGTTGAATCATCAAGCCGGACTTGTTTGGCGGCGTCAAATGGTGCTTCATTGGTACAGGATGCAAACAGGATGACGATAGCGGTAAGCAGTAAAATGTATGTCCTCATTGGTATTTAATAAAAAAACCCTCTTCAAGATTTCTGCGAAAAGAAATAGTTGAAGAGGGCTCGGGTTATTTATCGATAGAAGATTAAACAGTTGTTTTGATCTTTAGCTCGGTCATTTGCGCATCAGCGATGGTTGATGGCGAATCGATCATCACATCGCGGCCCGAATTGTTTTTAGGGAAAGCGATCACATCGCGGATAGAATCCAACCCGGCAAATATGGATACAAGGCGGTCAAAACCAAGAGCCAGGCCACCATGCGGAGGTGCACCATACTCAAAGGCATCCATTAAAAAGCCAAATTGCTTTTGCGCCTCTTCGGGCGAAAAGCCTAAATGCTTAAACATGAGCGACTGCATAGCGCGGTCATGGATACGGATAGAACCACCGCCAACTTCCGTACCGTTGATCACCAGGTCATAGGCATTGGCGCGTACAGCTCCGGGATCGGAATCTAACAAGGCAATATCCTCAGGTTTCGGCGAGGTGAACGGGTGATGCATGGCGTGGTAACGGCCGGTTTCTTCGTCCCACTCCAGCAGCGGGAAATCCAGCACCCACAGCGGAGCGAATTTATTTTTATCGCGAAGCCCTAAGCGGGTGCCCATCTCCAACCGGAGCTCGTTTAGTTGTTTGCGTACCTTATCGGCCTGGCCGGCAAGTACCAGCATCAGGTCGCCTTTTTCAGCATTAAAAGCGGCAGCCCAATTGGTCAGCTCATCTTCACTGTAAAATTTATCAACTGATGATTTTAAGGTGCTATCCTCGTTATACCGGCAATAGATCATACCGGTAACGCCAATTTGCGGGCGTTTTAACCATTCGGTAAGTTCATCAATTTGTTTGCGGGTGTAGCTGGCGCAGCCTTTGGCGTTGATGCCAACCACCAGTTCGGCATTATCAAAAATGCCAAAGCCTTTACCTTTTACAATATCATTCAGTTCAACAAACTCCATCCCGAAACGCACATCAGGTTTATCAGAGCCATAAAGGCGCATGGCATCAGCATATTGCATCCGCGGAAAAGCGCCCAGGTCAATACCTTTTACGGTTTTGAATAAGTGCTGGGTTAATCCTTCAAAAATATTCAGAATGTCTTCCTGGGTAATGAACGACAGTTCACAGTCAATCTGTGTAAACTCCGGCTGGCGGTCGGCCCGCAGGTCTTCATCCCTAAAACATTTCACTATCTGGAAATAACGGTCGAAACCGCTTACCATCAGTAATTGCTTAAAAGTTTGAGGCGATTGCGGCAGGGCGTAAAATTCGCCCGGGTTCATGCGGCTTGGCACCACAAAATCGCGCGCCCCCTCCGGGGTCGATTTGATCAGCACCGGGGTTTCCACCTCAATAAAATCAAGCCCATCCAGGTACTTGCGTATCTCCTGGGCCAATTTATGGCGCAGTACCAGGTTACTGCGTATAGGTGCGCGGCGCAGGTCAAGGTAGCGGTATTTGGCCCTTAGCTCTTCGCCGCCGTCGGTTTCGTCCTCAATTAAAAACGGGGGCAGTTTGGCCGCGTTCAGTATTTCAATGCCATCTACAGCAATTTCAATTTCGCCGGTTGGTATTTTCAGGTTCTTATTGGTACGTTCAAGTACCTTGCCGCTAACTTTTATCACAAATTCGCGCCCCAGACCCCGGCTTATTTCGCGCAGGGCGGCATCGGTATCGGTATTAAAAACCAATTGGGTTAAACCATAACGGTCGCGCACATCAATAAATGTGGTACCACCCAGATCGCGCGATTTTTGTACCCATCCGCACAAAGTAACCGATTGACCTAAGTTGCTGATATTTAATTCGCCGCAGGTATGAGTTCTAAGCATAGCAATAGTTTTGTAAAAGTTTGCAAAAGTAAGTTTTTGATTTCGGATTTTGGACGTTCGATTTCGGTTTTTGAATTTTTGAATACTTTAAACCCATCAGGGGTTTTTAACTTTATATCAACCTGCCGCTCTGGTTAATCCGGAAATCCGAAACGGAAAATCCCGAATTCCCAAATCAAATTGTATCTTTGCTCCATAATTCTCAAGGGGTGCCTTGCTTTGGGTTCAAAAACAATTTTGATTGTTTTTACCAAACTGAAAGACAGGCTGAGATCAAACCCATGCCCGCCGTCCTTCTTTAGGGGCCGGAGGGCTGCACCTGATCCGGGTAATGCCGGCGTAGGGAGAGGTACCAAGTTAAGTGTACTGCACATTAACCCTGATGGGCAGATGGATTAACTATTTTAATATCATACATTTTGAAATTTCTATTTGTGGCTTTAACAGCCCTGCTACTTCCTTTTTTGGCATCGGCCCAATTTTCCATTACCGGCAAGGTCACCAACGAACTGGGCGACGCCTTGCCCGGAGCTTCCGTTACTATTACAAAACCGTTTATAAGCGCTGTTGCAGATGCCGCGGGGATGTACAGTTTTACCGATCTTAAGGCTGGTAATTATTCACTTAAAGTAAGCTTTATCGGCTATCAGGCCATCAGCAAAAGCATTAATTTAACTAAGAACGAGGTTATTGATATTTCCCTTGCAAAAGGTACGCTTACTGCCGAGGAGGTTACTATAAATGCTACCAGGGCCAGCAAAAACTCGCCAACTGCTTATACTAATCTTTCAAAAAAGGACCTCGACAAAAATAACTTCGGGCAGGATTTGCCCTACCTGCTAAATCAAACCCCGTCTGTAGTGGTAAGCTCAGACGCAGGCACCGGTATTGGTTATACAGGCATTCGTATACGTGGTTCTGATGCTACCCGGGTTAACGTTACCATAAACGGCATCCCTTATAACGATTCAGAAAGTCAGGGCTCGTACTTTGTGGACATACCTGATATCGCTTCATCTATTGATAATATCCAGATACAGCGCGGCGTGGGCACTTCAACCAATGGGGCAGGTGCTTTTGGCGGCAGTATCAACGTACAAACCACTACCCGCAGGGATACTGCTTACGCCCAGATCAATACTTCGGCGGGCTCATACAGCTCTATCAAAAATACCGTGAGCGCGGGTACGGGTTTATTAGGCGGACATTTTAGCCTTGATGGCCGCTTGTCGCGCATTCACTCTGATGGCTTTATTGACCGGGCGGCATCAAACCTTAAATCGTTTTTCGTGAGCGGTGCCTGGTATGGCAAAAACAGCACTATACGGGCAAATGTGTTTACGGGTTATGAACGTACCTATCAGGCCTGGAATGGCGTGGCCGATTACGTGATTGGAGATAATACCCGGCCCGATAACCGTACCTATAATGAGCTGGGCCTGATGTCTGACGGTTCATTTTATAAAGACCAGGTTGACAACTATACGCAAAATCATTACCAGTTGCTGTATGATCAAAAGTTATCAGATAAACTATCCTTTAGCGGTGCCCTGCACTATACCAAAGGGAAGGGGTATTACGAGGAGTTTCGGCCGCAGGACGCGGTAAGCAATTACGGCCTTAGCCCGGTTATTATTGGCGCAGATACCATCGGCACTACCGACCTGGTACGCCGTCTGTGGCTGGATAATGATTTTTATGGTGTTACCTATGGCCTAAAATATCAGCCCAAAAGCAATTTGAATTTAAACCTGGGCGGTGCTTATAACCAATATTCGGGCGCTCACTATGGCAATATTATTTATACTAAAGAAAGTGCCGGTATTGGCCCTGATTATGAGTATTACCGTGATAATGCCAAAAAAAAGGATTTCAATATTTTTGGCCGTGCAGAGTGGCATGTTAACCAGTTTTTACTGTATGCAGATATGCAGTACCGCCACATCAGCTACTCATTTTTTGGCATTGATAAAAATCTGAATAACGCACAGCAAACCGCCGAACTTAACTTTTTTAACCCTAAAGCTGGTATTACTTACCAGTTTAATGAACACAGCAACGTATACGCTTCTTTTGCGGTGGGCAACCATGAACCCAACCGTGACGACTATGTAGACTCGCCGCCGCAGAACAGGCCTAAGTCAGAAAACCTGAAAGATTTTGAGGCCGGCTACCGCACCGCCAATGATGTGTTTACCGGCGGCATCAATGCGTTTTACATGTTGTACAAAAACCAGCTGATATTAACCGGCGCGCTTAATGATGTAGGTTCGCCTGTACGTACTAACGTGAAAGACAGCTACCGCGGGGGTTTGGAGCTTGATGGCAGGGTAAAAATTACCCGGCAGTTAAACTGGGCGGTAACCGCTACTTTAAGTACCAATAAGATCAAGAACTATCAGCAGTTTTTCTCAAATTATGACGACGGCACCCTGGTAGGCGAAAGCTTTAAAAAAACCGACATTGCCTTTTCACCGTCGTTCACCGGTTCAAGTGTGATCAGCTACAGTCCGTTAAAGGGGGGCGAGATCGCTTTTATCAGTAAATATATTGGCAAGCAATACATTGATAATACCATGAACCGCAACCCCGAAGGCTTTGACATAGCGCCCGACAACGCGGATAACCCTTACGCCGTAAACCGCTACCTTAAAAGTTATTTTGTGAGCGATGTAAGATTAAGATATAATTTCAGCGTAAAGTCGGTAAAAAATATTGGTCTGGGTCTGCAGGTAAACAACATCTTCAGCAAAAAGTATGAAGCCAATGGTGCTACTTATCCTGATATTGAAAGCGGCCATGTGATGAACTACAACTACTTTTTCCCGCAGGCGCCGCGCAACTTTATGGCATCATTAAGCCTTAATTTTTAAGTGAATTATGCATAACCTCATAACGCTTTTTATTGAACAGATAAAAGAAACCACCTGGGTGCAATGGCTTGCCGTTGCCCTGGGTGTTGCAGAGGTTTTGCTGGCACGGGTTAATAATATCTGGCTTTATCCTACGGGTATTTTGGCTACGGTGTTATCCATTGTGCTGTTGATGGAAGCCCAGCTGTACGCCGAATCTGCATTGAACGTATATTACGTAGTAATGAGCATTTATGGCTGGGTGTACTGGATAAAAAAACGCGACCAGCCACCGGTGAAGGTCGCCTGGTCCAATAAAAACGAATGGCTGATAAGTTTGGCCATATCATTGGGCGGCTGGGCTGTATTATACATGCTGCTTAAAAACTTTACACCATCAAACGTGCCGGTTTGGGATGCCTTTGTATCATCAACCGCCTGGGCGGGCATGTGGCTGCTTGCCCGCCGGAAGATAGAAAACTGGATATTTTTAAACATCTCCAACCTGTTTGCCGTTCCGCTGTTGTTTTATAAAAAGCTACCGATGTTTGCCATATTAACGGTGTTTTTATTTATAGTAGCTTGTTTTGGTTATTTTGAATGGAAAAAAGTTTTAAAAAAGGACAGGGAATTTGAGACATGAGATCTGAGCTAAAACCAATAACTTACATGACCTTTTCTCATATCTCATATCTCATATCTCATATCTCACATCTAAATGATCCATCCCTCGCAGCACCTCAAGCCAGAATGGGTTAAAATAATCCGGGAGCATGTACCCTGGGCCGAAGATGCAGGCATGCTGCATCCGGCGCAGCTCGCGCTTGTTCATGAGCAGGGCTGGTTCAAATTTTTAGTCCCTGGGGCGTATGGTGGTTTGCAGCTGGCATTACCTGAAATGGTACGGCTGGAAGAAAGCCTGGCCTGGGCCAACGGCAGCCTGGGCTGGGTAGTTACATTGTGCAGCGGCGCGGGCTGGTTCGGCGGATTTTTATCGCCCCAAATTGCCCCGCACCTGTTTGCCCACCCTCATTTATGCCTGGCGGGCAGTGGCGCATCAACCGGAACGGCAACCATTACCAATGGCGGGTACATTATAAACGGCCGTTGGAAATACGCCAGCGGCGTACACCATGCCACGCATTTAACCGCCAATTGTGTAATTAAACAAGGTAAAGAAACCGTTTTAAATGATGACGGCAGCCCGCTGATAATACCCTTTATTTTTGACCGCAAGGACGTAACCTTCCTATCTGCCTGGAAATTTATAGGCATGATGGGAACCGGCAGCGATGCTTATGAAGTTCGTGATCTTTTTGTGGAAAAAGATCGCTGCTTCAGGATAGACCCTAACTATGCGGTGATCAATGAGCCCCTGTATCAATATCCGTTTTTACAACTGGCGGAGGCAACACTGGCGGCAAACATAGCGGGCCTCGCGGTTCATTTTACGGATCTGTGCGGGCTCATCTTCGACGAAAAAATAAAGGGCGAAAAACTAAACACGGCTCAAAAGAACACCATTAAACAATTGTTAAAAAATTTGACAGACAAGCTGAATGCCGCGCGTACTGATTTTTACCGTGCGATTGATACATCATGGCCGGGCGATTTAACCGGCGGGGCATCTTCATTGCAGCAGGTAAGCACAGCCAGTCGCAACCTGGCCAAAACTGCCAGGGCATGTGTAGATGAGCTATACCCCTATTGTGGCTTACAGGCCGCCAATCCTGATACGGAGATAAACCAGGTATGGCGCGATCTGCATACCGCCAGCCAGCATTCCCTGCTTACATTTGAAAGCTGATAAAAAATCAGTTTATCATGTTGGATGATGTGCGTAAAGAAGCATTTCTGGCGGAGAATTGGCTTATTATGGGTCCTTAGATTGAGAAGATCTCGTGCCGTCTTGTAGTTTTTTATTTAACTTAGTACTATGGTAAAGCAAGATAAAACCCCATAGGAAGCATTAAACATCTTTCATCTGCTAAGCCTAAAAAAGAGGATAAGCCAAAACCAATACCGAAAAAATAATTATCATGAAGGTTTTTAAGCTACTTTTAGGATGGTTTTTTATAATTAGTGGAGTACTTTTCCTTATTTTTTTAACAGGACTGAATGACCCTGAAATAGAAGGAGAATCAGGAAGAATTAGCTTGGGTACATATTGCATTTCTCTTATACCCATAACAATAGGTGTAGTTTTTCTACTATTTAAAAAAAGAACAATACGAGATTCTAAAATTTAACAACATTTGGTCTAACCTCGTATATAGTCTCCTATCAAAACACAGTAACAGCCTTAGCGACAATGAGCGCTCTGTAATAGGTTTATTTGCTCTGTATAGCATAGAGATTGCTTCGTACCTCGCAATGACGTGTGGGGAAGTTACTGCCACGCTGCGCAGATCCGGTCCCAAATCTCAAATCCATCCTTTGTAACAATAAACTATAATTAACATAAAAATCATACTGCATTTTGAAAGCATTGCTGATATTTGGCAAATCCAAATCAACAAAATGAAGTTTAAATATCTACTGCTTATTTCATTATCTGTCACTGCCATTTCGGTATCCGCACAAAAAAGAAAAACCGCAACCCTTCAAACAGCACCTGCTGCAAACTCATTGCCACGCCCTAAACTGGTAGTTGGCCTTGTGGTTGACCAAATGCGCTGGGATTACCTGTACCGATATTATGACCGCTATCAAACCGGCGGATTTAAGCGCTTATTGAATGATGGGTTTACCTGCGAAAACACCAATATTGATTATATACCAACGGTTACAGCAGCCGGGCATACCTGCATTTATACAGGTGCTGTACCTGCTGTGCATGGCATTGCCGGCAACGATTTTATTATACAGGCCACCGGAAAATCCATGTACTGTACTGATGACAGTACGGTAAGGGCCGTGGGCAGCACCTCAAAAGCAGGGCAGATGTCGCCACGCAACTTGCTGGTAACTACGGTTACCGATGAATTAAGGCTGGCTACAAACTTCCGTTCAAAGGTGATAGGCATAGCGCTTAAAGACCGCGGCGGAATTTTACCGGCGGGCCACTCCGCCAATGCCGCATACTGGTTTGA
Source organism: Mucilaginibacter pocheonensis (assembly GCF_031456535.1). Taxonomy (NCBI): domain Bacteria; kingdom Pseudomonadati; phylum Bacteroidota; class Sphingobacteriia; order Sphingobacteriales; family Sphingobacteriaceae; genus Mucilaginibacter; species Mucilaginibacter pocheonensis. The sequence continues at coordinate 280,237 of NZ_JAVDUU010000002.1, forward strand.
CGATGCCTCGGGCAACTGGATAAGCAGTACTTATTATATGACCGACCTGCCTGCCTGGACCAAAAAATTCAATGATCAGAAAATACCCGAAAAATACCTGAAACAGGATTGGAACACGTTGTACCCCATCAATACCTATCTGCAAAGCGCCCCTGATAACAGCGACAGGTACGAAGGGAAATTTCCCGGAACTGCCTCTCCTACCTTTCCGGTTAAAACTTCTGAACTGTATAACGGCAAAATGGGCATGATCCGGTCGACCCCTTATGGTAACTCCATGACCTTAGACCTGGCTAAAGCAGCTGTTGAAGGCGAACAACTGGGCAAAAATACGGTGACCGACTTTTTAGCCGTGAGCCTTTCATCAACAGATTATGTTGGCCACCAGTTTGGCCCTAACTCGGTAGAGGCCGAAGACACTTACCTGAGGCTTGACCGTGACCTCGCTTCTTTTTTTAGCTACCTGGATGCAACCGTGGGCAAAGGCAATTACTCGGTATTTTTAACTGCCGATCATGGCGCCGCGCATAATGCAACTTTCCTTACTGATCATAACATACCAGCCGGAACATGGAATGACGCGGACGCCCAAAAGGAAATGAATAAGCTGCTGGAAGATAAGTACAAAGTGAAAAACCTGGTGATCAGCATGGATAATTACCAGGTAAATTTGAACAATGCCGCCATACAAAAAGAGGGTTTAAACGAGGAGTTGTTAAAGCTCGATTGCATTCAATACCTGCAAAAACAACCGGCAATTGCTTTTGCTGTTGATATGCAAAAGGTACAGGCAACAACCGTTCCTGAGGAATTACGTTACCGCATCATCAACGGCTATAACCGCGAGCATAGCGGTGTTATACAGATCGTTTTAAAATCCGGATGGTACTCGGGCCATGGCGCTACCGGTACAACACATGGTACCTGGAGCCCTTATGACACTCATATTCCGCTGGTATTTATGGGCTGGGGCATTAAACACGGCAGCCTTACCCGCCAAACACACATGACTGATATTGCACCTACAGTTGCCTCATTATTACACATACAGGCCCCTAATGGCAACATAGGCAAAACCATCAGCGAGGCGTTGGTACAGGAAAAATTATAGAACATAACCTGCGCTATGCCGGTAGCTGCATTTGTGCAGGTTATGTTTAAATTATTAATACAAAGAGACGCGGCCATGCGTCTCTTTGTCGATAAAATGTTTCCCGGCTTTGGTAACACAAAGTCATTTTTCTGATGATCATGAAAAAATACATATCTAAATTTCATTATTTAACTCAGGACCTTGCCGAACGCAGCCATGTACAACAGGTGCAAACAGCCTGCGAATCTGGTGCAAACTGGGTGCAATACCGCTGCATGAGCAAGCCCGAGGATGAACTGATAGATGAGATCAACGAAATAGCGGAGATCTGCGACGACTGGGGCGCTACGCTCATCATCACCAATCATTACGACCTTATTCACCGGGTTGACGCGCAAGGTGTGCATATAGAAGATATTGACGCCGACCTGGTAACCATACGTAAAATAATTGGCGAAGATAAAACCTTAGGGGCGTCGGCCACCAACCCCAATGAGTTGTTAAAAATACAAGCCCTTGCTGTAGTTGATTATTGCGGCTACGGCCCCTTCGCGCATACCGATACTAAACCCAATAACTATCCGCTGCTTGGTTTTGAAGGGTATCGAAAACTGGAGAAACAGCCCGTTGATATCCCGGTTATTGCGGTGGGCGGCATACAACTACAGGATGTTGATCATTTATTGCAAACAGGCGTCTACGGCGTGGCGGTATCGGGAGCCATTAACCTTGCGCTTGAACCCGCCGCCGCAGTGAAGGAGTTTTACAGAAAGGTGTATTAAACTATCTATATGTCACCATATCTGCAAGCCATTAAATATCTAAATGAATTATTTGATTTACCTGCAAAAGGGGGTGAACAAGACTGGGATATTGAAATGGCTGATTCAGGAAGATTAAATGAATTTATAAAAGCATTTGAAAATCCAGTTATTTCTTTACCGGTCAAACAGGCTCTTTTGTCATTAATATTAGCTTCGTATGATGAGTTTTTGGATAGTGATCCGGATAAAGATGATTTATACTGGAATCAAATAAAAAACATCATTAATAATGAGCCTCACAATTATCAGGACTTATTGGATTATTGGGCATTAAAAGATGAATTAATTGATAAAAACATTTTTAATATAACTCCAAGAGTGAGAAGTTATTTAGCCTGACGTTGATATTATTATTCAATTATCCTTGACTTAAATTTTCACTAAATATTCATTTAATCTACCTACTTTTATCTAATGTCTTCGCACCATATTGTACGCGAAAAACAGGAGCCGGCGCTGTTGGTGCTGGGGCTTGAAGATTTTTCGGAAGAATTGCTGGGCCAGTTACTGGAGTGGAGCCCCACAGTGATAACCACCCCGCATACAGCCGAAAAACTGGATACCTTTGGTATTAAGGTGGATTGGATAGTTACCAATAAGGATAATGAAGGTTTGCAATCGGACGTAAAACTGATAGCCCGCGGTGATGACACATTGACAGGAGCGGCGTTAAAATATTTGATAAAGCATAATTATCCGGCTGTAAATATCGTAACTGATATGTTGGAACTCCGTGATTTTGAAGGCTATGCTGATAAAATTAATCTCGTAATATTTTTTAAACATCAAAAAATTTACGCGGTTAGTTCAGGCTTTAGTAAGTGGAAACCGGCAGGCGATGCCATAAAGCTACTGTCCGACGCTGCTGAATTGAATTATATTGGGTTAGTGCCGGCAGGGCCGGGCATATATAAAACCACCCATGACGGTTTTTTTACACTGCAGTTCAAACAACCGTTCCTGTTTATTGCCGAAGAGCTGGGTTAAGTCAGTATAGTGTATAAATAAGCTGTTTTTACAGCTAAAATATTTGTTGGTGTACTTTTTGTTAATTATAATTAAATATACGTTAAACCGTTAAAGCAATTATTAGTCTATATATTTATATCAGCCAAAATACCGGGCTGGTCAGTAAAAAATTTTCATCATGAAACGGACATATAAAAATTTATTCACATTTGCTTTAGGCGCTCTGATGAGCCTGTCTTTAGCTTTTACTGCCAATGCACAGCGTAGAGGTGGCGGTGGTGGCGGCGGCGGTGGCGGTGCCGTAAGATCATCAGGTGGCGGTGGTGGTGGCGGCGGTTTCTCGAGGCCTTCAATCAGTCCATCTGTTTCACGCCCTTCAGTTAATTATGGTGGTGGCAACCGTGCCGCGGTAGCTGCTCCACAACGTAGCTATGGTTCAGGTAGCGCTGTTCGCAGCGGCATTAGTGTGGCCCCGCAGCGTAATTACGGTTATGCAAACAGGCAAAATATAAATGCAGCACCTGGTGGTAACCGTGTTAACGGCGGAACTGCTACAAGAAATTACAGCTATGGTTCCCGTGGCTATGCCAGTGTTGACAGGCGTGCTTATAATGGCGGCCGTGGTACTTATTACCGTGGCGGCAATTATGGATACGGAAACCGTGTTTATTCGGGCAGATATGGTGGCCGCGGTGGATATTTCGGAAGCCATTACTGGTACCCGTACCGCAACTATTATAATTCTTATTATTTGCCAAGACTTGGCTTCAGCATAGGGTTTTTACCTTACGGATACTATCCGTTTTACTGGGGTGATTATCAGTACTATTACAGTGATGGTTTATACTACCGCCAGTACAATGATCAATATACCGTGGTTGAACCACCGGTAGGTGCCGAGATTAAAAAACTGCCTTCTGATGCACAATCGATCATGATCAATGGCGAGCAGTATTATGAATCAAACGGTGTTTACTATCAGCCTATCACTAAAGACGATGGCACAGCCGCCTATGTAATTGCAGGTAAAGACGGCGAACTGAATACCGACCAGGGAAATGGCGACTATCAGCAAGCCCCTCAAATAGGTGATGTTGTTGGCCAGCTGCCTGAGGATAGCAGGAAAATAAAGATCAACGGTGAAAAGCTTTATGTGTCTCCGGATGGTTTTTATTACCAGGAAACAACTGACAACAATGGGAACAAAGCTTACAAAATTGTAGGTACCCCATCTGACGATCCCGCAGATCAGAATCAAGAGCAGGATCAGCAACAATAAAAAAAATATAAAAAATCGTAGCAAAAAAGGCTGCTCCTTCATCAGGAGCAGCCTTTTTGCTTATTATTTAAATTTGTTATATTAAATGTTATAAAAAGTATTTATACAGGTATTGATAAATGGCTAATTTTACCGCACACTTTTACCTGATATGATGAAATATATAACTGGTTTACTTTTTATCGTACTCCTGCATATATCATGGGATTCCAATGCAGTGATATTAAATGAAACGCTTAAATTATATAGGCCCAATAACACGAACATACAATACGCGGGGCGCATTGATTTTTCAAATCCCTTAAAACCGCGTATGTGGGCGCCGGGTGTTTATATCAAAGCCCGCTTTAAAGGAAAAAAATGCGAGTTATTGATCAATGACGAAGTATTATACGGTAAAACCTATAATTATCTGGAAATAGCTGTTGATAACAACGCCCCCTACCGTGTACAAACCACGGGTAAAACCAATGTATTAACGGTAGCCGAAGGACTGGCCGACGGCGAACATACCATAGTTATTTGCAAGGATACCGAATCGCAGATAGGCTATATTGACTTTGTTGGCATAAGATGCGTGCAGCTTTTACCCCTGCCAGAACAACCCACCCGCAAGGTTGAATACATAGGCGATTCCATAACCAGCGGCGCAGGTATGGACCAATCAACCACTCCGTGCGGTAAGGGTGAATGGTATGATCAGCATAATGCTTACATGAGTTACGGCGCGCGAACCTCCCGCAATTTAAACGCGCAATGGCAGCTTACCTCCGTATCGGGCATTGGGCTGGTACATAGCTGCTGCAATATGGATATAACCATGCCGCGGGTGTTTGACAAGGTTTACCTGCGCAATGACTCGCTGGCCTGGGATTTTAAACGCTACCAGCCCGATGTGGTTACTGTATGCCTGGGCCAAAATGATGGCGTGCAGGATTCCGTATTGTTTTGCGATACCTATGTTAACTTCATTGCTGCATTAAGGCAAAAATATCCCGCTGCCGATATAGTTTGCCTGAGCAGCCCCATGGCCGACGAAAAATTAACACCTGTACTACAGCGCTATCTTACCGCTGTTACCGCATATGCCAATACCAGCGGTGATAAAAAAGTGTTTAAATATTTTTTCTCCAGAAGATATTACCAGGGTTGCGGTGCCCACCCCGACATGAAAGAGCATGAGTTTATAGCCGACGAACTAACGGCTTATCTGAAACAGCTTAAGGGATGGTAGCAATTTAAATTAGGAAAAACAATTTTAAACCATAGGGTATTATTATTTAATATTACTTAAATAACTACTGATATGGAAAATCATAATCACCAGGAGCTAATTCAAAAATTGCTGAATTGCGTTGCGGCTTGTGAAAACTGCGCGCTTGCTTGTTTACATGAACGCGACATACAAATGATGGCGCAATGCATCAGCCTTGATCGGGATTGTGCCGATATTTGCGCGCAGGCCGCCCGCCTACTGCAGCGCGATTCTGTGATTGCACACCAGTACTTATTATTATGCGAAGAGATATGCCGGCTTTGTGCGGATGAATGCAGCAAGCATGATCAGGACCATTGCCAGCAATGCGCCGAAGCCTGCCGTATTTGTGCCGACGCGTGCCATGAGCACCATGAGCCTATTACACAGCGGTAAGCAAAACCAATGCTTTTTGCAGCGCCATGGTATATGGCATTATATCATCTACTCGTAACTATGGCGCTCAAAATCATAATCTGATTGGGAGGTGATGATCTTCTTTCGCCGTTCAATATCCGTACCTACCGCATGATCATAAATATTGTCGGTAACTGCTATATCACGATCCTTGTCCTTTTCGGCAAAATAAATATTGGCTTCAGATATTTTGGCTATTGCCACATCATATGGTCCTTTGGGCGACATCAGTTTTACAAATACCGGCAGGCACTCAAACAGGATGAACAGGTACCCGATAAAGGAAATAGCCAGGTAAGTATCCAGATCGCGCGTGCCGTTTTCATTGTAGGTAAGTTGCCCAAGCGCCCAGTTACGGTCGCTAAAGCCCGCAATGCTCGACAGACTGTCCAGCTGGTGCTCCGTAAACAGCCGGGTGCTGTTCAGTCCCTCATAGTCTTTACGTGCCGCAAGGTAATCATCCATTTGTCCCAGGTTTTGGGTCACTTGTTTTAACCTGTTCTCTTTTTCTTCCAGTACCGCTTGTTTTTGCTTGGCATAGGTACCATAACCTGTAATACCCGATGTTTGGTTGGTTTTATCGCCAAAAACTTCCTGGTTAAGCTGGTAGCGCGAACGGTTAATGTCCCTTTCCAATGAATCTTTTTCCTTTTTCAGGTCGCCGTTCTTACCCATCTCCATGGCATATTTTTGCTGATAGGTTTTTTCGAGTGTATCAATTTTACGGTGCTGGCCTTTAAGGTATGAGGTTTTTAGCTTCTGGCGTATCTCTTTATCAAATATCTTAAGTTCAAGCGGGCGCGAAATAACTATACCTATCATAATAGCCAGCAAGATACGGGGCGAGGCCTGCAATATCTGCTGGTTGGTAGTGCCTTCCTTATTAATGCTTGATACAATGTAGCGGTCCATATTAAAAATGGCAGTGCCCCAAAGCAGGCCAAACAAAATGGCAAAACCAACGGCAAACGCGTCCCCGTTAAAAACAAAATACATGGCATACCCTCCCGATAGGGAAGCAAACAGGGCCGTAAAAAATATGGTGGCGCCTATGCCCACATATTTATTATGCTCAATAGGGTATTTTTTTAGGGTATCAATATGCGCTCCTGAACAAAACCAGAAAAAGCGGGTAATTTTTTTCATTTATACGATCTTTTTTAGTGGTGGTAATGTTATAGTATTGTAAACCTTTCTCATTGCCACCGTTATTTATAGACACCTACTGCATCAAAACATAAGTATTGTGCAATATTATACATAAAACGCACTTAAGCATTGATTGTTACAAAAATCGGGCTTAATTATTTGATATAGAAAAAAAGCTACCTTTGGATTATAATTTTATTTGACATGAACGAGATAACCGTACAGGAACTAAAAGAAAAATTGGACAACGGCGAAGATTTTCAATTGATTGACGTGAGGGAAGATTTTGAGTATGAAACATCTAATTTAGGCGGACAACTGATACCACTCGGCGGTATTTTAATTGAGGCCGATAAAATAAGCAAGGATAAACCGGTTGTGGTAATGTGCCGCAGCGGTAAACGCAGCGCGGCCGCCATTATGCAATTGCAGCAATTAGGCTATACCAATCTTTCAAATTTACAGGGTGGTATACTGGCCTGGGCTGCCGAAATTGACCCAACGCTTAACGTATATTAATTATGGCTTTTAAGTTAGTGCTTAATGTGCTGTATACTATAGGTATAGTTTTATGCCTATTTGTGGCATACCAGGCCAATACCAATAAAAATTACACCCTGCTGGGTGCCGCAATACTTATTGCGGGCGTAGTTATTGTGTTAAAAATAAGACTTTTAAAAGACGTAAAGAACTCGCAAAAAAAGCAGTAACTTCATTGCATGTTTATTGCAATATTAGGAGTTATTGTGCTCATTGTGGGTATAGTGCTCAAGCGCTCGCCCGAACCGGCCGGCAGGTTTAGCGGTATAGTAAGTACCGCCGGGATAGTAATAGTTGCCGTTGGCTTATTACTATCCATGTTTAAAATTATTGAACCGGGCAAAGTTGGTGTGCAAACCCTTTTTGGCAAAGTACAGGATAATATACTGGAGAGCGGTTTGCACATCATTAACCCCTTGGTTGATGTTACCACCTTTGATATACAAACGCAAACGTATACCATGAGCGCCGTTAATAACGAAGGCCAGAAAGAAGGTGACGATGCCATAAGGGTACTATCTTCAGACGGGCTGGAAGTTACCATTGATCTTTCTGTTTTATACAAGGTGAGCCCAGACAGGGCTCCTTACATTATGCAGAACATTGGCGAAACTTATCTTGATAAGATCGTTCGCCCGGTATCGCGCACTGTTATACGTGACAATGCGGTTAATTATACTGCTGTTGACCTTTACTCGGTAAAACGGCAGGAGTTTCAGGATAGAATAAACCGTACCATTTCAACAAATTTCTCAAAACGCGGGCTTGAGCTACAGCAGATCCTGGTGCGTAACATTACCCTGCCCGCCTCGGTAAGGGCCAGCATCGAATCAAAGATAAATGCTGAGCAGGATGCGCAGAAAATGCAGTTTGTATTGCAAAAGGAACGCCAGGAAGCCGAACGCAAGCGCGTAGAAGCACAGGGTATAGCTGATTATCAGCGGATCCTGTCAACCGGCTTGTCAGATAAGCAATTGCAATACGAAGCTATTAAGGCCCAAAAGGAAATAGCCCTGTCGCCCAATGCCAAAGTGATCATTATTGGCGGTGGCAAAGGGAACCCCATTTTGCTGAGCGATAAATAAGGGATGGCGCAGGCCGGAAAATGACACGGCCTAACCACATCCTTTTGTTTTTGTAATATCTTTATCCCCGCCATGAAACTATCAGTATCAGACTTGAACACAGGCGGCGACTTGTTATTGTTCTATAACGAAACTCGGTTTGACCGCCTGTTTTATACCCGCGATCATGATCATAAATACTTTACCATAGCCTGGAACCGCGGTGAAAAACAAACCATAACCATTGACGGCACGCAGCATGATTTTATGCCGCAAACTATAGTGCCGCTCATGTTTAACCAGTCGTTTTGTTTTGAGCAATCAGCCGATGTTGTGGCCTGGCAATTTAACCGCGAGTTTTATTGTATTGTTGACCATGACACTGAGGTAAGCTGCGTGGGTTTTTTATTTGGAATGAACGATAATGTATTCATCAGCCTGGATGAACCTACCCAGCGAAAGCTACAGCTGATGCTGGATATATTTATTGAGGAACTTAAAACTGATGATCATATACAGAACGATATGATCTTGATGTTATTAAAGCGGCTTATTATCATGATTACCCGGCTGGCCCGGTTGGGCAGCTTTCCTAACGTAAAGCTTAATGACGACCGCTTTCATATACTGCGTAAGTTTAATTTACTGGTAGAGATGAACTTTCATGAACAGCACAGCGTGAGTTATTACGCCGGCCGGTTAAATAAATCTCCCAAAACACTGTCAAATCTTTTCGCGCTGTATAACCATAAATCGCCAGTACAGATCATACAGGAGCGCATACTAATAGAAGCCAAACGCCTGCTGTTTTATACCGACAAATCGGCTAAGCAAATTACTTATGAACTGGGCTTTGATGATGCGGCGCATTTTAGCAAGTTTTTTAAAAAACACACCCTGTTTTCGCCAACAGATTTCAGGAACAGTAAAAACCTGGCCGTGGCAGGGAAATAAGTACAAGCCATCGGGAAGTATATTCATTCTGCAGTACCGATAATTACTGCACCTTTGTATTGTTGATTCGAACATAAAACATCAGCATACAAAAACAATGAAAACTCAATCACTAAAAAACTCATTAAAAAGCGGCATAGCCGCCTCAGCAATTATTTTATCAACCATTATTGGCTCAGCTCCTAAAGCAGAGGCACAAACACCCGTAAAAAACATTGTGCTGGTGCATGGCGCTTTTGCCGATGGCTCGGGCTATAAAGGTGTTTACAATATCCTTACAAAAAAAGGTTACAATGTAACCGTTGTTCAAAATCCTTTAACATCTCTTAAAGACGATGTGGACGCCACAAACCGCGCTATTGAAAAACAAGACGGACCAGTGATACTGGTTGGCCACTCCTGGGGCGGAACAGTAATTACCGAAGCAGGTACAAACCCCAAGGTAGTTGGCCTGGTATATATAGCCGCCTTTGCACCTGACAATGGCGAAACCACCCTGAAGCTGGTTCAGTCGTTACCTGCAGCGCCCGAAAACGGTATACTGCCTCCAGACGATAAAGGTTTTGTATATTTTAGCAAAGAAAAATTCCATGCCGGTTTTGCTGCCGACCTGAGTAAAGAAGAAGCCGATTTTATGTATGCTTCACAAGGTCCTATAGCCGCGCAAGGTTTTGTAGCCCCAATTACTGAAGCTGCCTGGAAAACCAAACCCAGCTATGCCATAGTAGCTACTGAAGACAAAGCAATTAACCCCGACATTGAACGTAACATGTACAAACGTGCCGGCTCTAAAGTAACCGAAATAAAAGCCAGTCACGTAGTATTCATCTCACACCCCGATGCCGTAGCCAAAGTTATTATTGAAGCTGCTAACAACGCTGCTGCAAAAAAATAATCCGTAACATTATTTATAAAAAAGCCCAGATGCCTTTAATGGCACCCGGGCTTTTTTGTTCTTGAAAATCGCTATTACTATGAAATATTTGTTATGCTGAATTTTAACATCCGCGGACTTTGAAAGTGGAATGACACAAAAAAGGGCTGTCATCCTGAGCTTGTCGAAGGATAACGGGGAAAGGCCTCTACGCGCGCCCTTCGACAAGCTCAGGGTGACAGGCCCGTCCACCTATGGGTAGCGAATGAAGCATTAGCTTTAAAAGAAAAGCCAGCGTTTAGCAAGGTGAAGAAGATCCTTCGCTATCGCTCAGGATGACAACATTCCCCCGCGCGCCAGCCCACCATACTTCGACAAGCCCAGAATGACAGCCAACTTTAATCATCTAATTATAACCATCATTCTTCCCGTCAGCAGTTAAGCTTCGGGTGAAAGCGGGCAGAACATGTTGGGCTTGTGCGGCAGGAAGGGCATTAGCCATTTTTACTGAAGCTGGGATAGCGGGAACGAAGTGGAGTAAAAATTAAGCAGCCCGTGGTTCTGCCTGTTTTGCAGGGCAAAGGCATGTGCGGCAAAGAAGCATTCTGCTGACTTGATCTTTTGGTTACTTTTGTATCAAGACAAAAGTAACAGCCTCAGCGGCAATTGAGCGCTCTACAATAGGCATATTTGCTCTGTAAAGCATAGAGGTTATTAATGTTGTGTTATTTTAGCGGTATTAATGAGCTCCCTACGGTCGGTTGTATTCGTACCTTGCAATGACGCTTTTTTTGTATTTAACAAGAAAAAATCCGTGCCTACATCCTTATCCCCAAACCCGCGTCATTGTTCAGCACATACCTGCCATCGGCAAAATCAGGCATCTGGTACGGGTTGTTGCTTACCAGGAAGGGGCCGTCAAGGTCAACCCAGTCGGCTTGCGGGGCAAGCGCCAGGCCGGCAAGCGCGGCGCAGCTGGTTTCGGTCATGCAGCCTATCATGACCTTCAGTCCCAGTTCCCGGGCTTTGGCTATCATCCGGCTGGCCTCATACATACCAGCCGATTTCATGAGTTTGATATTAATGCCGGTATACACGCCTTTGGCCTTCACCACATCTTCAAACCGCTGTACCGCTTCATCGCCAATAATGGGGATAGGGCTGCGTTCTGTAAGCCAGGCATTACTGTCGGGGTCAGTTTTGAGCATGGGTTGTTCTATCAGCTGTACGCCCTGCTCTTGCAGCCAAAAGGTCATATCAAGGCTTTGCTGCAGATCGGTCCAGCCCTGATTGGCATCTACATAAAGCGGCACATCGGTAACCGAACGTATAGTGCCTATCAGTTCTTTATCCGTATCGCGGCCCAGCTTTACCTTAATCACCTTAAAACCTTCGGCTTCCTTTACTTTTTTAATGATCATTTCGGGCGTATCAATGCCTATGGTAAAACTGGTTACCGGCATAAGGGCAGGGTTGCTGCCCAATAATTGCCAGCAGGGCTGCTGTTTTATTTTTCCGTCAAGATCATGCAGGGCAATGTCAATAGCCGCTTTTATAGCAGGGTTGCCCGGCGCAATACTATCCAGATAATTAGTGATGGCGGCAAAATCAATGGGATAGTTAAACCGGCCCATGTTAACCTTGCTTAAAAAATCCGTGGCTGTTTCATGGCTTTCGCCCATATAGGGTACCATGGAGGCTTCGCCATAACCGGTAAAACCTTCGTGCTTTATTTGCACCAGCATAACCGGTGTTGAGGTACGCGAAAATTTGGCTATGGTAAAGGCGTGCTTTAATTGCAGTTCAAACGGTTGATATGTCAGTTCCATGTTAAAAACCAAAGCTAAAATTTTAGAATGAAAAACGTGCTTATCTTTGCGCCCATGCCGGCACAAATTTATTCACCGTTTGAGCGTTTTAATTTCAGTAACAGCAAATGTTTCCTTACCGGACAGGCGTTAAACTCTGAAGAAGAAAAGATACAGGTTTTTCCGCAATGGCTCATGAGCCGTTACGAACTGGAAGACAAGCCCTTTAAGCTGCTTGACGAAAGCATGGCCACCTATAAGGACCTGAAGCTCCCCTGTGCCGCCGCGGTGAATGAGCAGTACCTCGAACCGCTTGAGGCAGAAATAGCTGCCGCTTTTGATACCGGTTATGAAGCAATCAAACAACTCGATGAGCTGAAATTGTTTCAGTGGGCCGGTAAGCTGCTTTACGGGATTATTTTTAACGAGATACAGGCCGGTATCAGGCAGCAGCACGCCCAGGGCGAAGAGTTTAACATGTCGCAGGCCATTATCCATAAATTCAGCCACCTGCATTTGATGCTGCAAAGTTTAAACCTGCCCATTGAATTTGATGGCTTTAAACCATTTAGCCTGGTTTTGTTTAAGGTTGATAATGCGGGGGATATTTTTGGCTACCGCGATGAGATCAATACGCTTACCTTTTCATTAAGGATAAAAGATTTCGGCATTATCATTTGCCTGCAGGATAACGGCGCTAATGCCAGCTATCACCGCGAGGCACTGGAAAAAACCAGGGGGCAAACCCTGCACCCAATACAATTTGAGGAGTTAAACGCCCGCTTTTTTTACTCGGCCTACCTGTTTAACCGCCTGCCCGAGTATAATATTTTACCCGTTGCCGATACTATTTACGTGGAGGCCATGCCCCTGCGCGGCACCAGCAGCAAACCGCTTTTTGACGACTGGATGAACAAAGTTTACGGCCAGGTACTGGAAAACTTCTGGAAAAACTGGGGTTTCCTGCTGCTCGAGATCATCAAAAAACCTGATGAACCTATGAGCTTTTTGTTTGATGCCGATGGCCGCTTTATTAACGCAGCATTGATTGAACTGCCCCGCTGATTTGCTGAACAAATGCCGGCAGTACCGGCGGGTTGAGCAAAAAGGTGATCAGTAAACCGCTTAATGCACCATACATGTGCGCGTCGTGATTGATATTATCGCGACTGTATTTGGAGGCATAGCTGCAATAAATTAAATACAGGATACCAAATACAAAAGCAGGTATAAGGATAGGCAAAAATATCAAACCCATTTTTGCCAGCGGGAAATACAATATAGCGCCAAAAACAACAGCGCTGATAGCTCCTGATGCACCGAGACTATAGTAATTATAATTCTCTTTATTTTTTAATACCGAAGGCATATCACTTAAAATAAGGCTTACTACGTACAGTAAGCCAAACTGCCAGTGCCCTATAACCTGCTCCAGCTGAAAAGCGAAAAAGTAATAAGACATCATATTGAACAGCAGGTGCATAGTATCGCGGTGGATAAGGCCACTGGTAATAAGCGTGTAAAGGCCGTGCCCGCGCGAAACACTATAAGGATGCAGCATCATTTTGCCATACAAGTTTTGATTGTAAAAGGCATATATTGAAGTGATGAGGGTAATAACAAATATGACAGACGCTACGGGCGTTATTATCAGGTATTCCATTTATTTAAGATCAAGTTTGGTATCAGTTAACAGCCTGCCCACCGGGTAGCGCATAAAAGTTTTTTCAAAATACGGCGAATTGCGGTAAACAAAGAACAATTGTGCCTGTGCGCTGCCGGCCAGCTTAGAGTCTTTGCTTTTAGCATCATCCAGTTTTTGTTTAAGCGCGGGATCCTTTTTAAGCAGATCCGCGGCCATATCCTCAAAAACATAGTCGGAAAAGTATTCCTTTTCGGCCAGCATGGAATCAAAAAAGTTCCAGGTAAAAAAAGAGTCGACGCCCTGCGGCTCTAAAGTTTCCACTATATAACGGTTAATGGGCTGGTTAGTATATACCACATAATCGCCGGTATAAAACTTAACCGGCATATCCACCGGGTTTAGCTGAACGCCTGTGTGCAGGTAATGTCCTTCAAAAGGTCTTTGCGGGGTTTTATAGTCTGTAATGTAATACATCTGCAGGTTCAGCGTGGTATCATGGGCCAGCTGCTGCATTTTAACCCCGTTCAGTTTAAACAAGTCAATAATTTTGCCCCATGCCTGCGGTATTACATAGGCCATTGGTTTATCGGCAGTTGCGGTAACTTTATAGGTATTGTAATATTTTATGGTTTTGGTGTAGGGCTTATTGCGGTCGTAATACAACCGTTTTAAACCGCTTACTTCGCTGGTTTTATATTCGGCACTGTAACCTTTAAAGGTAATGGTATCTATGGTTTGCATATCGGCCACCCAGTTTAGAGCAAATGTTTTTTGTTTTGTTACCTGTTCATCGGCTTTTTGTTTAAGCTCTCCTATCAACCTGGCGTCCCGCTGGTTAATAGCTATCAGGTGCTGCATAAAGTCGTATGTGGCATACACCCGTTTATCAAAAGGCTTGAGCATGTGCGTTTCGGTAATATAACTGATGATGTTGTGCTGCGCTGTAAAACCAGTGGCAAAGCGGGGCGTTTCTAAAAAACTAACAATGCCAGAATCGGGCAAGCCCTCTTCGCCGGCGCCATAAGGTATCATCTCATAGCCGCTTTTTTTCATGTGGTTATACAGGTACGGCGTAAGTGTTTTGGTAGTATAATTGGCCAGGATGGGGTTTTGTTTGTCCTTTTGGGTCTCTATCAGCGTCATTACGTACTGATAATCGGCGCCGTCGCTGGTGTGGTTATCCAAAAATATCTCGGGTTTCCAGGTATTTAGTATTTGCGTAAATGCCAGGGCGTTCCGACTGTCGGCTTTTATAAAATCGCGGTTAAGGTCAAGATTGCGGTAATTGCCCCTGAAACCATAGGCCACCGGGCCGTTCTGGCTAACGCGGCTTTGACCACGGTTAAGGCTGCCATCAATATTATACAATGCGATAAAACAGATAACTACATCTTTTGGCAGCTCATTTTTTTTAAGCAGGTCGCGCGCCAGCATCATACTGGCATCAATACCCTCAGGCTCGCCCGGGTGGATGCCATTATTAATGAGCAGCACCCGCTTGTTCTGTTTTTTGATGAGTATCGGGTCAAAAATCGCGTCGCGCGATAGCACGATAAGGGTAAGCGGTTTACCAACATCTGTAGTGCCATAACTAAGCATTTTCATTTGCCGCGGGTACAGCTTGTTCAGGTTTTTATAATAAGCAATTACCTGTGCATAGGTGGCGGTATAGTTTTTATCTCTGCTGAGTTCAAATGGGGTAAGCTGCGCCCTGGCAGACCACGATATAAAACAAACCAATAAGGCCGATAAAATTATTTTCATGAAAGGTGCTATTGCCCAAATATAGGGTTAAGTATAAAAAGCCGTCACTTGTGTAAGGGTATTTTTACTATCAGCCTTTGAGCTCGTCAATTTCGGCCTGTATCTTTTTGGGCAGGCTTTGCACCACCAGTTCATACGAATGATCAATCAGTTCGCACAGTAGCTTTCGGGGTAATGAACCATCCATATGTACGGTGTTCCACATTTTTTTATTCATGTGATAGCCGGGCTGTACTTCAGTATAGCGTTCGCGCAGGTCAACCGCCCGTTCAGGATCGCACTTGGCGTTAAAACTATTGCCGCTTTGGAGGCCGGTGAGTAAAAACATTTTACCGCCAACTTTAAACACCAGGGTATCCTCGCCAAAAGGAAAACCCTCGGTTGCTCCCGGTTTTTGCAGGCAATAATCGCGCAGTTCTTCTATGTTCAAAATTTAAAGTTCCTTATCAGTTTATTGTATGATACCGTATTGCCAAAATTATACCTGAAACCCAAAGTAAAGTGAGCATATTGGTCGGGCGCGTTATTCTTGAATATTTGCGGGTCATCGTTATACCCGTCCAAACCTTCGCCAAACGTATAATTATGTTCATATCCAATAGTAATGGTATACCCTACCTGATCATAATCGTCATAAATTTTAAATTCATAACCAATCCGTAGGGGCAAAACCATGTTTACACTTTTGTCTTTCCCTTCAAAGCCCCTGGTAGTCCCGATCGGCCCGTTTTCAATATATAAATTGGTGCGCTGTATATCTTTCATGCTATTGAAAACAGCGCCAATACCTGTACCAAGGTAAAAGTTTTTGACAACATTTAAAATGCCATTGTCTGAGTAGTCTATTAAGTCGCCTGCCTGAAAGTCGCTGTGCAGGATCAGCGCCTTAAAATTGTTTTTATATTGCCGGCCCGATGCATCTTTATCGCGGGTGCGGCCGCCGCCCGAAAGTGTTCCCAGCTGAAATTCGAGCGCTATAGGCAGGTACGGGTTGTAATTGTAAGCGATATTGACGTTAAATATAGGGTGATAGTCCTGTTTTTTGGTATCTGTATAGCCCTTGCCGTAGCCAATGCCTCCGCCAAAGCCCCACTCATAATAATTATAACCACTTTGCGCCTGCGCGATAACCGAAAACGTTGCCAGAATAAAAAACAGAATAAATTTTTTCAAAGCTAAATTTTAATCAATATTTACAAATAGAACGCGCCCGGTGGGCCGGCCGGTGATTTTACTAATATAGTTTATGAACTTTAATTCATTATTAAACTTTACGGTAACCGAACGCTTTTTACGTTACGTTACCATTGATACGCAATCAGACCCCTCTTCTGTTTCGTTTCCGTCAACAGAAAAGCAAAAAGATTTGGGCCGCTTACTGGTTGATGAGCTACTGGCCATTGGCGTAGAGGATGCTCACCTTGATGAGTTTGGTTACGTATATGCCACTATACCAGGCAATACGGACAAGCAAGTGCCCGTAATTTGTTTTTGCTCGCACATGGATACAGCGCCTGATTGCAGCGGAAAAAATGTAAAACCTATTATTCATAAAAATTACCAGGGGCAGGATATTATATTGCCTGACGACCCCGCGCAAGTTATCAGGCAGGCCGAGCACCCCGACCTGAAAAATCAATTGGGCCATGATGTGATAACCGCCAGCGGCACTACCTTATTGGGCGCCGATAACAAAGCCGGTGTGGCCGAAATTATGGATGCCTGTTACCAGTTGATGAACCACCCCGAAATAAAGCATGGCACCATCCGCATATTATTTACCCCCGATGAGGAAGTAGGCCACGGTGTTGACCACGTGGATATTGCCAAACTGGGCGCCTATGCCTGTTATACCATAGATGGCGAAAGCGCCGGCAATATGGAAAATGAAACGTTTTCGGCAGATGGGGCCAGGCTTACTATACAGGGGGTTAGCGCCCACCCGGGTTTTGCAAAAGGCAAAATGGAAAGCGCTATAAAAATTGCCGGCGAAATTATAGCGGCATTACCAGATGCTTTATCGCCCGAGCATACGGAGGGTATGCAGGGCTTTATTCATCCGGTGGCTGTAGAAGGGCATGTAGAAACCGCCGGTATAGATTTTATCATCCGCGATTTTGATGAAAAAAAGCTAAACGACCATGCTAATGTGATCCGCAGAACGGCCGAAAGGGTGTTGCAAAGATATCCGGCATCTACCTATAGCCTGACTGTAAGCCAGCAATACCGTAACATGAAAAATGTGCTCGACGAACACCCCCAAATAGTGGAGTATGCCATGGAAGCCATTAACCGTACCGGCTTAACCGCCAGGCTTTGCAGCATAAGAGGTGGCACCGATGGTTCCAGGTTGTCGTTCATGGGTTTGCCTTGCCCCAACATTTTTGCGGGCGAACATGCCTTTCACGGCAAGCAGGAATGGGTGTCGGTACAGGACATGCAAAAAGCGGTTGAAACCATATTGCATTTGTGTAAAATATGGGAAGAAAAGAGTTAAAAACTATCTAAAAAAGTAAATTTTAACATGTTTATCATCAAAATTGCTACTGTAAATGATGTTGAAACCATCAGGCAGATAGCCGACCAGACATGGTGGGTGACCTACGGACCCATACTGGACGAAGAACAAATAACATACATGCTGACCGAAATTTACCCGGCAGATAAGATCAGAAACCAGATTGAAAATAACCTGCAAACCTATCTGCTATTGTTTGAAGACGGGAAGCCCGTGGCCTTTGCATCCTATTCGCCGCGTGAGGAAAATGCCGACATTTATAAACTGCATAAATTATACTGCCTGCCCATAACGCAAGGCAAGGGATACGGCAAAATACTCATCAACGAGGTGGCCCAAAAAACAATAGACGCGGGTAAAAAGGTACTGGAACTCAATGTAAACCGCTATAATAACGCCAAAACTTTTTACGAAAAAATGGGCTTTGCCATAGCCTATGAAGAGGATATTGCCATTGGCCCTTATTGGATGAATGATTATGTGATGCGGAAGGAGCTTTGATTATGGGGTGCTGATCTGTTTCTTATATTCTTTTTTCCAGTCAAGGTAGCCTAAAAGGGACATTGCCGCATAAATAACGTACATAATAGCGGTGAGATGCAGTTCCTTAAAAGTATATATACCTACATAAATAATATCTACAAATATCCATATCAGCCAGTTTTGTAACACTTTGCGGGCCAGCAGATATTGGGCTACTAAACTGCAGGCAGTACAAAAACTATCCAGATAAGGGAACGAGGCCGTGGTGTACTTTAAAACCGAACCCAATATAATGGTGAACAATATTACCGCAATTACAGCTATAATAACCTCGCGTTTGCTGATGAATATAACGGGTGCCTTTTTTTGGGCCGGAGGATTATGGCTCCAATGATACCAGCCGTAAACATTCATGGTCATAAAGTAAAACTGCAAACCCATATCGGCATAAAGGCGGGCTTCAAAAAAAATGAAGATATAAAGGCCCACGCTTATTATGGCAAAAGGCCAGTTCCAAATGTTGTTTACAGCAGCCAGGTACACGCAGAGCAAACCTGTAACAACACCTATAACTTCCGGCCAGGTTTGATGGCCCCACCATTCCTGAAGAAAATGAACAACCTGCATTGATCAAATATTTTAAAAAGGTAAGCCCCTTTAAATCTCTCCCCAGGACCTTACCATATCCTCACCCGCTTGTCCGGATCTATCCACATCTTATCGCCTTTTTTAATATGAAAAGCCTCATAAAACTCGGGCACATCGGTAAACGGCCCGTTAACCCGCATAAAGCCGGGCGCGTGTTCATTAGTTAGTATCTGGCTTGACAATGATTCCTTGCGTTCCTGCCCAAGCCAGCCCAGGGCATAACCCAAAAAATATCGTTGCAATGGCGTTAGCCCGTTAATGGGTTTCCCTTCTTTATATTGATCGGTTTTCTTAAACGCGTCAAGCCCTATTACAATACCGCCCAGGTCGGCAATATTTTCGCCCTGGGTAGCTTTACCATTTACATGCAAGCCGTAAATACTGTAGCCATTAAACTGGTTTATGAGCATTTGGGCCCGCTGGGTAAACCTAACCGAATCCTGTGGCAGCCACCATTTTTTTAAATTTCCTTTGGCATCAAACTGCCTGCCCTCATCGTCAAAGCCGTGTGTCATTTCGTGGCCGATGGTTGATGCCGCCGCGTAGCCATATATTACGGCGTCGTCAATGTTCTCGTCTTTAGAACCCGGGATAGTGAAGATCCCAGCGGGCAATACAATCTCATTATTTGACGGGTTATAATAAGCATTATACGTTTGCGGTGTCATCCCCCATTCAGTACGGTCAACCGGCTTGCCCAATTTGGCTGCCCGGTATTTATGCCACCAGTTATTTGCACGCATTACATTTAAAGCATACGGCCCGCGGTTGATCTCAAGGGTCGAAAAATCCTTCCATTTATCAGGATAGCCCACTTTTGGCATTACTTTACTTAATTTATAATAAGCTTTTTCTTTGGTGGCCGGGCTCATCCAGTCAAGCTTTTCAATATGCTCCTTAAAGGTGGCGCGCATGGTTTCAACCAGTTTTACGTAGCGTTCCTTTGTTTTTTCGGGGAAATACTCTTTCACAAATATTTGTCCCAGTACTTCGCCCATTAAATCGTTCTCGGTATCCAGCACCCGTTTCCAGCGGGGCAGCTGTTCTTTATTACCATTAAGCACCGTACCATAAAAACGGAAAAGCTCCTGATCAAAAGGCTTGCTTAAATATGATCCAAAAGCGGTTATCAGATTTTTGCGCAAATAGTTTTTCCAATCATCAATACTATAGGTTTTCAGCGCTTTATTTAAGGCGCGGTAATATTCGGGCTGACCAACAATAACGGTATCCACATGTTTATAATCCATTTTTTCAAATGTTGGCTTCCAATCCACATCCGGGCTTAACTTGCTTAAACCGGCCAATGGCATTTTATTATAATTGCGGTAGGGGTCGCGCAGGTCTTCCAGCTTACGGCTGCTATCGGCCAAAAACTTCTCCAGGCCATATACTTTTTTGGCTGCGGCAATTGCAGCATCGGGTGGCAATCCTGTAAGTTTAAACAATGCGGGCAAATGCGTTTGCTGATAATCAGTGCGTATGGCAACACTGTGCGCATCTGTATTAAAATAATAATCGCGGTTGGGCAGGCCAATGCCCGACTGATCAAGCTGAAGCAATATCTTTTCACTGTTCTTGCTGTCCTGACCCGCGTAGGCGCCAATTGGTGTTCCCACCCCGATATTTTTAAGGTGAGCAAACTCCTCAATCAATCCTTTAACGTCTTTTATCGCTTCAATTTTGGCCAGTTCATCTTTAAGGGGCGATAAACCCTGCTTTTCAATTTCAACGGTATCCATACCGCTGTAATAAAAATCGCCTATCTTTTGAGTATTACTTCCTTTTGCAGCGTTGGCATTAAGGGCATCCTCATTTATTTTCTTCATGCGGTCACGCAGCTCTTCCTCCACGACATTGCCAATTCCCCAGGCAGCATAAGCCGGCGGTATCGGATTTTTCCTGAGCCAGGTACCATTAGCATATTTAAAAAAATCGTCGCCAGGCTTTACCGCGGTATCCATGGTTTTAAGAAGCGGGTCATTATCGGCATAAATTTTTGTTTTGTTTTGGCAGGCGGCAATCAGTAACAAACCGAGGGCACCGGTCATAATTACCCGGCGTGGAGTTTTTTTGGTCATAAATTTTTTAAGTGTATGTTATAAAATACAACGCATGTATGGAATAGTAGAATTCAAAATAACAATTTAATAAAAATAATACCTGTTTAATATATGCCTTGAAAAAAACCAGCCAAAGAAACATCAAAATAATAACAAACTTTCCTTAAAGTATCTAACCTGATATCTATCTTACCCGACTCTAACCGGGCTATATTGATGTTGGTATCAGTAAAAAACTTCTCCTGGGTTACCTGGTTTTGCCGCCTCAGGTTTTTAATTTGGAGTGCTACTTTTTTCTTAAAAGCATCATCAGAGTTGCTAAGGTATTCAAAATCAGTAAGTAGCATAATGCTTAATGGCTAATGGACAGTTAATTTATAATATAGGCAGAAAAATAAATATTAAAATGTAATTAAAGTTCACGAAAAATATCGGTAATAAATACATGTCTGAACAAATATTTTACAGACTATTTATTTAGCATCGTTTAAAAATTGTGGCAACAAAATTGTTTAGCTCAAGTAGCCCTGCATATATCTGTGAAAAAAAGAAATTAGAATCACCTACCTGTGAAAAACTTATTTTGAATTCTCAGACGCCCAAGTTGAGATTTTTTGTTCTTTGTTTTGGGTTTAATCAATAGTTTAAATTAATTAGGGGAAAGGGAGCTTTGAAAAAAGCTCTCTTTTTTTATGCAATAATTTTACTATGCGTGCATAGTAATTACTATATTTATTTTTTTTAAATATTATGCATTTCGAATTTACAGAAGAACAGCTAATGATACGCCAGGCGGCGCGAGATTTTGCACAAACAGAATTAAAGCCCGGCGTAATAGAACGCGACGAACATCAAAAATTTCCGGCCGAACAAATAAAGAAATTAGGCGAACTGGGTTTTTTAGGTATGATGGTTTCGCCGCAGTACGGCGGCAGCGGTATGGATGCCATATCATACGTATTGGTTATGGAGGAGCTTTCAAAAATTGATGCGTCGGCATCGGTAGTCGTTTCGGTAAATAATTCGCTGGTTTGTTATGGTCTTGAAAAGTATGGCACGGAGGCCCAGAAACAGAAATACCTGGTGCCGCTGGCCAAAGGCGAAGTAATAGGTGCATTCTGTCTTTCGGAACCTGAGGCTGGCTCTGATGCTACCTCACAACGTACCACCGCTATTGATATGGGCGACCACTACCTGCTAAACGGCACAAAAAACTGGATAACCAATGGCAATTCGGCATCTACTTATATGGTGATAGCCCAAACGGATGCCTCAAAAAAGCACCACGGCATTAACGCGCTTATTGTTGAAAAAGGAATGGAGGGCTTTACGGTTGGCCCTAAAGAAAATAAAATGGGCATACGCGGATCTGACACCCATTCCCTGATGTTCACTGATGTTAAGGTACCTAAAGAGAACCGGATAGGAGATGAAGGCTTTGGGTTTAAGTTTGCCATGAGCACATTAGAAGGCGGCCGCATAGGCATAGCCGCACAGGCTTTGGGGATAGCTTCGGGCGCCCATGAGCTGTCTGTAAAATATGCTAAGGAACGTAAAGCCTTTGGCAAAACAATTGCCGACCTGCAGGCTATTCAATTTAAACTGGCCGATATGGCTACCGAAATTGAAGCCGCACGCCTGTTATGCCTTAAAGCCGCCTGGTTAAAAGACCATGGGAAACCCTACACGCAGGCGGGCTCAATGGCCAAACTTTTTGCCTCTGAGGTAGCCATGCGTACCACGGTTGAAGCAGTGCAGATACACGGCGGATACGGTTTTGTTAAAGAGTATCATGTGGAGCGTTTAATGCGCGATGCCAAGATAACACAGATATATGAAGGCACCTCTGAAATTCAGCGGATTGTAATTTCTCGCGAAGTGTTGAAATAGTTGGCACGTTTTTATACTTTTGACAAAGTATATCAACTTAGTAGACTATTTTTTTAAAATGAAATATAAAATCAGTATAACCACCTTATTCCTTACTTTGCTTTTACAGGCATCGTTTGCCCAAACCAAACTTAAAACAGGTTTGTGGCGCGGCGCCCTAAAAACAACCTCCCGTACCGATATACCTTTTAACTTTGACGTAAAGGATACTGCTGGTAAACAACAACTGGCCATAATTAACGGCGCCGAAAGATTTAAAGTAACTGATGTAACCACAAAAGGCGATTCGGTTTTTATACACATGCCTTTATTTAACTCCGAATTTAGATTGAAGCTGGATGCCGGCAGTTTAAAAGGCCAGTGGGTAAGGCACCTGGGTGAACGTGATGCTACAATTGAATTTGCGGCGGAGCCAAATACGGCATGGCGGTTTGTAAAAACACCGGTTAAACCTACATATAATATAGAGGGCCGTTGGCTGGCGGTTATGGGCGAAGGCGAAGACCGCGACACCACAATTGGCGAGTTTAAGCAAAATGGCACAAAGCTTACCGGTACTTTTTTAACCACTACCGGCGATTATCGTTTCCTTGAAGGATCGGTATCAGGTGATAAACTATACCTGTCATGCTTTGATGGCGGACATGCTTATGCTTTTACAGCTACCGTTAAGGATGCAGGAACCATAACCGATGGCAAGTTTTATGCGGGAGCCACCTCCGTACAACCCTGGTCGGCTATTAAAAATGAAAATGCCAAACTGCCTGATGCTTATTCGTTAACGGCGCTTAAGCCGGGCTATAAAAAAATTGATTTTACGTTTAAAGACATGAATGGCAAAGAGGTATCGCTGCAGGATCCTCGCTATAAAAACAAAGTGGTTATTGTACAGATATTAGGCTCATGGTGTCCCAATTGTATGGACGAAACCGCTTATATGGTAAACTATTACAAAAAGTTTCAGCCTAAAGGCGTCGAAGTTATTGGTTTGGCTTATGAACGTACGCGTGATTTTGAGAAATCGAAAAAAGCTTTACAACAAATAAAAGACAGGTTTGATGTACCCTACCCTCTTTTGATAACCGGTTACACCAGCAACAGGGCCGAGACAGCCGAAAGCCTGCCTATGCTGGCCAAAGTGGTTGGTTTCCCTACAACTATTATTATTGATAAAAGCGGCGATGTGCGTAAAATACACACCGGCTTTAACGGTCCCGGCACCGGCGAACACTATACCGAATTTATCAGCGAGTTTGAGAAGCTGACAAATGATCTGCTGGCCGAAGGTACTCCGGCCCCCTAAAGGGGAGCATTTGAATTGCATATCGTAGCAAAAAGCCGGTTAAAAAACCGGCTTTTTGATTTTATAAATCATTTGTTATTGGCATTGTAGGTCAAAAAAACTCTCCCTTTAAGGGGCCGGGGGGCTTAACGTTTGCCCTACTCCAAAATAATCTTCCAATTCACTCAGGGTTGACGAACTGGTAGCTATATCCTTAATGATCACTCCCTTTTCCATCAGCAGGATACGGTCGCATACATCGATTATGTGGTTAAGGTCATGACTGGAAACTATCGTAGTGATACCTTTATTCTTGTTGGCGTCCTTCAGCATGTTCTTTAACCTGAACTGTGTACTGGGATCAATATTGGCAAACGGCTCGTCAAGCATCAGTAATTGCGGGTTTTGCAACAGGCATGAAGCCACACCAACCTTACATTGGTTCCCTTTTGAAAGGTCGCGTATGTATTTGCCCCGGCTTAATATCTCGCCGTTAAAAAAATCAGTTAATTGGGCCAGGGTTTCATCAACCTGTGCCTGGCTTTGCTGGTGCAGGCCGCCAATAAAATACAAGTATTCTTCGGGTGTTAAGTACTCGATCAGGAAACCCTCATCCAGATATGAAGCGGTATAGCTTTTCCACTTCTCATGCCCGGCCACTACCTCGCCGTTTGACAGTATTTCGCCGCTTTCGGGGCGTATCAAATCAAGCACCATCCGGAACAGCGTGGTTTTACCCGCGCCGTTATTGCCAACCAGGCCCACGCTTTCGCCTTTACCTATCTCTAAATGCGGCACATCCACAACGGTAATGCCATTATATATTTTCTTAAGGTTCTTTATTTCAATCATATTATTTGTTTCTGAAGCCTTGGGCTATCTGGTATCGCTTGCTATAAAAATCAGCTTCCAGTTGCTTTATCCAATAGTTACGGGTTAATATAAATATTACAGCTATTATGGCCAGTATGGCAAGACCAATATCACCATGTTTAAAAATAGCAAAAGGGCCGTAAAAAATATAAGGTGTTATTAACAGCGGGAATGAAATAAGCAATTGAGTTGCACCAACTCCCTCCCAATTGAACGAAGCGCCCTTTGACAGGTCGATACGTTTAAAATTACGATTGGCAAAAAATAATACAATGGTAGTATTTATGCCTATGTTCCACAGGTACATTATAAAATGTATCAATAATACCTTCCATCCAAAATAAACATAGGGAGTGGTCAATAAAAATGCAATTGTTGAAATAACGGTGAATATCAGGTATTTGGCTTTCACAAAATCGGAGTAGCTTATTTTGCTCACCAGCAAACCATCAAAATGCGACCCTTGCCAGCTAAACATAAACTGTCCGTAACTGATGATGAATATCCCTGTCATAAACATGCCTACAAAAATTTTAAACCCTTCGCCATATGCGGCATTGGTATAAAATATTAACCCGTAAAACATAAAGAACAAGCCCATGATAAGGGCCGAACGTGGGCGTTTATTACGCAGCATCAATTTTATTTCGTTGGCGGCAAGGTCGCCCACCCGGCCAAAACGATTAAGAAACGGAATATCGGTGCTGCTTTTATAGCTTTTTACCTTGTGCGCGGTGAGTTCTTCAAGATAAAGATTTTGCTTAAGGTATAAAAAGTTAAAGTAATACATAACAAGCCCAAGCGCCAAAGGTATTATTGCCAATGCGGGTGTATGGAGCAAGCGGCCAAAAAACAGATAAGAAATATTATGCAGCGAATATAGGTGCCATTTAAAATCGGCCGTGGTGATGAGTATTAAAACAGCGGCCACAATCAGGAATAACCAGCCGTTGAGGTTTGACCTGCGTTTAATATAAAGGGCCAGGTAATTGTTAAGAATAGTTAAGCCGGTAATGGCAAGCACAAAGGCAAGCGCAACTATCGCCCCTAAATCTGCAGCAACCACCTTAAAAACAAAGGGCATGAACAATACAAAAGGCCAAAGGTTAAAGACCGAAAAAACTGCAGTTATAGCCAGGTACCGTACCAATGTGTTTCTTTTTATTGGAAGGTGCAGATAAGGTTGCACACGTAGAGTTGGCAGTTCCTGCAGTTGCAGTCGCATGAGCAGATCAAACAAAAAATAGATGAGGATAATACCACAGAATGATTTAACCAGGTCATCATCAGGGAATATCTTATCAAGGGCCAGGTCTAAAAATATACCTGCAACAAGTACATTTATAAACAGGTAAAGGATCAAAATAGCCATTACTATGCGTATGGCAACACTTTTACCCGTATTTTTTGAACGCCAGAAAGCTTTTAGCTCATGCTTAATAAAAGTAGTTATCATTTACTTGGTTTTGGATAGACATATTAATAATATCACCTTATGAATATACCCTTTTTATGTAAGATAAAGTTTATTCTACAAAAAAAGGCCCGCTGTTTACACCGCGGACCTTTTTTCCATTAAAAGTATTTAAATAAGCGTTATTCAACAATACTTACTCTAAGCATATTGGTTTTACCTTGTTTAATAATAGGCACAGCAGCAGTATTGATCACTACATCGCCTGTTTTGATGAGATCTTCAGATTTCAGTATACCGTTTACATCGCTTATGGTTTGATCGGTACTTTCCAGCTGATCATAATAAAAAGCGCGTACGCCCCAAAGCAGGCTCAGCGCGTTTAACAATTGCTTGTTTGATGTAAATATATAGGTACTTGCCTGTGGCCTGTGGCTTGATATCTGAAATGCGGTATACCCGGAGGTGGTCATGGATACTATGCCTACCGCGTTGGTATGCTGGGCCAGGTGAACCGCCGATTCGCAAACCGCGTTACTGAGATAATCTACCGATAAAGGATCTGTATTCGCCTCTTTTACGGTATTAAAGCTATAGCCAAACTCTTCAACGTTACGTACAATTTTGGCCATGGTTTCAATAACAATAACAGGGAATTCACCAACTGAGGTTTCGCCGCTCAGCATCACCGCATCGGCGCCGTCAAGTACAGAGTTAGCCACGTCATTAACCTCGGCCCGTGTTGGGCGCGGCGTGGTGATCATTGACTCCAGCATTTGGGTAGCTACAATTACCGGCTTTGATGCCGCGCGGCATTTGCTTGCTATCATTTTTTGCAGTAATGGTACTTCTTCTAAAGGCATTTCAACGCCAAGATCGCCACGGGCAACCATTACGCCATCGGTAGCGGCAATAATTTCGTCAATATTGTCAATAGCTTCGGGCTTTTCAACCTTGGCTATAACCCTTGCAGCCTTACCGCTTTGGGCAATAATATGTTTCAATTCAGTAATATCCTGACCGGTACGTACAAATGATAAGCCTATCCACTCTACATCATATTTTAACGCGAATTGAAGGTTTATCAGGTCCTCTTCGGTTAAGCTTGGGATAGACACTTTGGTATTTGGCAGGTTAACCCCTTTGCGTGAGGTTAAAATACCACCGTGAACAACCTCACAAATTACCGTATCAAGTTTGTTGGTTTCAATAACCCGCAGCTGCAGCTTTCCGTCGTCAAGTAAAATAATCTCATTAGCCTGCACATCCTGAGGGAAGGTATCATAAGTAATGTATATCTGCTCGTCATTACCTATACACTCCTGGGTAGTGATCTTAATATGCGAACCGTTCACTAAATGGATGCCTCCATCTTTTACCAAACCAATACGGATTTTGGGGCCCTGCAAGTCGGCCAAAATGCCAACGTTGGTTTTATATTGCTCATTAATTTCGCGGATGGTATCAATTACAGCTTTATGATCTTCCGGTCTTCCGTGCGAAAAATTAAGGCGGCAAACATTAACACCGGCTTTTATCATCGCTAATAAAACATCTTTTTTAGCTGATGCCGGGCCCATGGTGGCTACAATTTTAGTACGATTATAGTATAGTTTCATATTGTTCGGGTTAAACTGGCTTACGTTATATTTAGTGTAAAACCAACACTATTTTTAAATTCGGCGCTAAAATAACAGATTTTCGCGTGATTTTATTTTTTTCGGATCAATCTTTACTGCCGCAACAATTTCAGGTATCCGGTTTATGGTTGTTATCAGGTTATCAAGGTCATCATCATCAATATAGTTCCTGATCATTAAAAAGTAATCCGCGCTTTTAATTTCGGGCACCAAATATCCGTCAGAGCCCTTATTACCAATAAAGTAGAAATCTGTTTCGGTTGTTTCCCACTGATAATGAAACAGTGAAAATAAAACAGGCTCGGCCCCCTGATAGATATCAACGGAGAGGTCGTCTGTTCTGATAAAATTAAAATTTAAAGACTTGTTGATAAGATAACAAACGCGGTAATCTTTTAATGATGTGGTTATTGCTATAAGCACAAAATCAAAATCGATCTCAAACTTTAAAAATTTCCTGTTCAAAATCATTACTTTTACAAATGCCAAAATTACAAATCGAAACTGTTTGAATAAAATTTTGTTAACGAAATATATTGTAAAAGTTTTAGATTTGATAATTGACAGAATTTATTTTTCTTTGCACTGAATTTTTATTAATCATTAAACTATAAAGACTATGTCTGATATCGCTTCAAGAGTAAAAGCTATTATCGTAGAAAAACTGGGTGTTGACGAAAGTGAAGTTACGCCAGAAGCGAGTTTCACCAATGATCTTGGTGCCGACTCGTTAGACACCGTGGAATTAATCATGGAGTTTGAAAAAGAATTTAACGTGGCTATTCCTGACGATCAGGCTGAAACTATCGGTACTGTAGGTCAGGCTGTTGCTTACCTTGAAAAAAACGTTAAATAAGACTCCCTAACTGGATTAAATGGAGTTTAAAAGAGTTGTAGTAACCGGGCTTGGAGCACTTACTCCAATTGGCAATACAGTTTCAGAATACTGGAACGGGTTGATCAATGGGGTAAGTGGCGCTGCCTTAATTAAAAGTTTTGATACCACCAATTTCAAAACTAAATTCGCATGTGAAGTAAAGAACTTTGATGCGGATGGTTTTTTGGGCCGTAAAGACGCCCGCAAGTTAGATCCTTTTGTTCAATACGCTCTTTTTTCAACCGAAGAGGCAGTAAAGGATGCAGGGTTAGACTTTGAAAAATTAGATACCAGTCGAATAGGAGTTATCTGGGGATCAGGCATAGGCGGATTAAAAACCTTTTTAGACGAAGTTGTGAACTTTGCCAAAGGCGATGGTTCACCCCGTTTTAACCCCTTCTTTATCCCTAAAATGATAGCTGATATTGCTCCCGGCCATATCTCTATTAAATATGGCTTGCGCGGGCCAAATTTCTCAACTGTTTCTGCCTGTGCTTCATCAAACAACTCGCTTATTGATTCATTTAACTATATCCGTTTGGGTAAAGCTAATATGTTTATAAGCGGTGGTTCTGAGGCTATTATTAATGAAGCAGGTATCGGCGGCTTTAACGCTATGCACGCATTATCAACCCGTAACGATGATCCTGCAACGGCATCGCGTCCGTTTGACTTGGACAGGGATGGTTTTGTGGCTGGTGAAGGTGCAGGTACCATTATTTTAGAAGAACTGGAGCACGCTAAAGCCCGCGGCGCTAAAATTTATGCCGAAATGATGGGCGGTGGCATGAGCGCTGATGCTTACCACATGACAGCACCACACCCCGATGGGCTTGGAGCGGCATTGGTTATGCGCGCAGCTCTTGAAGATGCTAACCTTACTCCTGCTGATATTGATTATGTGAATGTTCACGGCACATCAACCCCAATTGGCGATCCGCAGGAAATAAAAGCTATACATGATGTTTTTGGCAATGATATTTATCGTATAAATATCAGCTCAACCAAATCCATGACAGGCCACTTATTGGGTGCTGCCGGCGCGGTTGAAGCTATTGCATCAATATTGGCTTTAAAACATGGCATCATCCCGCCAACTATTAACCATTTTACAGACGATCCTGCTTTTGACCCCAAAATAAACTTTACCTTCAATGCCGCGCAAAAACGCGATATAAGGATAGTGCAAAGCAACGGATTTGGTTTTGGTGGCCATAATGCTTCAGTGATATTCAAAAAGTACGAAGATTAATCGTGGTTTGATGCCTATAAGTCAGTTTTACAAGCTATATATATCACCCAATAGAAAATACGTTAAGATTTTAAAGAACTTGCTCGGTTTTGTACCGGGCAATTTGTCTTTATACCGCTTGGCATTCCGGCATAAATCAGTTGCCCAGAATATAAAAAAAGGGGTAAAGAACAGCAATGAACGATTGGAGTTTTTGGGCGATGCCGTGCTAGGCAGTGTAGTGGCCGAAGTACTCTTTAAGCTATATCCTTATGAGGATGAAGGTTTTTTAACCGAACTGCGCTCAAAAATTGTGAGCCGTGTAAACCTTAACCAGCTTGGCCGCAAACTTGGCTTTGACAAATTGATAGAATATGATAGCCGCATGCTTAACTCAAGCAGGCAGGGCTCATTGCTTGGCGATGCTTTTGAAGCCCTAATCGGCGCGGTGTATTTGGATAAGGGATATGATTTTACCAAGAGTTTCCTGATAAACCACATCATCAAATCGCATATAGATATTCATAAGCTTGAGCAAACCGAAACCAACTTTAAAAGTAAATTAATTGAGTACTGCCAGCGCCATGGCCGGGATATTATCTTTGAACTGGTAATTAATCAGGAGGGCGAAAGCAATAAATTATTTACTATTCAGGCAAATATTGATGGCGAAGTACTGGGCGAAGGCAAAGAGTTCAGTAAAAAGAATGCGGAAAAACTGGCCGCCGAAAAAGCCTGTGAAGCGTTGGGCATTTGAAATATAAATGAACAAGAATAAAAAGATCAACACTGCTCTTTTCCCACAAAGACATCTCTCTATTAATGCTTTTCTTTCTTCAGGGTTTCTCCCGGTTGCGACAGCCTCAGTGTAGTATCCTTTTTTATAAAGGTAGGCGAGTTAAACCCTTCCAGCACATCCTTTTCGCTGCTGTTTTTGTAAAACTCGTATGACTTTTGCATATGCTTGATCAAGTCATAATCGGTCCACTGTTTTAGGTCTTCGTATGATGGCGTATAGTAATTCATGAACCTGCGAGCGGCGCTGTCAGTAGGCAGTCTGGTGTACTGCTTTACAAAACTAACATTGTACCGCCTGTTAATTTCGGCTTGCTCCGCCTCGCCTTTTGCAAAATTGGCAAAGCGCCGTGCCCGCCCCGGAGTTTTGCCAAACAGCTCATAAATGCCTGTAAGTGGGTTCGCTAAGAAAGAAAGCACAGGCGGCTTTCCATTATAAAATGTACCCTGTTTGCGATAGTCGCTCATTACATCATTAAGCTCCTGCTTTTTAGTTTGCCCTAAAACCTTCACCTCATTAAGTTTTATAACGGGCTGCATATATACAGGCATATCGCTGTTGTTAAGCACAACCACTTTTTGAGGTGTAAACTCATCCTTAGTAAAAAGCAGAGTATCACCAGCAGAGGCTTTTATAGAGAACCACCCCAGATCATCACTTATCATCAGGTTATTTGTTTTCAGATTTTTGATCAGCACCTGACCGATACGATCGGGCGAGCTTTTTTTGGAGATCACGCCTTTAAGGGTAAATTCCTGTGCTGATGCCTTTAAAACAAAACAAAAGCAGATGGTTAGAAGCAGGTAAAAGCGATAGCGCATTAATATTTATAGAACGTAAATATACCAACTGTATTTTACTCTAAGTGTGAAAAAGTGTTAAAATATGCAGATCAGAAAATTGAAGAAGCAGGAAACGCCAGCAATAACAACAAAGCTTTTTCTCGCGAACCGAGCTCATTTTCAGACCTATCGGGCTTTTCCAACTTTCAAACTAAAAATCCTATCTTTGCACATGATAAAATCCATGACAGGGTATGGAATTGCCAGTTTTGATTCAGGTAATACAAAATATACCGTTGAGATCAAATCCCTGAACAGTAAATTTCTTGAACTATCACTTCGGCTGCCTAAAATATTTTCCGAAAAAGAGTTTCAGCTTCGCAACGATTGCAGTAAACAAATTGAGCGTGGCAAAGTGAACCTGTCCATTAATGCAGAGCAGGTAAATGCTGCGGTGCGGGCAGCCGGTATTGACCGTGCCTTACTAAAGCAGTACTACCAGCAGCTTAAAGATGTAAGCCAGGAACTTAATGAACCGGCCACCAATCTGTTAGAGCTTGCCCTTGGGTTGCCCGAGGTTGTTAAATATGATGATGAAACCGTATCTGAAGATGAGTGGAAACAGGTTGAAAAAACATTTCAGCAGGCATTGGCGGCATTTCAGCAATTTAGGGTTGATGAAGGAAATGTACTGGAAAATGACCTCAAATATCGCATTGGCATCATTCTGAAAAACCTGGAACTGGTTGAACTGGAAGACCCCAAACGCATCCCCCTGATACGCGAAAGGCTGAACACCTTTTTAAATGAGGCCGCTAACCGCGAAGCTATTGATCAAAACCGTTTTGAACAGGAACTGATATATTATATTGATAAGCTTGACATTACCGAAGAGAAAATAAGGCTTAAAACGCATTGTGAATATTTTATTGAAACCCTGAAAAATGCTGATGCCAATGGTAAAAAGCTGGGCTTTATATCGCAGGAGATTGGACGTGAAATAAACACTCTGGGCTCAAAAGCCAACGATGCCAATATTCAAAAGCTGGTAGTTGGCATGAAAGAAGAGCTCGAAAAAATTAAAGAACAATTATTGAACGTTTTATAGTTCATTCGTTCAATGGTTCATTAGCCCATCGGTTTTTTACCGATGAAAAATTGTACCAGCGAACAAATGAGCAAATGAACTAATACACCAATGACCAAAGAAGGTAAACTCGTCATATTTTCGGCTCCGTCAGGAGCGGGTAAAACCACCATAGTACATCACTTGCTTAGTAAAATGCCTGAGCTTGAGTTCTCAATTTCGGCAACAACCCGTGAATGTCGCGGTGATGAGGTGCATGAAAAAGACTATTATTTTATAAGTAAAGAGGAGTTTTTACACCGCATTGCCAAAAAACAATTTGTTGAATTTGAAGAGGTTTATAGCGGTACATTTTACGGCACGCTGCGTACCGAAATTGAGCGGATATGGCAAAAAGGCAAAACAGTAATATTTGATATTGATGTTGAAGGCGGTATGCACCTTAAACGTAAATACGACGGACAGGCGCTGGCCATATTTGTGCAGCCCCCGTCATTAGAGGTTTTGATTGAGCGCCTTACAGGCCGGGGTACTGATAGCGAAGAAAAATTAAAAGAACGCTTTGCCAAGGCCGAAAAAGAACTAAAATACGCCCCGCAATTTGATATTATTCTTAAAAATTACGATCTTGAAACGGCTTGCAAGGAAGCAGAGGAGATGGTAAGGAACTTTATTAACTCCCCGGTCCTCTAAAGGGAGGATACTAAGTTTAGTCAGGGCTTCACATTCGTCAAAAAATATATTCGTTTATTCCCCTTCGGGGGTTAAGGGGGCTCCTGATATGAAAATAGGTTTATTGTTTGGCTCATTTAACCCTATACACATAGGGCATTTGATCATTGCTAATTATATGGCCAACCACACCTCTCTTGATAAGGTTTGGCTGGTGGTATCGCCACAAAACCCGCTTAAAAAGTATGGCGACCTTATTAATACTTATGACCGGCTTGAAATGGCCCGTTTGGCCACAGATCACGCCACTAATATTGCGGTAAGCGATGTGGAATTGAGGCTGCCGCAACCATCATATACCATTGACACCCTAACCCATCTGAAAGAAAAGTATCCCGAGCATGAGTTCGCCCTCATTATGGGGTCAGACAATTTGGGGACATTACATAAATGGAAAAACTACAAGTTAATATTGCGTGACTACAATATATTTGTTTATCCGCGCCCTGGTTATGAAAATGCCGAGCTGGCAAGTCATCCATCAGTTACCATCACCATGACCCCGCTAATGGAACTGTCTGCAACGTTCATCCGTAAATCCATCGCTGAAAAAAAGAACGTTCAATATTTTGTGCCCGACCCGGTTTTGAAATTCATTGAGAGCAAAAGTTTGTATAGGTAGGCGAAAAGTTAAGGAATAAAAAAGTTTATCCTTACAGCTTAATTAGCCTTTACCTTTTCTTCCCGGCCATCCTTTTCTTTATCTTTTAGCTTTATCCTTTTACCTTTCACCCTTCTTCAACTATCTTTGTTATCGTGATGGAAAAAACCATACTTAAATTACAGCTGCCTACTGATCCGCTTTGGGTTAAAAATGTTGTGGAAAGCAATATTGAGGAGCTTTTGACCGATCATGCTTTTTGCGAGCAAAAAGCGGCAAGCAACGCCATTACCCTCATAGTACAAAACCCCAACCTGTCTGATCTGGTGCAGGAGATGGCATTGCTGGTGCAGGAAGAGATGGATCACTTTAAACGGGTGCATGATATTATCCTTGAACGTGGCTTTGTACTGGGCCGTGAGCGCAAGGATAATTACGTGAATGAACTGCGCAAATTTATAATTACCGGCGGTGGCCGCGAAGCTCAACTGATAGATCGCTTGTTGTTTTCGGCTATGATAGAAGCCCGCAGCTGTGAGCGGTTTAAGGTATTATCTGAAAATATAAATGATGCGTACCTCTCTGAATTTTATCATGAGCTCATGATAAGCGAAGCCACGCATTATGCCACATTCATTCGTCTGGCCAAAAAGTACTCGGTTGAAACAGATGTGGATGCACGCTGGAAAGAGTTTTTGGAATATGAGGCCCGGGTAATACAGAACTACGGTAAAAGTGAATCTATACACGGGTAGTTCATCTATACAAACCTGCTAATTACCGATACTTTTTTTATTACCGGTTTTGAATGCGTTACTTTATAGGCGCTTTTTTCTTGACAACTGCTATGCTGCTCTTGCAGCTTGCCCTGCAATTTTTTTATTTAAATCCAATTATATTCTGTAAGTAATTATCCATCATGTCAATATCTACCACATCATTAATGTAACCGATGTGCATATCCGGGCGCACAATGAGCGCTCGCTTTTGGTTCTCTGCTATCCCAAAAGCATCAAATACATGCTGGTTCCTGCCTGATGGTGGCAGGTAAAAAAAATTAAGGCCGGCGGGGTACCTTTGGGTAATCCACTTTGCTAAAGTGAAAAGATCTATTTCCTTTAATTTGCCCATGGCTATCATGGTAAAACCGGGTTTGCCGCACCACTCATGCAGGTCGGTTTCCAGTTGTTTCTTCTCGTCAAATACTTTCAGATAAGGTAATCTGTCGCCAGCTTTTACAGGCGAGTTATGGCTTAGGTGCAGGTTGATATTGCTATCCCGGTAAGATATACTAATTTGCGATACCCGTTTAAAAAATGCGTTTCTTAACGTAGGTTTACTCCAAACTGTTTTCAATACCGCTGGCAGTACCCATTTCTTAAACAGGTTAATGGCCCAATTGCCCGATAGTATCATTTTAAAGATACGATCAGTAGTGTTCAGCAGGTCTTTGGCAACCGGCATCCGCTCGGCGGCATAACTATTCAAAACGGTTTCATTAAGCTGGTTATTTACAACCCCGGCCAGTTTCCAGGCCAGGTTATAAGCATCCTGCAAGCCTGTGTTCATGCCCTGCCCGCCTACGGGCGAGTGGATATGCGCGGCATCGCCAATTAAAAAACACCGCCCCTGCCTAAAGTTATCAGCCATGCGGTGGTGCAAACGATAGGTAGTGAACCAGTTGGTTTGTTCAACCTTTATAATTGTACCGGTTACGGCATTAAGGTGTGGCAAAATGTCATTTATAACCAGATCATCGGCTTTAACCACCGCATCGGGCAGCTGGCCAACAATCCTGTAACACTGATCTTCGGGCATTGGAAAAAAACCGGCAAACCCTTTTTTTGATAAAAACAGGTTTACCCGGTTGCCCAAGGCATTGGTTATTTTAATATCGGCCAGGTAAAACTGGTGCTGATAAGTATCGCCGGTAAAAGATACCTGTATTTGCCTGCGTACCTG
Source organism: Mucilaginibacter pocheonensis (assembly GCF_031456535.1). Taxonomy (NCBI): domain Bacteria; kingdom Pseudomonadati; phylum Bacteroidota; class Sphingobacteriia; order Sphingobacteriales; family Sphingobacteriaceae; genus Mucilaginibacter; species Mucilaginibacter pocheonensis. The sequence goes on from NZ_JAVDUU010000002.1 coordinate 316,751, forward strand.
GCTATGCGCGCCGTCGGCGCCTATCAGCCAGTCACAACTGATGGTTTGTGTCTCGTTATCGCTCTCTAACTGCACAGTGATCCTGCCTTCATTTTGTTCAAGGGACAGCAGCGAGGTGTCCCAATAAACCGGGCAGCAATTGAGCGTTAAATAATCAAGCAGCAGGCGTTCGTTTTTACTTTGCTGATAAAGATGTACAAAAGGGAAAGGAGTTTCTCCGCCGCCTACATTATTTAAAGACAAGGCGGCTACTTCTTTTCCCTCCTGGTTAAAAACTATCCCGTCGGCTTGCTTACCACCTTTTATAATGGTTTCAATAACACCCATTTGCCTGTAAATTTCAAGCGAACGGGCCTGCACCGCCAATGCTTTTGATTGGTTGGTAGGCCCTTGCTTACTATCAATAATTACAGGCTGAACACCATAGCGCAATAGCTGGGCAGCCATCATCAGCCCCGAAGGACCGGCTCCAACTATCAGTACGCTGGTATTTTGCTGGGTAAGTGTCATTATTTACTAATGAAAAAGCAGGAAAATTGTTGGCCTCTTATGTAATTCAGGAATCTTTTTTTGCCATTCGGCTATAGTTTTAGTTTGCACAAACTCTGTAGCGGCAGTTAAATCACAGGCTATGCAAAGTTTGGTTTTAGGGCCGGCGGTTTTCAATATCTCCTCCAGCAACGGATTGTTGCGAAAAGGCGTTTCAATAAATATCTGGGTTTGATCTAACCGGTTGGCCAGGCCTTCCAGTTCTTTAATCTTTTTACTGCGCAGCACTTTGTCAATAGGCAGATAACCATGAAATGTAAAACTTTGCCCGTTAAAGCCCGAAGCCATAAGCGCCAGCAAAATGGAGCTTGGCCCAACCAGCGGCACCACTTTTATACCCATGCGATGGGCTTTGTCCACAATTTCCGCGCCCGGGTCGGCTATGCCGGGGCAACCGGCCTCACTCATCAGGCCAACATCATTGCCGGCTTGCAGGCCCTTAAAAAATTCAGCTTTACCCATATCCCGGTTATGTTTGCTGTAGTCATGTACAATCAACTCGCTTTGCGGGATTTTTAAACCGGCTTGTTTTAAAAATTTACGTGCGGTTTTTTCATTTTCCACAATGTATTCTTTGATACTGTTAATAGTATCAACCAGGTAAGGAGTAAATGATTTGGCGGCCGCTTCTTCGGCAAGCGGTACGGGTATTAAATAAAGGGTTCCATAAGGCATATTGCAAAGTTGGTGTTTTTTGTTTAATTTAAGCTATTGAAAGGAGCCTGAAAAATGAAAGCATTAGGCGTAAATTGGTTTATTGAAGGATACATTGATTTTGAACACAAAAAGTATGTCCTGTTAAATTATCTACAGGAAATTAACCGTCATTTTGATAAGAGCAGGTTGTACCCCAATCTTGCCGATTTGATCTTTCACTACAATAATCTTATTGACTTTAAAAAGAACAAATCATTGCTGCAGCAGGCATTTCCGCAACGCCTGACCCAAGCCGATATTGATGCCGTAAAACTTACCTATCAAAAAATAATCCAGGACGATCAAAGCATGCAGGAAATTGAGCAAATTATAGCCTATGCTATGTCCAAGATGGATAACACTATACAAACGGGTAAGGAAATATATGACTTTGTGGAAAGCCGTCTTAACATTAACCCCGTTGGCATTGAGCCCCTGATGCCATATCACGGGTACTTTTCATTGCATAATGGAAAAGAGCGTACCAACCGGATATATGAGTACCAGCTTACCATTTTTGAAGGGAAAGACGATAAATACCGTGGCATAAACGTATCATTTATTGATACATATGAACACAGCATAACCAACACCCCCGAGGCTATGAAGCTGAATTTAATAAACCGGAATAAGTTTTTGCCAAATCCGGCAGTATATTATGTTCATAGCGACATCACTTTCCCGCTTGAGCAAACTTTATTGCCTATAGCTAAAAGAAGCCTGGTTAAATATATTTCTAATGCAGCGTAAGCGGGTTTGTCTGAACCAAAACTTTATATGAACCGGGATTCCTGGGGTTAAAGGATTGTTTGGATATGGAAAATCCAAAGATCCAATAAATCTTACTTAATCACGGTTCAAACAACGGCCCCCACAATAAATCTTAAAATATTGTGATAGCCTAAAGTTTTATTATTTTTGAGCACATAAAATCAACAACATGAATTTTCCCGCTGAATTAAAATACACCAAAGACCACGAGTGGATAAGAGTTGAAGGCAATGAAGCATACGTAGGTATCACAGAGTTTGCACAGGGCGAATTAGGCGATATTGTTTACATTGATATTGCATCCCTTGGGAAAGAAGTTGCTAAGGATGAGGTTTTTGGAACCGTTGAGGCGGTAAAAACCGTGTCAGACCTGTTTATGCCGGTTGCTGGTACAGTTACCGAGGTTAATGCGGCTTTAAACAGCCAGCCCGAACTGGTAAACACCGATCCTTATGGCGAAGGCTGGATGGTTAAGATATCTCTTGCTGATGCCGGATCTGTAGATTCCCTGTTATCGGCTGATGATTACAAGACGGTTATCGGAGTTTAAATGATTTCTTTCTTAAAATATCACGGGCTCACTATTTTGTGGGCCTTATTTGTTTTTATAATGTGCACGGCCAACCTGGGCGATGTGGGCGACTCCCCCATGTTTTTTCCGGGTTTTGATAAGCTTACCCATACCGGTTTCTTTTTCACGCTGGTAGTACTTTATTGTAACGGAATAATAAGGCAACAAAAACCTATGGCCTTCTCGTATAAACAAGCTGTTTTAGTTACAGTGTTTGCTATTATTTTTGGTGGGCTGATAGAAATTCTTCAGCTCACCATTTTTACATGGCGCAGCGCCGACTGGAGCGACCTGTTTGCGGATACCCTGGGGACGTGTATGGGAATTTTTAGCGTGATGGTAACAATTGGAGCAATTGGTTATGAAAAAAGGTAAACTCATATTAGCGGGGGCAATAGTATTAATGAGCCTTTCATCCTGCGGAATATTTAAAAAAGGCTGCGGCTGCCCGCATTTTGGCAAGGTAAAAACAAACTCCCATCTCACAATATGCTGATGGGCTTCTAACAATAGCAAGTATTTTCAGTCTTCAAAATCGGTATAAGTAAACCCGTCTTGTCATAATTTAATCAGTTTTCGTTGGCATATTTGAAATCTGCATATTTGCAGGCGTTCTTATTTGGATTTAATATAAATAAGATTACATTTGCTGTGGTTAAAATTATACGATGAAACTTTCACAACTTGAAGTAGGCGAAACAGGAATTGTAAAGGAATTTACTGATCTGGAAATGTCAGTAAAATTGATGGAAATGGGTTGCTTGCCCGGCGAGGAAATAAGAATTTCACGTATTGCCCCCCTTGGCGATCCAATTGCCATCCACGTTTCGGGCTACCAGTTAAGTCTGCGTAAATTTGAAGCCTCCACCATTATTTTGCAATAGTTTTGTAACCATTGAAAGCCGATATAAGAGTTGCACTTGTAGGAAATCCAAACACCGGTAAATCAACTCTCTTTAACATTTTAACCGGTCTTAATCAAAAAATAGGAAATTTTCCGGGAATTACTGTTGATAAAAAGACAGGCTTTTGCCAGCTACCAGATGGCCGCATGGCCGAAATCATTGACTTACCCGGCACTTACAGCATCTATCCAAAAAGCAAGGACGAATCCATTGTATTTTCTGTTTTGGCCGATAAGGCCAAAGGTTTGATACCCGATCTGATCGTGGTGATACTTGATGCATCAAACCTAAAGCGCAACCTGTTGCTCTACACCCAGATAGCCGATTTAAAAATACCCGTTGTAGTTGCCTTAAACATGATAGATGTATCTGATAAGGCAGGTATTACTATTGACATTGATCTGTTTGCTAAAAAACTGGGCGTGCCTGTGGTGCCCATTTCAGCACGTAAGATTAAAGGGATAGATCAGCTAAAAAGCACCATTGCCTATGCCAATAAAGTTGCACTGCAACAGGATACTATTGATGTAGAGGCTATTGCCCCGCAAATAATAGGACAAATTAAGAACGACCTGAAAATTGACAACCCTTATTTTGCCCTGCAGCTGGCACACCAGCATGAAACCGTAAGCTATCTTTCAACCACCGAAAGTGATCATATTGAACAGCTGGAACAGGAGTTTTCATTCCATTCGCAAAAGGCGCAGGCGGCCGAAACCATAGCCCGTTATAACTTTATAAATGACCTGCTGTATGATACCGTTAAAAAGCCCGAAACGGCGCATGACGAATCAATAAGCAACAGGATCGACAAAATACTTACGCATAAGGTATTTGGCTTTGTAATTTTCTTTGCCATACTAATGTTCATATTTCAGGCCATATTCTCATGGTCGGCTTACCCGATGACACTCATCGAAGATCTGTTCATCTGGCTGCAAAGCGTAATCAGTAAAACCTTACCTCCGGGTCCGTTGGTTAACTTGCTGGTTGATGGCGTATTGGCCGGCTTAAGCGGCGTAATGGTATTTATTCCGCAGATAGCCATTTTATTTGCCCTGATATCCATTTTAGAAGATACCGGCTACATGTCGCGGGTTACATTTATGATGGATAAGGTAATGCGCAAGGTTGGCTTAAACGGCAAATCAGTGGTGCCATTAATTGGCGGCTTTGCCTGCGCCGTGCCATCTATCATGAGCACACGCAACATTGAGAACTGGAAAGACCGGATGATCACCATAATGGTTACTCCACTGGTGGCCTGCTCCGCACGTTTGCCGGTTTATACCTTGCTTATAGCGCTGGTTGTGCCCAACCGTAATGTATGGTGGCTGTTTAACCTGCAGGGGCTGGCGCTTACCGCAATGTATCTGCTCAGCATCGTATCGGCCATTACGGTGGCTTTTGTAATGAAATTTATTTTAAAGGCCAGGGAACGCGGTTACTTTATTATGGAGCTGCCGGTGTACCGTATGCCAAGGTGGAAAAATGTTGGTTTTACCATGTATGACCGCTCCAAAACATTTGTTTTACAAGCTGGCAAGGTCATCATTGCTGTCTCTATTATACTTTGGGTGCTTAAATCATACGGCCCCGGCAATACTTTTGCCCGGATAGACCAAAAATACAGTCAATCACAATACACCAAAACCATGACGCCCGATAGCCTGAACAAGGTTGTCGCGTCTGAAAAGCTGGAAACATCTTATGCGGGGGTATTTGGCCATGTGATTGAGCCGGTAATTAAACCGCTTGGGTTTGATTGGAAAATAGGTATAGCGCTTATTAGCTCATTTGCAGCCCGCGAGGTATTTGTAGGCACCATGGCTACTATTTACAGCGTGGAGGGCGACGCTGATAAACTGGAATCGGTACAGCAGAAAATGCACAGTGCCACCAATCCAAACACCGGGCAACCGGTATTTACACTGGCTGTAGCCTTTTCGCTCATGATGTTTTATGCCTTTGCAATGCAATGCGCCAGCACCGTGGCCGTGGTATACCGCGAAACCAAGAACTGGCGCTGGCCCGCCGCCCAGTTTGCTTATATGACTGTTCTGGCGTACACGGCCAGCTTTATAGTATATACCCTGCTAAAGTAAGTTCATAACCCGTGCCTCCTAATTAACAAGTTTGGCTAAACTCCTTAACTAATAACTTTACAAACTATCAACCATGATCTTTGGACTATCCACTAAAGGGTTACTATATTTGTATTGAGGTAAAAATTGGATAAAGTAAAAGTTTTAGAAAAGTATCTTCCACCTGATGCGGCACCGCTGATTGGCCGCTGGATTGACTACTTTAAATGCGAATTTAAGATTTCGCGCAACCGCGGCAGCAAATTTGGCGATTACCGTTCGCCCCACGGTGGTAAAGGCCACCGCATCTCGGTCAATTATGATCTTAACCCCTATGCTTTTTTGGTAACTACCGTACACGAGTTTGCACACCTGCACACCTGGAACGAGCATAAACATAAAGCCAAGCCACACGGCACCGAGTGGAAGGCCAATTTCAAAAAAATGATGCAGCCCTTTTTTGAAAAGGATATTTTTCCGCAGGATGTTAAACACGCCATCACCAGTTATTTGAATAATCCGGCCGCCTCCAGTTGCTCCGATCTTAACCTGTACCGCTCGCTGCGCAGGTATGATGAGCCAAAAGAATCATTGCTCACTGTAGAGAAAGTGCCGTTTAAAGCGCTGTTCAAAATAAAAGGCGACCGGGTGTTCCGTAAAGAAGAGCAATTGCGCAAGCGGTTTAAATGTATAGAAATAGCCACTAAGCGCGTTTACTTATTTAGTCCGGTTGCTGAGGTAGAGCTGGTGGAGGATTAGTAAACAATAATATGGAAAATATCGGGCACCCGATTTTGGATGTCCGATACTGAAGCAGTTAACTCCAAACTTAGATGTTCCATATTTGGCGTTCAATTAAATGCGTACTTTTGCCCTATGGCAAAAGTTAAATCATTTGTAAATAACCCTTACCAGGAAAACACTTACTTGTTATATGATGAAAGCGGCGAATGTGTAATTATTGACCCTGGAATGTATACCGCTACCGAACAAAATGTGGTAGTAAATTTTATAAAAGACAATAACCTGAAACCCGTGCTGCTGCTCAATACCCACTGCCATATTGATCACGTGCTGGGCAATAAATTCATATTTGACAAGTATGGTTTAAAGCCTAAATTTAATATTGGCGAGGCGCCTGTTTTAGCATCTGTTGTGGCCTACGCTCCGCAAATGGGTATCCGGTATGAAGTATCTCCCCTGCCTGATGAGTACCTGCCCGAAACCGGCAGCATACAATTTGGCAACACCACGTTAAATTTGATATTTGCGCCGGGCCATTCGCCGGCCTCTTTATGTTTTTATGACAAGGGTGCCAATATTTTAATAGGCGGCGATGTGTTGTTCAGAAACAGCATTGGTCGTTATGACCTGCCTGGCGGTAATTTCAATCAGCTGATCGATAATATCACCACTAAACTATTTGCCCTGCCCGATGATTGCACCGTTTATCCCGGCCATGGCCCCGAAACCACTATTGGATATGAAAAACAAAACAACCCGTTTATAAATTAACAAAATGCTAAAGTTGTACGTGATACGTTTTACGTAATACGTTTGCAAAAAAATAGTAATTTACAGATCAAAACGTATAACGTAAACTCACAACGTAATTGAATACTTCCGTATACATAGCTAAGCGGTACCTGTTTTCGGGCAAAAAGATGCATGTCATCAATATTATTTCGGGCATATCCATGCTTGGGGTTTTAATTGGCAGCGCGGCCCTCATCATTATACTGTCGGTATTCAACGGCTTCGAAAAAGTGATCCTTTCATTATACAGTAACTTTACGCCCGAAATAAAAATAGAAGCCCATCTGGGCAAAACCTTTGACCCCAATACCCCCTACTTCAACAAGCTTCATACAGATACTCGCCTCATCTCCTACACCCAGGTGTTACAGGAAAAAGTGCTCATAAAGTACGGAGACAGAACGTTTCTTGGGACAATTAAAGGAGTAAGCGATGATTTTTTAAAGAACAAACAGTTAGACAGCACCGTTTCAAATGGTTCATTTACCCTTAAAAGTAACGGGCAGATGTTTGCCGTGGTTGGCGCAACCATACAAGCCAATCTGGGGATCAACGTACATGATAGCTTGTCGCCCCTGCAAATATTTTCACCCAGGCGCGGTGTGGTAAACTCTGCCAACCCTTTAAATGAATTTGTAGTAAGGCCAATTAACGCATCGGGTGTATTTGCCATACAGCAGGAATTTGACGATATCCTGGTTACCCCGATTGAGTTTGCCCGCGAGCTGCTGGATCAGCCAAAAGAAGTGTCATCAATTGAGCTTACTTATAAACGGGGCACTAACTTAACATGGATCCAAAATAAAATAAAAGACGAAATAGGTAATAAGTTTACTGTAAAAAACCGCAAGGAACAAAACACCGAGCTATATAAAACACTTAATTATGAGCGCTGGTCAATATTTATGATACTTACCTTTGTGCTCATCATAGCAATATTTAATATCATTGGCTCGTTAACCATGCTGGTGATAGATAAGCGCAAGGATATTGCTATTTTAAGCAGCCTGGGCGCCAACAAGCAAACCATTCAGGGCATTTTCTTTTTTGAGGGAATGATGATATCATTGGTTGGTTGTGTTGTGGGTATTTTACTTGGCCTTGGCTTTTGCCTGCTGCAGCAGCACTATGGCTTAATAAAAATGGGAGCGCAAATGTCAGTAATTGATGCCTATCCGATTGATATTGATATTGCCAATTTTGGCCTGGTATTTTTAACGGTAACAGTAATATCTGTAATAGCGGCTGGAATAAGTGCCCGGTTAAGCATTAAAGGACTGGACGAAATCAAACAGGATTTGTAAATTTGTTATATGAGGATAAAGTATATTAAATGTTTCGCATTCTTACTTGTTTTAATTGCTGCATGCTCATGTAACAGAAAATCACCAAAGACTGACGAACCTACAATTTATAAGGGACTGTACAGCTTTGGCCCCGAAATCAAATCATTTAAAGATTGTGACAGCGGCCGCGAATTTTGGGTGGCCGACAGCTCGGCCCAGCTTGAGCTGCAATACTCACAACTAAACTTTGAAAAGCCTTATGAGCCGGTGTACGTTGAGGTAGAGGGCATTAAATCAAAATCGGGCATAGAGGGTATGGGTTCTGAATATGATAGCACGCTGGTAGTAAAAAAATTAATAAAAATAACCAAAGAGATACCCCAGGATATGTGCAATTAGTTATTTATTATTAATAGCTTTAATTATTAACAAGACCTGCATATTTAGGCGTAAAAATAAATAAAACTCATCTGCCACTGTGGCGTTAACTAATAACTATGGAATCAAAACGTCAGCAAAAATTTGCCGGAGTAATACAGCAGGACCTGGCTGCAATATTTCAGCGGGAAGGTGTAAATTACCTGCCCAATACCCTGGTAACCATTACTAAGGTACGCGTAACTCCCGATCTGGCTATCGCACGTATATTTTTAAGCTTTTTTGGAAATAACAATTTGCAACTGGCCCTTCAAACCATCAAGTCGCACGCTTCGGAGATCAGGTATAAGCTGGGAGCCCGCATTAAAGACCAGGTGCGGATAATTCCGCAGCTGGAGTTTTTTGTTGATGATACCAGCGAATACGTGGAACGCATGGATAAGATATTTGAAAAAATAAGCAAAGAAGAACGCCAGCCCGACGCCGAATAATATATTTGGATGGACCTTCATGCCCGTTTAAAAACTTATTTGCAAAACAACCCCGAAGCTGTTGGCAAAGTGGTTGATTATAATGCCGGTACCGACCGGCTTTTTCCGCTTGACCTTACCGCTGCCAATACGGAACTAACCACAGCAATTATTGCTGATACGCAAGCCTTCAGCAATTGGGTGAGCGATAAACTACGGGCCAATAATTGCCGGTATGGCATTGGCGGTTATATGGAACATCGAACCATATATGCTGTAAGCTCGCATTTTGATACAGAGGACGAGCCCCGCCGCCTGCACCTTGGAATTGATATATGGAGCGATGCCGGCACACCGGTTTATGCGCCACTTGCCGGCAAAGTACATAGCTTTCAGGATAATAATAACCAGGGCGACTATGGCCCGGCAATTATATTGCAGCATGACCTTAACGGTTTGGCTCTGTATAGCCTGTATGGCCACCTGAGCCGCCAAAGTTTGGATGGATTGAGCGTTGGTATGTCTGTACACAAAAATCAGCAGATAGCCACATTGGGCAACAATCAGGAAAACGGCCAGTGGCCGCCACATCTTCATTTCCAGCTTATGTTTGACATGGAAGGGAACTATGGCGATTATCCCGGTGTATGCAAGTATTCAGAAAAGGAAAAATACCGGAAAAACATTCCTGATCCGGGGCTACTGCTTGGGTTTTAAATCTACCCCCTTCGTTAAACTTTATATCCGTTTAATTGTCGATATTTATATGATGATAAAACGCTTGTTCATAAGCCCCATCGTAATGCTGGCATCAACATTTGCTGTTTTTGCCCAGCCGGCTTTTAAAGGCGGGCCTCAAGCGCTTAGTGTTTTTTTAAAATCTAAAATAGTATATCCCGAATATTCCAGGCAAAATTGTATTTCGGGAACTATTGATGTGGCCTTTAAGCTTGATAAAAACGGGCGCGTTGCTGATGCTAAAGTACAGCGGGGTTTGGGTATTGATCTTGATGATGAAGCCCTGCGGGTTATAAAACTTACGTCGGGCCAATGGATAGTACCGGCTGATTATGTAACCACAACCACCCTGGTACAACCTATTAGGTTTGACCCCGAAACAAACCGTTGTGGAAACGTAAGTGCCGCCAACATGCAGGCAGCTATTGATGATTATAAGAACCGGCAGGAGCTTGAAAACGCGGTGACCAACTATTACATCAATAAATACAAAGGCAAGGCCGACCTGTCAAAGGAACAGTATATTCTTACCCTGAAAAAACAATTGGGGTTTGATGACGAGCTGATAAGTGACCTGCTGAAACAGGCCAATGAAAAATTAAAGCAAGGCGACAAGGAAAGCGCCTGCACCGACTGGAATTTTATCCGTAATATAGGCAGTGATAAAGCCGACAGTTTCATTGCAAAATATTGCGGCGGCCGCTGATAAATCTGCGCATATAATTGGTGAAGATTTTTTACATTCACCCCGTCATGCAAAACGAGCTGCAGTTACGCAAAAGAGTAAAAACCTGGGTTATCATATTTATTATAGGGCTGGTATTAAGTGGGGTAACCGCATTCCCTATTGAAACAGAACTATCATTTTTCGCCGCGCACGCGCAAAGTTTTCCGGCCTTTATACAGCCCTGGATCACGAAGATCTATACGGCTGTAAAAATCACTAACCAAAATTATCCTTACTTAAGCTATGGTACCGACTGGCTCGCATTCGGACACCTCGTTATAGCTACGGTGTTTATCGGGCCGCTGAGAGATCCGGTAAAAAATATCTGGGTAATTGAGTTTGGTATGATTGCCTGTATTATGGTATTCCCGCTGGCTTTTATTGCCGGGCCAATACGTGGTATCCCGGTTTACTGGCGGTTTATTGATTGCTGTTTTGGTGTTTTTGGTATTATACCGCTTTACATTTGCTATCGCGATATCAGGAAACTGGAGCAAATGGCGCCCGCTTATAAAAACAGCATATAGGTTACATGCTTTAACGTGCGCCTTAATTTTTCAAGGGCAATACTCACCTGGCGTTCAACAGTTTTAGGTGATATTTTGAGTTGGTTGGCTATATCCTTATATTTCATATCGCTGAAACGGCTCAACACAAAAATTTCACGGCACTTATAAGGTAGGGTATTTATAGCAGCATTTATTTGCTCGGCCAGCTCTTTTTCGTCATAACCATTTTCAACAACGCTGCGCATTTCATTAAAAAGATCGTTCTTTTCCAGATAAGTAACATATAAATTCTCGATCTTTTGATGCTTTAAATAATTAAGGCTACGGTTTTGCACCATTTTAAAAAGATAGGCATTTACCGATGTTGAAAATGTAACCTCATGCCCCTTTTCCCATAAAAGCGTAAATACGTCGGCAACAATTTCTTCGGCTACAGAAAGATCATTTACAAACCGGTTGGCAAAAAATGTAAGGCGGGTGTAGTAAAGTTTAAATAAAACTTCAAATGCCCCGGCATCACCCTGAGTAAGTTTTGTAATTAGTATATCGTTGCTTTTGGTAATCATTTATTTCATGCTTTATCAACGCGGTACTTTTTAAAAAACTTTAACAAGTTAAGTATTTTTTCCAAAACCTTCAAATTTAATATGGGAATATTACTAAAACAATTATAAAACATTTTGCATAGTGTACACTGCACACAATTAATATATGCTTTTTAATCATATACCCGAATATCCTGCAGGCCTTGCTATAAACAAAAAAAGCAGGGTGATGCCGAACTGCATCACCCTGCTTTTTTGTTTATAGTACTATTATTAAACCAGCATTCCGCCGGAAACTTCAATACGCTGGCCATTAACCCAACGCGCGTCCTCTGTACATAAAAAGGCAACTACACCGCCAATATCCTCCGCTTCTCCAGGTCGGCCCAATGCGGTCATATCGCTCACCAGCTTTTGCGATTGTTCACTTGCTCTGAGGTGCCCGCCGCCGAAATCGGTTAATATAGCACCTGGGGCTATTGTATTGGCCCTGATTCCGCGCGCTCCCAGCTCTTTGGCCAGGTACCGGGTAAATACTTCAATGGCACCTTTCATAGAAGCATAGGCTGATGACCTGGGAAGGGCGACGCGGGTGAGGCCGCTTGATACATTAACAATACCGCCGCCGTCATTCATAAGAGGAATCACTTTTTGTGTTAAAAAATAAACGCCCTTATAGTGAATGTTCAGCAGTTCGTCAAAAAACTCCTCTGTTACTTCGCTTATAAGTTTATATCCGCCAATGCCGGCATTATTGATCAAAAAATCAATGTGGCTGGCGCCAAACTTATTGGTTAATGTATCTTTCAGCTGGTCAACAAAGGCATCAAAGCTTTTTATATCACCTGTGTTAAGCTGAAGCGCGGCCGCCTTTTGTCCGCTTTGTTCAATTTGTGCTACAACGTTTTGCGCCTCCTGCTCTTTGCTGTGGTAAGTAAGGATAACATCTATACCTTTTTCTGCAAGCCGTAAAGCCATGTCTTTGCCCAACCCGCGACTGCCGCCGGTTACTAAAGCTATCTTATTTTTGTTTTCCATTTGTTTTAATTTTTATTGATGCAAAGATGGTAATCAAATGAAGCCCGGTGTTTGAACAAATCAATCCATTATTTGCAAATTTCAAATATTAACAAACAAAGAGATTAATTCCCGCTCCATGAGCTTACTGATAACTACCTAATTACCAGTATCCCGGCAAAATGTTTTTAGAATAAAAGCTTAACACCATATCTGCTTATTACATATCCGTAATTTTTTTTTCCGGACTTTGAGGGTAAGCCCGCTTTTAATTGTCATGCTATTATAACAGGAATGGACAACGAAGAGATAAAACTATTATTAGTAAAGTACATTACCCGCGAGGCTGACGAAAGTGAGACCGACCAGGTTAGGAATTGGATAAACGCGCATCCGGAGAACGCGCAGTATTTTGCCCAGCTGTATGAAACCTGGCAAAACATGCTGTACCTGAAACCGGGGGTTGTTGATGAAGAAAAAGCTTTTAACAAATTTTCGTCATTGGTGATTCCGCAGGAAACCAAATACAGGCAATTATATAAGTGGAGTAAGATAGCAGCTGTAGTTGTAATGTTCGGTATACTTTCGGCTTTGTTGATAGGGCACTATGCTCAAAATGTTCAAAGCATACGGCAAGTATCGGTTAACAATGGCGGTATCAAAAAAGTTGTTTTAAGCGACGGCACACTGATATGGTTAAATGCAGGCAGTAAACTAAGCTATAATACCGATTTTGGCAAAAAAAACCGCACGGTTTACCTGGAAGGCGAGGCATTTTTTGAAATAGCAGCCGAAAAAAAAACTATTCCTTTTATTGTAAACACAAAAAATTATACCATTAGGGATATTGGCACCAAGTTTAATCTTAAAGCTTATCTAAATGACCAGTTTCTGGAAACAACAGTAGTAAAGGGCGAAGTTTCAGTTGAAGGAAATGTTGATAGCGACACACGCGAAATGAGCCGTATATATGTGAAGCCGCAGCAGGTATTACGCATATATTATCAGCAACAAAAAGAAAAATACGCTTATAAACCCGCTGATGTGCAAGAGCTTAAAAACCTGAATGAGATCCAGGTGCTGCAGATAGATTCGGCCAGGATGGATAAATATGACGGGTGGAAAGAAAACCTGTTGGTGTTTGACGGCAATACACTTGATGAAATATCAAAAGTGCTTGAGCGCAGATACAACGTAAAAATAAATATGGATGATGCCAGCCTGAAAAACATAAGGTATTCTGGCAGTTTTAAAAATGTAGCCACTATTGATAAGGTATTAGACCTTATAAAAGGGAATACAGATATCAGCTACTCCATAACCGGCAACACTGTAAACATTACTAAAAGCAACGATAACTAAATTGATAACTTAAAACAACGTATGGAAAAAAAATAACTCTCACTCCTTCAACAAAAAAAGCCCGGTGTGCGCTAACACCCGGGCTATGTAAAATCAATAGCTAATACCCTACGCTTGGGGAAGCATCGTATTAACTAATTAATAAACAAATTTATGATAAATTTTGACAGGAAATCTGCAATGGCTGTGCGTGCATGGCAAAAAACGATTAAAATTATGAAGCTTGTTACTGTTTTGCTCTTTACGGGGATACTGCATATACATGCTACCGTCTATTCGCAAAACGTTTACAATTTTAATGTAAATAATATCTCGGTTAAACAAATGTTTAAACAGATAGAGAAAAACAGTAAATACACGGTTTTTTATCGGCTCGACCAGGTAAATGTAGATAAAAAGATAAATGTAGAGCTGCAGGATGCCTCCATTGAAACGGTAATGAAAAATGTGCTTCAAAGTCAGAAACTTACCTTTCAGGTAGTTGATGACATCATTATCATCAAACCGGTTGATGGTAAAAGTATTGCCACAGTTACGGTTACCGGTGTAGTTAGGGATGTAAATGGTGGCTCGCTGCCTGGGGTAAGCGTAAAGCTTGCAGGAAGCTCATTAGGTACGGTAACAGATATTAACGGTAAATACAGCCTTACCCTTCCTGATGGTACGGGCACTCTTGAATTTTCATTTCTGGGATTTACCGCACAGCGAATAGCAGTTAACGGACAAACCATTATTAATGTAACACTCGTCGAGGAGTCAAAATCATTAAATGAAGTTGTGGTAGTAGGCTATGCTACGCAAAAGAAAAAGGACCTTACCGGCGCCGTAGCGGTTGTAAATGTTAAAGACCTAAACAAGCAGGCTTCATCGTCAGTAAACAGCCAGTTGCAGGGCCAGGCGTCGGGCGTTACCGTTACCGGATCGGGCCAGCCCGGCGAAGAACCACAGGTACATATACGTGGGTTTAACACCTTTGGCGATAATACACCATTATATGTGGTTGATGGTATGGAAACTTATGATGTAAGTACCCTTAACCCCAATGACGTAGAAACGTTCCAGGTTTTAAAGGATGCGAGTTCGGCCTCAATATACGGAGCCCGGGCGGCAAACGGGGTTATCATCATCACCACCAAAAAAGGCAAGGGCAAAGTAAGTATCCAATATGATGCTTATTATGGTTCGCAGGTACCCAAAGGCGGCAACGTTTGGAATACCATTACCCCACAGCAAATGGCCGACCTGAAAATGACGGCGCAAAAAAACTCGGGCGACGATGATTTTAAAGATCCTTTGTATAATCCTACCGGCGTCGGGTCAGCCTATACAGTTCCTGATTATATAACGCCCGCAGGTGCTAAAGAGAGTTCGCCTGCTGTTAACCCTTCAAAATACTATGTAAATCCAAATTTTACATCGCCAGATGATTTTGGAAATTTTTACAGGATAACCAGGGCCAACAAAGCCGGAACAGATTGGTATCACGCGATATTTAAGAACGCGCCAATGACCAGTCACAATATATCATTAAGCGGCAGCTCCGATCAGGCAAGCTATTTGTTTTCGCTTAACTACTTTAACCAGCGGGGTACATTGATTGATACCTATCTGAAAAGATATACTTTACGCTCAAATACAAACTTTAATATAAACAAACACATCAGGGTTGGCGAAAATCTTGCTTATTCCATCACCAAAACGCCGCAGGTAAATAACGCTACTACCCACGGGCAGGTGAGCACCAATGATCCTGATGGGGTAATTGCACATGCGCTGAGAGAACAGCCCATTATACCGGTTTATGATATTATGGGCAACTATGCCGGCAGTTATGGCACAGGCCTGGGCGACGCCAATAACCCTGTAGCTATACAGAACCGCACCAAAACAAGCGGATCAACCAGTTACAGAATATTGGGTAACGTATTTGCCGAAGCTGATATAATTAAAGGCCTAACCCTGCGCTCCAGTTTTGGCGGCGATATTGTTAACAGCAATGATCACTCCTTTACTTACCCTACCTATGAAAACGTGGAGAACTCCACAATAAACAGTTATAGTGAAAACTCAAATACCGACTACAGCTATAACTGGACAAATACACTTACCTATCAAAAAACCTTTGGAAAGCATAATATTAATGTGGTGATAGGCACCGAGGCCGTCGAAGACCATACAAGCAATCTGGGTGGCAGTATACAAGGCTTTTATACTTTTGATCCTGATTATGTTAACCTTTCAACAGGTACAACTAACAAAAACACATTCAGCAGCAGGAGCAGTAATTCGCTGTTCTCAGAGTTTGCCCGCCTTGATTATATTTATAATGAAAAATACCTGTTTAATGCAACCATCCGTCGTGATGGTTCGTCAAAGTTCCCTACAAATCAACGGTATGGTTATTTTCCTGCATTTAGCGCCGGCTGGCGTATTTCACAGGAAAGCTTCCTGAAAGATGTGAAATGGATCAGTGATTTAAAATTACGCGGCGGCTGGGGTATAATGGGCAACCAAAAGAATATGGGTTCAAAGGATGCTCATATCACTTTTAACAGCACCATTGGTCAGTCATATTATCCATTGGATGGCACCGCAAACCTTATCCCTGGTTTCTATCAGGACCAGATAGCAAATCCTAATGCTTTATGGGAAAAGGATATTAACTCCAACTTTGGTTTTGATGCTACCTTATTTGACGGAAAAATAGCTGTAACCGCCGATTATTACCGTAAGGATATCAAAGACCTGTTATATGGGGCTACGCAATTAGGCACCGCCGGTAACGGAGCGGTACCTGCCCAAAACGTCGGAAAGATGAAAACTGATGGTCTTGACATTTCGGTAACGGGCAATATTAAAGCCAGCAGCGACCTTAATTTTAGCGCTACGGGTACAATAACAACCTATAGTAATAAAATATCAAGAGTATCAGATGATGCAAACTATTTCCCCGGCACGGCAACAAGCCGTTTTGATAGCCCTATTACCCGCAACCAGGTAGGCCACTCCTTAGGCGAGTTTTACGGATATCAAGTAGCAGGTTTCTGGAATACCCAGGGCGAAATTGATGCAGCTAACGCGGGTACGCAAAAAATAACGAATGACCCCAATGCCGTTTACCAGTCAGATGTTAAAGTAGGCCGTTTCAGGTATAAAGATGTAAATGGCGATGGAATAATAACCGAGGCAGACCGTACCTTCCTTGGTAATCCAAACCCCAAAGTTACTGCCGGTTTAAACCTCGGTGTAAATTATAAAAACTTTGATGCCAGTATATTCCTGTATGGCTCATTTGGAAATAAATTATGGAACAGTGTAAAATACTGGCGGGATTTTTATTCCTCTTTTGGAACAGCTAAAAGCTACACTGCCCTTAATGATTCATGGACACCAACGCATCAGAATGCAAAAGCCCCGATTCAGGAACTTGATGCATCAACAAGCAGCGGGGCAACGCCTAACTCATACTTTGTTGAAAACGGAACCTATGTGCGCATGCGTAATGCACAGATCGGTTATACCTTCAATATCAACAGCTTAAAAAAGGCTGGGATCCAAAAATTAAGGATTTATGTATCGGCAACCAATCTGTTCACCTTAACAGGTTACAGTGGTGTTGATCCGGAGTTGAATGGTACTACAACCGATTTTGGTATTGACGAAGGTAGTTATGCCAGCCCGCGCACATTTTTATTCGGAGTTAATTTTTCATTATAACCACAGTTTAAAAGTATTACAATGAAAGCAAAAAAATATATCACTATAATACTGCTTAGCGCATTGTCGCTTGCGGCGTGTAAAAAATCATATCTTGATAAACCTATTACAGGAGCACTTGAACCACAATTTTTGGAAACCGAAGACGGCGCTAACCAGCTACTTATTGGCGCTTACGCGGTTTTAGACGGCCAGCAAGGCGGCGATGCCGCAGTAGGCGGAGGAAGTGCCTGGGAGGCCTCTCCCGATAACTGGATATATGGCGGCGTTGTAGGCGGCGATGCTTCAAAAGGAAGTATTGCCGGCGATCAGCAGCAAATTGAACCCATGATGAAATATAATCCTGACGCCAGTAACAGTTTTTTTGATAGTAAATGGCGGGCAGATTATGAAGGTGTTTCACGTACAAACAACACCTTAAAAATATTGGCAAAGGTAACCAAGATAACAGACGCAGCCAGAACCAACATTGTGGCCCAGGCCAGGTTTTTAAGGGGGCATTATTATTTTGACCTTAAAAAGATGTTTAATAATGTGCCGTATCTTGATGAAACTACTACCAACATCAATCAGCCGAATACTACCGATATATGGCCTAAAATAGAGGCGGACTTTAAATATGCTTATGATAACCTGCCGGCAACGCAAGACAATGTGGGCAGGGCCAATAAATGGGCAGCAGGAGCTTATCTGGCTAAAACTTATTTATATGAACATAAATATGCGGAGGCAAAGGTGGTTTTTGACGCTGTAATAGCTCAGGGCGTAACAGCAAGCGGTCAGAAATATGCATTGAATGCCCGTTTTAATGATAACTTCCGGGCAGCTACTAATAACAGCGCCGAATCTGTATTTGCAGTTCAGGCCGCAGCTAATACCGACCCTAACGGTCCGTCAAATGCCAACAATGGCGATATGCTTAACTTTCCGTATGGAAATAGCAGCCCTTTTAGCTGCTGCGGTTTTTACCAGCCTTCCATTGACCTGGTAAACCATTTCCGTACCAACGCTGTCACCGGGCTGCCGTATCTCGACGATTACAATAGCCACGCCATAAAAACAGACATGGGCGTAGCAGCCGATGAAAGTTTTACCCCGGATGCGGGAACCATTGATCCGCGGTTAGACTGGACTGCCGGCCGCCGTGGAGTACCCTATCTTGATTGGGGAGTACACCCGGGTGCTGATTGGATAAGAGACCAGCAATATGGCGGCCCATACTCACCTATTAAAAATGTTTATGGCCAGGCCGAGCAGGAAACCAATGGCGATAATACATCCTGGGCACCTGGCTCCGGCATTAACTATAACCTTATCCGTTATGCCGATGTATTGCTGATGGCTGCCGAAGCCGAAGCGCAGCTTGGTAATTTAGATAAAGCTGAAAGTTATGTAAATATGGTACGAAACAGGGCCGCCAATACAACAGGCTGGGTACATACCTATAAAAATAACGACAAGCCAACGGCTGGTTTTACGAATACGCCGGCTGCCAATTATAAAATAAGCCCATATCCTGGCGGCGCTTTTGCAAGCAAAGACTTTGCGTTGAAAGCCATTTATTTTGAGCGCAAAATTGAACTGGCTATGGAAGGTCACCGCTTTTTTGACCTTGTACGGTGGGGTATTGCTGATACTGAGCTTAATGCTTACATAGCTTATCAAAGCACTTTAACAAACGATGTAAGGGGCGGCAAATTTGTAAAAGGGAAAAGTGAATACTATCCCATACCACTTGCAGAAATTGATTTAAGTGCAAGCGGAGGCACACCGCAACTCAAACAAAATCCAGGCTATCATTAATAAAAATTCAGTCAAAAACCGGGTGACTATATTGTTCTGCCCGGTTTTTGTTTAAATTGCAGCTTATCACCCTCCTGTTTTAAGCATTTTAACCCTAAATATTAAAACAACTCATGAATAAATCATCAACGCGATTTTTATCGCTGGATGTGTTTCGCGGTATGACCATATGTTTTATGATCATTGTAAATACACCCGGCAGTGGAGCGGCTGCGTTTTCGCCCCTTGAGCATGCTGCCTGGCATGGCTTTACACCAACCGACCTTGTATTCCCCTCATTTTTGTTCGCGGTAGGCAATGCCATGAGCTTTTCAATGAAACGTTACCAGGAAATGGGTAATGCCGCCGTTCTGGGTAAAATATTTAAGCGCACCCTGCTAATTTTCTTAATAGGCTACCTCATGTACTGGTTTCCTTTTTTTAATTTTAACAACGGACATATTTCCTTATCGCCTATATCGCATACCCGTATTATGGGGGTTTTACAGCGCATAGCCTTATGTTATTGTTTTGCATCGCTCATGATCCATTTCCTGTCAAAACAATCGGTCTTTATTTTATCAGCGCTGTTTTTGATTGGCTACTGGATAATCTTACTTGTATTTGGCAATCCCAATGATCCGCTGAGCATTACAGGCAATGCAGGTATTTTCCTTGATAAATACATACTGGGCGACAACCATATGTACCACGGCGAAAAAATAGCGTTTGACCCTGAAGGTATTTTAAGTACCCTGCCGGCAATTGTTAATGTTGTTATTGGCTATTATGCCGGTAAGTTTATACAACAAAAAGGTAAAGGATATGACACCATTGCAAAAATGCTGCTTATGGGCTGCCTGTTCATATTTCTGGCCCTTTGCTGGAACATGGTATTTCCGATCAATAAAAAACTTTGGACCAGTTCATTCGTGCTTGTTACCACCGGGCTCGATCTCGTGATCCTGTCGTTCCTGGTGTACGCCCTGGAAATTAACAACTGGAATAAATGGAACTGGACAAGGTTCTTCACCATACTTGGTAAAAATCCACTGCCTATTTATGTACTTTCAGAAATATTGATCATATTTTTCTGGATGATCAATATAAAACCAGGTGTAAGTTTATTTGACGGGATAAATACGTCCTTTTACCAGGTAATTGCCCCCGGAGCCATCGGGTCGCTGCTGTTTGCTGTAAGTTATATGCTTATTTGCTGGTGCGTTGGCTGGATACTGGATAAAAAGAAAATATATATCAGGGTGTAATAAACCTTAGTCATCAAAAAAAGCGCGGTCGTTATATGATCGCGCTTTTTTTATGGGCTGAAATTTAAATTGGTTGCCTTTTTGATAAGCGTGTTTGCACCTTAAAATTATCATACACTATAGTAAAAGCCAATAAAAATGATAATTGAGTAAAATAATTACAAAATTTTTAAAATAATTTGCTTTTTTATCGAAAACACTTCATAAATTACATTTTTCAAAATAATTGATTGGTTAATTTCTGGTTTTAGCAAATTTTATATGGAACAATCAGTTTATTTTAACAAATACACCCCAATTGACGGCGTTTGGGACGAAATGTATGGGGCAGATAGCAATGTTCGCGATCATTATCGTAAAGTAATTGAGTATATCTCAAAAGAATCGGCGGATGACCTGAATAAAAAAGAAGAACTGGCCAAAAGTTTGTTCATGAGCCAGGGCATTACTTTTACGGTTTATAACAGCGGCGAAGGCATTGAAAAGATATTTCCGTTTGATATTATTCCGCGCATTATAACCGCGGGCGAATGGGCATTTGTAGAGAAAGGCATTAAACAACGCCTTAACGCGCTCAATCTTTTCCTGAAGGATATTTACCATAACCAGTTTATTGTAAAGGACGGCATAGTGCCTATTGATATCATTTATTCGTGCCCGCATTTTCTGCGCGAAATGTATCAGCTTAAAGTCCCCTTTGATATTTATGTGCATATATCAGGCATTGACCTGATACGCGATGAAGACGGTACTTTTTACGTACTGGAAGATAATTTGCGCACGCCCTCAGGCGTAAGTTATATGCTCGAGAACCGCGAGATCACCAAGCGCCTGTTTCCTGATCTGCTGCCACAATGCGGGGTTCGCAGCGTAACAGAATATCCAACCATATTATATAAAAACCTGCTGGCACTATCTCCGCGGCAAATATCCAATCCTACTATAGTTTTGCTTAGCCCCGGCATATATAACTCCGCGTATTTTGAACATACAACGCTGGCTCGCCTAATGGGAGTTGAACTGGTTGAAGGGCGCGACCTTGTGGTAAATAACCATAAGGTGTATATGAAAACCACAACCGGCTTGCAGCAAGTTGATGTAATATACCGCCGGGTAGACGATGAATACCTCGATCCGCTGGTATTTAACCCGTTAAGCATGCTTGGGGTGGCCGGTATTATGGGCGCGTACCGTAAGGGCAACGTAGCCATAGTAAATGCTATAGGTACCGGTGTTGCCGATGATAAGGCTGTATACGCTTACGTTCCCGAAATGATACGCTATTATCTGAACGAAGAGCCTATCCTCAAGAACGTACCTACGCACCAGCTGGGTAATCCTGATGAGCGTGAACATGTGTTCAAAAACCTTAATAATATGGTGGTTAAAAAAACCAATGGCAGCGGCGGCTATGGTATGCTGATGGGTCATGCCGCGTCAGACCAGGAAATTGACGACTATAAAAAGGAGATATTAAAAGATCCGCGTAACTTTATTGCACAGCCAACCATTAGCCTGTCGGCCGCGCCATGCTATATGCAGGGGGCATTAAAACCCCGCCGCATCGATTTAAGGCCATATGCCTTGTATGGCCCGGATGGTATTGAAATAGTACCCGGCGGGCTCACCCGTGTTGCCCTTAAAGAAGGATCATTGGTGGTAAACAGCTCGCAGGGCGGCGGCAGCAAGGACACCTGGGTATTGGCCTAAGGTTCCTTAAGAGCGAGCATATCGCGGTAAAAGAATTAAAAAAGAAATAAACAAATCAAGAAATTCCCCCTTTAGGGGGTTAGGGGGCTAATATGTTAAGCAGGGTAGCAGCAAGTTTTTATTGGTTAAGCCGTTACATTGAGCGAAGCGATGGTATGCTGAGGATGCTCAAAATAAATTATGCCTCATCGCAGGATACGGTTCAGGAATTTACCTGGGAGCCGGTGATCAGGATATTTGCCGGCCTTCATGAAGAGGGAGCCGATAAGCTGGACAACAACAGCCGGTCGGTTTTAAAATACATGGTAACGGGCAAAAACAATCCTAATTCCATATTAAACATCATAACCCTTGCGCGCGAAAACGCCCGGGGTGTACAGGAGCATATCACCAAAGACCTGTGGCAATGCCTCAACGAATATTATCATACCGTAAAAGACGCCCGGCTTGAGCGGGCATTGCAACGCGAGGACCCTATTGGCGTGCTTGATGTTTTAATAAAACAGGTAATGCTGTATTATGGTACGGTTGAAATTACAATGGAACGCGGTGAAGGCCGCAGTTTTATGAATATTGGGAAATATCTGGAGCGGGCTATACAATCGGTTGATATCCTGGACACCAAATTCAGTTCAGTAAGTGATAACCCCGATCTGCTGACCGATACCACCTACTGGAAACACCTGCTACTGTCTTTAGGCGGATATGAGCTCTACTTAAAAACCTATCGCGAAGGTTTTGAGGCCGAAAACATACTTGAACAGGTGGTTTTAAATAATGATTTCCCGCGCTCTGTAATATACTCGGTAAACAATATACAACGCTATTTTGACCGGCTTAAGAATGATTCTAACATAGATACCTACCGGGAAATGTCATTTCAGATAGGGCGCTTGCAAAGCCGGATCAAGTATAGTTCGGTAAGGAGCATACGGCAGGAAGGTTTGCACGTATTTCTTACCCAGATCAGGAGCGAACTGTATGGTGTGGGTAATTCACTTAATGAGTATTATTTTGCCAATTCATAACTTAATTGAAAAATTATGCCCGAATTTAAAATACAACATATAACCAAATATACCTACGAGGGCCTGGTGCGCGACAGCGCCAACCAGATCATCCTTTTTCCGATAAAGGACGCCTATCAGGATGTGATAAAACAGGATATGCAGGTTACCGGTAATCCGGTAATTGATACGCATATTGATTACTATGGCAACGAGGTGGGTAGTTTTACTTACAGCGAACAACATTGCCTGATGCTTATTAACTCAAAACTTGAGGTTATTACCAGGCAGCGACCATTGCCTGTAAATGATATTTTCCCGGAACAGCAATGGGAAGATCTGAAACGCCTGCAATATACCATGCCTTATATTGATTTTTTAAAACAGGAATATTTTGAAGGACTGTCTGAGCTGCAGGTTATTGTAGAACAGGAAAGATCAAAAAATGATACCCCGTACCAGATAGCGCTCCGTTTTTGCAATTACGTGTATCAGAATTTTGAATACATTAAAGGTGTTACCACGGTTGAAACTACACTTGATGAGGTATGGAAATTAAAAGCTGGTGTTTGCCAGGATTTTGCCCATATTTTAATGGTGATGCTGCGGTTGTTAAAAATACCGGCACGTTATGTAAGCGGTTATATTTGTACCCATAGCAGCGCTATGCGCGGCGAAGGCGCCACCCATGCCTGGGCCGAAGTTTATATACCCGATTATGGCTGGCTGGGCATTGATCCTACCAATAACTGCATAGCCAACGAAACCCATGTGCGTTTAGCGGTAGGGCGTAATTTTTCTGACTGTTCACCTGTAAAAGGGGTGTACAAAGGATCATCCGGCCATAAGCTGGAAGTTTCTGTAACCGTTGAGGATGAGAACTCCTGTAATTCCTATGACGACAACAAATTTATTCATGACACAGCGCCGTTGCAACCGGTAACCGAACTGCCCAAAAATAGCTATCAGCGTTATATGGAAATCATCCAGCAACAGCAGCAGCAACAATGATCAGGTGGTATAACCTGTCAACCACATTATTGTATAAAAGCGATGCGAGCGTTTGCCGTTAAACTTTCTTAATGGCCTGCATCAGTACCGGAATCCTTGGCACTTTATCATATGCCTGGGCTAATTTGCCGTTGTGGTCATAAATCGCAATATAAGGCGTGTTTTTTATCTGATAAAACTTTTGCACCAAATAAGTATAGCCTTCAGTTCCTATGGTTATATTATGATATTTCTCCAAACCAAAGTCACGCCGAAAAACCTGTATAGCTTTAAGCTGGGTTACAAACGTTATCATTACGATCTGAACGTCTTTAATATTTGGCAGCTGTGGTTTAAGGTCATACATCAGATGCTGGCAGTGGCCGCAGTCAGGCGCAAAATAAATGATCATTACCGGTTTGTTCTTTTTCAGATTGGCCGGGGTAACATAAACACTATCAGTAGTCAATATATGATAAGGAGGAATACCTGAGTTGGCCCCCAGTGTTTGAGCATCGGTACATCCAGCTGCAATAAGCAGGCAAAGGAATAAGTATATTTTTTTCATTATGTTGATATAATATTTCATTTAAGCATAGTTACGATATTTTTAACTTTCCAGCAATTCTATCTGCCAGGCTATATGCTCCTCAGTTATAGGAAATAACGCGTTATCTCGCACAGTATGATAAACGGCGTCAAATAATCCATTGTAGTCACCTTTATCTGATGGTACCCACTCTATTGTTTTCTGGTTATCGGGCCCCATCAGTACCAGTTTGCCATCACTGCCTTCGGGTTCAATGCCAAAGCCGTCGTCTGTGGGCATCATCCCTTCATCCAGCTGCGCTTCCTGCACATCGGTGCGCAGCTTCACAAAGCTGCCCAGCGTGCCATGAATTACAAAGCCGGGTAAATGCTCGGCTATCAACAAACCGGAGGTTAAATAAACATGCAATTGATTAGGATAGGTGAGATGAAAATTAAAGTAATCATCAACCTGCGAACCCGGCCTGTGTGTAGCGGTGGTTTTAACAAAGCTTAGTGGCTTCCCAAACAAACTTATGGCATTATCAACCAGGTGCGCGCCCAGGTCATAGGTAAGGCCATTACCCGGCGTATCTTTAGCTTCTTTAAACACTTTTGGCCCAATGGGCATCCGGTACCTGTCGAGCCTGAAATGAACCTCGATCAGTTCGCCAAGCCTGCCACTTTCAATAACTTTTTTTACAGATAAAAAACCGCTGTCATACCGGCGGTTTTGATATATCATTACCTTAAGCCCCAGCTTTTTACCCAGGTCGAACAAGGTTTTCACCTCTGCAGATGTTACCGCGGCAGGTTTTTCAATAAGCACATGCTTACCGGCGTTAAGAGCCCGCACAGCATAATCAAAATGCGTGTTATTGGGTGTATTTACAATAATAAGCTCAATTTCCTCATCACTCAGCAACCCCTCAATGGAATTATAACTGATTACATCAGGATAACGTTTGCCGGCTTTTTTTTCATGTCGCTCTACAACGGCTCTAAAAGTAAAGCCGGGGTTGGTAACTAAAAATGGGGCATGAAATATCCTGCCCGACATGCCGTAGGCCATCAGGCCTGTTATTATTGGTTTTGATGACATAAATCTATTCGTTTTATTTTCCGCCGCAAGCCGGCCGGGTAGTTTTTGACTGAACAAAGCTGTTATAGCTTTGGCAACGCCTAAAATTATTGTTTTATACGGGCTAATCCAATAATTATATAAAAGAAAACGGGGAGACATGCCGCCTCCCCGTTTTTACGTTTTAATAATAAGCTAAATTTATTTCAAGCCTTTTTTAATAGTTTCAATTTCAGTTAAATGGCCCTTTATAATTGGCAATGTGCTGGTTGCAAATGCTTTTAACTCGGCATCTTTACAGTTTTTGGCAGCATCTTCAAACATGCTTATTGTTTTTTTATGGCCGTCAACCATGGCATCTACATATGCCTTATCAAAATCGCCTCCAGTTTTAGCCGAAAGATCAGTGAGTTCTTTTTGTTTGTCGTCACTTGGCGCAGCGGGCAAGGTTATATTTTTAGCCTTGGCTATGGCCATTAACTCATCATTTGCTTTACCATGATCTTTTACCATCATAGCGGCAAAATCCTTAACGCTTTTGTTCACTGCTTTTTGTTCGGCAACTTTGCCCACGGCAACTTCGGCTAAACCACCATTGGCTGCATCGGTAGCAAATTTGGCATCAGCCTCGTCAACTGCTATGCCTGTTGCGCCGGTTGTTGTTGTGTCTTTAACTTCATTTGTACTGTCGGCACTTTCTTTACTGTCGGTTTTGGCACCGTTATTACATGCCTGAAACATCCATGCAGATAGCACGAACATCATAATTAAACTTAACTTTTTCATAGTGAGTGTTTATATTTGTTTTATAGGAAACAAATTATACTTGAATAAGTTTCAAATTTCGTATTCAGAAAATAAATTAATGTTCCATGCCTGTGTAACAAGCCCAGCACTTATAAAGACATGATCTTTTACCAATATTTAAAAATTAAAAAGGCCACCATGGTTTAACATGATGGCCTTTCTTTATATATAAACAGCCGGATTACTTTAATCTTGATAAGGCTGCCTTTACCCTTGGTATTAGCTGCTGAATATCCTCCAGCGTGCTTGCCCCAACCGATGCGCGGAACCAGTTTACATCGTCATCGGTACCAAAAGCCGAAAATGGCACCAGCGCTACCCCAGCTTCCCTGATCAGGTAAAAGTTAATATCGGCCGAGTCTTTCAACACTGTTCCATCAGGCGCTACCTTGCCTGCATAATCAATTTTCAGGGTAAGATAAATAGCCCCCATCGGCACAATGGAATCTACCCGGAAACCTTCGGCTTTCAATGCCTGAAAACCTTCATGCAGGGTATTCAGGCTCCTTTGTATCTTGCCCTTAATATCATTCAGGTAGGTATCAACAGCTGCATCATTGGTTATAAAACCGGCCATAGCTACCTGCTCGGCCTTGGGCGACCATGCACCCATGTGCCCTACAATGGCTTTCATATTATCAATCACGTGTGCCGGACCAAAGCCCCAGCCAACTCTTACCCCCGTTGAAGCAAAGCATTTTGATGCGCCATCAATAAATATGGTGTAATCCCTCAGTTCGGGGCGTAAAGTAACGGGATCGTAATGTTTGTATTCGCCAAAGGTTAACTGCGAATAGATCTGGTCATACATCAGGTACAAAGGTTTTTGCCCTGCAGGCCGGCTCTTATTTTCGGCAATAACCAGGTCGCATATTTCTTCCAGGTCTTTTTTGCCGAACATGGTACCCGTAGGATTAAGCGGCGAGCACAAAGCCAGTAACGCCGCGCCTTTTAAATGCGGACGGATCTCGTCTGCCGTTGGCATAAAGTTATTTTCGGGGGTGGTAGGTATCATAACGGCCTCGGCATTTAAAAGGTCGCTATAATGATTGTTATTCCATGACGGTAACGGGAAAACCACTTTCTCGCCCGGGTTAACCACCGCCAGAAAAGTTGAGTAAATAAGCGGGCGCGAACCGCCCGATATCAGTATCTCGTTGGCCGAATAGGAAAGGTTATACCTGTTTTTTAACAATGAGGATACGCTTTGGCGCAGGTTCAACATACCATCAGCCGGCGGATAATTGGTTTGATTATGACCGTAAGCCTCCACAATGCCTGCTTTCAGTTCAGCTGGGATGGGATAGATATTGGAGTCGAAATCGCCGATCGTCAGGTTGGCAATATTCTGGCCCTGTCTTTTTAATTCGTTTACCTCGCCTGCTATCTTTATAATTTCGGAGCCGCGCAGATTTTGAGCTAATACAGAAATACTCATGGAAGTATGTTTTTATGAGCGGCAAATATAGTGATATTTGGATGACTGCAGGACTTTCATATAGTTAGACTCACCCGCGTTTAGACTCACCCTGTCGTCGCTTCGCTCGACATCCCTCTCTCCGCCCCCGGCGCAAAGAGGGAGTCTATAATCAGATAAAAGGTAATTAGACAATAGAGCAAAAAAACTACCTATTCAACCCTCTTTATGGCGAAGCCATAGAGAGGGTCGGCCAGCGAAGCGGAGCCGGGGTGAGTCCCCCGCTGTTTTGACTCACCCTGTCATCGCTTCGCTCGACATCCCTCTCTCCGCCTGTGGCGCAAAGAGGGAATTTATAAATCAGGTAAAAGATAGTTGGATAAAAGAACAAAGAAAAAACTACTCTTCCTCAACCCTCTTTATGGCGAAGCCAAAGAGAGGGTCGGCCAGCGAAGCGTAGCCGGGGTGAGTCTGCCCGCGTTTAAACTCACCCTGTCATCGCTGCGCTCGACATCCCTCTCTCCGCCTCCGGCGCAAAGAGGGAATTCACAAACAGATAAAAGATAATTAGACAATAGGACCAAAGAAAAAACCACTCCTCCTCAACCCTCTTTATGGCAAAGCCATAGAGAGGGTCGGCCAGCGAAGCGGAGCCGGGGTGAGTCAACTCAATCAGTCCCTTCACCCTGTACACCCGGCATAACCCGCAGCTGTTTCTGAAAATACACGTCCCAGCTGTGTTGCTGTATGCGGTCGGTCATGTGTTGGGTATCCTCGTCGTAATCAATGTTTAGTTGTTTGTATTTGGCATCAATGCGGTTAAAAAGAGACATGGCCTCATATTGATAATTCCGGCTAAAGCGGGCCCTGCCAATTTCGCGCAATACCTCCTGCTGCTCCAGATAAGCTATGGTGTAATGTCCCTGCTCATGCTTTAATACCTCAGCCAAAACCTGTGGCGAGGATATACGGCTCCTGTCGAGCCAGGACTTTTCCGTATTCAGGATCAGCCGAACAAACGCGTTTATAATATAACTACCGTTGCTCCGGTTTGCCTGGTATCTAAAATCAATGGTGCAATTGGTATAAGCTATAACACCCCGTGCGTTGGTACGCGGGGCGCCGCCAAAATCATTAACCGTTAACTGATGGAATTGTTGCTGGGCCGATGCCCGGTCTATCGTCAATAAAAACAGGGCTGCTACGCCTATACACTTAATCCATCTTACATTCATGAAACTCGCAGGTTAAAACTTTTACTTTTTGACCGCGTCGGCCTGTAAAAGGTTTAAACCCATTAATTCTTTTAACGTATGATGCATTTGGTCGGTTGATCCATCGAGGAATATCACATTGCCCTGTGAGTTTTCGGCAAAATGCTTGATAGATTCTGTCCACATGGTAAACATGATCACGGAGGTATCCATATTGGCCTCGGCCATTTCTTTGGCGGCAACGGTCATACCGCGGGCTACTTCCTCACGAAACAGTGCAATGCCCTGACCACGCAGCTGCGCGGCCTCGCGCTCCGCCTGGGCCGATATTTTGATCGCGTTCCCTTCGGCTTCGGCGGCCTTTGTTTTGGTAATTAATAACGCCTGACCTTCATTTTCGGCAGCGGCTTTCAGGTTGTTCGAAGCCACTACCTGGCTCATTGATTTCATGATCACATCGTCAAACGTAATATCATTTAGCTGCAGGTCCTGTAAATGATAGCCCCAGCTTTCCAGTATCTGGTCAAGTTGCTCTTTTACGTGTTCCACAATATCGCGTCTTAATATGAGCACTTCACTCTGGCGTTTGGTGGCTACAAAAGCCCTGATCGACCCCTCAACTGTACGGATAAGCGCCTGCATCAGGTTACGCTCGTCAACAAATTTAAAAGCTACGTTTTTAATGGTTTCTTCCTGCTGGTCCAATACCGAATACAGCAACATGGCTTTAAAATACACATTGGCCTGATCATAGGTTACAGCCTGGAACTCCAGCTCGACCGACCGGTTCTGGATAGATATTTTGGAGTATATGTTTTCAATAAAAGGTAATTTGAAATTCAGGCCCGGGGTAAGTATGCGCCTGTATTTTCCAAATACGGTAATTACCACTATAGTGCCCTGTTTTACAGACACAAATGACGTTGATAAAATAATCAGAATAATGAGTACAATTAATCCAAAGGTGATTCCGGCTGTCATAAGTTGATAATATTTAGTAAATAAATGTAGTATTAATTATTGGTGTGTTATTTGTTTTTATAAAAATGCTTAAAAAACACAACTAATCATCATGAACCTAAAACGAACATTTGGAGCCATACTTACCGTACTTGGCATTATCGGCTTAATTTATACCGGTTTGGGAGTTATAAACCATACCGGCAGAACCACTACCCTGGTAGTAACCGGCATTATTGCCATTATATTTTTCTTTACCGGCATTGGTTTGGTGCGTAATACAAAAGACGAAGCTTGACACTGCGGGAATTTCCAGGCTTAAGCTTCTTCTTTAAAATTTGTGAGCAGAAAAGTTATAATATAGCGGCTTGAATTATAATCGTCGCCAACTATGATTATTAACCTCTGCGGATAAGATATTCTGCTTAAATAACAACTTAACAAAAGCGGTCGGACCAAATGATCCGACCGCTTTTATTTACAGTTTATACTTTATTGCATACTATTGCGTGGGTCTGTTTTACCCTTTAATAAATATTCCTTTGGCAGTTCGGCGCCCATCAGGTTCTTTACAAAATAATCCCAACGGCGGCGTGTCATATATAATGAATACTGCCCGTAGCCATGCGCGCTGTTAGGGAATACCACCAGGTCATAATTTTTATTGGCTTTCTCCAGGGCTTCAACTACCAGCATGGTATTATACGGCGGTACGTTATTATCCATTAGCCCATGAGCAAGCATTAATTTCCCTTTCAGGTTTTTAGCGTAATTCTGATTAGCCTGCGCTTCGTAATTCGACGTGCCATCAGGCTGCGGGGTAAGCAAACCAATATAGCGTTCGCCCCAGTCATCCTCGTAGTTGCGGTTATCGTGATTGCCCGATTCTGATATACCTACTTTAAAAAAGTCGGGAAAGCGGAACATAGCCGCGGCAGTTGCAAAGCCGCCGCCGGAATGCCCCCAGATGCCCGCGCGGTTAATATCAATATAAGAATATTTTTGCGCCAACTGCTGCATACCGGTAACCTGATCGGGCAGGGTATTTTCGGCCATGTGACCATAATTCATATCATGGTAGCTTTTTGAACGCAGCGGGTTACTGGTACCCTCCAGCTGAATAACCACAAACCCCAGTTCGGCCAGCGCCTGGCAATCGCCCCTTGCAGAAAAGAACGACCAGCTGCCCACACTACCCCCCTGCGGTCCGGGATAAATGTTATTTATAATAGGATATTTTTTTGAGGGATCAAGATTAGTAGGCGTAAACATGAGGCCATAAATATCTGTTTGCCCGTCATGCGCTTTAACGGTGATAGGTGTTGGAGCCTTCCAACCGGCAGCTGTAAGTCTGGCGATATCCGTTTTTTCTAACGTACTAACCAGTTTACCGTTAAGGCTGCGCAGCACAGTAACCGGCGCAACATCCGGTTTTGAATAGCTGTCAATAAAATAATTGCCTGAAGGGGATAAAGTAACCTGGTGATTTCCTTCTTCGGGTGTTAGCAGGCTTAAGTTTTTACCGTTAAAGCCTACTTTATATAAATGGGTAAAATATGGGTTGCCCGGCTCGCGGCCGTCGGCCAAAAAGTATATCAGCCGATTCTTTTCGTCTACCTTCAGCAGTTCTGTAACGGCCCAGTCGCCTTTAGTGATCTGGTTTTTAAGTTTACCGGTCAACGCATCATATAAATACAGATGGCCCCAGTTATCGCGCTCCGAGAACCAGATAATTTCATTGGTCTTTGCCAGATATTTCCAGTTAATAGTCCCCTGGCCCGATTCGTATTGTGTAGGTACGGTTTCTTCAAACACTTCGCGAACAGCTCCTGTAGCAGCATCAGCAATGCGGAATTTCTCTTGCTTATGATCGCGGGAGGTTGATACAAACGCCAATTTTGAAGCATCGGCATTCCAGTCCACATCGTCAAAAGTTCCGCTGCTGGCAATATCATCACTCAATGTGGCCCGGTGCGGGTCGGGCGGTACCTGTAGGCCGATAACTTTAGGGCCGTCAATATTAATGATCACCCGTTGGATGGTAGCAATTACCGAATCGCCCGGCAGCGGATATTTCCATGCCTTTAACGTTGGATGGCCAACATTGGTGGTAACCAGGTACATATCGCCCACCTTGCGCTCATCCTGTTTAAAGGTGGCTATCTTTTTTGAATCTGGCGACCAGCGCAGCACCGGCCCGTCTGATGATTTCCAGCCCGCGTTATCGGTGGCGTAGCCAAAATCCTTTGCTCCGTCGGTTGTAAGTTGTGTATGTTTGCCGGTTTTGGTATCCCTAACCCACAAATTATAGTCCTTTATATATGCCGCAAGGTTTCCGTCGGGCGATAAAACTTCGTCATCGATACCTCTGCGGCGGGGGCCTGCTGCCTTGTCGCCAACCATCGCATCATCAGGAGTAACCTGGTAACTTTGCAGATCGCATTTCCATGATTTCCCATTCGCTTCAAACAAAACAGAACGACCATCGGCCGAAAAGCTAATGGTACGGAAAGGAAGCCGGCCAGCCTCATACCCCTTGCCTAATGCGGTTGATAGTGCCGCCGCCAGTTTTTGCTGGTCAAAAGCCGGGGTACGTGTTTTCCTGGCGGGATCAACCAAAATAAACTCGCTGCCCTGCGCGGTTAAAATACGGTACCAGAATTTATCGCCGCCAATCCAGTTGGGGGTAACCCGGCCATGATCAACCAACTGCTCGGTGTTGTAGCTCATAAAACCTTCGGCACGGGCGTAATCTTTTTCCGTGAGGGTGTTGCCCTGCTGGGCATTCGCACTTAATGCAAACGCCAAAATAGTAACTGATAATAAATATTTATTCATACGCTTAAACGTGTGTTTAGAGTGTTAAAATGTTTGTTTAAAGTGTTAAATTTTACAAATTAACACGCAAATTAACGTTTTTAGGTGTGTTTTCGCTCCTTAAACGCTGTAACTTTTGTGAGGGAATTATTGGGCTGCGCACTGCCGTTATATCGCCATCATCAGAAATATTTAAACCGGCATCCGGAAAGTCCATCGCGGTAAGCATCCTTATCCTCAGCATGGCCTGATTGAGCGTATCCCTCACCAACCCCTTATCATGAGCCTGCCTGAACGACAGGATACGACCGCTTAAAAATTCGCCTTTTTTATTCACGTAAACTTTAAGCAAGGGTGCCATGCCGCATATACCGCTCACACTCACCGACTTATAAGTACAAAAATTACCCAGGCTATAGGCTATCAGCCTGTTTTTGTACATTTCCATGGCCCGGTTCACATGAGGGCCGTTCCCAAATATCAGATCGGCGCCTGCATCAATGGCGTTATGGGCAAAGGCATACACATCTCCGCGCTTTTCGCCAATGTATGACTCAACAGCAAAGGGCACATGCTCAAAGTCTACACCTTCGCCACCACCATGAAATGATACAATAACAATATCGCAGTGCTGCTTAAGTTTCCTGATGATCTGGGCAGCTCCCTGCAGGTTATGTATTGATACCGTATTTGCATTAGGTGCAAATGAGCAAAACCCATATTTAACGCCCTTTAACTCAAATACTGTTGAAGGCCGTATAAGTAAACCAGCGTAATTTATACCCAGGCTATCAAGGGCCTGAACAGTGCTTTTACGCCCATTTTCGTCAAAATCATTGATATGGTTATTGGCAAGGCTAACCACATTAAAGCCGGCATCCTTTAAAACCGAGGCATATTTTACCGGCATTCTGAACAGGAAAGGCTTGCTACGCTGATGAAGCCTGAAATATGCCGGGGCTCCGGTATCAACCAGAGTGCCTTCAAGGTTGCCAAATGCAACATCAGCATTTCTCAATTCGGCGGCGGCTGCTTTAAAACTATCGCGCGCGCTATCTGGCGGCAGGGTAGTACTATCGGGATATGATGTGCCCAGCATGATATCGCCCACGGCAGCTACACAAACCGAATCATGATGAATTGGTATTGCGCTGTGCGGCAAACCCTCCCGAGTCAAAGGCTTACTGTGCTGTATAGTTGGTTGCTTTATTGTTCCCGGGCTTTCACACCCCTGTAAAAACAGCAGCGCACCGCCGGCAACGGACATTATAAATA
This sequence comes from Mucilaginibacter pocheonensis, assembly GCF_031456535.1. Taxonomy (NCBI): domain Bacteria; kingdom Pseudomonadati; phylum Bacteroidota; class Sphingobacteriia; order Sphingobacteriales; family Sphingobacteriaceae; genus Mucilaginibacter; species Mucilaginibacter pocheonensis. The sequence goes on from NZ_JAVDUU010000002.1 coordinate 351,468, forward strand.
ATCTTAGTACAAAAAAAAGTCCCTTCATGTTCATGAAAGGACTAAATTAATTATTTAATTGAATTTCTTTAATTATTGTTATCCTCGTCTGTAGTTGGGGTTGAAGCACCGGTAAGCTCATCCTTAAATGAAGCCAGCAAACGGCCGCCTCTATAAAAATAACGGCTGTAGTAATTGTCATCAAGACTGCTGATAGCCACACCTTTTGATGATGCATGGGCGAAACGGCCATTACCCAGGTAAATACCTACATGTGAAATTCTGCGGCTATGTATCTTAAAGAAAACCAGGTCGCCTTCTTTCAGATCGTCTTTACCAACAGGGTTAACCATGCTAAAAATATCGCGTGAGCTCCGTTTAATATCCAGATTAAAAACCTCGCTGTAAAGTTCTTTTGTAAAGGCTGAGCAATCAATACCTTTTCTTGATTCACCGCCAAAATGGTAAGGAGTGCCTATCCAATCGTAAACAAAATGAAAAAGTTTCATATTTGAGGTTGCAGATAATGCAACACCCATAATTTGTGATAAATATGTTTTTGCTAAACCTTCCTGTTCGTCAGGTGCCTTGTCGGTTGTATTAGTGGTAGTATTTCCTGTTTGAGCCTGCGAGGCTAAAACGCTGAAAATTAATGCAATAGCAAGGATTGTTTTCTTCATTTAACGCTTTGGTTTGCTGTTAGGGCCAACAAATTGTTTATTAAATCAGACATGGTGTATGCCGTTGGATACAAAACTATCTATATTTTTTAAAATTGCAAATAAATGGCACTTTTTTTTCAAAAAATATAAATAATCCATCTATGCCAAAAATCTTATTAATTATAGCCCTTCCTGGTTACGTTTATGCTACTTTAAAGATTTGGGTATTTTTATCGCCTCCGGCTTTTTTATTAAAAAAACAGACACCAATTTGACCAAAAGATGTCAAAATTTAGCGCTAAATCGCGTTATTGCATCTAAAAAACTTCGGCATTATAACAATATAGCCATATAAAGTTTGGCTAAACAAACAAAACGCGATAATCCATGCTCATTTTATAGCATTTATTTGAAATAAAAAATAAACTGCACAACAAATTCGTTGCAGTTTCGATAATTTCAAGGATATAATTAGATTTGCGCTTTACTCCAAGAAATTGATTGTTTTAATTACATGAGTTCAATCGAAATTAACAAAGACACTTACCTGATGTGGTACGAACAAATGCTTTTAATGCGCAAGTTCGAAGAAAAGGCAGGACAGTTATACGGACAACAAAAGATCAGGGGCTTTTGCCACCTGTATATTGGGCAGGAAGCTGTACTGGCCGGAGCCATGTCTGTAATAAAGCAGGAAGACAGCATGATAACCGCTTACCGCGACCATGCTCATGCCCTTGCTAAAGGTGTAACACCAAATGCTGTTATGGCCGAATTGTATGGTAAAGCCACCGGATGCTCAAAAGGCAAGGGCGGTTCCATGCACATGTTTGATAAAGAAAAACACTTTTATGGTGGCCACGGCATTGTTGGCGGTCAGGTTCCGCTGGGAGCAGGTATCGCTTTTGCCGAAAAATATAAAGGTACCGAGTTTGTAAATATTGCTTATATGGGCGACGGGGCAGTACGCCAGGGCGCATTGACCGAAACCTTTAATATGGCCGCGCTTTGGAAATTACCCGTAATTTTTGTTTGTGAAAACAATGGTTATGCCATGGGTACTTCTGTTGAGCGTACCACCATACAAACAGACATTTATAAATTAGGCCTGCCTTACGGTATACCATCGCAAGCTGTTGACGGAATGGACCCTGCTGCTGTACACGTAGCAATGGACGAAGCCGTTCAGCGCGCACGCAGCGGTGAAGGACCAACCTTCTTGGAAATGCGCACCTATCGTTACAAAGGTCACTCTATGTCTGACCCTCAGAAATACCGTACTAAAGAAGAACTGGAAAGCTACAAAGCAAAAGACCCTATTGAAATAACCAAACAAGTTATAGTAAAAGAAGGTTATGCTGATGAGAAATGGTTTGAAGAGATTGACGCCAAGATAAAAGCTATTGTTGAAGAATCGGTTAAATTTTCTGAGGAATCACCATGGCCCGAAGCTTCTGAACTATATACAGATGTTTATGTTCAGGCAGACTATCCATACATCAGAGACTAATCCTATATTTATATAAATATTTTATTCTATTAAATAGTATATGGCCGAAGTAGTTAAAATGCCTAAAATGAGCGATACCATGACCGAAGGGGTATTGGCGAAATGGCATAAGAAAGTTGGCGATAAAGTAAAATCAGGCGATGTATTGGCCGAGATTGAAACTGACAAAGCTACCATGGATTTTGAATCGTACCAGGACGGCACCTTATTATATATAGGTGTTGAAGAAGGTAATGCCGTTCCGGTTGATGCCGTTATTGCCGTTTTAGGTAACGAGGGCGAAGATTACAAAGCCGCCCTTACACAGGACGGAGGCACCGAAAAGAAAGAAGAAAAACCAGCCGAAGCTGATAAACCTGTGGCTGATAAAAAACCTGCCGCAACCGCAGCACCAAAGGTTGACCTGTCAAGTATACCGGCTACTGTAATACGTATGCCTGCCCTTAGCGATACCATGACCGAGGGCGTTATTGAAAAATGGAATTTTAAAGTTGGTGATAAAGTTAAATCTGATGACTCCCTGGCTGATGTAGCAACCGATAAGGCTACTATGGAAGTGGTGGGTTATGAAGAAGGTACACTTTTATACATCGGCCCAAAAGAAGGCGAAGCCGCGCCGGTTAATGGCATTATAGCTATTGTTGGTAAAGAGGGTACCGATATTACGCCTTTGTTACAGGATACAGGCGACGCCCCTGCTGCCGCACCGGCAGAAGAAGAAGCCGCGCCTAAAGCTGAAGCAGCTACCGCTGATGCCGCGCCTGCCGCCTCATCAACTACTGATGACAGCCGCGTTAAAGCATCGCCACTGGCACGTAAAATAGCAAAAGATAAGGGCATTAACCTTAATGATGTAAAAGGCAGTGCCGAAGGCGGCCGCATTATTAAGAAAGATGTGGAAGAGTTTAAGCCAAGTGCTAAACCAGCTCCTGCAAGTACCGAAGCTCCTGCAGCTGCAGCTGCCCCGGCGGCTAAGGCTCCTATCACCCTGCCAACTTACACAGGCGAAGAGAAGTTTACCGAAAGGTCTGTTACTCAAATGCGCAAAGCTATTAGCCGCCGCTTAAGTGAAAGCTTGTTTACCGCGCCGCATTTTTATGTAACCATGACCATTGATATGGATCAGGCTATTGCTGCCCGTACCCGCATCAATGATGTAGCGCCAGTTAAAATATCATTTAATGATTTTGTATTAAAAGCATGCGCGGTTGCCTTAAAACAACATCCTGCTATTAATTCATCATTCCTGGGCGATAAAATACGCACTAACGAACATATACATATCGGCGTTGCTGTTGCAGTTGACGAAGGCCTGCTGGTGCCGGTAATTAAATTTGCTGATGGCAAATCATTAAGCCACATTTCTGTTGAAGTGAAAGAGTTTGCCGGTAAAGCTAAAGCTAAAAAGCTGCAGCCTGCCGAAATGGAAGGCTCAACCTTCACTATATCAAACTTAGGAATGTTTGGTGTTGATGAATTTACAGCTATTATAAATACACCAAACTCCTGTATACTTGCCGTTAGCGGCATACAACAGGTTCCGGTTGTTAAAAACGGCGCTGTAGTACCAGGCAATATTATGAAGGTAACCCTAAGCTGTGATCACCGTGTGGTTGATGGCGCAACGGGTGCCGCATTCCTGCAAACACTAAAATCGTTGTTGGAAGAGCCTGTAAGATTACTGATCTGATTTCGAATTCCGGAATTTCGATTTCAGATTTACGATATTTAAAGAGCGATGAAGTTAACTTCATCGCTCTTTTTGTTTTATAAAACCCGCGTCACCGGGAGCGCAACCGAATTGCTCACCGCTGTCATGGTATAGAACACGCATAATTGCGATTACAGAAATCCCTTATCTCAACCCAAATTTGAACCAACAAAAACATTAAAGATATCCTTTAATATTTTTTAACTGGTGAACATGCCTTTGGGTATGGTAGAGCGTTTGGTACAGCCACTCCAGCCGTGTGAGGTGCCCCATACCGGGAAATTCGCTCTCCAGGCATGAATCCGTCAGATCTTTAGTGTCAATTACCTCTAACATCTCATCAAACACAATTTGCAGTTTAGCGGTCAGGATGTCTTTATCATAATACTTATCATCAGGCGTAATTGACGGGGCCGAAGTGAATTTTAAATTAAGATCCAGAAACATATCTTTTAACGCCTGAATATGTTTATCCGGCGCCCGGTTTGTTATGCCGCTATTTCCTTTAAGCAACGCCGTAATGCTCGACACAGACAGTACGATATGTTCACCAACCTGAGCGGCTGTCCAGCTGCCCTGAAACGGAATACGATTGATATCCTCCTGCCTGATAAAATCTAAGGTTTGTATCAGGTCATCAGCTACTGATTGCAATTGAACCGCTAATGGCTGATTGGTTTTTATTATTTCCTCTTTCATAAAAATGTTTTATTTATTCCCATTCAAAGGTCGGTACATTTAGGCAGCACCGCAGGTGGTAAAAAAGACAGATTTAGGGCAAATTGCGACAAATTCAAAATTTCATTCATCTTGCGCTTTTACTATAAGCGTTAACACATTGTCAAATAAGCCCTATATTTTAACAGCTTTTTCTTTTATCGTATATTCACGCAAAAATTTATATTATGACCCTTTATAGCTTTTTCCAGCAACTTCACTCCGGTTTCAGGTATATTGTATTGATATTCGTAGTACTGGCTGCCTTAAATGCCCTGGCCGGCCTCATCAGCAAAAAACCATATACTGAAGTTAACCGCAGGCTTAGTTTGTTCGCTCTAATATCGGTGCATACACAACTGCTAATTGGCATTGTATTATACTTTATAAGTCCGCTGGTACAGTTTACCAAAAATGCAATGCATGAAAAACACCTGCGTTTTTTTACGGTTGAGCATTGGGTTATAATGGTGATAGCCATTGTATTGATCACTATTGGTCACAGCAAATCAAAAAGAGCCGTTAGTGCCGAAGCTAAGCAAAAGGCCATTTCTATATTTTATCTGCTCGGATTAATCATAATTGCAGCCGGTATCCTATTAATTCCACGTGGCTAATAGGATTTAGCAAATAAAAATTTTCAGAAAAAATTTGGTAATTCATTTTTCTTTATAAATTTGTGACCACGATGATTAAAAACACTCATAAAAACAGCTGGTGGCACCAATTAAATTTGGCAGCCGGATACGTTTTTGATCAGAGATAACTAATCAATTGTAAACCTAAATAGGAAACCCGGCGACCCCAATTCGCCGGGTTTTTTTGTTTAACACACTCTTTGAAACAACATATGAACAAATTTAAAATAACTACCACACATAAAAAGCTACTGGCTGATACCACGACACCGGTGAGCATTTACCTGCGCCTGAGGGACGTATTTCCCAATTCGCTCCTACTGGAAAGCTCTGATTACCATAGCCGCGAAAACAGCCTGAGCTATATATGCTGCGAACCTATAAGCGGCCTGATTTTAAATCAGGGCGTTTTGAAAAAACAATATCCCGACGGCAGCCAGGAAACCCACGATGCCGGAACGTTTGAACTGATAGACCAGATAAATCAATTTATTGACAGTTTTGAAACAGACGCAAACCCCGGCAAAATAATATCAAACGGTTTATTTGGTTATTTTACCCATGAAGCGGTAGAGCATTTTGAAACTATCAGGCTAAAACAAAGCGATGATACAACCCGGCAGATACCGGTGATGCAGTATCATATTTACCGTTATATTATAGCGATTGACCACTTTAAAAATGAGCTGTACATTTTTCATAACCAGGCCGAGGGTGGCGCTATAAACGGCGGCATTGAAAAACTGGAGTACCTTATCAAAAATAAAAACTTTCCTGAGTATAGTTTTAAAAGCAAGGGCGATGAACAATCAAACCTTACCGGTGATGAGTTTATTGGTATTGTTGAAAAAATGAAGCAGCATATTTTCAGGGGGGATGTTTTCCAGATCGTGCCGTCGCGCGCGTTTTCCCGTACTTTCCAGGGTGATGAGTTTAATGTTTACCGCGCGTTGCGCTCTATCAATCCGTCGCCTTACCTGTTTTATTTTGATTACGGCGACTTCAGGATCTTTGGTTCATCGCCCGAGGCGCAAATCACCATTAAAAATAACGTGGCCAGCATATTCCCCATAGCAGGAACTTTTAAACGGAGCGGCGATGATGAAAAAGACGCCGAGATAGCCCGCAACCTGGAGAACGATCCAAAAGAATCGGCAGAGCATGTAATGCTGGTTGACCTGGCTCGAAATGATCTGAGTCGCCATTGCGAACAGGTAGAGGTTAAGGCATTTAAGGAAGTACAATATTACTCGCATTTGATACACCTGGTATCGCATGTGAGCGGTAAATTATTGCCAGGGGTATCCTCCTTTAAAATTGTAGCCGACACCTATCCGGCAGGTACACTGAGCGGCGCACCTAAATACCGCGCTATGGAGATCATTGACGAGAACGAGAAAGCAAAACGCAGCTTTTACAGCGGCGCTATTGGCTATCTGGGATTCAACGGCGATTTTAACCACGCCATTATGATCCGCTCGTTCCTCAGCAAAAATAACACGCTGCATTACCAGGCCGGGGCAGGTATTGTAGCCGGCTCCGTTGCCGAAAGCGAACTGAAAGAAGTTGATAACAAAATAGCAGCCTTAAGGCGGGCCTTTGAACTGGCAGAGGAGCTTTAGAGCCCTCTTAAAGGGGACAGACCTAAAATGATTGATTAAAATTTGGATAGAATATTCTTAAAAGAATAAAAACATAACATGAACGAGCAAGAGAGCAAAGCCAACGCTTCATTAAAAGAGCCGGGGCGCATCCTGATAATTGACAACTACGATTCCTTTACTTATAACCTTGTACATTTGGTTAATGAGCTTGGCCAGCAATGCGAGGTTTGGAGAAATGATAAATTTTCTATTGACGATGTAGACGCCTTTGACAAGATCATTTTATCGCCGGGGCCGGGTATACCATCCGAAGCGGGACTGTTGCTGGAAGTTATCGAAAAGTATTCGCCTGCTAAAAGCATATTCGGGGTGTGCCTTGGCCAGCAGGCCATTGCCGAAGTGTTTGGCGGCAGCCTGCACAATTTAAGTCAGCCAATGCATGGGATAGCCACACCCATAAAAGTTACCGATGAAGAGGAAGATCTTTTTAAGGGTCTGCCAAATAGCTTTAAAGTCGGCCGCTATCACTCGTGGGTTGTAAGCGATAAAGGTTTGCCAGAGATATTACAGGTAACTGCCATTGACGAAGCCGATAACTCCATTATGGCATTATCGCACCGGGAGTATGATGTTAAAGGCGTACAATTCCATCCCGAATCAATATTAACCCAATACGGGAAAGAATTGATGCAGAACTGGCTAAGCTAACGGTATTGGTAAATAATGATAGCTTTGTATTGATAAAGACAAAAACGAAAGGTTATCCTGAACTTGTTTCCGGGTGTTACGCGACGGTTAGCCTTCTTGTTATACGGCCTTAATAGGGGGTGCCAAAACAAGTACGGGATAACAACAGCATTTAAAATTAAATTCTTAAAATACCAAAATTCCCCTTAAGGGGGTTAGGGGGCCTAATGAACATACTTGATAAAATAGTTGCCAATAAAAAAAAGGAAGTAGCATCAGCTAAAAAACGCACCTCGTACGTTGAACTGGAGGAGTCAGAATATTTCCATCGCGAAACTTACTCGTTCAAGGAATTTTTGCTTGACCCCAAACGCAGCGGCATCATAGCGGAGTTTAAACGCAAATCTCCCTCAAAAGGCATCATAAATGATAAAGTGCGGGTAAGTGCAGTTACCAACGGCTACGCTAACGCAGGCGCCTCTGCCCTATCTGTTTTAACCGACCGCAATTTTTTTATGGGTCGCAAGGCCGATCTGGTCAAAGCACGTTCAGTAAACACCATCCCCGTACTGCGTAAGGATTTTATGATAGATGAGTATCAGGTAATAGAAGCAAAATCATTGGGTGCCGATATTATTTTGCTGATAGCTGCTATACTAACACCGGCAGAAATTGATACCATGGCCACACTGGCCAAAAGTATCGGTTTAAATGTACTGCTTGAAGTGCATAACCTGGAAGAACTGGAACGCAGTATACATCCTAAACTGGATGCCATTGGCGTAAATAACCGCAACCTTACCGATTTTACTGTATCTGTAGAAACATCGTATCAACTGGCCAAACATATCCCTGCGGAATTCCTGAAAATATCTGAAAGCGCCATCAGTGATCCGGCAACAATAAGGCATCTTAAACTGGAAGGCTTTAATGGCTTTTTAATTGGCGAAACCTTTATGAAACATGCCGACCCTGCCCAGGCAATGAAGGAGTTTGTTGCGCAGTTATAGCCCGCTATCCGTTTTCTATTTTTCCATACGTTGGTCACTATACTTTATTACAAAAAGCCTCGGATTAAATTTCCGGGGACTTTTTGTATAGCTGGAGAATTTGCTTTTCTTCTGTAATGTTGCTAACATCTATTTTGTTCAATTTAAGCAAACAAAATTTTCTGTTTTACGTATTATACTGCGAACATTTTTACTATTAAAAACACCAGGGGACAAAAATTCTGCAAGCTATGCTTTGGCCGTGCAGAATGAACCATTGATCATGAAAGTGACCTGTCATAAAGGGTGCAATAGGATCTTATGCATAAAAAATTACTCGTACTATCATTTATAATCTTCTCATTTACAGCATACAGCAGAATTTGCATATTAGACGTCACCTTATCGTCTTCAGGCTCTTCTATATGCTCAGGCACAAGTGTTGTTCTAACTACCAAAATAACCGGCGGAACCGGCCCTTATAATTATGTTTGGAACACCGGCGAAAAAACGCCATCCATAAGCGTAAATAAAGCCGGTACCTATACCGTGTCGGTCAGTGATAATACGCCGGGTTGCCAGCCAATTACAAAAAGTATAACCATTACATCATTAATTACACCAAACGCTCCAACAGCTGCCAATCAAATTATCTGCCCCAACAGCTACACTACGCTTAAGGCAACAGCGCCCGGAGGAGACTATCAATGGTATGATGCACCGGTTGATGGTACTTTTTTAAAAAGCGGCGATAGCTACATTACTCCCATTATAACTGAAACCACCACATTTTATGTGCAAACAACAGTATCAGGCTGTACAAGTCCCAGAACTCCTGTTACTGTTTATGTTACAGGCAAGCCAAGTGTTACCGGTGCAACATTGTGTGCCGGAGGCGTGGCTACCTTATCAGCAAGCGGAGGTGACAGCTACACCTGGTATGATGCAGCATCGGGAGGCAACCAGGTTGGTACCGGGCCAACATTTGTCACTCCGGTATTGTCAAGTTCCAAAACATATCATGTAGTAGCCATAATAAGAGGCTGTACCAGTGTACGAACACCGGTAACCGCCAGGGTAACCGCCCCGCCACCGCCCCCCACAGCCAGCGATGTCTCTACTTGCGTAGGCTCGTCTGCGAGTTTACACGCCGATGCTCCTGATGGTGTATTTGATTGGTTTGATGTACCAACCGGCGGAACTTCATTGATTTCAAGTCCGGATTACACTACGCCTCCGCTTACAGCCACAACAACTTATTATGTACAAACTACTATAAACAATTGTCAAAGCGACCGTAAGGCGGTAATTGTGACTGTAAACCCAATTCCACAACCACCGCCAACACAAACCGTTAGCATTTGCAACGGAACCAGCACCACATTAACCGCCGATCCCGCTCCCACCGGAACTTACGCTTGGTATGACCAGGCAAGCGGTGGAACCTTGCTTAAAAATGGGGTGACTTTTCAAACTCCTGTTCTTACTAATTCGACTATTTATTATGTTCAGCACAGTAACGGTGGCTGTACAAGTGACCGCACGGCTGTTAATGTCAATATAACTCCGCCTCCGGCAGCTCCATCAGTATCAGAACCTGTTATATGTTCTGGCGCTGTTGCAACATTAACAGCAACCTCTGCAGCCGGCGGCACCTTTCAATGGTACAACTCAGCAACAGGGGGTACACTTTTATCATCAAACGCCACCTATGTAACCCCAGCCTTAACTGGCAATACTACATATTATGTTCAAACCACAGTGGGAGGATGTATAAGTGCCCGTACCCCGGCAACGGTAAAGGTACTTGAACCCGTGCCGGCCCCAACTGTTCCCGCAACGAGCATTTGTTCGGGTAATTCAGCTGCGCTTGTTGCTTCCGGATCGCCTGATGAATATGAGTGGTATGATGCCGCCACAGGCGGCAATTTGCTGACTACCGGGTCAACTTATGTTACCCCGGTACTAACATCAAACCAAACTTACTATGTGCAAAGTATAGCAAATGATTGTACCAGCCTGCGTAAAGCGGTAACTGTAACGGTAAATCCTATACCATCAGCTCCTACCGCTAATGATGCCTCCATTTGTCCCGGCACATCAGCCAATTTAACAGCCAGCGCAGCCAGCGGAACCATTCAATGGTATGACGCACCCAAAGACGGCAATTTGCTTGCCACAAGCAATACATTTTCAACTCCCGTTCTGGTTAAAAAAACCACCTACTATGTACAAAATACCAATGGATCATGTGTTAGTGAACGCAGCGCGGTAACTGTAAATATGATATCAACGGCCAGTCCGCAATTCAAATATGAATCTGGCACATTTTGTACTTCAGGTTCTAATCCTTCGCCCGCCATTTACGTTCCGGGGGGAACTTTTAGTGCAGCCCCGGTCGGGCTTACGTTTGTAAGCACTTCTACAGGCCAAATTAACATTGCTGCCAGCATACCGGGGAAATATACCATTACTTATGACTATGGCGGCGCCTGCCCGGGCACCAGTACCGCCGATATAACTATTACATCCACCGCCGATGCTCAGTTTAGCTATAAAGGACCATTTTGTACAAGTGGCCCCAACCCATTGCCTGTTTTTAGCGCTGGGGCAAGCGCAGGTGTTTACAGTTCATCGCCAGCTGGTTTGGTTTTCAAAAATACCTCAACAGGCGAAATTGATCTGAGTGCAAGTAAAGCAGGAACTTACACGGTTACCAATACCATAACGGCAACCGCAGGTTGCCAGGCACGTACCAGCACAGCACAGGTAACCATTTTCGAAGCGGTTTCAGTTAATGCCGGATCCAATCAGACCGTACCTTCGGGCACTCCGGTTAAATTAGAGGCCACAATTTCCAGCGGCTCCGGAATATGGAAAGGAGGAAACGGGTCATTTTCTGACAAAACAGATCCTCATGCTATTTACACGCCCCGCGCTGGCGAAACCAAAGCCACACTTACTTTTACGTCGGCCGACCCGGCGGGTCCCTGCGGGCCGGTGTCATCCACTGTTACCATCACATTTAACCCTATTCCCCCGGCACCAACTGTCACAAGTAATCCGGTCTGTATCGGTAACTCCGCTACATTGGTAGCTACGGCGCCGGGCGGTACTTATAAATGGTTCGATGCTGCCAGCGATGGTACAGAGCTTTTTACTGGTCCTATATTTAAAACCCCGCCATTAACCACAACTACTACTTATTATGTACAGGTAACCAAGAGCGGGATTACCAGCAGCCGAAAAGCGGTAACCGTAAATATTACCCCAACACCCGCCGCGCCACAAGTTGATATATCACCTGCCTGCGCAGGGGGCACGGCAACACTTACAGCAAGCGGTTCAACAGGCACCTATAAATGGTATGATGCTCCCATAGGCGGTACATTATTAGAAACAAAAGCTGTTTATGTAACGCCGGTATTAAATGCGGATAAGAGTTATTACGTACAAACCACTGTTAACGGCTGTACAAGCCCGCGTACGCAAGTTGATGTTAAGGTATCACAGGCACCTCACGTAACAAGCGCTGCTACCGGTATTATTTGCAGCGGCACCCCGCTTGATTATACCATTACAGCGGATATTCCAGCTACCACTTTTTCGTGGAGCAGGGCGGCTGTGGCAGGCATCAGCAACCCTGCTGCAACGGCCGAAACAGACGGACCGATCAATGAACCGTTAATGAATACCCTCAGTACCCCGGTAAATGTAAAATACATTATCACGCCGGTAGCAAATGGTTGTACAGGGCCTGCCTTTACTTACCAGGTAACTGTAAATCCGCTACCAGTTGTATCCAGTGATGCAACTGCTATCATTTGTAACGGAACTACTGACGGGTATGAAATTAAATTTGATAACAGTGGCGCAAGCGTTACCTGGAGCAGGGCCGCTGTTGATGGGATAAGTAACGCGGCAGTATCCGGGCAAACCGCCCCTGTGATCAAAGAGGTTTTATTTAACACCTCAACCGCTCCTGTTGATGCAACCTATGTGTTTAATTATAAAACAAGCAATTGCCAGGGGCCGCCTTTCAGCCTGGTAATGAAAGTAAACCCCGCAGTTAAAATAACCAGCGATGTCATAGGAACAGTTTGCAGCGGAATACCTCAAAACTATACCATTACATCAAACATACCATCAGCCACATTTAGCTGGAAACGTGACGCGGTTACCAACATCAGTAACCCGGCTGTAAGCGATCAAACCAACGCTGTTATTGATGAAAAATTAATTAATACAGGACCCGTTGCCGTTAAGGTCACCTATATTATAACCGCCCAGGCTTTTGGCTGCACCAGTACGCCATTCACTTATGTAGTAACCGTAAACCCGCAAGCAGATGCGCCGGTGGCCAACAGCAACACACCTGTTTGCGAGGGTAGCACCATACAACTCAGAACCCCTACCATTCCAAGGGCAACTTATAAATGGACAGGGCCAAACGGCTATGTTTCTGAATTGCAAAATCCGGATATTCCTAATGTTACAGCAGCCAACGGCGGTACCTATAATCTGTATGTTATTACAAATGATTGTACCAGCCCGGCCACCTCTATTGATGTTCAAGTAAATGAGCCGCCAAAAGCAGATGCCGGGCCCGACCAAACCCAATGTATAACATCAACGGCAATAAAGCTGGCTGGCAGTGTTACAGGTGGCACCAGTACCGGGATATGGTCGGTAACCAGCGGAACAGGTAAATTTTTCCCATCAAGTGATCAACTGGATGCGCAATACATTCCGTCAGCTGAGGATAAAGCTGCCGGATCAGTTAAACTGACCTTATCCTCTACGAGTAAAGATGATTGTGCCATATCAACTTCAGACATGACCGTAACATTTGCACCATCGCCTGCTGCTGATGCGGGTGCTGACCTGAATGTTTGCGCACAAGACGAAAGTATTAAATTAAGCGGCAGAATTTTAATTCCAGGCGGAGCTTTATGGAGCAACAAAACAGGCAGCGGTACCTTTAGCCCTTCGGCAACGCAACCCGATGCATTTTATATACCAAGCGCGGCCGATATACAAAGTGGCTCTGTTACATTAATACTTACAGCTACTGCCGCCGGAATTTGTGATATACCGACCGATGAAATGACCATTAAGTTTACCCCACCACCAACTTTAAATGCCGGCGGTACAAGATATGTTTTAAAAGATCGGACCATTACGTTAACCCCAACCGTGAGTGATGAAAATGTGCAATATTTGTGGTCGCCAGCTGCAGGTTTAAGCAGCACTACCATAAAGAACCCGGTATTAACCGGGGATGTTGACCGCACCTACACTTTGCAAATAACTGATTCGCGGGGATGTGTAAGTACTGATAAAACCTTTATAAAGGTATCGCCCCAGCTGATAGTGCCAAACACATTTACACCAAACGGCGATGGATCAAATGATTTTTGGGACATACGCGGTCTTATTGCTTACGAGAATGCTGTAGTAGATATATTTAACCGCTACGGACAGCAACTATTCCATTCCATAGGCTATTCCAAGCCCTGGGAAGGAACTTATAACGGCCAACCCGTACCGGCAGGCACCTATTATTATAAGATCAACACCAATGTTAATAATCAGGTTTTATCCGGATATGTACTAATTATCCGGTAGCCATATAAAAATCAGTATCTGTTCCGTATTATGTATCTATATTACCGCCTTTTGTATAAACTATCCTGAGCAGCTCGGAATAACTTTGTGTCATTATTAATTTGAATAATTTAACAATGGCAAAGACAATTTTTATAACCGGAGCTTCCCGCGGATTTGGTAAGCTTTGGGCAGAAGCATTTCTGAAACGTGGCGATAAGGTAGTGGCTACCGCACGGAACCCGGAAACCCTTAATGACCTGGTTCAGAAGTATGGCGATGCTATACTTCCCATCCAATTGGATGTAAATAACCGCGAAGCTGATTTTGCAGCAATCGCGAGGGCAAAACAACATTTTGGCACTATTGACGTGCTGATCAATAATGCAGGTTACGGTTTATTTGGCGCAATTGAAGAAACCAGCGAACAAGAAGCACGCGACCAGATAGAAACCAACGTATTTGGTTTGTTGTGGCTAACCCAGGCAGTGATCCCGGTAATGAGAGCACAAGGATATGGACATATCATCCAGTTATCAAGCGTTTTAGGTGTAGCTACCTTACCGGTTTTAGGTATTTATAACGCCTCAAAATTTGCAGTTGAAGCTTTAAGCGAAACCCTGGCTGCTGAGGTTAAAGATTTTGGAATAAATGTATCTATAGTTGAACCAAACGGCTTTGCTACCGATTGGGGAGGCGCTTCTGCAATACATGCCCAATCAATGCCCGAATATCAAGCCGTAAAAGCCGCTTTCGCCGAAGGTGCAACTCCCGATTTTTTTGGAGTGCCCGAAGCAACATCTGAAGCTGTGCTTAAACTGGTTGACGCAGAAAACCCTCCGCTACGCCTTTTCCTGGGCAAAGTAGCTTTACCATGGGTAAAACAGGTGTATGAGCAACGCTTAGCGACATGGGAGGAATGGCAGGATGTAGCGGCGGCGGCACACGGAAAATAACCTTATACTAAATTTACATTAGCGAAGCTATTTACCCCGGCATAATTCATACTTTTAATAGTGTGAATTATGCTTTAATTTTTTTTAATCATGAAACATTATAAAAGTCTGGGCGAGCTGAGTCGTGAAAATGGATTCCCACTGCCTGAAAATCCGCTTCTTAGTCTGGCACAATGCAATAATACCTGCACCATTGGCGACAGGGCGTTTACCAGCGATTTTTACATGATAGGATTTAAAAAACTAAAATCGGGTACCTTTTTATATGGCCGTACCAAGTATGATCATGACAATGGCTCCATGTCATTTGTAAAACCACGGCAGATAATTGAGCTGAAAAACCTTGAATTTGAAGAAAATGGTTTCCTTATTTTTCTTCATGAAGATTTCTTAAATGGCCATCCACTACATTCAGAAATTAAAAAGTATGGCTATTTTGATTATGAAACCAACGAGGCATTGCACTTGTCACCAAAGGAGGAGCAGATCATTTGGGAGCTATACCATAAAATTGAAACAGAATATTATAACAATCAGGACGAATACAGCAGGGATATCATTCTCGGGCACATAGACTCTATATTAAAATACTCGCAGCGTTTTTATAAAAGGCAATTTATTAACCGCATTGACCAGGTTGGAAAAACGGCTTCTAAATTCAATGAAGCACTTTCGCGATATTTTGAAAAAGGCCTGCTGCATGAAAAAGGGCTGCCTACCGTTAAACTAATGGCCGCTCAACTTAACTTATCGCCAAATTACCTGAGCGACCTCCTGAAACAGGAAACCGGTAAAACAGCCATGGAACTGATACATATATTTCTGATATCTGAAGCAAAAAACCTGCTTACGAGCTCTGATAACAATATTGCCGAAACAGCCTATACCCTTGGTTTTGACAATCTTCCTTATTTTTCACGTCTTTTTAAAAAAGAAGTCGGCATCAGCCCCAATCAGTATAAAAAACAACTTTTAAACTAACGGTCGTTTTTTCCAGTTCAAAGCTCGGAGAAGCTTATAGCGTTCATGTTCACGCCTCGTGAACACCGTGAACATTCATGAACACCTCATAACCAGGCATTTAATTTTTAATAAAAGTGCCCGGCACGTCAAACAACGTATATTTGCCCCAAATTCCTCAACTCGTTTAATGCAATAGGCGCAATCAAAATATCGTCTGCGCTGTTAATACCTAAAAAGGAGGAATTATGCCCTGGTATAACGGAGATTACCCGCCAAGCTATAAAAACCAACCCAAGAAGATAAGGGATAAAGCTACCGAGATTGCGAACGAAGTGTTAAAGACCACCGGTAACGAAGGGGAAGCCATTGCCACCGGCCTTAAACAGGCCCGGTTACATTTTAAAAAAGAAGCCGGAGATAAAAAACAACAGGAATAGTATGGAGCCCGAAGATGAACTGAACAGCTTTCCTTATGACGCCACTGTAGGCGGCACGGAGCATCATTACCGTATCACCCAAAACGATGGCAAGTATGGCATTGAACAGGACGGCGTAGTGATTGCCGAGGTATCATATGGCGATTGCTGGCGGCAGGTTGCCGGCAAACCGCTCAGTAACGAATTGCTGCAAAGCATCTGCAACCATATAGCGGCCCATTCCAGTTAACCTTAAATCGCATGTGTTATGAACAAATTTTTCAGGGCCATTATAGCTGCCTGGGGAGCCAAAAAGCTTGGCGGCGGCTGCCTGTCAACCATTGTGATCTTTATTATAATTTACGTCGCCCTCGGTAAGTGCAATAATACCCGCGCAGCCTCGCATCCCGAAAAAAGCCGCCCGGTGGCTGTTTGCAGCAGTCCGGTAAAGCAGCCAAGCAACAGGTAGCAATGCTGTGGATATTAACCCTGTTTTTACTGTTGTATCATTGCAAACTCCGGCCAAAAGCACAACGATTCTTCATGCATATTCTTTATTCGCTCCGTAAACTTTTAACCGGGTTGGCCAGCGCTGCCTTGACAGATTGGAAGCTGATGGTAACAAATGCAATAACGATGGCAATAAATGCGGCCACTACAAAAACCGTCCAGTGGATGGGTATGCGGTAGGCAAAGGCATCCAGCCAGCTGGTCATGGCGTACCAGGCTATTGGGGTTGCTACTACAATGCCAATAAGTACCAGTTTGATAAAATCTTTAGCCAACAGGCCGATAACGCCTGTAACCGATGCACCCAATACCTTGCGCACACCAATTTCGCGGGTGCGTACCTGGGCGGTGTAGGCCGCCAGGCCCAACAGGCCAAGGCATGATATCAGTATGGCCATGCCCGCAAAATAGTTAAACAGGGTACCTTCGCGCTGTTCGCCCTGGTAAAGGTTATTGAACATATCGTCAAGGAAGTTATAAGAAAAAGGGAACTCGCCGTTATATTGTTTAAACTGCTTACCCGCCGCGGCTATGGCTGCGGCCGCATTATTGGTGGTAGTTTTTATATACATGCTTTGGTAAACAGACGGGCGGTAAAAGAAAATGGCAGGCGCAATTTTTTCGCGCAGGCTGGCAAAATGAAAGTCTTTAACCACGCCTATGATGGTGCCGTTTGTTCTTTGGAAACGGAAACGCTTACCGATGGGATTTTTCATCCCGATCTCCCTTACGGCGGCTTCGTTAAGTATAAAATGGGTCGAATCGGCCACGGCGCCGCTAAAGCTGCTGCCCTGCTGCATTTTGAGCTTAAAGAACGATATAAAATCCTTATCAATACCCATGGGGTGCAGGATAAAGGTTTGACCAGGCGCTTTGCCATCCCATGAATTATCGCCCGAGATCATGCCGCTGCTAATGATGTTGCTGGTTGCCCGGGTTACGCCCTCCACGCCGGGTTGCTTCAAAAGCTCGGCCCGCACGGCATCGTAATGCTTTGAGGCATCGCGCAACCAAACACCAAAAACTCGGCTTTTATCGTACCCTAAATTTTTTGACTGGATATATTTGAGCTGCTGGGTGATAACCAAAGTGCTCACAATAAGCACTACCGAAAAGGTAAACTGAACCACTACCAGTATTTTACGGAAAAGTGCATCGCCAATGCTGTTGCTTATTTTACCTTTCAGCGCTTTTAACGGCTCGAAGGATGATAGCAACATGGCGGGGTAAATGCTGGATAAAGCCAGCGTAGCTACTACCGTAATGGCTATAACGAGCCAGATGTGCGGATTGAGCAGGTTAAATACTAGTTGCTTGCCGGCCAGCTGGTTAAATACCGGCATAAGCAGGTAAATAGCGAACAATGCAAATAGCGTGGCTATGAAGAACAGCAGGGCTGTTTCGGCCAGGAACTGTATAAATAACTGCATTTTGCCCGCCCCTATAATTTTACGCATACTGATCTCTTTGGCGCGTAAAAGCGAGCGGGCGGTTGATAGGTTGACATAATTGATGCAGGCTATCAATAAAATAACAAGGGCTATGATGATAAAAATACGCACGGTTTGGATGCCGCGATCGGTACCATCGGCATTGTACAGGTGCATTTTATTAATGGGCAGCAGCAGGTAGTCGGCATCGGTATCTTCGGGCCGGTGCTTAATGTGTATGTTAAACAAATTAGCCGACAGCTTTTTTAACGATGTGCCCGGTTTTAGTTTAAAATAGGTTTGATAATTGTAATTGCTAAAATTGGTATTCGCATCCAACTTACTGTTTACCAGCATTGATTTAACGTGGTAACTCATAGGCATGATCATATCAAAGTTGATACTGGAATTAAGCGGGAAATCGTTAATAACTCCACTCACCGTAAAGTTTTCCTTACCATCGGCCACAAGCACTTTACCAATGGCATCATCGGTGCCAAAATATTTTCGCGCTGTTTTTTTGGTGATAACAACAGAGTTATCATTTAAAAAAGGCTTTGCGGTATTGCCCTCCACCAGCGGAAAATCAAAGATGCTGAACAGGGAAGGATCGGCGAAGGTCACGTTTTGCTCGCCAAAAACTTTGTCCTTGTATTTATATAGCGAAAAAAACCAGTTGGGGGTTATGCGCACCTGGTCCAGCACCTCAGGGAGCTGCTGTTTAGCCAGCGGACCTATGGGGGCTACCGTAACTTCCCAAATTTGTTTACTGGCACCTGTGCCGCCAAAAAGCTCTACGCGGTAAATGTTATCAGCGTTTTTATGGAAGCCATCAAAACTTAACTCATCCTGTACCCAAAGCAAAATCAATATGCCAATAGCCAGCCCGGCAGTAAGCCCGGCAATATTGATAAATGAATAAAATTTGTTGCGAAATAAATTTCGCCAGGCGGTTTTAAAATAGTTTTTAAGCATGGCAACAGTGTGTTATTGAGCTTACCGTATTACAAAACCATGCCAGTTATGTAATTAACTGATTAACAATATTTTATTAGCTATATTATTCCTTCGACCGTTCATAAATGGACGGTTGCGTACGGTTGTATTACATTGATAGCGGCAATTACAATAAGATAAAAAAGTTCTTCAGGGGTTGTTTACGTGGATGGGTTTAATGTGGTGTTCTTAGATTGTAAAACTTGAACTCTTTTATGGGTGATTTGGGTTGTGCAGCGTTTAGGTATCTCTTCTAAATCGTTTATCATGATAGTAAGTTCTCAATCTTCCTGATTAATTTGTTTATCGATATTATTGTGGTTCTCAGACCACAAAACGAACTATCGCCGGTTTCGAAAATTAGGTAGATATTTAAAAGCTTCTCTCAAAAGTGTAGACTTTAATGGTTCATCAACATATAACTGCATGCTGTCTAACCCATTTGATGCAGGGAAACAAAAAGCTAAACAACCTTTAGCTGCTTCCTTTTTGCAAAACTTAGTCGCAGCAAGGGTATTTCCTGTATTGGGTGTTGCAGCTATACCCACATAAAAACAACCCGAGAGAATCGATTTGAAATCAATTTTTTCCAATTTGCACACTATCACAACAGACCCTCTTGTCCATCTTTGAACATTCCATATTAATTCATGTCCTTTGATACATTCTTGGCTAATATCGAATTTAAACTTTCCTTTGTCTTTAGTCAATATGTCCTGATTATTGATATACAATTCAGAATCTGTGTCCAGCCCATACACATAAGCATATTCACTATTATACAAAAGCGGTCTGATAACAAGTTCATGGGCAGCTAATGGCAAATTTTGATCATAATGATGACGTACTTCTTTCGAAGTTAACCCAAAACCTAAAGGCATATAATAATCGGCACTCATAACGCAGACTAATATACAATCATTTAAAATTAAAAAACCTTCAGATTTTCATCCAAAGGCTTTTCAACAATCTTTCCCATGCTATTTCCATGGATGGGTTTAAATGTGGTCTCAAAGGCTCCGATTTCCAATAATTTTATTGAAGATTTACAGCTATTAATTGATCTGACGGTACAATAAAAGCGGTTTTAATATATGGAAACGGGAAGTGTTTCAAACTATTTTGACAAGTATCGGTAAATTACTAAGAAAAATATTGGAATTCCGACGAGAATCGAACTCCTTGGGTCTATGATCGTTTAAAGGTCGTTTTTGGCCTTAATTTTGGTAAGACTCACGTTTGACTCACAAAAACAAAATATAAGCTTTCAGTGTGCAAATATCAAGTGTAAATTGGACGATTTTTTCACACAAAAACATGTTTGTTTTAAGTTTTTATGCCTGGAAAACAACAGCGATTGCATATCTAAGACACCTCAAAATAACATGTTGATAGATACTCTCGGGGCATATAAAGTAAAATGATAGTAAATGTCTAAATTTACAGCGGTGTTCACGAGGTTTTATATTACCTTAACACGGAATAGACAAAAAGCCGTAATTTCAAATTGTAGATGGATATGAATCAGCCCTTCAAATTTTATGAGTTTTTCTGCGGCGGCGGAATGGCCAGGGCTGGCCTGGGTCAGAATTGGGAGTGTGTTTTTGCAAATGATATTGATATAAAAAAGGCTGAAAGCTATAAACTCAATTGGGGGGATGCTGAAATAAAAGTTGATGATATCGCCAACATAGGAACCGATAACCTGAGACATCCTGCTGATCTCACATGGGCGTCTTTTCCCTGCCAGGACTTATCTTCGGCAGGTTCAGGCGCCGGTCTTGAAGGTGCGCGGTCAGGGACTTTTTGGCCGTTTTGGAACCTTGTTAAAAAATTAAAGACTGAGGACAAAGCGCCGAAGATGGTTGTTTTGGAAAACGTTTGCGGAGCCTTGACATCTCATAAAGGAAAAGATTTTTCGGCAATATGCAACGCCCTGCAAAAAGAGGGCTACCTGTTTGGCGCAGTTGTAATGGACGCGGTGGATTTTTTACCGCAGTCAAGGCCGAGGCTGTTTTTTATAGGGGTACAAAAGGATTTAACAGACGTTTCCTTTTTAACTCAAGAATCGCCTGATTTCAAATGGCACCCTAAAGCACTGGTAAACGCCCAACAAAAACTTGAAGAGGCCGCAAAAAATTCATGGGTTTGGTGGAACATACCACACCCTGAAAAAAGAAAAAACAGCCTGTTGGATTATATCGAGGAAAACCCTGAAAGCGTTGGCTGGCATACCCCGGCGGAAACACAACGCCTTATCAGTCTCATGAGCCCGCTTAACTTATCAAAACTACAAAGGATCAAAGAACTTGGGGAACCAAAGGTCGGCACGATATACAAACGAACCCGTAAGGATGAATATGGAATTAAAGTTCAGCGGGCTGAAGTCCGCTTTGACAGCATTTCAGGTTGCCTGAGAACCCCGTCAGGCGGTTCCAGCCGCCAGATTATGATCTTTGTACATAAAGAAGAAATTCGGTCAAGATTAATATCAACAAGAGAGACAGCAAGGTTAATGGGTCTTCCGGACGATTATAAACTTCCCTCAAAATACAATGACGCCTATCATTTAACAGGCGACGGCGTGGTAGTGCCTGTGGTTAATTATATAAGCAAACATATTTTAGAACCTGTTTTGTCAAACCTTAAGAAATCTCAAAAAGCGGCTTAACTATGTCAACAACCTTACACAATGAGTTAGACCGGTTTTACATAGACCACAAATTTAATTCAAAAGGAAAACTTAGTGTGGCCCTGGTGATAACCGAGCACGCAAAAAAAAGAGGGCTGCCATTAGATGCTGAATCACTTTTAACCGATGGCGGCGGCCAGGTGTATGGCTTGGGAAAAGGTGCTGTTCAAAGCATCCTTGCAAGGCACGGCATTGATAAAGTACTGGCACAGGAGGGTGGCAGAACCAGCCGGGGAAGTATCGGAAACATGCGGGAATACGTCGAATTTCTAAATACTTTCTCTGAAAATGAGCTTGACCTGATTGAACTGTTTTGGATAGAAAAAGTAAATATCTTTTTTTCGGGCAAGCCGCTTAAAATCAAACTGGATAGTTCTCAAAGTTTGAGAAGTCTAATCAAAGATCTTATTCAACAGGCTGAATCACGTCAAAAGGAATCGCAGGGCGTATATTATGTAGGTGCTATTTTACAACACCTGGTTGGGGCTAAGTTAGATTGTGCTTTGGGGGTTGGACATTTCACTCATAATAGTTTTTCAACCTCGGATGCGCAGACAGGCAGAAACGGCGATTTTTTTATTGGTAATGTCGCCTTACACGTTACGGCTACGCCTACGGAATCGGTTATCTCGCGTTGCAAAGATAACCTGGAAAAAGGGCAGCGCCCTATCATTGTAACGACCAAAAGAGGCTTAACTTTAGCTGAAGGCCTTGCAGAAAATGTAAACCTCGCGACCCGGATCGATATTTTTGAAATCGAACAATTTATTGCGCTTAATCTTTACGAGTTTGCAAAATTTGACGAGCAGGGCAGGACTGTAGCTATCAGCGACCTCGTAAGCAGGTATAACGAGGTGGTTATGCAGTTTGAAACCGATCCGAGTTTGCTCATCGAAATTCAATAGTGAAGGAAACCACGGATAAAAGAAGCCAAATTATGCGGGCGGTCAAATCCAAAAATACCGCTCCTGAATTACTCGTCAGAAAACTTATTTACAGTCTTGGATATCGGTATAGGCTTCATAGCGCCAGCTTACCCGGTAAACCGGATATTATATTCACCAACCGAAAAAAGGCAATATTTATTCATGGCTGTTTTTGGCATGGCCACGATTGTAAAAGAGGTGACAGGATACCGGCGACCAATACAGAATACTGGCTCCAAAAAATCGAGAAAAATAAAGCCCGTGATATACAGACAATGGAAAAACTAATTCATGAGGGATGGGCGGTGCTAATTCTGTGGGAATGTGAATTGAAGAAGTCTGATTTACTAAAGAATAAAGTCATCAATTTTCTATCCGCCTAAATCAGTCCTTACAAATCAAAGCTAACCTAATATTCATAATTCTCTTGGCAGAAGCATTCCGCCGGAATCAGGTGGTCAATATCAGCGGTATATTCAACAGACAGAAATCGAACTTTTTAAGTGTTGGCAGGATGATAGCAAAAGCCGTGGATGGCCTTCAGCTTGCATAGACTATATTTGGATGGAGATGTCCATCTAAAAAGGCAGATTTTGGGTTCGATATTTCAAGAAAAGTTATATTTCGATGGAAAAAAATATCGAACTATGGGATTGAATGAAGCAACGGGATTAATATATCAGATTAATAGGAACTTATGCGAAAATATAAACGGGAAAGATGCGAAGTTATCGCTCCTTTCCCGTGAAGTGGTCCCGACGAGAATCGAACTCATATCTAGAGTTTAGGAAACTCCTATTCTATCCGTTGAACTACGGGACCTTGTGCGGATCCGCTGTAAGCAAATCCTTTATCAGCTTGCAAAGGTGCAAATTATAGATGAAAAAATCACATGCTTTAAGCCAAATTTTTACAGCGCTCCAATTTTATAATCTGCACGCGTACCAAGCTTACCTGATCACAGATCCATTGTGAAAATCTTCTGTCGGGGATACAAAGCTTAATTTGCCTTCGCTGCTTTCGGCCATCAATATCATCCCTTGCGAAACAATACCCTTTATCTCACGCGGTTCCAGGTTTACCAATATGCTTACTTTTTGGCCAACAATAGCTTCGGGCTCGTAATATTCGGCAATGCCCGATACTACGGTCCGTTCGTCAATACCGGTATCAATGGTCAGCTTAAGGAGCTTTTTGGTTTTCGCTATTTTTTCAGCCGCCAAAATGGTACCCGTACGAATATCCATCGTGGTGAAGGTTTCGTAGTTAATGTTCTCCTTTGCCGGCTGCACATCTGCTGATTTGGGTGGCGCCACTTCTTTTTTTGCCTGCAATTTGCGCAGCTGATAGTCTATTACGTCGTCCTCAATTTTTTCAAACAACAGGGCGGGCGGGTTTAATTGATGTCCATTATTAAAGTAAATCTCCCGGTCATAAGCAAGATCCTCATTAGGCCAGTTTAACATGCTGATGATCTTTTTAGCCGTAGCAGGCAAAAATGGCTGCGCGCAAGCAGCCAGATGCCCAATCAGCACCAGGCAATTGTGCAGGGCCAGCTTGGCATCATCAGGGTTGGTTTTGATGGTTTTCCAGGGCTCTTTTTCGGTAAGGTAGCGGTTACCCAGGCGGGCAATATCCATAACCGCCTGCAGGGCCTGGCGGTAACGGTACGCTTCCAGGTTTTTTTCTATCTCGTCGTAATAATAACCTACTTCTTTATTCAGGCTATCATCGCTGAGTTCTATGCGGCTTACCGGGCTTTCAATTTTACCATCATAAAACTTGTGCATAAGTATCATTACCCGGTTCACAAAGTTGCCTAATATGGCTACTAATTCATTATTGATACGTGCCTGGTAATCTTTCCAGGTAAACTCGCTGTCGCTGGTTTCGGGCAATATAGAGGTCAGCACATAACGCAGTTCATCCTGTTTCCCCGGAAGCTCTTCCAGGTATTCGTGCAACCAAACCGCATGGTTGCGCGAGGTCGACAGCTTATCACCTTCCAGGTTCAAAAACTCATTGGCCGGTACATTCTGTGGTAAAATATATTCGCCATGAGCATGTAATATGGATGGGAAAGTGATGCAATGAAATACTATATTGTCTTTACCAATAAAATGCAGCAGACAGGTATCGTCTTGTTCGTCGGCCTGTTTTTTCCAGTACAATTTCCAGTCTTTATTGTTATCAATAGCCCATTGTTTGGTTGCTGATATATAACCTATAGGCGCATCCATCCAAACATACAGCTTTTTACCTTTGGCATCCTCAAGCGGCACATCAATACCCCAGTCAAGATCCCGTGTCATGGAGCGAGGCTGCAGGCCTGATTTAAGCCACGATTTGCATTGACCAAATACGTTAACTTTCCAAATGCCCTCTTTAGTGTCTATCCATTGCTCAAGCCAGGGCTGGTATTTATCTAAAGGTAAATACCAGTGTTTGGTAGGTTTTAAAACAGGCGTTTTGCCGCTTAGGGTTGATACCGGGTTTATCAGATCGGTGGGACTTAATGAGGTACCACATCTTTCGCACTGATCGCCATATGCGTTCTCGTTATGGCAATTGGGGCAGGTACCTACAATGTACCTGTCGGCCAAAAATTGCTGATAATCCTCATCATAATATTGTTCCGAAAATTTTTCAATAAACTCATCTTTTTCATAAAGGTTCAAGAAAAACTCTTTTGACAACTCATGATGAATGGGCGATGAGGTGCGGTGGTAAATATCAAAAGCTATCCCAAATTGCTCAAAGCTATCCTTTATTTGATAATGGTATTTATCGATAATAGCCTGTGGTGTAGTGCCTTCTTTTTTTGCTTTGATGGTGATAGCGGCGCCATGCTCGTCAGAGCCGCAAACGTAAACTACATCCTTTTTTTTGAGCCTCAGGTAACGTACAAAAATGTCGGCCGGAATATATGCCCCGGCAAGATGGCCAATATGTAAGGGTCCGTTGGCATAAGGTAAAGCCGATGTAACGGTATATCGTTTATATTTGTTGAGTTGTGACATTAAATAAGCGGCGTGTAATAAATAAGCTGCAAAGATAATTTATTTAAGTCGGAAAGTCCGGCAGTCACAATTCTCAAAAACAGAAAGTTTTTATCAAGCATGCGTAAATCTCCGGTTTCTCCCGTACCCATACCCTACCTTAAAAAGGGCGATAAAATAGCCATTACCTGTCCTGCCAAAAAGCTGCCCAATCCCATGACGGATGCCATTGCTTTACTGCAATCATGGGGACTGGAAGTTATTTTAGGGGATACGGTTAATGCATCATATCATCAGTTTGCCGGCAATGACGAGTTGAGGGCCCATGATCTGCAACGCTTTATTGATGATGACAGCATAAAAGCTATTATAGCGGCACGCGGAGGATATGGCACTATCAGGATGATTGATAAGGTTAATTTTAACCGGTTTGCTCAAAACCCCAAGTGGATAATAGGGTTTAGCGATATTACCATATTGCATAGCCATGTATTTGCCAATTACCAGGCACAAAGTATACACGGACAAATGCCTGTAAACATTCCTGATGCTTCGGCACATTCACTGGTTACCTTACAAAAAGCCCTGTTTGGCGAAGAACTAAGCTACGAGTACACAACACACTCATTAAACCGCAACGGCAAAAGCAGCGGAATACTGGTTGGGGGCAATTTGTCATTGCTTGTAGCCGTATCCGGCTCTGTGTCAGATATGGACTATACCGGCAAAATATTATTTATTGAAGATGTGGGCGAATATCTGTATAGTATTGACCGTATGTTACGTAACCTGAAACGGGCTGGGAAACTGGCGCACCTTGCAGGTTTAATTGTGGGTGGTTTTACTGATATAAAAGATAATGACATTCCTTTTGGCCAAACCGTGCCTCAAATAATCATGGACATTGTAAATGAATATAGTTATCCGGTATGCTTTGATTTCCCCGCCGGGCATATTCCTGATAATTGCAGTTTAATACTGGGCCGGTCAGTAGATCTGTCTGTACATGAACAGCATGTAACTGTTAAATTTTAATTTAAATACAAAAGCATTTGCAACTATGGCGATACTCAGCAATTTAAGTAATTACAAAAATTTTGGCCTTTTAACTATCCGCATTGGTTTAGGCCTTACGTTTATTCATTATGGCTACCCTATGCTTACAGGAGGTATAAATAGCTGGAAAGAAATAGGCACGTCAACCAGGCATATCGGTATCCATTTTTGGCCGGTTGTATGGGGCTTTATTGCCGCGGTAACAGAAACTTTCGGTGGTTTCCTGCTAATCATTGGACTCGCATTTCGCCCGGTGTGCATACTTATGATAACTACCCTGATCATAGCTGCGGCATCACATATTGGCAGTGGCGAGGGCCTGAGAGGTGCATCGCACGCTATTGAGGATGCAATCATATTTGCCGGGCTCTTATTTGTTGGCCCGGGAAAATATAGTGTGGATAAAAAGTAAACAGACCGTTTTATAAAATAAAAAGGGGGACTATTTTTGTCCCCCTTTTTATGCTATTAATATTTATCGAAGAATAACTTAGTGGTTACTTTATCACCACCAATTGCTTCGGCAGCTTTATTGTAATTAGTTACGTTTACGTTTTGCTCATTAACAGGATAGGTTAATCGAACCGGAAACTCTGTTTTAGCAGTTTCAGGAGCAATAAGCACAGGGTAATCCAACCTTCTGGTCTCTATCCATGCATCCCAACCGCGATTGTATAATGCCAGGTATTTCTGAAGTGCAATCTTGTGAAGATTCGTTATGCCTGTAGCGGTAGCAAATGCAACATTTGGTTGAGCCAGATAAGTAGCAGCTGCAGCCGGTGAAGCGCCCCAATAAGTTACTGATGCGGTTACACCTTTATCATAGTGATCCTTAATGGTCCCACCACCAACTGAATATCCTCTTGAAACTGCTTCGGCCAAATTAAATTCAGTTTCTGCATAGTCAAGCAATAATCCTGGAAAATCAGGATTGGTAATTTTTCCGATAGAAGAGCTTACCAATAACGGGCCTGAAGGTTTTGAAAAATCGCTAAAGGCCGCGCTTGCGCCCGGAGCAGCACCTGCATATTTACCAGAGCTGTTAACTGTCAGATAATACGGAAGTCTTGGATCCGCTAAAGGAGTTTGTGGATTTAAATAGCCCACTAAAGTACTGCAACCAACAAAATCCTGTCTGCCGCTTTGTATTAAGTCAACCCAGATAGGATTAGTATTTGGAGGACTGGTTTGATATTGAAATAAGGCATTATCATCATTTGATTCGAATACACCAGTAGCAACGGCTGATTCAACAGTTGCTTTTGCTTTTGCATCATCAACATCAGCTAAAGTAATGCCCATTTTTAATTTCAAAGTAGCCGCAAATTTTTTCCAGGCAGTTGGATCACCGCTATAAATAACATCAGCAGATCCAAAACTATCACCTGCAGCCAATGCTGCAATATCAGCATCTAAGCGGGTTATAAGCTGCGTATATACCGTTTTTGCATCATCAAACTTAGGGAAGGGCTTATCAATATCCAAAGCCTCAGAATAAGGAATGTTACCAAAAGTTGTAACGAGGTAGTAATAAGTGTAAACCTGCACAATATCAGCAATAGCTATTTCATTCTTTTGCGCAACAGCGCCGGTTACGTCTGTAGGGATCAGTTTTTTGGTTCGTTCTAAGTTATAAAGAACGTCTCTGTAAAGTGCATCCCATACATTATCAGGAATAGGACGAGTGGTAATATCATAATTACTTTCGTCTGTATAGGTTGTTTCCTGCCATTGCTGCTCTATCAAACGGAAAATATTCAAGTTAACGTTTGATGATGTTACGGTGTTTGTCAATACTCTTTCGGCATTGGTAAATAATGCATAAGAAGGTACTATCGTTGGATTTTTAGGGTCTGTATTCAGACTCGTAATATCTTTTTTACAGGCCGAAAATGTCGACGCCAGTAAAAGGATTACTAATACTTTTTTCATAATTTTTTACTTAAAAACGTAGTTTCAAATTCAGTGAAATGGTGCGTGTTGTTGGATAAGCACCTACCTGGTAACCTTGTAAATTACCTGATGATAAGCCTTCTTCAGGATCTGAATAAGGAAGATTTTTGTGAATTATCCACAGGTTTCTTCCAATAAGCTGGAAAGTAACTTCTTTAATCGGCCCAAGGCTTGATACCGTTTTTTGCGGTAAACTGTATCCAATAAGGGCTTCTCTTAATTTTACGTAGCTTGCATCATACACAAAAGCTTTATTGGGTAAGCGAACATAACCAAAAGCGCCGTAGTTACTGGCACTTACACGTACAGTGTTGGGTTGTCCGGCTTCAGTAACACCTGGTCTGATGAAACCTCCTCCGTTGGCAAGTGTATTACGAACTGGATTGCCAAGGTCATTAGTATATACTGTTTCAGGATAAAGACCGGTAGCTAAACCGTAATACATATCTGTTGAAAATACAGAGCCGCCTTTACGTACATCAATCAGGAAACTAAAATTAAAGCCTTTATAGCTAAAGCTGTTATTGATACCGCCTATCCAATCGGGATTTGAATTACCAATGGTAGCAGTAGGTCCGCTTTGTAAATATTGTCCGTTTGCGCCAACAACTTTTTGACCGCTTTTATCATATATATAATCTGTTCCGCGTATTGTACCAAATGGTTGATTCAGAGTTGCATTTATAGAAACACCGCCCTGATAGCTATTGAGCTCAAGATTTTTAGATTCCTCGCCTGTACCATCTTTAAATAATTCAGTAACCTTACTTCTGTTCCTGGTATAATTTAAGGTAATTTTCCAGTTAAAATCTTTTGTGCGTATAGGGCTACCATTTAAGGATAACTCAAGACCTTTATTAGTAACTGTACCTGCATTTAAATATTTAAATGAATAACCGGTAGCAGTTGATACGTTTACTGGTAATATTTCGTCAAAAGTTTTGGTAGAGTAATAACTTCCGTCAAATCCTAAACGATTATCAAAGAAAGCAAGCTCCAAACCAACTTCAGCACTTTTTGTACGCTCTGGCTTTAAATTAGGATTATTCTTTGTTGTATTTACAGATGATTGTGGATTGCTGCCAAATGGGGGGGTAATGGTGTAAGTATCCAAAACACTATATATTGGAGCGTCACCACCTACCTGTGCATAGTTGGCTCTTAATTTACCGTATGATAACCAGCTGTATTGTTTTAACAATTCAGAGAAAATAAAGCCGCCGGATACAGAAGGATAATAGTATGTATTATTGGCTGCCGGTAAGGTAGAAGATTTATCTCTTCTAATAGTTCCGTCTAATGTTAATAAGTTATTATAGGTAAGTGTTGCACCTGCAAAAATACCATCAACCTCTCTAAGTCCTTTATATTCATAAGGAGCGTTAGGTGTATTTAATGAATTTGAAAGTGAGTATACTGAAGGAACAATTAAACCACCATTTGTAGTTGAATAAACACTTTGAGTATTTTGTTTCCTGATATTTGTTCCTAACAATGCTTTCAAGTTAAATTGTTTTGAAAGGTTCTTGTCAACAGTCGCTAACAGGTCATAGTTTGTTTCAGAATAGCTTGTGTTTTTCCTTGAATAATAAGGAACACCAACACTGGACACGTTTTTACGCTCTTCATCTAACTGTGTATAGGCGTCTAATGAAGTGCGGCCTGTAATTGTCAGCCACTCGGTTGGTTTGTAGTTAACATTCACATTTCCCAAATACCTATTACGTGTATCTGTTTCAAAGTTTTGGTAACGTACATAATATGGGTTATCCCAGAAAATAGGTGACAAGTTACCTGCCAACGGATCAGCGTAGTTCCAGGTAATATTTTTTCCGGTTCTGTCGTAAGCTGCTTTTAATTCCTTTACATCATTATTTACTTCCCACCACTGCCTGAAGTTAGTCATAACGTTTCTTGCACTGGCACCATCATAACCTGTTCCTGGTCTTCCAAGGCCATTAGTGTTATAATAATTAACAGCACCACCTACGGTTAATTTAGGCGTAATATTATAGGTTCCCGCTAAATCCACGGAGTTCTTTTTAATATTACTGTTAGGCAGGATGCCATTTTCGTCACTTCTGGTATAACCTAATTTAAATGTTCCGGCATCTGTACCATTTGTAATCATGATGCTTTGGTTATTTGAAACTGGTTTTACAAAAAACGAAGTCGGATCATTTTTTGCAGCAACCCACGGGGTAGCTTTTAAATAATTAGCAGATGTTTTATCAAATGCATCCCATTGATAAACTTTTAAATTTGGATCAAATGCAGCACCGTAAGATGCATCTTCTGTTGTTGGTGTAACCAGGTCAGATTTGCCATCGCCATTAACATCGCCGTAAAAGAAGTGAGCGCTTGGATCCTGGTAATAAGCGCCATAACCACCACCGTAGCTGTGTTGATATTTTGCAAAAGTTGATTTATCAACAGAACCAACGCTTATACTGCTGTTAATAATGATACCCAGGCCTTTTTTAGCTTTTTTACTGGTAATTAAAATTACACCGTTGCTACCGCGTGAACCATATAAAGCACTTGCAGCGGCACCTTTAAGTACTGTAACCGATTCAATGTCATCGGGGTTAATGTCTGATGCTGGGCTGCCATAGTCATAACCACCTTGACCATCCTGCTGACCACCAGTTTTAGGGGTAGGGCGCCCGTTTAAGTTTGAATTATCAACAGGAACACCGTCAATAACAAAAAGCGCCTGGTTATTCCCTGTAATTGATTTAACACCGCGTAATACCACGTTTACCGAAGATCCGAGCGCGTTGTTCTGGCGAATTTCCAAACCGGAAATTTTACCAGACAATCCGGTTACAAAACTGGCTGAGCGGGTTTTGTTAACCTCATCAGCTGAAACTTGCTGAGCTGCGTATGATTGCTGGTTACGCGTTCTGGTAATACCTAACGCACCTGTTACCACAACTTCGCCCAGTTGCCTGCTCGATACTACAAGCTTTGCGTTTATAACAGCACCAGTAACGGGAATTTCTTGCTGTGCATAGCCTATAAAGCTTATAATTAATACTGAATTTTCTGGTACACTTAAAGTGTATTTACCATTTGTACCGGTTTGGGTTCCGATTGTGGTTCCTTTTACCCTTACTGAGACTCCCGGGATGGGTAGGCCGTCTTCTTGGGCCGTAACCGTACCAGTAATTGTACGGTTTTGTGCAAACGCCTGCGTTACGCATAACAACAGAATGCACAAACTTGCTAGTAGAAGTTTTTTCATTTCGTTAATAATAAGATCAGTTAATAGTTAATTAATCATAAAAGTAATGTTACATTATTAAAAAGTCAAATAAAATCTCATAAATGAGTCTTTTTTTTTCAAAATGACGGCTTTTAGCATTTAAAAATGATATTTATAGTACTATGTATTGCATAATACAATTTAAAACATATATCTTTGTATTATGATTGTTGAAAACACACAAACCCAAATGAGGAAAGGCATACTGGAGTACTGCATTCTTTCCATCATAGCTAAGGGCGAAACATATGCATCAGATATCATTTCTGAACTTAAAAAAGCCCAACTGCTTGTAGTTGAGGGTACTCTGTACCCACTATTGACCCGGTTAAAAAATAATGGCCTGCTCACTTACAATTGGGTAGAGTCAATTTCGGGTCCCCCACGTAAGTATTATGTATTGTCTGACGAGGGTAAAACGGTGCTGGAACAGCTGGATAAAACCTGGCAGGAACTGGTTTATGCTGTTGAAACAGCCATTGGAGATAGAAAATAAAAAAACCTTAACACTTACAGATCATGAACAAAACAATTATCATAAATATAAACGGCATCGTATTTCATATAGAAGAGGATGCTTACGAAGTGCTCAAAGCTTATATGACCGACGTAAAACGTCATTTTTCAAGCTCGGCCGATAGCCTGGAGATAACAACCGACATTGAAAACCGCATTGCCGAAATGTTTAACGAAATACTTGCAAGCCAAAATAAACAGGTTGTGGTTGAGGCCGACGTTAAATTGGTTATTGAACAGATGGGCACAGTAGAGGATTTTGAATTTGCAGAAGATGAAACTAAATCTTCCGGCAATCATTCCAGCTATACTTACAATACTGAACGCCGCAGGCTCTTTCGTGATCCTGACGACCATTTGGTTAGTGGGGTTGCCGCTGGTATAGCAAATTATTTTGATATACAACCAGTTTGGATCAGGCTGGCCTTCGCCTTATCATTTGCTTTTGCCGGAAGCGGCTTTATACTCTATATCATACTATGGATAGTGATCCCTAAGGCTGTTAGCCGGGCCGATCGTATGGCCATGAAAGGCGAAAAACAAGATCTGAAAGGTTTTAAAAAGAATTTTGAAGATGAAATGAGCTCTGTAAAGGAAAACCTGTCTAACTTTCGTCACGAAGCCCGTCCTTTTGTTTATAAGGCCCGTGATTTTGTAGGGGATTTTTTTGACCACCTGGGTACATTTTTAAGAGGGACGGGAAGCTTATTAGCTAAACTGATAGGACTTGTAATTTTACTTACCTGCTTTGGCCTTGCTATTGCCCTTATTGTGAGCCTTGTTGCATTAGTTGGTTTTGGCAAAACAGATATATATCACATATTTCCTTTCAATATAGTTAACCGCGATGTTAACCTCATATTCCTTACAGGTGGGTTTTTATTGCTGGCTATACCTTTGTTAACTATTATACTATTAACTATAGGTTTCCTGTTTAAAAACGCCACATTTAACAGATCAATAGGCACCACTTTATTATGTATATGGCTGGCCTCTTTGGGCGCTGTTGTATACTATGGTGTAAGGGCTTCTGCCGATTTCAGGGAAGGGGCAAAACTGAGCAAAACCATCACCATAAAGCCCACAGCAAACAATACTTATTATTTGCAGCTTAACGATGCAAAGTATTTGACTAATGAAGATAGCACGCGCCTGCGGATAAAGGAACGCTTCAACGGCATGATCATCTTGGATGATGATTATAATGGCGATGATTGGGATTCGCCGGATCGCGTACGGATAGATGTAGAAAAAAGCGATGTTCCTCAGCCTGTTCTAATAGAATCATTCACCGCCCGCGGTCGCAATGATGAGGACGCGCTGATCAATGCCCGTAATATCAGCTATCGTTTTACACAAAAAGATTCCATATTGAAGTTTGACCGCCATTTGGAAAGACTTAATAGTTCGCTATGGCGGGGCCAGGAACTACACATGACCCTAAAAGTGCCATTGAACACCAAACTGGTGATTGACGGAAAGCTTGATCGTAATATGAACTTTAACCTGTATGACTGCGAACAGAACAATACAACACATAACCCTGCAGGTTCCGTATTCATCATGACAGCTGATGGCTTGCAATGTAAAGTTGATACTGTTCCTGCAATAAAGGCCGATACACTAAAAAATAAAATGCCTGCTGATACTACCGCCCCAGCCCGGTAAACCAATAATAAGTTAATCTTATTACTATGAAAGCCTTAATAAAATATATAAGCCTGCTGTTATTCAGCGGGCTTATCATACCATTTTATAATCATCACTATACAAGCCATTCATGTTCGTTCAAATCAGAGCAGCTAAAAACGGCCTCTTGCGACCCATCCAAAGTACAGCACCCGGGCTTTTTATTTATTAATGATGTAGTTAAAAACATCTTCCCCGTGTTAAAAAATTTAAATTAACTGTAACCTAATACACTGCTTTTGCATCTTATTAAAAAAAACGACACCAAACAGGTTTAACGGATAATAAATTAACAGAAAGCAGGCATATTCATCGGTATTTTCCGGCCGTTTACCGGAACTTTCGCCGACTTCACCTAAAAGCATTACACAAAAACCTGTTCTGTTAGCATATTTGAACTATAAAACAAAACATTATGAAAAAGCATCGCCTATATACTATAATTTACTAACACTCACACCGGATAACAACCGAAACAGCTAAAACTTATTCATTTAAATTAAAAAAGAAGCAATTCTTTAATGACGCCCTATTGCCTTTACTTTTTAACGCCATAAACATGAAAACCACTACAACCAACATATTTTTCACACTCCTACTTGTATTTATCAGTTGGGGTGTGTCTTTTGCCCAAAGCGGCAAATCCGGAGGATCCAAAATATCGGGTTCTTTATCAAATGAACAAGGCAAGCCTATGGATTACGCTACGGTTAGCCTGATCAGAGCTACAGATTCGACCGTAGTTAAAGGCGCTTTAAGTAACGACAACGGCTTATACACATTTGATCATATAAATGCCGGTAAATACATAATTAAAGCAACCGCTGTAGGGTATGAGAAAGCAGCAACTACTCCGTTTACAGTGTCAGAAAATGCCACTACAGTCGCAGCCCCTGCCTTAAGCATGAAAGCAGGCAATACCACATTAAAAACAGTAAACATTACTGCAAACAAACCTCTAATAGAGCGCAAAATTGATCGTACTGTCATGAACGTTGAGAACAGTGTACTGGCTGCTGGAAATACCGCTATGGAGATCCTGGCAAAAGCACCGGGCGTTACCATTGATAAAGACGATAACATTAGCCTTAAAGGTAAACAGGGTGTAACCGTAATGATCAATGATAAGTTAACTTACCTTACCGCTGCGCAATTAGCAACATTATTAAAATCGACCGATGGCAATACCATCAAATCCATTGAGATCATTACTAACCCTTCGGCAAAATATGATGCCGCCGGCAATTCGGGCATTATCAATATTAAGCTGAAGAAAAATAGCCAGTCGGGCACTAACGGCAGCATAACTGTTGGGGCGGCGAAAGGTAAATTCTGGAGAGACAATTCCAGCCTGAATTTAAATCATAAACAAGGCAACCTGAATGTATTTGGCACTCTTAGCCGGGGCGATAACAAGCGTTTGCGCGAGATTGCCATTGATCGTACTACCAAAGATAGCACCGGCAAACCTTCTTACTTCAGGCAATTTACACCAATGCAAAGCACAAACCATTATAACAACTATCGCATCGGTGCTGATTATGATGTAACCAGCAAAAACACAATCGGCTTTGTAGTAAGTGGTTATTCAAACACCGAAAAAGACAACAACGATGGAAAAACAACCATTGGTTCACAGCCAAATACAATTGATACTTCTCTGAACACAAAATCAATAATTGACCAATCGTACAAAAACTTTGCCCTTAACCTGAACGAAAGGCTCAAGATAGATACCAGCGGACAGGAGTTAGGTATTGATCTGGATTACTCTAAATTTAAAAACAATTCAAACGCCCGGTATGATACCTATTATTTTTTAGCGAACGGCAATTCGGCCAAGGCACCGCAATTACTTCGCAATCAAACACCGTCAAACATTACCATATATACTGCCAAGGTTGACTATGCTAAGCCCCTTACAAAAACCATAAAACTGGAAGTTGGTGCAAAGTTCAGCAGTGTTAAAACTGACAATGACCTGCGTGCCCAAATAGATGAGGGTGATGGTTATATCAACGATACTACCCGTACAAACCGTTTTATTTACACCGAAAAAATAACTGCTGGTTATTTAAACCTGAACAAACAGTTCAAAAAAACATCAGTACAGTTGGGTTTAAGATCTGAGTATACACAATCAAACGGCGATCTGATGGGTCAGTCGGCAGTAAACCGCAGCTACCTTAACTTTTTCCCGAGCGTTTTTATCAATCAAACACTTAATGATAAAAATGAGATCAGTTTTTCATACAGCCGTCGTATAGACCGCCCGGGTTATGACGATCTTAACCCCTTTGTGTATTATCTTGATCCTTATACCTACTCACAGGGCAATGCTTTTCTAAGGCCGCAGTATACCAATAACTTTGAGTTCAATTATACCTATAATAAAAGTATAAACGTAAGCTTAGGCTATAGCCGAACCACCGATGTAATAGCCGAACTGGTATTAACCCAGGGACAAAAAACATTTGAAACGCATCAAAACCTGCAAACACAGGACTCATACAATATTAACATCAATGCACCTTATACCATCACTAAATGGTGGACAGGAAATGTCAACGTGAATGGATTTTACCTGGGCTTTAAATCTAACGGGGTTAATAACCAGGGAAATTTAAACAACGGCCAAGCGGCTTTCCAGGCCAAGACCACACAAACTTTAACATTTGGCAGCTATAGATTTGAGATCATGGGCGACTATCAATCAGCTCTTACCTATAGCATCTTTAAAATAAAACCACGCTATGGTGTGGATGCTGGTGTAAGTCACTCATTCGCCGATAAGAAAGCGAATATCAAACTGGCTCTTGATGACATCTTTTATCTCCGCAGAAACAACGTGAGCAGCCAGGTACTTAATAATGATTTTCAAGTAAGGCAAAAAGGCGACTCACGCGTTGCCCGCTTAACCTTTACCTATAATTTTGGTAACAGCAAAATAAAATCACGCGAACACCGCAGTGGTGCCGACGATGAAAAAGGAAGGGTGAAAGGAAATAATTAGCCCCCAGCCCCTTAGGGGGCGTGCTTTCTAAACATAAAACGGCCTGCATTATCAAATAATGCAGGCCGTTTTGTGTTAATTTCAAATTCGCTAATCAAAGGCTCCTTTAGGGAGCTGGGGCCTCGATTAGTAGAATACCTACTGCCCTACCATAAATACCGCGTTGCTAAACAACAGCTTGCCATTTTCCCAAAAGCTGCGAAACAGGGGGTCGTCAACCATATAGATCACTGAACCACGGCCCAGGGACTGCACACCAAGCAGCAAACCATTGTTGATCTTTTGCTTGGATTGTACACCGGCAAAGCCCGATACATAGCTATTCTTTTTAATTGTGCCCACATTCCAGCCATCTTCATTGTCCAACAGATCATAAATATCATCGTTCAGTTTAAGTGAATAATAGTAATCAGGCAACCCAAAACCAAGCGGATGGGTATTGTCGAGGTTCAGTTTAAATATTGCACCGGGAATCATGGAGCGGATAGCATCACGGTCGCGATTGGCATATATTTTTATCGTTTCTTTTTCCTTAGCGTCAGCTTTATCCTTGTCTTCTTTTTTCTCAGCTTTCTTTTTAAGGGCAAATCCTTTCTGGTCTGCAAGCAGTGCAACAGCATTTTCTAACGCAATTAACTTCCCGCCTTCACGGATCCAGTTTTGCAGTTTTTCAGACGGGAAGTCTTCATACCTGCCATCAGGAAAAATTGCAACGTCAAAGTCCGCGAGCCTTGTACGGCCCAGATCCTGGTATTTCACGAGTGTAATGGGGTAACCTAATTGCTGCTCAAACAAATGCCACACCTCCCCCATTGCCTCGGCGTTTACACCTTCGCCAGCCAGCAGCATCACACGCGGCTGTCGTATATATCTTATCGCGTCTGATCCCAGATCCGACCCTTTATCAACAAAACCGGTTGCTAACGGAACGAGCCCTTCATTAAGTTCGGCTGCCGTTTGGGTAACCACCTGGTCAAAATCAGCCCGGTTATTGCTTGCCCTTGTAATAAGTAATGAGCCGGCCGCGAATTTTTTACCTGCTGCCTCAAATGGTTTCTCTGAGTAACGTACTTTAAACTGCTTTTTAAGCAAAGCAGCTAAAAACCTCACATCGTTAACCGATTGCCAGTTGGCTACATAAGCGTACGCGTGAGTATTAACAGAGGATTGCTGAGATATTACATTTTCAGTTGGGCCGGCGGGCTTCAATGATTCTTTAACTCCATAGGCCTTTAAGCCATAGGCATATGGCAAAGCCCAAGCGGTAATATCATACGTGTTTGAATCGGCGATAAAGGTTTTAGGCTCGAGCAATACGTGCAGCAATACCGATTTAGGCTGATATGCATTTATAACTAAATCGTTGGCGCCAACCTTGTATTGTTCGTTTTTACCGGTAAAATAATCATAGCCAATAATGGTTTTATTACCCAGGCCAAAGCCGTATTTTATTCCATTGCGGCCCAGCATTTTTGCCAGGGAATTGACATTGTTATTATTATCATTTTTAATAACATAGGTTTTATATTCGCCGGGAGGGTTGGCTCGGCTGTTATCATAAAACTTTTTAAATTCATCCAATAACCTTTTTGCGTTTGCTGAGGCTATTTCAACAGTGCTAAGGCCTGTGGCATGGTGGTGAGCTATGCGCTGAGCAAAAGTAAGCGTATCGCCGCTGCGGGTAAGCACAGCCAAACCGGCGCTGATACCGCCCTGCTCATAGGTCATACCGATAGAACCATTATATAAAGGATAAGTATCGCCGTAGGACGGATAAAGCAGATCAAACTCCTGCTTGGTAAAATACATCCAGCCGTTCTGGTCAAAATATTTAGCATTGTTTTTGCCTATGGTAACCTGAAAATCGCGCTGCCACTGGGTAATATCCTTATGGTAGGGCTCGGCTGCCGGAGCAAAATAGTAGGGAGAGTTATAACCCTGTTCATGGTAATCAACATGAACTTCGGGCAGCCATTGGTTAAACAGGCCAACACGAGCCTGCGTTTCTTTTTGAGCCTGCCAGGCCCAGTCACGGTTCAGATCAAAATAATAATGGTTAATGCGCCCGCCGGGCCAAGGCTCTACATGCTCGCGCGAGGTTGGATTAGCATCCGGGACCTCTCCTCGTACCGAATTATAGAAATGAACGTAACGGTCGCGACCATCGGGGTTTAAACAGGGGTCTATAACAACTACTACGTTTTTTAGCCATGCCTTTGTTTCGCTGTTAGCCGGATCAACCAGATCAAACAATGTTATCATAGCGGCCTCGCTCGAGGCGGGTTCATTGCCATGAACATTATAACTTAGCCAGGTAATTACCGGCGCATTGGCAACCGACGTGCCGCTTTCCATACCGGCAAGGCGTAAATTATTGTGTCTAATCTCCTCAAGTCGGCCAATATTCTCGTCCGACGCGATAAACATAGCCAGCAGCGGACGTCCCTCATTAGTGGTACCAAACTGCTGCAGCTTTACATTTTTTGATACCTGCGCTATATATTTAAAATAATCAACAATACGGTAATGAGGCGTAAACTGATCACCCAGTTTATAACCCAAAAACTCATCGGGCGATTGTATTTTTTGAGCGAAAGCGGCCGATACGGAAATTACAGCCATCAAAACAAAGAGTAGCTTTTTTATCATAGTATTAAGTGCGGAATAGATATTCGCTAATATGCGTAAATAAATTCAATTGTGCAGGTGATATATATGACACACAGACAATAGGATTTTAAATTTACGAATGATTTTTAATTTTACTGGGGTAAAAGCTTCAGGTAGGGTTATCTGAAATTTACCCATCCGCACATGGAACAATATCTGCACATTTGCACATCTGAAAACTGCACATCTGATAACACATGACACCACAACAGGCTCTTCAAAAATATTTTGGTTACAGTAATTTCAGACATCAGCAGGAGACTATTATTCAGCATGTTTTAAATAAGCAGGATGTAATGGCCCTGATGCCCACTGGCGGTGGTAAATCATTATGCTATCAACTGCCTGCTATATTACTTAACGGACTTACCATTGTAATATCACCGCTTATTGCCTTGATGAAAGACCAGGTTGACAGCCTGAATGTAAATGGTATACCAGCAGCTTTCTTAAATTCGGCGCAAACACCCGAAGAACAGCGCCAGCTGGTTGAAAAACTGAAGAACAGCCAGGTAAAATTGCTTTACCTTGCGCCGGAGCGCCTGTTTGGAACCGAAAATAAACTGGTACCCTTTTTAAAGACTCTTAATGTAGTGCAAATAGCTATTGATGAGGCGCATTGTATATCTCAATGGGGGCATGACTTCAGGCCGGAATATCTTATGCTTGCTCAGTTAAAAAATGAGTTTCCCAATGTACCGGTTATCGCCCTTACAGCCACTGCCGATAAGTTGACACAAAAGGATATTCTCGAAAAATTAAATCTTCACAAACCTGCGGTGTTTGTGTCATCATTTAACCGGCATAATATTACTTATCGGGTTGTTCCTAAAAAGAATTGTTTCAAACAACTTATCGCCTTTTTAAATGAACGTCCGGACGAGTCGGGTATCATCTATTGCCTTTCCCGTAAATCAACAGAGAGCCTGGCTGAAGACCTGAAGAACGAAGGGTTTGCTGCCGAAGCTTATCATGCCGGTATGAGCAACGAAGCTAAAGCCAAAAATCAGGAGGCTTTTTTACGCGATGATGTAAAGATCATTGTAGCTACAATAGCCTTTGGCATGGGCATCAATAAATCAAACGTTCGCTATGTAGTACATGTTGATCTGCCTAAAAACATTGAGGGCTATTACCAGGAAACCGGCCGCGCCGGTCGTGACGGCTTAGCTTCTGAAGCTCTGCTCCTGTATTCGCCGGGCGATGCAGGTAAGCTACAACACTTTGCCCGCATTGAGGGCAACGAGGAGCAAAGCAGGATCATGCTCAACAAACTGAACGATATGGTGAGGTATTGCCAGCTCCAATCGTGCCGCAGGCAGTATCTCATGAATTATTTTGACGAAGCCTTCCCGCCTAATTGCGGCTCGTGTGATGTTTGCCTCACCGAGTTTAAACGTTTTGATGGTACACTGATCGCTCAAAAGGCTTTGTCGGCAGTGTCCCGGTTAAATGAACGCTTTGGAGTTAATTATGTGATCGATTTTTTGCGCGGATCAAAGAACGAAAAGATCCGCGAAGAACACAAGCAACTTAAAACCTATGGTGTAGGCGCTGATATCAGTAAAACCGACTGGCAACGTTATATGCGGGAGCTAATTACTATGGAGTATTTACAGGTGACCGGCGAAGGCTATCCCGTTTTAAAACTTACCC
This sequence comes from Mucilaginibacter pocheonensis, assembly GCF_031456535.1. Lineage (NCBI taxonomy): Bacteria > Pseudomonadati > Bacteroidota > Sphingobacteriia > Sphingobacteriales > Sphingobacteriaceae > Mucilaginibacter > Mucilaginibacter pocheonensis. The sequence continues at coordinate 393,281 of NZ_JAVDUU010000002.1, forward strand.
CCCAAAGTGCCCTTATACTTAAGGGAATACAAAAGGTTGAATTTATTGAAACACAAACAACCGAAGAACACCATACCGAGACGGCGCCGCCGCATGAAGCTGAGTTACTGAGCAGGTTAAAAAATACCCGCCGTAATATTGCCGAACTTGAAAATGTACCTCCTTACATTATCGTGTCTGATGCTACCTTGCTGGAAATGGCCACTTACCTGCCTCAAAGTTTAGATGAACTTCGGCTGATATCCGGCTTTGGTGATATTAAGCTGGCGCGTTATGGCCGCGAGCTGCTGCATCCTGTTAAAGACTATTGCAAAGAAAAGGGCCTGGAATCAAAAATCGCTTACAAATCGCCCAAAAGTGAACGCAAACAAAAATCTGGGCGAACCAAAGCACCCCGAAACGGTAATGACACCCGTACCGAAACCTTCAATTTATACCGCTCAGGCAAAAGTATTGTGGAGATAGCCCAGGTCCGCGACTTGTCGCCCACAACCATCGAAAGCCACCTGAGCTATTTTGTACAAACCGGCGATCTGGACGTTAAAGAAATGGTTTCCGAAACAAAATTAGCGGTTATCATTGAAGCGGTGGAAAGCTATGGTGCTGAACGTTTGGCGCCCTTAAAAGAAGTTTTAGGCGACGCTTATACGTATGCCGAAATTAAAGCGGCAATAAGCTGGATGAACAAAACGGAATAATTTAACTTTGTGGTGCCAAAGGCCCGTTTAATAATATAAACATGACCACTACAAAACAACTTTACCTGTTATATCAGCAACACCCCGTAATTAGTACAGATACCCGCAAAATTGCTAACAACAGCCTGTTTTTTGCTTTAAAAGGCGATAAATTTGATGCCAACGTTTTTGCCAAACAGGCAATTGAAGCAGGCGCCGCATACGCTGTTATAGATAATCCCGAATACAAATTAGGTGACCGGTATTTGTTGGTTGATGATGTGTTAACCTCCTTGCAGGATCTGGCCCGGCATCATCGCCGGCAGTTAAATATCCCTGTTATTGGCCTTACAGGCACCAATGGCAAAACCACCACTAAGGAGCTTATAAATACGGTACTATCACAACATTTTAAAACACAGGCTACACAGGGTAATTTAAATAATCATATTGGTGTACCACTTACCATATTAACAATTGATGCTACACATGAACTTGCCGTAATTGAAATGGGAGCCAATCACCAGAAAGAAATTGAACTGCTTTGCAGCATCGCCCAACCTTCGCACGGACTTATTACCAATGTAGGCAAGGCCCACCTGGAGGGCTTTGGCGGCGTTGAAGGTGTAAAAAAAGCCAAGGGTGAACTATACGATTATTTAGGTGGTGCCGGAAGTGAATGGCGAGAGCCAGGTAAAGACCAAGCTTGCGTTTTTATAAATAGTGATGATGATATTTTGACTAAAATGGCAGCCGACCGGGGGTTAAATAATATTATTTACTATGGCAACACGGGTGCAAGTAACCTGGTGAGCGGCGAAATAGTTGAAAATGCTCCCTTACTTACGCTGCGATGGACCAATAATGCAAAACGCGAAAGCTATACCATAAAAACACAGCTTACAGGTGCTTATAACCTGAACAATATACTGGCAGCTATCAGTATTGGCACTTATTTTAACCTTACCACCAACCAGATCAATAATGGAATTGAAGGTTATCAGCCTAAAAACAACCGGTCGCAAATTGTACAAACCGCCACTAACACCCTCATTTGCGATTATTACAACGCCAACCCGAGCAGCATGGTTGTAGCCATTGAAAACGTTGGAAAAATAGATGCAAAACGAAAAGTGCTGATATTGGGCGATATGTTTGAGATGGGCCAGGAATCAATAGCCGAACATACCGCGGTTATAAAAAAGGCATTTGACACGCCTGTAGATGAACGCATATTTATAGGAAAAGATTTTTCGGCAGCCGCAAATAACATCAAGCAACCAATAACGGGCAAAAACAGCTTTTATCCAACCGCAGACGATGCTATTTCGGGTTTAAGGGCAAATCCTATAAAAAATTCCACCGTCTTGATCAAGGGATCGCGCGGCATGGCACTGGAGAGGCTGGTTGAGCTTTTTTAATTATTTAACAGCAGTTCCGCAACCTCCTCGCCTACCAAGCTACCCATCGCTACGCCCATACCATTGCAGCGTACAGCACAAAACACCCTGGGGCGTACTTCCTTTATTATGGGCTTTATTTCTTCACCGAAGCCCATGATGCCGCTCCACCAGTAGTCAACCTCAACCTGCTGACCGGGTAATATTACCTCGTTCAGGTAATCTACCAGCGTTTCCTTTACCATATCCGTGTGCCCGAAATCCCAGGTTTCCTCGGCTTTATAATTAAGGTTGCGGCCACCACCAAACAGTATACGGTTATCAATATTACGGAAGTAATAATAGCCTTTGTTAAAATGATAGGTACCTTTCGGCTTTAAACCGGGAACCGGCTTGGTGATCAACACCTGCCCCCTGCCAGGAACCACATTTAAATCTGGAAAAAGCTGACTCGCAAAGGCATTGGTAGCCAGGATTACTTTACCGGCTTTAAAATTCCCCTGTGATGTAGTAAGACAAATATGATCACTTTCCTGTTCAATTGCGGATATAGCGCAATTGTTTAAAACCAACACACCTAAATTATATACCTTATTTAACAACGTACGCATCATTTTACCGGTATGCAATTGCCCTTCATAAGGGTTGTTTATCAGATGACTAACTTTATTAAATCCAAAGTCTGCAATTTTAGCATCAGCCACTGCATAAATGTCAGGTTTTCCGATAGCTTGCTGTAATAATTTATTCAGATGCTCCATCTGGGCGATACAGTTTTTAGCGGCTTCCTCTTCATCCTGCAAAAATAACTCATGGCCGCCATGCTGGTTGTATGCTATATTTTGGTCGCCAAGATTTTCTCTTAACCGCTGAAGTCCACGCCATTTATAAGCAACCAAACTCATAGCATCTTCTTCAGATGATTGATTTATTGCTTCAATTTGTTCCGAAACTGTACCAAAACAAGCAAAACCAGCGTTCTTAGTACTGGCGCCTGATGGTAAAAAACCGCGTTCCAAAACCAATACTTTTAAATTAGGCTGCTGTTTTTTTAAATGCAGGGCGGCACTCAAACCAACCAGGCCACTGCCTATAATGATTACGTCTGCGTGGTCAATAAATGCGGTGCGTTCCCAGTATGAAAATGACGGTTCCATGTGCTGTCAAATGTAAAAAGTTAGCGATCAAAACTGTTCATTTTAACATATATTTTACCTTTTTAACTTAATTCGGAATACTTTTTGAATGAGTATTCACACGTTTACACATATTTTAACATTTTTCTTTATTAAAATGAATCACTTATCATTAATTACTGGAGTTATTGGATACAATTCGGCTTGGTTCCTGATGATTGCGGTCGCCCTGGTAAGCTTTATTGTGCAGTGGCGATTCAGAAGTAAATTTAAACAATATTCAGAGGTGGCTTTACTCTCCGGCCTGTCGGGCCAGGAGGTGGCGGTGAAAATGCTGCGCGCCCATGGTATATTTGATGTACAGGTAGTATCTGTTGAAGGACAGCTTACCGACCATTATAACCCCGAAACAAAAACGGTTAATTTAAGCCCCGATGTTTATAACAGCCGCAGCGTAGCAGCTGCAGCGGTAGCCGCGCACGAGTGCGGGCATGCCGTACAGCATGCCCAGGCTTATGGATGGCTAAGCTTCCGGTCGGCTATGGTACCTGTTATCAATATTGCTTCGACCCTTACGCAGTGGACGTTGTTTATTGGCATCATGCTGTTGTTTTTTTCAGGCAGTCCTTATGTATTGGCTATTGGCGTAGCGGCGCTGGCGCTGGTTACTTTTTTTAGTTTTATAACCCTGCCTGTTGAGTTTGATGCCAGCCGCAGGGCACTGGCGTGGCTTGATAATAATTACACTATTATGCAAACCGCCGAAGAACATGAGCAAGCCAAAGACGCGCTTTGGTGGGCCGCCATGACCTATGTGGTTGCCGCTTTAAGTGCCCTGGCCACACTTGTTTATTATGCATCTTTCCTTTTTAACCGCAGAAATTAAACCCAGCAGGCCCCAAAGGAGCCAGTATCCTTTTACAGGCTTATCCAAAGCAAAAGCCCGGTTCATATATCAGCCGGGCTTTTGCTTTGGATAGCCATCACCTATAAATATACCGATCTGTATATCAGCCCATTAATTGCATGAAGCTTTTATGAAGACAAAGTCTTAGGCAAGCCATTCTTAATGTAATATTCATGTTACGGGTTTAGGTTTGACTTAAAATTTATCGACATGAAAAAGACAACAAAAATGTTAATGGTGCTTTTAATAGTATCCTTAGCGGCAATTAAAACCTATGCTCAGGTAAGTATAGGCATATCTGTACGGCTTGCTCCACCGGCTTTACCTACTTATACCCAACCGCCATGCCCGGTTGACGGCTACCTGTGGACACCCGGTTACTGGGCCTACAATGAAGACGGGGGTTACTATTGGGTGCCAGGCGTTTGGGTTGCCCCACCAAGACCAGGCTTTTTATGGACACCCGGCTACTGGGGGTATGATGGCTCCATTTATGTGTACCACGAAGGTTACTGGGGCAGGCATATTGGCTTTTATGGCGGTGTAAATTATGGCTATGGCTATATAGGCTCGGGCTTTGTTGGCGGCCGGTGGTCAGGCAATACTTTCCATTATAATACAGCTGTAGTAAATGTGAACAATACCGTGGTACATAATACCTATGTAAATAAAACGGTTATAAATAATGTAACTGTTAATAACCACACCAGTTTTAACGGCCCAGGAGGCGTAACCGCCAAACCGCGCCCCGAAGAGCAGGCCGCAGAACATGAACAGCACGTACAACCAACCCATGAACAGCTTAACCACCGCCAGGTTGCAGGTAAAGACCGCAGCCAGTTTGCTACTGTTAATAATGGACACCCTGCTACGGCTGCTATGAATAAAGTAAACGGGAAACGATTTAGCCCCGAAGGCCATACAGCCAGAGTTCAGGATGAAAACGGGGCAGCCAACCATCGCGCGGCTGCAGATGCCAATAACGACCGGACAGCTGCAAGGCAAGAACAAGCAGATAAACCCACATCGCCCCGAACAGCCAATGATGCTGCAGAAAAACCACATCGCTCCAACCCGGAAAATGCCGGTGGCGACAGGCCCCATGCAGAAAACGGCAGGCAACAGGTGCAAAGCCATCATAACGCCCCCGGTGCCCCGCGGCAACGTCAACCACACGCCGGACCTACAAGGCCGCATGAAAATGCCAGGCCCCAGGAGCATGAAAAGCGCCGGGAATAAGTTCTCCTCAATTAAACTCTATATACAGCAAAGCCCGGATTGATCAGTCGTCCGGGTTTTTATTTTTATCGGCCAGGTCCTTGGGCGGGAACTTAAGCAGAGACGGCATTGGCATCCGTTATTGAAGAAGATCCTTCGTTCCTCAGGATGACAAAACAAAATTTAGCAGCCTGTGGTTCTGCTTGGTTTGCGGGCAAAGGTTATGTGCGTAATTGAGTGCTCTGGGATAGGCTATTGGCTCTGTATAGCATAGAGATTATTAATGTTGTGTTTATTTTTTCGGTATCAATGAGCTCGCTACGGTCGGTTGTCTTCGTTCCTCGCAATTGACGCGTGTTTTTGGTATTAGCAAGTTCCTTGGTTTCCCCCGTCAACAGAAGAGCTTCGGGTGAAAGCGGGCAGAACATGGTGGCCCAGTGCGGCTGGAAGGGCATCAGCAATTTTGCCTGAAGCGCGGGGTAGTGTGCGAACGCAGTAGCGGCAAAATTTAGCAGCCCGTGGTTCTGCCTGGTTTGCAGGGTAAGGCCATGTGCGGCAAAGAAGCCTCTCTGGTGACTTGATGTTTGGTTACTTTGTATCAAGACAAAGTAACAGCCTTAGCGGCAATTGAGCGCTCTGCGATAGGCTTATTCGCTCTGTATAGCATAGAGATTGCTCCGTTCCTCGCAATGACGCGTGAAGAAGTTGTTGCTTTTATGGTTCAGGGAAAGGCTATATATAAAAACGCCCGGTTAATAAATCAACCGGGCGTTTTTGTATATTTTATGATCTTAATGCTTTTTAAGCTTAATTCATTCGGTATGGTGCTATCAGGTAAAATTCGGGTATTTGAACATTGAACGAACTATTGTCGAGCAGGCGGGTCATCTGGTACTCACCTTTCATGCTGCCCATATCTGTTTTAAGGTTACAGCCCGATACATATTCGTGCGCATGACCGGGTTCAATAACCGGTTGCTGGCCCACTACCCCTTCGCCCTCTACTTCGCGTTTTGCGCCGTTTGAATCAAAAATATACCAATGCCTGCTGATCAATTGTATAGCGTAATTGCTCATGTTTTCGATATTTACCCGGTAGGCAAACATAAAATGGTCATTAGCCGGATTTGAATATTCCGGCTGATATATGGTTTCTATGGAAACCTTAACACCTTCAGTTATAGTGGTAACCATGTGAATCGTCTCTGTTTATTCCAAATATAAAGTATCTAAACAAATATTACGCCATTTCAATAGCATATTTTTCGTCTATCTCTGCTAAAATTTCATACAGATCTTCCAATGTGCCGGCGGTTACCAGTTTCATCCGATATTCTTTAAAGTGATCAATTCCTTTAAAGTAGTTTGAGTAATGCCGGCGCATTTCAAAGATGCCGGTTTTGGGCCCTTTCCATTCAACTGATTTCTGCAAATGCGCCGTACATGCTGCAATACGCTCAGTAACAGTGGGTTTGTCCAGATGTTCGCCGGTTTCAAAAAAGTGTTTGATCTCTCTGAATATCCAGGGATAACCTATAGCGGCCCGGCCAATCATCATACCGTCAACGCCAAACTCCATGCGCCAGTTGGCAGCCTTCTCGGGCGAATCAATATCTCCATTACCAAAAATGGGGATGTGAATGCGGGGATTTTTCTTAATATCACGAATAAGCGACCAATCGGCCACGCCTTTATACATTTGCGACCGCGTACGGCCGTGAATAGTGAGAGCTTTTATCCCCACATCCTGCAAACGTTCGGCAACTTCATACACGTTTTTGGTACTATCGTCCCATCCCAAACGCGTTTTTACGGTTACCGGCAAGTGTGTAGCATTAACCACCGCTTTGGTCATGGCCACCATTTTGTCAATGTCCTGCAGTAAACTGGCGCCGGCGCCGCGGCAGGCCACTTGTTTTACGGGGCATCCATAATTAATGTCCATCAGGTCGGGGCCGGCCAGTGATGCAATCTCGGTAGCTTCACGCATGTGGTCAATGTCGCTGCCAAATATCTGTATACCTATGGGGCGCTCGTATTCAAATATATCCAGTTTCTGCCGGCTCTTGGCTGCATCGCGGATCAATCCTTCGCTCGAAATAAATTCCGTGTACATCATATCCGCGCCGTTTTGTTTGCACACGTAACGGAAGGGAGGATCGCTCACATCTTCCATCGGCGCCAGCAGCAGCGGGAACTCACCTAAATCAATATTTCCTATTTGTACAGACATGCTTATCTTTAGCGCTGCAAAAATACGAATTTTACGTCAAATGATAAAAGAACCCATTCAGGAGCTTGAGCCCCGGCAAACAGAGGTACATCCGTCGGTACAATTCATCATTTTAATAGCGGGTACAATTTTCGCACTCATCCTGTTCGGCCTCTTCGCGGCGGGCATTATCTGGGTTGTTTATGACGCTAAAACCCTTGCCGATGTTATGAGCTTTAATACCGCCAATAAAAACACCATACCCGGCCTGTGGATATTGCAAATAATAAGCACAACCATCCCACTATTTGTTGTTCCGGTTTTGTTTGCCCGGTTTATTGTTCATGACACGTCCAGGTATTTAAAGCCAACCTTTAAATTTGCGCCGATTTTATTGCTGCTCATATTTTCCATTATGCTGTTTTCATCGCCGGTGATGGAAGTATTGGTGAATATCAACCAAAAACTAACCCTGCCCGGCCCGCTCAAAGCGATAGAAGATATTATGCGCACCATGGAGCAGCAGGCGCAAAAAGCTACTGATGCCATGCTTACCATGAACTCGGTAGGCTCCATGCTTTTCGCGGTATTTGTTGTTGGCTTACTTACGGCCATTGCCGAGGAGTTTTTATTCAGGGGCTGTGTGCAAACCTTGTTTATTCGATGGACAGGAAACACCCATGCCGCTATCTGGATAACGGCTATTTTGTTCAGCACCTTCCACATGGAGTTCTTTTCGTTTTTGCCTCGTGTGGCCCTGGGTGTGTTTTTTGGATATTTTGTAGCCTGGAGCGGCAGCATCTGGACGGGCGTTTGGGCGCATTTTTTAAACAATGGATCGGCAGTGGTTATAACCTACCTTTATCAGCATAAATCAATAAGCTTAAACCCTGATGATCAGCACGTATTTAATTATCCCAGCTATGCATTTAGCTTAATAATTATTTTAATTTTGCTTTACATATACAGGAATGTAACACTCAAAAGGCCCGTGTTTGATTATTAATGGAAAAAGGCTGGATCAAAATTTTTACTTCATCCAATTTTTATCAATCAGAAATTGTTAAGCAAGTGCTTACCCGGCACCATATTGATACCGTTTTATTAAACAGGCAAGATTCATCACATAAAGCCTTTGGCGATATTGAAGTTTATATTCACCAGGAGGATTTTAGCCAGGCCATTGAGATCATGATCCTCAATCAAATAAGTTTATGAAAGTACGCGCCATCACCGGCTTTTTTTTTGTTATTGTAATGGTTGCCTCCAATTTATTAGGGCAGTACGTTTTTAGCATATTTTATCTTTTACTCGCATCATTTTGCCTGTTTGAGTTTTATAACCTGATAAAACAAGGCACAGCGCAGCCCAATGTGATTACCGGGTTAGTTTACGGCATATTGCTTTTTACCGCGTCGGCCGCGCTTGTATATTCCGCGCAATTTGCATTGCCTTTTTTAAACGAGGGCCATACCGCGGCAAAGGTGCTGCTTTTGCTTCCCCTGGCTGCCGCGGCGGTGTTTATACAGGAGCTTTATAAAAAAACGCCTGCGCCTTTCAACAATATCGCTTTTACTTTTTTGGGGATATTGTTTGCCATAATTCCGTTCGCGTTTTTTCATGCAATGGCTTTTATAAGCGGCAGCTTTAATTTCCATATCCCGCTGGCGTTTTTGATCATGCTTTGGTGCAATGACACCGGCGCCTACCTGGTGGGCAGCAAACTGGGCCGCACCAAACTGTTTGAAAGGCATTCGCCTAAAAAAACCTACGAGGGGCTTATAGGCGGCATTTTAATAAGCGCCGGGGCCGCGTTGATATTAAGCCATTATTATGATGAGCTTTCGTGGAAACAATGGGTGAGCATAGCGGTTTTAATATCGTGCTTTGGCACGCTGGGCGACCTGGTTGAATCAATGTTTAAAAGAAGCATTAACGTGAAGGACAGCGGGGGCATTTTGCCCGGACACGGCGGTTTGCTCGACAGGTTCGACGGGCTTTTATTAGCTGCCCCTATTGTTTATACATACCTGTACTTCGTTTCAAATTAGTAATTTTGTAAATAATTAGTATCAGTTAGTTATCAAAACACCTTAACAAAGCAGCAAAAAAACCGTTATACTTGATACTAACTACCTGATACCAAAATAATAATAAATCATTCCATATTATGACCATTCATAAAGAAGGCTATACCTCCCTTGCGCTGAGCATACTGTTCATTTTTGTTTTAAATGCACTTATCCAGTTTTACATGCCCCAGGCGCATACTTTAAAATGGATCATTTATATTTTTTCGTTCCTGTTCTTTTTAGTGATACTTCAGTTTTTCCGCAGTCCGTTCTTTGATATCAGCACTGATGAAACAACGGTGCTTTGCCCGGCAGATGGTAAGGTTGTAGTTATTGAAGAAACCGAAGAAACAGAGTTTTTAAAAGATAAACGTATACAGCTATCGGTTTTCATGTCGCCGGTAAATGTGCATGTGAACCGCAACCCCATAGCCGGCGTGGTAAGTTATTTTAAATACCACAAAGGCAAATACCTGGTAGCCTGGCACCCTAAATCATCAACCGAAAACGAGCGTACCACCATTGTTATTCAAAACAGTGAGGGTGTATCGGTGCTGTTCAGGCAGATAGCGGGTGCAATGGCCCGCCGTATTGTATGGTATGTAAAGGAAGGCGATATTGTAGAGCAGGGCCAGCAGTTTGGGTTTATTAAATTTGGATCAAGGGTTGATGTATTTTTACCATTGGGCTCAAATGTATTGGTAAACATTGGCGATGTGGTAAAAGGCGGCCGTACCGTACTGGCCGAGCTGCCCAGCGCGCTGACTGATGTTACCAGAAACGAGCCTGCTGCTAAAGCCGTACCTATAGAATCATTAAGCACCCCTACCGAAGCCCCGGTTACCGATGCTGAACCAATGAACGTGAAAAACGTGGAAAATCAGGAAGACCTGCCGCTGGTGATTGACCATCCCAAAGCCAAAGAGCCGGAAAAACCAGCAAAAAAACCGGCTGCCAAAAAGCCTGGCGCTACTAAGACAAAAGATAAAAAAGAATAACTCGTCCCTTTCAGGAGATCCAGTAGGGACAGAAGAGTAATTTATGCATTGCGGGCCGGGTTTATGATCCGGCTTTTTGCGTTAGGCGTAGTTGCCTGTGAGGACACAGGCAACGGTGAGGATACACTGCTGTGTTTATTTTGTGGATATTGATGAACTCTTTGAGGTTGTTGTACTTACTCACGCCCGTAATTGAAACCCGTCCTATCAACTCCAGTTTATTTCGGGATCTTAGCCCCATGTTAGGGCCTTGGGGGGTGAAGCAAGTTACCCATGACGGCTTGCTTTTATGTCAATTGCGAGCGATAGTGTGGCAATCCTGACATTACAGGGCAGACCTGTGTAGTTCGCGATTGCTTCGCGCCTCTACAGCAATGACGGTCTTAGGATTTTCTATTGAAGAAGATGCTTCACTCCGTCCCGCATGACAAGGAAGTGTAAAAAAAGGGGATGTAAAACATAAAAGTTTGTCATCCTGAGCGATAGCGAAGGATCTTCTTCGCCTTGCTTGGCACCGACTTTTCTATTGAAGAAGATGTTTCACTCCGTTCAGCACGACAAAGTGGGATTTGTATCCCTCCGGGTCCTCTGCGAGAGACCCTGAGGGGACGAGAGCGCGCGCAGGGCCTTTCCCCGCTATCCTTCGGCAGGCTCAGGATGACAGCCCTTTTTTGTGTCATTCCACTTTCAAAGTCCGCGGATTTTTAAAATCAGCATGACAGCCTATATAAAAAAACGGCCATAAAAAAGGCCTCCCCGGAAGATCCAGAAAGGCTTTTTAATATCAAGTGCATACCCGCTACAAGCGGATACGGAAAATTAAACTCTTTTTGATTTGATACGAGCTGCTTTACCGGTAAGTTCGCGCAGGTAGTATAATTTAGAACGGCGTACTTTACCAACGCTGTTCACATCAATTTTATCAATGTTTGGAGAGTTAATAGGGAAGATACGCTCAACACCTATTCCGTTTGAAACTTTGCGAACAGTGAAAGTTTCGGTTGTACCTGCACTGTTACGTTGAATAACAACACCTTGGTAAACCTGAACACGTTCTTTATTTCCTTCTCTGATTTTATAATGCACACTTACAGTATCACCCGCCTTAAAGGAAGGAAACTGCTTTTTTTCTACTGATTGCTCTTCAACAAATTTTACTAAATCCATGATTTTTAGCTCTTAAAGCGATTTTTAGCCCGTAAAAATCGGATTGCAATTATAGGGAAAATTTTTAATAAATGAAAGTGTATTTTAAAAATTTCCACATTTTGTATTTTACTAACAAATTTACCCTTTATTCTTTCGGCGGCACCACAACCGGTTCGCTTTTCTGCAAAGCGCAGCTCAATCTATTCCAGCAAATCGGGGCGGCGCGCTTTGGTGCGCTCAAGGGCTTGTTCAAACCGCCATTTTTCAATTTCGGGCGTGTTGCCGCTCAGTAGTATATCGGGTACCCTGTGGCCGTTCCAGTCGGCGGGGCGGGTATATACCGGGGCATCAAGCATATCATCCTGAAACGAGTCGGACAGGGCCGATGTTTCGTCGCTTAGCACACCGGGTATCAGTCGTACCACCGCATCTACCAGTACCGCGGCAGGCAATTCACCGCCCGACAATACGTAATCGCCAATAGAAATTTCGCGCGTTACATAAATATCGCGGATGCGCTGGTCAATACCTTTATAATGCCCGCATAAAATAATCACATTTTGTTTAATAGAAAGCTGATTGGCTATGGCCTGGTTAAGCCGCTCACCATCAGGCGACATAAAGATCACCTCGTCATATTCCCTTTCGGCCTTTAACTTTTCAATGCAGGCAGCAAAGGGGGGTATGGTCATCACCATGCCGCTGCCGCCGCCATATGGATAGTCGTCAACGCTTTTTTGCTTGTTGGTTGAGTAATCGCGCAGGTTGTGTACGTGAATTTCGGTTATACCCTTTTTTTGCGCACGCTGTAAAATAGAATGGGCAAAAGGACTTACCAGCAGATCGGGCAAAACGGATATGATATCAAAACGCATAGGGACAAAGATAGTGATCGATGTGCAGATATGCAGATGAATAAAACCAGTATGATCAAGCCTGATTTGTTCCCCTTAGATAACTTTTTCAATCATCCAAAGATGACCGAACGGATCTCTGATGTCGCCCTGGCGGTACCCGTAATCATAATCCTGCACCGGCGATGTTATGGTAGCGCCTGCTTCCACGGCCCGGGCTACAACCGCATACACATCATCAACAAAAAGACCGATTGTTACCGTAGTGCCGTTATTCTTGTCAGGACTAACGGCCGCCGAATGCCCCGTTTGCTCATGTAAATGAAACAAAGTGCCGTTTATACTTAATTCCGATACATGAATGGTGCCATCATCATTACTAAACCGCCTTAGCTCGGTAGCGCCAAAGGCTTTAAGGTAAAAACTAATATCAGTTACCCCATTGGGGATAACCAATTGCGGCGCAAAGGTTGGTTTGGTTTGCATAATTAGTTGGTTTTTAATCTTCTTCTTCTAATGTAAAAATTTCTTCAACCGGTTTTCCAAACACCCTGGCAATTTTTAAGGCCAGCACGGTTGACGGTACATATTTATTACTCTCAATAGTGTTAATAGTTTGGCGCGATACACCAACCTGGTCGGCCAGGTCGGCCTGGGTTATATTTTTTATGGCGCGCTCTACGCGTATATTGTTTTTCATGATGCAAGCTCCCCTTGTTCTGCTTCCTTGTTGTACTTCCATAATATATAATTAAACCGCATCACAAAAAAGAACGCAATAGTAGCCAGATTTATAAACATAAACATCAGGAAACCGGTAAAAAACAAACAGCAATTGGCCACCAGTAAAATAGCGTAATTAATGTATACTGCCAATTGCATTGATTCCAGGCGGAGTGTCGCCACAAACTCATCTTCGTTCTTTTCACGACTGTAGGCCCACATCAATAATGACAAAGGCAAAAATACAAACAGATCAAATAACGGATCCAGGCCTTTTATATCTTCCTTGAAAAACCATTTAATTATAAAGATTACAAGCAGCATGGTCAATATTATTACAGATACCAGCCTACCTATTATTTTATAAGGTTTGTAAGGCATATAAAATAGCTTACCAACCTTATACTCACCATTTTTGCTGTACCGCAGATAATAGTACCTCACCACAAAAATAACAAGTGGTGTAAACAGGTTATATATAGTGGTTGCCAGCACATCAGTAAATTCGCCAATAACGCGGATATCGGGAAAAAATACGGCGCGAATTATGGTGGCAGTTAACCAGATACCATAAATCAAATAGTTGATCAATATGGCCCAGTATAGGGCATTATATCGCATCCGGGCGGTTAGCTCATCCTCCTTTTTCTCTTTGGAGAAGGCAATAAACAGCAGCCCCAAAACAATCATGGCGAGCGCCAGCTCGTTGGTAAAGTTCTCAACTGCCGAAATAAATAAACCATCCTGATGTCTTATAACCAGTTCAAAGCCAGTAATTTTATATTCATGATACAATACAAAATAGCCCAAAACAAAACCCGGTATTGCCAGTAACCATCCCAACAGCTTAAACTGGTTTGGAAATAAAAAGCGTGATTTCATAATTGTGAGGTTTAAAATTAAAAGGTGTCCTTTTTAAGTAAACGGTTGTTCTGGTATATCTTCCACCTGAAACGAACAATGAAAAACACAAGCGGAACCAATAAATTCAGGAATAATATATGCCTGGTGTCTGTTGTAAAAATGAGGCTGATGATTAAAAACAAATAGTTAACATAAACCGCCCACTGCAATGAATCCAGGCGGAGCAAGGAGATCTGCTCGTCTTCTATTTTCTCTTTTGAAAATGCGGCTATGAACAAGCCCACCGCCATTAATAAGGTTGTTGATATAAAAAAGAGATGCTGGCCCGTAAAAAGGGCGTCATCATGACCGGAATGATCAAACCCAAGGGATTCGCTGTATAACACAATTGGGATGTGTACAAATACCAATGCATAACCCAAATAGCGGCACCAGTAAGGAAATAAAAATAAAGGTTTCATAATTGTAAAGCTTAGTTTACCAAATGTAAAACAAACTTTACAAAAGTCAAATATATTTGACAAAAAAAATTGTCCTAAGCAAATGTCCATGAGGACACGGACATTGGTTAAAAACAAACATGATGAATTATTTCTGCATTCTAACCCTTCTTAAGTAGTCTGAAGGCTACCAACATAGTTGTCTGAAGTCTCTGACTTCAGACAACTACTGGACAACCCCATCTTGTCACAAAAATATTTCTAATAAAAATGCCGTGTCTTCACGGGCATTATGTCTTTATCTACGAAAAGGTCTTTCGCTATGTTCAAGGATGACGGAAGTACTATTCAGACAAGTAAACATCAAGCAATCCTTCGGGCAGGTCAATATAAATTTCACCGGCGTCAACGTCTATTCCCTTAATGATATCTACATTCAGCGGAAAAAGGATCTCTTTGCTTTGGTATTGCACAGTGGCTATCAGTTGCTGGGGGTATTCCTGCACCTCCAGTATCTCGCCCAGTTCGCCGTGAGATTCGTCAATGGCTATAAAACCTTTTACATCATTCAGGGTAAACTCGCTCTTCTTTTTCCTGGGCTTTAGTTTGTTGGGCAGGTAGATGTCCCTTTTTACCAGCGTGGCAGCTTTTTCAATGCTGTCAACATCTTCCAGGTACAAATAGGCGTTGCTTTTTTGCAGGTGTTTTATGCTGGCTACAAAATATGGGATGAGTTTACCTGCCATATCAATAAAAACAGCGTCAAATTTAATAGCGTCAAGGTCATCAAAGTCTACATATACCTGCATTTCGCCTTTAAGGCCCTTGGTTTTTAGTATACTGCCTACCCTGAAACAATCTTCCGTTTTCATGAAATATGGATTAAAAAATAATGGCGAAGAACCGGTTTGTTGGTTGCTTCGCCATTAATTAAGTCGTATTAATAAAAATTATTCTGCGCTTTCAGTATCGGTTTCAGCAGCAGCTTCTTCAGCCGGAGCTTCCTCTTCTGCAACTTCTTCGGCAACAGGAGCATTTTTAGCCGCAATAGCAGCAGCTTTTTCTTCTTTCTTTTTAGCTTCAGCAGCCAAAGCAGCTTTACGTGCTTCGTCTTTAGCATTAACTAAACTTGTTTTTTTACCGGTGATCTTACCTTCTTTTTGTTCAGTCCACTCAGCAAATTTAGCTGCGGCCTGCTCTTCAGTTAAAGCACCTTTTTTAACACCACCTTCTAAGTGTTTTTTGTAAAGCACACCTTTGTATGAAAGGATAGCGCGACAAGTATCGGTAGGTTGGGCACCTGTGTTAACCCACTCTAAAGTTTTGTCGAAATTAATGTCGATAGTTGCAGGATTGGTGTTTGGGTTGTATGAACCTAAACGCTCAATAAAACGACCGTCGCGCGGAGCGCGGGCGTCTGCTACTACGATGTAGTAAAAAGGTTTGCCTTTTTTACCGTGTCTTTGCAGTCTGATCTTAGTTGCCATCTTTTATTTTTATGTATTCAACATGTCCCCGGAGTTATTTCTGCGGGGATGCAAAGGTATAAATTATTTATAACAATTTAAAACCCTCGCATTTAATTATTTATTAAGGCAAAACTGGCTATGCTTTATTTGAAAAAAATTGCAATTTCAACTCCATGAGCATAAACAGAAAATTACGTATAGCTATTGATATGGATGAGGTGCTGGCCGATACCATTGCTAAGTTCATTGATGTGTATGACGCCCGCCATCAAACCAAAATATCGTTGGGCGATATGCGCGGCAAAGAGTTTCATGAAATACTGCCTCCGCATTTAAGCAGTTCATTAAGGCAATACATTAATGAAAAAGGCTTTTTTCGTGATCTGCCGGTTATGCCCGGTAGCCAGGAAGTGGTAAAAGCCCTTATGGAAAACTATGATGTATATATCGCATCGGCCGCAATGGAATTTAAAAACTCGTTAGAAGATAAGCAGGAATGGCTTAATGAACACTTCCCCTTTATTCCGTGGACCAACATTATTTTTTGCGGACACAAAATATTGGACGTGGATATTATGATAGACGACCGGATAAAAAACTTTGTAACCTTTAATGGCCGCAAACTATTATTTACATCGCCCCATAATTTGCTCATCGATGATTTTGAAAGAGTAAATAACTGGGACGAGGTTGCTGCTAAATTGCTCCGTTCATAACATTAGCGTTTCTTAAACTTTTTTTAACTTAAATGCTTTATATAATAAAGCGGTTTCACCCTTATTTACCCTATTTTTAGAGCATGTTTAACCACACAGCTATTGCTTTAAATGAAAGTGTGCTTGCTTATGACCTGAATGAGCAAAGGTATCTTTTTATTGCCGGTAACATTTGTTCGGTTTTGGGCATAACGGCTAAGGAATTGCACCAGGATAACGGTTTGTGGGATAGGCTGATAAACAAAACGGAGCTGGCCGGGATACAGGAGCGTGTTAAAAACCTTACCCCTAACAGCCCTATTGAATTAACCTACTCTATTACTACCCCACAGTATGCGGTTAAAAATATTGCCGATAAAAAGCGTCTTATTATTGATGATGCTACCGGGCATAAAATTTTAATAAGCGTTATAATTGAGCTGCCGGCAAACAACCACCTGGAGGAACCTGCGCAGTCATATGTATTGGACAAACCCGATGAGCAGGCAGATGCCACGCTTGGCAAACAGTTTTTAAATTCGCTCGTTGATTCGCAAACCAGTTTTTTAATACGGGTAGATATTAACGGAAATTACAGCTTTGTGAACCAGCAGTACCTTAAAACTTTTGGCTATGCCGCCGAAGATATATTAGGTAAACATTTTTCAATAACCACCATACCGGAAGAAACGCACCTTTGCCAAAACGCTTTTATTGAATGTATTAACAATCCGGGAAAGGTGATCCCATTGCTGCACAAAAAACCCGACGTACAGGGCAATTTACATGACACCGAGTGGGAATTAATGTCAATTGTTAACAAAAACGGCGAGGTTTGCGAAATACAGGGAATTGGCCGGGACATAACTGCCAAACTAAAAATTGAAGAGGAAATAAAAAGGACCGCCCAAAAGCTTGATGATTTTATTGAAAACCTAACCGATTCGTTCTTTATTCTTGATAACGACTGGCGGTTTGTACGCGTAAATGCCGCTTTTGAAAAAGTATGGGGCAAAAGCCGCACCGAAGTATTGGGTAAAATAATATGGGATGTATTTCCATCATTTGTCAATACCGTTTTTAACAGCGCTTTTTATGAGGCCAAAACCAAACAGAAGAGTGTTAAGTTCATGACGCATTTTGAACCGTTAAATAAATGGTTCCGTACCGTTGTTTATCCTTCGGCAGAGGGCATAACCGTGTTTTCTAAAAACGTAACTTATGAAATGCGCGCGCAGGAAGAAGCCCTATGGGCTCAAAACAACCTTGAAGCACTCATTAATAACACTACCGATAAAATATGGTCTGTTGATACAGAGGGCCGCTATGTTTACATGAATAATGCCTATATAGAGCAAACAAAGGCAATAACCGGCATTGCGCCAAAAAGGGGCAAATACTCTTACAAAAACATGGGCTATCCGCAGCACATAATTGATGAGTGGATGGCTTATTATAAAAGAGCGTTACAAAATGAGACTTATACGGTAATTATTGAAGGCATTAATGGCAACACAAAGCAACCTGCATTTTACGAAGTAAACTTTAACCCTATTTATGCCGGCAATGGCGAGATTAAAGGGGTTGGCTGCTTTGCGCATGATATAACCGCCAGGCTTAAAACCGAACATGAGGTACTTGGTCAAAACAAACGCCTGCGCAACATTGCCGCGTTAAGTTCGCATGAACTGCGCCGCCCCGTTGCAAGTTTGCTCGGATTGATCAATTTAATTGACATGGAGAACCTGCAAAACCCTGATAATAAACAGATCTTTAAATATTTGCAGGTTGTAAGTACCGAAATTGACGATGTAATACGCTTAATAGTTGATCATACTTTTACAGGCGATTAACCTGTAAAAGCAAAACCCGGTTACATTGACAGTATCTCAACCAGCTTCAACAGGTTAGGGTTAATCTCAACATGATGTTTTATAGCATGCTCAAATGGCGTATAAGCAATTTCGTTGTGAATTATGCCTATCATTTCATTACGGTGCCCATCTCTTAAGGCCTCAACAGCAACAGCGCCTACCCGGCTTGCTAAAACCCTATCCATACAGCTTGGCGCGCCGCCTCTTTGAATGTGACCCAGTATAGAGATGCGCGTATCATAATTAGGAAATTTTTCCTGAACCAGGCGGCCAACCTCAAAAGCCCCGCCTGCCTCTTCACCTTCTGCAACTATCACAATTCTGGAGGTTTTATCTTTACGGCCGTTTTCAAGGCGGTTAAATAGCCCTTCCATACCACCCTTACTTTCAGGGATCAATATTGCTTCGGCACCGGCGGCAATTCCGGTTCTTAAGGCGATCAGGCCCGAGTCGCGGCCCATTACTTCAATAATAAACAACCTGTCATGTGATTCGGCTGTATCTCTGATCTTGTCAACCGCCTCAACAACGGTATTTATAGCCGTATCATAACCAATAGTAAAATCAGTTCCAAGCAAATCATTATCAATGGTACCTGGCAGGCCAATAACAGGAATATCATATTCGGCGCCAAATATTTTGGCCCCGGTAAAAGTACCATCACCACCGATAGCCACCAGTGCATCAATACCGTGTTTTTGTAACTGATCGTAAGCTTGTTTGCGGCCTTCGGCTGTTCTGAAGTTGTCACAGCGGGCTGTTTTTAAAATAGTACCGCCGCGTTGTATAATATTTGAAACCGATTTACGGTTCATGGGTATAAAATCGCCTTTGGTCATGCCATCATAACCGCGGCGGATGCCGGTAACATTAATATCGTAATATATGGCCGTACGTACAACCGCCCTTATGGCAGCATTCATTCCCGGCGCGTCGCCACCTGATGTAAAAAGTCCGATATTTTTAATCTGCGTCATTTTTATACTGATATGGGCAATTAGGAACCCTACCTTAAAAATTGAATAATTTAAAAAATTAGTGCTTTTAAAAGCCGCTGCTATTATAACGGCGGCTTTTAAAAATTTGTGCGAATTTACACTTATTTTTTAACGCAGGGACTACTTTTTGTAAGCCGCTATTCCGCTGTCTAAAAATTTTATATAAGAAGGGATATCATAATTTGCAGGCGAACTCGCAATTTCTGCTCCGCTTTTGTCTTTAAGCATATCGCCGTTGCTGTCCAGCATAACATATAAAGGCTGCGAATTTGAGTTAAATCTTTTAGCTTCTAAATCGCTCCATTTACCGCCCAATGTTGTTATTTTCTTTCCACTGTAGTCAGAAACAAATTGCTCCTGTGGCGGCAACGCGGCTTTATCATCTACCACAAGCTGCAACAGCACAAAATCATTTTTCAATCGCCTGAACACTTCCGGGTCCGACCATACATTGGCTTCCATTTTACGGCAGTTTACGCAGTTAAACCCCGTAAAGTCAATCAGTATAGGTTTATGAGTTGCCTTTGATACCAGCAAAGCCTGGTCATAATCATACCATGAATCAAGTCCCCTTGTTTTTATGCGGGTATAATTGCCGGCATACTTTTTTTCGCCAATGCTTGCCGGCACCGGCACGGTTGCCTGAGCCGGGGAAGACGAGCCTGAACCATCGGGCACACTTGAAAGATTAAAGTCCTGTGTGGCTTCGGGCGGCAGAAACGCACTGATCGACTTTAATGGCGCTCCCCATAAACCGGGCACCATGTATATAACAAATGCAAATACTACTATAGCCAAAAATGTGCGTGGTACGGAAAGATAGGGCATGTCACTGTCATGCGAAAACTTGATCTTACCAATAAGGTAAAGACCTGTCAGTAAACCAATAGCTATCCAAAGGGATAAAAATATCTCGCGGTCAAACCAGTTCCAGTGATAGGCCAGGTCAACATTTGATAAAAATTTCAAAGCAAAGGCAAGCTCCAGGAAACCTAAAACCACTTTTACACTGTTAAGCCAACCGCCCGATTTAGGAAGGCTTTTTAATGCCGATGGAAACAAGGCGAATATAGTAAACGGCAATGCCAGTGCCAGCGAAAAGCCAAACATCCCTATTGCCGGCCCTAAACGATCTCCTTTTGAAGCAGCATCAACCAGCAGGGTACCTATAATTGGTCCCGTACATGAAAATGACACAACTACCAGCGTTGACGCCATAAAAAATATACCGGCGAGGCCGCCCTTATCCGCATTTTCATCAAGCTTATTAGCCAATGAGCTGGGCAGTGTAATTTCAAATGCACCAAGGAACGAAATGCCGAAAACAACGAGCAACAGAAAGAAAAATATATTAAATATGCCGTTGGTGGCCAATTCATTAAGCGCGTCAGACCCAAAAATTACAGAGATCAGCAAGCCCAGTGTTACATATATAACAATGATGGATACTCCATAAATAAGAGATTGAAAGACCGCTTTGCTGCGGCTACCGCTCTTTTTTGTAAAAAAGCTGACTGTTAGCGGCAGCAATGGGTAAATACAGGGTAATATCACTGCTGTAAATCCGCCTAAAAGGCCTTCAATAAATATCTGCCAAAGGGTTTTGGGTTTCTCGGGCTTTGGGGCGGCATGCTTGACAGCGGCGGCTTTTGCTGCCGAATCAGCGGCCTTTTTTCGTATGGCTACGCTATCTGCAGCGGTTGGTATGTCTGTAAATTGAATATCGCTGATTGATACTGTATCAGCCTTGTTTTTTTGAACCGCGTAAACCGGCCTGGTTGCTGCGGCGCAAAAAATTATCAGTGCTGTTAATACAACAAGTGCCGTACGCAAATAAGCGCCCTTAGTTAATAGTTTCATTTGTGCGTGCCGAAATAATTATTTACCTAAAGGAATATTAAAATCGACATCTTCGGGCGGAAGGCACTTTTTATCATTACAGGTCATATAGGTAAGCTTACCGGTAACATTGGTAGCTTTTGCAGATTTAAGGCTTATTTTTTGCTGAAAAACAACTTCTTTTTCAAAGTAGCTCACATTCATGTTAAAAGCTTTTTCAAATTTGGTTACCGGCGTTGGTTCTGCAGGTTTACCAATAGGCGCATATAATTTTGACGGCGAAAACTCAAACGAAGTTTTTATCGGTCCGCCATCCTTAACATTAAGCGAATAAATGTGCCAGCCAGGTTGAATGGTTGCTTTCAAAAATACAACGGCTTCTTTATCGTTCAATTTTTTTGCCGCGTATGACCATCTTACCGGCGTTTCTATCTGGGCATAAGCCCCTGCGCAAATAACCAGCGCAATTACAACCAACAATACTTTCTTCATTTATCTATTTATTTAAAAATTCAATTTGTTTTAAACTAAACTCCTGCTGTTCATTATTATTTTCAACAACCAGCAATCCTTCATCCTTTACATTCCTGATGACCCCTTCAAAAATCTGATCATTTGATCTGAAATGTTTCGTCTGGTTTAACCAATATAGTCGGCTTAAATACATATTCCTTACAAGCGAAACTTTGCCGGCCTTTAAATTAAGGTAATACCCCTCAATATGAGCGCAAATTTCTGATAATAATGTCCGTAAATCATAATCCCTGTGTAAGATTTGCTTTACAGAGATGGCATTCCCTGCGCCCGGTTCAAAATTTTCCTGGTTAATATTAAGGCCAATCCCAATTATTGCATTTTTTATATGGTCGCCTTGTATGTGTGCTTCTATCAGTATGCCACCCAGTTTATGCTCGTCATAATAAATATCATTGGGCCATTTTATTTTTAATTTATCACCCAGATAAGGCAGCAAAGCATCAAAAACGCCAAGGCTAACCACCCGCGTAAGATCAAACTGGTTTACAACCGGTAAAAACCCCGGTGTCAGCAAAATACTGAATGTAAGATTTTTTCCGGGCTCGCTATGCCATTTATTTTGCTGTTGCCCCCTGCCTGCGTATTGGCTTTCTGCCATAATGACCGTACCTTCGGGCAATGGCTTGGAATTTGACAGTAAATTCTTGAGGAAAGTGTTGGTTGAATCAACTTCTTTAATTGTTACCAAATTTTGACCAACAAATAATGCCGAAAATATGTTATTTTGCAAAGTATAATAATTTTTAACTCAAAAACGTTCAAAACTAATTCTTTTTGATGGTAAAAAACAAAGTGTTAAATCAATCAACCTATATTTCTGAACTTGCCATACATGGTATACAGGAAAAAAAGGGGAATGATATTGTAAGGTTAGACCTTCGTAATATATTCAGCTCGGTATCAGATTATTTCGTGATCTGTCATGCCGATTCGGCCACTCAGGTTAAGGCTATCGCCAATAGCATTGAAGATGAAATTTTCAAAGCAACACAACAGGAACCCTGGCGCAAAGAAGGATTAGAATACGGCGAGTGGATATTGCTTGATTATGTGGACGTTGTGATCCATGTTTTCAGAACCGATAAACGCGAATTTTACGGCGTAGAGGACCTGTGGGGAGATGCCGAAATTAAATATTATAAAAGTGCTTAAACATTCGTAACAAAAGAGCCTCGAACGATGTCATGGTATTGCCCTTTGTAAATTTTTAAAATAATAGATTGTAAGTTTGAGCTCGTAACAAAGAAATGAAAGATAAAGATAATAAATCCGAAAGTCCGAAACCGATCAGGAAAATACTTAATAAAAAAACACCTCCAAAACCGCCTAAGTTTAATATTATGTGGCTTTATGGTATTGTTATTTTAGCATTTTTACTGGTGCCAACCCTGTTAAGCGGCGGTTCAGGCAAAAGCATTACCTTCCAGGATTTTGAAGGTATGTTAAAGCAAAACGATGTTGAAAAATTAGTTGCCTATAAAAGCGGCGACCTGGTGGTTGCCGAGGTTTATATTAAAAAAGCAAGCCTGCAAAAGCCGCAGTATGCCAACGCTGCCAAAGAGCAGCATTTGTTTAATACGGCTAACAACGGCCCGCAGTATACCTTTACTGATGCGTCATACGAAAGCCTGAAGCAATCTGTACAGAATGCCGAGAAGGATATGCCCGAAGATCAAAAGGTATCTATACAGTATGAGCAGGGACATGAAAGTTTCTTATCAAACTGGCTGGTTCAGGGTGTAATCATGGTGATCCTGTTTGCCGGTGTCTGGATATTTATCATGCGCCGTATGTCAGGTGGTTCTGGCGGCGGCCCGGGTGGCCAGATATTTAATATTGGCAAATCAAAAGCTACCTTGTTTGATAAGGAGGCCCAGGTATCTGTTACATTTAATGATGTGGCTGGTCTTGAGGAGGCTAAACAGGAGGTAATGGAGATTGTTGATTTCCTGAAAAATCCTAAGAAATATACCAACCTTGGGGGTAAAATACCTAAAGGCGCCTTATTGGTTGGATCGCCGGGTACTGGTAAAACCCTGCTTGCGAAAGCCGTTGCCGGCGAAGCGCAGGTACCTTTCTTCTCCCTGTCGGGATCTGACTTTGTGGAAATGTTTGTGGGTGTGGGCGCGTCACGGGTACGTGACCTGTTCCGCCAGGCTAAAGACAAGGCACCGTGTATCATATTTATTGATGAAATAGATGCTATTGGTCGTGCCCGTGGTAAAAACAATATTGTAGGCGGTAACGACGAACGTGAAAACACATTGAACCAGTTACTGGTTGAGATGGACGGCTTTGGTACCGACTCTGGCATTATCATATTGGCTGCAACAAACCGTCCCGATGTACTCGATTCGGCATTACTGCGTCCGGGCCGCTTTGACAGGCAGGTGTCTATTGATAAGCCCGATCTGATAGGCCGTGAACAGATCTTTAAGGTTCATTTAAAACCTATTAAGCTATCTGATGGTGTTGACGCTAAAAAGTTATCGGCACAAACCCCAGGTTTTGCCGGGGCCGAAATTGCTAACGTTTGTAACGAAGCCGCTTTGATAGCTGCCCGTAAAAATAAGGAATCAGTTGACATGGCCGATTTTCAGGATGCTATTGACCGTGTTATTGGCGGCCTGGAAAAGAAAAACAAGATCATATCACCAGAAGAAAAACGTATTGTTGCCTACCATGAAGCTGGCCATGCCATAGCGGGCTGGTTCCTGGAACATGCCGATCCGTTGGTGAAAGTATCCATCGTTCCCCGCGGTGTTGCGGCATTGGGCTATGCTCAATATCTGCCAAAAGAGCAGTTTTTATATACTACCGAGCAATTGCTTGATGAAATGAGCGTATCAATGGGTGGCCGTGTTGCTGAAGACATTGTTTTTGGCAAAATATCAACCGGCGCGCTGAGCGACCTTGAGCGTATTACCAAACTCGCTTACGCTATGACAAAAATTTATGGCATGAACGGCAGTGTAGGTAATATCTCATTTTATGATCCGCAGGGCGAGTACCAGTTTAACAAACCATACTCTGACACCACTGCCGAAATGATTGATGCTGAAGTACGCAAACTGGTTGATGAGGTTTATCAGAAAACCAAAGTATTGCTTAACGAAAAGCGTGAGGGCTTAGAGAAAATAGCTCAAAAACTATTGGAGAAAGAAGTGCTGTTCCAATCAGACCTGGAAGAGATATTAGGAAAACGTCCTTTTGACGAACGTACCACTTATGATAAATTTGTGAATGGCGAAGCTGCTTTAAACCCAGAAGTAGATAACAACGCTATACCTGAAAACATAACCAACCCCGAACTGTCAAGGGTTGACGGACACGACTCAAAAGCATAAACATACACTAAAAGAAGCCATCAGCTCATAAAGCTGGTGGCTTTGCTTTTTAATATGAGGGATATTACCACATCAAAGGAAAAACTGCTTAAAAAAATAAGGAAAGCGCTTCTGGAAAAGAGGGACAACCCATACCCCCAACTGGAAGACCTGCCATTTTATGCAACAGATGAGGAAATTCCCGAAGTTATTTTTGCAGAACAATTTACCGCCGTTAACGGCCAGTTTATATTTTGCGAAGATGAAATTCAATTCATTGAAACCCTGCTAACCCTTGCAGAAGAACGTAACTGGCATAAAATATACTGTTGGGAACCCGGCCTGCAGGAAATATTGACCCGCTTTGAATATCCATTTTACGAAACCGACAAAGATTTTGAACAAGCAGAAGTTGGTTTTACCTTTTGCGAGGCATTGGTTGCACGTAATGGCAGTATTTTACTATCAAACGGCAACATGGCGGGCAGGCGCTTAAGCATATATCCGCCGGTGCATATTGTATTGGCCTATACATCGCAAATGGTGCTTGATCTTAAAGATGGGTTTAAGCTGCTAAAAAACAAATATGGCAGCAGGCTACCATCTATGATAAGCAATGTTACGGGCCCAAGCCGTACTGCCGACATTGAAAAGACCCTCGTGCTGGGTGCTCATGGGCCTAAAGAGCTTTTTGTATTTTTGTTGGATGACAGTATCTCTCCCGAATAATATATTTTAAGCGGCCAGAACCCCTTTATATAATAGTTATTAAAAACAGAAAATCATACTTTTGCTTGTCTGAATGATAATCATTTTCAGATTAATAATTATTAAACCCCCAATATAATGGAACCTATTAATTTATCTGTTGCAAAAAAAATGGTGGACCACTACAATGCCACCCGTAAAAACCTTATTGATAAAGCACATAACATCAATGATACTCAGTCTATTTGGATACCTCTTGATAATTTCAAAGACTTTATCAATAAACTACCTGAAAACGCATCGGGTGTACGAATTTATCTCGCAGCTTATGATCGCGATGAACCCCATTACCCTAACCAAACTACAGCTATTTTAATGGGAACAGTTAACAACGGGGATTTGCACACTGATGCTATTGAAAGTGGCGACACGTTACTTGATAGCGAGGAAGGAATGGACCCTTTTAACAAGGGTAAGGTATGCCCGCCATATTGCTAATTTAAAACATTAAGTATTGGTAACCGGAGAAAAGCTAAAATATTCTATTTTAGCTTTTATTTTTTAAGGCAATACCGCAGATGTTAAATTCTTTATATTTCTTCTTTGAATTATTTGCCTTCATATGTTGTTTATACGCTTATAAAAAGCTTGACAGAAACTTTAAAATATTTCTTCCCTTCCTCGCCTTTATAGTCATTTTTGAGTTTGCCAATATGTATGACTGGCTTATGTGGAGGCATACTAACGCCTGGTGCTATAATTTTGAAGGAATTATTGAACTGACGATTTATGGTTGGTTTATGGCCTCTTTGGATAAAAGAAGATCCTACAGAAAAAAAGTTTATATGGCTATTGTGGCAGGTATAGCTATAACGCTCATCGATATTTTTCTTATACAAGGGTTTTGGACTTTGGCAACTATAAGCATTGTGGTACAAAATACCATATTGGCAACCCTCGTATGTATTTATTATTATAATCTGGTCAATAATTCTGACGAGTATCTCGACTTACTCAGCTACCCTCCATTTTACACAACCATAGGTTTATTATTTTATACATTAACAAACTTTTTTTATTACGCATTTTTTAGCTATATGTTATATGTAAAAAATTATCACTTTTATATGGTTGCCAAAGTAATCTGTGATATAGGCTGTGTGTTTATATATTCACTTTTAGCAGTTTCATTTTTATGCTTTTCAAGGACGAAGAAGTTATCCTTATTCTGATTGCCGGCACTGCCATGTTAATGCTTTTAGGCGTGTTTATTGTGAGTTTTTTATTGGTTTACCAACGGAAACAAAACAAAAACATGTTGGAAAAGGAGCACCTTAAATCGTCATTTCAACAAGAGCTGCTCAAAACCAGGATGGAAATTCAGGAAGAAACCCTGAACTATGTAAGCCGCGAACTGCATGACAATGTAACACAGGTATTATCATTTGTAAAACTTAACCTGGGTGTATTAGGCAAAAACCTTGAAGAAACCGAAAAGGTAAAGATTAATGACAATCGTGAACTTATTTCCCAATCCATCAGTGATTTGCGTAATCTTTCAAAAAGCCTCAGCTTTGAGCATATCAGCGCTATAGGCCTGGTAAAAACATTAGAAATGGAAGCCGAACGCATTAACAGAAGCGGCATTATTAACCTGTTGTTTTTGGTTGATGGCGATGTTTACCCGCTTGGTGAACAGCGCGAACTGGTTTTGTTCAGGATATTTCAGGAGGCTTTAAACAATGTTTTAAAACACGCGGAAGCAGCCAACTTTAAAATCAGTTTGTATTATAAACCGCAAATGTTTAATTTGACCATCGAAGATGATGGCGTTGGTTTCCAGCCCGAACTACTAAATGACAAAAGCGGATCAGGTTTACGCAACATAATAAACAGAGCAGCGTTAATTGGTGCAGAGGCCGTTATAAACAGCACACCAGGAAACGGCTGCAATATTAAGCTATCGCTCAATCCTCTCGTACAAGAAACTTATGCTAACGGAACCCATTCAAATAGCCCTGGTTGATGATCACCGCCTTTTCAGAAGCGGCATTGCCTCGTTGATAGGAAGTTTTAACCGCTACAATATTTTGTTTGAAGCCGCACACGGTAAGGAATTGGTTGATAAGATAACTTCAGGCCTTGTTCCTGACATTGTTTTGCTTGATATTAATATGCCGGTTATGGATGGCATATCAACAGCGCAATGGCTCAAAAAATCCCATCCGTCTATCCGCACCATAATCCTTTCTATGTTTGAAGATGCCGAAAAGGTGCTCGCCATGGTTAAATTAGGGGTTAAAGGCTATTTGCTTAAGGATGCCGAACCTCATGAATTTGAAGCCGCCCTGCTTAAAGTGGCCGACGGCGAACTTTATTATCCTGATTTTGTTACTCACCATTTATTAAACAACTTCAACAACGACAAAGCCTCGGCCGTAAAATTAAACCCGCGCGAAATTGAGTTTTTACGACTAACCGGCACCGAGCTTACCTATAAAGAAATTGCTGATACCATGTGCATAAGCGTTCGGACGGTTGACAGTTACCGTGACCAGCTCTTCGAAAAACTCCAAATAAAAAGCCGCGTAGGCTTAGTGTTATACAGCATAAAAAACAAGCTTATTGATTTGTAATTTGCTAAAAATATTAGCAAATTTGTTGGATGGCACATGAAGACAATCCCGACTATTTTAAAGGCAGGGGGGCGCAGGTAAATACCCACAACAGGTTTTTAAAAAATAAATACACTGTAGAGCACATTGAGGGAATTGATGAGCCGCTGCTGGAGAATACCGCAACGCAGCTTTTTGAGGAAACCCCTAAAAAGATAGTGAGCGAATCAAACAGTCCGGACCTAAGCCACATGTACTCTATAAACCCATATCAGGGCTGCGAACATGGCTGTATTTATTGCTATGCCCGTAACAGTCATGAGTATTACGGTTTTAGTGCCGGGCTTGATTTTGAAAGAAAGATCATCGTAAAACGTAACGCCCCGGAGTTGCTGGAACAATACCTTAACAAAAAAAACTACCAGCCGGTGTGCATCATGCTATCGGGTAACACAGATTGCTACCAGCCCATTGAACGCCGGTTAAAAATTACCCGCAGCCTGCTGCAAGTGTTTTTAAAATACCGGAACCCGGTAAGTATCATCACCAAAAACAATGTGATCCTGCGCGATATGGATATCCTTACAGAGCTTGCCACTATGAACCTGGTACATGTTAATGTATCTATCACCTCATTAAACGAGCAGCTGCGTCAAAAGCTGGAGCCACGCACCGTGACAGCCACAGGCCGCTTGGCAGTAATACAAAAGCTATCGGAACAGGGCATACCGGTAAGAGTAATGGCCGCACCCATTATTCCCGGGCTCAACAGTAATGAGGTTTCCAATATTATAAAAGCCGCGGCAGACAGGGGAGCGTTGGCCGCTGGGTTTACCCTGGTACGTTTAAACGGCAGCATAGCCGAGATATTTAGCGATTGGATATACAAAGCATTTCCTGATCGTGCCGATAAAGTGTTGAACATGATACGTTCGTGCCATGATGGCAAGCTGAATGACAGTGATTACGGTCGCCGTATGAGCGGTGAAGGAAATATAGCCCAATCTATCCACCAGATGTTCCGGATGGCTTGTAACCGCTTTTTAGCCGACCGTGTAATGCCCGAATATGACTATACCTTATTTGTACCCAAAAAGGGAAAGCAAACAAGTATGTTTTGACCGCTGATTAAGTAATTACGTTTATTTTGCAGATGATTTGTTAATAGCTGTAAGGGTTTTATGTGTTAATCTTTTGTTTAGGCTCATGTCTATCCAGATACCTATTCCCACTCCCAGGGTATAGCACAACAGATCGCTCCACAAAAATCCCGCCCCCAAAACCAAACGACCAAACAGCGTTTGCCGCAGATCATTTATCCACGGAGCTTTGTACAGCTGGCTAAACTCAATGGCATAACAAAACAGCAGGCTACCCGTCACCAGCAATTTAACCGGTTTACGTATAAAAATAAATCGTATGATAAAGTAAACCATCAGCGCCCAAAGGATATCACCTATAAATAACGGAATTATCGCGAAATGCCGGGAAAGCAAACCCGCAATAATGGTTATAATAATGAGAACAAAATAGGTGATTTTTGATCTGAGCATAGCCAACTTAATTATCCAATAACCGTCTGTGATAATTAACCTGACCCAGATGATAAGAAAGATGCATAGCCAAATGTGTTAAAAAATAACCCGTGGTTACTTTTCCGTCCATTACTATTTGCGGGTATTCTTCTGCAAGTTGACGGTCACTCATCTTATCTAATGTGGAAGCAAGCATCTGGGCTGTTTCATCTATGCCTTTTATTAGTTCTGCCCTCGGGATATTACGTATGGAAAACTCCAGTTCACGATGCCTGATATAAGCGGTTCTACCCAGTTCAGCACCAATATATGTTTTTAGGTTTCCTATTAAATGCAGACACAGGTTCCCTGCCGTATTAACGATCTGCCTATCAATACGCCAAATATTTTGCTCGTCGTGATATGACTCGATCTCGGTTTTCAGCTTGCCAAGATCTCTCAGAAACAATGTTTTTAATACCGTTACCATCATAACTATTAATATGTTTTGAGGCAGCAATATAGCCAATTGCACAAACTCCTTATTTTTATATCAACAAAAAAGGCGCCTATGCGGCGCCTTTTTAATCTTTTCAATCAAATATTTGATTGCTTTGCTTATGCTTCTTCTGCTTCCAGAGCCATTTGCTCATCAACAAGGATACGTCCGCAATGTTCGCAAACGATGATCTTTTTACGCTGACGGATATCAGACTGGCGCTGAGGAGGTATCTGGTTAAAACAACCTGAGCATGAATCGCGCTGAATGGTTACTACCGCCAAGCCGTTCTTAGCGTTTTGGCGCAAACGGTTATAAGCGGTTAATAAACGCTCTTCAATATTTCCTGTAGCTTTTTCAGCCTGCAAGGTAAGTTCGTTCTCTTCTTTTTCAGTTTCGGCAGTAATGGTACCTAACTCATCTTTTTTGGCATCAAGATCGCTCCTGCGTGCTTCAAGATCGGCAAGGGCCTTTTCATAGATCTGGGTTTTCGAGGTGATCTCAAAGCCATACTCTCTTATTTTTTTCTCGCTTACCTGAATATCTAATCCCTGTATCTCAATTTCTTTTGATATAGCATCATACTCGCGGTTGTTCTTAACTTCGTTAAGCTGCGCTTCGTATTTTTTGATATTGGCCTGGGCCTCTTTGATCAGATTTTTGCGGGTTACTATTTCGTCCTCTACATCATCCAGCTCGGCTTTGATCTTTTGGATGCGGGTTTCAAGACCTGCAACATCATCTTCCAGATCGGCAACTTCCATTGGCAGTTCGCCCCTTACCTGGCGGATCCTGTCTATTTTGGTGTGGATGGTTTGTAGTTCGTATAAAGCTTTAAGCTTCTGTTCTACGGTTTGTTCCATTAAATAAAATATTTGACGGGGTTTGTATTTACTTCTGTTAAACGGACGGCAAAGGTAGTGAATTTTTTTCTAATTATTTCATACAATAATTGCGCCGTAAATTGTTCACTCTCAAAGTGTCCGATATCTGCAATCACTATTTTTCCTTCCGCATCAAAAAACTCATGATACTTGTAATCAGCGGTGACAAAAACGTCGGCACCCGCCGCTATGGCGTGCTTCAATAAAAAGCCGCCGGCACCACCGCAAACGGCCACTTTTTTTACGGGTTTACCGGTTAAAGCAGTGTGTCTTATTACGTGCGTACACATCTTGTCCTTCACATGGAATAAAAAGGTTTCTTCATTTAGCGGCAGCTCCAGTTCGCCTATCATTCCGGCTCCTATCTGCTGGTGCTGGTTGGTTAAATTAAACAGATCGTAAGCTACCTCTTCGTATGGATGGGCCAGCACCAGCGCCATCAATATCTTGCTTTCCATATTGGCCGGGTAAACGGTTTCAATGCGTACTTCGTTTTCGTGATGGCGCGTACCCGGCTCACCTACATAAGGGTTGGTGGCCTCATTACCCTTAAATGTGCCTGTACCATCGGTATTAAAACTGGTTTCGCTATAATTACCGATGTTGCCTGCTCCTGCCCCAAATAAAGCATTGCGTACTTCGTCGGCATGGCTTTGAGGTACAAAGGTCACCAGTTTTTTTAACAAGTTATGCCGCGGTACCAGTATACGGCATTTCTTTAAACCCAGGGTATCACAAATACGCTGGTTTACCCCGCTCATAATGTTATCCAGATTGGTATGGATCGCGTATATAGCAACGCGATTACGGATGGCTTTCTCCACCACCCTCTCCACATAGGTTTTACCATTGAACTTTTTGAGCCCCTTAAAAACTATAGGATGATGGGATATAATAACCTGACAGCCGGTGGCAACAGCTTCATCCACTATGGCTTCGGTGCAATCAAGCGACACCAGAGCCTGCGTTACTTCCTGATCGGGATTGCCAACAATAAGACCAGCGTTATCATAATCTTCCTGGTATGCCAGGGGTGCCAGGCTTTCAAGATATGCCGTAAGTAAACCTAATTTCATGAACAAATATGAGTATAATACATTGGCCCTAACTTAATTTTAACTGGTCATTATGGCCATACGATGGCTTTCATAAGCCATTTCTTTATTATACTTTAAAGTGAGTGATTTATTGTTTACTAAGTCAACAATAGTACCAATTAAACAAAGGCCGCCGGTTAAAAAATAAAGGATACCCATACCTATCTGCCCTAAAACAAACCGATGTATACCGGCAAAACCCACTAAACCGAGGAGCGTAAAAATTAGTATTTCATTGGCATTCTTGCGTTTGCCGGTGTAAACCATGTAAAAATACTTTTTCTGACTTTCACTAAGTTCGCCCGTGGCTTGCTGTAAGAAACTCATTTCTTCGGGGCCCATGTCGGCAAAGTTCATGTAGGTGTCCTGGTTCATATTCATATTGGTCAAGGTGTAAGAATGCTGTTTTCAAATTTAATTATTTTATCAAATAAACTACTAAAATGAAAAAACAGAAAACCGTTTATTTTAAGGGAGAACAATAACAGGGTATTTGATTTATTTCATTTCTTTTAAGCATGTTTCTGCATGAGCTTATCTATCATTTGACATTGAGCCGGGAGAAGGCATAATACAATCTGAGTTGATGCAGCATTCAGATAATCCTGACAGAAAATTTAAATAAACTGTTCATGGGGGTAAGCGCCACATCTGTTGTAATACGGATATGAAAGTATTAGTTACCGGAGCTACAGGCTTTATTGGCCGGCAGCTTACATTAGCATTGGCCACGGCCGGATATGATGTAAAGGCGTTATGCCGCAACACCGATCATCCATACTTAATAAAACATAAAAACATTGAACCAGTGTTGGGTAATATCCTGTATAAGCAGAGCCTGTTAAGGGCGATGGAAGGTTGTACACTGGTTTATCACACCGCAGCCATGGCTAAAATGTGGTGCCGAAATCCGGACGACTATCATGATACCAATGTTACCGGTACACGCAATGTTCTGGAAATAGCAGCCCAAACCGGGGTAAAAAAAATAGTTCATACTTCTACCTGTGGCGTATGGGGACCAACCTTAAAACATCCCATGACCGAAACCGACCCGCGCATTTCAGGCTTTCCTATTGCCTATGAGCGCACTAAATACCTGGCCGAACTGGAAGTGCAGAATTTTGTTAAACAGGGGCTGCCCGTAACCATAGTGAATCCATCGCGTGTATATGGCGAAGGCCCGGTAACGGATAGCAACACTGTAGGTAAAATAATAGCTGGTTATTTAAAAGGCAAATGGCGCGTTATACCGGGTAACGGCGAACAAGTAGCGAATTATGCTTTTTTAGACGATGTAGTGGCTGGCCATATCGCCGCTATGGATAAAGGGGTTGCCGGTGAACGTTATATCTTAGGCGGTCATGATATCAGCTTTAATGCTTTCTTTGATACGCTGCGGCAGGTATCGGGTATGCAAAGGACCCTTTTAAAAATTCCTTTAAACGCTATTGAGCTTTATAGTCGGCTGGAGTGGTTAAAAATCAGGCTCACGGGCTTATCACCCCGGTTTTTACCCGAATTTGCCGAACGCCTTAAATACGATCAAAAGTACTGCAGCAACAAAGCCATTGATCAGCTGGGATATAACATAACCCCTTTTTCGGAAGGCCTGTATAAAACCGTTAGTTATATTAAAGGGATAAACGGAATAAAGAACAGAACGAATAAAGATAGCGGATCAGAAAAGTCTTTAGAGCCGGAGAATAGAAAGTCCGTTGAAACGAAAATGACAGCAAAAAAACAGGAACAAGGCATTCAAAAAACCCAGTTATGCAACAATTAACAGCTATTGTAACAGGCGCCAGCGAAGGCCTGGGCAAATCGTTCGCCATTGAGCTGGCACGCAGGAATATCGATCTGATGCTGGTGGCGCTGCCCGGATCTGGGTTGCAGGAATTAGCCTCCTTTATCCGTAAAAATTTTCAGATAAAAGTTTATCATTTGGAAACTGACCTTACATGCACAGATAGCTACCATGAAATATTTGATTGTCTGAACGGACAGCAAATTAAGGCACATTTACTCATTAACAATGCCGGGTTAGGCAATTGGTCGTGGTTTGGCGATAAAAGCATGGCATTTTATAAGACGCAGATAGAACTAAATGTAATTACGCCGGTACTGCTTACGCGCATGTTCCTGGCACAAGCCGATTCATTTGTAACTTCTTATATTTTAAACGTGGGCAGCCTGGGCGGTTTATTTGTAGTACCTAAAAAACAGGTGTATGGCGCTACAAAGTCATTTATCCGCTATTTTACAAAATGCCTGCAACTGGAGCTGTATGGGTCGAATGTAAAGCTTAGTTTGCTTAGTCCCGGGGGTATAAATACCAAACCCGAATTGCTGGTAATGAACAATAATCTGAAAGGGATATCCAAGGCCACCATACTTGAACCTGAGCAAGTTGCCCGTATTGCTATTGATGGGTTGCTGAAAGGCAAAAGAGAGATCATTCCGGGCATGGTTAACCGGCTGCTTGTTTTATTAAACAGTTTGTTACCTGCTTATGTAAAAGATAGTATCATTAAGCGAAGATTAAACACTATTTTAGATTCATGAATATATGATCATTTCATTATCAACATACCGGCTTATTAAAAACCTATGCAGCTACTTTAACTGCACCAGCAATACCTGTGAGGTTGTAAACGATGAAACCATTGTCATTAATTCAGGTAGTCTCCGGGGATTATTGCTGGAGTTTCATTACAACATTTGCCAGGTAAAGGTTTGCGGCCGCTTAAACCTTTGTATTGATATTACCCGCGATGTTTCTGTTGATGTGCTGATGCGGATACTCATGAATCATAACATCATACCATGCCCACCAGCCTCCTAATGGGAGAGTTTAAGGGGCCTGTATCTTCCTATTTGCACATCTGAAATCAGCACATCAAAAAGTTTGTTACTTTTGTAGTTATTGCTATTTTATTTATGAGCGAAGAAAGATCACTGAACTTTTTAGAGGAAATTGTTGAAGAAGATATTGCTGCCGGTAAAAACGGTGGCAGGGTACTAACCCGTTTCCCGCCTGAGCCTAATGGTTATCTACATATAGGGCATTCCAAATCTATTTGCCTGAACTTTGGGCTGGCACAAAAATATAACGGCGAAACCAACCTCCGTTTTGACGATACCAATCCTACCAAAGAGGATGTTGAATATGTTGACAGCATAAAGGAAGACATCAAATGGCTGGGTTTTGAATGGGCCGAAGAATTGTATGCTTCTGATTATTTTGATCAGTTGTATGAGTTTGCT
The DNA here is from genome assembly GCF_031456535.1 of Mucilaginibacter pocheonensis. Classification (NCBI taxonomy): domain Bacteria; kingdom Pseudomonadati; phylum Bacteroidota; class Sphingobacteriia; order Sphingobacteriales; family Sphingobacteriaceae; genus Mucilaginibacter; species Mucilaginibacter pocheonensis. The sequence continues at coordinate 429,253 of NZ_JAVDUU010000002.1, forward strand.
GTTGTCCTGATAAAAAACAACCTGGCGTATGTTGATGACAGCACAGCCGAAGAAATTGCAGCACAAAAGGGCACCCCAACCGAGCCCGGCACGCCAAATCAGTACCGCAGCCGTTCAATTGACGAAAACCTGCAGCTGTTTGCCGACATGAAAGCTGGCAAATACCCCGATGGGGCCAAAGTATTGCGGGCCAAGGTTGATCTGGCATCGCCAAACATGCACCTGCGCGACCCTTTGATGTACCGTATTAAACACGCGCATCATCATCGTACCGGTGACACCTGGTGTATATACCCTATGTATGATTTTGCCCATGGCCAGTCAGATGCTATTGAAAAAATCACCCATTCCATTTGCACCCTGGAGTTTGTGCCCCATCGTCCGTTGTATGATTGGTTTATTGAGCAACTGGATCTTTTTCCCTCAAAACAGTATGAGTTTGCGCGTTTGAATCTCAACTATACCGTAATGAGTAAGCGTAAGCTGCTGCAACTGGTTGATGAAAAGCATGTGGAAAGCTGGGATGACCCTCGTATGCCAACTATTAGCGGCCTGCGTCGCCGTGGCTATACTCCCGCAAGTATCCGCGAGTTTTGTGAGCGTATCGGTGTAGCCAAACGCGAAAATATGATAGATGTGGGCCTGCTGGAGTTTTGTATCCGTGAGGATCTGAACAAAACAGCCTGGCGCCGTATGGCTGTACTTGACCCGATCAAATGTATTCTGACCAACTATCCGGATGGTGAGACCGAAATTATGCACGGCGAAAACAATCCCGAGGTTGAAGGCGGCGATGGTGGAAGGGATATCCCCTTCAGCAAAGAGCTGTGGATTGAGCGTGATGATTTTATGGAAGATCCGCCTAAAAAATTCTTCCGTTTAGGTGTTGGATTAATGGTGCGCTTAAAAAATGCCTACATCATACGCTGTGATGATTTTGTGAAGGATGCTGATGGCAACGTGACCGAGATCCATTGTACCTATTTGCCCGAATCAAAATCAGGTAATGATACAAGCGGAATCAACGTAAAAGGCACCATACACTGGGTAAGCGTACCACACGCCAAAACTGCGGAAGTAAGACTGTACGATAGGTTGTTCCAGGTTGAAGATCCATCTAACGAGGATGGTGACTTTAAAGAGTACCTTAATCCCAACAGCTTGCATATACTGCCCAAAGCATATATTGAACCCGACCTTACCAATGCCATACCAGGCAAAGCCGTTCAGTTCATGCGCAAAGGCTATTTTACTTTAGACAAATATTCCACACCCGATCATCTGGTATTTAACCGCACGGTTACCCTGAAGGATGGGTGGAAAAGTCCCACAGCCCGGTAAGAAGACTAAAAAAAAAAGCCGTTCTTAAAAGGAACGGCTTTTTTTGAAATAAATCAAAGAATTTCCCTCTTCAGGGAGTTAGGGGGCATACTTTCTGTATACATTATAAAGAATATTCAGGTCCAGCTGAGTCATAGCGGGCGATACATCGGTTTGTACGAAGTGGCGCTTAAAGGCTACTATTGCTGCCGTAAGGTTGCTGGTATCATAGCCAATAAGTTTGAGCGCGGTGGCATAATCAAAATTATCGGGCGGAAGCTCAAGCAGATCATCGCTCCAAAAGCCGAAACCTTTTTGAGCCAGCAGCTTCCATGGAAAGAACGGTCCGGGGTCGGGTTTGCGCAGGGGGGCAATGTCCTGGTGACCTATAAAGTTGGCCGTTGGTATATTATATACTTTTTTAAGCTGCGTTAACAGTGCCAGGAGGCTTTTCACCTGTACGTCGTTAAACGGTTCATTACCATTATTATCTATCTCTATACCGATGGAGCAGCTGTTCATATCACTGATGCTGCCCCACTTGCTGATGCCTGCATGCCAGGCCCGCAGGTAATCATTCAGCATGTGGAACACCTTACCGTCTTTAGCCACCACATAATGCGCGCTCACCTGCGGCCGTACCAGCGTAAAAGTTTTAAGGGTTTGTTTTACAGAATCCTGCGCGGTAAAATGGATGATCACATAGTTGGGCTTGCGCAGGTTAAAGTTAACCGTACCTACCCATTGGCCCGGAACCGCGGAACCGCTACTGTCAAGCAGCATAGGGGGCTGGGTTTGTTCAATAATGCGCACTACCGAGTCGGTTTGGCGTTTGTACATTTTATTGGTTAAAGCGTATGGCCCCTTTGGCGAGCAGGAACCAAGAGCCCCAATGGCAGATATTAAAAGTAATATATAGTAGTTGCTTTTCATGGAGATAGTATACGTATGGCTAATGTAAGCAAATAATACACTAAGTGAAAAACCCCGGCTGAAGCGTTCACGCTGCGCACATGAACACCCGTGAACATCATGAACGCCTGATAATCAACGATTTAATTTTTTAATCCTGTGAACGCCGTGATATTCAATACATTACAATTCGAAATATTCTGCTTTGATTAATGATCAGCTAAATATGCTTTTGGAGTGAGATTTAGCTTAATAAAAGCTGAATGATTAAAAATACAAATCCCAGATTTTTTCAATTCTTCTTGAAATATGGTACGCTAATAAAGGAGGGACGGCATTTCCAATGATTTTATATGCCTGAGACGGACTAACTAAAAAGCTTCCCCTTTTTTTATGCTTGTGTCCAATAACGAACTCATAATCTAGAGGAAAAGTCTGAATTAAACCACATTCACGAGGAGTTAAGCGTCTTTCAATTAATCCATTTTCTAGTTCGGCTATATGTTTCCCTCCTTTTTCTTGTGAAAGTCTTCTGAACTCTATATTACCATGATGTTCTGATCGTATTGTCGGAGCAATCCCATTAAGTTTGACCTCGGTTTGGCCTTGGCAATGTGCCCCCATAAATTTAGCTTTTGAATAGTGTTTCTGTGATAAATCATCACTTTGTTCCGGTTCTTCCAGCAGTGAGAATATATCTGAAAGTTTAGTAAATGGTGCCAAGTCACTTATTTCATCTTTGTTAGAATGCGTTGGAATAGGATAAGGACTTAGTTCATTATCAAGTACTTTTTTTTGCAGTTTTTTGAGTATACCCGGCTTTAGAGCCGATTTTTTGACTCCGATAAATATCACTCTTTCACGTGATTGCGGAATTCCAAAGTTCGCTGCATGTAAAACCTGAGGATCAAAAACAAAGTAACCATTACCATTGATAGAGGAAAAGTCCTTTTGTATTATTTCCTTGACATTACTTAGGTTAACTAGACCTTTAACGTTTTCAGCTATAAACATTTTAGGTTGTGTTATTTCTACAACCCTTTTCATCCACATATACAATTTACCTCTGGTTTCCTCCGACGCTTCATTGATATTCTTTAGATGTCCCTGGTGATTTTTGTGAGAATCAAATCCTTTTCTCTTCCCTGCAATACTGAAATCTTGACAAGGAAAACCTCCTGTAACAATATCTACCTTTTCTGGAAAAACCTTTTCTTGAGAATTATGTAATTTTACAAGATCAACGATGCTTTCAGAACGAAATTTGTCGACACATTCAAAATCGCCTCTTTTAAAAAAATGATTGATCCAAGCGTTTTTAGCGTCAGGTAGTATATCATTGGCAAAAACAGTTTTGAATCTTGTCTTTTTTAACAAGGTCAGGCTTTCATTTACCTCCTCCTCAATAAAATCAGAGGATGTTTTTTTATTAATTAACGCGGTGGGCACCTTAAAATTTCCCTCAAATCCTAAATCCATCCCACCACATCCTGAAAATAACGATAAAACGTTTAAATGTTTGCCGTCATCGGGATTTGAAAGATCAACAGAGCGCTTTTGTCTATTAAATTCAATAGTAAATTGCGGCTCCATAAGTTCATTATCAGTTATCATTTTAGGATGGTAGTTTTAAGTTTTTATACTTTGCAATTTTACAAAAAGAAAAAGTAAAATGCTAAGTTTTTTGGCCAAATGAAATAATTTTTTCAACAACGGAATTTAAAGTCTCATTTCGTTTTGTCTTTTTTAAGGCGCATTCCCATAATACAATAACGTTCCAACCCAATTCTTCAAAATTGTTGATAATTATTTTATCACGACCTATATTTTTCTCAATTTTTCCATTCCAAAAATCAACGTTGGTTTTTGGCATCACATATATTCTGCAGTTTTCATGTCCATGCCAAAAACAGCCATTTACAAAAATTACCGTTTTATATTTAGTTAACTTTATGTCTGGCGTTCCTGGCAATTTTTTATCATGAATTCTATATCTAAAACCTTTGGAATGCAAAAATTCACGGACAATCATTTCAGGCTTCGTATGTTTACCTTTAATATTGCTCATTATTTCACTGCGCCTTTTGGAAGAAACGGTATCTGCCATAATTATATAAACAAATAATAATACTTTTAAACTTAAATTGTTTGATTTATAACGCCATAACAACAATTAATAAACAGGTTATTTCTAAAACTTAATAAACTATGATTATATCAGCCAATCCAACACCTGAACTAAGCGAATTTAACCAATTATTAAAAAACACTGTTATTGAATTAAATAACCAGCCGGGTTCGTCCAAAGAAAAAATAGCCAATTTAAGTGGTACTAAGTTAGAACAATATGCCACTGACTTAATGAAAAGCCTCGCAATCGGAACTCCCTTTGAAAACTCTATAGTATGTACACCTGGCCAGAGTTTCCCAGATATTATTGCCAAACAATTTTACGGTGTTGAAGTCAAGACCACAATCAAGAACCATTGGAAAACTACCGGAAATAGCGTATTAGAATCATCAAGATTAGAAGGCGTTGAAAGGATTTTTCTTCTTTTTGGGAAACTTGCAGACCCAGTTCAATTTAAATATAGGCCATATGAAGAATGCTTGGCGGAAGTTGTAGTTACCCACTCCCCTCGTTATTTGATTGATATGAATCTAGCCGTTAATCAAACGATTTTTGATAAAATGACTATTGGTTATGATGATCTGAGGAGACGACCAAACCCAATAAGAGAGATAACAAATTATTATAAAAATGGGTTAAAAAGGGGAGATGAGTTATGGTGGTTAGATCAAACGGAACCTTTATCAAGCAATATTGTAATAAGGCTTTGGAGTAATCTTTCAAAAACGGAACGAGAAATTATAAAAATTAAAGCATTTGCATATTTTCCCGAATTGTTAAGTAATAGTAATGCTAAATTTAGCAGGCTTTCAATGTGGCTTGTAACAACTCAAGGAGTTGTGTGTCCAAGCTTAAGAGATACATTCACGGGCGGAGGAAGAATAAATATAAAGACTAATTTTAATACATATATACAGGCTCCAAGAATTTTATATAACCTGTTTCAACACCTTTCAAAGATTAAAGATATTATATTAAATACGCCTACTGAAGAATTATCTAAATATTGGGAATTTAACACAAGTGACTTGTTTAAGATTAGTGATTGGATTAAATTAATAAGAAAAGCCAGTTTAAATTTAGACGGAATTTCAAAAAGTGAATTATTAAAATTCATAGAAGATCTAACATAAATCCGCCCTCCGCTAGGCAAGGCTTCCGCATGGTAATTTGCTCGGCATAAAAATGCTAACTACTTAGCTTGATAACCACGAGGAGAACATTGGAGGTAGCGATAGAATATAGTTTGCGATTGCATCACGTATCTTCCCCTACTCCAAATCTCCATTTCCAAAAGTATCGCCCTGGTTTACGTCGCCGGTTTCGTAGCCCTTTTTAAACCAGTACATGCGCTGGGCGCTGGTGCCATGAGTAAAACTGTCGGGCTCTACGCGGCCCTGCATTTCTTTTTGCAGGCGGTCGTCGCCTATGGCATTAGCGGCGTTCAGGGCCTCTTCAATGTCACCTGGGTCCAGCACTTTTTTAAGGCTTTGCTCATAGTGTGCCCATACACCGGCATAAAAGTCGGCCTGCAGCTCCAGCTTTACTGACAGTTTATTGTATTTACTTTCGCTCATCCGACTGCGTGCTTCGTCCATTTTGGCCGAGATACCAAGCAGATTCTGTACATGGTGACCAACCTCATGCGCAATCACATAGGCCTGCGCAAAATCGCCGGCGGCACCAAAGCGGTTCTGCAGTTCATCATAAAAAGAAAGATCAATATACACCTTAGCATCAGCGGGGCAATAAAACGGCCCTGTAGCCGAACTGGCATTACCACAACCCGAGGTGATGCCATCACTAAACAACACCAGGTGGGGCTGCTCATAAGTTTTACCCATGTCATTAAAAAGCTTGGTCCATATATCTTCGGTATCGGCCAAAACTACGCGCACAAATTGCTTTTGCTTGTCTTCGGGCGCGTTGGGATCCTTGGCCCGCTGTTCCGTTTGTACCGGGTTGTTGCTGGACACCTGGTTAAGCAGCTGTGAGGCGTCTATCCCCGTAAAATAGTAAATAGCCAAAGCTATGATACTTACAATACCGCCGCCCAGGGCAAAGCGTCCACCGCCACCACCGCGGTTATCCTCTACATTATCGCTTTCGCGTCTGCCAAACCATTGCATGTTGTTGTGTGATTAAAGTGTATTATAAACTTAATTATTCTGCCGATTGTTTGCAAGGGCGTCAAAGAAAGCGCAATGAATAGACTCACCCGGTCATCGCTACGCTCGACCACCCTCCCTTCGGCTGCGCCGCAAAGAGGGTTCTAAAAAAAGAATAAAAAACAAAATCCCCATAAGCCCTCTTTGCGCCATAGGCGAAGAGAGGGCCGGCGAGCGTAGCAACGCCGGGATGAGTATAACCGCCTGGAATGCAAAAGTTGCTCTGTTCGTGAATCGACTCACCCGGTCATCGCTTCGCTCGACCACCCTCTCTCCGGCTGCGCCGCAAAGAGGGTTTAAAAAAGATAAAAAACATAAGCCTATAGGTGAGCGCAGCAACGCCGGGGTGAGTATAACCGCCTGGCGTGCCCTCCCTTTATAAATAAGTCTACTGCTTATAGATATTTTACATCCTGGCAATTATTATGAAAGCACATAGGGGTAAAGTTTTAATATGTTGTAATAGCTGTAGTTAACATTTATACAGTTGTTTATTCTCTATTAAAATTTTACCACCATGATACCCGCATTACTCATCTGGCTTTATAAAAAATACCTGGCCCCGGCCTTAAAAGATAAGAACATCAAGCTTCCGCTTTTTGTAAAACCCTTTAAAAAAGCAACCACGCTGTTTGCATTCGTTTGTTTTTCGGGTGGCTTAATAGCACAGGAGCAAATGGTTAAATACAATGTGCTGCATAGCGGCAAGGTAGTTGGGCACATGGACCTGTACCAGAAACGCGATGGCAACGATCTGTACCTGAAAATGACATCACAGGTAAAAATGCGCTTTATCCTGTGCATTAAGGTGGATATTCACGAGGAATCGGTTTTTCAAAATGGCAAACTGATCAGCTCGAGCGTTTGCCGCAATGTTAACGGCAAAGAAAAGGCCAATCGCCAAACCCGGGCCTGCGGCGATTGCTATCAAACCGTGGCCGAAGGTAAAAACGGGCAGCTTACTCAAAAACACATCAGCCAAAACCTCATGCTGCTGTATTGCCGAGAGCCTGATAACAACGCGCAGATCTACTCAGACAATTTCCAGCAGTTTTTACTGGTAAAACAGGTGTCGCAGCATGTTTACCGCATTGATCTGCCCGATGGTAACTACAATTTTTATTCGTACACCAATGGCATTTGCAGTAAGGTTGATATACACCACTCGCTTTATACCATTCAAATACAGCTGGCCTGATATTTTGCTTTTCGCGCTTCCCTCATGAATTTGACCGCCAAACAAGCTATCTTTAGCTCAAACTTTCACCCGTTTAAAGTGGAATACAGCGATAGCACCGTTATCAGTTTATTAAAAGAAGGTAGCCCAAAAGCATTTGAATGGCTGTTCAAAGCGCATTTTGAAAGCTTGCACGTTTATGCCTATACTTTTTTAAAGGACGATGAAATGGCCGAAGAGATTGTTCAAAATGTGTTTTGCAGGATATGGGAAAAGCGCGACCAGCTGAAAACCGATGGCTCGCTTAAATCATACCTCTACAGGGCGGTGCATAACGAAAGCCTTAACTATTTAAAGCACCAAAAAGTTAAAGCATCGTTCGGGGTATATTATGCGGGGCAATTGCAGCAGGGCGGGGAGGAACAGGCATCAAAAAAAATAATGACCGCCGAATTGCAGCAGCATATTGAAGCCGCCATGAGCGGGCTGCCCCTGCAATGCCGTATTATTTTTCAGCTGAGCAGGTTTGAACAGCTAAAATATCAACAGATTGCTGACCATATGGGGCTTTCTGTTAAGACAGTTGAAAACCAGATGGGTAAGGCATTGCGGATAATGCGCCAAAAACTGGCGGAGTTTTTACCTGTTATTTTACTTTTATTAATGAAATGGTAGCATTATGAGTAATGCCAATACAAATATGAATGATGATATGCTGGTAAAATACCTGGCAGGCGAAGTTACGCCCGCCGAGTTTTTACAGGTGGAGGAGTGGATTGCTGCCAGTGAAACCAACCGCAAGCTTTATGATGAATTTAAGCTCATTTGGGATCAAAGCCCGGTTACAGCCCGTAATGTGAGCAAAGACGACGCATTTATACGCCTGCAAAACCGCATAAAAAACACAGCGCCCGCACCACCAAAGGCTTTGATAAAAAAACTAAAACCTACATACTGGGTAGGCCTGGCGGCATCGGTAGTTTTAATATGCACAGTGCTTTGGTTAACCTTTAACCATGTTTATGATAACCCTGCGAGCGCATTTGTGCGGATTGACAGCAGGAACAAGGTACATACCCAAACACTGCCTGATGGATCGGTGATTACGCTTAATACCCGCTCAACCATAGTTTACCCGAACCAGTTTACCGGCAACCTGCGCCCGGTAAGTTTGCGTGGCGAGGCCTTTTTTAAAGTTACGCCCAATAAAACAAAACCTTTTATAATTAAGGTGAACGATGTAACGGTTAGGGTGGTTGGAACGTCATTCAATATCAAGAGCCGTAACGGCAAAACCGAAGTAATTGTGGAAACAGGCGTTGTAAAGGTTAGCAAAAAGCAAAATAGTATTGATCTTAATCCCGGCGAAAAGGTAACTGTAAACAGTGACCAGAGCCAGCTGTCAAAAGAAGCCAGCAAAGGCAAACTGTATAATTATTATTTAACAGGGCAGCTGGTATGTGATAAAACCCCGTTGCATGAGGTGGTACAAACACTTAATGAAGTATATGGCGCGCACATAATTATAGCTAATAAATCGCTGCAGAATTTGCCTATCACCACAACCTTCCAGGGGCAGTCGCTTGATGAAATATTGGGAATAATTGCCGATACTTTTAAGATCACGGTAGTTCGCCAAAACCAGCAGATCATTTTTAAATAATGTCCGCTTTATCATGAGTTATTTAAGCCGGTATGTTTTTTTCTCTGCAATGATGCTGGCGCTTCCGGTAATTTGCCGCGGCGCCATCGCCGAATCTATCCTCGCCAAAAATATATCCATCCATGTAAACAGCATGCGGCTGGGTACCGTATTAAAAACCATTGAGCAAAAAGGCAATTTCACTTTTTCCTATAACAGCAATATTGTAAAAACCGATAGCCTGGTTACTATTAATGCCGATAACTGGACCATTAAAGAGGTGCTTGACCGCATGCTCCTAAACCGTTTTGAGTATAAGGAAACCCGCAATTTTGTTATCCTGCGCTATGCTCCCCTGCAATTATCATTAACTACCGAAAAAGCCATTGCCGATGGCGACTGGTACAACATCAGCGGTTTTGTAACCGATGAGCTAAGCGGTAAAAAATTGGAACACGCAAGTGTGTATGACCGTGTGCTGCTGCAATCAACGCTTACCGGTAAAGACGGTCATTTTGAGCTGCATTTAAAAAACAACGGAAAACCTGTGACGCTCACCATAAGCAAGGAGTTTTATAAAGATACCACGATTACCTTTCTTTCGGGCGTTACGGTAAACCCCAGCCAATCGCCTTTTGACGAAGATGGATACATGATAAGCAATGGCGATGATGGTATTGAGAACACGTCATTAGGCCGGTTCTTTTTATCAACCAAACAGCGCATACAAGCAGCCAACCTGCGCGGCCTTATTGCTCAGGCGCCGTTCCAGGCTTCGGCCATACCCGGGGTAAGCACACACGGTGAGTTTAGCGGCCAGGTGGTTAACACTGTTTCGTTAAACGCGGTAGGCGGTTATAATGCCGGGGTTGACGGTTTTGAACTTGGCCTTATTTTTAATTTGGATAAAGGTGATGTAGGCGCGGTTCAAATAGCCGGGATATTTAACGTAGTAGGCCGAAACGTTAACGGTGTACAGGTGGGCGGGCTGTACAATACTGTGTTAGGCAGCGTTAGAGGAATACAGTTGTCCCTTTTACATAATGGCGTACAGCGCGACTTAAGTGGCATACAGTTATCCGGCTTATTGAACTATACCCGCGGCCAGGCTTCGGGCATACAACTGGCAGCGCTGGGCAACATAATCGGGCAAAAATTTAGCGGCGTACAGGCAGCCGCGCTTTTTAATTATGCGCGTAACCTGCGTGGCGTGCAATTGGGCCTTGTTAATATTGCCGATACCTCGTCGGGTTACAGTATAGGCTTAATAAATATTGTACGTTATGGCTATCACAAACTGGCATTGTCAACCAATGAAATACTTCATGCCAACGTAGCCCTTAAAACCGGCAGCAAAAACCTGTATACCATTTGGCTGGGAGGTATGCGGGTAAATGACAACAGCAAGTTATATGCCTTTGGCCTGGGGTTTGGGCGTGAGCTGGGTATGGGCAGTAGGCTTAGTTTAAATCCTGAATTAAGCCAGCAATATGTTTACCAGGGTAACTGGGCACGCACAAATATGCTAAGCCGGCTGGATGCCTGCCTTACTTATAAATTTGGTAAATCATTCTCCGTAAACGCCGGACCATCATTAAACTTTTTTTACTCGGACCAGCGCGGCCCGGTTAATGGTTACGCCTACGTTCGCGATCTGCACCACAGCTTTATCAATGGCAGCAATAGCTGGAGCGGCTGGGTAGGCTGGACGGTGGGATTAAGCTTCTTCTGACGTTATCAATGCTGTGTTTATCTTACCATAAAAAGATGACAGGTACCCTGTGATGTATCTTTACCCAAAACACACAAACAAAAAAACCCGGCTTTTGGCCGGGTTCTCGCTTATTAAAAAAAACTGGAAAGAACTCATTATTGTACCTGGAACATATTGCTAAAGTTTGTTCCATCAGGATAGTAACCTGAAATTACCACATTGCCGTTACGCAGGTTGGTTATTGCCTTGTCAATATCCGCCACACTATTTATTGGCGTTTTATTGATACTGGTGATAATAGAGCCCACAGGGATCTCAAAATTATCAAACACGCGGCCCGGACGAACCTGGGTTACCAGGACACCTGAGTTAACATGGAACTTTGCTTTTTGAGCCGGGGTAAGCGGCTGAAAGCTTGCACCCAGCTTGTTAAACAACTCCTCGGCCGATTTTGAAACCGCCGCGGTACGATTTGGCGTTGCATCAGCCTTAAGGGTCACTGCGAAGTTTTTCTCTTTGCCATCGCGCAATACGGAGATATTTATTTTATCACCGGGCTGTAAGCGGCCTACGCGTTCTTGCAGGTCTGACGACTCATATACAGGCACACCTTCAACTTTATTGATGATATCGCCTTTTTTAATACCGGCTTGCTCAGCGCCACCGCCCGGTACCAGGTCGGCTACGTATAAACCTGTTGTGTTATTTATACCCAAATCTTTTGCAATATCAGGGTTAAGTTCCCTGAAGCTTACACCAACAAAGCCACGTTTTACTGTACCATACTTTTTAATATCATTCAGTACTTTTTTGGCCAGGTTAACCGGTATGGCAAAACCATAACCTTCGTACGAACCTGTGTGTGACGCTATGGCAGCGTTTATACCAATCAGCTCACCTTTGGTATTTACCAGCGCACCACCGCTGTTACCAGGGTTAATGGCCGCATCGGTTTGGATAAATGATTCAATAGCCTTGTTCAGTTTTGGCTGTGCCTGCTGGGTACGGGTGCGGCCAAACGGATTATCGTCATCATTGTTTTCGCTGCCAATGATACCAATGTTACGGCCTTTGGCGCTTATAATACCAGCAGTTACTGTTGAATTTAAATTAAACGGGTTACCAACTGCCAATACCCACTCTCCTACCCTAACATCATCAGAGTTGCCTAGTTTTACAATAGGCAGGTCTGCTGCGTTCACTTTGATCAGGGCAAGGTCGGTGCTTGGATCCGTACCGATCACTTTAGCATCAAGGGTACGGTGATCATTGGTAGCCACCGTTATTTTATCGGCTTTTTCAACCACGTGGTTATTGGTTACAATATAACCATCGGTTGAAATGATAACACCGGAGCCGGATGCCATTTGCGGCCCGCGCTGCGGCATACGCTGGCCAAACATATCACCAAACATTTGTTCAAGCGGGTTTTGGCCCGCATCAGCCGGATTACTGTATGTGGTACGGATATGCACCACCGCCGGAGTTACCGCGGCAGCGGCCTCTGTAAAATCAAGCGATCCGGTTGATGATACAACAGGCGCTGTTTTGTTGCTGGTAAAGTATACTTTTTGCTTTTCTTCAAAGCTCATATTATCGGCATATTTGCTTTCAATCACCTTATATGCGCCTAAAGCAAGTGCACCTCCCATAAAAGCGGTTAATAGTGTTAAACCTATCTTTTTCATTTATATTTGCCTTTCTTTATTTTGTTTATATAATTTAACAACTCAAATTTAATACCATATAGACGATATTATCAACGATAAGTTATTGCGTTTTTTGTTAAATTTTGTTAAATTGATTTTACCCGGCAATTACTGCTGTTAGTCACAAGCAGCCTAACGCTAAGTAGTTGATATTAAATGACATTATTGTGAAGATTCGATTTTATAAATACCAGGGCGCGGGCAATGATTTCATACTGGTTGATAACCGTGAAAATAAGATAGACCATGCCCACCCAAAGCTTATTTCAACCTTGTGCGACCGCCGTTTTGGCATCGGTGGCGACGGTATGATGTTCCTTCAAAATAAAGAGGGTTTTGATTTTGAAATGGTTTACTATAACGCCGACGGACAGCCCAGCAGTATGTGCGGCAATGGCGGCCGCTGTATTGTAGCTTTCGCTAAATTTTTAGGTATTATTAAAACGGAGACTGAATTTTTGGCAGTTGACGGCCCACACCATGCCAAAATTTCCGATGCTGGCGATTGGGTGAGCCTGCAAATGATTGATGTGGACCAGATTAAGACTGATAAAGGCGCTTATATACTGAATACCGGATCGCCTCATTATGTAAAACAGGTTGATGACCTGCAGCACCGTGATGTTTACCATGAAGGCAAAGCTATTCGCAATAATGCAACTTACCGCGAAAAGGGCATCAACGTAAATTTTGTTGAACCGGTTGATGATGGTTATTTTGTACGCACTTTCGAACGCGGCGTTGAAGACGAAACCTTTGCCTGCGGAACCGGTGTTACCGCTGTTGCGCTGGCTATGGCCAGCCATTATCAAAAAACCGGTCATATCACCACACCCATTAAAGTGTTGGGTGGCAACCTGAATATCCGTTTTAATTATGATGGAGAGGTGTTTACTGACATCTTTTTAGAGGGACCTGCTGTTCAGGTATTTAGTGGGGAGATTGACCTTCCTGCTTTGTAAAAAGACGTAAAAAATAAAAGCCCCCCAGACTTGCTCCGGGGGACTTTCAACCTAAACCTTATCACAATTAAACCGGTAAGTTTACCAGTTCGTATAGGGTTATACAATTACTATACCAAAATTTGCGGGCTGTATATTTTTTATAATTATATAATGTGTGTTACTTTAACACACGTTAAAACCTGGCACCTGATCAATATAAATACCAAAAACTGACCAGTTGTATAGGCAGTTGTCGGTTTTGGCGTACACTGTGTACTACACTTATGCCTGTTTTGCCATCTTTTTACGGCGCAGGTAAGCATCTCCTAAAAATAAAGCGAGCACTACATCAGACATCAAAAACCATTTTACAAATGGCCCGCTAATAAGACTATTGGCACCCGGCAGCTTTAAGTTTGAGGGCAGGCTTACACTTACTTTAACAGCAGATACGTCAATATTTGCAAATACAAAGCCCAGCAAAGCCAGTATGGTAACGGCAAAGAAAATCCCTATGCCTAAAATGATACGCTTATCAATAGCCGCCTTAAGCGGTTTCATGGCATTTTCCGTGCGGATGGTTTCCATTACATGATAAGTAAAGGCCATTGGGGGCTCATCAAGCTCCATAGCTGCAAACTCCTGGTTAAGCGCCAGCAGTTCATGATATTTTTTGGCATACACTTCATCCTGCTCAATAAGCCTGGCAATGGCATCCTGCTCAGCCGGAGTACAGGTACCATCAATATAATTCCAGAGTTTTTCTTCCATGGTGTTCATATCAGTTCTTTCACCTCATGTTTTAAACTGTGCTCCAGCTTTTCTTTTAAACGCTGGCGCGCTCTAAATAGTTTAACCTTAACCGTATTAGCCTCCATATCCAACGCTCTGGCAATTTCTTCCAGTGATTGCTCACCCTTGTAAAACAAGGTAATGATGGCTGCATCATCAGGTAATAGCTGCGCGATGGCCTGGTTCAGGTAAAACGATCTTGATTTATTTTCTACGTTGTTTGTATCATAACCCGATTCATGATTCTCGATCTGTATATAGGTGTTCTCGTCGTCTATTGAATCTGTCGCTATTCTTTTTTTTCTTAAAAATGTCATCGCTGTAGTATAAACTATACTATACAGCCATGTAGTAAATTTTGCCTGCCCCTGGAACGACGCCAGCGAGCGGTATGCCTTTACAAAACAATCCTGCGCAATCTCCTCAGCATCTTCACGCCCTTTTGCAAAACGCATAGCCAGGGTAAATACAAAACGCTGGTGTCGCTTAACTAAATCAGCATAGGCCGACTGGTTACCCGCCAGGGTTTGTTCTATGAGTTCGATATCTGAAAGCTTGCTCTGCATGAATTACAACCTCTCTGACGCCGTGTTTTTAACTTAGGTTACATTGCTCAAGTAAATTTAATATAAATTTCTTTCCGTTCGGGTTTCCCTTTTTTAAGGCAGCCCAGCGGGCCGATTCCATCTATCATGCCTGTTTATACCCATCAGAAATATTAATTTTCATGACAGGCGGAAACAAAAAAAGCCCCCAAACGATGTCGGGAGCCTTCATTTATTCTATTTTAACCTGACTTTATATAGCGGTAGGTCTTCTGATAATGCCTAATAGCACAGCGATTATTGCGATAACAAGCAATATATGAATAAGACCGGTTGCCGAAGCAAAAAATACGCCGATTGCCCAGGCTACCACCAAAACAACGGCAATTATATACAACAGTGAATTCATGATATTTTAATTTTAGTTAATGTTTCATAGATACTTATATAAGTCCCCTAACCTTAATTATGTTTTAAAAAATTAAAAAAGCTTGTTTATTTCAGCTTGCACTTTTTTGTTCGGGGCAACAAATACCTAACCTTCGCCCCCGAAAGGTTTATGGCATACCTCACGCTCCTTTGCGGGCTTTAAGGCTACTCATGAGTTGATCATACAGGTCATCGCCTGAGGTTTTACGGGGTTTAAGTTTTTTAACAGTGGCTCTTTTACCTTTAGCTTTTGCCTTAATAATATTGAGCAGCTCGGTATGGTATTCATCCTTAAATTTCGATATGTCAAACTTTGAAGCATACTGGTCAATAAGGGCCAAACCCACATCAAGTTCCTTTTTACTGATGTTCACGTCATCGGCAATATTAAGCTCATCGGTATCACGTATCTCCTGGCCAAAACGTATGCGGGTTACTACCAAAACATTTTTTACCGGATGCACAATACACAGGCTTTCGGTACTGCGCAATACAAAGCGGGCAAGCCCTGCTTTTTTTGACTGCTGCAGGGCTTTTAGCAGCAAGGCATAAGCTTTGTTGTTTTTAGTATCGGGCTCGGTATAGTATGATGTTTCATAAAACATGGGGCTTACTTCTTGAATGTTTACAAAGCTCTCTATCTCTATAACCTTGCTCTTTTCGGGGGCGGCGTCAATAAAATCCTGCTCTTCAACAATAACATAGTCATCATTAATCTTATACCCTTTTACAATTTTATCGTAAGGCACTTCCTTGTGGGTATGTTCATTTACCCGCTGGAACCGTATGCGTGAGTGATCTCGACTGTCAAGCATATCTAAATCGAGCGAACTTGACTGTACAGCCGAATACAGCTTTACAGGTATACTTACCAAACCAAAACCAATTGAACCTTTCCAGATAGATCTCATGACGCAAACATTTAAATACCATAATATAACCACTAAAAGGGCCAAACAGTTTTATATTATTGACCCACAGGCTATACCCATGTAAAACCCCAAACAAAGCAGTAGCTTTATACCGCCATGGGGATATGCCGTTAAACAAATAAATTATTATACCTGTTACATATTAAACTTTAGGCACGTTATCATAGTCACATACCATATAATATTTTATAAAATAACTATCACACATGAAAAAGCTACTTATCCTTGCCGTATCACTTATGTTTACTTATGGGGCCTTTGCACAAACGGTTGATTTGCGCCGCAAAATTGAAGTAACCGGCATTGCCGAACAGGAAGTTACTCCTGATATTATAAATGTATCCATATCATTACAGGAATATATGAACGGTAAAAACCGTGTTACTATTGATGTATTGGAAAATCAGCTTGAAAAAGGCGTAAAAGATGCCGGTATTGCCAAGGAAGACTTTACAATGAACAATGTATCGGCCTGGAACAATACTTATCAAAAGAAAAAGGCGCCCGACTTTTTAGCAAGCAAGCAATACCTTATTAAATTACGCGACCTGAATAAGTTTAACCAGATATTGGCAAAGGTTGACCCTAAGGGTATACAATCAACCAATATCGAAAGTTATGATTATTCAAAGATCAACGACCTGAAGAATGACCTCAAATTAAAAGCTCTACTATCTGCCAGGGATAAAGCTACCTTCCTGGTTAATGGATTGGGCGATAAGTTAGGCCCGGTGCTTAACATTACCGAAAGCGACAACAGCAGCTTTCCGCAACCACGGACCATGATGATGTTTAAATCAGCTGCGGCAGACGCGGCCGGCCCTGCCGAATCAGACATCGACTTTAAAAAGATAAAATTAAGCTTTCAGATACAGGCTGTATTTGAAATAAAATAAGGGCAAAAGCCGAAGGTTAAAGGCGAAAGGCATCTGCTTTTCGCCTTTTTTATGATCTGATTTTTCACTTAAAAACCTTTTGGCTCACCCTTTCAACTTTCGCCTATATTTTTTTTCCTGGGGTGTAACCTGTTTTAAAACAGTGTAGTCATAGTTTACAAATACACCAAAACAGGTGTTTAAACAACAGAAAAAAATTATTAATTTATTTAAACTTAAATATTATGGGAGCAGGTGAATTGGGGGTAATAGCAGGAATTTTAATCCCCCTCGGCTTTTTTACAATGATCTTCGGGATCGTTTATCTGAACAAACGCGAAAAGCTATCAATGATTGAACGCGGTATGGATCCCCGAAGTTACAAACCACAATCAGCGCCTTATCAAAACCTAAAATGGGGGCTGTTACTTATAGGCTCAGGCATAGGTTTGTTTCTGGCCTTTATTTTAGATCACTCGGTGTTTAGCAACATGGATGATGAAACATTTTTCTTATACATAGCCCTGATTGCCATATTCGGAGGGGCGGGCCTATTCCTTTCCTACCGGATAGAGAAAAAGGAGGTATTAGATAAAGAAGATGCTACTCTGCAAAAATAACAGTAAGTAAGGCCCAACATTGGTCAAACAGCTAAAAAGCGCCTGTATTAACAGGGGCTTTTCGGCATTTAAAACTATTTTGCTAATTAAAAAATGTGATAGTTTTCTTTAAAAGTATCCAGGTGGTACAGCTCATGCCCGGCCAGCATATAAATAAACGCCCTAACCGAAAATAAATGACCGCTGGCAATGCCCGTGCGCAGCAACTGCTCCTCGCTAAACCCTTTGATCATATAAATATTTGATAGTCGTGTGGCTTTAAATTCCGCGGCAAGGTCCTGTATGCTCCGGCTGTTAAAATCAGTATTATTTACATAAATGTCCTGATCAAAACCAGGTAGCTCAATATAATTGCGCGAAAAAACCAGAGCGCGGTAAGCAAAAGTACGTTCCGTATCAGTCATATGGCCAAGCACTTGTTTAACCGTCCATTTACCGGGGGCATAGCTGTAAGCGGCCTGCACATCAGTAAGATTACTGAACAGCTTATAGCTCGATTCCATCAACTGCTCCAGTAATTCAACTACATGGGCATCAGGAACACGGCCTACATAGCCGGCCGCAAGTTGTGAATATTCGTTAGGCGCTGGTTTGCTTATCATCGCGTGTGTTTTTTAATACTATTCTAAATGTTGTTCCCTTACCAATCTCGGAGTCTTTAACAAATATTTGTCCGTTATGATAGTTCTCTATCATACGCTTGGTTAACGACAAACCCAGGCCCCATCCGCGCTTGCGGGTAGTATAACCCGGCTGAAAAACTGTGTCAAACTTAGAGCGCTGTATACCCTTACCGGTGTCTGTTACATCAATAAACACCTGTTTTTTTAACTTATTACCACCAATATCTATTTTAATGCTGCCTTTACCATCAATAGCATTAACCGCGTTTTTAAGCAGGTTTTCAAGCACCCAATCAAACAACGGAATATTAAGGCCCGCTTTAAGGTGCGGGTTCCCGCTCATTTCAAATCCTATATTTTTACTTACCCTAACTTTAAAATAATCAACAAAATCCTTCACCACCTCATAAACAGCATGCTCTTCCAATACCGGCTTTGATCCAATTTTTGAGAAACGATCGGCCACTATCTCCAGCCGCTTTACATCGTTTTCCATTTCGGCCACCAGTATATCTTCTTCGGCATGAAATTTTTCCTTCATCAACTCTATCCAGGCCATCAATGACGAGATGGGCGTACCCAACTGATGCGCCGTTTCTTTAGCCAGGCCAACCCAAACCTGGTCCTGCTCTGATTTACGCGAGGAGCTAAATGCCGTGTAGGCCATCAGCAAAAATATAGCGATAACCGTTAACTGAATATAGGGGAACAGCCTCAACTGGGTAAGCAGGGCTGAGTCTTTATAGTAGATGAGGTTTTCTTCGCCCAGTATTTTTAGTTTAATTGGAGCGTGCTGCTTTTTCATGTATGCCAGCTCTTCCATAAAATAATCGGGGTCGTACTTTTTATTCTTATTGCTTTCGGCTTCAAGCTTTATCGGCGTTTTAGTGGTATCCAATCCACGTTGCAATACAATGTCGCCTTTAGCATCGGTAACAATGGCGGGCACAGTGAGGCTGTCTCGTACAGCTATCACGTAATTTAAAAAATCATTATCATCAGAGTTTAATATCTGCCTCATGCTCATGGCCCATACCTGCGCCCGGGTGCGCTCTGATCGGGCAATGTTTTTAACCAGGTAACTGGTATATAATAAAGATCCGCTGGCTATAACTGTTGCAAATGCAAGCAAGAAATATTTCCAACGTTTTTTTTGTTGATATGGGTTCATACTGGCCACGCTCCAAATAACGTAAAATTATTTGAAATGTGAAGATGATTGATTAATGCACCGTTTCGGGTGCGGGGTTGTTAATTAAACATCCCGAAGTAAAAAGCGGTCCTTATTATCCGCACATCTGAAATCTGCACGTCAGCACATCTTAAAAAACTTATCTTTGCCGCATCATGACCGATAAAAAAGTAAGAGTTCGCTTTGCACCAAGTCCTACAGGTGGTTTGCACCTGGGTGGCGTGCGCACTGTATTGTTCAACTATTTATTCGCTAAAAAACATCAGGGCGATTTTGTTTTAAGAATTGAGGACACCGACCAAACCCGTTATGTGGAAGGTGCTGAAGAATATATTTTAGATTGTTTAAAATGGTGCGGCCTGCACCCCGATGAAAGTCCGGTTGTGGGTGGGCAGTTTGCCCCCTATCGGCAAAGTGAGCGTAAGGCTATTTACCGCGAGTATGCCGAACGGCTGGTAATGCAGGGCCATGCCTATTACGCGTTTGACACTGCTGAAGAACTGGATAAGAACCGTAAAGAAATTCCCAATTTTCAATACGGGCAGGTTTACCGCGGCAGTCTGCGTAATTCACTTTCGCTGCCCCAGCACGAAGTTGATGCCTTGCTTGATGCCGGCACCCCGCATGTGATCCGTATAAAAATACCTGCTGATGAAACCATCAGCTTTAATGATATGATACGTGGGCATGTGAGCTTTGAAACCAACCAGGTTGATGATAAAGTGCTGCTAAAAGCCGATGGTATGCCTACCTACCATTTAGCCGTGGTGGTTGATGATTTCCTAATGAAAATTTCGCACGCTTTTCGTGGCGAGGAGTGGTTGCCGTCGGCCCCGGTACATTTATTATTGTGGGAATACCTGGGCTGGAAAGCCGATATGCCGCAATGGGCGCATTTACCTTTAATTTTAAAACCCGATGGACATGGCAAACTCAGCAAACGCGATGGAGCACGCCTTGGCTTCCCGGTATACGCTATGAGCTGGTTTGATGCAAAAACAGGCGAGCTTACTCCTGGCTTTCGCGAGCTGGGTTTTTTGCCCGAAGCTTTCCTGAACTTACTGGCCACACTGGGATGGAACGACGGTACCGACCAGGAAATATTTACACTGGATGAGCTGATTGAAAAGTTTTCGATTGACCGCGTAAGCAAGGCCGGAGCCAAATTTGATTTTGAAAAAGCCAAATGGTTCAATGCCGAGTGGATAAAAAGGCTCGGGGCTGAAAGTTTGGTGCCAAAAGTTAAAACTGTTTTGCAGGAAAAAGGCCTGGTTGTGCTTAATGATGATTACTTGTTATCCGTTATTGACCTGATAAAGGACCGCTGTGTTTTGCTGGCTGATTTTTACCTGCAAGCCGGATACTTTTTTGAAAACCCAAAGGAATATGACCTTAATGCTGTAAAACCAAAATGGACCGATGCTAAAACCAATTTCTTTAACGCGTTTTCAACTTTATTAAGCAATAACGAGCCAGTGCCAGACGCACACAGCCTGGAGGCGCAGTTTAAAGCTTTGGCTGAAGAAAAAGAGTTAAAAATAGGCGATGTGATGCTGCCTTTCCGCATTATGTTGGTTGGCGGTAAATTCGGGCCGCATGTGTTTGACATAGCTGCATTATTAGGTATAAAAGAAACCATCAACAGGATTGAAAAGGCCCTGGAAGCGTTTAATTCGCCACTTTCTGAATAGAAGTCCGATTTATTAATTGCACCCTCTTTCTGACAGCAGCAACGAGTTTTGAGAGTGTTCCTGTAATTTTATGATCAGGTTTGGCTAAAAAATCAGGTTGCTGCCATTTATTTTATAATATAAAGAATAATATGGCAACAAACTGAATCTCAGCCTCGTAATAAGGCTACTTAACAATGCTATAATATATTCAGTAGTTATGGTTAACGTTTAATCCAAATTTCACTTTGGGTTAATTTAGTGTTTTCAATAGAAAATAATTGATTATCAATAAATTATTTATACGCTTAACGGTTGTTTTTTGTATCAATATTATTACAATAAGCTATAATATTTGGTTGAAATGATATTTATAATTTAATTTTATTGCTCCCTTAATTCATTGGTCATGATCCGTGTACGATCTAAAAATGTGCTATTAGTTGCTCCTTCCGATTTTGCGGTTGAGTTACTGCCTAATAACAAGCTGTTCAGGCATATCTCGGCAACAAGCAATATTTTTCCTTCCATACATGAGCTCAGGCCGAACCTGGTCATATTTGATTATGACCACCTTGTTAAGGATATTGAAAAAGTATTACGCCGCATAAACACCAATCCGGCATATAGCAAAATGAAAATTTGCTGTTATAAGAGCTCGGCCCATACCCCAACCGACAGCCTATTGAAAGCACTTGGTGTTGATCATATATTTTATCCGGAAGATTTTAAAGAATCTGCTGAAAATAAACATGTTACCAGTATTCTATCAAATCTTATTGAAGCGCCAATAGTTAATCTGCTGGCCAGAGTGTCGCACTAAATAAACCTAAACCTTATCACTTTTTTAGATGCGGCCGACTTATTGAAATAACGCGCCAGGCGACTTCGGCGCTTAGCAACGCGATTATAGCAAATACTGCCGCCTTTAATGCCTCTGGAGTTGAAGAAAACGCGCCACCCAGCGCAACCATATAGACAACAAAAGGCAGTAACAACACCAGGCAAAGCCCTGTAATGCTTAAAGGAATACGAAATGGCCGTGCCTTATGCGGTTCTTTTACCCGCAGCTTTATCAGCGAGATATACTCCAGCGATAAACCGGCGCCATAAACGGTTACATCAATAATAAGCAGATCGGCAAAGGTCCATAATATCATAAAACTAACCACCAGCGAGCAAATAACGATGGATATGTATGGTGTTTTAAAACGGCGGTGAAGTTTGTTTAAACCGGCAGGAAGTAAACGGTCTTCAGACATTACCTGTGGCACCCGCGACACAGATAACAAAACAGCAGCGTAAATACCCAACGTACTTGCCATGCCGCCGGCTGCAATTACTACGCCCAGCCATTGACCGCCAACCAGCACGCCCAATGCCGGGAAACCATCATTGGTTAAGGTGTCATGATTGATACCTGATTGCTGTGCTATCCAGGTAATAAAAAAATAAACCACCATAACCAGTGCAAATGCAATGATCATGGAAATTCTGTATGAACGTACCGGTTTTTCAACCTCTTCGGCATAAGTAGTGATATTATCCCATCCCAGGCAGTTCCACATCACGGTATACAACGCCATGCCGAATGAAGGAAATGGAATATGCTGCAATGAGGGTGCCGGGATGGTTAAATTGCCCCCATGATGATAAATAGCCAAAATAATGAGGATAATAACGGGCGCAAGCACCGCGGCACTCAGAAACAATGACACTTTACCTACGGGCACAATCCCCAATATGTTCAACCCAGCCGATGCCCAGATAATGAGCAAGCAAACCGGAACCTGGTACTGCAGCAAAACCGGGAAGAAAAACGAGGCGTATTGTACAAACAAAACCGGGTATATAGCCAGGTCAACAAAAGTGTAAAGCCAGGTCCACCAACCCTCGTAAAAACCCCATCGGGTACCTAACGCATATTTAACCCACTTATAGTAGCCCCCGGTAACAGGCATCATACTATTAAGCTCCAATACAGTAAATATGGCCGGCACATCCCAAAGCAATGGTGTTATGAGCAATATCAGCAGCGCGCCATGATCGCCCGCGTAACTCAATAAAGGCTCCAATCCATAAGGGCCTCCGGAAACGGTAAAGAAAATAACAGCTATAAGCTGTATAGGCCTGATCTTTCTTAAGGCTGCGGCTGATGGCATAAGTTATAAAAATATAATTTATGCCCGGATTTTAAAAGATGCCGAATTTAAAAGTAAAAAAGATGCATGTGGTGCGTCTCTACTGTTTCTTCTGTCGGGAAACACCAATAAAGTGTCTCCCGATTGCTCATCTACAGGCTCAGCCATTTTTTTCGTACCAGCAATTGTTCCGGGGTGGGGTTATCAACAGAATCAATTTTATATTTAACCCGGGTGCTTTTCAGCAAAGTAACCGGCAGGGTAAGCGGCAAACCGTCACGCATAACACTTACTTCTATTTTATCGCCCGGTTTTTTGTCATTTAGCATGGTGGCGGCATCAGTGATCGCATTATTGTCAACAGCTATCAGTTCGTCATTAACGTTAATACCATCAATATATGCTGCTGTGCCGCGTATAACAGAAGTAACTATTACTTTTTTATTGGGAGCTGTCACGGTGGTTACACCAAGGGCCGCGTCATTATTAGTGGCCAGTTCATCAGTTATTTTATAGCCAGCATAGCCCAGGTATTTATCATAATCAATCGGGGTTAGGCCATTAATATATTTTTTATAAAAATCATCCAGTTTTTTTCCGGCAAATTTTTCAAATCCTTTTTTAAACTCGGCATCGGTATAACCCCTTTTTTGGGTTTTATAATATTCAGTGTACATGTACTTCATTACGTCGTCAAGCGAATGAATGCCTTTGCTGCTGTTAATGATCTCCAGATCAAGCATCATAGCAATTATGGCTCCTTTATTGTAATATGATATAGTGGTGTTAGCTGAATTCTCATTAGGTCTGTAGGCTTTTATCCAGGCGTCAAAACTCGATTCGGCAACGGTCTGCACGTTTTTACCAGGCAGGTTCTCCAGTATATTAAACTCTCCGGCCAATACATCCAGGTAATTTTCGGGCGGATACAGCTTGGTGCGACGTACTGCTATTCCCTGGTAATACTCGGTAAAGCCTTCGGCTATCCAAAGGTTGGTGGTGTAGTTTTCGTTATCATAATCAAACGGACCAAGCACAATGGGGCGTAAACGTTTTACATTCCATAAATGAAAATGCTCATGTGCTGCCAGGCTTAAAAAGTTCTGATAACCCTTCTCTGAACTATAAGCGTCGCGCGAAGCACCTAAAACAGTCGAGCTCAGGTGTTCAAGGCCACCGCCGCCTTTCAAATGATTATGCACTATAAACACATAATGTTTATTGGGGTTCTCGCCGTAAATGGCGGTTTCCTGTTCTACAATCTGGTGCAAATCTTTTTTAAGGCGTTCTTTATCATAGTTACCGCCGCCGTACATGCATATTTCATATTTTACACCCGATGCATCAAAGCCAAAAACATCTTGATTGCCCACTTCAATTGG
This sequence comes from Mucilaginibacter pocheonensis, assembly GCF_031456535.1. Classification (NCBI taxonomy): domain Bacteria; kingdom Pseudomonadati; phylum Bacteroidota; class Sphingobacteriia; order Sphingobacteriales; family Sphingobacteriaceae; genus Mucilaginibacter; species Mucilaginibacter pocheonensis. The sequence goes on from NZ_JAVDUU010000002.1 coordinate 454,171, forward strand.
CGAATCGAACAGGATGTCAAAATTGGGAGAGACACGTGTAAACGGATCGCCGTTAACCATTTCAAGGCTGGTTGACACTTTTGCCCAGTCCTTATATGGTTTAATATGGATGGTTGACGGATGGTGCAACATATTGGCCGGGTAGATAAATATCCCTGATGTTGACAGAAACCCATGCGATGCATCAATATAACTGGTACGAACAGAAATTTCATTAGCATAAACGCGATATTTAATAGTTACCGCCGGTATGCCTTTGGTTGTTATGCGCCAGGTGTTTTTATTGATCTTTGGAGATACAACCGGCCTGTTGCCGGCAGCAGCACTAAACGATTCTATATTTTTGGCAAATTCCCTGATGAGGTATGAGCCGGGTGTCCATACCGGCATTTTAAGGTCAAGTATATTTTGTTTTAAACCCGAAATGTGCATTTCAATATCAGCATAGTGCGCTTGTGCTTCGGGGAAAGACACGTTATAGGATATATTAACAGTACTTTGCGCCTTACTGACAGATAGGTTCATAAAAGATAATATTAAAGAAAAAGTAATGACAGGCCCGATTAATTTCATGAGCGCAAGTTAAAAAAATTATAGTTTCAAAAAATTTATGCCATAGGCCGGCACTTGTAAAATGGTTGATACATGCAACTATTTTAATTACCTACTAACTAAGTTTGCTGTTGTATTTTATAATGCAGTTAATAGAACCCATATCGCGTAAACTGATACGTCTTGGTAAATTATACCAAAGCGTACTGGCCAAACATACCGCCCATCTGGATGTGACCCGCTACCATTATATATTGTCGCTAATTTGTTACTATGACGGGCAGCTATCGCAAAAAGCCCTGGCAGAAATGCTGGGCAAAGATAAATCAGCCATGGTAAGCATCATTAACCTGCTTAGCTCAAAGGGATTTGTTTACCGTGAAAATAACCCTAATGACCGCCGCGAACAATTATTAAGGGTTACAGAAAAAGCGAGGCAGGCAGTACCGCATATTATAGAGACTTTTAAAGACATAAATTCAGGCATCACCGAAGGGATATCTGATGCAGACATGAAAATATTTGAAAGCGTGTTGTTGCGTATGCAAAACAACATAAAGCCCTTAACCACAACCTGATAAAAAGCTAAATCACAAAAATTGATTGATTCAATATGAGAACAAGGTATATCATTTACATTGCGCTGGCACTGCTGGTTGCTTATTTAATTTACAATAAGTTTTTTAGCCCGGGCGCCAAACAATCAGCCGCGGCTATCGCCGCGGGCGGAAAGGGCGGAAAGCGCAAGAACGGCCCGGTAACGGTTAACGTCATGATTGTAAAGGATACCGCCATAAATAATATTATAGATGTAACCGGATCAATTGATGCCAACGAAAAAGTAAGCCTGGTTAGCCAAACCGCGGGCAATATCACCGGCATATATTTTACAGAAGGCAGTAAAGTACAAAAAGGCCAATTGCTGGTTAAAGTATATAACCAGGACCTGGAGGCGTCGCTGCAGCAAAACAAGTATCAGATAACGCTGGCAAAACAGGTGGAGTTCCGCAACAAAGTATTGCTTCAAAAAGAGGCGATAAGCCAGGAAGAGTATGATACTTCGCTAACCTCATTAAATTCGTTAAAAGCACAGGGCGATGTAATTAAGGCGCAAATATCACGTACCGAGATAAGGGCGCCGTTTTCGGGCACCATAGGGCTGCGCAATGTGAGCCCCGGAGGGTACCTGTCGCCCCAGTCGCCTATTGCGCAACTGGTAAATATTGATCCGGCTAAGGTAACATTCTCCGTTCCGGAAAGGTATCTATCCATTATAGGCCCGGGCAGCAAGATCAGATTTAATACCGAAAGCTCAAGGGAAGACTTTACTGCCGCCGTTTACGCTATTGAACCTTCAATCGATGTCAACTCGCGTACCATAACGGTTAGGGCAAAAGCGCCCAACCCTAAGGGACTGCTTACGGCGGGCGGCTTTGCAAAGATCAATCTAACACTTGATCAGATACCCAAAACCATTTTATTACCCACGCAGGCGGTTATACCCGATTTAAAAAGCAGCCTGGTTTACATTTATCACAATGGCGTAGCTATGTCAAAACCGGTAAAAACCGATATGCGTACGGATACCAAAATACAGATCATTGACGGCCTAAAACCCGGCGACAGTGTAGTAGTATCGGGCCTAATACAAATGCGGCCAAAGGTTCCTTTAAAAATTGCTAAAGTAATTAAGTAAACCTATGAGTTTATCCTCAGTTAGTATAAAAAGGCCGGTATTGGCAACAGTAATGTCTGTGGTTATTGTTGTGTTTGGCATTATCGGCTACAAATTTTTAGGGGTAAGGGATTTCCCTTCCGTGGATCCGCCCATTATATCGGTATCTACGAGTTATTCGGGCGCAAATGCCGATGTGATTGAATCGCAGATCACCGAACCTCTCGAAAAAGCGATTAACGGTGTACCCGGTATCCGTAATCTATCATCAAACAGCGCCGTTGGGGCCAGCAATATTACGGTTGAGTTTGATTTGGATGCTGATCTGGAAACAGCGGCTAATGACGTACGCGATAAAGTTGGTCAGGCCCAGCGTCAGTTGCCTCAAGACATTGACGCCCCGCCGGTGGTTACCAAAGCCGATGCCAATGCCGATAATATTATCACATTGGAGGTAAGCAGTAACACGCGTAACATTAACCAATTGGATGACTACGCCGAAAATGTGCTGCAGGAAGGCCTTCAAACAATACCTGGCGTAAGCGCTGTTAACATACAGGGCCAGCGGCAGTATGCTATGCGTTTATGGATAGACCCTAACAAGCTAACGGCACAGGGTGTAACTGCTACTGATATTGGCGCGGCGCTGGCTAAGGAGAATGTGGAATTGCCTGCCGGAAAAATTGAGGGCAATAATACGGAAGTTACCATCAGGGCGCTGGGGAAGCTTTCTACAGAGAAAGATTTTAATGATCTCATTATCCGGTCAGACAGCAACCGGGTGATCCGTCTGCGCGATATTGGATACGCAGTTTTAGGATCGGCCAATGAGGAAACCATATTTAAGGAATCAGGCGTACCCATGATCGGTTTGGCCATAGTTCCGCAGCCGGGCGCAAATTATGTTCAAATTGCCAAAGATTTTTATAAACGCCTTGACCAGATCAAGAAGGATCTTCCCTCGGACATTTCGGTAAAAGTAGCGCTCGACAATACCAGGTTTATTAACCAGTCCATCTCTGAAGTACAGGAAACGCTTATTGTTTCATTCGTGCTGGTGGTAATCATTATCTACCTTTTCTTTCGCGATTGGCTTATCGCCTTCCGCCCGCTGATTGATATACCTGTTTCATTAATAGGCGCTTTCTTTATTATGTATATTTTTGGTTTCTCCATTAATATATTAACACTGCTCGGTATAGTGCTGGCTACGGGACTGGTGGTTGATGACGGTATAGTGGTAACAGAAAATATCTACAAAAAGGTAGAAGCCGGTATGGCTATCCGCAAAGCAGCTTTTGAGGGTTCGGCCGAAATATTTTTCGCGGTTGTATCTACCTCAGTTACGCTGGCGGCTGTGTTTTTACCTATTGTGTTCTTACAAGGTTTTACAGGCCGCTTATTCCGTGAGTTTGCTGTGGTAGTGGCTGGAGCGGTGTTGATATCGGCATTTGTATCACTGTCATTAACCCCCATGCTTAACGTAAAGCTGATCAGAAAAAGCAACAAAAAGTCAAAATTTTACGAGCGTACCGAACCTTTCTTTGTAAACATGACCACGTCGTATACCAACACGCTGGTTAAATTTATGAAGGTGAGATGGGTTTCATTTGTAATATTGGCCGTATCATTAATCATCGTTGGGGTTTTGGTTAGGGTCATCCCATCTGAACTTGCCCCGCTTGATGACCGCAGTTTGTTGCGCTATAGTGTAACCGGTTCTGAGGGCGCCACTTATGAGTATATGACGAGGTACATGGATAAGGTAGCCAAGCTTGTTGATGATTCCATACCCGAAGCAACGGTTAATTTTGAGATCGTTTCGCCCTCATTTGGTGGCAGGGGAGCTAATACCGGCTTTGGGCGTGTGGGACTTGTACCACCCGATGAACGTGGACGAACACAGCAACAACTGGCCGATTGGTTAAATAAGAAACTAAGCAAAATGCCCGATGCCCGGGCTATTGTAGTGCAGGAGCAAACTATAAGCGGTGGCGGCAGCGGGTCAAAAACATCTTTGCCGGTGCAATATGTAATTCAGAACCAGGATTTCGAAAAAATAAGGACAGTACTGCCCAAGTTTTTTGCCGAAGTTTCCAGGAGCCCTGTTTTCCAGGGGACTGATGTGGATCTTAAATTCACCAAACCCGAGCTGCGCGTAACCACCGATCGAGACCGGGCGCGGGACCTTGGTGTATCGGTTGATGATATAGCTCAAACGCTGCAATTGTATTACAGTGCAGGCCGTTTAGACTATTTTTTAATAAACGGTAAACAGTACCAGGTAATTGCACAGGTTGACCGTGCCAACCGCGATCAGCCGCTTGACCTTAAATCGGTTTATGTTCGCAGTAGTAAGGGCACCCTGGTACAGTTGGATAACGTAGTAAAGATTACCGAAGGCGCCACCCCACCGGCTATTTATCACTTTAACCGTTACAAATCGGCTACTATTTCAGCAGGCCTGGCGCCAGGCCGTACCGTGGGCGATGGTATTAAAGAGATGGACCGCATAGCCGCAAGCATGCTTGACGAAACATTCAGCACGGCGCTAAGTGGTCCATCGCGTGATTATGCCGAGGGGTCATCAAACATCCTTTTTGCTTTTGGCTTTGCATTGTTGCTCATATACCTGGTATTGGCTGCCCAGTTTGAGAGCTTTATGGATCCTTTTATTGTGATGCTCACTGTGCCTCTGGCTATTTTGGGTGCGTTTTTGTCGCTGTGGCTTTTTAATCAAACCCTTAATATCTTCAGCGAAATAGGTATCATAACCCTCGTGGGGTTGGTAACTAAAAACGGTATTCTTATAGTGGAGTTTGCCAATCAGCGCATGGAACACGGCATCCCCAAATACGAAGCCGCTGTTGAAGCAGCAACCGCGCGTTTACGCCCTATACTAATGACCAGCTTGGCCGTTGTACTTGGTTCGGTACCAATTGCTTTCGCATTAGGCGCGGGTGCAAAAAGCAGGGTATCATTAGGTATTGTAATCATGGGTGGTATGTTGTTTTCATTGATACTAACGCTTTATATTATTCCGATGATGTATGTGATCTTTGCTTCAAAAACCCGTCGCGATCCTGACCATGAACCTGAAGATACCGAAATAGAGGAAGAAAAAATACCCAAACTAATTGAAAACATATAAGCGATATGATCACTAAAAAAATAGCTTTCTTTATTTTTTGCAGCATGATTTTAGGCGTAACGGCTTGGGCGCAGGATGCCCCTATGCTTACCCTGAAAGACGCGGTAGAGATAGCCTTAAAAAACAATTATAACATAAAGTTGTCGCAAAACAACTCCACCATTGCATCAAACAACGTAACCCTGGGCAATGCGGGTGTATTACCGCAGGTAACCGGCGATTTTACAACAACCAACAGCCGCCAAACCACTAAGCAAACCCGTAATGACGGCTCCGTTAATAACATCAAAGACGCTAAAAACTCCAACAACAACTATGGCGTAAATCTTAACTGGACCATTTTTGACGGCTTTAACATGTTTGCCAATTATGATCAGTTAAAAACACAGGATACCCTGGGTGCCGTAAGACTGAAAGACACCATCCAAAGTACTATTGCCAATGTTATTACCACCTATTATGACCTCATTAGCCAGGCCCAGCAGATAAAAGCGTTGAAAGGGGCCATTGACATTTCGCGCACACAGCTGCATTACGCCAATGATAAATTTACCGTGGGCAGGGCTTCAAAACTGGATGTTTTAAATGCCCAGGTAAACCTCAATACAGATACCGCCAACCTGGTTACACAATATCAACAATTTAAAGCGGTTAAAATTCAACTTAACCAATTATTGATCCGAGACCTGCAAACAGATTTTTCTGTGACAGATACCATTGTTATTGATGATAAGTTGATAATGGCAGATATTATTAACAGCGCCCAATTGCAAAACCCGGCTATTTTATCGGCACAAATAAATAAGCGCCTGGCCGATATTAATTTAAAACAGGTTCGCTCAAGCCGGTACCCGCAGATAGCCTTAACCTCGGGCTATACTTTTTCAAATAGTAAAACGCCGGCAGGGTTTACGCTGTCGCAAAACACGCATGGTTTAAATTACGGCCTGACTGCTACCATCAATATTTTTGATGGCTTTAACCAAAACCGGCGCGAAAAAAACGCCAGGATACAGATTGATAATGCTGCTATTGACGCCAAGCAAACCCGGCTGAATGTAGAAGCGCAGATCAATAATTTTTTCGTGAGTTATTTATCAGGGCTCGACCTCATAAAGCTGGGACAGGCTAATGTGGTGATCGCTAAAAAAAATCTTGATATTTCATTGGAGAAATATAAGCTGGGTAATATCACCCCTTTGGAAATAAGGGAAGCGCAACGCAATTATCTTGATGCTCAGTCTAAATTTTTTGCGGCCCAGTACCAGGCAAAGCTTGCTGAAGTTACTTTAAAACAGATCACAAACAGTATCAATATTAATTAAGACGAATAAGTATTTATTTATTGCGCATATTTTTTAAATTGTTTTAAAAAGCTATTTTTGAAACAATGTTAATTCCATACAAAACCTGTCTTTTGATCGATGATAATTACATCGACAATTTTGTTACACGAAGGATTTTGGAAAGCAGCAATTTTGCCGAAGAGATTATTGTAAGTCAGTCGCCGGCCGAGGCTATACGTTTGCTGAGAGATGGTGATATTATACCCGATGTCATATTTTTAGATATCCGGATGCCCATAATGAGCGGATTTGAGTTTTTGCAGGAGTATGATGCCCTCCCGATAAATAAGAATGATATAAAAATATTTATGCTTTCTTCTTCGCTTGACCCTACAGATATGAAAGAATCATTAAGCAATAAATATATTACCCAATTTATTCATAAGCCTTTAACCGTTAAAGCGCTCGAAGAAATTTGTCCATGATCTTAGTTGCCGATAGCGGATCTTCAAAAACAGACTGGCTGCTCAGTATCCCACAGCAAGAGGCCATATCATTTAAAACCGCGGGATTAAACCCATATTTTTTAACCGAAAAGGAAATTACCAAAATAATACATGACCAGGTGCCAGATATGGTGGCCTATGCCGATAATATTGAGGAAATATATTTTTTTGGCGCCGGCTGCTCAAGCCCCGACAGGCACGAGATTGTTTCAAACGCCATAAGCCAGTTATTCGGCCGGGCTTTTATAAGCGTTGATAGCGACCTTTTGGGCTGCGCATACGCCACCTGCGGGCGCGAAAAAGGTATTTGCTGCGTGATGGGGACGGGATCAAACATTTCATTTTTTGATGGAGAGAACATACATGACGGTCAGCATGGCCTGGGTTTTGTTCTGGGCGACGAAGGTTCAGGAACCTGGTTTGGCAAAGCGCTGATCACTGATTTTCTGTACGGAAATATGCCTGCAGATGTTAGCCAGAAATTTGATAAAGCTTATGGGCTAAACAAAGAGATCGTGATCAAGAATGTGTATCAAAAACCTAACGCCAATACCTATCTTGCTTCCTTCTCGCGCTTTATAAGTGAAATAAAAACCACGCCCTATGGGCAGTCGCTGCTGGAGCGGGGCTTGCAGGAGTTTATTGAAACTAATATTAAATCGTATCCAGAGTATCACCGCTATAAATGCCACTTTGTTGGCTCTATTGCCTATACCTTTTCTGAAGAACTAACGGCGCTTTGCCATCAGCAGGGAGTAAAGACCGGCAAGATCATCAAACAACCCATTAATGACCTCATGGCCTTTATCCTGAAACGGAACGGGTTGTAGTTAACTTAGCCTGGTTATCTTTAACCCGGGATTATATTCGCCAAAAGCTAAATAATATTTGGAGATTGGCATCTGATGTGCACCTAAAAACCGCCTGCTGTTCATGTTCATATCCCGTGAACACCGTGAACATCCATGAACACCTGATAATCAGACGATTCGATTTTACATAACACAATAAAACGCTAAACATCAGGCAACCGCCCTTTTCTTAAATCCTTTCTTCACTGCGATAAACCCTATCAATAAAATCGCAATAACGCTCGCGGCTCTTGGCAGATAGTCGCCATGCTGAACATAAAAGGTAAGTTCCGAGTTAAGGTTGATATCTTGTTTAATGGCTGTTTTTGTCCACCATTTGGTTTGCTGCACCACATCGCCGCGCTGGTTTATAAAAGCGGAGATGCCGGTATTGGCCGAACGCGCAACCCAGCGCCGTGTTTCAATAGCCCGCAGCTTGGCATAGTCCAGGTGCTGGTCTTTTCCTGATGTGTTCTCCCACCAGCCATCATTAGTAATAACAGCGATGAATTGAGCACCCTTACGCACCGACCGGGCCACATATTCGCCCCAAATAGATTCAAAACAAATAACCGGATCGGCGCCAATACCACTTTGCGAATAAAACACCCCGGCATCGGGCTGGTTGCCATAGGCCCCGGTAGCCCCTCCCAAATGCTCAAACACCGGTTTTAAAAACGCAAGCGCATTACCAAATGGCAATGACTCTGCACCGGGCACCAGTCTTGATTTATGATAAAATTGCACATGCCCGCTATTTTCAATGTTCAAAGCCGTGCTAAAGTTGTCAAAAAACTGGCCATGCATATCCGGACTGGCCGTTGCTGTAGCCCTGGTATTGTATATCTTATAGGTTTCGGCACCGGTAAGCAAATTGCCGTTCTTATATTTGGTCAAAAAGCGCTTAGCCTGTATAAAAGAGCTGTTTGATTGTATCCTGTCCTCATCCATATAGTCTGGTATGGCAGTTTCGGGCCAAAGAAAAAACTCCGTATTGGGTTGCCCTATGCTATCCGAAAGATGGGTCATAACATCGATCTGCTGCGAAACCGGTATGCTTCCCGCTTTTTCATACGGGTCAATATTAGGCTGCACGGCTACGATATTTGATGGATTTTTTTGCTCAGTATAGTTATAGTAAGTATATAAGGAAAAGCCCAGGGGTAGCAGCAACAGCAGGGCAAAAGCGGCAATGAGCTTTAATCGTACCGCTTTCAATTGCGCCTCGCGTAAGCCTGCATATATTAAAAAAGCAAGTATATTTAATATCCACACCCAAATAGTACCGCCATAAACGCCGGTATACTCGTACCACTGTATCCACTGGTGACTTACTGCAAAACCGTTGCCCAGGGTCATCCATGGGAAGTTAAGATCCCAGCTTTGGTGCAGGTATTCGTAGCCTATCCACAAGCAAACAAAACCAGCCAGGGCCCAGGCACGATTGGTTACCATCCTTAACCGGTAATACAGCCAGCACGCCGTTGCCATAAGCAGCGGACCAAGCGAATACGGAATCAGTGTGATGGGAATAGCCACCAGGTTACCAACCTGTTTCAAAGCGTTATACACCCAATAAACAGAAGCCGTGTTCCAAACAAAGAAGCCAATAAAAGTTACATTAAATATCTGCCTGCCCTTTTTTTCAGATGTGGACTGGATAATATTTTCTATAGCCAGCAACATGGGCACAAAACCAATAAACAGCAGGAAAGTAGTGTAAGGCGTAGGCGGCCACGCTATCCACAATAGTAAACCGGAAAGAATGGCTAAGGGAAGGTTTTTTTTCATTTGATTTGTACCTCGCAATGACGGCGTTTATTCGTTTTTATTATTCGGCTTCGTCGTCGTCTTTATATTTATTTTTAGATGCCTTAGCCGGGGCTCCCGCTACGCAAATCACAAACTCCCCCTTTACCGGGTGGGTTTCAAAATATAACTTCACTTCGGCTACTGTTCCGCGCACCGTTTCTTCAAACATTTTGGTGAGCTCACGCGATACAGATAGTTGCCTGTCGGCGCCAAAATAAACAGCCATTTCATCAAGCGTTTTTAATAAACGGTGCGGCGATTCATACAGTATAATAGTGCGCTCTTCCTCTGCTAAAAATTTATAGCGTGTTTGGCGGCCTTTTTTTAATGGCAAAAAGCCCTCAAAACAAAACCTGTCTGTAGGGAAACCTGAATTTACCAGTGCCGGGACAAAAGCTGTTGCTCCGGGCAGGCACTCTACAGCAATGTCAAATTTCAAAGCTTCACGTACCAGGTAAAATCCCGGATCGGATATGGCAGGTGTGCCGGCATCTGATATAAGCGCGATATTTTTTCCTTCCAGCAAAAACTTTACTATTTCGTTTGACGATTGGTGCTCGTTATGCTGATGGTGTGAAAATACTTTTTGATGGATGTCGAAATGTTTCAGCAACGGTGCCGATGTACGGGTGTCTTCGGCCAGTATCAGGTCGGCCTCCTTTAAAATACGGATGGCCCTAAGAGTGATATCCTCCAGGTTGCCTATGGGGGTGGGTACTAAGTATAGTTTACCGGGCATTCAGTTTCGCATTGTGAGTTATAAGTTGTAAGTAGTAACAACAAAAGTTTAGTGTAAATACGCCTATATAATCACTATTTACAAAAAACTTATAACTCACTACTCTAAACTGCCAACTCGTTATATCTTTGCCTAAAAATAAATTCAATGCTGCAAGTTAGTTATATCCGCGATAACAGGGAACAGGTTTTAGAACGTTTGGCTGTAAAAAATTTTAAACAGACCGAATTGGTTGATGAAATTATTCAATTAGACGATAAACGCCGCCAAACACAAACCAGCCTGGATAATATTTCGGCCGAAGCCAATGCAGCTGCCAAACAAATTGGCGATCTGATGCGCAACGGCAAAAAGGACGAAGCCGAGGCGATCAAGTCAAAAACCGGTACGTGGAAAGAAGAAATCAAAAAACTTGGCGAACAATTAGCTTTTACTGAAGAAGAACTGTACCAAAAGCTGGTATTGCTACCCAACCTTCCCCACAGCTCTGTTCCCAAAGGCTTAACACCCGAAGAGAATGAAGTGGTGCTTGAAAATGGCGCTAAACCGGAACTTCCGGCTGCGGCCCTGCCCCATTGGGAGCTTGCTGCAAAATACAACCTGATTGATTTTGAACTGGGTGTTAAAATAACCGGCGCCGGTTTTCCGGTTTATAAAAATAAAGGAGCAAAGCTGCAACGCGCGCTTATCAACTTTTTTATTGACGAGGCCGAAAAAGCAGGCTACAGCGAGGTAAGCGTACCATTAATGGTTAACGAGGCATCTGGTTTTGGCACTTCACAATTACCCGACAAAGAAGGGCAAATGTATTTTGTTGGCCTTGACAATTTATACCTGATACCAACCGCTGAGGTACCTATTACCAACCTGTACCGCGATGTAATATTAAAAGCAGATGAATTGCCGGTAAAAAATTGCGGGCATACGCCATGTTTCCGCCGCGAAGCCGGCTCATATGGGTCACATGTGCGTGGTTTGAACCGTTTACACCAGTTTGATAAGGTAGAGATAGTACAGGTGGTGCATCCGGAAAAATCATACGAAACTATTGAGCAAATGAGCGCCCATGTGCAGGGATTGCTGCAAAAATTGGGCTTACCGTACCGTGTACTGCGCCTTTGCGGCGGCGACATGGGCTTTGGTTCTGCCTTAACTTATGACATGGAAACATGGAGCGCGGCTCAGCAACGCTGGCTGGAAGTTTCATCGGTATCAAACTTCGAGACATTCCAGAGCAACCGGTTAAAACTGCGTTTCCGCAATGCCGAGGGAAAAACCCAGCTGGCCCATACGCTGAACGGCAGCGCCCTGGCCTTGCCCCGTATTGTAGCAACCTTACTGGAGAACAATCAAACGGAAAAGGGCATTAAAATACCGGAGGTATTAGTGCCATATACCCGGTTTGAGTGGATTGATTAGTTCCCCTAAAGAGCTACGTTTGGCACGCGGTGTAGACTCACCCTGTCATCGCTTCGCTCGACGTCCCTCTCTCCGCCTCCGGCGCAAAGAGGGAACGGGGAAAAATCAAATGTAGAAAACAATTATCTCCTCAACCCTCTTTATGACAAAGCCATAGAGAGGGTCGCCCAGCGTAGCGTAGGCGGGGTGAGTCTAACCCGCGGTGTAGACTCACCCTGTCATCGCTTCGCTCGACATCCCTCTCTCCGCCTGCGGCGCAAAGAGGGAGTTTATAAATCAACTAAAAAATAATTAGACAAAGGGGCAAAGAAAAAATCACTACTTCTCAACCCTCTTTATGGCGAAGCCATAGAGAGGGTCGCCCAGCGCAGCGTAGGCGGGGTGAGTCTTCCCGCGTTTTAGACTCACCCTGTCATCGCTTCGCTCGACATCCCTCTCTACGCCTGCGGCGCAAAGAGGGAACGGGAAAAATCAAATGCAGAAAACAATTATCTCCTCAACCCTCTTTATGGCAAAGCCATAGAGAGGGTCGCCCAGCGTAGCGTAGCCGGGGTGAGTCGATTCAGGAGTAATTTTTACTCGTTTGGCAATTAAACCCACCCCGCCAAACACCTTACCCCTCTCTTTTCTTGCACTAAGCATTTCCTTTAATTACATTTGGGATAAACACATCATTATGAACTACAGATACTATTCTTTGTTGGCATTAGCCGGCTTTGCCATATTAACCGGATGCAACCAAAACAATAACAACACCAAAGAACCCGAAAAAGCTATATCTCCAGAGGAGATAAAATCGCATATCGCGGTACTGGCCAATGATTCCCTGATGGGTCGCAAGCCATTTACCGCCGGCGAAACAAAGGCTACTGCCTACATAGCCGCTGAGTTTAAAAAAGCTGGACTTGAACCAGGCAACAATGGCAGTTATTTTCAGGATGTGCCCATGGTTGAGATCACCAGCACGCCATCTGAAACAATGGAGATCAGCGGTGGTAAATCACCTGTTAGCCTTCATGTTTCAACTGATTTTGTAACCTCCACCCGTCAGGAACTGCCAACCGTTGAACTTAAAAAGTCACCGCTCGTGTTTGCGGGTTATGGCGTTGTTGCGCCGGAGTACCACTGGAATGATTACGCGGGCCTGGATGTGAAAGGAAAAACGGTGATCGTTCTGGTAAACGACCCGGGTTTTAAAAGCGGCGATCCTACGTTTTTTAAAGGCGATACCATGACCTATTATGGCCGGTGGACTTATAAATACGAGGAAGCGGCGCGTCAGGGTGCTGCCGGGGTGATCATTGTGCATCAAACCGAGCCCGCCAGTTATGGATGGAGCGTTGTAACCAACAGTTTTAGTGGTGCAAAACTTTACCTTACTCAAAAGGACAAACACTTGTCGCGTTGTAAAGTGGAGGGCTGGATTACGGAGGATGCCGCTAAAAAATTATTAGCCGGTTCCGGCGTTACCGGTGATATCCGTGCCGTTGCCCGCAAAAAAGGGTTTAAGGCTATTCCGCTAAACATGAATGTGTCTTTAACTTTAAATAATAAATTAAAATACTCCACATCACACAATGTAGCGGGCATCCTAAAAGGCAGTACCCGGCCTGATGAATATATTTTATACACCGCTCACTGGGACCATCTTGGAATAGGAAAACCAGATGCCAAAGGAGACAGCATTTACAATGGCGCGGTTGATAATGCAAGCGGCGTAGCAGCTATTATTAGTGTAGCCAAAGCATTTCAACAGGCCAAAGAAAAACCGCAACGCTCCATCGTATTCCTGGCGGTAACTGCCGAAGAACAAGGCCTTTTAGGGTCTGAATATTACGCTACTCATCCTATTTATCCACTCGATAAAACCATTGCCGACCTTAATATGGACGCGCTGGGCAATTACGGCGAAACAAAGGACATTGCCATTACCGGCAAAGGCCAGAACGAACTGGAAGACTATGTTGCTGATATAGCTAAAAAGGATGGGCTTTCCATCGTTGGCGACCGCCACCCGGGATCGGGTAGTTATTACCGGTCTGATCATTTTAACTTTGCCAAATTGGGGGTGCCTGCGCTTGATATAAACAACGGGAGTGTGAGCAAAACACACGGCGCAAACTACGGCGAGGAAAAGCAAAAAGACTACGGTGATAACCGCTATCATCAGCCTGCCGATAATTACAGCGATGATATGGATGCCACAGGTATGGCCCAGATAGCTGACATTCTTTACCGGGTGGGCACCAAATTAAGTAATGAAACCTCTTTCCCCGGCTGGAAACCCGGGTCAGAATTTAAGGCGGTGAGGGATAAATCCATCGCAAAATAAGATCGCTTTCCGCCATGCCGAACTTACATTGTTTAACAAAACTAAAAAATCCACCCCGTAACAGAAGGTGGATTTTTTTTGATATATAGTGAAACTATATTCCCCGCGAGGGAACTTTAGTTGCTCATTTTTGCAATGTTAAAGCTTTCAAAAGCCATTTGTTTGTTGTATTCATTGGCGATATTTTTATAGTTTATCAGGTCGATAATAGTACCGATAAAACAAAAGCCGGCGGTAAAAAAGTACAGTATGCCCATGCCTATCTGGTCGGTAAGGAAACGCTGAACGCCTGATACTCCCAAAAAACCAGCCAGCGTCGCCAGCATAATGTCCTGCGGATTCCTTCTTTTATTGCCGTAAATGCTCATAAAGTATCCTATCTGATTTTCGGTAAGGGAGCTAATGGCCTGGTGTAAAAAGGCATGTTCTTCAGGTGTCATCCCATCAAACATTATATATGGATTTTGGTAAGTGTTCATCTTAGTAAGCTTAAGGTTATTGTTTGTTTTATGATATAAAGGTAGGGCAACAAACAAAACCAGCATATACAAAGCTGGCTAATAAGCAAAACAAGTCGGTGAATTGGGAGATTTTAACGGTGAAACAAACCGGGTATTTAAACGAGGACCTGAAAAATGCAGGTTAGGCGTGCTCCTTCCTGCTATCTGCAATATAGACGATAAATTCAGGAAATGTGCTTTTGTTCAAACCGCGGGCCATAGCCCATCCTGTCTTTTGTCAAAACATAAATACGGTGAAAAATAACGAGCACTGCGGGGATGCCCAGCCAATGGGCATGAAATGAATTGCGTATATCGCCATGAAACAAATAAATAATAGCATGCCCGAGGCCGCAGCCCGGGCACCATTTTATACCCATTAGTTTTAAAGGGCATAAAGAAAAATGCGATTGAGCCGCCGGGGCGGTAAACGCCAGTGACAACATTGCAGCCACCCAGAAAACCAGTTCAAAATATTTTGAGAAGAGCCGTTTAATCAATCTTGTTTGATTTGTTGTGAAACAATAGCGAAACACCAAAGGCCAGTATCACACCTACCAGTAGCGCACCAAATATACGCCCCGACGAATCTTTAAGTATATCGCTCATTGATACCTGGGCATAACTTAAATACAATATAGTGGCAAAAACAGTTAAAATACCTCCTACAATTAATATTTTAAAACTCTGTATCAATGCTTCCAAAAACCCCATCTGCCCTTTGCATTCATTTTTGCGGTAGCTGTATATCCCCAATAATAACCCTAAAGCAGGTATCAGAAAAGAAAAGTATTCAAGCGTCGCTACTTTGTCATTCGTGGGGGTTATACCCGAGCTGTGCATTACAAACATCCATATTCCGCTTAATACACCAATAACAACACCCCAAATAATTGCATTTTTCATGGTTATAAAATTAGTTAAAGTAATAGGTTGGCTTAAATTATAAGTTTATTGAATTTACCATTAAAAAGTAATTATACACGAATATTGTTTGCATAATTGTATACTATTTAGCTTTAATTATTTAAAAAGTCCTTTTTTCGTACATTTGCATCAGTTTTGAACATCCGTGATATTTTAGACAGATATAAAGCTGACAACAGGATAAAAGCGCTGGCAACTGCCCTTAACGCTTCTAAAAATCCAAGGATACAGCTTCGTGGTTTAGTCGGGTCAAGTGATTCGGCCATGGCGGTAGCATTGTATTTTTTGCAGCATAAGCACATGATATTTGTGCTGCCCGAGCGCGAAGAGGCCGGGTATTTCCAGGCCGACCTGGAAAGCCTTACTGGCAAAGAGGTACTGCTTTTCCCGTCCTCATACCGCAAACCATTTGAATTTACACAACCAGATAGCAGCAATGTGCTGGCCCGTGCCGAGGTATTAAATGAGCTTAATCATTCATCAGAATTTGGACAGCTTATTGTAACCTACCCCGAGGCCTTAGCCGAAAAAGTAATAGACCGCTCATCACTCGAAAAAAACACGCTGGAAATTGCTGTCGGCAGTAAGCTCAGCATCGATTTTATTAATGAGTTTTTAATTGAGTACGACTTTGACCGGGTTGACTTTGTTTATGAACCTGGCCAGTTCTCCATAAGGGGCGGTATTGTTGATATATTTTCGTTCTCGCATAACCTGCCCTACCGCATCGAGTTCTTCGGCGACTTTATCGAGTCTATCCGCACGTTTGAAATTGAAAGCCAGCTGTCTGTTGAGCAGGTTAAAAGCATTACCATTGTACCTAATGTGCAATCAAAATTTTTAACCGAAAGCAACATTTCATTATTGGAATATGTTGATGCCGGCACGCAGGTTTGGATAAAAGACGTGCAGTTTACGCTTGATATTATACAAACAGGCTTTAAAAAGGCGGTAAACCTGTGGGCGGCCTTATCTGCCGACGAAAAAGCACAGAACCCGGAATGGATCGATCCCAAGTTTGGCTTCACCGACGAAAAGCTGATAGCCGATCAGCTGCATGATTTTCCTGTGGTGGAATTTGGCAAACAGTTTTTTTATCAACCCAACGCGTCAATCAATTTTGATATGCGGCCGCAGCCGTCTTTTAATAAAGATTTTACGCTGCTTATCCACAACTTTAAAAATAATGAGGCCGAACATATCGAGAATTTTATTCTTACTGATTCGGCCCGGCAGGTTGAGCGTTTATATGCCATATTGGATGATCTGGATAAAACGGTAAAATTTACCCCGATAAGTGTTTCCATCCGCGAAGGCTTTGTGGATCATGAACAAAAACTGGCTTGTTATACAGATCACCAGATATTTGACCGGTATTACAAATACAAGCTCAAAAAGGGCTATCAGCGCTCGCAGGCCATCACCCTTAAAGAACTCCGTGACTTAAAGCCCGGCGACTATGTAACCCACATTGACCACGGTATAGGCAAATATGCCGGGTTAGAAAAAGTGGAAGTGAACGGCAAGCAACAGGAAATGATCCGCCTCATATATGCCGATAATGACTTGTTATATGTAAATATCAACTCGCTAAACCGCATATCAAAATACAGCGGCAAAGAGGGCACCGTTCCCAAAATGAACAAGTTGGGCACCGATACCTGGGAACGGCTCAAGAAAACAACAAAAAAAAAAGTTAAGGACATAGCCCGCGACCTGATCAAGCTTTATGCCTTGCGTAAGTCGCAGCACGGCAATGCTTTTTCTCCCGATAGTTACCTGCAAACCGAACTGGAAGCTTCATTCCTGTACGAAGACACCCCTGACCAGGAAAAGGCTACTGCCGATTTTAAAAAGGATATGGAATCGCCGCATCCTATGGACCGGCTGATATGTGGCGATGTGGGCTTTGGCAAAACCGAGGTGGCCGTGCGTGCAGCTTTTAAAGCAGTAGCCGATAGCAAGCAGGTGGCTATACTGGTACCTACTACCATTTTGGCGGCTCAGCACTACAAAACATTTACTGACAGGCTCAAAGGCTTTCCGGCCAACATTGATTATGTTAACCGCTTTAAATCAAGTAGGCAGATCAGGGAAACCTTAGATAAATTGAAAGAAGGCAAAGTAGATATCATCATTGGGACTCATCGCCTGGTAAGCAAAGATGTTAAATTTAAGGACCTGGGGTTGATGATCATTGACGAAGAGCAAAAGTTTGGCGTATCAACCAAAGAGAAGCTTAAACAAATGCGCGCCAATGTGGATACGCTTACACTTACGGCCACCCCTATTCCGCGTACCCTGCATTTCTCATTAATGGGAGCACGTGATCTTTCCATCATATCCACACCGCCGCCAAACCGACAGCCTGTGGTTACCGAGCTACATGTATTTAATGATACCCTGATCAAAAACGCGGTTGAGTTTGAAATTGACCGCGGCGGGCAAATATTCTTTATCCATAATCGCGTAGCCGATCTGCCCCAACTGGGTGGCATGATCCATAAGCTGGTGCCCAAAGCTCGCGTTGGTATTGCACACGGGCAGCTGGAGGGCGACGCGCTGGAAGATGTAATGCTCAAATTTGTGAATCATGAGTATGATGTGTTGGTGGCTACAACCATTATTGAGGCAGGGCTGGATATCCCGAATGCCAATACCATTATTATTAACTATGCTCATATGTTTGGCCTTAGCGATCTGCATCAGATGCGCGGCCGTGTGGGCCGAAGTAATAAAAAGGCCTATTGTTACCTGTTAAGTCCGCCGTTGTCAACACTCACCAGCGAGGCCCGCAAACGCCTGAGCGCTATTGAGGAGTTCAGCGATCTGGGCAGTGGCTTTAATGTTGCCATGCGCGATCTGGACATTCGCGGCAGCGGTAACCTGCTTGGGGCAGAACAAAGCGGCTTTATTGCCGAAATTGGGTTCGACATGTACCACAAGATATTGGACGAAGCCATACAGGAGTTGAAAGAGGATGAATTTAAAGGTGTTTTTCCTGATGATAAACCCCGCCCGTTCATTTCCTTTACCCAGATAGATACCGACCTGGAGATCCTGATCCCCGACGAGTACGTGACCAACATTTCCGAACGGTATAACCTGTATACCGAGCTATCCAAGCTTGAAAATGAGGTGGAGCTATCCGCTTTTCAGCAACAACTGCATGACCGTTTCGGGCCAATTCCGCCACAGGTAAAAGATTTGCTGAACACCATGCGCCTGCAATGGCTGGGCAAGGCTATTGGCTTCGAAAAGATTTCGCTTAAAAAGAATGTGCTGAGGGGTTACTTTATCGCCAACCAGCAGTCGGCCTACTTTGAATCGGATGCTTTTCGCAATGTCCTCACTTTTGTACAAAGCAATATGCGCCGTACCAACCTTAAAGAAGTAAAAAACACCCTGCGCTTAAGCATTGAGGGGGTCAACAGCATTGACCAGGCCGTATTGTTTCTGAGTGAAATAGCGGGTATGGTTGGGGTTGATTAATAGAGGCTTGCGTACCAACAAACTTCAGAATGCTCCCCGTTGCTTGTATCTTCGCCTCAAAAGCGGTTTGTGAGGACACAAACCGCGGGAAGAAACAGCATTGACCAGCTCGTATATTCCTGAATGAAATAGCGGGTATGTTTGGAGTTGATCAAATGGAGGTTTGTAGAGACACAAATCTTAGGGATATCTACTCCGCCGTTGCCTGGGTTTGCCTCAGCGGTTTGTGATGACACAAACCGCTAAGGCGTTTAATGATTAATACCCTACCTTTTTATAAATATCTCTTAAATTCCGGCCCCTCTCCTGGTAATCCAGTCCGTAGCCAACAACAAACTCGTTCTCAATTTCAAATCCTACGTATTTCAACTCTTTAATTGGGTTTAACAAAGCCGACGGCTTTAATAACAGAGAGCAAGCGGTGATAGATGATGGGTTGCGCGCTTTTAATTTATCTATCAGGTAATGGAGGGTATTGCCGGTATCAACAATGTCTTCAATGATTACTACATCACGGCCCGTTATATCCATGATGAGGTCAATATCATCGCGTATTTTAAGTTTGCTGGTGGTACCACCATAATAAGACGCCAGTTTGGTAAAGGCAATTTCACAGGGAACGTCAATCTGCTTTATGAGGTCAGCTATAAATAAAAAGCTGCCATTTAATACACCAACAAATACGGGTATGCTTTGCTGGTAGTCGTTATTTAACTGCTGTCCTATTGCTTTAGTTCGTTCTGTTATTAGGGTTTCATTGATAAGCGGTTCAAATTCAAGATCGGCAATTTTAATTTTCATAGATGCGGCTACTTTAATGTTGGGGGCTTAATTAAATTAATATTAAATAACTTGCATGTTCTTTACATTTTTCTTCTAAAATAGCATAAATCGCTTATAATGGCATCAAAATAATTGTAACGTATATAACGTTATCTTTGCACTTCATGATCGACTACCAGGCTTACACCTTACCCAATGGCATCAGGATATTGTATAAACATGCGCCATCTGCCATAACACACTGCTGTTTTATCGTAAACGCAGGCTCGCGCGATGAAAATCCGGGACAGGAAGGCCTCGCGCATTTTATAGAACACCTGCTCTTTAAAGAAACAGAAAAGCGCAGCACCAATCAAATTTTAAACCGGTTGGAGCTGGTTGGCGCCGACCTTAACGCCTACACCACCAAGGAATATACCTGCATACACGCTTCTTTGCTTAATCAGCACCTGGAGCGCTCAATGGATCTGTTTGAAGATATTCTTTTCCATTCCACCTTTCCTGAAGATGAACAGGAAAAAGAAAAAGGTGTGATATTGGATGA
The DNA here is from genome assembly GCF_031456535.1 of Mucilaginibacter pocheonensis. Lineage (NCBI taxonomy): Bacteria > Pseudomonadati > Bacteroidota > Sphingobacteriia > Sphingobacteriales > Sphingobacteriaceae > Mucilaginibacter > Mucilaginibacter pocheonensis. The sequence continues at coordinate 474,740 of NZ_JAVDUU010000002.1, forward strand.
GATCGCTTCATACCTCGACCAGCCGGAAGAGGCTATCCAGGACGATTTTGAGGAATTGCTTTTTAAAGATCATCCCATTGGTAAAAACATTTTAGGCACACCAGATACGGTTGCCAAAATGAACAGCGATGATATCAGGGCTTTTATCAAAGCTAATTACAGCACAGCCGAAATGATATTTGCCGTTCATGGCAATTACAATTTTAAAAAGCTGATCAGGTTATCTGAAAAGTATTTTGGGGCCATCGCTGAAACCCGGCCTCAAAAAACCCGGCTTACTCCGGCGGCTAATCAAAGTGGAATTTATATTGTCAACAAGCCCATATCGCAAACACATTGTATTATTGGCAACCAGGCATATTCATCATCGCACAAATACAAAAATGGGTTATTGCTCTTAAATAACCTTTTGGGTGGCATGGGCATGAGCAGCCGGCTTAATCTGGAGATCCGTGAAAAACATGGCATTGCGTATACCATAGAGTCAAACTATACGGCACTTACTGATACCGGTATTTTTTCCATCTATTTTGGAACCGATGCCGAGAAAGCTGATAAAGCTTTACAACTGGTACATAAAGAGCTTAAAAAATTGCGCGAACAAAAACTGGGTACGCTGCAACTGCATCAGGCCAAAGAAAAATTTATTGGTCAGATTGCACTGGCCGAAGAGAACCGCATGGGCCTGATCATTTCAATGGCCAAAAGCTTACTTGATTTTAACCACATTGACACGCTGGATGACGTATTTGCTAAAATTAACGCCGTAACAGCAGAACAGGTACTTGAAATAAGTAACGAAGTGTTTGATTTGCATAAGCTTATTACATTGAAGTTTGAGCCTAAGCAATAAAACCTGTATTTTTGTAAGGTTAAAATATCACCTATATTGCTAAAAACAATTAATGGCAGGCCATGTTAAATGGCTTAGCCGATTGAAAGTACCGGTGAAAAACGAATAATAAAAGAAAAAGAGACCATATTAATGAAATACCCTATCATTGCCTACGGAGACCCTGTTCTGAGAAAAAAAGCTACAGCAATTGAACCAGAGGAATACCCGCATATAAAAGAACTGGTTGAAAACATGTTCGAAACCATGTACGCCGCTCATGGCGTTGGTTTGGCGGCACCACAGGTTGGCATGTCAATGCGCTTATTTGTAGTTGATGCCTCTGTATTTAGCGATGATGAACCCGACCTGAAAGACTTTAAAAAGGTATTTATAAACGCTACAGTTTTAGAAGAAACCGGCGAAGAATGGGGCTTTAATGAAGGCTGCCTAAGCATTCCTGAAATAAGGGAGGATGTTTACCGCAAGCCGGTTGTAAGGTTATCATATTATGATGAAAACTGGAAACACCACGAAGATACCTTTAAAGGTTTAGCTGCCCGTGTTATACAGCATGAATATGACCATATTGAAGGCAAACTGTTTACTGATAAGCTGAGCCCGCTCCGCAGGCGCCTCATCGAGAAAAAGCTGAACGAAATATCAAAAGGGATGGTTGACGTGGATTATAAGATGAAATTCCCGGCTGTTAAAAAGGGCCGTTAAGCGTAACTATTGCCCCTCGTTTCTTAAGCTTTTAGTCAAATCCTCAATATTAGCCAGCGCTAAAGAAGGTGCTTAATCTTTGTCGGTAGTTTAATTACTGCTCTTGTTGTCGCCGTCGGTTATCTGCTTTACTAAGCTGCCCCATGCCAACGGATTAAGCAAAGGATTTGGTGTTAGCGAATGCGAGTTTAATATGCTGGTATGCATGCCCTGCGCATTTGCCGATTGTATTTCCTGTGCATCTCTCGGTAATACATTTGATAAAGCCGTCAATGATGTACGGCTTATGTTCTTCCGCGCAATTTCAAGATCATCATCAGCCAGTTTTATAGCCAGGAAATCCTTTTTAAACTCATCAGTAGTAGCCCACGGGAACACGTGGAACGTTGGCAGGTTGATAATTTGCGGTTTAAGCAATACCTGTACCGTATAGCTTTTATTAGGCACATTTGCCGGAATAACCATGGTTACCTGGCCATACCCCACACAGGTAAAGCGGAGGGTATCCTGCTCATGTGCAACAAAAGAAAAATAACCTTTATAGTTTGTTAAACTGACAGCGTTACGTGAAGAAGCATTGGTAATGGTTACATAAGGCACTATTACATTGGCGCTATCGGCGTTATGTACAATACCCGAGAACTGCACAATTGGCCTGTCATTATGATCCTGGGCAAAGGCGCTAATTGTTGCAAATAAAAAAATTATAACAATTAAATATTTCATATACCGGTCCCTCTTTCCTTACCTACCCGTTACGGCCGGAAAAAGTTTCAAAACTTTAATCAAAAGTAAGCTAAAACCGTAAATGCATACGGTTTTTAACAATACTTAACACTATCTTAAATTTTCTGGGAGTACCGCGTTAGGGTCATCAATATCTGTTAAGTTCACGGCTTCAATACCGGTTATTTCCGGAACCGCCTTTTTAATAGCCTGCTCAATGCCTGCTTTAAGCGTCATGATACTCATAGGGCATGATCCGCATGATCCTAACAGTTTTAACTTAACTACACCTTCAGGGGTGATCTCCTCAATCGAAACATTCCCGCCATCAGCCTCCAAATATGGGCGAATGGTGTCTAAAGCTGTTTCTACCTGATTCAATAAACTCATTTTAACTAATTTATAATAAAAGTAAAGTTACTTAATTATTTACAATATTCTTATTTGAATAAATTACCACACTATACCAAAGGTAATTGCGCCGTTGCTTATTCCTGATCTTAATTTGCGGCGGCAGTAATAGTCTGGCTATCCGCCGCTTTTGCGTTTGATATGGCAATCTGTTGCGCTACACGCCGGGCCATTTCCAAAAACGCCTGGGTCATCACGCCGTTTTCATCCAGTATGGTTGGTTTGCCGGCGTCGCCAGAGTCACTTATGCCCTTTACTAACGGAATTTCTCCTAAAAATGGTACATCAAGTTGTTTCGCCAGCTTTTGGCCACCACCCTGACCGAAAATATAATACTTGTTTTCGGGCAACTCGGCTGGTGTAAAGTATGACATGTTTTCAACCACACCCAGTATCGGCACATTAATGGCCGGCATTAAAAACATACCTATCCCCTTTTTGGCATCAGCCAGGGCTACATTTTGCGGCGTGGTTACAATAACAGCCCCGGTTACGGGGAAGGTTTGAGTAACAGTAATGTGAATATCACCAGTGCCTGGCGGCAAATCAATTACCAGATAGTCCAGCTCGCCCCAGTCAGCATCATTAAACAGTTGTTTTACCGCGGTTGAAACCATGGGCCCACGCCACGGCACAGGCTGGTTAGGGTCAGTAAAAAAACCTATCGATAACAACTTTACACCATATTTTTCAATCGGCTCGATGCGGGTTTTCCCATCAACCTGGCTGGCCTGCGGGCGGGCGCCTTCTAAACCAAACATAATGGGTATAGAGGGGCCATAAATATCCGCGTCTATCAACCCTACTTTAGCTCCGGCTTTTGCCAAACCCAGCGCGAGGTTAACCGCCACTGTCGACTTACCTACACCGCCCTTACCTGATGCTACTGCTATAATATTTTTAACGCCCGGCACCCCCGTGTTTTTTTGAGAGGTTACTCTTGATGTCATATTGATGTTCACCACGGCCTCTTTGTTAATAAAGTGACTAATGGCATTACGGCATGCGTTTTCAATCAGGGCTTTCAGCGGGCATGCCGGCGTGGTCAATATAACCGAGAAGCTAATGTTGTTGCCATCAATATGGATATCCTGGATCATATTCAGGGTAACCAGGTCTTTTTTCAGATCCGGTTCCTCAACATTGCCCAGGGCTTGTAAAACTTGTTCTTTGGTAATTATCATAATATTATGGCAAATTTATGAAAACAGGTTGTTGAATTGCGTTTGTTAAAGAAACAATTTGCAGAAACAACCGTTTGCAGGGGATAAGATTTAGTTTAGTTTTGGAAAAATTTACAAATGAAGCGCCTTAATCCTAAATACATACGCATAGCCGCATTTATACTGATACCCTTATTACTGATAATTTTTACAGGCGGATATATTGTTTATTCAAAACGCGAAGCCCTGCTTCAAAAAGCTATAAGCAAAGCTAAAGCAAAAGCCAGGAGCGATTATAATTTGGATGTAAAAATAGGTTCGGCCCATTTTACGGGGATGAGCACGGTTTCTTTTTCCGATGTCACCATTGTACCGGAGCAACGCGACAGCCTGCTAAACATCAAAAACTTTGTGGTAAGTGTTAAGCTGCTTCCGCTGGTTATTGGCAATATTAAACTGGCCGATGTTTATCTGCAGGATGGCTTTATTAACCTTACCAGTGTAAAAGGGGTTAAAAACTTCGACTTCCTGTTTAAAAAGAAACGCGATTCCACCGCAACCCATACTAAAGTTGATCTCTCTCAACTGGCCAACCACTTGGTGAACGAAATTCTCTATAAAATTCCGGACAACCTGCACTTGAGTAATTTTTTATTGAGCTTCAGGGCCGATAGCGACAGGATAAGACTACTTGCCAAAACCGCCCTGATTAAAGATGGCAACCTTACATCAACTATTGATGTGGATAACGGGGCGTCCATCTGGCACATTGATGGCAAAATGCACCCGTCTGATAAAGACATCGATGTTAAACTTTACGCGCAGGGTAAAAAGGTTGAACTGCCTGTCATCGAAAAAAAGTTTAAGCTTAAATTAAATTTTGATACCATCAGCACCCGGTTAACCAAAGTTGAACATGGCGGCGGCGAAACAAAGATCTTTGGCTCCTGGGCAGTACACAACCTGCTCATTAATCATCCGGCTTTGTCATCGGGCAATATTGTATTTCCCGACGCGTCTATTGATGCAAATTTGTTTGTAGGCCAAAATTATATCTCGGTTGACAGCTCATCGCTTATCCACATTAAAAAACTTACGGCAAGGCCTTTTATCAAGTATACGCTTAACCCGGTCAAAATTTACGAGCTTAAAATTAACACCGGCTGGCTAAATGCCGCTGATATTTTTGATTCGTTCCCATCAGGGATGTTTGAGGCACTTGATGGCATACAGGTTGCAGGCAAGCTAAATTACGCGCTTAATTTTTATATGAACACCACCAAGCCCGACGATCTTCAATTCGACTCGCGGCTGAGCAAAGATAATTTCAGGATAGTGAAGTATGGCAAAACCGACCTAACCAAGCTTAACAGCACATTTGTTTATACGCCTTATGAAAAGGGCAAACCCATGTCGCCGCACCTGATAGGCCCCGAAAATCCGGAGTTTACCCCGCTTGAACGTATTGCGCCAACCCTGCGCAACGCGGTAATGACAGCCGAAGATCCTTCTTTTTATACCAACCATGGTTTTGTTGAAGAGGCTATCAGAAAATCGCTGGTCACCGATTTTAAAGACAAAAAATTTAAACGGGGGGGCAGCGGCATATCAATGCAACTGGTTAAAAACGCTTATTTGAGCAAGGAAAAAACACTGGCCCGCAAAATTGAAGAGATCCTGATTGTTTGGATCATTGAAAACAACCGCATCATGACCAAAAACCGGATGCTGGAAGTTTATTTTAACATTATTGAATGGGGTCGCGGTATTTATGGCATATCAGAGGCCTCGCATTACTACTTTGGAAAATCACCCTCTGAGCTTACCCTGGGCGAAAGTATTTACCTGGCCAGCATTGTTCCCTACCCTAAAGGCGGCCTTTACGCCTTTCAGCCCGATGGCACACTCCGGCCGGGGCTGCACGGCTACTTTAACCTTATTGGCCGGCTAATGGCCCAAAAAGGCTATACGCAGCGTGATACCAACGCCTATGGCTTTTACGAGGTACGTTTAAGGGAAGGCCTGCGCCGCGCTATTGCGCCTGTTGATACAGCTACCGCTGATAGCCTGATGAAGCAAAGCGATGATACTGAACTTTTGCCGGCGCTTGAAGATCCGGTAAAAAAACCAACATTCTTTCAGCGGCTCTTTGGCAAAAAGGATACAACAGCTCAAAAAGCAGAAGAAAAAGAAAAACTAAAAGAAAAATCGGCCAAGGAAAAATTAAAGGAACAAATTGAAGCCCTTAAGCTCGACTATAAGAACCGGATAGATAATATCGATACCACCGGCAAAACAAGGAAAGAAATCCGCCAGGAAAAACGGCGTCTTAAAAAAGAACAAAGCGACAAAGAAGACGAGCTAAAAGAAAAGGCAAATCTATAATCCACTACTTATTAAGCGATGTAATTAGATGTTTAAACATCTAATTACATCGCTGTGACTAATATTGATGTTTGAACATCTAATTTTGTTTAAATAATTAGAAAATATCATGTCACTCATAGAAAAATTACAATGGCGCGCCGCCGTTAAAAAATTCGACCCCACAAAAAAAATAACCGCCCAACAGCTAGATAATCTTTTAAGCGCTGTGCAGCTTGCCCCCTCCTCTTTGGGTTTGCAATCTTTTAAAGTTATTGTTGTTCAGGATGCCGAAACAAAAGAAAAATTACGTGCAGCCGGATATAACCAGCCTCAGATCACAGATTCTGCAGCATTATTTGTTTTTGCCTCATTAACCAAGCTCGACGAAGATTTCGGAAAAAGATATATTGACCTGGTTGCTGCAACCCGTAGCGTTGAGCGCGAAAGCCTGGAAGGTTTTGAACAAATGATTTTAGGCACGCTGAACAGCCGCACTGATGAGCAAAAAATTGCCTGGTCGCATAAACAAACATATATAGCCTTAGGGGTATTATTAAGTGCCGCTGCCGATATGGGCATTGATGCCGGGCCGATGGAAGGCTTTGATCCCGACAAATTTGACGAAATACTTGGCTTAAAAGAAAAAGGCTTAACCACATCTGTAATAGCGGCGGTTGGTTACCGCGCCCATGACGATGTGTACAGCAAAATGATCAAGGTACGCAGGCCAAAAGAAGAACTATTCATCCACATATAAGGTTATTAACCGGGCCGCGCAGGCATATTAGTGATGCTGTTGTCGGGAGAATTGTTGATTGGGTTATTAACTTTTCTTTTTGCCTTGTGTTGCCCGGTTATCTTTTAACTACACTTCCTTCCGTATTTGTTTTCCTGCCGGCTATCACATAACCATAAGTTAATCAATGGCATGTACTTTGTGTTGATTAATATGAAGAGATGGAAAGACTATGGCAAAGAAAATTTTGATAGTTGATCATAACAAGTTAATGGCCGAGGTAATGTCATATATATTAACCAATAATGGCTATGATGTAATTACACTTGACCGTGCCGATCTTATATTTAATAACATCAGGACCAACCATCCAGACCTGATCATCCTTGATTCTATATTACCTGGTATTGATGGCCGGGATGTATGCCGATTGCTAAAGCTCAATAAAGAAACAAAAAACCTTCCTGTTATTATCTGTACTGACAATGATGATATTAACGGCTCCCCTAAACAAAAGGGCGCGCCGGATGATATACTGCACAAACCATTTGGCATGAACAACCTGATTGAAAAGGTTGAATATCAGTTAGCCGCCTGAATAATTTTTATTCCATTTTTTTTAAAATGCTTGTTTTATTAGCAACAATTGTATATTTACCGCCGAAGAAGAAAAAGATGGGCCTGCCACTACGTATAACATATAACGATACCGACCACGTTTACCAGATAAACACAACACCAATTAGTAAGGCCACCTGCGAGCTGGAGATATTGCTTAATGGTGAAAAAATAACCTTGCAAAAAGACGCCCGCGGAGCATGGGTACAAATGGGCGACGGACCTTTAATTGATCCGGAATTTGCTCAGGCACTCGGTCGCTCAGTTTCCTTAAGATTCAGGATGTAATTTTCTTATTCCCCTCCCCCGCGATCCACTTGATGACTATAAATTTTCAATAACGGCTCGTCCTTTCGGTGTATAACCGCTCGCTTATTTATGTAAAAACGAGTGTAAACATTTACAACTAAGTTTACATAATAGCGCACAACATCGGCAATGCATTTTAGCACTGGTTTTATTTCTATAAGTTTATATACACTTGAAGTTTTAACCAGATGATTTTTAATTCATTTAGCTTTCTTCTTTTCTTTCCTATAGTAACCCTACTTTATTTCCTCTGTCCATATAAGTTCAGATGGTTGGTATTACTTGTGGCCAGCTGTTATTTTTATATGTTCTTCAAGGCTATTTATATATTGATCTTGTTTTTTACTATAGTAATTGACTACTTCGCCGGGATATATCTTGAAAAAACCACCAATCCTAAAAGGAAAAAACTATTGCTCATATTAAGTATTACGGCCAATGTTGGCGTATTGGCTGTATTTAAATATTTCAACTTTTTAAACAACAATTTATCAGGCATATTATCATGGAGCGGCTATACTAACCCTATCCCTTTGTTAAATATATTATTGCCCATAGGCTTGTCTTTCCACACTTTTCAGGCCATGAGCTATACCATTGAGGTATTTAGGGGCAACCAAAAGGCCGAGCGCCACTTCGGTATTTACGCTTTATATGTGATGTTTTATCCGCAGCTGGTTGCCGGGCCAATTGAGCGCCCGCAAAACATTTTACACCAGTTTCATGAGAAAAAGGTATTTAACGCTGCCGATGTTTCTGAAGGATTAAAACGGATGCTGATCGGTTTTTTTAAAAAAGTTGTAGTTGCAGATAGGTTAGCCATATACGTACAATCGGTGTTTAACAATTATCCCAATCATGGAACAGCGAGTGTTATACTGGCATCTGTGTTTTTTGGCATTCAAATATATTGTGATTTTTCGGGCTACTCAGATATTGCTATTGGCAGCGCCCGCGTAATGGGCTTTAAGCTGATGGAAAACTTTAAGCGGCCATACTTTGCACAAAGTATCGGCGAGTTTTGGAGCAAGTGGCATATTTCCCTTTCAACCTGGTTCAGGGATTACGTGTATATACCATTGGGCGGCAACCGGGTAAAAAAGGCAAGATTATATTTTAATCTTTTTGTAGTATTTATTATTAGTGGCTTGTGGCATGGCGCCAACTGGACTTTTATTGTTTGGGGCACACTGCATGGAATTTACCTGGTTACCGGCGTTATTAGCAAAACATGGCGGCAATCTCTTATGCAAAAGCTTGGGCTGCATAATACATACGTTTCAAAAGTCTTAAATATTATTTCCACGTTTTTATTGGTTACGCTGGCCTGGATATTTTTCAGGGCAAACTCCCTAAGCGAAGCCTGGGGAATAATTAACCGGGTATTTGTTTTTAAAAGTGGTTTTTTTATAGGCGAGCCCTCGTATTTTGTATATGATTTCATGGCCATATTTGCCTTACTATTCTATGAGCTTAAGCAGGAATATGGCAACCCGAATATAAAATTTTTAACGAGCGAAAAACTGGCTGTCCGGATGGCCTCGTATGCTGTGCTGATCTTTTTTATCCTTTTATTCGGCGTTTTTGACGGTGGGCAGTTTATTTATTTTCAATTTTAGAAAACATGCAGTCGCTTAAAACAAAAAACAAACAGTTTTTAATAAGAGCAGTCCTGTTTTTGCTCATCATCATTTGTATAGACCAATTGATTGGCGCTGTTCTGTATTATTTCTTCACCCATCAAAATACCGGTGAGTTTGCCGTGGCAAATCACGTTGCTTTCAATAAGGATGAAGAAATACTGGTTTTAGGCAGTTCAAGGGCGTCGCACCACTACAACTCATCAACAATAAAAAACAGTTTTGGGCTCAATTGTTATAACGGCGGCCGCGACGGCGAAGGGCTGTTGTATAGTACAGCTATGCTTCAGCTGGCCTTGCAACATCATATTCCGCAGTATGTTATTTTAGATATCAACAGTGATGCACTTGATCAGAATAAAGACGAGAAGGATAAACTATCTATTTTACTGCCGTTTTTGCAACAATCAGATGTTATAAAGGATATTATAAAAGAGCGGAGCCCATTTGAAATGTACAAAAGCCTTTCAAAAACATACCGTTATAACGGCCAGGTGCTTTCGATACTTCAGCACCATTTTTTACCCTCCAGTAAATACATTTTAGGCTTTAACGCTTTGGATGAAAAAATGGATGCCAGTAAGGTGACTACAAAAACCGCTTTTACACCATATGCAGATCTTGTTGACCCCGCCAACATAAAAGCCCTGGTTTCATTTATAACCATTTGTAAAACCAACCAGGTACAATTATTTGTTTTTATATCGCCCAGGTACAATGACGATACCAAGCTGAACTCATATTTAAAAATTAAAAACCTTTGCAAGGATCACCATATTCCTTTTCAGGATTTTACAAATAATTCAGTTCTTAAACGCCCCGAATATTATGCCGACCGCGCCCATTTAAACGGCATTGGTGCAAACCTGTATACCGATACGGTTATCTCCTTTATTAAAAAAAACATACAAACAAATAAGGCAATGTACCTTACACAAGAGCAATAAAACGCCGTGTAGCCTTATGGCAAACAATATAGCTTTGGGCTATATGATCGAACAAGCCAGATCAAAATTATTTAAAACCTAATAGGATAAATTAAAGTTATATGATAACCCGGTCTATCTATGCTTCCCCGGCATTTGAAAACCGGTAATCCGATTTTAATCTTTCTTATGATAAATGCGATATCTCCCTGGCTATTGAACACAAATAGCGAGCTGAACCGATTACTCCCGCGGCCGGCTATTGAACGGACCGCACTTGATTATCGTTTTAACATTTATATGATGGGCGACAGCTGCTGGCTGGTTGCAAGCTGGCCAAAAGGCAGCCGGATTGCCTTTCGGCTGGCGTATTCGCCAGGCGATGAATTTAATTTAAAGGTAAAAGAAACAGCTGATGGATTATCAGTTGGCGGTAATTGCTTGCTTGGAAAATATCAGATCAATATTCAGCTGCCATCAGCAGAGCGGCCGGTACTGCGGATGACCACGTCGCTTGTACCTGTATCGCCATTACTTTTTCCTTTTTGGCCACGGGATATTGTGCCACTGGGTGCCGCCGACAGCGATTTGCTGGCATTAGGCAAGGTTCATGTACAGCAGGTGGGCAGCCGGTCGGGTCAGCTTTATTTTAGTTTGACCAGGCCAAGCGCGGGCTCGGTATTATATCTTCAAAATCTGACCGCTTTGGCCGATTACAACCAGCAGACGGAAACCTCGGCAGCAAATACCGTGGCCGGCGAGTGGCCGGAGATTGGCTTTGCGCTGCCGCCCACCATTAAAAATAAACCGCTGGAAGCCGGTAAAGCCTATGTGCTTAGTGACGCTTTTGTGGCTTTTTCTCAAGAGGTACCAGCCAATGAACCGGCTATGGTTAAACAATATCTGGACTTGCTGGCCGCTATTTACCTGGCATTGCCAAGGCCGGAAACAACCTATAAACCTTGGCCAGACATCCTGAAAAAAGGCCTTGCCGATCTGATCGATAGCCCCGGCTGCTGGTCGCAGGTAGATGGCAACCATTATTTTAACGCTTATGTTTGTGATTACGCTACACCACCCGAGATCATGGTGCAGCTGGCTGTATTATTGCCGCTGCAGGATTACGCGGAATGGAGCGGTTCAACGGTTGAAGTAATAGAAAAAATTAGACGGGGTTTACCCGCCTTTTATGATGAAAAGTTAGGCACGATATTGCGCTGGCATCCAAAGCTGGCTGATCAGCTGGAAGGCGAAGAAGAACAAAAAAAACCGCTGACAATGGATTCGTGGTACCTGCATCATCCGCTTTTAAATTTATCGCGACTGGCGCTAAAGGGCGATGAAATAGCTAAAAAACTATTTTTGGATTCCCTTGAATTCTCTATCAAAGTTGCGCATCATTTCAAATACCAATGGCCGGTATTCTATAAGATAGATACGCTGGAGGTGCTTAAAGCAGAAACCCAGCCCGGCAAGGGCGGCGAAAAGGATGTACCCGGTCTGTACGCCCATGTGATGATGCAAGCCTGGGAACTTACCGGCAAAAAACGCTATCTGCAGGAGGCCGAAAAGGCAGCTCAAAAACTACATGGCCTGGGTTTTGAATTATTTTATCAGGCAAACAATACGGCTTTCTCGGCCGGGGCCTTGCTTCGCCTTTATAAAGCAACCAAAAAGGAACAGTACAAAAACCTGAGTTATTTGTGCCTGGCAAATATTTTTAAAAACGTACAACTTTGGGATTGCAACTATGGCCACCGTCAAAACGTTCCGTCGTTCTTCACATTGTTCCCCTTGAGCGATGCACCCTATTCCGCGGTTTATGAAGAACAGGAGGTTTTTTGTGCTTTTCATGATTACCTCAGACATGCCGAAACCGAAGAGATTGAACCATCTGTGCGCCTGTTAATGGCAGAATATATTCGTTACCTTTCAGATCGTGCCGTTTATTATTATCCGCCTATGCTGCCAAAAGAAGCGCTGCAGGAAAAGCCGAAGATCGGCGAGGTAGATCCAAGGCTATGGATAGCACTGGAGGACCTGCATGACGGCTGGGAACAGAATGGCCAGGTGGGCCAGGAAGTTTACGGCGCCGGCAATGCCTTTGGTATCCTGCCGCGGCATTATATGCAGGTACCCGATGCCGGCCTAATGATCTATACGGATTATCCGGTTTATGGATTCGCTCCAAAAAAACGCCCTCCGGTTAAGTTCCGGCTCGCCGGCGACGGGCGTATTACCAGCCGGCTTATGGTGGTCAAAACCGGCGATAAGTTACCGGACATTGAGGTAATTGTAAAAGGTCAGCAAGAACCCCTCAAAGGCAAACCCGCCAAAGGTGGGCATCTTGAATTCCTGGTTCCGGGCAATGCAGAGGTCACAATTAAATTCTAAGTCATAATGAGTATATATACTCAATAACTATTGGATACCTGATCTGATGAAATGATTGAGACGTGAGAGAGTTGGGGTATAATCAAAAAAGCCCTTAAATCATAGATTTAAGGGCTTTTTTGATTATGGTTGATATCGCCTTTTGTCGGGATGGCGGGATTCGAACCCACGACCTCCAGCACCCCATGCTGGCGCGATACCGGGCTACGCTACATCCCGAATGTGGTATTTTGTGTTAATAGTATCGTTTTTCCGCAATAGCTTGTTTTATCGCTTATACCCGTTACTATTTTTTGAAGCGGCAATGTGCCCTTTCAACTGCAAATATATATTATGGTTTTTAATTTCAAAACACATAATACACCATCATCTGCAAAGAATAATGCCCGGTTCTGCTTTACAATATTTCCCAATTATGTAAAGCATATTGTACAAATATTGCCCGCAAACAAACTGTTAAAATCAATAATTTGCATGTAAATACCTAACCTACAATATATCAATTAATTAGGGTTATGAAATGGACATTTATGATGTTAATTTTATTGAGCAGCTCAATAACATCGCAAGCACAAAAAATAAAAGGCTATAGCTATTTTTGGGCAAGTATCCATCTGCAATCGACTGACATTTATGCATTCACTTCGCCTAAGGCTTTTAAATATCGCCGTGAATCCTCTTACGTGTTCCCCCCGGCCGAACATCAGCAACAGGCCATCCAAACAATCGAAAGCCAGGTAAGATATGTTGACCCGCAATGGGCCGGGCTTTTAACCAATCAGCTGGTTAGCAGCGTATCAACAGCTGATTTTGAAGAAACAATGCAAATCATTAAAGAAAAAATGAAGACCTTTTATAATACGCAACGGCATCAATCATACCGCAAAAACCCGGTAGCCGTGGTATTATTCGATATTGATACGGGTCAAATTCTCTTTAGCTATACCCTGCAGTCAACATCACAGGTGGCCGATAATCAAAGCGTGGCAAATGTTTATTAGCCAATTATCGCGGCGGATAGGATAACAGAACACATGGGTTAATAAAGTACAACAGGCACAAAACAGTACAATTAAAAATACCACTCATACGGTTTACAGTACACTATATTTTAACTTAATTGTGGTATTGTATAATTTGCTCCGTTTTTTCGTTAAAATTGTATCAAGTGTTTTATCCTGAAATATGAACTCTTCCGAAAATTTTGACGTATTAATCATGAAGATCAACATCTTCATCAGGAAATACTATTTCAATAATTTTTTGAGGGGATTGATATTTTTAGGAGCGGGGCTATTTACTGCTTATGTTGTTATTACCCTGAGCGAATATTTTGGCAATTTTAACATCGTTTTTCGTACGATTCTTTTTTATTTCTTTATTCTGCTCAATATTAGTCTGGTATGCTGGCTTATTTTACCCTCATTACTGGCCTGGCTAAAACTGGGGCATTCATTAACTCATGATGAGGCCGCTGAAATTATAGGCAAACATTTTCATGATGTTAATGATAAGCTGCTAAATACCCTGCAGTTAAAAAAATTAGCTGCCGCCGATGAAAACCACCGGGCGCTTATCGAAGCGAGTATTGATCAAAAAATAGAGATGCTTAAGCCGGTTAGTTTTCCATCGGCCATCAATATTCGCGAAAACAGCCGGTATTTAAAATGGGTGCTGGCCCCATTGGCGGTAATCATTGTACTGGCTTTTGCTGCGCCATCTGTACTAACCGAAAGTACAAAAAGGCTTATCAGGCACAATGAATATTTTGCACCGGTTGCTCCTTTTAGCTTTAACATACTTAATAAAAGCTTGTATGTAATACAAGGCGACGATCTGAAGCTTGATTTAAAACTTGATGGTGACAGACTGCCTTCTGATGTTTATATTGAAACCGCCAACAACACATTTAAGCTCGACAAAGAGAATATCAGCCGTTTTCATTACCTGTTTACCAACCTGCAGCAAAACACAAAGTTCAAGCTTATAGGTAACGGGTTCAGTTCGGTGCAATATGAAATTAAGGTAAATCAAAAGCCCGCCCTGCTGCATTTTGATGTAGAGCTCACTTACCCGGCTTACCTGCACAAAAATGCCGAAAAACTGATAAATGCAGGCGATCTTGTTGTTCCAGAAGGAACACAGGTACACTGGCTATTACATACCCAGCATGCATCCGGCCTGCAATTTAATATGAATGGCACAATACACGCGGCCCGCTCAAACGGCGCCGACCTGTTTGAGTACAGTGAGCGGGTTTATAAAAATGCTGTTTTCAAGCTTAATCCTATCAATCCGCTCGTTAACCATAGCGACTCTGCGGCTTACCACATTAATGTTATTGCCGATGAATCGCCGGCTATCACAGTACAGGAAAAGGCCGATTCTATAAGTATGAATGCCTTGTATTTTAATGGAAAAATACAGGACGATCATGGATTCTCATCGTTAAGTTTCCATTACAGCGTGCAATCGCCGGGCAACAACAACCAGCAAAAAACGTTTGTTAAACGGGTAGATGCTTCCATGAACCAAACACAGTCGGACTTTTTTTATTTCTGGAACATGAAGGATCTGGGCATAAGTCCGGGCGCCCGTGTAACCTACTTTTTTGAAGTTGCAGATAATGATGGAGTAAATGGTCCCAAAAGAGCTCGCAGTACCGAGCGTACCCTCAATATGCCCGACGCCAGGGCCATAAATGAGCAATTAAATGCCGGGACACAAGCCGTAAAACAAAAAATGCAATCGGCTATAAAATTGGCGGGGCAGGTTGAGCATGATTCGCAAAAGTTAAATCAATTACTGCTAAATAAAAACACTCTTTCGTTCGATGAAAAAAAACAAGTGGAAGATCTGCTTCAAAAGCGCCGCGATCTGGAAAACCTGGTAAAAGAAATTAAAGACGATAATAAGAAGAACCTGTATAACCGCCAGGAAAACCAGCAACAAAATGAGGAGTTGCTGGCCAAACAAAAGCAAATTGAGGATCTTTTTAACAACGTGCTTGATCAAAAAACAAAAGAACTGCTGCAAAATCTGCAGAAACTATTAGATCAGGAACAAAAAGATGCCACCCGCGATGAATTATCAAAAATGCAAATGGATAATAAATCGCTAAAAAAAGAGCTTGACCGGATGCTGGAGTTATACAAAAAGCTGGAATTTGAGCAAAAGCTAAATCAAAGTGTTGAGGAGCTTAATAAACTGGCCGATAAACAACAAAAGCTATCTGACAAAACCGGCCAGAAAAACAGCGATCAAAAAGCATTGCAACAGGAACAGCAAGATCTGAAAAAAGACTTTCAGGATATAAAAAAAGGCCTCGGGGACCTGCAAAAAACAAACGAGCAGGCAGAGCGTAAACAGGACTTTCAAAATCCTGAAAAGGAAACCCAAAGCATTGACAAGCAAATGGATCAAAGCGCGGGCGAATTGCAAAAGAACAATAAAAGCGGCGCAAGCAAATCGCAGCAGCAGGCAGCTAAAGAAATGCAGCAACTGGCAGCTAAATTGCATCAAAAAAATGAGGAAGGTGAAAGTAAGGAAAATGCTATTGACGCGCAGCAATTACGTGAATTGTTAAAAAGCCTGGTCAATAGCTCCTTTAACCAGGAAAAGATCATGCAAACATTAAAAAGCACCAATCCAACAGATCCGGCTTATATTACACTTTCGCAAAATCAAAAGGACATTAAGGACAACCTGAAAACCGCCGAAGATAGCCTATATGCCATCAGCAGGCGCATTCCACAAATACAGTCAACCGTAAACCAGGAAATCAGCAGTATTAACTCGCATATTGACCAGGCTTTGGATAATCTGGGCGATCGGCGTACTGCCGAAGCAAACCGCCATCAGCAATATGCCATGACATCTATGAATAACCTGGCGCTTATGCTGAGCGAAGCGTTAGAACAACTGCAAAAAATGATGAATAAAGGCGGGCAAGGCAAAAGTAAAAATCAATCGGTATCACAACTGGCCAAAATGCAGCAGCAGCTAAATCAGAACATGCAAAAGGCGCGGGAGCAAATGCAGCAGCAAGGCAACCCGGGAAAAAGTCAGCCTGGAAGTAAAGGAAATATGAGTGAGCAACTGGCCCGTATGGCCCGCCAGCAGCAAATGATCAGGCAATCGCTTGAGCAAATAAATCGCGAAGAGAATAAAGATGGTTCCGGCAGACTGGGAGATTTGGATAAAATTTCGAAAGAAATGGAACAAACTGAGCATGATCTCGTAAACAGGAAGATAACAGACGCGTTAAAAAGGCAACAACAAATTCAAAGCCGGTTATTGGAAGCAGAAAAGGCCGAACAAGAACGCGAACAGGATCAGCAAAGGGAAAGCCATGCCGGTAAAGACATACCTCCTGGATATATAAAAGCGCTGCAGGGATACCAGCAGCAAAGAAATAAACAAACAGAACAAATAAAAACAATATCTCCGGCACTTAATTTGTATTATAAACAAAAAATAAAATCTTACTTTGATCAACTTAATGCCAAATAACATGGAACAGGCAAATGTTCATACCAGCACCGAACTGTATACGTTACAGCTACCGTCAAAACCGGAGAGCATAGCGCAACTTGAGCTGCTGATTGAGAGCCTTGCTGATAAATATCAGGTAACAGAAGATACCTTTGCCAATATGATGACTTGCCTTAACGAGGCTGTTATAAATGCCATTATACATGGCAACAAACTCGACGAAACAAAAAAGGTGATTATTAATGCTGAGGTAGAACCTAAACGCATTATATGGACCGTTAGCGACGAAGGCCCCGGCTTTGATTATACCAATCTGGCCGATCCAACCGCACCCGAAAACTTGGAGAATTTAACCGGCAGGGGCGTTTTTATAATAAAACACCTGGCCGATCAGTGCATTTTTAATGCAGCAGGCAACACTATTGAACTACACTTTAAAATATAATGCCCGCTATTCAGTTTTTTGAAGAAGATATCAGCTACAAACTAAAAAATAAAGCCCTTGTGCGTAAGTGGATCAAAGATGCCATTGCCGCCGAGGGCTTTAAATTAAAAGAGCTCACCTACGTTTTTTGTTCGGATGCCTATCTGCTGCCGATGAATCAGCAATATCTGAATCATGATACTTATACCGACATCATAACCTTTGATAATTCATCGGTTAAAGATGAAATTTTGGGGGATATTTTTATATCTGTTGAGCGTGTTCGTGAAAATGCTGCCAAATTCAACATCTCCGAAACGGACGAACTTCACCGCGTAATTATTCATGGAGCACTGCACCTTTTAGGCTACACTGATAAAAGTGTTGTTACAAAGAAGAAAATGACACAAAAAGAAGATGAGTATTTGGCAAAAAGACTTTTTTAATGGTTAATTTTACTTAAGAATTTATTTCACGATCAATTACAAATCAAAATGAAATTACTTACGTTAATATTGGCATTCCTTTTTATATCAGCGCCATCATCTGTGTATGAGTTTAAACTGAAAACTATTGATGGTAAAGACTTTACGCTGGCAAAATACAAAGGCAAAAAAGTACTTATTGTTAACACCGCTTCAAAATGCGGCTTTACCAAACAATATACTGATCTTGAAAAACTATCAGAACAGTATAAAGGCAAATTGGTGGTTGTGGGCTTTCCGGCCAATAACTTTGGCGGTCAGGAACCGGGAACAAACCAGGACATCAAAACCTTTTGCAAAGAAAATTTTAACGTTACTTTTCCGATGAGCGGAAAGGTTAGCGTACTCGGACTTGACATTGATCCGTTGTTTCAGTATTTAACAACCGCCCCTAATCCTGACTTTACAGGCGATATTAAATGGAACTTTGAAAAATTCCTGATAGATGAGAATGGCAAACTGATACATCGTTTCAGGTCTCAAACCACTCCGTTATCAACAGATATTACTAAATACCTTAACTAAGTATTAAGTATCATTCATTACGATCAAAGAAGCCTGCCGATATCGGCAGGCTTCTTTGATTAATGCTCAGCTGCAATTGGGTTCAATTATCCTTATCGTCGGCCTTGCTCTTCGCTGCTTTTTCTTTGTCTTTTTTTGCTTGTTCCTGTACTTTTTTAATCGAATCCTGCCGGGCTTTAGCCGCCTTTTTCTTTTTGTTAAAGAACCCTCTGAGCAGGAAGTTATGCTGTGCAGCTGTCAAATCCTCATTAAGGGTATTAGTGGTTTTATGTACCGTTTTCATAGTAGTTTGCGCTTGTTTTACGGTACCTTCAAGGTCTTTGGCTATTTTGTCGTTATTTAACAGCCGGCCAATACTCCCTTTACCGCTGTTGATCTTTCCCACTATTTGCGACAGATCAGTAGTCAGGGTTTCAGCATTATCAGCCACCCGTGTAAGTTTGGTTATTATTTTATCCACATCTACCGGGTTAATTGATTCCAGGCGGCCGCCTGGTTGTATCTCCTCATGGCTTTTTATACCTCCGGGAGCAATTATTATCAGCTTATCACCCATCAGCCCGTCGCTGCCTATGCTAAGTTTAGAGTCGGTTTTTATAAATTTCCGCACGTTATTATTCAATGTAAGATCAACCCTTACCGAACTGTCGGTAATAATGTTTATGGATTGAACTACCCCTATATTAATGCCGGCAAAGCGCACATTATTGCCTGCTTGTAAGCCACTTACATTTTTAAATGTACCGTAAATGTTAAAGGTTGAATTGAACAGGCTCTTTTGATTCCCAATAAAGAATATGCCCAGTATCAATAGTACCAGACCGGCAAAAACAAACAGGCCTATCTTTATTTTTTGTGAAGAAGTAGTTTTCATGTTGTTTCGGTAAAAAAGGATCTTACAATTTCGTTTGCCGATTTTTGCAGCTCCTTATAAGAGCCCTCAGCTATAAATGTTCCGTCATCCATTACCACAATGCGGTCGGCAGTGATCCTAACGCATTCCATGTCATGGGTTATAATGATGGAGGATGTTTTATATTTCTTTTGCATGTGAAGTATTAACTCGCTGATCTCCCGTGATGTAATGGGATCAAGACCGGTAGTAGGCTCATCATATAGCATAATCTCGGGCTTTACAATCATTGTACGGGCAAGCCCTACCCTTTTACGCATTCCGCCAGAGAGGTCGGCAGGTAATTTATCAATAGCGTCAAGCAGGCCTACCGCATCCAAAACCTCTTCCACCCGCTTATCTATATCCTGCTGATCCTTAAGCTTTAACACCCGCGTTAACGGAAACTCCAGGTTCTCGCGCACGGTCATGGAGTCATACAAAGCCCCGCTCTGGAACAAGAACCCAATTTTCATACGAAGCTGTTTCAGCTCATCATCATTCATGGCGGTTACTTCTTTCCCAAAAACGGTAAGGTCGCCGGCATCGGGTTTTAGCATGCCAACTATACATTCTATTGTAACCGACTTTCCAGACCCGGATTTGCCTAAAACCACCATGTTTTCGCCCCGTTTTAGATCAAAAGAGATGTTTTTTAACACTTTTTTATCAATAAAATCCTTCTTCAGGCCTTTAACATGAATCACCACCTCATCTTTTTTAAATTCAGGCGTTTCCTGGTCTCCGGTATTTTGGGCAGCAGCTTTCATCGTTATTTATAAAATAATAAACTGGTGATCTGAACCGCTATGGCATCAATAACAAATATCCACAGGGATGCGGTTACAACAGCCGAATTGGCAGCAATACCCACGCTTTCGGTCCCTTTGTTGGAATGATACCCTTTATAACAACCCACAAAACCTATTGCAAAACCAAAAAATACGGTTTTAACCACGGCGGGCAGAAAGTCTGAAAAGTCAAGAGAAGCGATACATTTATTAAAATAAAGCGGGAAGCTGATATCGTCGGTGATATTTAAGGCCAGATAGCCGCCAAACAGCCCTATAACATCGCCCATAATGGCCAGGAGGGGCACCATAAAGCTGGTTGCTAAAATGCGGGTAACCACCAGGTATTGCAGCGGATTGGCCCCTGATACCTCCATAGCATCTATTTGCTCGGTTACCTTCATGCTGCCCAGCTCTGCGCCTATGCTCGACGCAATTTTGCCTGCGCAGATAATGGCTGTAATTACCGGGCCAATTTCGCGCACCAGCGATACTGCAAGTGTTTTGGGGAGCATGCTTTCGGCCCCAAGTTCTACTAACGAGGGCCTGAGCTGTACAATAAGTACCAGCCCCATGATAAAGGAGGTAATGCCCACCAGCATCACGGAGCGGTAGCCTATTTCATAACATTGCCGTACAAATTCCGACCATTCAAAGCTGCCGGTAAAAATATTCCTGAAAAACCTGGCAAAGAAAACCCCTTGCTCACCAATTCCCTCTGCCCACTTTCTCCATCCGGTTATTGCCTGTTCTGCCATACATTACGTTAATAATTTCCTGGTAAACAATACTTTACCCGGTTGTTCGCAGTTCAAGAAAATTGGGCCTTCAGGTTCGGCTTGTTGGTTTATGACATGGGTACGTCAATGATAAGGAATCTTGACAGTTGATCGGCTTCAATATTAAATGAACTTGTATCATAAACACCCAGTGCGTCTCTTTTGTTTAAAACCGTACTGTTTATTTTAACCGATCCTTCAATAACAAACACATAAGCGCCATTGCCAGTGGTCTTTATATCATAGCTAACTTGCTTTCCGGCTTCAAAATCGCCTATGCTAAAGGTGGCATCCTGGTTTAACCACAGCGTATCAGCGCTTTTTACCGGCGATATAAGGGTGGTTAACTGGTTAAGTTTAAAGGCTTCCTTAAAACTTTTCTGATCATAACGCGGCTGTATATTCCTCTCTTTCGGGAAAAGCCATATTTGCAGCGTTTTAGCTTCTTTGGTATGTGACGCGTTGTATTCAGAGTGATAAATACCTGTTCCTGCCGACATTACCTGCACTTCGCCCGCATTAATTACCCCGGTGTTGCCCATGCTATCCTTGTGTTCCAAAGCACCTTCTAGCGGAATAGTAACAATTTCCATATTGTCATGCGGATGCGAGCCAAAGCCCGCACCTGCTGCTATTGTATCGTCATTTAGTACCCGTAATGCTCCAAAATGAACTTTTTCAGGGTCATGGTAGGACGCAAAGCTGAATGAAAAATTAGCTTTTAACCATCCAATGTCATTTTTCCCGCGTTTGTTTTCGGGATAAAATATTGTTTTCATTTAATCTCCTATTTATATGTTTAAACATACAATTTTTATTCCACAATTAAATTATACGTATTTTTGCAAAAATTATGCGTACAATGGCAAAAAAAGCTATTATTGCAGGTTCAAGCGGACTAATTGGCAGTAAATTACTGGATATTTTGCTGCGTGAGGCTTTTTATGACCAAGTTTTAATCCTGGTCAGAAAAGAATTGCCTTTAAAACATCCCAAACTTACCCAACTGGTGGTCGATTTTGACCAGCTGGAAACCTATTCCGCTGCAATAAATGGCCATGCGGTTTTTTGCTGCCTGGGTACAACCAAAAATAAAACGCCCAACCTAACAGTGTACCGCAAAATTGACCATGGCTACCCTATCCGATTGGCAGAATTAGCGCATCAAAACGGTATTGGGCAATATCACCTGGTATCCTCTATCGGCGCCAACAAAATGTCGTCGGCCTTTTATATAAAAACAAAGGGCGAAACGGAAGCTAATCTGCAACAGATAGGCATTCCGGCAGTACATATTTATCGCCCATCATTATTAACTGGCGAAAGAACGGAAAAACGGATGATGGAAAAAGTAATGGCAGGGCTATTTAAAATAATAGATCCTTTACTGTTTGGAGGGCTGAAAAAATACCGAAGCATCCCCGGGGCAACGGTAGCGGCTGCCATGTACAAACAATCAATAAAAACCAATACAGGCTTATTTATATATGAGTCTGATAAAATAAAAGAACTATCGTGAGCACTTACATTTCAGCAGAGAATCTTGGTCATCAATTTCATGACAACTGGCTTTTTAAAAATATAACCATCGGCATTAACCGCGGCAGGCGCGTAGCGTTGGTTGGTGTTAACGGGGCGGGAAAATCTACCCTGCTAAAATTATTAGCCGGTCACCTGAAACCTACCGAAGGTAAAGTAGTGCAAAGCCGCGACCTTAATATGGGATACCTGGAACAGGACCCGCATTTTAAAAACGCGGTAACCATCAGCGATTATATTTTTCATGCCGATGATGTGCAACAGCAACTGATCCGCAAATATGAGGAGCTTTTAGAAAACGAGCCCGATAATGCCAAAGCCATTGAAAAAGTGATGGAAGAAATGAGCGATGTGGATGCCTGGGAATATGAATATAAAATAAAGACCATTTTAGGAAGGCTGGATATACATCACCTTAACCAAAAGATCAATACCCTATCGGGCGGGCAAAAAAAACGTTTGGCCCTGGCCAAATTGCTGATTGAAGACCCTGACATTTATATTTTAGATGAGCCTACCAACCACCTTGATATTGATACCATTGAGTGGCTTGAGAAATTACTGACCGAAGGCAATAAAACCATTTTAATGGTTACGCACGATAGGTATTTTCTGGATAATGTTTGTAACGAGATACTGGAGATAGACCGTGGTAAGATAGTGCCTTACAATGGTAGTTATGGTTACTACCTGGAAAAGAAAGCCGAGCGTGACGCGGCTGATGAGGCGGCATTCCAAAAAAACAGTAACCTGCTGCGTAAAGAATTGGAATGGATGCGCAGGCAGCCCCAGGCCCGCGGCACCAAATCAAAAGCCCGTATTGATGCCTATTATGACCTGGAAGAGAAAACCAAAAGTGGCGGCATCCGTGAAAAGGTTGAGCTGAGCGTAAAAACAGCGCGACAGGGAAACAAGATCATGGAGATGGAACATCTTTACAAATCATTTAACGGCCGTACTTTTATAGATAACTTTAGTTATGTATTTAAAAAAGGCGACCGCATCGGTCTTGCGGGGAAAAACGGAAGCGGAAAGTCTACCCTGCTTAACCTGATCACCGGTGCGTTACAGCCCGATAAAGGAACTGTTATTAAAGGCGAAACTACAGTTTTAGGTTATTTTCATCAGTCGGGCATTACTTTTAAGGAAGATGAGCGCGTAATTGACATTGTGAAGAATGTCGCGGAGTTTATTACCATGGCTGATGGTAAAACGATATCAGCATCTGCCCTGCTTACTTTATTCCTGTTTCCGCCAGCTAAACAATATGGGTTTATATCCAAATTAAGCGGTGGCGAAAAGAAACGTTTGCAACTGATGAGCATCCTGATGAAAAATCCCAACTTTCTGATACTGGATGAGCCCACAAATGACCTGGATATTGATACATTAAACGTACTAGAGGAGTTTTTAACCAATTATGGTGGTGTATTAATGATGGTATCGCACGACAGGTATTTGCTTGACAAACTTACAGACCAGCTTTTTATTATGGAAGATGGCGGTAATGTACGGATATACAACGGAAATTATTCATCGTACCGCCTGGAACTGGAAGAAGCGAAACAACAAAACAAGAAAGCACCGGTTGTACAAACCCCTATCCCCGCTCCAAAGAAAAGCAAGCTAAACTTTAAAGAGGCAAAGGAATTGGAAACTACCGAAGCGGAAATTGAAAAAATTGAAAACGAGATAAGGGATAAAACAGAACAACTGAACAGAGTAGGTATTGAACCCGCAAAGCTCAATGAAATTTTAGCTCAGATTGATGATTTGAACAAGAAACTGGATGATAAAAGTGCCCGTTGGATTGAATTAACTGAACTAAAAGAATCATAGTTATGAAAACATCGGATATTATCGCATCGGTGGGCGTAGTGGTGCTTTTAATAGCTTTTTTATTAAATTTATTTAATAAACTAACAGCAGATAGCACAGCATATAAACTAATGAATTTTGCTGGCGCGGCTACCTGTTGCTACTCATCCTACCTTATTAATTTTTACCCTTTTGTTGTTTTAGAGGCTATTTGGGGTATTGTAGCGTTAATATCATTATTCAAAGTTCCACGTGGAACATCGGCTTAGATTGAATAATTTTGTATATCCTATTAATAAACGTTCCACGTGGAACATGGACACAAAAAGAGGTTTAAAACATGCTTCTTAAATAAAGAAGTAGATAGAAAGATTTAATGTTCCACGTGGAACATGGAGGCGAAAATGTTTAAAAAATATAATGTAATTGTTGTTGGCGCAGGCCACGCAGGCTGCGAAGCCGCTGCAGCTGCAGCCAACCTGGGCTCATCTGTTTTACTGATCACCATGAATATGGGGACAATTGCGCAGATGAGTTGTAATCCCGCTATGGGTGGTGTGGCCAAGGGGCAAATAGTGCGGGAAATTGATGCATTGGGAGGATACTCTGGTATAATCACGGATAAAACTTCTATCCAATTCCGGATGCTAAACCAATCAAAAGGACCGGCAATGTGGAGCCCAAGGGCACAAAGCGACCGTATGCGCTTTGCCGAAGAGTGGCGCTTAGCGCTTGAAAGGACCCCCAATGTAGATTTCTGGCAAGACACAGTTACCTCTATATTGGTATCAGGCAATACCGTAAAAGGTGTGCGTACCTCTATTGGTGTAGAGATAGAAGCCGATGCTGTTGTACTTACCAACGGAACATTTTTAAACGGCGTAATACATATAGGTGAGAAGAAATTTGGCGGCGGCAGGTCAGGTGAAAAGGCAGCTACCGGCTTAACCGAACAGCTGGTAGAACTGGGCTTTGACTCCGGCCGGATGAAAACAGGCACCCCTCCCCGTGTTGATGGACGAAGCCTTAACTATACCCGGATGGAAGAGCAATGGGGCGATGAAGAACGCGGCCGTTTTTCGTTTACTGATGTTGATATGATCAAAGAACAGCGTTGTTGCTGGATCACCTATACCAATACCAATGTACACGAAACCCTAAAAGAAGGCTTTGAAAAATCGCCAATGTTTACCGGGCGCATTAAGGGTTTGGGTCCGCGTTATTGCCCATCTATAGAAGATAAAATAAACCGTTTTGCCGAACGCGAACGTCACCAGATATTTGTTGAACCCGAAGGATTGAACACTGTGGAGATCTATGTAAATGGATTTTCAACTTCGCTGCCAGAGGATGTACAATACAAAGCCCTCACCCAGATACCCGGTTTTGAAACCGCTAAAATGTTCAGGCCTGGCTATGCCATAGAATATGACTATTTCCCGCCTGTGCAACTGGGCCTAACCTTAGAGACCAAACTGGTCAGCAACCTATACTTCGCCGGCCAGATCAATGGCACCACAGGTTATGAAGAAGCGGCATCACAAGGCTTTATTGCCGGCATAAACGCGCATCAAAAGATCAATGATAAACACGAACTGATATTGAAAAGATCAGAATCATACATTGGCGTTTTGATAGATGACCTGGTAACAAAAGGTACTGAAGAACCTTACCGAATGTTTACCTCCAGGGCTGAACACCGCCTGCTTCTGCGCCAGGACAATGCCGACATCAGGCTAAGTCCGATGGGTCATGAGCTCGGTTTAATCAGTAATGAACGTTTGGAAAAGGTACGCCAAAAGGTAAAAAACTCTGATGATATTGTTGCATACACCAAAAGCAGATCCATCGATCCGTCACATGTAAACTCATTGCTTGACGAACTGGGTACAAGTCCCCTATCACAAAGTGCCAAATTATTTAATTTATTGAGCCGCCCGCAGGTTGGTTTCAATGATCTTAAAAAAGCAGATACGACATTGGCCGAATTATTATCAGCCTATGATAAAGAAACTGTTGAGCAGGCTGAAATAAAAATCAAATATGAGAGTTACTTTATAAAAGAAATGGAGATTGTTGACCGGATGAAAAAAATGGAAGACCGGGAAATAAATCCGGAATTTAATTATCATACCCTGGTATCACTTTCAAAAGAAGCACGCGAAAAATTGATGAAGATAAAACCACGTACTTTAGGTCAAGCTTCCCGCATTTCGGGTGTTTCGCCCTCTGATATTTCAGTTTTAATGGTTCATGTATCAAGATAATTCGTAAATAACTGATAATAAATAAGTTATAAAAAGTCTTTTTAAATCAATTATTTTCATTTTTTAATAGTACGGTTCATAAAAACATAAAAATCGCTTATATCGCCTAAAAACCATGTTAAACAAAAAACGGGTCAATTATTACAATTTTTTAACTCCTTTTATCGTCCTTTTGTTTCTTTATGGCTGTGCAGCGCAGCAACCACCGCAGGGAGGCCCCCGTGACCTCACCCCACCCAAACTGCTGAAGGCTGTGCCTGCCAACAAGACCAGAAATTTTAAGGCTAAAGAAATTGACCTGCAATTTGATGAGTTTATAAAACTGACAAATCAGTACCAGGAAATAAGCATGAGCCCGGCGATGGAAAAAGCACCGGAATATTCGTCGAACAAAAGGGACCTCAAAATTAAATTTAAAGACACGCTTCAAAAAAATACCACTTACGTTATAAATTTTGGAAAGTCAATACAGGACGTGAACGAAAGTAACGTGATGAAAAATTTTACTTATGTTTTTTCAACGGGCAGTCACATCGATTCATTAAGCATATCAGGAACCGTTACCAATACCCTAACCCAGGAAAAAGAAAAAGACGTAACCGTGATGATATTTCCGCTAAAACAGGATTCGCTGCTTTTTGGAAAAAAGAAACCAAGTATTTTTACAACAACAGATTCATCGGGAAATTTTAGCTTAAACAATTTACGTGAAGACGACTATCGCATATACGCGTTAAAAGAAACCGCGCCGAATAAAATATTTGATAATGATATAGAACTTATCGCTTTTCTTAAAAAACCTATCCATCTCAGGTCAGACACATCAAATGTGCAACTGAACTTATTTAAACAACTCCCGGAAAAATTCAGGTTCGCAGAAAAACGTTTTGATGCAGATGGTAAATTACTTTTCGTTTTTAATAAATCACTTGATAACCCATCGATGAAAGTTATTTACCCGGCCGACATTGACAAGCAAAAACAAGTGGAGTTTAGCAAAACAAAGGATACGGCTTCTGTTTACCTCCGTAATATGAATTTTGATTCGATAAGGGTTGCGTTATATGATAAGGGTAAACCTATTGATACGGTATCGCTCTCGAAACGAAAAAATGAATCTTTTAAACGAACGCTTACCTTTCAATATAATATAAATGGCAATAGTCTGCTTAAACCAAACAACGACCTGAAATTAATAGCAAGCCTGCCGATTGAAAATTTTGATAATTCACAGATCACCCTGAATGAAGATTCCATTGCCGTTGCAACAAGTGATTATACTTTACAAAAAGACACCGGAAACCTTAAACACATTTATTTAAAATACCGGTGGCGACAGAGCAGTAAGTATGAGATCATTTTAAACGAGGGGGCATTCACTTCTATTTATGGCGATAAAAATAAAAGGATATCAAAAAAATTCCAGGTTGACAAAACAGAAAACTATAGCACGCTTACGGTAAAAGTAACCGTACCCGATCCTGCAAAGGCTTATGTTGTTGAGCTGATGAACGAGCAAAAAGCGGTATTGCAAAGTAACCCTATAACGAAAAGTACACCTATAGTTTATTCTAATTATTTAACCGGAAAATACCTTATTAGGGTAGTTTATGATGAAAATAAGAATGGCAAGTGGGATAGCGGCAACGTACGTCAGAAACGTCAGCCCGAAAACACCTGGGTAAGCCCTAATGTTATATCATTACGGCCAAACTGGGAGGCAGAAGAAAGTATAACCATCCCTAAAGAAACCCCTACTCCTTAAACCAACCCGAATACATGATATAGTTATTGGGCAATTGTTTGAGCATAGCCAGTTGCTCATCTGTCAAAGGTTTTATTTTTTTTGCAGGTATTCCGGCATATAGATAACCTGATTCGCAAATGGTATTTTCCAATACCACAGCGCCTGCTGCTATGATAACAAATTCATTTACTACCGCATGATCCATTACAATGGCGCCCATACCTACCAGCGTGTGGTCATGCAGCGTACAGCCATGCACCAACGCATTATGCCCTATAGATACATTGCTGCCAATATTGGTTGCCGCTTTTAAATAGGTAGCATGTATTACCGCGCCGTCCTGTATGTTGGTGTTATCGCCAATTTTAATATAATGGACATCACCCCTGATCACGGCATTAAACCAAACAGAACAATTTTTTCCCATTACCACATCACCAACAATGGTAGCATTCGGGGCTATAAAACAATCATCGCCCCAAACCGGGCTTTTATCTTTTACGGGCAATATAACAGGCATATAGCTTAATTATTGATTTATTGGGTTAGTGATTTGTTGATTTGATTGAATTTTTATTTATGTTTGGATACAAAATTAAGCGGAAATAGCTCAGCTGGTAGAGCATCAGTTTCCCAAACTGAAGGCCGCGGGTTCGAATCCCGTTTTCCGCTCAATTTATTTTTTCAGCTTTTATTCTATTTAAAGCTACCTGTGCTTCCACTGGATAATGATCAAAATTATTTATTAATTCGTTGAACTCCTGGTCTCCAAAAACTTTGAATTTTTCATAATAAAAATTGATCATCTTATTTCTTTTCTCTTCCTGTTCTTTCTCGGATCCTCTTAGAAGAATTTTAATATAACTTGTAGCTCTTTTGTTCATCACGAGATAAACAATCAATAACAAAAAGAAAATTATGTTAAAACCAATACCATTATAAACAAACCCACTTTCGCTATGATGTAGTTCAGCGTTCACCGTAATTATAGTAAAGTTGATAACTCCTATGGTTGATAATAATAAAAGAATAAGTACACCAAAAAATTCCTTATCAGGTTTTATCAGCTTGAATAGTAAAACAAAAATCCAAGATAACAGCGCTAAATAATTATTAATTGATAACACAAAGCCTTCCGTAAAATGCAGACAAAGGCTTACTGAGATTGATAACCCAAGTAAGGCTAAAAAAATAAAATCTATATATTTTTTTGCTTTAATCATAATTGCTCTTAAAACACAGTATCCTCTACTTTGTTAGCATGTACCGGGTAATCGGTAGTGTAATGCAGGCCGCGGCTTTCTTTACGCAACATAGCCGATTTTACCACAATAAATGAAACCTGTATCAGATTACGCAGCTCACAAAGCTTTACAGATAGTTTGGTCTTTTTATAAAAAGATTCGGTTTCTTCATACAAAAGACCTAACCTGCGCATAGCCCTTTCCAGCCTGAAATCAGAACGCACTATACCTACATAGTCATTCATCAGCTTTTGCATTTCGCGTACGTTGTGCGTCACCAGGATATCTTCATTTGACAGTTGTACGCCATGCTCATCCCAGTCAGGAATATTCTCAGGGATAACAAAATCATTAAACTTACCCATTGCGTCTTCATATATACGGTGCGCGAAAACCAATGCTTCAAGTAAAGAATTGGAAGCCAAACGATTAGCCCCATGCAAACCGGTTGAAGAACATTCACCACAGGCATACAACCGTAATATAGATGATTGTCCGCTATGATTAACCATAATACCGCCGCACATATAGTGACAAGCCGGGGCTACAGGTATCATATCTTTAGTCATGTCAATCCCAATTTCCAAACATTTGGCATATATATTAGGGAAATGGTTTAAAATATCCTTTTTGCTCCGGTGCCTGATGTCCAGGTAAACAAAGTCCTCACCAGATTTTTTTATCTCGGCGTCAATAGCTCTGGCGGTAATATCGCGCGGGGCCAGTGATTTACGGGGATCATACTCCTGCATAAATTCTTCGCCGTTGGTACGTTTTAATATTCCTCCAAACCCACGTACAGCTTCGGATATTAAAAACGAAGGGTATTCACCGGGATTATACAGCGCCGTTGGATGAAACTGGATAAATTCCATATTCCTTACCTTGCCTTTGGCCCGGTAAACCATTGCAATGCCATCCCCGGTAGCAATAGTGGGATTGGTGGTTATGGAGTAGATATGTCCCGCCCCTCCCGAGGCCATCACGGTAACTTTTGACAATATCTTTTCAACCACATTACTTTCGGTATTAAAGGCATATATTCCATAACAGGTAATATCTGTGCTCGATTTACCTACCAGCTGGCCCAAATGGTGCTGGGTTATCAAATCAACAGCGAAATAATGTGTTAATATCTCAATATTAGGGTTCTTATGGATCTCTGCCAGTAATGATCTTTCAATCTCCAAACCGGTCACATCTTTATAGTGCAATACGCGGAATTCAGAATGCCCTCCCTCTTTAGCCAGGTCATAAAAACCTTCGTTGGTCTTGTCAAAGTTGGTTCCGTAATCAATAATTTCATTAATGCGTGCCGGTCCTTCTTTAACAACGGCTTCAACAACTTCCTTATCACAAAGGCCATCTCCCGATATCAACGTGTCTTCTATATGTTTTTCAAAAGAATCTTCTTTTTTATCCACAACTACCGCCACGCCGCCCTGGGCATACTTAGTGTTCGATTCGTCTTCATTTGATTTTGTAACTATCAGAACCTTACCATGCTTTGCCGCCTTTAGGGCAAAACTCAATCCGGCTATACCTGATCCCACTACTAAAAAATCAACAGTTTTGGTCATATTTTATATATAAGATGTGTAAAAGTACTACTTGTGTTAATAACAGGTACAAAAGATGTTAATTTTGTGTAAACAAATACCTAACAAATAAAAAAAGGGTTGATAACTTACATTTTTGTTGCAGATATGAATAATTTTTGAGCGACTTTTGAGGTGTTCAAATGATAAAGCTAACATTTTCTACATTAAGAAAATATTAACATATAACTTTTAAAAGTAAAATTTGATTGACATACAGATCACAAAATCAAACCAATACAAAATAAAAAACTGTGGAAAATTGTTAGTAAAATCTTAAAACTAATTTTTCATATCAAATCAGGAACTAATTTTAAACATAACTAACACACCAATAAACAATAGTTTTATTTATATAAAAAATTAGTTGTTATTAATTGAATTGTTGAAATGGATATCTTCGAAGAAATAAATGTGAAAGGATTTGTGGACGAATACATCGACCCCACACTTGATCTTTTTGATGAAATTGAAAAACTAAAAAGGGAAAAAAATGCAGTTATTTTGGCTCATTATTACCAGGAACCCGACATTCAGGACATTGCAGATTATATTGGCGATAGTCTTGGGTTATCACAGCAAGCAGCGAAAACTGATGCCGATGTTATTGTTTTTGCCGGGGTACACTTCATGGCCGAAACAGCCAAAATATTATCTCCCGAGAAAAAAGTTTTATTACCCGACTTAAAGGCAGGTTGCTCATTAGCAGATAGTTGCCCGCCACATTTGTTTAAAAAGTTTAAAGAAAACTATCCCGATCACCTGGTGATCACCTACGTAAACTGTACGGCAGAACTGAAAGCTTTAAGCGATATTGTTTGTACATCAAGTAATGCCGTGGCCATAGTAGAAAGCCTGCCAAAAGATCAAAAGATCATATTTGGACCAGATAAGAACCTGGGGGCTTATGTGGCAAAAAAAACCGGTCGGGACCTGGTATTATGGAACGGTGCCTGTATGGTACATGAAATTTTCTCCAGGGAAAAAATAACAAAGCTAAAGGAAAGACACCCCGGCGCTAAATTATTGGCCCACCCCGAATGTGAGGAAACTATATTGCAAATGGCCGACTATATTGGCTCAACAACCGGCATACTTAAATATGCCGGCAGCCATCCGGATAAGGAATTTATAGTAGCTACCGAAGCCGGTATATTACACCAGATGCAAAAGGAGAATCCCGACAAAGTGTTTATCCCTGCACCACCAAATAATACTTGCGCTTGTAACGATTGTCCGCACATGAAACGTAACACGCTTGAAAAACTTTATTTGTGTTTAAAAAACGAAATGCCTGAAATTACTGTTCCTCAACATATTATTGAGCGTGCGGTAAAACCAATTGAACGAATGCTTGAAATATCAGCCCAACTGGGTTTATAATGCTGTTATGAGCTAAAAATTAAAAATTTTTTTCCGCCACTGGCGGATGATGTTGGTTTGTTGCGCCCGGGCATAATTGATGTTCTTGAAGGCCAAAATTCTAAAAAAATTTCCCGCCTGCGGCGGAGATGATGGAATATGAGGGCCGCGGTAATTGACTTTGCTTTCGTATTTTTGCGAACTAAATTTTTAAGGAACAATGTTTGAAAATCAGGACAGGACAAATTTGGAAGAGTTAGGTGAATTTGGATTAATAAGTCATCTCACAAAAAATATAAAACTAACACAGCAAAGCACCCAAAAAGGTGTTGGCGATGATGCCGCTGTACTTGATTTTACAGGCAAAAAAGTTTTAATAAGTACCGATATGCTGCTCGAAGGGATCCACTTTGATTTGGCATATACTCCCCTAAAACATTTAGGTTATAAGGCTATACAGGTAAACCTAAGCGATATTTATGCCATGAACGGAATGGCGTCGCAGGTTACTGTTTCTATTGGCATGTCAAGCAAGTTTCCTTTGGAGGCAATTGAAGAATTATACGAAGGTATTTATATTGCTTGCGAAAAATATAATGTTGACCTTGTTGGTGGCGATACCACGTCATCAAAACAAGGTTTGGTGATTAGTGTAACATCCGTTGGCTATGCTGATGAAGCGGATATTGTATACCGGAGCGGTGCAGGTGATGGCGACCTGATCTGTATATCCGGCGACCTTGGCGGCGCTTACGTAGGTTTGCAACTGCTGGAACGCGAAAAACTGATCTATCTGGAGAATCCAAAGATACAGCCCGACCTGGAAGGAAAAGATTATATAGTAGAACGCCAGTTAAAACCGGAGGCCCGGCGCGACATTGTGGAATTGTTGAAAAGCATTGATGTAAAGCCTACCTCAATGATCGATGTATCTGATGGCCTGGCGTCCGAAATATTACATATTTGTAAGCAGAGCGATAAGGGTTGTAACTTATACGAAGAAAAGATTCCGCTTGATCCCATGACCTATGAAACGGCCCGCGAATTTAACCTTGATCCTACTGTTTGC
Source organism: Mucilaginibacter pocheonensis (assembly GCF_031456535.1). Lineage (NCBI taxonomy): Bacteria > Pseudomonadati > Bacteroidota > Sphingobacteriia > Sphingobacteriales > Sphingobacteriaceae > Mucilaginibacter > Mucilaginibacter pocheonensis. The sequence continues at coordinate 508,622 of NZ_JAVDUU010000002.1, forward strand.
GCACTAAACGGCGGTGAGGATTATGAGCTTCTTTTCACCATTAAACAGGCCGACTATGACAAGATAAAGTTCAAAATGGATATCACCATTATTGGACACATGACAGAGCCTTCAGCAGGCTGCAACCTTATTACAAAATCAGGTAATGTACATGCTTTAAAGGCACAGGGGTGGAACGCGTTTAAAAAGGCTTAAAAAATGTTCAACAGTCTTTTTAAAAAATTTAATTCCCGGCCAAATGATGATAGTGATAAACCAAAGCAGGTAGTTAAGGGGATTATTTTATTGTATATAGCCTTTATTTTATCCATGATCACCGACTGGCTCGATGGTATTGGCGTAGTCCCTTTTATAGTTGTTTTTTTATTTATAAGCTTCTTTATATCCTCAACCAACCAGGGTAAAAAATGGGCAAGAGTTGTGATGCTTATCCTGGTGTTTTTTAATTTGGTTCTATTTTCATCCAATATTGTACAGCTGTTAAACAATAGCGAGATGGAAAAATTCACCAACCTGGTTATGGTATTTTATGCCGTTGAGATAGCTGTGGAAATTGTTGCTTTAGTACTGCTTTTTTCCAAACCGGCCAACGCCTGGTTTAATGTGAAGAAGACCGAGATAGTGGACTAAGTTTCTGGTATATTTAGTTTAGTCGTACCGAATTTCTTCCGGCACGCCATATGTTAAGTATTAAGCATGTAATTAACCATCCCAAGAAATGTCCCGCAACAATTAAGAATGCGATTTTTTTTAAAAAGACTCTCCATCCATCTCCATCTAGTCATGCCGAATTTATTTCGGCATCCCACAGGACAAGCAAACAACCCGCAAAGCGGCTCAGCATATGAGATGCCGAAATAAATTCGGCATGACCTGGTAAGGGGTATATAAGAAAGATCAAAGATCCAACTCAACTTTTAGATCCTTCATTTCCGGGTTAATAGATTTAATGAGATTGATTTTCCAATCTTTATGCCATCTTTTTAATTGTTTCTCCCGGTCTATAGCGTCGGTTATCCTTTCAAAGTACTCGTGATAAATAAGATCATGGCATTTGTATTTTTTTACAAATATCGATCCTTCGCCATTGATATGCTGCCATACTCTTGAACGAAGATCGGCCGTAACACCAATATAAAATACTGTGCGATAAGTATTTGACATCATGTACACATGTCCCTGTTTATAAAGCATTAATATTGAAGTGACATTTAATAAATTATAAAAATAACCCATTTTGTCATGCCGAATTTATTTCGGCATCCCACAGGACAAGCAAACAACCCAGCATATGGGAGAACAGTTCGATGATATAGCTATTGAAACTTTAGCTTTACTCATCCCCAATAAACTTCTGGTCTATTTGTTTATCGGCTTTAGCCCCAAGTTTCTTTATCTTTTCGGCGGTGGTGGTCAAATTTCCGCGACCGGCCGATAATTTATTGAGGGCGCTATTATAGGCATTTTGAGTATAGCTAATGTTTTTGCCAATGCTGTCCATATCGCCCAGGAAACCCACAAACTTATCATACATATCGCCACTCAGACGTGCAATTTCCAATACATTGCGGTTTTGTCGCTCCTGTTTCCACATGCTGGCAATGGTACGCAATGTGGCCAGTAAAGTTGATGGACTAACGATCACCACTTTTTTATCCCAGGCATAATTAAAAAGCTCACCGTCCAGCTGAACAGCAATACTAAAGGACGACTCGATAGGCACAAAAAGCAACACAAAATCGGGCGAATTTATCCGGTACAGATCATGATATTTTTTGGACGATAAGCCGCCTATATGGTTACGGATAGATTCGATATGTGCTTTGGCAAACAGCTTGCGGTCTTCTGCTGTATCGGCATTTACCAATCGTTCATAAGCAATAAGTGAAACTTTTGAATCAATTACCAAATGTTTTTCGTCTGGCAGGTCTATGATCACATCGGGTTGGTATCGCGTGCCGTCATTGGCCTGCATGGCCGCTTGTATGCGGTATTCCTGGTCGCGTACCAGTCCGGAGCGTTCCAGCACCCTTTCCAGTATAACCTCACCCCAGTTGCCTTGTTTTTTATTGTCGCCTTTTAGGGCTTTGGTTAAATTCTGAGCCTCGTCACTTATCTGTTTGTTAAGATCCATTAATTGGGTAATCACTCCTTTAAGGGTATTGCGTTCGGCGGCTTCCATGTTATAAACCTTTTCCACCTTATCCTCAAATGCTTTCAGGTTTTCTTTCAGGGGGTTAAGGATCATATCCAGGTTGCTGCGGTTTACATCAATAAACTCCTTTGATTTTTCTTTGAGCAGTTTTTCGGCTATGTTTTCAAATTCACGCTGAAATTGTGAGCGTATCTGCTCCACCTCCATCTTTTGCTCCTGCATTTTTTCCTGCTGCGACTGATGGTATGATTTTATGCTTTCCAACTGCTGATTAACCTGAGCCAGTTGTGTGCGCTCATACAGCAGCTCGTCAAGCAAGCGCGTTTTTTCATCCTTTAAAAGCTGAATGATATTTTCCTTTTCGCCGGCTATAATGTCGGCTTTTTCCTCGGCGCGGGCCAAAGCTATTTTAAACGAATCACACTCATTACGAAGTTTATTCAGTTCATCGGCAGAGATCAGTTCAAGTGCTTTGGGCCTTTTTAAGAATAAAAAAACGGATAGCGTCAGTATCAGCACAGACACGATCAATAGGGTATCAGCATTCATTTTGATAAAAATATTAGTAAAAATATGATAATATTTTTAGTATTTCAAAATAAATGTTAGAGTGGTTTACCCATTATCTACATTCGTAAATGTGATCAAGGGTTCCCGGCCGTATCCGCTTTAGGAACATTGGGCGAGGCCCCGGTGTTAGTGGTATCAGCTGAACCAGGAGTTGCTGCGCTATTGCCGGAAGCGGATGAAGTACCTATGCCCTGGGTACTATCTGCCGGGCCGCTATTACCCTTCGCGGCGCTGGTGTCGCTGTTACGATTGGTTTTATCAGTTCCGTTGCAGGCGCCTACAATGAGGCTGGCAGCTGCAAAAGCAATAATAATTAACTTTTTCATAGTTGATGTTTAATAAACTAACATCCACCCGCAGCATTGGTTCTGATTATTTGTTTTTAATGGGATTGATGAACACCAATCAGGGAAAGTTTACCTGGCCTTTTCTATTCTTAAGCCCACATCACTTACTTCATGCAAGGGGTTATCGCGCATGTTCTGTTCTATTTCAAAATGGTAAATGCCGGCGGCAGGAAATTTATAACCGGTTTTAAAAGGCATTTGGTAGCTGTATAAATTGCCAGATCCTTTGCCAAACCATTCGCCATCACGGCCGGCCAGTTTCAGCTCGTAACGGGTAACTTTTGCCTTACCGCCCGGAGTTGACTGATAAATGAGCACAAAAAGGTTTGAATACTTATAATTATCCGTTACGCGTAAATTCAAATAAAGGTTATAAGCGGCCTTATCGTCATCAATTTTGCAATCAAACTTAACCTTATTCACATATGACCAGTTATGGCTGGCTATGGCCGTATTGTTATCCATAACAGCATTTGGGTCGGTGCAGCTACCCAGCAGCATAATAAACAGAGCACATGCTGCCGGGTAAAAGATTTTTAAGGCCGGTTTCATGATCACTTGGTATCCGAAGGATTATTGTTGCGGTTATTTGGGTTAGGGCGGTTTGGCCTGTTTCGTCTGTTGTTGTTTTTATTTTCCTGTTGCGGTTTATTGCCTTGCGCCTGTGGCGGCCGGTTTCCCTGTTGTTGGGGCCTGTTTGCATCAGCAGTACCCTGTACCGGTTTTTCGGCAGACGGGGTTATGCCCGGGCGCACCTGGTTTGCCTGATTCCCCGAACGGTTATCGGTTGGCTGGCCCCCCGGTTTTTGGTTTTTATTGCGGTTTTTGTTTTTCTTTTGATTTTTATTGCGGCTGCGTTCGTCAAGCCTGGTTAAACTATCCTGTCCAACCACATTTTCATAATCAAGTACTTTTACCGGCTGGGTCTCAACTTCCACCAGTTCGCCAAGGTCAGCTGGGATAATGCCGTCTTTATTTTGCTGCTGAATTTCTTTTACCTTGCTAATAGGTAATGGAATCCATGATTCTTCGCGCGGGTAGCTAAACCACATGATCTTTTTAAATATATCGGTTTTTTGCAGGCGCGCCTCTCCCTTTTCAGTTTTAAGCACATTCACATTATCCGGAATATATTTAAGGGCATCCATATAAGTGTCCAGCTCATAATTTAAGCAGCACTTTAGTTTACCGCATTGCCCGGCCAGCTTTAAAGTATTTAATGATAAATTTTGATAGCGGGCGGCAGAGGTAGATACCGTTTTAAAGTCGGTTAGCCAGGTTGAACAGCAAAGTTCGCGGCCGCAGGATCCGATTCCACCCAGGCGACTTGCCTCTTGCCTCATTCCTATTTGCCTCATCTCAATACGGATGCGGAAGGTTTCGGCCATTTTTTTGATCAGCTCCCTAAAGTCAACGCGACCTTCGGCTGTATAATAAAACGTGGCTTTGGTTTTGTCGCCCTGGTAATCCACGTCGCTCAGCTTCATGCTCAGGTTAAGATCAAGTGCCAGCTTGCGCGATTTATGCATGGTTTCCCATTCCATATCTTTGGCCGCTTTCCATTTATCTACATCAGCAACGGTGGCTTTGCGGTATATTTTTTTTGCCACATCAGCTTCTTTAACATGGCGTTTCACCATTTGCATGCGCACCAGCTCGCCCGTTAACGATACGTGACCAATATCGTAACCACCAGTTGCGGCCTCAACAGCCACCAGGTCGCCGGCTTCCAGGTAAATATTATCGCTGTTTAAAAAAAACTCTTTTCGTGAGCCTTTAAACTTTATTTCAATAACCGGGAACGGCTTATAATTTGTAGGCATGTCCATATGGGCAAGCCAATCGTAAACATCTAATTTGCTGCAACCATTAGTAAGGCATGAACCATTACTTTTGCAGCCCGCAGGTGAGCATCCGCCCCCTGTTGAGCAACTTCCACAACCCATAGTTAATTTGGTATATATTGACTCCCCTGAGGGATGGTTTTTAAATTTAATATTTTTATAATCTGTAAAGATACATCTAAAAATAAAATTTTAGGATTTGCATTTCTCTCCACGTGATAATGAGCCTTTTCAAGCTCGGCACTTATATAGTTCGCTTTTGAAATATCAAGCACGCTGGTCATTTTTTGTGCGGTTTCAAGCTCTTTTGCAGGCAAATGCACCAGGCTGCCGGCACCGGCCATCAACAGGCAGCATTCGCGTATAAAGCTAATGCCATAGCGTAAAAAGTTTTTCTGATTTTCGCGGCCCATTTTGGCAAACTGATCAACAAAGGTTAAAACCTCAAGGCCTTTATTTGAAAAACAGAAACGTAGCCATTGCACAAAAAGGTTGTGGTACCCTTTGTTGTCCTGCTGCAGCATGGTTAAAGCCTCGGTTAAATTGCCATTGCTCAGGTAGGCTATTTCGGCAGCAGCATCTTCTGTTTGGTTATGCTGCGTTAGCAAATAGTCCTTCACTTCCTCATAACCAAGGCCGGGTATTTTTATTAATTGGGTACGTGATAAAATGGTATTTAATATCTGGTCCTGGTTTTGAGCCACCAGAATAAACAGCGTGTTTGGCTGTGGCTCCTCAATGATCTTTAGCAATGCATTTCCCTCTTTGTCAAGATACTCTGGCAACCAAAGGATCAATATCTTGTATACTGATTCAAAAGGCTTAAAGCTCAGTTTTTTTATGATCTGGTGACACTCGGCAATGTTGATATTGGCCTGCTTATTTTCAGCATCCAGGTACCCGCGCCAGGTGTCCAGGCTCATATACGGATTATTGGTAAAAGCATCGCGCCACTGCTCAATAAAGGTAAGCGCGGTATCGTCCTTATGTTTCGCAAAGAACGGATAGGAAAAATGCAGATCGGGGTGCATTAGCTTTTGATACTTTCGGCATGACGAACATTCGCCACAGGAATCATCGGGTTGCTTATTTTCGCACGACAGATATTGCGCGTAAGCAACAGCAAGCGCCAGGCTGCCCGAACCTTCGGGACCCAAAAATAACTGCGCATGACTTACCCGGTTCTCATTAACCGAGTTAATCAGTCGTTGCTTTATTGCTTCCTGTCCTACTATATCTTTAAACTGCATTTGGTGCAAAATAGCAATTAGATGTGAGATATAAGATATTGCGGGTTAGTTTTTAGATGTGGGATATGAGATATGGGGCGGAGATTGGTACGGCGGTCTCATTTTATATTATCAAACTAAAGCAAAAATCTGGCATCTCATGTCTCACATCTCCTATCTTTGTGCTATGAGAATAATGGCTTTTGATTACGGTACCAAGCGCATTGGCATAGCGGTTACCGATCCCATGCAGATCATAGCCACCGGGCTGGATACCATACACCCGCAATACATTATTGATTACCTGAAAAAGTACATGCAAACGGAGCCCGTTGAGCGCTTTATTGTAGGCGAACCCAAGCAGATGGATAATACGCCATCCCAATCGGCCATACACGTAAAAGGTTTTGTGAACCTACTCAAAAAAACATTCCCCGAGATTCCCATCGAAATGCTCGACGAGCGTTTTACCTCCAAAATGGCATCAGCTACCATAGCCCAAAGCGGAATGAACAAAAAGAACCGGCAAAATAAAGAACTGGTGGATACCATATCGGCCGTGATACTACTGCAAAGCTGGATGGACCGCAGATTATTTTGATGGTGTTGATGTAGCTGGAGCTTTGCATCTGTAGATGGTTTTTTGACGTGATGATTATTGCTTTGTTGCCTTGCTAATTTGTATTCATTTGTGATGAGTTTAATTGCAAATTTTCAAGAAAAATTTTTAATAAAAAGGAAAGAAATAGTATCCCCTAAATTAAGGGCTATCACTAAGAATGGCTGCAAATTAATGGTTAAAACGATTAAACAAACAATTAAAACGCGCTAATAATCAGTATTTTATAAAAAAAATTAGCTAAAGCAACGCCATCAAACCCATCAACGGGTTATCTTTGCGCCATGGATATTCTACCACATGACCTTCAGGCATACTTAGATAACCATTGCGATCCGGAGCCCGAAGCATTAAAAAAGCTCAACCGTGAAACGCATTTAAAGGTGCTCCGTCCGCATATGCTGTCGGGACATTATCAGGGCCGGCTGCTCAGTTTTTTGAGCAAAATGATACAGCCAAAACTCATTTTGGAGATAGGTACATTTACCGGTTATTCTGCAATTTGCCTGGCCGAAGGATTGGCCGAAGGCGGCACCCTCCATACCATTGAAGTGAACCGCGAAATGGAGGATATCATAAATTCACACTTTAAACTAACAAATGTTGAAAACAAAATAAAGCTGCATTTTGGCCAGGCAGAGACCATTATCGCTGATTTAAAGGAAGATAATTTTGATTTGGTGTTTATTGATGCCGACAAAAAGAATAATTATACTTACTTTCAAATGACATTTGATAAAGTGCGGTCCGGAGGTTTAATAATAATTGACAATGTTTTGTGGAAAGGAAAGGTATATGGCAACGAAAATGATGCCGATACCGAAAATATCCGCAAACTAAATGACCAGATAGCTGTTGACAGCAGGGTAGAAAAATTGATCCTGCCGGTACGCGACGGGCTGCTGGTTATCAGAAAAAAATAAATTATGAAGAAAATCTTACTGATTACAACACTGTTGATCTCAACATTAGCTGCTTCAGCTCAAAAAAACACTTCACAATCATATATCGAAAAATTTAAAGATGATGCCGTTCGTATCATGCACGAAACAGGAATTCCGGCAAGTATAGTGCTGGGCGTGGCCATGCATGAATCAGGATGCGGCAACAGCACCATAGCTCAAAATTTAAACAACCAGTTTGGCGTAAAAGGCGGTGGTGGCGCTGTTTATACCAAACACAACAAAAAGGTTCGTACGGCTTATAAAAAATATGATTCGGTTATGGATTCGTTCCAGGATTTTGCCCGCATCATGACCGAGCGCAAGCAGTTTAGCCACCTGGCCGATGCGCTTAGCCATTATGATTATTTAGGCTGGGCAAAAGGAATACAACGCAGCGGGTATGCAAGCAGCCGTAAATGGGCATCGCAGGTATTGGGCATTATTAAAAAGTACGACCTGCATGATCTCGACGAAAAACCTGCAGAACAACCCAGAACTCCAAATCAGCCTCAATTAGCAGAAACAAATTAATAAATACAATTTATAAATCTTATTTTGGCATATTTTATTTAAACCCACATAACGGTTTAGCTGTATGCAAAAACTAATTTATTTATTATTTATAGCCACGATTTGTTTTAGCTCGTGCTCATCAAGAAAAGGAACACTTTCAAACGGCCAGGCCCGCCGCAATAATAACAGCATCAAAAAAGGCAAACGTGATGCTATAGCCAACTACCAGTCATATACTTCTCTGTCATATATTGACCGCTTTAAAGATATTGCCATACAGGAAATGAATCAGTATGGCATACCCGCCAGTATTACTCTTGCACAGGGTTTATTTGAATCGGGCAGCGGCAACAGCGAGCTCGCCCGGGTGGCCAACAACCATTTCGGCATTAAATGTACCAGTGAGTGGAGGGGAAAAAGCTATTATAAGGATGATGACAGCGCCAATGAATGTTTCAGGGTATATGATAACCCCGACGATTCTTATCGTGACCATTCCGCGTTTTTAAAACGGAAAAACTATGCGAAGCTATTTGAGTTGGATAAGAATGATTATGAGGGTTGGGCCCGGGGATTAAAAAAGGCCGGGTATGCTACAAACCCTAAATATCCCGAACTGCTTATTAACATTATTGTAAAGTATAACCTTGACCAGTATGATCGGTCGGAAGGTGAGATAGCCAAAATTAAACGCGAAGACCGCGTGCTTTCGCAGATCAACGACAGCATTGGGAATACAAATACAGATACGCTTACTAAAACCAGGCCCGACGATAAAATATATACCGTTAAAACGGGCGACACACTATACAACATATCAAAACGTTTTGGGATAACAGTTGATGAGCTAAAAGCGTTAAATAGTATTGCCGATGACCATATTGCCATTGGCCAAAAGCTTATAGTGGTGAAGTAGGGAAAAGGATAAGGATCCAAGAAAAGGAAGCGAATGTTCTCTAAATCCTTTGGTATCGGGGCATTTTGTTTTAAGCTGTCCCTTGCGGGCGAGTTGGGCTATACCTTCCTTTCTTAAAAACCCTGTAAAGCTGTTAATTGTTGTTAAATAGTATGAGTAAGCACTGCCGAACGTTTATTTTTGGCACCACCATGAAAATATGGATGCTTTTAATTTTTAGCACATTATCAGTAAAGGTTTTTGCCCAGCAAAAAACCATTGTTGATGGTATTGTGTTTGATAAGGATAGCAAAAGTCGCATAGCGAAAGTAAATGTGCGCAACGTTACTACAGGAAAGTCGGTTTATAACACTTTTAAGGGCGAGTTTAATATTGATGCCAAACCCGGCGACGTATTGGTTTTTACCAAGCCCGACCACTACCCCGATACCTTGAAGGTACAAAATAACGCTTCATTGGCAGTTTATATGAAGCGCTCGGCTATACAACTTAAAGAGGTTATTGTGCGCGATACTATGCTCAATCCGCAAAAACAACTGGAGGCCACCAAAAGGGATTATACTAAAATTTACGGATCGCTGGATAACCACAACGTGCTTTCGGTAACCCCAGGGCTGGGAGCCGGTATTGGTATTGATGCCTTATGGAACTCACTGAGCCGCAGCGGCCGCAACGCCGGGCACCTGCGCGAAATAATAGAACGTGATTACCAGCAAAATGTGATAGATTACCGGTTTAACCGAACCTATGTAGGTAGTATAACGCAATTAAAAGACCAGCAGCTTACAGATTTTATGCAGCGGTACCGTCCGGGTTACTACCAGGTGAAAACGGCAAGCGATTACGAATTTATTACCTCTATAAAAGCCAATTTGAAAAGATTTTTAAGAACGCCGCGCAAATATGAGCTGCCGCAATTGATTACCCCCAAGACAGAAGATCTGGATAAAAAATAATCGCTGTTAGTATTTATAACCAGTTTCGAACCCTGTTTCCCGTTATTATTAACAGTAGTATCTTGATATCAATAATTGTATTAAGCTTATCAGGGTAAATAGAGGGAATAACAAGATCAAGGAATAGAGAACCATTTTAAGCTTATTTAATTTATCTGGAACTGCCGAACCGCACAACGCCAGTGCAAGAAATGGAAAAATGGGTAAAAGGTACCGACCCTGCATCCCATTTAAAACAGGAGAGTCTAAAGCCGTCCAGGTAATGTATTGAACAGTCATTAGGGCGACTATGGTTATTATTACACCTGTAAGAGCAGCAACCCGCAGCCAAAAATGATTATCCGTTTTAAACCGGGCATTCATAACAAACCCCAAAACAAGGATTAAAAAAGCGGTAAAGTAATAAAATAAGGTAAAGGAGGTATCGAGCCAGCCTAAAATACCGATAAACGAACGGATATTTGCCAGAACCGCCACCTTATCAATATCAAAGAACATTCTTAAAAAATTTAAAGGATGTTGAAGAATATGCAGCGCCTGTAATTTAGCGTTTATCCGAAGCGAAGGTGGCGCAAATATTACAGACAAGTTTGCGTGGTCAAGATAAAGCCATGTTGCAATGACAAGAAAAGGAACTCCTAAAAGCGCAACTTTTACTTTGGGCTTCATGCTGAGAAATAAAAAAACAACCGCGCATAAAGCATAAGGTGGTTTGGCCATCCCTATTAGGCTCATCAGTATAATAAGGGTGAAAATTTGCCACCTCTGATATTTAGGAACGGCATGAAATTCGGCCCGATCAATAATTGCCACTAAAAGAAAAGCGCAGCTAATTAAAATAGCATCCTGGCTAACCGATGCAAATAGCTCAATGACCATGGGGAACAGCAAAACAATAAAAAGTAAAATCTTACTTCGCTTAGCCAGCAATAATGCAAAAAAGCTGAGCGTTACGGCCAACGCGGCGTTTAAAAGCCGGGCTATAAAAAGCGTACGGATAACAGACAAGTGAAGCAGCTTACCCAGGGCGGTACCCAAAGCAGGCATCAGGTAAACCACAGGGGGATAAATGGCGGTATTACCAAAATTAAAATAGGTAATGCCGGTACCCCATTTAATTTGCCTGGCAGCAAAAAACATATTGTCAGTTACTTTAACATTGGCCTGTGCCTCTACCGGGGAAAAAATGCTGGCTGCTGCAATTATACTTGCGTCGGCCTTGAACCCGCCGGGAGTGGGGTACAGTACTAGAGAATCGGCAGGAATGGCTGTTTTTACGGCATTTGTGTCGTATTGGTGATGAAAAGCAGGGATAGGTTCCATCCTCGAAACCTGTTCGGCCCGCAGAAAATGGTTGGGCTCGTCCGGGTTTTGAAACGGCGGTATCAGGGCCGCGGTCACAAGAACCATCGGTATCGCATAAAGCAGATAAATATAATGTAGTCGTTGCAGCAGATTTGTATACGTAACGACAGGGTTAAACATCAGGTAGAATTTTAACATTTAATAGTACGGGGGCAAAACTAATCATATTAAGTACAAACCACCGAAGAACGTTATTAACGTTTTTATAGGTGAAAATTATGCAAACAAGGATTGTTTTTTTGAATGATAAAAGGGCAGCCGCGTATTTTTACGCGTGTAATAATTTGCCGTAAATGTTTATTTATTTAAAACCATCTGTTAACATTTTTTATTAATGTGTTATAAAAGGAGATTTTTGCTTTAATTTGTTTACTATGATTAAAACCAGACTTGGACTATTTTTCCTGGTATCAATTACCTGCGGCATTCAAGCCAAAGCACAACAAACAGATTCTTTGAAGCGCGACACTGTTAAGATTGACACCGCGCAGATCAACAAACTCAGGATCGATTCCCGTAAAAATGCCATCCCTACCCGCGTAAGGCCAATACAGATACAAAGGGCCCAGGTTCCGTTAAACATGCTTGATTATAAGGTGATATATTGGAAAAAGGCGGTTACTTTTGGCCTTAATTTCAGCCAGTCGGCTTTCAGTAACAATTATGCAGCCGGGGGTGTAAATGCTGTAGCCTTAGGGACAAACTTTATTTACCACACGGAGTACAACAAGGCACCGTTCAGCTATGTTTCTGAGCTGAACCTTACCTACGGGGTATCAAAAAATAAAGGTCAGGGTAAACGCAAAACCAATGATCGTATCTATTTCGATAATAAGATAGCCTCACAATTATCGGCACACTGGTACCTTTTTGGTTCACTTACGTTTGAGTCGCAGTTTGATAAAGGGTTTAACTATGTAGATATGGGTAACGGCGTAATAAACGCGCAGTATATCTCCAATTTTATGTCGCCGGGCTATTTAACAGAGGCGCTCGGTTTTGAGTACAAGCCCGCCCCCTATTTTGACCTTCGTTTGGGCACCGGTACCGCCAGGCAAACCTTTGTTTTAGATCACTCCATTCACAAATACCAAACAGATAATTATGGTGTGGATACCCTAAAAACGGTTAAAAACGATCTGGCGTTCCAGATGGTGGCGTTGTTTGACAAGGATATCATGAAAAATGTTCACTTAAACACGCGTTACGCGTTGTTTATACCTTATGGGCAGGAGCTTAAATATATAACCCACCGTATTGACCTGGTATTATCAGCCCGAGTAAACAGGCTGATAAATGTTACCATCAACGGAACGATGCTTTATGACAGGCACACCGCTAAAGATGTGCAGGCAACAGAAGGCCTTGCATTGGGGATGCTGTACAGGTTCCCATAAGATATTGTGTGAAATTTGCTAATACACAGCAGCCCGGTATCCTCAACAAAGGTACCGGGCTGTTATGCATTTCAAATGCGTTTCCTAAATTAATTCACGGATATATTTCAAAATCATACCTTTGTAACCTTTAAAAGATTAAAGTACTTTATTATAATGTTTGAAAATCTTTCGGATAAACTCGACAGGGCGTTCAAGGTCCTGAAAGGACAGGGAACTATTACTGAAATAAACGTGGCCGAAACCATGAAGGAGATTCGCAAAGCCCTTCTTGATGCCGACGTTAACTATAAAACCGCCAAAGCATTTACCGATGAGGTAAGGCAAAAGGCTTTAGGCCAGAATGTACTGACTGCCATTTCGCCGGGCCAGTTGCTAACTAAGCTCATGAATGATGAGCTTGCCGAACTAATGGGTGGTACCACAGCCGAACTTAATTTTCCGGCTACGCCAACCATTATATTAATAGCAGGCCTTAACGGTGCCGGTAAAACCACCTTTACCGGTAAACTGGCTAACTACTTAAAAACACAAAAAAATAAGAAGCCACTACTGGTTGCTGATGATATTTACCGCCCCGCGGCTATTGACCAGCTGGAAGTTTTAGGCCAGCAGATAGGCATCCCGGTGTATGCTAACCGCGAATCGAAAGATCCTGTTGCTATAGCCCGCGAAGGTATTGCGCTTGCCAAACAGAACGGACACAACGTTGTGATCATTGATACCGCCGGCCGTTTAGCTATTGACGAGGCTATGATGGTGGAGATTGAGCAGGTAAAAGCAGCGGTTAACCCGCACGAAATATTGTTTGTGGTTGATTCCATGACCGGTCAGGATGCGGTGAATACGGCCAAAGTGTTTAATGACCGCCTTGATTTTACCGGCGTGGTGTTAACCAAGCTTGATGGTGATACCCGCGGTGGCGCTGCCCTGTCAATTAAATCGGTAGTTAACAAGCCGATTAAATTTATTGGTACCGGCGAAAAGATGGAAGCGCTTGATGTTTTCCATCCCGACCGTATGGCTTCCCGTATTTTGGGTATGGGCGATGTGATTTCCCTTGTTGAACGCGCCCAACAACAGTTTGACGAGAAAGAGGCCGCCGAGCTGCAAAAGAAGATCCGCAAAAACAAATTTGACTTTAACGATTTTTACAGCCAGATACAGCAGATCAAAAAAATGGGCAACATGAAAGATCTGATGGGAATGATACCGGGCGTAGGGAAAATGATGAAAGATGTGGAGGTTGATGACAACGCTTTTAAAGCCATCGAAGCCATTATACAATCAATGACCCCGTTTGAAAAGGAAAATCCTGAAACAATAAATCAAAGCCGCCGGAGCCGCATAGCCAAAGGCTCTGGCACCGATCTGCAGGAGGTAAACCGCCTTATGAAGCAGTTTGATGATATGAAAAAGGTAATGAAGCAAATGAGCAACCCTGCGGCAATGGCCAGCATGATGCGTAGGATGCCGAAGATGTAATATAAGTTTTATTAAGACATATAAAAACGCCGCTTGCTAAACAAGCGGCGTTTTTATTTTCTTTATCTGTCCGGCATTGTTGTTACTTTTATATCAGATAAACTTAACCTTATGCTAAAAAAGCAACTTTCTGCAAAAAGTGTGGTAATTATATGTTTTGCAGTACCCATATTGGGCTTCCTGTCCGAAATATATAACAGAAACTATAGCTATTTTATCGGCGCGGCATCAGACCTGGCAAGCTCGTTAAACTTAAGCTGGTTTAACCTATGGCATAGCATTTTTTCAAACATCAATGTTTTTAATTGGATCTTTTACTTCCTGATGCTATTGGGTGCGATATTTTTGGTTGCTTCAAAAGGAAAAGAAACAAGGCTGCCGCGGTTTGGCTTTGCGCTCATCATATTTCACAAAGCGCTTTTTTCGGCGTATGCTATTTATACGTTATTTGCAAGCACATTGAGTCACCGGCTTAGTGGAACCATTTTGTTTTATGTGCTCTATATGCTAAGCCGCCTGGTCTGGATCTGGCTGGCCTGGAAAGTGCTGGAATATTTTAATAAACAAAAAGAGCTGGAAACTCAAACCGATACTTATGGCGACGAGGTATCAACCAGTTATGTTAGTGCATCGCGGCAGCAGCGATTCATGAACCTGCTGATAGATATGTTTATGGGGATATTGCTTTTTTCGGTATTGATCGAATCGCTTGTTTATCGCGATCTGCATGCCAATATATTAGTGAAGCTTTATAATGTTGTGGGCGAGAAATTTACGCTGATAATTGTTATCGCAGTTTGCAGACTGTTATATTACATTCCGTTCGAATTGCTTACTGGTGCCACACCGGCCAAATATTTTACCGAAACGCGTGTAATTAACAACGAGGGGGAGAAACCCGGTTTTGGTGCTGTTTTGAAACGATCCTTGGCCAGGTTTATCCCTTTTGAAACTTTCTCGTTTTTAATGAGAGATAATGGATGGCATGATCGCATTTCGGGAACGGCGGTGATCAGGGAAAAACGAACCGGCGTTAACGGCGGAAGGTATTTGCTGATCATACCTATTGGCCTGATGCTTTGGGGCCTGGGCTATTGGAGTATGGAGTGGTATAAGGATTATAAGGAAAGAACCGAATATGAAGTCGCGCAGCAACGGATGAAAACCGATATGCTGGATAAACTGGAAAAGATCAACACGAACGATTTTTTTGAATTGAGATCGCTTGGATCAGATTATTACGGAGGAGCGCCGATATTGTTAAAAGTAGAAAAGATTGCGGGCGATGACGTAGCCTTCTCGGTAATACCTTTAAACACCAATAGCAGCCGAACGGTTAGCCATACCGATATCGAGCGCACTTACGAAATGTTTAAGGATCAGAACATCTATAAAAAAGTTTCATTCAAAAAACAAGCTCTGCGCCAGGCGGTAAGATCTCCGCGAAGCCGGGAAACTGAAGCAAACCTGGGGCTTTTAATTGGTGACAGGTATTATTATATCGGCAGTATTGACAGGTATTACGAAGCCAATATCAAATTGAGTGACAGGATTAGCTGGGGGCCGCATCATATTGATATTGCCCTGCTGAGCGTTGGCTGGGCTGCAGATGTTACGAAAATAAGCGCTGAAGAAGGCGATATCAAATTCAGCACTTTTGCACCGCTGCATTTACCATCAAAAGGATATGGTGGCTCGGGCTATTTGTTCCAGATCATGGGAGAAATGGAAAACGGAAACGATTTTAAGATCAATTTAACTTTACGCGATACGTTGGGGCGTAAGCAGGTTTACCAATTGAGCGGAAATTGTAACGACAAGAACAAGGTTTTAACGAGGTTGAAATAAGCTAGTTATTTTTATTGGCTATCGGGTTAATGTAACGTTTTACCAACGTTAAAAAATATGATTGTCCGCAGGGATGTACAGATAGATAACAGCCTGTTTTTATTTAGCTTTGTTGCTGTACAATACAATTTTGAAGGAAGCTTATGCGCAGGATATTTCCAGTTCTTTTATCGTTACCAACCCTTTTTACTGTTCCGGCTCATGCCCAGGTTCCCGGGGCAGCTATTGATGTACAGCATTATACATTTGCCCTGCAGCTTAATGATGTTAATAACAACATTAAAGGCCAGGCTACCGTTGCTATCAAATTTCTCAAGAATACAGGCGAATTTAATTTGAACCTTGTTAAAAAGAATAGCACCGGTAAGGGGATGCTGGTATCGGCCGTTACCGAAAATGGTAAAAAGCTGAAGTTTGTGCAGGATAGTGACGCAGTTAAAATATATGCCGGAGCAAAGCTAAACAGCATCCACAGCTATAAATTAAGTTATGCCGGCGTACCTGCCGATGGGCTCATCATATCAACCAATAAATTTGGCCATCGTACCTTTTTTGGTGATAACTGGCCCAACCGCGCGCATAACTGGCTGCCCTGTGTTGACCATCCGGCCGATAAGGCAACGGTTGAATTTGTGGTTACCGCGCCAGATCATTACCAGGTGATATCAAACGGCTTGAAAATAAAAGAGCAAACACTGCCTGGTCATGCAAAGCTAACCCACTGGCGTGAAGCCGCCCTGCTGCCAACCAAGGTTATGGTGATTGGCGTGGCGAATTTTGCCATTGGCCACCCAGGCAATGTTGGCAAAATACCGGTATATACCTATGTGTTCCCCGAGAATAAAGAAGCCGGATTTAAAAGTTATGCTGTAGCCAAAGAGATTTTACCCTTTTTTATAGAAAAGGTTGGTCCGTACAGCTATGAAAAGCTGGCCAATGTACAGTCAAAAACCATATTTGGCGGCATGGAGAACGCCAGCGCCATATTTTATTTTGAGGAATCGGTTAATGCGCCGGGTATTGAAGAGCTAATGGCGCATGAAATTGCGCATCAGTGGTTTGGCGATGGCGCCAGCGAAAAAAACTTTTGGCACCTGTGGCTTAGCGAGGGCTTTGCAACGTATATGACCAACTTGTACCTCGAGAATAAATACGGTGCCGATACCCTGAGGAAGCGCTTAACTCTTGACAGAAAGATGGTATTGCGCTTTGAGCAAAAACGGCTTACCCCGGTGGTTGACACGGCTGTTAACAGCAACTATATGCAGCTACTTAATGACAACAGCTACCAGAAGGGCGGCTGGGTATTGCACATGCTGAGGCGCAAGCTGGGCGACAATCTGTTTTGGAAAGGCATCCGTAACTACTATGCAAAATATCGCGGCGGTAATGCCAATACTGATGACCTGCGACAGGTAATGGAACAAACCAGCGGGCAGGACCTCAAACAATTTTTTAACCAATGGCTGCGCACCGCGGGCCACCCTGATCTGAGCATAACCTGGCATTATGACGCCGATAAAAATATAGCTGATATTAACATTGTACAGAAACAGGCCATCGTTTATGAGTTCCCGTTACAGGTAACTTTAGACGGAGAACTGCACAACATCAGCATAAAAGATAAAACAACAACGGTGCAATTCCCAGTAAAGGCAAAGCCAACAACTGTAATTGCCGATCCTGACGTTAATTTGTTAGGTTCTTTTGAGGTAACGGCCAATTAATTGCTGTACAATAATTTGCAGGAAAAAAATGTTTTGCGGCATTGGGAAATAAAAATTTATAATTATCATTGTGTAAAACCTACACAATGATAATTCAGATGGTTAGCCGGTAGCCTATCAGTCAAACTTTATCTGTAATATCATGTGGTTTTCTGTTATTCGAACTAAAGGATAATTATAAACCAATTATATAAACCAGATAAGTCATGAAAAAAGTCTCCAAATTTTGGGCTGTCTTAGCCATGTGTTTTTTACCCACTTATGGCTTTTGCCAAAGTAAAAGTAATGACGCCATTATTGCCGGCGACGATGTAGCCGTAACCAGTACCGATAACGGGCAGGTTCGCGGTTACATTCACAACGGAATGTTTAATTATAAAGGCATACCCTACGCGCAGGCCAAACGTTTTATGCCGCCCGAAAAGCCCGCGTCATGGCAGGGCGTTCGTGCCTCGCTGGTATATGGTGCGGTTTGCCCAATTGATGCCACCACAACGGTTATTGATCCTATTGAATTTGCTTTTCAGCATAACTGGGGTTATATGAACGAAGATTGCCAAAAGCTCAACATCTGGACACCCGGCATCAATGATCAAAAAAAGCGGCCCGTAATGGTTTGGCTGCATGGCGGCGGCTTTAGCGCGGGCTCGGCTATTGAGCTGCCCTCTTATGATGGCGAAAACCTGAGTAAAAAAGGCGATGTTGTAGTGGTATCCATTAACCATCGTTTAAACGCGCTGGGCTTTTTAAACCTGTCGGCCTATGGCGATAAATACAAAGCATCGGCCAATGTGGGCATGATGGATATTGTGGCCGCCCTACAGTGGGTAAAGCAAAATATAGCCAGTTTTGGCGGCGACCCTGATAATGTAACCATCTTTGGCCAGTCGGGAGGCGGTGCAAAGGTAGGCACACTCATGAATGCACCATCGGCAAAAGGGTTGTTTCAAAAGGCTATTATTGAGAGCGGCAGTTATCGCAGCGATTTTATGACTGCCGATGTGTCCAAACGGATTGGTGCGGCAGTGATGGAGGTTTTAAATTTACAACCCGCACAGGTTGATTCGTTACAAACCATGTCGTATGAGCGCCTGAGCGCTGCCTGCAAAAAAGCGTTTGCAAAAGTTCAGCAGCAGCTAAAAACAGAAGGCAAGGCTGTTGGCGCATTTGGCCTGATGTGGGAACCAAGTGTTGACGGCAGCTTTTTACCCTACAACATGACCGACCCTGCTGCTATTGAGCTTTCAAAAAATATCCCGTTGCTGGTTGGTTCAACCAAAACAGAATTTATGGCTTCGATGATTAACCCTGCCATCAGGAAGTTTACCATGGACGAAGCCAAAGCATACCTGCAAAAAAAATATGGTGATAAAACCGATGCCTATATAGCCGAAGTAAACAAAGCATATCCCAATACGGTAAAACCATCCGACTATATTGACATTGACCTTACTACTTTCAGGCCGGGCGTGGTGCGGCAGGCAAATGCCAAATCGGCGGTGGCTGGTGCAGCACCTGTTTACATGTACCAGTTTGCTTGGCAATCGCCGGTTATGGATGGCATGTACAAATCAATACACTGTATTGATATACCATTTGAGTTCGATAATATTAAACGCTGTGAAGAAATGACAGGCGGCGGTAAAGAAGCCTATGCCCTTGCCGCTAAAATGAGCCAGGCGTGGATAAACTTTGCCCGTACCGGTAACCCCAATGCCAAAGGGTTGCCCAGCTGGCCGGCCTACACGCAGCAAAATGGAGCCGCCATGTTGTTTGATAACCAGTCGGTTGTAAAGCAAAATAATGATAAAGTGCTGCTTGAAATGGCCGCCACCGCAAAATAAAGCTTGTTTTGGAATTAAAAAGGGCCGGTTTTAACCGGCCCCTTTTTGCATGCGATAGGTGCATACTCCCTACCAACACACCGTGTTTATTTTTAATTTAACCAGTTTTTGCAGGTATTATTTGCATTGTTCACATCATACAACTCCACTTATTACAATTTTTGTCTTTTTAAGCAAAACCTATCTAAATCAATATTATTTATAAAAATTGCGCAATAAAATTTTATGATTTGCCGTTATATCAATATATAATACTTTATATTTACTATAACTGATTATTTACCTTAAACCACAGCATTATGAACACTGCAAGATTTTATAAATCCGTGTATGTAAGTTTTTACCGGTGGACCTTCAAAAATTTCGGACAAGGCAGCTTACCTCGTTTCAACTCACTTTTTGGGGTGAGTTTCCTGATGATCATTTTATTGACGAATTTGATGCTGTTGGCCCAGCTTTGTTTAAGATCGGGCTGGTTTAGCGTTAGTGAAACTATGGGTACAGCTATTTTATTGGGCGCTGTTGGCGCTTTGCTGCTCAATCATTTTATATTGCTGAACAATAAACGATTAAAAAAGCTCAATGTCGCTTTTGAAAAAATGAGCAGACGGCATCAAAATGTATGGTCGGTTATGGTGCTGGCCAGCGTAATTGTTTCCTGCGGACTTTTACTGTTTTAAAATACAGTACAGGAGATCCCGGTAAAAAGCAATTAATATCGAATAATGAATTTTGAACACCGAATACTGAAGGTTTTTACTTTGGTGTTCGGTGTTTTTCTTTTATGGGCATCCTGCATTCGATGTTCAATATTTAGCCAGGATTTTCCCTCGCCGATATTTAATATTCCCACTCCTTTTTCACCTCCATAAAAAATATTTATCTTTCGCTTTGATTTAAACTTATCACAGTGTTGGTTAAAACTTTTGGGAGCGCGGTTTATGGTATCGAAGCTATTACCATAACAGTTGAGGTAAATATTGCAGCAGGGACCAAATATTTTATTGTTGGCTTGCCCGATGTGGCCGTAAAAGAGAGCTATTTTCGTATCGAATCGGCATTGAAGAACTGCGGATTCAGGATGCCGCGCCAGCAGGTTGTAGTAAACATGGCCCCTGCCGATATTAAAAAGGAAGGGTCATCGTATGACCTTACCATCGCCACAGCCGTTTTAGCTGCCTCTGGCCAGATGGAATCCGAAAACCTTGATAAGTATATCATCATGGGCGAACTATCGCTTGATGGCAGCCTGCAGCCTATTAAAGGGGCGCTCCCCATTGCCATACAGGCACGTAAGGATGGTTTTAAAGGGTTTATACTGCCCAAACAAAACGCCCGTGAAGCCGCTATTGTGAACGACCTGGAAGTGTACGGGGTGGAAAATATTAAAGAGGTAGCAGGCTTTTTTAATGGCGATATAAGTATTGAACCCGAGGTAGTGAACACCCGCGAGGAATTTTATAACAGCCTGAGTAATTATGACAGCGATTTTAGCGAGGTAAAGGGCCAGGAAAATATTAAACGCGCGCTGGAAATTGCCGCCGCGGGCGGGCACAATGTAATATTGATCGGTCCTCCGGGTGCTGGTAAAACCATGTTGGCCCGCAGGCTGCCCTCCATATTGCCGCCGCTAAGCCTGTATGAATCATTAGAGACCACCAAAATACACTCCGTGGCCGGTAAGCTGGCTGCTGCCGATGCGCTGGTTACGATAAGGCCTTTTCGTTCGCCGCACCACACCATCAGCGATGTGGCTCTTGTTGGCGGCGGCGGTAACCCGCAGCCCGGCGAAATTTCGCTGGCGCACAATGGGGTATTGTTTTTAGATGAGCTGCCCGAGTTTAAACGCAGTGCCCTTGAGGTAATGCGCCAGCCGCTTGAAGAGCGCCGGGTAACGATATCGCGGGCCAAATTTACGGTGGATTATCCATCGAGCTTTATGCTGGTAGCCAGTATGAACCCCTGCCCCTGCGGGTATTATAATCATCCCGAAAAAGAATGTATTTGCCCTCCGGGGATGGTGCAGAAATATTTGAGTAAAATATCGGGCCCGCTGCTGGACAGGATAGACCTGCACGTGGAGGTAACGCCGGTAAACTTTAATGAATTATCGTCAGACCGTGCGGCAGAAAAAAGCGAGCTGATCCGCGAACGGGTGATCAAAGCGCGTGAGGCACAGGTTGAGCGTTTTGGCAACCGGCCTGATTTGCACGCTAACGCCCAGATGAGCCCACAAATGGTGCGCGACCTTTGTAAAATAGATGCTGCGGGCCAAACATTGCTTAAAAGGGCTATGGAAAAATTGGGCCTGTCGGCCAGGGCTTATGACCGGATTCTGAAAGTATCACGTACCATTGCCGACCTTGCCGGAAGCGAAGAGATCAGGCTGGAACATTTGGCCGAGGCTATACACTTCAGAAGTTTGGACAGAGAAGGCTGGGCAGGATAATATGGCGGAGACAAGGCAAATAGGACAACAAGGTGCTATTCCGTGTCTGCGTTGTACGATCAAATAGTTGCCCGGTTATCTACCAGTTTTTCCACAATCTCTTCGGCGGTAAGTTTTTCCTGGTTGCCGGTGGTCATGTTTTTAAAGGAAAGCAGGCCGCTTTGCATTTCGTCGCTGCCAATTACTACCGTGTAGGGAATATTTTTATTATTGGCATACTCCATTTGCTTTTTGATCTTGGCCCCCGCCGGATATAGTTCGGCATTGATATTTTGGCGGCGCAACTGCTGTAACAGCGGCAAGCCATATTGTTCGCCCGCGGCATCAAAATTACAGATGAGTACCTGTGTGCTCTGGTTAGCCGCCGCCGGGAAAAGGTTAAGCTCTTCCATTACATCATAAATACGGTCGGCGCCAAAGGAGATACCCACCCCCGTTAATCCCTTAAGCCCGAACATGCCGGTAAGATCGTCATAACGGCCGCCGCCACCTATACTACCCATATTTACCTCATTGGTTTTAACCTCGAATATGGCGCCTGTATAATAGTTTAATCCGCGGGCAAGGGTAATGTCCAGCTCCAGTTTGGCAGTTTGCAGCGGACAGCTTTTTATATAATTAAATACGGTTTCAATTTCGTCGCAACCTTTCAGACCGGTCTCTGAATCGGCAAGTGCTTCGCGCAGGCTTTGCAGTTTTTCGGTATTGGAGCCTTCCAGTAAAATAACCGGTTTTATTTTTTCAATATCAGCCTGGGTAAAACCGCGTTCCAGCAGTTCTTTGATCACGCCATCAAGCCCTATCTTATCTAATTTATCTATGGCAACGGTTAGGTCGATGATGTTATCAGCTTTATCTATAATTTGAGCAATCCCCGATAGTATTTTCCTATTATTGATTTTTATACTGAAATCT
The DNA here is from genome assembly GCF_031456535.1 of Mucilaginibacter pocheonensis. Lineage (NCBI taxonomy): Bacteria > Pseudomonadati > Bacteroidota > Sphingobacteriia > Sphingobacteriales > Sphingobacteriaceae > Mucilaginibacter > Mucilaginibacter pocheonensis. Next base: position 531,745 of record NZ_JAVDUU010000002.1, read on the forward strand.
TTTAGTCCGAGCTTACCAAGGGCTTCGTCATAGATCATGATAAACTCTGCCTCGTTCAGTAAAGAATCGGAGCCAACCACATCGGCATCGCACTGGTAAAACTCACGGTAACGGCCACGCTGCGGACGGTCGGCACGCCAAACCGGCTGCACCTGAAACCGCTTGAACGGAAAAGTGATCTCGTTCTGGTGCTGTACCACATACCGCGCAAAAGGCACGGTAAGGTCATAACGAAGGGCTTTTTCGGAGATGTCGGAAGTTATGAGTTGGGAGTTGTGAGTTGTGAGCTTTTCCGGATTTACCTTGGCCAAAAAATCGCCACTATTCAGGATCTTAAAAATCAGCTTATCGCCCTCATCGCCATATTTACCGGTCAGGGTAGATGAGTTCTCCATCGTTGGGGTTTCTATCTGCTGGTAGCCATATTTGCGGAACACACTTTTAATGGTGTCAAAAATATAGTTACGTTTCACCATTTCGGTAGGTGAAAAATCGCGGGTGCCTTTGGGTACAGATGGTTTGATGGATGCCATGCGGCAAATGTACAAAAAAGCAAATTATGCGTTAATTTTTAGTTTTTTTGTTCAAAAACGCACGCTTTTTGCACTTTTACATGCAGAAAGGCCCCGAAAGGTGTTAAAAAAAACATGTAGTTGCCTACCCATTAGGCAAATCCTTTATCTGAAGCGTGGGTTTATCAAAAAAGTACAGACGCGTTCATGTCAGCATTCGTGGGACGCCGGCGGTAATTCCGTATCGGCTTAAATGACATTCTGTTTACCTAAGCCACAGGCGAATAATATATTTTTGAGGAACCATGAACATTATTGCTAAAACGCCGCGCCTGCTGATACGTGAATTTACACCCGAGGACGAACCCCTTTTATTGGAGCTTGATGCCGATGCCCGCTTAACACGCTATGTAAAAAAGCGTACAGCGCAGGAAAGCAGAAAGGTTTTTAAGGATACGCTCAAAGAGTATCAAAAACAATCGGGCATGGGGCGCTGGGGCATTTTTAATATAGCCGATAATGACTTTATAGGGATATGTATACTTTCGCCCAGCGACTATGACAGCAACAGTATTGAGCTGGGTTACCGCCTGCACCTTAAATACTGGGGAGCCGGCATAGCCACCGAACTTGCCAGGGCCCTGGTGTTTTATGGCCTGAATGAAATTGGGCTAAAGGAAATTTGCGCAGTTACCCATCCGGAGAATTTGGCTTCGCAAAAGGTTTTATCCAAAGCCGGCTTTGAGCCGCATGGCCGTGCCTTTTGGTATGGTGAAGATTTGCCCTTATTTAAGGTTGTGAGACAGAGTTTTTTATGAGTACATTCTTGCTATTCATCGCTACGCATTGAGCAATGGACGTATTGTTTATTTGGTAAGTTCCCTGATAATATCCTTGCAACCACCTTCAATCAATTCAAAAACGGGTTCAAACCGGGAGTCATCATAGTAAGGATCCGGCACCACCTTATCGCCGAGTAATAGTTTTACCTTCTCCGCATCCTGCTCATTCCGGGCCATGGCTAAAACATCGCTCAGATTGTTTTTATCCATCACATAAATATAGTCGAAATAATCGAAGTCGTCCGCCTCAAAAAGCCGGCAAATTTGTTTACTGATATCAATGCCGTGATTGCGGGCGGTACGTATGGAACGCCTGTCTGGCGCTTCGCCAACATGCCAATTGCCTGTACCAGCCGAGTCAATTTCCCAATTTAGTCCGCTTGCCGCCGCTTGGTGTTTCATAATACCCTCAGCCAGCGGCGAACGACATATGTTACCCAGGCAAACCATTAATATTTTCATTTTTTAAGGTTAAAGCTGAATGTAAAGTGCAAAAGATTTTTAATTGAAATGCAAAAAGTAAAGTGCCGAAGATGTTTTTAACAAACCATTCAACCCTTTATCTTTCACCTTAAAATTATCCAAATATCTTGTTTAATACCCCGGCCAGGCGTATGCCGGCTTTAAGCATTTGGTTATTAAGGATCTCTATATATTTAAAATTATATTTATAGCTCAGGTTATCACCAGGTTTAACATCTGCATATAGTTTTTCGGCAAGTTGGTTGCTTTCAAACAACCACTCACTGATGGGCGCTTTTTGCAGCTTCACACGCTGTGCCGCTGTAGTGTGATTTATCATTGCGGTATATTCAGTATAGCTTAGCTGCTGAAAATCAATAAGCTGGCTATCCCAAACCGAATGCAGGTTGCTCTCCTTGCCAAACCACTGTACCTTAATATCATTGCCGCCTTTATCGGTGGTATGGCCGGTATGCAGGGGTTGGTGCACGTCCTCTACAATGTGGATCAGCATACGCAGATAAAGCAGCTTGTTTGCTTCGGAAAGGTTTTTCTTTTTTAGCCCTGTAATCAAAAAGTTCATTTTGGTATAGGCATCGGCGCTGGTATCCTGTTTAAGATAGGCTTGCAGCTCCGGGTAGGTGTATGCCTTATCCAGATCAATAAAATGCCAGTTGTACATATAATTGTAAGCAGGATCAGATTTTATAAAATCGGCCCAGTTACTGGTAATGGAGATGGATTCAGGGCCTAATATAGACTGTATAGCTTTACGTGCTTTTGGGGTTAAATAGCTGTCAGCTATTTGTCCGCAAATACGGTGTCCATTTGTTCCCCAGGCCATACTTTGCAGGGGAACATACAATAATGCGATAAGGATGATCTTTTTGAAAAAGTGCTTTTTCATTTCACAAAGGTTTAGGTACACAGCTTGTTCTTTTTATTAAACGGGCATTGATGGGTATAACGTTGGACGTACTTGCAAATTGAATAAGCGAATCGGTCTTTTGCTTCACTTTAAAATATTCTTCATAATCGCCAGAGCGGAAGCAGCCTTTTTCGTCTTTATAACTGCCGTCGGCATTACAAAACTCGCCTTTAAGGTGCAATGTATCCAGCTTTTGTGAGTAGGTTCCTTTAATATATTCTGCCCAATGGCCACTATTCATGCAGGTATCCGGGCCATAATTTATCTTACTGAATGAACTGATCTTCATATAAAAAGAATCACAGCTGAATTTAAGATCATATAATGAATAGGAAACCAGGCGATTTTGCGCCGGTACCGAGTCTTGCCGCCACTCCCCTTGAACGTATTCTTCGCCGGGTGTTTGTTTGTCGGGGTTCATGGTACATGCAGTAAGGCTAAAGGCCCCAAGCAGAAAACTTAAAGCAAATAGCTTAAAACGGAAAAGGAAAAAGCGTGTTTGTTGGATTTTTTGCATACCCTGCAAGTTCAATAAAAAGCCCCTCTCCTTTAGAAGAGGGGCTTTGGTGAGGTTATTTTAAGCTACCTATCATGTCTTCAGGCTTAACCCATTGGTCAAACTGCTCATTGGTCAGCAGGCCGAGGTTTATAGCCGCTTCACGTAATGATTTATTTTCTTTCAATGCTGTTTTAGCTATTTTGGCGGCATTTTCATACCCTATGTGCGGGTTAAGTGCCGTAACCAGCATCAGCGAGTTTTCCAGGTGTTTTTTAATGCCATCGTAGTTTGGTTCAATGCCCTTTGCGCAATGATCATTAAAGGACACGCAGGCATCGCCAATTAAACGGGCAGACTGTAAAAAGTTGGCCGCCATTACAGGTTTAAATACATTTAACTCATAATGACCATTTGATCCGCCTATAGATATGGCCACATCATTCCCCATTACCTGAGCCGCCACCATAGTAACCGCTTCATTTTGGGTTGGGTTAACCTTGCCGGGCATAATAGATGAGCCTGGTTCATTATCAGGAATATGGATCTCGCCAATACCCGAGCGCGGTCCGGAAGCCAGCATCCTGATATCGTTAGCAATCTTCATTAACGATACGGCTATCTGTTTCAACGCTCCGTGGCTTTCCACAATGGCATCATGTGCAGCCAGGGCCTCGAATTTGTTTTCGGCGGTAATAAATGGCAAACCAGTAAATTTTGCTATATACTCAGCTACCTTTACATCATAGCCTTTTGGCGTATTAATGCCTGTGCCAACGGCGGTACCGCCAAGCGCAAGTTCAGAAAGATGGTCAAGCGTATTACGTAAAGCTTTTAGGCCGTGGTTTAGCTGCGACACATAACCAGAAAACTCCTGACCCAAAGTTAATGGCGTAGCATCCATCAGGTGTGTACGGCCAATTTTTACAACGTTTTTAAAGGCCTCAACCTTGGCCTGCAGGGTATCGCGCAGTTTTTCAATACCGGGGATGGTTACATCTATCAGTATTTTATATGCAGCAATGTGCATGGCTGTAGGATAGGTATCGTTTGACGACTGCGATTTGTTTACATCGTCATTCGGGTGGATAAAAGTTTTGCCTTCGCCCAGTTTATTGCCCTGTAATACATGAGCCCGGTTGGCCACAACTTCATTCACATTCATGTTTGACTGTGTGCCCGAGCCTGTTTGCCATATTACCAGTGGAAATTCCGAAGCTAATGCTCCCGTTAATATCTCATCACAAACCTGTGCAATCAGGTCGCGTTTTTCGGCCGGAAGCACGCCCAGGTCGCTATTGGTATAGGCAGCGGCTTTTTTAAGATAAGCAAACGCATCGATGATCTCCTTCGGCATGGATGCCTCGGGACCAATTTTAAAGTTATTGCGTGATCTTTCTGTTTGCGCTCCCCAGTATTTATCGGCAGGTACCTGTACCTCGCCCATGGTATCGTGTTCGGTTCTGAAACTCATGGTAGTATTAAAATTTTGCAGGGCAAAGTTATGGTTTTATATGATGTAAGGGAATGGCTAAGCGTAATCTTTTTAATACAAGATGTTAGCGTGAGATGTGGGAGACTTTTGATGTATTTGTGCGGGTAATTTAAGGGAAAACAACCTAAAACCCTTGTGATGTTCACGTTCACGATCCGTGAACACCGTGAACATTAATGAACATCTGATAATCAAATGTTTAGGATTCTGTCATTCAAAATTCATTCTTCTCGCGGTATTAGTCTGTCGTTGGTAATGTTTTTTTCTGAATGATTACGCATCCACCTACAAAAATCAACGTGGCGCATACACACAGTAGAATATAATAAGGCATGCCTAACAGGTTAAAAAGCCCTCGCTGATGTTTGGGTAAAAATAAAAACAACGAAGCCGTAATGTTAATAGTAGCATGTATGATTATTCCAGGTATTACTGATTGGGTTTTGTAAAAAATCCAACCTAAAAATAAACCTGCACAAAAGCCTGTCAACGCCTGCCAGGGATTGAGATGTATCACGCCAAAAAATATAGCCGAAATTAAGATAGCCGTTCGTGGAGAATAGTTTTTTAACAATCCTTTCAATATTATTCCCCTGCATAATATTTCTTCCAGTATGGGAGCTGCAATAATGGCGGTAACAAGAGAAAAAACATTTTTTGTAAATGTCTTTTCAAAAATCTTTTGCACATATTCCGGCATCGGGATCAGGCTGGATATCCGCTCCAAGCCAACGATCAAAGCTAAAGCACTTATAATAATGACAGGCACAAGCCAACCCGGTATCCTATTAAAACTAAAATTGAAGGTAGAAAAAGACTGTTTGTTGCTTTTCCTGATCGCGTATCTAATTGTAAGCAACATCGTAATAATGTAAAGCACAAGATTCGAGAGCGATTTTACTGTTGGGGTAGCCCAATCTTTAGCGTCCCTCCAAAAAAAAACCAAAACCATCGCGCCGACTATTGAATACAAAATAAACATGAAAAAAAGCTTGTAAAGAGATTTCCAGTCGGGGTATACAAATTTTGCTATAACTGGCGCAGCGTTTGGATAATCAATGTTCAGAGGTTCAGGGTTGTCCATATACAATATTATAAAGAATATTATTAAAGCGGGAAAATTGGGGCCTCTTACAAACTTCCTTCCGTTGCGGTCACCCAGGATTCCAGCGCTTTTCGTTTATCCTCATTTTGCTGCAGCCATTGGGTGTCGGCTGCTTTATTGGCGCTCATGTCCATTAACCGGGCAAATGCAGGCATGTGCTCTGTTTGGGCCAGTTTATAAAAAAACGAGGCATAATAAGTCCTGAAAAAGTTGTTACCGGTTTGTTTTTCGGCCAGCTGACCAACGGCCACAAATATAGCTTTAAGCTGGGCCGCCAGCAGATCGGCCGGCGATGCATATCTTCTCGACGCGGTAGTGGCTACCGCCGCCGAAAGCGCTTTATTTAAAGCAATATTGGCAGCATCCGTTTTTTCGGTTTTCAGAGTGCCTCCTTTTAAAATGCTTTGCATATTAGTATAAGCCTCGGCCGAACGGGGGCCATCGGGCTCCAGCAACAGAAAGCGGCAAAGGCCCAGCAATGCGGCAGCCCTTTTGTTTTGATGAAAGGTAACTAAACCATACAATCGTTGGCTGTTGGCATGTTTAGGATCAAGCTTAATAGCCTCAATTGCAGCCTGTTCGGCATTGGCATATTGCTGTGCCCTAAAGTATGCGATGCCTAAATTAAAATACAGCGGCTGATAGTCGGGTTTTACTTTAAGCCCCTCTTTGTAGGCGTCAATAGCCTGCTGCGGCTGGTGCGAAGCATCGTAAATACTACCCAAAAGCTCAAAGGCCGGCCCGGTGAAATTGCTGGTTGTTTTAGTTACTTTGTTTAAATAGGGAATGCCATCTGTTCCCTTACCCGAAGCAAGCAGGGTAAATGCAAGCTGATAGTTGGCCTGCGCATTGTCGGGATCGGTAACTAACGCCTGCTTGTATTTTTCAATAGCTCCGGCATAATTATGTTCGCTATTAAGCTGTATCCCTTGCTTTATCAACGCGTTTATATCGGTTTGCTGCGCCCTGGCGGCCGAAGCAAACAATATGATAATTACCAGGAAGCGCAATTTTGACGGAATATTCATACTTAAACATATAAAGAGTATCAATTAAACGAAAAAAATTAAAACTTTAACATATACATGCGGTATAATTTCTAATTTTCGCATTCGTTTAAGAGTGAGAAATTTATTTATGAGATTAGTGTACAAAAGTGTTTTAACATTTACCGCCGCCCTACTGATATTGACATCCTGTTCATCAAAAAACAATGATAAAAATAAAGGGACAAGCCCTGCCAACAGCAAGCCATTAGATACCACCGCGCTGCTGGCGTACAACCCTAAAAATGCCGATAGAAAAATAGATGAAGTTATGAAAGAGCTTCATCGTACCCGCGGGTTTAACGGCAACGTGCTGGTTGCCAAAAAAGGAAAGATCATATACGAAAACGCTATTGGATGGGCAGATTACCTGCATCGTGACAGCCTGAAATTAAGCTCGCAGTTTGAGCTGGCGTCGGTAACTAAAACCATGACCTCCACCGCTATTTTAATGCTGATGGAGCGCGGTAAGCTTACCTTAGATGATAACGTGAAGAAGTTTTTCCCCGACTTTCCTTATGATGGCATTACCATACGCCTGCTGCTCACTCACCGGTCGGGTATGATGAACTACGTGTATTTTGTTGACGATTTATACCGCAGTCAGCACCTTAATCAAAGAAAGGGGCTCACTAATGCTGAGGCTATGAAATTGATAGCTGATTATAAGCCGCGCCCTTTTAACGTGCCTAATAAGCGGTTCTTGTATAACAACTCTAACTTTATGGTGCTTGGAGCCATTATTGAAAAGGTTAGCGGCATGTCATACGCGCAGTTTATGAAAGACAATGTATTTATGCCGGCCAGCATGACACATACGCATGTGTATTCTAAAGCCGTATATGATAAAATACCGGTTGATGTGGTTGGGCACGACCGCGGACAATGGCGGTACTCTGTTGTACAAAACTTTTTGGATGGCCCAGTTGGAGATAAGGGCATTTACAGCACAGTGGCCGACCTTTTTCTGTTTGACCGTGCCTTACGCGCAGGCCGGTTGTTAAAACAATCCACACTTGATTCGGCCTACGTGCCTCGTAACCCTATGGTACACGGGCACTTTAGCTATGGTTATGGCTGGCGTACATTTACCGCACCCGGGCAGCAAGTTATTTACCATACAGGATGGTGGCACGGGTTCAGGCATATTTATTTGCGCGATATGAAAAACGATATTACCATTGTATTGTTAACTAACTTAGCCAATGGCAGCTTATTAAAGCTTGATGATCTGTTTAAGGCCGCGGGTATGCCTATAGTGCGTAAAAGCGCTTATAATGGTAACGGCGATACCAGTGACGATTAGCAGCCTGTAAATTGGTTTAATTAGGTTAATTAAGGCGATTGTAGATTTAATTTAAAATATCATGTTTGATAAATTAATGGAAGCCCAGCAAAAAGCGGGCGAAGTAAAAAAACGTTTGGATGCTATCAGCGTATCCGGGTCTGCCGAGGGTGGGAAAATTACCGTAACTGTTAACGGTAATAAAGTGGTACAATCTGTACATATCGACAGCGCTTTTTTTGCCGGGGCGGATAAGGAAGAAATTGAGGAATTATTGGCAGTGGCAATTAACAAAGCCACAGAACAAGCTGATAATGTAAGTCAGAGTGAAATGGCAGCAATGACCAAAGATATGTTTGGCGACCTTGGCGGCATGTTTGGGAAGTAAGGAATGGTTTTATCATTACGCTTAAACACGGATATTTAAAGCATACGAGTCCACAAACACTGATACGCTATGAAAACTACTTATTACGGACAATCTGCCATTGAAATAGAAACAGGCGGCAAAAAACTACTGTTTGATCCATTTATTACGCCTAATTCATTGGCTAAGCAAATTGATATTAACGACATTAAGCCAGATTATATCCTGGTATCGCACGGACATGGCGACCACGTGGCGGATCTGATCACGATACAAAAAAACAGCGGAGCCCAAATTATTTGCATAGCTGACATTGCCGCGTGGCTTAACGGCAAAGGCATTGATAATGTACATGGTATGAATATTGGAGGTAGTTTTAATTTTGACTTCGGCAGGGTTAAAATGGTTAACGCCATACATTCAAGCACCATGCCCGACGGGGCGCCGGGCGGTAACCCGGCCGGGTTTGTGATTTACACCAACGAGGGTAAAAATATATATTACGCCGGTGATACTGCACTTACCTATGATATGAAGCTACTTGCCGATGAAGATTTGGCGTGGGCTTATTTACCTATTGGCGACAACTACACGATGGGCGCCGATGATGCCATAAAAGCCAGCGCATTTATAAACTGCAAGAACATTGTAGGGATGCACTATGACTCGTTCCCGGTAATTAAAATTGACAAAAGTGAAGTGGCCGAAAAGTTTATAAAAGCTGGTCTTAACTTAAAACTGCCCGCCATAGGCGAAACTATTGATTTGTAAGTACGTCAACTTACATAATATTGCAGCAAAAAGGCTTCCGGTGTTCATCGGAAGCCTTTTTGCTGATAAAGAAGATTACTTCATTTTCATCGTGTCTTTCTTCATTGTAGTATCCTTCTTCATTTTTTTGTGTTTCCACTTTTTCTTGGTGGTGTCGGTTTGCATTGAACCGTGTCCGGTTTTTACTTCCGTACCATACGCAAAAACGCTCCCGAAAGAAATCGCTGCTAAAGCGATCATACAAAGTGCCTTTTTCATCGTCTTTTTGTTTTAAATAGTTTTTACCTATTATAACAAATTAATAATGAATTGTTTTTTTAAGTTTAAATTAAATAATTGTTCCACTTGGTATAATAGCCCGTTTTTTTATAACAACAATGCCATCCTGTACCGTATGTGTGCCAAAATCGCCGTCGGGTAATCTTTCGCCAACGTTTATTTTTACATCATTGCCTATATAAGTGTTTTTGTCAATAATAGCGTTTTTGATCTCACACCTGTCGCCTATGCCCATTATCGGCGAACTGCTCAATTTCAGTTCTGCAATTTGCTCCAACGTTTGATAGCTGTCGTTACCCATTACATAACAGTTCTCAATAGTTGTATCAACACCAATGCGGGTACGTATGCCAATTAACGAACGGGTGATTTTTTTTGCAGTGATAATGCAGCCATCAGCAATGATGGATTTTTCCATCAACGTGCCTGATATTTTTGACGGCGGCAACATCCGTGCCCGTGTGTATATATGGTTTTCGCCAAAAAGGTTAAACTCTGGTATATCATCCGTTAAGCCCAGATTCGCTTCAAAGAACGATGGGATAGTACCAATATCTGTCCAATAGCCTTCATACTGGAAGCTTGATACCTTATGCTCTTTTATTGCCTGAGGGATGATCTCCTTACCAAAATCGGTATGGTCATTCCCGTTGAGCAGGTCATATAAAAGTTTCCGGTTAAAAATATAAATACCCATTGAAGCAAGATAAACGCGGCCTTTGGCCTGCATCTCATCGCTCACTTCAGATGCCCAGCTTTCAAAGTCCTTTTTAGGCTTTTCAATAAAGGCAGTTACCATATTGTTCTCGTCGGTTTTTAATATACCAAAACCCGGTACATCTGCTGCATCAACCGGAATGGTCGCAATCGAAATATCGGCACCCGCATCTATATGCTGATTGATCATCTCCTCAAAATCCATTTGGTATAACTGATCACCCGAAAGGATAAGCACATACTCAAACTCATGAACCGCCAGATGATGCAGGCTTTGTCTTACCGCATCGGCAGTACCCTGATACCACGTTACGTTCGACGGCGTTTGCTCGGCAGCTAAAATATCAACAAACGCATCGCTAAAACTGCTAAAGTGATAGGTGTTTTTGATATGTTTATTTAACGATGCAGAATTAAACTGTGTTAACACATACATGCGTGTAATACCCGAGTGCAAACAATTGGAAATAGGAATATCAACCAGACGGTATTTGCCTGCAATGGGAACAGCTGGTTTTGAACGTGTTGCAGTAAGGGGTGATAAACGACTGCCCTGGCCACCGCCAAGCACAATTGAAATTACTTTAGATGTCATATCGTAGGGTTTAAACTTTCATACAGGTTAATATATTCTTTTGCAGACCGGTCCCACGAAAAATCGAGTGCCATCATGCGTTTGCGCAGCTGTTGCAGTAATACGGTATTTTGATAAAGGGCGCAGGCCCGGGAAACGGAGTGATTAATATCGGCAACACTGGCGTTATTAAAGCGAATTCCATAACCGCCCTCATCGCCAAAGTCAATAACAGAATCAATGAGCCCGCCGGTACTACGTACAAGCGGCATGGTGCCATATCTTAACGAGTACAACTGGTTAAGCCCGCATGGTTCCACCCGCGATGGCATGAGTAAAAAGTCGGCGCCGGCATAAATAAGGTGTGCAAGTGCTTCGTCATAACCAATAAATACATTATACCGGCCGGGATATTTTTCCTTAAGTTCCAGCAGGGCAGTTTCCATTTCCGTGTCGCCAGAGCCTAATATTAAAAAGCTGGCCTCTTCTGCGGGATCCATAAGGCTGAGTTCAATGGCTTCGGGCAACAGGTCGGCCCCTTTTTCAATCACTAAGCGGCCTATAAAGGTAAACAATGGCTTGTTTGGATCTAATCCGAACCTTTCGCAAAGGGCATCCTTATTAACCTGTTTGCCTTTTGCTATAGATTTTGAGGTAAAATTGCCGGCAATCATAGTATCGGTTTTCGGGTTCCAAACCTCGGTGTCAATGCCATTTATAATACCGTAACCTTTTGCACTTTCAATCCAGAACAGGTATTCCAGCCCGTTTGAGTTAATAGAAAGCTCATGAAGATAGGTTGGCGATACCGTTGTATAGCGCCAGCAGCATTTTACCGCCGATGCCAGCGGGTTAATACCCCCGGCCCAGTCAAGCAAACCGGTTTGTGTTAGATCAATCTCAGGCAGGTATGATAGGTGCTCCCACCCGAAGGCTCCGTGATATTGTCCGTTATGAATGGTAAATACAGTAGGTGTATTTGCCAGGCGGCGGTATAATTTGGAGTGATATAATAAAAAGGGCACTAATCCTGAATGGTGATCATGGCAGTGGATAATATCCGGGGTTTGCTGCGAATAGCTTATCCAGTCCAGAAAAGCCAGTTGAAAAGCGATGAACTGCTCTCTTTCATCGGGGTAGCTGTATACGTTTTCACGATCAAGCAAGCCCGGTATCCTTACTAAAAAAAGCTCGAAGCCAAGCTTGTTGGTTTTTTCTTTTAATATTTCAAAATAAAGCCTTTTGGTGTCTAATAATGTGGCCGCGTTAAAAACAATATCAAATTCGTTTTCGCGGGTAAATTTTCTATCATAATAAGGCATTACAACCGCAGCCTGCAGTCCTGCCATATTTTGGTACTTTGGCAGCGAGCCAACAACGTCTGCAAGGCCGCCAACCTTGGCAACAGGGTAACACTCAGCACTCAGATGGAATATTTTCATTCAGGTTTTATTGGCTCAATTTAAGCAAAGATTACTAAAAGAGAAACCTATTATAATTAATATAGTTTTTAAAATTTAGGTAGATTATTGTAAAAAACTTAGTAAAGTTTTAGGCTTTACTTTGAAGTATTTGTACTAAAATCAGCGAAACGGCCGGAGGGCTTTTTTAATTTGGATACACAAAGCCCCTTGTTTATATCAAAAAACCGTATAAACAGGCTAAGCAGCCAAAAATTAAAAACCTCCGCTATCAAAACGCTTGGTTTTGGCAGCGGAGGTTTTTTTGCCCTACCGGGGTTTATTTATACCGTTCTTTAATGCGCTTCCAGCCAGTTTAGGCCTGTGCCAATTTCTACGAGGATAGGCACTTCGGTTTTTATGGCGGTTTTCATGTTATGCATAATAATTGGTTTAACCAGTTCAATTTCGTGGTTAGGCACATCAAAAACCAACTCATCATGCACCTGCATCGTCATGCGGGCATCCAGTTTTTGAGCTTTTAACTCGCGGTGGATATTGATCATGGCTATTTTGATCATATCAGCTGCCGACCCCTGGATTGGCGCGTTAATGGCATTTCGTTCGGCAAAACCGCGTACGGTTGCATTGGCCGAATTAATATCACGCAGGTACCTGCGCCTGCCCATCAGGGTGCATACATAACCGTTTTCGCGGGCAAAGTTCATGGTGTTGCTCATGTATTGTTTTATACCGGGGAACTGTGCAAAATATTGTTCAATAATATCAGCCGCTTCCTTACGCGGAATGCCCAGGTTTTGTGAAAGACCAAAAGCCGACTGGCCATAAATTATACCGAAGTTAACCGCTTTGGCATTGCGGCGCTGATCGCTGGTTACTTCATCAGGGCTTATGCCATATACATTAGCAGCTGTGGCGGTATGGATATCAAGGTTGTTGATAAATGCCTGCATCATATTGGCATCCTTACTGATCTCTGCAATGATGCGCAACTCAATCTGTGAATAATCCGCCGACACGATACTGTGGTCGCTGTCGCGCGGGATAAAGGCTTTGCGTACCTCGCGGCCCCGCTCGGTACGGATAGGGATGTTTTGCAGGTTGGGATTAACACTACTTAAGCGCCCGGTTGCCGCTACCGCCTGGTTGTAGGAAGTGTGCACGCGCCCGGTTTTAGGATTTACCATTTGCGGCAGCGCATCTACATAAGTGGATTTTAATTTTTGCAACTGGCGGAAATCCAGGATGTCGCGCACAATATCGCTTTTGGCGGCTAACGAAAGCAAAACATCCTCGCCGGTTTGGTATTGGCCTGTTTTGGTTTTCTTAGCTTTTGGATCAAGCATCAGTTTTTCAAACAATATCTCCCCCAGTTGTTTTGGCGAAGCAATGTTGAAGCGCACACCAGCCTTGTCATAAACTGTTTTTTCAAGTTTGGCAATATCGGTTTCCAGTTCTTTTGAAAACTCGCGAAGAGTGTTATGATCAATTTTCACCCCTTCGTATTCCATGTCGGCAAGTACATATATCAGCGGGTGTTCAATCTCGTTGATCAGCTTCTCGCTTTCCACCTGTTTTAATTTAGGCTCAAAAACAGATTTAAGCTGCAGTGTGATATCTGCATCTTCAGCGGCGTAATCTTTTATCTTTTCTATCTCCACGTCGCGCATATTGCCCTGGTTTTTGCCTTTAGGGCCAATAAGCGCGGTTATAGAAACGGGCTTATAATTCAGATAGTTTTCAGACAAAATGTCCATGCCATGCCGCGTATCAGGATCTATCACATAATGCGCCATCATGGTATCAAACAGGTCACCTTGTACTTCAACGCCATACCATTTGAGCATCAGAATATCAAACTTTATATTTTGGCCGATCTTGCCAATTTGTTTATGTTCAAATACCGGCTTAAACTCTGTTACAATACTTTTAGCATCATCCTGGTTGGCCGGCACGGGCACATACCAGGCTTGTCCGGGTTTAACAGCAAATGACAGTCCAACCAGTTCGCAATGATTGGCATCAGTACCAGTGGTTTCCGTGTCAAAACAAATGGTTTGCTGTTGGAGTAATATATCGATCAGCTCTACCCGTTTTTCAAGGGTATCTGCCAGGTGGTATTCATGAGGTACATTATCAATGTTTTTCGCCGCAATGATGTTGTCTTCATATATATCCTCCACATCAACCGTCATGGTGTTACGGGCGGTAGCAACGGGTTCGCCAAACAGATCGGTTTGTACCGATACCGATTTCATTTCGGTTATACTAAAATCGTCACCAAAAACACGCTTCCCCAGTGTGCGGAACTCCAATTCAGCAAAAAGCGGCTCCAGCAGCCCCTTACTTGGCGCGCAAATCTCCAGTCCTTCCTCATCGAGCTCAACGGGCACATCCAGCAATATGGTGGCCAGTTTTTTTGATAGCAATCCCTGCTCAGCAAATTGTTCTACATTTTCGCGCTGTTTACCTTTAAGCTCATGGCTATGGCTGATGATTTCCTCTACAGAGCCGTATTGTTTAATTAGAGCTTTGGCTGTTTTTTCGCCTATGCCGGGAATGCCGGGGATATTATCAACAGCATCTCCCCACAAGCCTAAAATATCAATAACTTGCTCTACCCGTTCAATTTCCCATTTCTCCAGTACTTCTTTAACACCCAGGATCTCCATTTCGTTACCCATGCGGGCCGGTTTGTAAATGCGGATATTTTCAGATACCAATTGTGCAAAGTCCTTATCGGGGGTCATGCAATAAACCTGATAGCCTTTTTTTTCAGCCTTTTTGGCCAGTGTGCCTATAATATCATCAGCCTCATAACCATCGGAGGTAATTACCGGTATGTTAAAACCCAAAATTACTTTGATTACATATGGCAGGGCTTTGGCCAGATCTTCGGGCATGGCTTCACGATGGGCCTTGTAATGCTCATAATCAGTATGGCGTTCGGTTGGCGCGTCGGTATCAAATACAACGGCCATGTGTGTTGGTTTTTCTTTCTTCAAAACATCAAGCAAGGTATTGGTAAAACCCATTACCGCCGATGTGTTTAGTCCGTTTGATGTAAATCGCGGACTTTTACTTAAAGCAAAATGCGCCCGGTAAATAAGGGCCATGCCATCCAAAAGAAATAGTTTTTTCATGATACGTTCACTAGTTTTATATTGTCATTAATGGCTTTGACTTTTTACCATTAATGCTTGGCAGCTTTACAATATAAAGGTTCTGTGCAAAAATAGAATTAAAAGCTTCATCAATAGCACGAATTAAAATGAATTAAATACCTTAATGAGGCGCAACAAGCAGTTTGTTAAACGCGCTTTTGTCTGCAAACGGGTTGAATTTACTTAAAACTGCAACTGGCCAAATGATCGTTCACCATGCCGGTGGCTTGCATATGAGCATAGCAAATGGTGGTTCCGAAAAACTTAAATCCCCTCTTTTTCATATCCTTGCTTATAGCATCTGATATGGGTGTACTGGCTGGGACGGTATGTTCAGGGTGATTAACAAGGGGCTTACCATTGGGCATAAAACTGTACAGGTACTTATCAAATGAGCCAAACTCTTGTTGTACTTTAATAAAGAGCTGTGCATTATTAATAGCTGCTAAAATTTTTAAGCGATTGCGAATAATGCCGGTATCCTGCATTAACCGTTCAACATCCTCATCGGTAAAAGCGGCAACTTTTTTTACATCAAATCCGGCAAACGCCTTTCTGTAGCCCTCGCGCCTGCGTAAAATGGTGATCCAGCTTAAACCGGCCTGTGCCGATTCGAGCACGAGGAACTCAAAAAGCGTTTTATCATCATGGGTTTCTTTTCCCCATTCCTCATCATGATATTTTCTATATAAAGGATCGGTGCCGGCCCAGGCACAGCGGGTTAAATTTTCATCTGGCAGTTTTGTATGAGCAGTTGGCATAGCTGTTTTAATAATTTGATAATACCTTGTTGCAAATGAGAAGTTATGAGTTACATAAATCCACTAGTGCGATTTATAAATGATTACTTAGACAACCCACAACTTGCTAATCTTCATTCAGTTCATCCCAATACTCTACCGCACGGCGGTAATGGGGAATTACGATAGAGCCGCCTACCAGATTGGCAATCATAAACACTTCGTTCATTTCGTCGCTGGTTACGCCGGCTTCATGACATTTACCCAGGTGGTATTTTATGCAGTCATCGCAACGTAAAACCATGCTGGCTACCAGGCCAAGCATTTCTTTAGTCTTTACATCTAACGCGGCTTCGGCATAGCTGGTTGTATCAAGCGCAAAAAAACGTTTAATATTCGTGTTGGCTGTCTCCATTATCCTATCGTTCATTTTAGTACGGTAGGCATCAAATTCTGCTATAAGTTTTCCCATGAGTTTATTAAGTAAAATTTCTGATGCTATTTATAGGGCGCTTCAGTTTTTAAAAAAAAAATCCAATATATTTAGCAAACCTAAATCTTATATATGAAATATTTTATTTGTGTTGTACTTTTATTGTCAGTTGTACCTCTTTTTTTAAACGCTCAAAGCAATTACAAACCCGGCTATGTTGTTAATTTTAAGAATGATACATTAAATGGGTTTATTGACTACCGGGAATGGGCCAGAAATCCCGAAGAGATCACCTTCAAACAAACGTTAAGCGGTTCGCCCCAAAAAATTTCAGTATTAAATGCGAATGCGTTCGGAATAAATAATTCGGAATACTATGATCGTTTTGTTGTTAATATTACCACAAGTACTGTTGAGCTGACGCAATTAAGCCATAAGCTTGATACTGCATACGTAACAGATACCGTTTTCTTAAAAAACGTTGTAGACGGGAAAAATATCTCGCTTTATGTATATACGAACAGCATTAAATCAAGTTATTATGTATTAGATAAGCGCCTTAAAACCGTTATTAGCTTAAAGCAATATTTGTACTATGATGAGGAAAACCGATCCATTTCAAGTATAAACAGTTACACTGGTCAGTTATTGCGACTGGCGGTCATGTACCAACCGGATAATAAAGGGATTTTGACACGCATACAGAAGGCAACATATACAGAACATGACCTTTCTGACATTGCCATAGGGATAAACGGCGGTACTAAAGCACAGCAGTCGGTTCATATAAATTCAAGTGTGCGGTTTTTTGCCGGGGCCGGAGTAAGGAGCAGTAAGCTACAATTTAAGGGCGACAATACCGTGGCCCCTTTTAAAGAAGGGTCGAGCGACAATGCTTTTTCGCCGGTTATATCGGGAGGGATGGATTTTTTATTGAACAAATACACCGAAAGGCTGGTTGTAAGGTTGGAAGTGGCTGCTGCTATGAACCGATTTAAGTTTTCGAAACAGCAAGGTACCGGTCCTACAAAATATGATCTTGATTTCAAGCAATTTAATGCCGCAATAACGCCGCAGATATTGTATAATTTTTATTCCACAGATAATTTAAAAGCGTTTTTTGATGTGGGGTTAGCGGTGAATGTTTTTAAGTATAATAATTACAACTACGTTACTACCTATAGCTATGGTGTTGTTACAACCCAGAATAAATACCCGCAGTTTCAGAGCCTTGTTATTTCTCTTCCTATAAAAGCAGGAACCCAGATCAACAAACACATTGAGATTTACGGTACCTACTGGATACCTGCATCCATAACCAGATATATTTATTACACAACGGACTTATCCGCATTTCAATTTGGTGTAAATTATTTGTTTAAATAGCCCGGTGATCTATCTTTACCGGAGCATCAGGATGGAAGATGGGCTATTACAGCATTTCTTCAACCCGAAAAGCTAAAGACAATCCGCGATCATGATCAACTTTAAACGGGCCGACCATATACACATTTGTGTTCCTCATGAAAAATTGGAAGAAGCAAGACTTTTTTATACCCGTGTTATAGGCCTTCAGCCAATAACACGGCCCGATGTGTTCTCGTCAGACGGTTATTGGTTTAAAGTGGCTGATATAGAAATGCATATCGGGGTTGAAGATAGTTTGCCCCGTTCCATAAGGCATACAGCGTTTGAGGTTAGCAATATTGCCGCCGCCCGTAAACATTTAGTAAGTAACGGAGTTGAAATAGTTGAAGAACCGCTGATCCCGGGCCGCGAGCGTTTTGCTTTTATTGATCCGTTTGGCAACAGGATGGAGCTGTTGCAATTTTTATAACGCCAGCTCGATGGCCGGATCCCAAAACAGGTTTTTAAAATCCTGCACCTGATCGTCCTTTACCTTAACCCCTTCGCTTTCCAACAGTTGCTGCATCAAATCGCCCCCGAAATGAAATTTAGCGGTAAGCAGGCCCTGCCGGTTTACCACCCTGTGTGCAGGCACTTTAGGAACTACCTTGCCGGCGGCCTGCATAGCATAGCCAACCATGCGCGATGACCCTTTAGTTCCTAAATAACTGGCAATTGCACCGTATGAGGTTACTCTCCCCGGTGGTATAAGCCGGGCTACCTGGTACACCTTATCAAAAAAATTAATATCGTCCATTTATCAGTTTACGCAAAAGAAAACTTAAGATAGTTAATGTTCTTATTATCCTTTAAATATTTTTTTTCGTAATATGTTTTGATCGATAATACATCATCCGCATGAAGCGACTGATAAAGGTCTTCGGTTTTAACGTGCAGTTTTAGCTTTAGTTCCTCTATTTTTTCGGCAGTGTAAGCGTGCAGACCGTCATTATCTGTTTTCAAATTGACGCAGCCGCCCGGTTTTAGTATTTTAATGTATTTATCGAGAAAACGCGGAGAAGTAAGGCGCTTTTTTTCTCGGCTCAACTGTGGCTGGGGATCTGGAAAAGTTATCCAGATCTCATCAATTTCGCCGTCGTAAAAATAATCAAGCAGGTTTTCTATCTGGATGCGTAAAAACGCAACGTTTGTTACACCATCTTCAATGGCTGTTTTGGCACCGCGCCAAATACGATTGCCTTTATAATCAATGCCAATAAAATTTTTATTAGGAAACAAGTTGGCCAGGTTTACAGTGTACTCGCCTTTACCGCAGGCCAGCTCCAAAACTACCGGATTGTTGTTTTTAAAAAAAGCATTGCTCCACTGGCCTTTAAAAGGCTTACCCGCCTCCAGTTGTAGTACGTTGCTAAAGGTTTCAATTTCGGCAAAGCGTTTTAATTTATCTTTTCCCACTTTATTAAATAAAGTGCAAAAATAGCCTTTTCTGTAAATTGTAAAACTTTTGGTTAAAATACACTACATAACAACCGGCGGCGGCACATGCGGCATTGGCTTTGATGTACTTTGTGGTTTGGATTTTAACATGCCGCTAAAAATTGATTTTGCCTTGTCCCATATGGTATGAACCGCATCGCCACTGATATAATTTGACGCTTTTTGCGATAATAGGCCAACTAATGCTTTAACCAAGATGTTTGACCGTTTGAACACGGTTTTATTCAGGGTGACAGGTAATACAATTCTTGATAACAGCCCTAAAAGATCCTGATTAAAAATACTTGGCTGTTTATCCCCATCGTCATTACTCCCTGAGTTTATCAGGGACATTATGCTTGAAAATATTGCTGAAGGGCTATTAAAGCGTTTAGCCAATGCTACCCCTTGCTGCTCTTGAATAATCCTGATCCTGGATATCTCCTCTCTCAGATCCTCAATATTCTTTATCTGGAAGTCCATGGCTTTTATTTTTTAAATATTTTTTGGATAAAGAGGTTAGCAAGTGGTTTTTCAATACGCTCTTTGTTAAGTTTTATAATAACTGCTATTATTAAATATATAAGCGCAACACATCCAAAACCCTCCCAAAATGAATCTAACACGTCGGACAAATAATAAGCTAAGGTAAAGCTGGCAAATATAAAAGCCAATATCATGCTTATAGCCGTAATGACATCAGTGATCATACTTGCTAAAATTGAAGTTCCACCCTCAATAGCTTCATATTTTAACAGCTTGAATCGCGTTTCGGCGTATTCTTTTAGCTGATCAACAATTGGCGGCAGTGGTGGTGTTTCCTTTTTGGCTTCCATAGATATTTATTTTATAGATCCCGGACAATCCAATCCAAAAAACAGATCATCCGGGACAATGTAAATTATGCGTGTTCCAGATCATCCTGGTACTCTTCTTCTGCACCTCTAATCTTTGATTTTATATTTTCAACCACCTTGTCTTTTAACCCCACCAGGTTATCAATTTCGGCTGCGGCGGTTTCTTTAATTGAATCGCCCAGATTTTTTAATGATTCAGTGAGCTTGTCGCGTGTTTCGTTACCTTTATCAGGCGCAAATAAGATCCCTAAAGCTGCCCCCGCTGCCAAACCGGCAAGCAATGCAACAACTACTTTTGTGTTATCATTCATTGTAATATAATTTTAAGTTGAACATTTGTTTTAATATGATTAAATATCCTGCCAAATATTACAGATCAGCAAATTTGTTTGTAATTTTTATATAAAATCACTTTTGAGCTCATAATGTTTTGTTGTTGTGTTCACAAAAGTGTTCAATTTGTCAGTTCTCTGGCGTTGTTCGTATTCGTTCAAGGCGATCAGCGGCCATTCTGTTAGTTTCGTATATCTCCAGCAACAATAAAAAGTAAGATAACAATACTGGTCCAAAAACCAGGCCTAAAATTCCAAAAAGCGGCAATCCGATAAATACCCCGATCACTGATATGATAGGATGGGTATTAGCGATGCGCCTGTTGATGATCATCCGTAAAACGTTATCAACATTGCCTATGAATAACAGGCCATATGCTAAAAGTAAAATGCCACTTAAAGTATGTCCTTGTGCAAATAGTATAATACTGGCAGGTATGCATAGTGTTGGTGCCCCCACAACCGGTAAAAACGAAATAAAGGCGCCTATAACTCCCCAGAATACAGCATCCGGAATTTTGAATGCATAAAAGCCCATGGCCAGTAAGGTGCCTTGCGTAATTGCTATTATTCCCTGTCCTAAAACGTTGGAATAGGTAGAATCGCGCAGGGCAGCCGCAAATTTTAATGCATGCTGCTCGCGAAAGGGCGCGTATTTTAACAGGCCCGCTTCAAACTCTTTTATTTGGGTGAGCATAAAATACAACAAGAAATATAAAACCAGCAGGGTTATGATAATGTTTGCCGCGCTGCTCAATATGGATGGGAATAGTTCGGTAGCAAAAGTCCCTAATTTTTGTAAGGTGTTTTCGGCAAAATGTGGCTGGTTAAGATTTGTAGCGGCAAAAGCATCTATTTTGGAAGTCCATTGATCAATAGGCAGCGATTTGATATTGATGCTGGAAATTTTACCAACAACCATTATACTTAGCGATAAGAACGGAATAACTATGACTATCAGCGAAAAGAAAATGATAAATAAGGCAACAAGTGCTTTATTCCAGCCTTTTTTGTCGACAAGTGTAATGTACAGGGGCCTAAAAATGGTAAATAATACAATGGCTCCTAATATGGAACTAAATAAACCGCTAAGTGCATACAACAAAAAACAACCCAGCACAACAATGCTCACCAGGATGATGTTATTACGTTGTTTATAATTAAAAATTGACATTAAGGCTTAGTTAGTTTATGCTGTATATAAAACAAAAAAACACCAAATTGGTTTAGCGTTTTTTAAAGTAATATGCATTTATAAAATGCTATTTAAGGGTATTAAGCAGGTTGTCTATTTGCTTTGAACTTGTTGAAATTGTATCCAGATAAAACAAACAATCGGCAGAAATTTCCGGGATCTCATATTTCAATTGCTCAAGTGCGAGATGAATGTTTGAAAGCTGATTTTTTATGTCGTGCCTCAGCTGACGCAGGTTATCATCGTTGTGTTCTGTCCCTTGCCGCTGATCTTCCATTTTATTTGAGGTTTATAGCCTTCATTTTGTTGTATAATGTTTTCCGGTCGATGTTCAATATCTCGGCTGCCTTTGTTTTATTAAAATTTACCTCTCTTAAAACTTTAATAATGGTTTCATATTCGGCCTCGAGCGCTGCGTTTTTAAGATCGTGCCGCGTTTCTTTCAGTTCAGGCGCTTCATAAATTGGGGCAAAGGATTGTTCAAATGAGGTGTTTTTAAAATTTGAAATCTCCAGCGGAAGCGCTTTCATCGTAATCTCGTTGTCTTCGGCCAGCAGAGCCGCCCGTCTGATCACATTTTTAAGTTCCCGTATATTCCCCTGCCACCTGTAATTCATAAAACAATCAATAACCTCGGGCGAAAATGCAGTTACATTGCGTCCGAGCTCATTATTGGCCATCTTTAAAAAATGTTGAGCCAATAGCATAATATCACTACCACGCTCGCGCAGGGGCGGCATATATATGGTAAACTCATTAAAACGGTGATAAAGGTCTTCTCTGAATTTACCTTTTTGTATACCATCAAGCAGGTTTTCATTAGTAGCTATAATAATGCGAACATCCAGGTCAATTTCTTTTGTGCTGCCTATCCTCTTTACTTTCCGTTCCTGAACGGTGCGCAGCAAAGCCGCTTGTATCTCGTATGAAAGGTTCCCTACTTCATCTAAAAACAAAGTGCCTCCGTTAGCCATTTCAAAGTGGCCTATCTTGGTGTATAAAGCGCCGGTAAATGACCCTTTTTCGTGTCCGAAGAATTCACTGGCAGCCAGCTCTTTAGTTAGTGAGCCGCAATCCATGGCAATAAAAGGCTGGTTATGCCTTGGGCTGTTCAGGTGAATGCTTTTGGCTACCGATTCTTTTCCCGTGCCGCTTTCGCCCAGTATGATCACGCTGTAATTGGTAGGCGCTACAAGTTCTATCTGCCGAAGTAACTCTTTTGAAGCCTTACTGTTGCCGGCTACAAATTCACTAACAAATACCTGTTTTTTATTGTCTTTGCTTTTTGATTTGTCGATAATTACGGTGTCACTGTCACTCTCCTCTACCAGAGCGTAATGGGTTTCAACAGCCTTGTTAATAGTATTTAATATCTCATCTGGATATAAAGGCTTGGTAATATAATCATAGGCGCCCATCTTAATAAGCTCAACTGCCATTTTAATATCTGAATATCCGGTAATAATAATTACGCCGGTTTTAGGATATTGACTTTTTATATTTCTGAGCATCTCGCGGCCGTCAGTATCTTCCAGCCTAAAATCACACAGCACAAGGTTAAATTCATCGTTTTTAAGCGCCTCCATACCACTTGTGCCGCTTGAAGCGGTACTAACATCAAAGCCGTTGCGAATTAAAAATTTGGATAGCAATAAAGCCACATTAACTTCATCATCAATGATGAGGATTTTCTTCATAAAAGCAATACTGATAACGGTAAATGTATTTAAACGTGTTAAGTTACTAACAATGTTGCTAATTTATGGAGCTTTATTTTAAAACGGCGCTTAAATATAAAAAAAGCACATAAGCAAAAGGGGACGGTCAATTGACCGTCCCCTTTTGCTTATAGGTATAAGTAGGGCCATATTAAAACCCGTACGCTATGCGAATACCCAGGAAATTAACTTTGCTGGCATCAAACGCGCTATTGTACTTGGTAGTTGCTTCATAGCGGATACCAGCATCAATAAAGTTACCGTTTGCGCTTACAGGAAATTGAACACCTACCTGAGGAGCATAAACAAACGCGGTTGATTTGGTAGCATTAACGTCAGATTTGTTTAACAAGAATGCTGCACCAGCTTCGCCTTGAACGTAAAAGTTCTCGATAGGGAAGTATTTTAAACCGGCTTTAACTGGTATTAAGTGAAGATCAGTAGCGTCAGCGCCAGCAACACCACCGATATCTTTTTTACCGAATACGTTATTATAACCAGCGTTAACGGTTACAAATAACTGGTTTGAAAGAACCGGGATATCTGCCTGTACCGAACCACCTAAGTTCCATTTGTGGCTGTCCTTAAAATCTCCAAGAGGGATACCTGCATCAAC
Source organism: Mucilaginibacter pocheonensis (assembly GCF_031456535.1). NCBI lineage: Bacteria > Pseudomonadati > Bacteroidota > Sphingobacteriia > Sphingobacteriales > Sphingobacteriaceae > Mucilaginibacter > Mucilaginibacter pocheonensis. The sequence goes on from NZ_JAVDUU010000002.1 coordinate 555,944, forward strand.
ACCGATGCTGTAGCGGATACCGTCTTTAGTTGTAGTTGATGTGGTTGAAGGGGTAGATGTTTGTGCTTTAGCGCCTACTGCAAATCCTGCAAATGCTAAAACAAGGGCTGAAATTTTAAATGTATTTTTCATAACAATTGTGTGTTTTTGATATATGTTTTTATAAACACAGTGCAAAGTAAAGCACAGAATCATATATGATTTTTCATCCAAAAGTCATGAATATTTAATCAATTGATTAACAATGATTTATTTTTTGACCAAATGGGTCTTATGGTCAGGGTATTGTAAAAATAGATTTTAACCCACTGGTTTTTGTAAAATTAATGCAGGGTCAAGCTTAAAAAAGAAGTGTTTTGAAGTCGTTTTATTGATGTTTATAATGCTTTTAACACATTTTTAGCGAGAAAACGCTCAATTTGTTCAAAAACCAGAAACGCGTCTGGTTTTTTAAAATTTCAGTTTAGTTTTTTGGCGGTGCGAAAAGCTTAAAAATGGAGATGCGCTATTCGCCTTTGAATTCTGCCTTTCGTTTTCCTAAAAAAGCGTCCACACCTTCCTTAAAATCGCGGGTGCCAAAACAATGGCCGAATTCCTCAATTTCGGTTTGATAACCATTTATGCCATCCGTATATCCGGCGTTTACCGCGCGAATGGCCGAGGCTAACGCCAGCGGCGCCCTTGATAATATCTTTTGCAATAGTTCCTCGGCCGCGGGTAGCAGGTCTTCCGGGCAGGCCACGTGGGTAACCAGGCCAAACTGCTGTGCTTCTACCGCCGTTATCATATCAGCGGTAAGGATCATTTCCAAAGCTTTTCCCTTGCCAATTAACTGGGCCAAACGCTGTGTGCCCCCATAACCAGGTATTAAACCCAGCGTTACTTCGGGCAAACCCATTTTTGCCGTTTCAGACGCCATGCGGATGTGGCAGGCCATGGCCAGTTCCAGGCCGCCGCCCAGTGCAAAACCGTTTATTGCCGCTATTACCGGTTTGTTGCCGTTAGCAATCAGATCAAACACTTTAGAGTGCCCCTGCTGTGCGAGGGCTGTGCCGCCCGCAACATCAAAATGTGCAAACTCGCTGATGTCGGCCCCGGCTACAAAGGCTTTAGGGCCCGCGCCCGTAATAATAATGCCACCCACTGCCGGGTTTTTAAAAGCCTCAGAGAACGCGGTATGCAGTTCGGTAAGGGTGTCTTTGTTCAGCGCGTTAAGCTTGCTTTCGCGGTTTATAATAATGTATTGTATGCGGTCTTTATTTTGTATCAGTAAATTTTGATATTCCATGGCTTCTGGTCATTAAAAATTACGGTGCTCATGCACCCAGGTTGTAATATAGGCAACAATATCCTGGGTATTGGTACCGGGAGGAAACAGCTCGCCAACGCCCAATTGCTTTAGCGCAAGCATATCATCATTGGGTATAATGCCGCCGCCGGTAAGCAGCACATCATCCATTTGCTTTTCTTTTATCAGCTTAATTATCCTGGGGAAAACGGTCATGTGCGCTCCTGACAATATGGATATGCCTATGGCATCCACATCTTCCTGCAGGGCGGTGTTCACCACCATTTCGGGTGTTTGACGCAGGCCGGTATAAATTACTTCCATGCCGGCATCGCGCAGGGAGGTGGCAATAATGCGAGCTCCGCGGTCATGCCCGTCAAGCCCCACCTTGGCAACTAAAACGCGAATGGGTCGGTTAAAGGTATTACTCATGTAAACCGTATTGGTTGCAGTAAAAGTAATAAGAAATTTATGATGTTGTTTTAATATAGATATATAATGATGTAAAGGCTGCCCGGCAGTGTTTCGGCACCGGCTATTAATCATGCCAGATTTCTCCCCCGTCCCAATAGCAGTGGAGGTGTATGACAACACTGGAAGACCTACTGCTTTTTCAACCTGTACATATAACTATAGCCTTCGCCTTTTTTAACCAGTATCAGGCTATCGTTCTTTGCACTTTGCTCATAAACGCCGTTCAGCAGCAAGCTCCAGTCAAAGTTTGCGGTATGCGCGGTGCTGTCTTTAAAAGTTATTTGATTATTATTTATAGTATATGTACCACGGCTTTCAATCCTCATAAAAGTTTTTAATTCCGCCAGGTATGTTTTATCGGTAACAACAAGTTTTACTGTACCGCTCGCGGCATTTGGGCTGGTTGATTTAAATATACCTGTATAGGTGCCTGATAATTTTACCGGTTCGGCATTATCTTTATGGCAGGCAGCTAAACCAAGCAGGGCCAACGGCGTCATAATAAGTCTTTGTAATTTCATATCGGTTCGGTTTCAATTGGCTTTATACCATTACGGCGGATATGAAACCCGCGCTACACTAAATCAAACAATTACCGCCGCTTTTACAATCAAGGCTTGCAGTTATCCACGCGGTAGTCTTCAGACTACCTGCATAAAAGTCCGAAGTCAGAGACTTCGGACAGCTACAGTTTACAACTACAGCAACTTCTCCATCCGCCGAATAAATTTTTTAAATTTGCCGTTCTATGATGATCAGTGCGGCAACTCCATTTAATTTACTCGGGCAAAACCTCTCCCTGCTTCCTCAAAAAGCCATATACTGGGAGCAGCAAAAAGCTTTGATTATTGCCGATGTGCATTTTGGCAAGGTTGGCCACTTCCGCAAAGCAGGCATTGCCGTACCACGCGATATGGAGCAAAGCGACCTGGCTACCCTGTCTGACCTGGTATATGAGCACCGGCCCGAAAAACTGTTGTTCCTGGGTGACCTCTTTCATAGCGACATGAATAACGACTGGGACTGGTTCATCCTTTGGCGCAGTCAGTTCCCCGGCTTACAGATCATCCTGATCAGGGGAAACCATGATATTATTGCCGATAGCCATTACCAGCAATTAAATATTCAACTATATGACGAGCTGTTGTTGGGTCCTTTTTTACTGATGCATCAGCCATTGCAGGGCGATGAGCTGCAAAACGCTGAGGGATACGTTTTTTGCGGACACATCCATCCCGGCGTTTGTTTAAGCGGGCGCGGACGGCAACAGATTACCCTGCCTTGTTTCGCGTTTGGCGGCAGACAGGCCATATTACCCTCTTTCGGTAAATTTACCGGCAAGGTGGCTATCCGTAGCCAAAAAACCGACAGGATATTCGCGGTTTTAAAAGATAAAGTGATGGCGATTGATTAACTAAAAAATTACAGCATTACTCATCCACCCCCGGCCCATTAATAAAAAAATACCCGTCATTGCGAGGAACGAAGCAATCTCTATGCTATACAGAGCGAATAGCCTATCGTTACCCATTTGCAATAAAAGCATCATCTTCCCATGTCATTGCGAGCGTAGCGTGGCAACCGCATGCTATACAGAGCGAACAAACCTATCGCAGAGCGCCAATTGTATCCCAGGGCTGTTACTTTTGTCTTGATAGGAGGCCATAACGTATCAAGCCACAGAAGTTAAGTAATTTATTTACTTGGCTTTTTAGTAAAAACTAAAAAGATTGCACCCACTATAATAGTTGGTAGCCACCAGGAAAATGAAATCTCTCCTAACTTGCTCTTAAACGGAGTTAAAGGAGGCCCTTGATAAGCAAACATTGATACTCCGAAACAGAACATTCCGCATCCTGATAGACATAATAAACAACCAATGATCAAAATCGTATATCTTTTCATTTTTTAAACTTATGCCCGTTTGACCATTGGTACTCTTTACCGTCAGTCTGTTTGGTATTAGCATCACAATCAAAACAGGTCACTTTATTAGGCTTAACAGTGCTTTCATGATGCTATGAAAGATATTAGAACTTTCTTATAAAATTATCATTTAACAGTTTAAGGATATACTTAATCTCTAATTAATTATCAAGTCGCCAGAAATGCTTCTTTGCCACACCGGTCTTGTTCAGGCAAAATTGCTAATCCCCCCTCGGCCGAACCAGGCCAGCAAGTCCTGCCCGCTTTGGCCCGAAGCCGTTCGGCCGGCGCGGAGAAAGTATATCCCAAACGATTAGTTTAGCGCTGCGGACATCAAATTCACCCTGTTTTTTAAACCAATTATATAGAGAACACAGTGTAATTTGAAAGTAATTTCTTAGATTGATTCTAAATAGCCATTTAGCGGGTAATAAGCCAATTGCATTTCTATCTTTTGGCATTTAATAAATACTTTTGCCAAAAATAAATCTATTTCATAATGAGCGAATTTAAACAAACCTTTAACTCATCGCTGGGAAAAAAGCTGATCATGGCTTTAACAGGCTTGTTTTTGTGTACTTTTTTAATAGTGCACCTTGGGGGCAACCTGCTGTTGTTTAGCAACGATAATGGTTTTGGTTTTAATGTGTATGCAAACTTCTTAACACACTTTCCACCAATTGAAGTTGTTGCATGGATCTTGTACCTGTGTATAGTAGTACATGCGGTATATGCTGTTGTTTTAACGGTTAGAAACCGCAAGGCCCGCCCGGTGGGTTATGCAGTACAGCCAAAATCAGATGCCAGCTGGTCATCGAAAAACATGGGACTTTTAGGATCAATCCTGTTTGTGTTTATAGTGATACACATGGGCGATTTTTGGTACAAATATAAATACACCAACGAAGTTGGTTTTAAGGAGTATCGTACCGACCTGGCTACAGGCCAAACTACAGAGTCGGCCTATACACCGGCATCTGCCGATTTCAATCACTCTGTTTCTACTGAAAACAATGTGGAAATAGTGAGGGTAAAAGACCTTCATGCACGTGTAACACATACCTTTGGTAACATCTGGTATGTACTTATCTATGTTATAGCTATGGGTGCCTTGTCATTTCACCTGTTACATGGTTTCCAGAGCGCTTTTCGCTCGCTGGGTTGGGTACACCGTAAGTATACACCTATAGTATATGCAATAGGTACATGGTTGTTTGCGGTTATTATACCGCTGGGTTTTGCCCTTATGCCTGTGTATTACTTTTTTGTACACAAAGGCTAATTTAAGTTGATTAAGTTAAATGGTTGATCAGGTTGTAACAGGTTGAATATGGCAAGGTGTTGTTAATCACTCACCGCTTACACATTCACCACTTACCACTCAACCACTCACTAATATAAATTATAAGAGAAATGAGTTTAGATGCTAAAATTCCTCAAGGCCCATTAGCCGAAAAATGGAGCAAGCATAAATTTAACCTGAAGCTGGTTAACCCGGCCAACAAGCGTAAATACGATATTATTATTGTAGGTACCGGTTTGGCAGGAGCTTCGGCCGCGGCTTCACTGGCCGAGCTGGGTTATAACGTAAAATCTTTTTGCTTTCAGGACAGCCCCCGCCGTGCGCACTCTATTGCGGCACAAGGTGGTATAAACGCGGCAAAAAACTATCAGAATGATGGCGATAGTGTTTATCGCTTGTTCTATGATACCATTAAAGGCGGTGATTACCGCGCCCGCGAAGGCAATGTATACCGCCTTGCCGAAGTATCTGTAAACATTATTGACCAGTGCGTAGCACAGGGTGTTCCATTTGCCCGTGAGTACGGCGGCATGCTGGATAACCGCTCTTTCGGCGGTTCGCAGGTATCACGTACGTTTTATGCCCGCGGCCAAACCGGACAACAACTGTTGTTAGGAGCGTACTCAGCGCTTAATCGCCAGATACACGCTGGCAAAGTAAAAATGTACACCCGTACCGAAATGCTTGATGTGGTTGTCGTTGATGGCCATGCCAAAGGTATTGTTACCCGTAACATGATCACCGGTGCTATTGAAACGCACTCAGGCCACGCGGTGCTGTTGTGTACAGGCGGCTACAGCAATGTGTTCTACCTGTCAACAAACGCTATCGGTTCAAACGTAACTGCTGCCTGGAGGGCCCACAAACGCGGCGCTTTCTTTGGCAACCCATGCTATACTCAAATACACCCAACCTGTATCCCGGTATCCGGCGATCACCAGTCTAAATTAACGCTGATGTCAGAATCATTACGTAATGATGGACGGGTTTGGGCGCCAAAAACGGTTGAACTTGCCGAGCAGCTGCGTAAAGGGCTGATCAAAGCCGACCAGATTAAAGAAGAAGACCGCGATTACTTCCTGGAACGTAAATACCCGTCATTCGGTAACCTTGTTCCGCGCGATGTGGCTTCACGTAACGCTAAGGAAATGGTTGAAGAAGGCCGCGGCGTAGGCTCATCGGGCTTTGCTGTATTCCTTGACTTTGCCGATGCTATAAAGCGCCTGGGCGAAGAAACGGTTGCTGCCAAGTATGGTAACTTGTTTGATATGTATATACAGATCACCAACGAGAACCCATACAAACAACCTATGCGTATTTATCCTGCCGTACACTATACCATGGGCGGCCTTTGGGTTGATTATAATTTAAGTACCAACGTACCGGGCCTTTATGCTTTGGGCGAGTGTAATTTTTCTGATCACGGGGCTAACCGCCTGGGTGCATCTGCATTAATGCAAGGCCTGTCTGACGGTTATTTTGTAATCCCTTACACCCTTGGCGATTACCTGGCTACCATCGGTCCTAAAAAGGTTGATACTTCGCACCCTGCTTTTGAGCAAACCAAAAAAGAAGTAATTGCGCATGTAAATAAACTGCTTGCGCTAAAAGGCACCAAAACAGTTAATGAATACCACCGCGATCTTGGCCATATTATGTGGGAATATTGCGGAATGGCCCGTACCGAAGAAGGCCTGAAGAAGGCAAAAGGCCTGATACAGGAGCTGAAAGCTGATTTTTGGAAGAACGCCATTGTAACCGGCGAAAACGAGGAAGTTAATGCTTCATTGGAAAGAGCCGGCCGCGTAGCTGATTTTATTGAGCTTGGCGAACTGATGGTTGACGATGCGCTGATGCGCCGTGAATCATGCGGAGGCCACTTCAGGGTAGAATCACAAACCGAAGAAGGTGAAGCATTGCGCGACGATGATAACTTTGCCTTTGTAGCAGCCTGGGAATTTAAAGGCGAAAACCAACCCGAGGTACTGCACAAAGAAGAGCTGGTATTTGAATCAGTGCATTTAACACAGAGAAGTTATAAGTAAGATTTGAGATGTTAGATATGAGATTTGAGACTTTTGCTTGTACGGTTTCAAGGAATTCTGTCTCATATCTCAAATTTACCCAAAGCATGCATAATTTAAAGGAGTTGAAAATTTGGAATAAAGCGGTTGATCTGGCGGTTGATGTATATAAAGCAACTGTGAGTTATCCATCAGACGAAAAGTTTGGCTAACTAATCAAATCAGGCGCGCTGCAGTTTCCATCTCTTCAAATATTGCCGAAGGCGCAGGGAGGAACTCAAAAAAAGACTTCTGTAACTTTTTAGGCATAGCCAATGGTTCTGCTTATGAGTTACAAACACAATTAGTTATATCAAATAAGTTAAATTTATTAAAAGACGATTTGTTAAATGACTTGCTTAAACAGATTGAAGAGTTGCAAAAAATGAATTATGCATTTCAAAAGATGTTATTGAATTAGTAAATAAACAGAATGTCTCATATCTCAAATCTCATATCTCAAATCTAAATAGAATGAACGGAAATATGAACCTGACGCTTAAAGTATGGCGTCAAAAAAACGCGCAGACCGCGGGAAAATTTGTGACCTACAAGGCCGAAAATATTTCGCCTGATATGTCATTCCTTGAAATGCTTGACGTTGTAAACGAGAGTTTAACCCATAAGGGCGACGAGCCTATCCATTTTGATCACGATTGCCGCGAAGGTATTTGCGGAATGTGCTCTTTATACATTAACGGGCACCCTCACGGGCCAAAGCGTGCCATTACAACCTGCCAGCTGCACATGCGCACCTTTCATGATGGCGAAACCATTACCATTGAGCCATGGCGCGCCTCGGCATTTCCGGTGATAAAGGACCTGGCGGTTGACCGCTCTGCTTTTGACCGTATACAACAGGCTGGTGGTTATGTATCAGTGAACACCGGCGGCGTACCCGACGGTAATGCTATAGCCATCCCTAAAATAATAGCCGACGAGGCCTTTAACTCTGCCACCTGTATTGGTTGCGGCGCTTGTGTAGCGGCATGTAAAAATGCGTCGGCCATGCTGTTCGTATCGGCCAAAATAACCCAGTTAGGTTTGCTGCCGCAAGGACAGCCCGAACGTTACCGCCGTGTACAATCAATGGTAGCACAAATGGACGAAGAAGGTTTTGGCAGCTGTACCAATACCGGCGCCTGTGAAGCAGAATGTCCTAAGGAAATTAAGCTAACCAATATTGCCCGCATGAATAACGATTATTTAAGCGCAAAACTGTTCCGCGAAGAAGAAATTCACGAAGAGCAACACGGAGCTTAATCACCGATAAAAAAACAAGCAAGGCTTTGGGAACCCCAAAGCCTTGCTTGTTTTTTATAATATAATTAATTACACCAGCTTCATATTCACCGGATCCCATTTAATGATCTTGTTTTCAAAATAGCTGTCGTTGCAGGCCAGGCACGGGGCCGCGGCGCGGAAACCAAATACGGCATCTTCAACAACAGGTTTACCCGTCCGCATAGAATCAAAAAAATTGGCGAAGTGCTCGTTTGAATCGTTATAACCTTCGGGCTCGCGGTAGGTAACATCGTCCAGGCGAGGGGCTTGCTGGTCGGCAGCGGAGTACTTTTTATTATAATCTTCAACAATTGCCTTTTGCATGGCTACGGGATAGGTTTCAAATGAATCCCAGCCGCCATAGCCCGGTGCCACGGGCATTTTGCTTTTGTGTATGGTAAAGCCGCCGCCATCGCTCATGTCAATAACCCCTTCAGAGCCTATTATTTTTGTTGAAGAGCGTTCGCCTTCGCCGCTCACAAAGTTTACCCGTAACGTAGCCTGAAAAGCTGGGTGCTCTGGCGATTCGGGATAGGAGATCACCGCGCTCATCACATCAGGCACATTCCGGCCATCTTTCCAGTAAGTGAGCCCCCCTATTGAAAATATCTTGTCAGGACCTTTAGAGCCGGTTATGAAATGGATGCCGGTAAGCAGGTGCACAAAAAGGTCGCCGGCTACGCCTGTGCCATATTCGCGGTAATTGCGCCATCTGAAAAAGCGGTTGCTGTCATAACCATGCTTCACCTTGCTATTGGCCTGAAACTGGTCCCACCCCACCGTTTGAGGCGATGCGTCAAGCGGGATGGTATATTCCCAGGCCCCCAACGCGCTTTGCCTGCTAAAAGATGCCTCAACCGCATTGATCTTGCCGATGGCGCCTGCCTGGTATAATTCCTGCGCTTTTTTGAAAGCAATACTGCTTACCCGCTGGCTGCCAACCTGGAACACCGCTTTGGTGTCCTGCTGCGCTTTTATTTCTTTGAGTCCTTCGCTAATATGGTGCACCATGGGTTTTTCGCTATAAACTGCTTTGCCTTTGTGCATGGCTTCAATAGAAATGGGGGTATGCCAGTTGTCGCTGGTGGCAACAATTACGGCATCAATATCCTTGCGGTTCAATATGTCATGATAGTTAGTTGTGGTAAAAATGTTGTTACCATAAACTTCCTTAACACGCTCCAGCCGGCCCTTATACAGATCGCAGCAGGCCACCAGCTCAACTCCCGGTACGCTTAGCGCCGCACGGGTATCGTTAAAGCCCATAATGCCCATGCCTATGGTAGCTATTCTGATCTTATCGTTCGGGCTAACACGTTTTTCGGCCTGTAATATGCGCTGCTCATGCTCTTCCTTTGCAGCCAGGCTGGTAAGTGATGCCGAGGTTAGGATGACCGAAGTGCCAAATTGCTTTAAAAATTTTCGTCTGTTGGTTGCCATAGGTTTTATTATTTGAAGGTCAGGTAAATAAATAATTGGTAAATGCTATCCGGTAATATATTGCAGGGGGCGCAAATACCGGATGTATTTGTATGCAATATAAAAGAACAAAATTTAGCCTGCAACTTTTTAATATTATTTAAAAAGTTTAATTTGCGTGACGTTAATAAACCAAAACCCTCTGTATGAAAAAATTATCCTTATTGCTTTGCGGCTGCATGGTGCACTTTTTATCATTTGGCCAGGTAGCCCCGGCAGGCTTGTCCATTATTCCCGAACCGGTGAAAGCTGCACGGTTTGCCGGTCAGTTCCTGTTGCCTAAACGTGTTATAGTTGAGGCCGGCGCACAACCGGAGGTTGCCGGGGTATCGGCTTATCTTAAAAAGAAACTATCAACCGCTCCTGGTTCAACAGTTACTATAAAAACTGTTGCGCCAACGGCATCGATCAGGTTGGTTCTGAATAAAACAGCCGATACACTGATAGGCAAAGAAGGATATAAATTATCTGTAAAAGCAAAAAAGATAGTGATCAGGGCTAATGAGGCAGCCGGCCTGTTTTATGGCGTACAAACCCTGATGCAATTATTTCCATCGGAAATTGAAAGCATCGAGCCAGTTAAAAATGTAAAATGGGCAGCGCCTTGTGTTGAAATTACCGATTATCCCCGCTTTGCCTGGAGGGGTTTGATGTTTGATGTGGCGCGCCACTTTTTTACCAAAGCCGAGGTAAAGCAATATATAGATGCTATGGTGAAGTATAAGTTTAACCTGCTGCACCTGCACCTTACTGATGATGAGGGCTGGCGCGTGGAGATCAAAAGCTTGCCTAAACTAACCACTGTTGGTGCTTATAACGTAAAAAAGGTTGGGCAGTTTGGTACGTTTACGCCGCCTGCCGCGGATGAGCCGCGTACCTATGGCGGCTTTTATACCCAGGATGATATTAAAGAATTGGTGCAATACGCCAAAGACAGGTTTGTAGATATACTGCCCGAGATTGATGTGCCCGGGCATAGCCTTGCGGCGGTGGTTGCTTACCCGGAATTGTCTTGCACGCCCGGCGCTGATAAATATGTAGTTAATTCGGGCGAGCCATTCATGAACTGGAACGGCCCGCATAATACCGCTATTGTTGATAACACCCTTTGCCCTGCCAATGAGAACGTATATACCTTTTTAGACAAAGTTGTAACGGAGATTGCGCAGCTGTTCCCTTTCGGTTATATACATATGGGCGGCGATGAATGCGCCAAAAATTTCTGGGAACAAAGCGATGCCATTAAGGCCCTGATGACCCGGGAAAACCTAAAGACCCAGCAGGAAGTTCAGAGCTATTTTGAGAAACGGCTGGAAAAAATTGTAGAGTCAAAAGGTAAAAAGTTCATGGGATGGGACGAGATCATTGAGGGCGGCCTGGGGCCCAACGCGGCTGTAATGAGCTGGAGAGGCATAAAAGGTGGCATTGAAGCGGCCAAAATGGGTCATGAGGTGGTTATGAGCCCTACCACATTTGCCTACCTTGATTATATGCAGAGCGACCGTGTGAACGAGACCAAGATCTACGCCACGCTGCGCCTGAGTAAATCATACGAGTTTGAACCGGTGCCTGATAGCGTTGATGCCAAATTGATAAAAGGCGGCCAGGCTAATTTATGGACAGAGCAGGTTTACAACATTCGCCAGGCGGAGTATATGACCTGGCCAAGGGGAATGGCTATTGCCGAATCGGTATGGTCGCCGAAGGAAAAGAAAAACTGGAACTACTTTTTTGGTAAGGTTGAAAAACAATTTAACCGATTTGATGAGGCCGAAACCAAATATGCCCCAAGCGTTTATGACCCGTCATTTACTGCCGTTCGTAATCCGGATAATACCCTGAAGATTACCCTGACGAATGAGGTTGAGGGTCTGGATATTTATTACAGTTTTGACAACTCGTTCCCCGACAGGTTTTATCCAAAATACACCGGGCCCATTGATGCACCAAAGGATGCCACCACATTGCGGGTGATCACTTACCGAGGCAAAAAACCAATTGGGCGCATGGTTACCATGCCGTTATCAGAACTGAACAGCCGGATCAAGTAATCAGTATTTTACTTCCAATGGGCGTGTTTTTTAGCAAAAATTAAACAGCAGGTTGAAAAACTTCTGGTTTATATAATAGCTCTTCAAAAATGTCATTTCGATAGAGCAAAGAGAGGAATGAGTGAGGGTGCGAAAGAGAAATCTTCTACGCCGTGGAAATTACCATGTAAGGTGTACAAGATTTCTCACTATCGTTCGAAATGACAGGCTTCCTTGCTTTCGAATGAGGGACGAAGTAGCCTAAATGTAATTTCGATAGAGCAAGGAGAGGAATGTGGAGGATGCGAAAGAGAAATCTTCTACGCCGTGTAATCAGCATGTAAGGCGTACAAGATTTCTCTCTGTCGTTCGAAATGACATTCGTTCTAATAAAGTATTTTAAAGCAAGTTCTGTTCGGTCAGTTCTTTTTCCAGCTGTTCCGAAGAGGTAAAATGGATGGTTTTAATACCTACTTTCTCGGCAGCCAGCACGTTTCGATAATTGTCATCAATAAACAGCGCTTCGTTTATGTTCACCCCATAACGGTTAAGCAGGAGCTGGTAAAACTCAGATGCTGGTTTACGCATTTTTTCGGTGCCCGAAACTACAATGCCATCAAACCAGCTCAGGAAATCATAGCGCTGCATAGCCACCGGGAAGGTTTCGGCCGACCAATTAGTAAGGGCATACAGTTTATATTTTCCGCTATCCTTTAAGCGGCGCAGCAGTTCAACCGTGCCATGAAAAGGTTCACCCAGCATTTCTTGCCAGCGGCCATAAAACGCGCGGATATTGGCTTCATGCTCCGGGAACTGGGCTACCAGTATATCGGTACCATCCTGTAAGGAGCGGCCGGCATCCTGTTCTTCGTTCCAATCGGGAGTACAGATGTTTGCCAGGAAATTTTTCATTTCCTGTTCATCATCAAATATGGTTTTGTATAAATAATGCGGGTTCCAGTCAATTAAAACCGCGCCGAGGTCGAAAATTATAGTATTGATCATTTCTTTCCGCTTTCCACAATTTTGGTGCCTGTTACAACTGAATCCTTACTGAGGTAAAGGACAAGGTTTTTTCTGTACGGGGCAGATCCCGGTTCAATATTGCGGACTATCTCGTAATACATCATGGTTGAATCGCCCCCCTGCGGCCGATGTAGCATCCCAATTACCTGGTAGTACTTCCTCCCCTTTAGCTTTTGATTCTCAAGCAGGTCGTTCAGCATCCGGTTACGGTTTGGAAAAGTTAAACCGTCGCCATAATTCCATTTGTCGCGGTCAAACGTTTTCCCGCTGTTACAGGCGGTAAATGAAATAAGGAGCAGGTAAAGTATAAAAATTAAATTTCTGTTGAACATTGAATTAAGTTTCACAAACCAAATATCCCTTAATTTCCTGAAATAGATCAATGATTTTTATACTTTAATAATAACGCGATGCCCGGCTTATTCAGCACTTAACAAATAAGCTTTAAATCCTTCAAAATCTTTACCCAATGGTACTGCCAGCTTGGTTTTTGATGCCAGCTCTTTCACCTGTTCAGGGATCTCGATCTTAGCGCTGATCGCCTCACTGAAAACATCAGGGAACTTGCACGGATGGGCTGTTGATAAAAACACACCCGCGGTATCGGCGCTGGCATGATCATGCTGATAGTCGGTTAAGGCCTGCCAGGCTATAGCGGTATGTGGGCACACCACATAACCATAGGTATCAAAAACCCAGTTGATGGCCTTTACAGTCTCTTCATCATTATATTTAAAGCCCACAACCAGTTTTTTAAGCTCATCCATATCCTGTTTAAACATATCGGCAATACGCACCCAGTTGCTTGGGTTGCCCACATCCATCGCGTTTGAAAGCGTAGCCACTGATGGTTTGGGCTCATAAACCCCGGTTTTCAAAAATGCGGGAACAGTATCATTTACGTTGGTAGCGGCAATAAATTTTTCAACCGGCAATCCCATTTTCCAGGCCAGCAAACCAGCGCCAATGTTGCCAAAGTTTCCGCTCGGTACCGAGAAGATCACCTTTTTAACGCCCTGCCTTAACAACTGTGCATAGGCATTAAAGTAGTAAAAAGTTTGCGGCACTAAACGGGCAATGTTGATAGAGTTGGCCGACGTTAGCCTGAATTTCTCGTTCAGTTCCGCATCCGTAAACGCTTGTTTAACCAGCGCCTGGCAATCATCAAAAGTACCATCAACTTCAAGCGCACGTATATTTTGGCCGTTGGTGGTAAGCTGCTGCTCCTGCACGCCGCTCACTTTGCCTTTGGGGTACAATATAGTTACACGGGTATTGGGCACGCCCAAAAAGCCTAAAGCTACCGCGCCGCCGGTATCACCGCTGGTGGCAACCAGCACATCAAGTTGTTTTTCGCCTTCTTCTAAAAAATAGCTCATTACACGGCTCATGAAACGGGCGCCAAAATCTTTAAATGCCAGCGAAGGGCCGTGGAAAAGCTCCAGCACGTGAACATTCTCATCCAGCTTTACAACCGGTGCAGGGAAGTTAATGGCATTATTGATCAGGGCTTTAAGGTCATGCGCAGGTATGGAATCGCCGAGTAGGTTTTGAGCAATATGAAAAGCTATCTCAGGCAATGTATATTTATCAAGGTTGTTAATAAAATCAGCATCTAAACGGGGAATGCTGATGGGCATATATAAACCTTTATCCTGCGGCATGCTGTTAAAAACAGCGTCTTTAAAAGATACTTGTGATGATGTGTTGTTAGTACTGTAAAGTTTCATTTTTTTATTTCGGATATCGGATTTTTTCGATTTGGGATTTATTTAATTTATTATTTGTCATGCCGGGCACGTAATGCATCTATTCGGCGAGATCCTTCATTCCTCAGGATGATAAAGTTGGCTGTCATGCTGAGCTTGCCGAAGCATGGCGGGCCTCTGCGCACGCCCTTCGACGGGCCCAGGGTGACAACCCTTTTGCTTTTTATTTTAAAACCCTCCCCTTTCGGGGAGGATGGGATTTTTATCCCAGCACCCTTGGGCCTGCATCATTTATGGTTGATACATAAGTATTTGAACCAATTTTAAGGCCGGTTAAATGCTGCTGTAGTTTTTGGGTGATGAGCCTGGCGGTTTCTTCGTCTTTTGTGAACGCGAAAACCGACGGACCCGAACCTGATATACCAAAGCTTACCGCGCCCATGCCCATGGCCATTTCGCGCATTTTATAAAAATCAGGGATCAGCATGGACCGTACCGGTTCAACCAAAACATCTTTCATGCTACGGCCAATGAGGTCAATATCCTGCATAAATAAGCCGCTCACCAGGCCTGCAATATTACCCCATTGAGTTACGGCGTCCTTCATCTGTATGTTTTTACGGATAATCTGGCGCGCTTCGCGTGTGGGCACATCCACATCCGGAAATACAATGGCGCACCATAAGCCCGCCGGGTGCGGCAGGCGTACCACATCAAGCGGTTCGTAACTGCGTATCAGCACAAAGCCGCCTAATAAAGCCGGGGCCACATTATCAGCATGGCCCTGCCCGCAGGCCATTTCTTCGCCTTTCATGGCAAAGGGTAAAAGCTTTGCCGGGTCGGCCTCATCGCCTAACAGGGTTTTTATAGCAAATAACCCGGCCACGGTACTGGCCGAACTGGAGCCCAGCCCGCTGCCTATCGGCATTTTTTTGTGCAGTTCAATGTCCAGGCCTACATCGGCGCGACCAACGCTTTGCAGGTAATGCTGCACGCTTACGCTTACTGTGTTTTTGGCAGGGTCAAGCGGTAAGCGCCCGTCATCGCCGGTTATTTTACTGATGGTGATGCCCGGTTTGCCGGTCATGCGCATGATCACCTCATCGCCTGGCTCATTAACCGCGAAACCCAGCACATCGAAACCGCAAACCACATTGGCCACGGTGGCCGGCGCAAAAACGTGGACAGAAGCCCCCCAGCCCCCTGAAGGGGTAGTTATGAGCGAGGGGCTTTTTACTTCTTGTATCTTATTATCTTCCATATTGTTATCAAACTGTTACTCCGCTTTTTAGAGGAGTGAGGGGCAATTAATTGGCTCCCAAATTTATCAAATCAGCAAATACACCAGCAGCGGTCACTTCGGCGCCAGCTCCGGGGCCTTTTACAACCAGCGGGCGCTCGCGGTACCTGTCGGTAGTAAAGGATATGATATTATCACTACCCGACAGCATGTAGAACGGATGATTTTCATCGACCATTTGCAGTGTGATGGTCACTTTACCATTTTCCAGCTTGCCAATATAGCGCAACACTTTTCCATCCTTTTCAGCTTGCTCTTTTAGCTTAGCAAAGTGAGCATCTTCGGTTTTAAGCGTTGTATAAAAATCCTCCACAGATTTAGCTTCTAAACTGGCTTTGGGTAATACGCTCTCAATCTCCACGTCGGCCTCTTCCATTTGGTAACCTGCATCGCGGGCAAGGATCAGCATTTTACGCATAAAGTCTTTACCGCTCAAATCATCACGCGGATCGGGTTCGGTGTAACCTTTTTCCTGTGCCTCTTTTACTACGTCATGGAAATTAGCATCGCCTTTAAAGTTATTAAAGATGAACGATATAGTTCCAGACAGGATGGCTTCGATGCGTTGCACCCTGTCGCCGCTGTTCATCAGGTTTTTTAATGTGTTGATGATCGGTAGGCCGGCACCTACGTTGGTTTCGTAAAAGAAATCAACCCCGTGGCTGCGCGCAGTATCCCTGAAAGTTTTATACTGTTTATAACTGCCCGAGTTGCCAATTTTATTACAGGTAATAACCGATATGTTGGCCTGAAAAATGCTTTCATAAAAGCCTACCGGTACCGGGCTGGCGGTATTGTCAATAAAAACACAGTTAGGCAGGTTCATTTCTTTCATCTTATCAATGAATGTCTGCAGATCGGCCTCATGCGGCGAAGCCTGCAGGTCGCCCTGCCAGGTATCTAATGATATGCCATCGCTGTTAAAGGTCATTTTGCGGGTATTGCTGATGCCCGCAATTTTTACCTGTATGCCATTGTTCTCTTTAAGGTATTCGCGGTGCGCGTTCAGTTGGTTAAACAATGTTTTACCAATGTTGCCGGTTCCCAGGCAAAAGGCGTGCAGGGTTTTGGTAAGCTGTACAAAAAAGGCATCATGAACGGCATTAAGAGCCTTTGAAAGATCATTTGATGATATGATAACCGATATATTATACTCGGACGAGCCCTGCGCAATGGCCCTTACGTTAACACCATTGCGACCCAAAGCATGGAATAATTTGCCTGATACGCCCGGTGTTTGTTTCATGTTTTCGCCAACTACGGCTAAAATGGCCAGGTTTTTTTCGATAACCAGGTGTTCCAGTTTTTTGGCCAGCAGCTCCAGCTCAAACTCTTGCTCAATTACCAGTTTGGCGCGTTCGGTATCCTGCGGCTGCACCGCAAAAGTAATGCTGTGTTCTGATGATGATTGGGTGATGAGGATGATGTTGATCTGCTCGCGTGCCAGTAATGAGAACAGGCGGCCGCTAAAGCCCGATTTGCCCACCATGCCGCTGCCCTCTAAATTAAGGATGCTGATGTTGTTGATTGAGGATATCCCTTTTATAGGCAGGTTGGAAGCTTTACAGTCATGACGGATCACCGTGCCTTCAAACCCTGGTTCAAAAGTATTTTTGATCACAATAGGGATCTTTTTCAAAAATGCCGGGATCATAGTTGGCGGATATATCACCTTGGCGCCGAAGTAAGAAAGCTCCATTGCCTCGGTATAGGTAAGCTCGGTTAAAGAGAATGCCTTTTTCACCATACGCGGGTCGGCGGTCATCATGCCATTAACATCGGTCCATATCTGTATTTCGCGGGCGTTAAGCGCTGCGCCAAATATGGCAGCGGTATAGTCACTGCCCCCACGGCCAAGTGTGGTGGTTTGTCCGGCCTCGTTACCAGCAATAAAGCCGGTTACGATGAGCATCTTGTCCCTATTAGCTTCGTAAAGGTTGCGGATAAGTAATTCAGACAATTCGGTATTTACCCGGGCATTGCCAAAGGCGCTGTCGGTCTTTACCACTTCGGCGGCATCAACAAAAAGCACATCGGTAAAATGCTGGGCTGCAATTCTGCTTATCATAATGGTTGAGCAGCGTTCGCCAAAGCTTAATACATGATCGCGGGTTTTTGGGGTAAGCTCCCTTAGTGTCAGTATGCCCTGCAATAACTCTTCTAACTGGTTAAAATGAATTTTTAAGCGGGTAAAGGCGGGGTTTTGGTTTTGCACATCAAGCAGGCTTTTCACTACGTCGAAATGGCGTTTTTCAAGCTCGGCTAAATCGGCTGTAAAATCCTTGCCATTGGCGGCATCATTTGCCATTGATGCCAGCAGATTGGTTACCCCGCTCATGGCCGACAACACCACTACCGGTTTTTCTTCGTTTTTAACTTCATCACTTAAGATGTTTAAAAGAGTTTGGATACTGGCAACAGACCCTACGGACGTACCGCCAAATTTTAGAACTTTCATTTATGGTTTAGTATCAATATTAAATAAAAAAAGCCCTCCTCTTTGCGGAGGAAGGCTTTCATTTGGTTTCTTGTTATGTTTTTACACCATACGATTATCTTCCTCCGAGTTTTATGCCGGTGGTAATAATAGATGTAATAATGGTGTTGTTAGTTGTCATATTTAATGTCGACAAAGTAAATAGATATTTCTTTAATAAGCAAGCTAAAAATGTTTTATTTTTTCAATGCCTGTTAACTTTCCTAACTTGCACCCGAAATGCACGGACTAATCACCAAATCAACAGGAAGCTGGTACCAGGTACAAACCCCCAACAGGCAACGAATAGATTGCCGTATTAAGGGAAAGTTCCGCATCAAGGGTATCACCACCACCAACCCCCTGGCCGTTGGCGATGTAGTTGATTTTGAAATGGAGCCCGATAGCGACAACGGCGTGATCACCAATTTACACCAGCGTAAAAACTATATTATCCGCAAATCCATTAACCTGAGCAGGCAGGCGCAGATCATTGCAGCCAATCTTGATCAGGCCCTGCTGGTTGTTACTTTGGCCTCTCCCCGAACGTCACTGGGGTTTATTGACCGCTTTTTGGTTACTGCCGAAGCTTATGACATTCCTGCGGGGCTAATTTTTAACAAGCTTGACCTGTTTAGCGACGAGGGGTTGGAAATACTGGCCGACCATAAAGCTATTTATGAAAACATTGGCTACCCTTGCTACGAGATCTCGGCACTGGAGGGTACCAATATTGACCAGGTGCAGGAAATACTGAAAGACAAGGTTACCTTGTTCTCGGGGCACTCGGGCGTGGGTAAGTCAAGCCTTATTAACACCTTACTGCCTAATTTGGACCTGCGTACACACATGGTATCTGAATGGAGCGATAAGGGGATGCATACCACTACTTTTGCCGAGATGTTTGAACTGCCACAGGGTGGGTTTATTATTGATACCCCGGGCATTCGCGAGTTGGGTGTTATTGATATTGAAAAACAGGAACTTGGCCACTTTTTCCCTGAAATGCGCTCCCGAATGAACGAATGCCGTTTTAACAATTGCCGCCACATCAACGAACCGGGTTGTGCCGTATTGGAAGCTCTTGAAAACGGCGAGATAGAACTGTCGCGCTATGAGAGTTATTTGAGCATTTATAACGGTAACGATACGAGGGCGTAGTTTAAAACGGCTGACTTTCGGAATCAGGAGATATTGAAAATACCCTGTTTATTTCTTTGCCGCTTCTTTCACCAATACATCAACTATGGCCTGTTTGTTGGGTAAATACTTATTACACAAGAATAAACCACCTTTGCCGGTAGCCGGGTTAAAGAACAGATAGGTGCCCACACCCGGGTCGTCTCCGTCATGACCGATGGTGCCGTTAGTATACAAATTCCAGAAAATGCCTTTGTTACGATAGGTTAAACTGATGTTTTTGGGTGGGTGCTCGTTGCTGAACTGCGGGGTGAACATGGCCCGGTATGATGCTTCGGTCAGTAGTTTCTTATCGTGCCGGCTAATTGCCATCAGATATCGGCTCAGATCTGCCGCCGAGGTTTTTAAGCCACCGTCGGGGTATGTAACAAGATCATATAGTGGAAACCAGCTTTTTTGATCGAGATATAATTTGGCGTGGTCTTTTAAATTAACATCAGCAATATGCCAGCCGGAATGATCCATTCTTAATGGCTTCAGGATATACTTCCTTGTAAAATCGGCATAGGATAAATGCGATTTGATCTCGATAAGATAAGCCACCAGTGCCGAACCGATGTTGCTGTATGATGACGTGCTTCCTGCCTCACCATCGCCAAAGTTAGCTTTGCTGTAATATTGGCCTTGCGGCGACAAATAATTGTAAAAGAACTGGGTTAAGGAAGTGTCCTTCAATTTATCGCCGAAACCCATCTTATTCAGTACAATTAACGAGGTGCTGTCATACGCCCGTAGTTTAGGATAAAAATGATAGCTGTAATGATAGATTTCGGGGTTATCAACAATGCCCGATGTATGATCGGTTAATTGCCTTATGGTTATTTTTCCGTTTGGATCATGAGGGTTTACTACCTTAAATGGCAAGATGTCATTAATGTCGGTTTCTAAAGCAAAATACTTTAGCTCGATGGCCTTCATCAGGGCAACGGCTATAACAGTTTTACTTACCGAGCCGATGTTTTGAATTGTGGCGGCCGAATAGGGAATGTTGTTGGCGATATCGGCATAACCAAAGCCATGCTCATAAGTTATGTGATGCGCATCGGTCATGATCACATACATGCCGGGCAGGCTATCCTGTGTAAATGCCTGTTGCAGTTTGTTGTTAAGCGAGTCGGGTTTGGTTTGTGCTTTCGCCATTGAAACACAGATCAAACTGATAAGAATGGCGTAGGGAATAATTTTTTTGATCTTCATATATGATGATACAACAATACATGTGATAACCCCTATCCCACTCCTGATAATAAATTATCCTGCCATTTAAGACTCTCCCGCGGCTTTTAAGCTTTAGCTTATCCCAATGCTTCCTTAAAATCAGCCATCAGATCGTCTAGGTCTTCGATACCTATTGATAAACGGATCATGGTTTCAGGAATGCCCATTTCGGCGCGCCTTTCGGCGCCAAGCTCAAAAAATATGGTCTGTGCAACCGGGATGGCCAGTGTGCGGGTGTCGCCAAGGTTACTTGATTTAACAACCAGTTTCAGTTTATTTAAAAAAGCAAGGCAATCAAGGCTTTCGTCCAGTTCAATACTCATCAGTCCGCCAAATTTCCTGAACAGTTTAGCGGCGCGCTCATGCTGCGGATGGCTTTTCACTCCCGGATAGAATACTTTTTTTATCAACGGATGAGTTTCAAAATATTGAGCCAAAGCCAGGGCATTGTTACAGCAGCGTTCCATGCGCAGGGCCAGCGTTTCGGCGCCTACTGATATGGAATGCGCAGCTTCCGGCGATAAGGTGCCGCCAGAATCTCTCAACCCTTTTTTACGTATCTGGGTAAGGCCAAGCGTTTCGGGCTTTACCTGTTTTTTAAATGTTTCAAATATGTTAGGGTATACCGTCCAGTTAACCAAGCCGGTATCTGTAACGCTGCCGCCAAGCGCGTTGCCGTGGCCGCCAATATATTTAGTTAATGAATTGATTACCAAACCAGCCTTAACATCAATCGGGTTAAACAGAAACGGGGAGGTCATGGTATTATCAACCATATATATAATGCCTTTTTGCGCGCACAGCTCGCCAATAGCTTCCAGATCAGCAATTTGGGTGGCCGGATTGGCAATGGTTTCTACAAAAACAAGGCGGGTATTCTCTTTAATTTCATTACGTACATTTTCAACATCGGTGGCATCAACAAACGTGATGTTTAAACCCATGTCAATATAGGTTTGAAATATACTGCGGGTATTGCCAAATAAAAAAGAGCTGGCAACAACATGATCGGTATGTTTTATAAGGGCCATTATTGTGGCCGAAATTGCCGCCATGCCTGTTGAAAAAGCAATGGAAGCCAATCCTTTTTCCATTTGTGTTACCTTTTGCTCCAAAGCGGTAACTGTTGGGTTGCCTTGGCGCGAGTATGCGTAACCCTTTTTCTTGTTTTGAAAAATATCAACCAGGTCCTGTACATCCTCATGTCCGTAGGTTACTGAAGTATGTATGGGTTTATGTAAAGAACCGTGCTCGGGTTTCCCCAGGCGGTCGGCATGTAAAATGGAAGTAGTAAAGCCTTTTTTAGTTGTCATGTTACCCCTATTAATTAAAAAACATAATAGCGGTTGCGAACTTAGTGAAATAGACACGAAATTAAAAGGCGTGCGTTGTATGAATACGTTCTATTTGACATAAACAAGATAATAAGGCGGGAATTAAAGTTTTATTCGTGAAATTCAAAAATTATTAAGGATAATTAGGGTTTATTTTAATTTATGAGAGCGGTATTACAACGCGTTACTGAAGCAAACTGCAGAGTTGACAATAAAATAACCGGCGAAATAGGGACTGGTTTCCTGGTTTTATTGGGGATTGAGGAAGCCGATACAGCCGACGACCTTAACTGGCTGGCCAATAAAATTGTGGGTATGCGTGTGTTTAGTGATGAAAATGGCCTCATGAACAAAGCCCTGGCCGATGTGGATGGAAATATATTGCTGATATCGCAATTTACCCTTTTTGCGCAAACCAAAAAGGGCAACCGCCCCTCTTTTATACGCGCCGCCAAACCCGACAAGGCCATACCTTTATACGAAGAGATGATACAAACACTTGAAACGCTGACAGGTAAAAAAATAGCTGCCGGTATTTTTGGGGCAGATATGAAGATCAGCTTACTTAATGACGGCCCCGTTACCGTTATAATGGATACTAAGGACAAAGACAATCATTAAACAAAAAAGCCTTTTTCCTGATAGAAAAAGGCTTTTTTGTTATTACATTTTTAAACCGATCTCTCTTAAACGTTCATCAAGATATTCGCCGGCGGTAATATCAGGGTACACTTTGGGGTGCTGCGCGTCGATACAAGTTTCCAGGCTGGTCAGATCCATATCAGATACCGGGTGCAGGAAAAACGGAACGGAGTAACGCGAGTTTTTCATGAGCTCACGCGGTGGGTTTACTACGCGGTGTGTGGTTGATTTGAGCTTATTGTTGGTTAAACGCTGCAGCATATCGCCTACATTCACCACCAGATCTTCGCCATGGGCCTTAACAGGGAACCAGGTGCCTTCGCGGGTAAGCAGCTCAAGGCCGTCGGCGCTTGCGCCAATAAGCAGAGTGATCAGGTTTATATCCTCATGCGCCCCGGCGCGCACCGCATCGGCAGGTACCGAGTCGGGATCAAGGATAGGGAAATAATGCAGGGTACGCAGTATGGAATTTCCATTATGAACCTTATCATCAAAATAGCTCTCGTCTAAATTTAAATAAACCGCAATTGCCCTAAGCAAATGTTTACCGGCTCTTTCCAGCTTTTGATAAACCTCACGTGTGGTGCTGTTAAAAGAGGGCAACTCTTCAACCACTATATTGTCGGGATATTGATCCTTAATGGCAGAGCCATCGGTAACGGTTTGGCCTATTTGCCAAAACTCCTTCAGGTCGGGCGTTTTAAAACCTTTAGCGGTCTCTTTTCCTTTGCCTGTATATCCCCGCTGACCGGCTAGCCCGGGTATTTCATATTTTAATTTGGTGGCATCGGGCAAGGCAAATAAGGCCTTAACCTGCTCGTACAGGTCATCTATTAACTGTTTGCTCAGGCCGTGATTGGTAATGGTTACAAAGCCGGTTTCGTTAAAGGCTCTGCCAATATCATCTGAAAACTGTTTGCGATCGGCACCGCTGCCATTTATATAGTTGTTGAGGTCAAGCCTTGGGATATTTACTGTGCTCATGATGGTAGTATGGATAATGAAACGTAAAATTATTTAATTTAAGATAGCTTATGCAAGGTATAAAAATAAAAAAAGTTTTAAGCCCGGACTGCTCGCCGCTGACATTATTATCAGGCAAAACAATTCTCATTTTAAACGTTTTATAGTTTGTTTTGTCATACCTATATACGCAGATCATTTTAAACCTGATAGAAAATGAAATTAATAAAGAAAATATGCGGCTTAAGCTTAATAGCATTTTTAATAATGCTAGCCGCTCCAGATAAATCCCGGGCACAGGAAGGAGAATACGTTTCTGACCAGGAGTTTTATGACGAACTGGACCCCTATGGTACCTGGATAGATGACCCCACTTACGGGAACGTTTGGGTGCCTGACGCCGAAGATGGCTTTAGGCCGTACGCTACCCGCGGCCATTGGGTAGTAACCGATTATGGTAACACCTGGGTATCTGATTACCCATGGGGATGGGCAACCTTTCATTATGGCCGCTGGCGCTATGATGATTATTATGGCTGGGAATGGATTCCCGGACATGAGTGGGCCCCGGCCTGGGTTAGCTGGCGCAGGGGTGGCGGTTATTACGGATGGGCTCCTTTAACCCCCGGGATAAGTATCAACCTGTCATTTGGCAGCGGTTACCGTGTTCCTGATTATTATTGGGTATGTGCACCGCAGGCATACATAAACCGCCCTAACATTTATAACTATTATGCACCTCATACCAGGGTGGTTAATATTATTCATAACACTACTGTTATAAATAACACTTATGTTTATAACAATCGTACTTATATTACCGGCCCCCGCGTTAACGAAGTTAGGCGTGTTACCCGCCAAAATGTGCAGGTATACAGGGTTAACAATGCAAGCAGGCCAACCGGCAGACCGACCATTAGCAATAACAGGCTGAACATCTATCGTCCTGAAATAAGAAAAGCTCCAGATGCCCGCCCGGCCAGGGTAGTAAATGCAGCCGAGTATAGGAGAGAGCACCCTACAGAAGGTATTGCCCACCGCGTAGGCGGACAGGCAACTGTAAACCGTAGTAATGCTGTAAGATTGGCGCAAATTGCTAAAAGCAATGATAATAAACTGGTAAAAGTAAATAATGACCGGGCTGCAAGGCCCACCCAGCCTGGTAACCGGGGTTCTGAGCAGCCAAATGCAAGGCCAGGTCAACGTACCGAGCCATCGAATATAAATCAGGCCCAACGGCAGCGCCAGCAACAGGAGGCTCAAAAACAAGAACAGTTGCAGCAGCGGCAGGAAAGCCAGCGCCAACCGCGGGAAACCCAAGGCGGGCAACGGCAAGAATCGCAACGCCAGCAACAGGACGCTCAGAAGCAGCAACAATTGCAACAGCGCCAGGAAACCCAGCGCCAGCAGCAAGAATCGCACCGCAGGCAACAGGACGATCAAAAGCAACAACAATTGCAACAGCGTCAGGAAACCCAGCGCCAACAGCAAGAAAGTCAGCGTGAGCAGCGCCAGGAAGCCCAACGCCAGCAACAGCAGCAGGCACAGCGCCAACAGCAGGATGTTCAACGTCAGCAACGCCAGGAGGAGCAGCGCCAACAGCAGCAGGCTCAACGCCAGCAGCGCCAGGAAGAGCAACGTCAACAGCAACAGGCTCAACGCCAGCAACAGCAGGAGGCACAACGCCAACAGCAGGATGCTCAACGTCAGCAACGCCAGGAAGAGCAGCGTCAACAGCAACAGGCGCAACGCCAGCAACAGCAGGAGGCACAGCGTCAACAGCAGCAGGCTCAACGCCAGCAACAGCAGGAGGCGCAGCGTCAACAGCAACAGGCGCAACGTCAGCAACAGCAGGAGGCTCAGCGTCAACAGCAACAGGCTCAACGCCAGCAACAGCAGGAAGCTCAGCGTCAACAGCAGCAGCAACAACGTCAGCAACAGCAAGGCGGGCACCGGGCAAGGCCACAGGCTAACGATTAATTCACACTTTATTTATAAGAAGGTAGCACATATAAGCGAATACGGTTTATATGTGCTATTTTTATGACCTATGACTGCTATATCTATGAAGCCATCATTTTTTAAGCTATATTTTATACTCTCAATTACTTTACTTCTCACCTTATTTGCATTTGACGGCAAAGCTCAGCTTGGTTCAAAGGCTGTGGTTAAATCGCCTGGACAGATTAATTTTATTGAAAATTCATGGACCGAAGCTTTAAAACGCGCCGCCGCTCAAAACAAATATATTTTTGTAGATGCCTATGCCAGTTGGTGCGGGCCTTGCAAAATGCTTAAAGCAACCACCTTTAAAAACAATAAAGTAGCTGCTTTTTACAACGGTAATTTTATAAATGTGGCTATTGATATGGAAAAAGGACAGGGTCCGGCACTTGCCGCACAATGGGGACTGCGGGTTTATCCAACACTGATTATTTTTAATGCTAAGGGAAAGCCGGTTTACGGCACCGAAGGGTTTATAAAAGCGGATGACCTGATAAAATTTGGTGTACAAGCACTTAATAAGTAAACGGTTAAATAAAAAGACCGAAAGTTTAAATTCCGGTCTTTTAATTTGTCATATAACAAGGTGCTGTACATTAGTGTTTAACCAGGAAACTTCCTGATAGCAAGGCCAAAACCTGCTCGCTGCTTAGTGCCTCGTCAAAAGCGGCCGTGGCTACGGCAACAGAAGTGGTACTGCTTGTCGCGCTTTTTAAAGAGGTAACATTTACACCTCCCTGAGTAACATTTTGTTCGCCATCATAGTTGCCGTTTAACAGCGCAATTCCGGTATCGTTACCTAAGGATGTTGTACTGGTGATCCAGGGTGTTTGAGCGCGGATCTGGCGAATGGCCGAAGCATGGCGCGCCTCAACCGCATGAATGGATAATGCCGCTGTTAATACCACCTGATTTTTTAACAAGAAACCGGCCTGACCCTTATAGGCCCTTACGCCAGTGTCTTCAAACGCCTGGGCAACAGCAAGAAAAGTACTGTAATTTGTTAATACATCTTTAAACGGACCATCACCCGATCCGTTACCTGCGGTTAAATCAATTTCGGGTTTTGAAACAGGTGTGCCACCTAATGATTTAATTACAGAGGTTAAGAATGTAACGTGGTTGTTTTCGTCTGTTGTTACCTGGTTAAAATAATTTGTAGCAGCGCTTGCGGGTATTAAAGCAATGCCTTTGTCTTTACCCGCGTTATAAAATGTAGATTCAAGATACTCTAAAGTAAGCGCGTAATTTAATACACCAATTACAGTTGAAGCCGCTGCATCGGCAGCATACGCTTTTTTAAACATAGTACCCACAGCAAACGGAAGCGCTGCAACTGCTACTTTTGAACCAAAACTGGTTATGTTTTTGATCACATCCCGGCGCGGGCTTAACCGCCCATAAACTTCCGGATCAACGTTTTCAATTTCTTCTATTATATTAAATAAATTCATAGTGATGGAGGGTTTAAGATGCTATGTAACCATAATTAACTGCACTAACTTTAGTTTTTAAGAAGCCGTTGGCAATCTTAAGAACCTCACCGATAGTTGCTGATTTATTTAGACTATTTGTTGTATCAATTACATCAGGTCCGGCGAACGATCCCGGAGTAATCATATTGCTGATCAATGCAGCGTGGCGTGCTTCTACAGAAACAATCTTCCCTGCTATGAGCAGGTAATCTGCACTTTCAATAAGATACCCAACGCCATCATAGGCGGTTACGCCGGTATCTTCAAATGCCTTTGCTGCAGCCAATACTTTTGCGCGATTGCTAAAATCGATAGAAGAAAAATCCGGAGTTAAATCAGGGATAGCTTTTGCTCCTAAGGCTGCCTTGAAAAATTCGCGGTGCAGAACTTCGTGATCCCGAATATCAGTTAACAATTTAGTTTCCGCACTGGTAATGCCGCTAAAAGGAGTGGCCGCAACTTGCAAGTAAAAGGCCGCTTCCAGTTGCTCTAAGGCATAGGCGTAGTTTAATATAGCGAAATCATTTTTAGCGCCAAGATCCACCCCGGTTGATGATGGCGTGATCTTATGGTCCTTATGGCAAGCTGCTGTAGTCAGTAAGCCAACCGACGCCACCCCGGCATAACGCAAAAACGACCTTCGGGCCATATTTGCATCCAGTACGCTTTCTTGTTGTTCTGTTTTCATAAAAGGTAAGTTTTTTAAGTGTTCGATTAGTTTTGTAGAAGATATACGCCTAATTGAACCTAACGGATTGGAGGATGCGGTAAATACCTCACTCCTAACAAGAGTAATTTACTTTAAATCAATTTGAACAGAGGGGGTTGGAATAAGTGGGACTATTTGCCGTAAAAATTTCTTAAATAAAAAAGGCCGAAAAACTCTCGCAGTGTTTCGGCCCTACATCTACCTATGAAAAACAACCCTTTAGAGAAGGGTATTAAGTTTAATTCAAATGTAATGCCAGTTTACAAAACGGGCTAAGTAAGTAAGCTAAAACCTTTTTGGGGTAGCTGATTATCAGCACAGTGTGGAAAATACTTCCCAAATGTGGTTACTATTTACCCACGGTTAAAATTTAACCAACAGGTTATTATTAAATGCTATATTCAAGAAACCATAAGCCACCAACATTGTTATCATTTTTATGGACCATAACATTTACTTGTTGGCAACTGACCCTAAAAACCCCTGCCGGGACGTTATTCATTCAAGGGATACGCGCTTGAAGGTTAAAGTTTTTTGTCTTGATAAGGAAAGGTTTAGTCCGGACAGTAATGAATTGCAATTATATGGTTATGCCGACAATAAATTATTGGCGTTTGAAACCATTGATGTTGCAGCCGAAGACGCCATTGATTTGGTTAATGCCATTAAATGGTATGCTAATTATATCAATTGTCCCAAAATGGAAATATTACCGGAGGATCCGCGTCCGAACCAGAATATAGCCATGTAATAGCAAAACAAGCACTTTTCAGCAAGTTTTGAAATGCAATTAACTAAAAGTGAGTTGTTTAAATGAAATTGAAAATATTTTTTTGAAGAATAGATCAGAACTTCTATATTTGCAGTCCCAAACGCAAGGGAGTTTAGCTCAGCTGGTTCAGAGCATCTGCCTTACAAGCAGAGGGTCACTGGTTCGAACCCAGTAACTCCCACACTTTTAAACCCTTCAGATTAAATTCTGAGGGGTTTTTTGTTTGATGGGTTACTTGAAAAGGGGTATAAACATGGCACTGACTTATTTAGTGCCGAGTCGAGAATTGTTAAGAGGCTACTTCAACCATTTAAAAGGTGGCTCAGGTAAGTATACTGGCAATCGGATCAGTTGGCTCCCTTTTAATAAAGGCAAGATACAGCTTTTTCGTCTATGTCTTAACCGAATAAGATGAAGGTTTAAGCTTAAAGAACCACACACCGGCAACAATCACAATGCAATAAGATAAAGCCCAGGGTAATATTTCTTTATAGGTTATAGGATCATCGTTGCCAAATATCAGAAAGAACGGCAGCAATGACAGTACAAAACCGATAGAGCTAAGGTATAGCTTGAATGTTAAAGTGCTTATATTTAGTTGATAGATGCAATGTAAAGAAAGCCAAAACAGCAACCAAATCAGTGAAGATAGGGCAAGGCCATATGGTATTGAATACAGAATAAACCCCGCACTGCCTTTAAGATCTTGGAGTTTAGTTTCATGAACTATGTAAATCAAAGGGCCTATAACTACGCTTGTTAGCCAGATCTTAAGACTATAAATAAGCGTTTGCTTCATGACTCCATTGGTTGAGTATTGGTTTCAACGCTATAAAACCATATGCCACCTACAACTACTATGGTATAAATAATGAGCGGGGATAGAAGGAAAGAATCTATCTTGGTATCTGTCCCATTGAACGGCCAAAATGGGATAAAGACAAGCATGGCCCCAATTAGAGCAAGTAATAATTTAAGGTTTATACTGCTCAGCTTACTTTGCGAAAGGAAGTAGCAACAATATAAAAATATTGCGGCGGGTATGATCGGTGTTGTTTTAGAGGTATGGAGTGAGACCTCATTTGAGGTTGAGTTCGTCAGAGAGGACGGTACGCATTACGAGTTCAAGGGACAATATACTTTTACAATTGACAATAGCTTCATTAAAATTTAAATCAACCAACTTCACTTTAGTTGTAATTCAATCACCTTGTTTTCAAGGTCAATGGCTACCCATTCAGATAGTTGTTCTTTTGGAATGCAATATTCGAGACTTAATCCCTTCGCGTATAGCCTTAGGGAACTCTTTCCAAATTTGATTACCATATCATAATTATCTTGGCCATCCACTCCAATCCATGCTTTGGTTATGATCTTCCTTGTGTCGTTAACGCTTTTCTTTGATAGATGGCTATCGACTGAAGGCATTTGAACACCATCACACCACAAGTCTTTGAATTGCGGCTCTTCTGAATTACTGAGCATGTTGCTTAAATGATATTCAAGAAGCAAACAGAAGTTCTCATCAAACGGCGTCTTAACCACCAGGCTTTTATCCTCATTCATCTGTTATTATAAGTTTACAAAGTGAATTTAAGAAACGCGTACGATATTCATCCAAGAAGTTTTCAAGAAGGTCTCTCTCCCGATAAATAAGTAGCTTCAACAAATAATTTAAAAGTGTGTTCTGGGCGAACGACCCGTTTTGAATCTACCCCTCTTCCTGTTGCCCATAGAAAAGGAATTATTTTCTGTCAAACCAAATGATATGAAACAACAACAACTAATCAGATTCTATCACCATATAATAAAATGTATCAGCGTGGCCTTTTCCGGCATAGGCGATATGGAAGATCGGGGATTAAAGAAGTAGGTGACATGATGCAGTTGAATTAAAATATGCGGATGTCCCGGCTGTAGTTTCAGATGCGGGGTACGGAAATTAAAATCGATCTTCAAAAAACCATGTTGGATAAACAATTTGAATATCCTTCATAGACATCATATCTTCGCAAAGGCTACTTGCGAAACAGCCCAAACAATATCACATTTCATTAAAACACATATAACTTTGCATTATCCATATTTATCAATCACTGTATTCCTAATTGCCCTAATAACTATAATTAGCTGCAAGCAAGTATCAAAAAAAGAAAATAAGCGAAGCCAGTCTAATAGTTTTGTTGCCACGCGTATTAAAATAGCAGAGTTACCGAATCTGCTTTATCATTTACAAAAGAGGCAACTAGAATATGATTTCTTTGGAATTACTTCAAATGGTGTGGACTGTATTTACTTCATCCCTACTGCAGATCACTTCGACATAGAGTTTGAAGTTATGAGTGAAGATCAAAAGCCTTATCTTCAAGAACTACGTTTATATGCCGATCAACATCATTGGAAAACCTCAGACACTACCTACAATAATAAGCCTATGTATAACTCTGCAGAATCAGCGCCTGTACTTCACATTCACACGAATGCAAGTAACTCTGAAATGGCACTGATCGGAAAGAAATTAATGGCTGATTTGTTTTCCAATAATGATGCTACAACTTATGATGTTGTTCCTTAGTTAAGATACAGGGTTATACTTACTTGCGTGTTATCTGTAAAGATGGCGTCTCGCGAACGACACATATAAATTTAATCGCTCAGCTATTCACTACTTTGTAAAACGTACTACAGAAGGAAACTATGACTTGTTTTACTATAAATTCTCCACATAAATGCTGCCTAAAAGGGGATTATGTTGAATATAAAGGAATCAAGGTCTTTATGATAACGGCGTAGTAAGGCCCACCAACAAATTTCTGATTAAAGGAATAAAATCTTCCACAGTAGTTCCTATCCACCCTTCAACAACAAAATATAAATAGAGTGATTATGACCAACGAAGAAAAAAAGTTTGATCTGTACCTGACAGTTCTAAGGTTTTTAGCATTCAGCATAACTCCTAATTTAAGGCGTATATATCTTGATATTGATTTAGATTTACATAAAATGTACCTAACGGCTTACTATTCAAAAACACCTTCAGAATTGGAATTGGAGTTATTGGATGATATAGAAACCAATAGTCAGGCACATATCCCGGATTTTTTAGTTTATACAGAAGTCAAGGTGGGTTATGATTATAATGAAAATGTAAAGCACGATTTTGTTGTTTTTGCAGTTTATGAAGAGAATTGATTAAAGATTCTATCCCTCTTGCAGTACGTTGATAATGTGTATGCAAGAGCGGGTAACGCTTGCATGCGCGCGTAAAATAAGTACTCTTGCCGTAACCATCCCGCTTGTAATATTAGGAGAGATATTAATAGCAATCAATTCAACCACTGCGTTGAGTTTTTGCTTTTTATAAGCTAATCTGGTTTTAGACGTTAAATGAGATCACTAAATTCACAAAAGTATCGTAAGCTACTTTATTAAAAGGTATTGAAGTAAATGACTACAGATAACATTATCGAAGTCGGAATTAATACAGATGGGCAATTATATCTTAAACCTTACAAAGAGAAGTTTCCTTTGATCTGGCGTAGTGCCTCGGAGGTCCATTGGAATGATAAAGAGCATCATTTGTATTCACCTAAACCAAGAGAATGGTCTTATTTAGATTGGTACAAACACATCGTAACGATTGTTAAAGATGAGTATGGTTGCGAGTTAGTTATAACTGGTCATACAAGTTGGTCAGATATACCTGATGACCTAAAAGGGGATATATGCTTATTCAATTCAGGTTTTGACAGGCCTCTGTAAAGCAAGAAAATGTAAATTCTCTGAATTGAGTTTGAACATTCTTAATCTGTGATCCAGCGTTTTGCTGCAGCCTGCAAAGAGTAATATCCTCATAATCTTAAAAACGGAATAGGTTTTTAGCGACTATCTGATATTTACTAAAAGAGGATAATGCTTTAAAGCATTATCCTCTTTTAGTAATGGCCTATGGAATTTTATCCAACGGCGGCACATTGCTTGCTGCGCCTGCATATCCTTTGTTTTGATTGATATGACCGTTAATATTCAACTGAATATCATTGTTAGGAATGGGCCATAATACATGGTATGGCGATATAGTAAAGGTGTTCCCCGAATTGGTAATTACTCCTTTGTTGTAGAAGTCGGTCTTTTCCATGATGCGGTCATAAAAAAAGTTCGATTCAGCGAAATTATTCATACTGTATGTTTTGCCTGTATATGACGCCTTCCCGGTTAGGGCAAAAATATAGGCCATCCGTGTAAGCTCGGTTTTGCGGGGTTCTTCCCAATAAAGCTCACGGGCACGTTCGTCAAGTACAGTGCCTAAATTAATTTTACTGGCATCAGTTAAGGGTGCGGCTTGTGCCCGTGCCCTAACCACATTCAGATCGGCCATGGCGCTTGCCTGGTCGCCTTTCCATATATAAGCCTCTGCTCTCAACAAATACGTTTCAGCTAAGCGGAATACATACCAGTCGGTATCGGTACCACGGGGCGGGCTCCAGAATTTATCAGTGGCGATATTGGTTGAACTGATAAATACTTTATAATGCGGCCAGCCAAACCAGCAGCGTATGGTATCTCTTGGCCCGTTTAAAAACCGGGTGGCAACATTATCTTTTGTCCATTGCTCCAGGTGCTTGCCATACCAGCTGGGGTCTGAGGTTTTTAGGGCCGGGTTATTATAAACCAGGTCGGTCATGTTTATCCAGTTGCCCGGAGCATGCCTTAAATCGGTGGCGTCTGTCCAGATATACTGTGTGCTGTATGAGGTTCCCCTGTACCGGCCAATGCCTCTGCCATAATAAAGCGTAAGCGGAATTTCAACGTTCACGGCGTCAACTATCCCCGCTTTGTTTTTGCCGGGAGTAAGTATGGTATTGGCCTGTGAATAAAAAGGTGTACAGTTGCGCATTAATTGCGAGCCCTGGTCGGTGTTCCCTTCCAGGTTATCCCGGTCAATTACCAGGTATAAAGCCTCGGTATTGGCTGCGATGGCTTTATTGTCAGGGCGGTGCAGGTCCCAGATAACATTTTTGGTGGCATCGGCCCCGGTGCTTCCAAAGCGGGCGGTCATTAAATGGTATGGTCCGCTGTTGATCACAGAATTTGCAGCGGCAATGGCATCATCAAACTTGCCTAAAGAAAGGTCAATCTTGGTAAGTAAATGACTCACAGCGCCTTTGGTAACATCTCCTTTATTGCCACCATCGGTTACCCATTGCTGTGCAAACTCCAGGTCGGCTTTCATTTTTTGAAGGATCACCTCTCGTTTTACGGTTGCATAAGCAACATTTGGGGTACTCTCCTCTTTGATGGGGCAGGGTACATCGCCAAACTCATGAACCAGGCGATAATAGCAATATGCCCTGTGAAAATAGGCCTTACCTAAAATATCATTCCTTTGCGCGTCAGAGGTATATTTAACATTATCAATACGGCTAATAATAGTGTTGGCATAACGCACGCCCTGGTACCATTGTTTCCAGTACCAGCCTATCTTGTTATAATCGTTATTGTTCAACTCGGCTGTTGGGGTAATGCGTACATTCAAATCCTGTGCCGGCGTTGTTTTATCTGTAGTTCCTTCAACGGCTACATCAGAAAAAATAGATTCTGTAAGCATGGGGGCCGAATCGCCAAAGAACTCAGCCCTCAAATTCTTATTTAAGAAATTAAGCGCGGCCTGCATAGCCGGTACCGAGGTTAAAGTTAGATCGGGAGTAAAATCAGAAAGATCTTTTGGTTTTAAAAAGTCCTTTTTGCAGCTCCCTGTAACCAGCATAGCGGCTAAAGTAACAGAGGCTATTATTTTTTTGCTTATCGTTTTCATGTTAGTCAGTTCAAATTTTTAAAATACTACATTTACGCCTACCGATATATACCTTGGTGTCGGACCGTCATTTTCCGGGTCCCAATAGTCCCAGTTAGGGGCATATACTGCTGCGTTGGTTACATTGGCATATAATTTTGCACTTTGTATTTTTAAAGGTGTAAGCCATGATTTAGGTAAATTATAACCCAATGAAACGGTGTTGAGCCTAACAAATGAAGCTTTACGCCAAACATTTACCGTTGTGCCGCTTGAGCCTGAGTTTAAACGGGCATAATCATTTATAGGATTATTGGGCGTCCAGTAAGGTTGTATATATGATGAGGTTCTGGAAATACTTACGCCGCCCTGGTTGTTGATAGCCTGATTATAGCGCCTGAGCTGCCCCCAGTTGGAAAGCAACAGGAAGGAAAAGTCAAAGTTTTTATAGATGTTGAAGTCGTTACGTAAGGTCCAGGTGAAACGGGGCGATTCATGCCCAATAAACTGTTTGTCATCATCAGTATATTTATATTGATTAGGACCGCTGTTTACCAGTTTTTGCAATTTAAAATCGCCGGGGACAGCGCCATATAGTGCAGCCTGGTCTTTTTCGTTAGTTTGCCAAACACCTAAGACCTTGTAGTCCCATACCGCGTCAATATCCTTACCTATAAACCAGCCGTTGGCTTTATCACTGTTTTCAATACGGCTTACCGTTCCATCGGCATTAATAACATCAGCCAGGCCATATAAATGTTTAATGGTATTGCGGTTTAAGAAAAAGTTAAGGGTGCTGTTCCAGGTAAAATTACCTTCTGTTATATTTTTGCTGGAAAGAGCAAATTCAAATCCTTTATTGTTTACCTGGCCAATGTTTGAAATAACGCTTGCAAATCCCGAAACCTGCGGCAGCGTTCTTTGCACCAGCAAATTGGTGGTTTTTTTGCTATAAACATCTATTGAGCCGTTTAAACGGCTGTTAAATAATGCAAAATCAAGGCCGGCGTTCAGTGAAGTTGTGCGCTCCCATTTTAGGTCGAGACTGGCCATTCTGCTGATGTATAAAGCAGAGCTGGCAATAGCTGTGCCCCCGGGAGTAACCGTGGGATATTTTTCGGCGGTAATAACAGCAAGCGCCCGGTTGGGGTCAACCGTACCATTATTGTCCCTTATATCACGGTTCCCGTTAACGCCGTAGGATAAGCGCAGCTTGCCATAGCTTAACCATTTGGCTGATTTCATAAAATCCTCGTCAGAAAAAATCCAGCCGCCTGCTACTGAAGGAAAATTGTCAGTTGGGTGCTTTTGTCCAAAAAGCGAATACCCATCCCTGCGAACAGAGACTGTAAGTAAATAGCGTTGAAGTAATGTATAGTTGATACGACCGAGGTATGCATTGGCTGTAGAGTAACGGTCATCGCTGCTTACGGTTGGCTTATTGCCGGCGCCAAGGTTATGGAAACTCAGGTCATCATTAGGATTAAAACCCTCATTATACTCGTAAGTATACCATGACTGATACTTTTCGGTATTGGCCAGTAAAGTAATATCAATATTGTGAATATTGTTAAAGGTGCGGTTCCACTTAAGTAAATTATCTATCTGGTAATTATAGCGGTTCTCCATAGCCCGCTGAGCCTGTCCGCCCGGTACGGTCACATTAGGATTGTGTGATGAATTATGATAGAAATTGCGGTATGAGTCATAGCTGGGCGTAAAATTTGTTTGGAAAGTGATGCCCAATGGTAATGTGAGCCTTGCATACAGATTTGCAAACAAAGTATTCTGTATGTTCATGCTTTCATCATAATAATTATTTAAAAAAGGGTTCCGAGCGTTTAATCCGGCATCATCGGTCGGGATCCTTCTGAGTGAACCATCCGGGTTATAAAAATCGCCATACGGAGAGTTATTGGTGATCTGGGTCCAGTCGGCTTCTGTGGTATGGGTTCTGTCAACCGCATTGGTATTAACATTACTAATGGCAGGTAAACCGCTCTCATTCCTTACAGCATATTGAGCGTTGATGCCAACGGTTAAAAATTTAGTGGCCTGCCCTTCCAGATTTAACCTTGCACGTACGTTACTATATTCGCCCCCAACAATAAGGTTTTGGTTTTTGGTATAGTTTAATGACATGTAGTAATTAACATCTTCCCTTCTTCCAGACATGCTGAGCGTGTGGTCCTGCCTGAAACCGTTCCGAAAAACCTTGTCAAACCAGTCAATAGTTTTGCCAGCCATATAATTGGCTCTTTCATTTGGCACTAAGCCAAGTCTGCTCAACCATTGGTCAACCGGATCGCCCGATGCATTTGTTAAGGCCATCCACTGTTCTAAGGTTACATCGGCAGGCAGCTTTCTGGGATCAGTATATTCGTATGCAGGGTTATTAACGTTAATGCTTCTCATAACATCGGCACGCCAGTCTAAAAACCCCTGCGGGCCGTATACTTTTTGTTCTTTTTCTAACTGCGCAATACCAAAATTTGAATTAAGTGTGATGAGGGGCGGTCCGGTTTTACCTTTTTTTGTGGTAATGGCAACTACACCTGCTGCTGCTCTTGAACCATATACTGCAAGGGCGCTGGCATCTTTCAGCACGTCTATTGAGGCTATGTCATTGGGGTTGATATCTGCCTGCTGGCCATTATATATAACTCCGTCCAGTACTATTAAAGGGGATGTATTGCCGGTTAATGTAGCCTTTCCGCGAACAAGCAGATTGCCACCGCCCTTTGCCGAAGTATTCATGCTTACGGAAAGCCCGGGGATATTCCCTTTCAGTACATCGCCAATACTGTTAGGGTTTTCGTTTTCAAGCTGGGTGGCTTTTACACTCGATACAGCGCCTGTAACGTCTTTTTTTTGCCGGGTACCATAACCAACAACCACTACTTCATTTAACTGTTTGTTATCCTCGGCCAGAGTAACGTTTATGGTTGTGCGGCCGTTTACTGATTGCTCCTGGGCAACATACCCAATTATGCTGAACACGAGCGTGCTGTTTGATGGAGCACTGAGCGCGAACTGGCCCTTTATGTCAGTGGCTACACCATTTCCGGTACCCTTTATCTTTACAGATACACCGGGTACGGGCAGGCCCTTGTTATCCTTAACCGTTCCTTTTATGGAAAGGTCCTGGGCAAGGGCAAGTGTGCAGCCTGCCATCAAGAATAAAATAAGGAGAGTAATTTGTTTTCTCATAATTTTAATTGGTTAATTAATTGATTTATAGATTTTTGTTTAGTAAGGCGAATGCCCAGTTCAGTAGAATTGCACAAACAGGCAAACAGATCCGTTATAACCGACCTGCTACCTTCCCATAAAATTTAATTGATGCGATACCGGAAACTTATCCCTGGGCTGCTAATTTGCGCGGATCATAATTGTTGACGATACTTTCCTGTACAAAAGCTCGTTATATGACAAAATGGGGGAGTTTTTTCTTCATATTTGTATGGCTTATTTAAATTTCGGTTGAATAAGGCAAAAGCGTTCCCTGCAACACCTGGTGTTGTTGTTTGGCTAACGGAACATTTACAGATATCGGTAGTGCTGAACCCACTACCGATTCTTTTTTTGAATGGGCCTGTTCTACTTTTTCATGATATATGGTTAATCGTTTTACTTAATATGCCGCTATTATCCCCTGTCGGACCATATGTGGACCAATATCACTTACGTTCTGCAGTACATCGGAAGCGTGCAGGTATTTAAGGCAGCTTAACAATAATAACTAAGTCGGTTTTATTAAAAATTAAATCGCTTGTTTATTTATAATTGGTTAAATAATATTGTTGGATTTATCAAAAGTATTGGGAGTGAACAGTTTTTCATAAGCTTTAACTATTTTTATTTACGATAACGTTTTCGTTAAAAAATTGTCGTGCGGAGTTAAGTATAGCACATTCTGTAAAAACACACGTATCCGCTTAAGCGCTGATAAAAGGTTTTACACAAATATTGGCTGTCAGTATTTTTGACTCAATAAGGTATATTATTTTATTAGGGAAGGCAAGGGTGAAAAAGGCTCCCAGGCACTGGCGCATTCATCATTATGCGCTTCTGTTTTAATTTTTACCAGGCGTTTTTTGTTGTCAGGCAACAACTATGGGTTTCTTTTTAAACAATTTAAGTAATGCCAAACTGAGCAGGCCAGTCACCAGACCGGCAATTATGGCAAGTGATATACTGCCATACAAATATTGTTCAAGGTGTAAGCTGATTGATTTTATGGTAATGTTACCTGAAAATGGAATGTCTGTATTATTATCTCCCATCAGGTAACCGCCGGTTTTATAGCTCAGAAAAATTATTACCGGTATCATGGGCGCAAAGCTGATATGTGCTGCTAAAATAACCAGCGCTTTATTCAGGCGGAACAGCGCGGCCAGGGAAAAGGCCACTATTAACTGAAAGCCCCAAATGGGCACAATCCCCATAAATACCCCAAACCCGATTGATATAGCTTTAAGTTGTGCAGAGTGATCTGGGTTAAACAGGTGTGTTTTTAAAAACTGTTTACTTTTTTCCTTACTGAACAAAATCCAGAGTGTATCGGCTGATTTAGCGATCCATTTCCAAAATTCCAAAAACCGTGTATTTATCTTTTTGATATTACTCATAGGGCTTCAGCCTTTACCTTATCGGGGTTATTTCCATGCTTTAAACAAAATTTAGGTAAGGCACAGCGCAAATTTATCTGTATTGACATTAAGCAGCTTTTATCTTTTTAATAAGCAATCATTCTGTTGTAAAAAGCCAAAGGTAAATGTAATTATAGCAGGTTTAAAAAACATTTAATAAGGCGGCATTAATTATAATGCACATTATTAGCAAAATACATGTTAAATTTTTATTAAAAAATTAGTCTACTAATTCTATAGTGCATATATTTGTAACAATTGTTATTATCGATCTAACCAATTAGTTCTTTATGGTAAATAATGAGGTCAGTCAACTAAAAAAAAGAGATGGCCATTGGCTTTCTCTTTTTTTTGTGTTATAAGGGCTTCCTTTACTATTTAGAACACCTAATTTCAAATGCCCTGTAAAAGATATCATGATAATTGAGACCGGGATGCGGCTTGGTTATTATGACAATACTTCTTCCAATACCTCGGCCGACCGTATGCTGCCAAAGCCTTCAATGTGGATGGCATAATACTCTAATAGTTTCTGTATCAGGTAACGGCGTTCGTCATTGCTTATTTTTAATTGCTGCATGTTTTCAAAGCTGCATTGCAGCAACAAACTAAAGTTTTGTGTATGAGGTGGCGACAGGTACAAAACGCTGTCGGGTTTATATTTACTAAAGATGCCGTTCTTCATATCAAAATAATCGGCACTGCCGGCAAGTTGCCTGTCCGGATAAAACCCTAAGTAACGGCTCAGCTGTACCAAAAACAGCAGGTGAAAATTAGCCACGCTCCCCGTTTGATGATCAAGCCATTCTATGGCGCTAAATACAAAATCAAATAAATTTTCGTCGGCCGTTTGTTGTTTTATTGCTTTATACAATACCTCATTCAGGAATATGGCTACGCAGCTTTTTATCACATCATAAGGAATGGTTTGCAGCACCGGTGAGTTTTTAAGCTCGGCTATGCGCTGTACACTGCCTGTATTTTTGTGGTAAACTACCAGGTCAAGCAGGTGCAGCGGCTGCAGCATATTGCGGCCTATTTTGGCTTTCGGTTTTTTAGCGCCATTAATGATGTATGACTGCAGGCCAAACTTTTCGGTAAGTAACTGTACAATAACGCTGCTTTCGCCATAATCTGTGGCCTTAAATACAATGCCCCTGGTTTTATGCAGCATGAGGTAACAGTAAAATAAGTTTGGGTAAAAAGATAATGAGGCCAGTAATAAGGGCAAATACCGCCGCAATTACTACAGCGCCGGCACTTATATCTTTAACATGCCCGGCTTTGGTATTATAAGTAGGCGAAACCAGATCGGTTAACGTTTCAATGGCCGTATTTAAAAGTTCTGTAACCAGCACTAAGGTAATGCTCAGCAAAATCCATTGCCACTCTGAAGCCGAAATATGAAACGCCAGGCCCATTGCCAATACAACAATACCGGCTACCAGGTGTATCCTGAAATTAAGCTGGGTAGCTGTTGCATATTTCAACCCGTTAATGGCAAAACCAAAACTGCGTATCAGTCTTTTCATACATACAAAAGTACATTGTTATTGATACTTATACATTTAAATTATTTGTGCTTTGCGCCGGTAAATAGGCTGATGTCTATCTCTTTGTCACAATATAAATATCTCAACCGGCGGATAGATCAAAATTCGTAGTTTAGCGCCGCCCTTAATATCACTTGTAATGTTCTGGAAACATACCGCTTCTTTTATCCTCAAAAACAGGCTTATAGTACTTATTTGCGTTATAGCGCTAAGCACTTTTATGGGTTTTGAGGCTGCAAAAGTAAAGATAACCTTTAATGGCGGTAAGGTGCTTCCGGTTACCGATTCCGCCTATATACGCTATAACCAGTTTAAAAAAACCTTTGGCCAGGATGCTTCATCGATGGTAATAGGTATAAAGTCAGATAAAATTTTTGACAAAGATGTATTTAATGACTGGTACCGCATAGGCACCCGGCTACAACAAATAAAAGGCATTAAAGCGGTAGTTTCTATAGCCAATATTTACAACCTGCAAAAAGATACAGCACAACACCGTTTTGTAATAAAACCGCTGGTTAGCCAGGAATTGCCAACCGCTCAGGCCGTTGATAGTGTAAAACAGCAGCTTTTAAACCTGCCGTTCTATAAAGGTTTGGTGCTGAGCAATGATGGCAAATCAACCCTTATGGCGGTTACTTTTGATGACAAGATAATCAATACCCCGTACCGTGTTCCCATCATCAAAAAAATGACCGATTTGGGCATGCAGTTTGAGCAAAAGCACGGAATAAAAGTACACTACTCCGGCCTGCCGCTTATCAGGACTGTTGTGGGCGATTTGGTGTCGCATGAATTCTCCATGTTTTTAAGCTTATCAATACTCATCACCGCGTTAATATTACTGCTCTTTTTCAGGTCGTTCTTCCCGGTTATTTTCCCGGTACTTATTGTGGTGCTTGGGGTAGTATGGAGCCTGGGCGTGTTGGTGTTAATGCATTATGAAATGACCATACTTACAGGCATCATTCCGCCGCTTGTGGTAGTTATTGGCATCCCCAACACTATTTTTATCCTCAATAAATACTATCACGAATTTGAAATATCAGGCGATAAAATGGAGGCTTTGAAGATAGCCCTTGAAAAAGCCGGGATAACCACATTTATTGCCAATATTACTACAGCCATAGGCTTTGGCGTGCTTTGTTTTACCAACAGCGAATTGCTTACACAATTTGG
Source organism: Mucilaginibacter pocheonensis (assembly GCF_031456535.1). Taxonomy (NCBI): domain Bacteria; kingdom Pseudomonadati; phylum Bacteroidota; class Sphingobacteriia; order Sphingobacteriales; family Sphingobacteriaceae; genus Mucilaginibacter; species Mucilaginibacter pocheonensis. The sequence continues at coordinate 597,797 of NZ_JAVDUU010000002.1, forward strand.
CCTGGTGGCTTCACTGAGCATATTGGCCACATTCGCGCTGAGCCTGATACTGGTGCCTATTGTTTTTAGCTATTTGCCAAAACCTAAAGCAAAACAAACCGGTATTAAGCACCGCAAATGGATGAAAGCCTTGTTGGCTGGTTTAGATGGCCTGGTACATCAAAAACGCAAAGTTATTTATATAACTACGCTGGTACTTATCGGGATCTCTGTTATTGGCATATACAGGATCAACATCAATGGATATGTGGTTGATGATTTGCCGCAGAATAACAATACATTAACCGATCTTAAGTTTTTTGAGTCGAACTTTAACGGGGTGTTGCCGCTGGAAGTAAGCATTGATACCAGACGCAAAAATGGGGTAATGAACCAGGGAACCATTCGCAGGGTGGAAAAACTGGAACGCCTTATTTCATCATATCCGGAGTTTAGCCGGTCAATCTCATTGATCCAGGTATTAAAATTTTCAACACAGGCGTTTTATGGGGGCAACCCTGAATATTACCGGTTACCCGATGGTTTGGAGCAAAATTTCATTCTTAACTATGCAGGTAACTCCGGTAAAAGCTCAGGCACGCTTAACAGTTATCTGGATAGCACCCATCAGGTAACCCGGGTAACATTTGAAATGGTTGATGCCGGATCAAAAAAAATGAATGCCGTACTGGCCGAATTGCAACCTCGTATCGACTCGATCTTTAATCCAAAGAAATTTCATGTTGAGCTTACAGGCTCAAGTATTATATTTATAAAAGGAACCAATTATCTGTTAAAAAACTTATATGAAAGCCTGGCCTGGGCTATTTTACTAATTGCCGGGGTAATGTGGATATTGTTCAGGGGAATAAAAATGATAGCTGTATCGCTGGTGCCCAACCTGGTGCCGCTTATTATTACAGCGGGTATCATGGGTTTTTTTGGTATCCCGTTAAAGCCATCAACAATACTGATATTCAGCATCGCGATGGGCATATCATCTGATCAAACCATTTATTTTATAACCCGCTACCGGCACGAACTGCGCCACAGCGCAAAAAGCATATCGCAGATCATATCAGATACCATCCGCGAAACCGGGGTGAGCATGATATTTATTGCTACAGTATTGTTTTTTGGTTTTGGGATATTTGCGGTATCAAAATTTGGCGGAACCGTGGCTTTGGGTATTTTATTGTCAATAACCTTGTTGGTGGCAATGATTAGCAACCTAACCCTGCTGCCCGCTTTTTTATTGAGCCTGGATGGCGGGGTAGACCGTAAGAAGTTAAAAGGGCCGGATATTGAGGAGTAGCCTCCATCCTGCCTTCCCCAAAGGCGAGGGAGTTAAAAATTTCGCGGGTGAAACTTTTGAGTGCCTGTTGATGTATTGTTTAAATATTAAAAACTATTAAAGACCCTCTTGTTTGAAGAGGGCATGGAAAGGTTTTATGGATCTTAAACTTAACAACAAAGTAGCCCTGGTATTGGCAGCAAGTAAAGGATTAGGCAAAGCAATAGCCACTGCCTTATCTGCCGAAGGTGCAAAAGTGATCATTGGTTCGCGTAATGAAACTGAGCTTGATAAAGCAGCGGACGAGATAAAACAACTTACGGGCAACGAAGTGATTGCTATTCCTGTGGATGTATCAAAGGCTGATGAAATAGAGGCATTTGTAGAAAAAGCCGCAGGGGCATTCGGTCACATAGATATTTTGTTGAATAATGCAGGCGGGCCGCCGTTTGATAAATTTGAGAACTTTGATGACGAACAGTGGCAAAAAGCGTTTGACCTTAATCTGCTTAGCTTTGCACGGTTAAGCCGCCTGGTATTGCCCCACATGCAAAAAACTGGCAGCGGGCGTATCATCAATATTATTAGCGGCTCGGTAAAGGCGGTGCTGGGCAACTCGGTACTATCAACCAGTATGCGTATGGGTGTGGTAGGCATGGCCAAATTAATGGCCGATGAATTTGGCCCCTACAATATTACCGTAAATAATGTTGCCCCCGGCCTGATCCTTACTGACAGAATTAAGCATACTTTACCACAAGATACTGATCCTGAACAGGCATTACACGAAAAAACAAAAGGTATACCACTTGGCCGCATTGGCAAGCCCGAGGAACTGGCCGCGCTGGTTACTTTTTTAGCATCAGAACAGGCAGCCTATATTAGCGGCACCACTATACAGGTTGATGGAGGCGCAAACCGGAGTATTTATTAATTGGGATTTGTCTCGGTATTGTTTTTTCTGCCTTTAATAAGCAATAAGGCCTCTCCAATAAAAAATACAGAAGTAATGCCCAAACCAAAGCTGGTCCATTTATCAATGGTTGGGTTTTTGGCATAAGTTAGATTAATGATCAAAAAAATAACCGTTAACACGCCGGTTATAAGCGTTATTAATTGCTTTGTTTTCATAAACCCTAATTTACGTGATTATTTTTAAATTGCTGATCAGCCGGTTAAATACCAGTTATGCGCCCCGTTTACTTTCCCGCAAATAATCAAGTATAAGAGTAATTATACTTATGATACCGGCAATGGTTAAGCCTAATGCCGCTCCCTGTACAAGATCTTTCCACTTTGAATAATGTAAAGCCGGGATAACCATTGATGCCGAAAACAGGATCAAGGCAACCAATAGCATTAATATAGTACGCTTTACTTTATTTTTCACCCGTCTAAATTAAAAAAATCATTTATAAATTCCGTATTTTTGCAACCTCTTAAAAAAGAGGTGATAAAAGGTAGAATATATAGATGTACAAGGAATATAAGCAGTTAAACCTATCGCAAACAGGCAAAGAGATACTGGAATTTTGGCAGCAGAACCAGATATTTGAAAAAAGTATCAGCAGTCGCCCGGCAAGTAACCCTTACACGTTTTACGAAGGGCCGCCGAGCGCTAATGGCATGCCCGGTATTCACCACGTAATGGCACGTTCTATAAAGGACATTTTTTGCCGTTACAAAACGTTAAAAGGTTTCCAGGTTAAGCGTAAAGGCGGCTGGGATACCCACGGCCTGCCCATTGAGCTGGCAGTTGAAAAAGCTTTAGGAATAACCAAGGACGATATCGGCAAAAAAATAAGCGTTAAAGATTATAACGATGCCTGTCGCAAAGAGGTAATGCGCTATACCGATGTTTGGAACGACCTGACCGAGAAAATGGGCTATTGGGTTGACCTTGATGATCCGTACATTACCTACAAAAATGAATATATTGAAAGCCTTTGGTGGATACTGAAGGAGTTTTACAATAAAGATCTTTTATACAAAGGTTATACCGTACAGCCGTATTCGCCAAAGTCAGGTACCGGCTTAAGCTCACATGAGCTTAACCAGCCAGGCACGTACAAAATGGTAAAAGATACTACCATAGTAGCCCAGTTTCATTTAAAGAACGACCAGCAGCACCCGCTGATGCCGGTTTTGTTTGAAGATGTAAACGAGGATACAGTAATATTGGCATGGACCACTACCCCCTGGACGCTGCCATCCAATTGCGCGCTGGCTATTGGCGAAAACATCGACTACGTTAAGCTGCGTACCTTTAATCCTTATACTTATGAGCCGGTAAGTGTGGTGCTTGCAAAAGCGCTGGTTGGTAAATACTTTAAAGCCGACGGTGAAAACGCTTCGTTCCAGGACTATAAAGGGGGTGATAAAATTATACCGTGGGAGGTAAGGGCTGAATTTAAGGGCGTTGAACTGATAGGTTTGCGGTATCACCAACTGATGCCTTATGTAAGCAATGAGGACCTGGAAAAAAATGCGTTCCGTGTGATCCCGGCCGATTTTGTTACTACGGAGGATGGTACCGGCATAGTGCATACGGCCTCGGTTTTTGGTGCGGATGACTTTAGGGCCTGTAAAGAGAATAATGTGCCATCGGTAATGGTAAAGGACGAATTTGGCAAAGATGTTCCCCTGGTTGACAAACAGGGCCGCTTTGTTGATGAGGTAACCGACTATGCCGGCCACTATGTTAAAGACGAATACTATACGGATGGAGAACGTGCCGCGCCTGATTTTAAAGGTACCGACGTATTAATAGCCATCAAGCTTAAGGAAGACAACAAAGCCTTTGACGTTAAGAAATATGAGCACAGCTACCCGCACTCCTGGCGGTCAGACGAGCCGATACTATATTATCCGCTCGATAGCTGGTTTATCCGTACCACAGCGGTAAAGGACAAACTGGTTGAGCTGAACAAAACCATTAACTGGAAGCCCGAATCAACCGGGACGGGCCGTTTTGGGAACTGGCTGGAAAACCTGGTTGACTGGAACCTTTCGCGTTCACGCTACTGGGGTACCCCCCTGCCTATATGGCGCGAAGAAAATGGCACCGAAGAAAAGTGTATTGGTTCTATCGATGAACTGAACGCGGAAATACAAAAATCAATTGACGCCGGTTTTATGCCCGAAGGCTTTAAGCTGGAAGATATGCACCGTCCCTATGTTGACGATGTAATATTAACCTCACAGGCGGGCAACAAAATGTTTCGTGAGCCCGATCTGATTGATGTTTGGTTTGACTCAGGCGCCATGCCTTACGCGCAATGGCATTTCCCTTTTGAAAACCGTGAGGCGTTTAAAAATGCCTACCCTGCTGATTTTATTGCCGAGGGGGTTGATCAAACCCGTGGCTGGTTCTTTACCCTGCACGCTATAGCAGTAATGCTGAGCGAGTGCAGCGATGAAATAAAAGCTGTAAATTCCCTGGTTGGCAACAAGGGAATTTCCTTTAAAAATGTGGTATCAAACGGCCTTGTACTTGATAAAAATGGCAACAAAATGTCAAAGCGTTTAGGTAACGCTGTTGATCCTTTTGAAACCATTAATAAATACGGCGCGGATACCGCCCGATGGTACATGATCAGTAATGCTTCGCCATGGGATAACCTTAAATTTAATGAAGAAGGACTTGATGAAGTTCGCCGTAAGTTTTTTGGTACCCTGTACAACTCTTACTCGTTCTTTGTGCTTTATGCCAATATTGATAAGTTTAAATACCAGGAGCCCGACGTGGCGCTGACCCAACGCCCCGAAATTGATCGCTGGATCATATCGCTGTTAAATACCCTGAGCCGCGAGGTTGATGGTTTTTATGCCGACTTTGAGCCAACCAAGGCTGCCCGTGCCATACAGGAGTTTGTTGATGCGCATTTTAGTAACTGGTATATCCGTTTGAGCCGCCGCCGTTTCTGGAGGTCAGATAACTCTGAGGATAAGCTGTCGGCTTATCAAACATTATATACCTGCCTGGTAACTATAGCCAAGCTGATGTCGCCCATAGCGCCTTTCTTTGCTGATCGTTTATACAAAGATTTGAATAAAGTAACCGGCAAAGAGGAATTTGAGTCGGTTCACCTGGCTTATTTCCCAACTTACCATGATGAACTGGTTGATGCCGACCTGGAAGAACGTATGCAGCTGGCACAGGATGTATCATCATTAGTGTTATCACTGCGTAAAAAGGTGGGCATTAATGTACGTCAGCCGCTCAGCAAAATATTATTGCCTATATTGGATAAAGGCTTTAAGCAACATGTGGAACAGGTAAAGGAGTTAATATTATCTGAAACAAATATCAAAGATATTGAGTACATTACAGACACCGCCGGATTTATCAAAAAGAAAATAAAGCCCAATTTTAAAGCTTTAGGACAAAAAGTTGGTAAGGATATGAAGGCCGTGGCCGAAGCTATTAATAATTTTACACAGGATGACATAGCTAAGCTGGAGAGTGATGGTGTTGTTAATGTGCTTAATGACAAATACTTAATACTGGCTACAGATGTTGAGATCATAGCAGAAGACGTTCCCGGATGGCAAGTTGCAAATTTAGGAAAACTAACTGTAGCTTTAGATGTTACCATAACCAACGAATTGAAACAGGAGGGTATATCGCGAGAGCTGATAAACCGTATCCAGAATCTGCGTAAGGGGAAAGAATTTGAGGTTACTGATAAGATAAATGTACGCGTTAGCGACCAGCCATTCATAAGTGAGGCGGTAAAAAATAATTTATCCTATATTTGCGCCGAAATTTTAGCCGATAGCATAATGCTTGATAACCAGCTAAATGATGGTGAATTGGTCACCATTGATGAAAATGAAATTTTTATTGTTATTAGTAAAATATAAATGAAAGTAGAAAACGAAAAAACCAGATATTCTGAATCAGACCTGCAAGAGTTTAAAACTCTTATTCTTGATAAACTGCGTATCGCCAAAGAAGAGTTAAACTCTCTGGCAACTTCGTTAAGTTCGCCTAATGCTAACGGAACTGATGATACAGCCGGTACTTATAAAACCCTTGAAGATGGGTCGGCAACACTTGAAAAAGAACAGATAAACCAGTTGGCTGCCCGTCAGAAAAAGTTTATTGACCAGCTGGAAGCTGCGCTGATACGTATTGAGAACAAAACTTATGGTATTTGCCGTGAAACAGGCAAACTGATACCAAAAGAGCGTTTACGTGCCGTACCGCATACCACCCTAACGATGGAAGCTAAACTAAAGCAATAAATGAAGGCTGCTTACACCAAACCTTTTTTAACTGCTATATTTATTATTCTTGCCGACCAGATCATCAAGACCTGGGTAAGATCGCATATGTTCATGGGCGAAGAGATCCATTTTTTGGGCAGCCGTGGAATGTTGCACTATACCGAAAATAACGGTATGGCCTTTGGCATGGAATGGGGAGGTGCTGCAGGAAAGCTGGCGTTAACGCTGTTCCGTATTTTTGCAGTATGCGGTATAGTTTACTGCCTTATATATTTAATAAAACATAAATACCACCGCGGCCTCATCATGAATGTTGCACTGATTTTAGCGGGTGCGGTGGGTAATATAATTGATTCAACCTTTTATGGGGTAATGTATAACTATGCCCCGTTGTTTCACGGACGTGTAGTTGATATGTTTTATTTCCCGTTGTTAAGGGGTACTTATCCTTCATGGTTCCCGTTGTGGGCCAATGAATCGTTTGAGTTTTTCAGGCCTGTTTTTAACCTGGCCGATTCGGCCATTTGTGTAGGGGTAATTATGATACTGCTATTCCAAAAGCATTATTTTAAACATGAAGCCCCGGAAGTAAACAGCCCCAACAGTGAAATGGTTGAAGAGTAAATCAATTTAAAAATTACAGAAACAAACAAAAAAGCCGCTATAAGCGGCTTTTTTGTTTTGATATTCATTAGCTCTTAATTTGCGGCTACTTGTTCGCCCTTCATTTTTGATGCTATCTGTAATGCTTTAAAGGCATTTACAATACCGCCGGTTTTGCTTAACGACGCAAAATCAACCTTAATGGTTTTGCTGCCGGGTTTAAATACCATAGTACCCGTTAAAGGCGTGGCAGATTGAAGGATAACCTGCTTAAGCTGTTTAGCGCTAAGAGAAGGATAATATTCCAATACCAAGGCCGCTACCCCCGCAGTAATGGGTGATGAAAAGCTGGTGCCGTCCTCTGTCATAAATTCAGCATCGGTATCAATGGTGGTTACTTTAACGCCGGGAGCAAACACATCCACATTTTTTTTACCGTAGTTGCTAAAATCACCCGCCAGGTGGTCGCCCAGTTTTGGTCCCGAGGCGCCAACATTTATAAGGTTATCAGCATCGGTTGAAGATCCGTCCAGGAACGTGTCATTCGGGAAATCGGGATTGGCATCCATATCTTCACTGTCATTGCCTGACGCCTGTACCAGCAATACATTTTTTGACGCGGCGTATTTAAAAGCTTCATCAAGCCATTCCTTATGCGGCGATAGTTTTTTGCCGAAACTCATGTTGATGATCTGGGCGCCGTTATCAACAGCGTAACGTATGGCGTTGGCAATGTCTTTATCGTACTCATCGCCATTTGGTACGGCCTTTATAGCCATGATCTTTATATTGTCGGCAACGCCGTTAATACCATATCCGTTGTTGCGTATTGCGCCAATAAGCCCCGCTACGCCGGTACCATGTGATGCATCTGCAAATTTAAGCAGGTTGTTGCCATAGGGCTTATTATCCAAGGTGTCAGGATTATCGCCAACAATGCGTTTGCGGGCCTCCAGGTCGGGCGACAGATCGTTATTTAACTTAGCCAGATATTCGCTCAGGTCTTTAATAATAGCAGCGTTGGTATGGTTGCTGCCTTCTTGTGAAAATATCGAATCCCAAACATATTTACTTTGTGTAAGGGTATCATTGCTCAATTTAAGCTTTACCAGATCGGCCTGCATAAAGGTTCCGTTAGCCGGTAAATTAAGCCCCCTTTTTATATAACCGCTGGTCACCATAAGGGCATTCATAATGGGTTGCAGTTGTTCAGTTTCGGTACGGGCCTTATTAACGGTGGTGTCATAAAGGGTTTTTACCCGTTTCCAGTATGCGTATTGCTTTTTATCAACAGCGTTGGTGTCGGTAATAGCCTCGTATTTTCCTTTTAGTTTGTTGTATTCCCTAACTTCTTCGGTGGTTTCATTAAAATCGGCTTTGCCATCAGGGCCGCCTAAAAAATTCCATCCGTGTATATCATCAATATAGCCGTTGTGGTCATCATCAATGCCGTTGCCCGGAATTTCCCTGGTGTTTACCCATAAAATGCTTTTCAGGTCTTTTTGCAGTGTATCAACACCGCTATCAATTGTAGCCACAACAACAGGCTTGCTTTTTTTGCCCTGTAAAAATGTATAAGCCTGTTTTAGGCTGATGCCATAAAACCCATTTTCTTTCAGATCCATCAGTTGCCAGCCTTTTGGCGATTCGGATTCTGGTTTGGGCTGTATTTGTGCCGATGCAGGTAGAATTACGGTAAATGAAACTAATAAGGTAGTGCCTGTAAGGAATTTGCGGAAATTAAACATGTACAAAAGTTAGTAATAAAAAAATTAGAGATCGAATTTGATCCCTTGTGCTAAAGGCAACGTTTTTGAGTAATTAATAGTATTAGTTTGGCGCCTCATATAAACTTTCCATGCATCAGAGCCCGATTCGCGACCACCGCCGGTTTCTTTTTCGCCACCAAAGGCGCCGCCAATTTCAGCTCCGGACGTGCCAATGTTTACGTTGGCTATGCCGCAGTCAGAACCGGCATATGACAAAAATTGTTCTGCCTCGCGCAAATTATTGGTCATTATAGCCGAAGATAAACCCTGCGGCACCCCGTTTTGTAATTCAATAGCCTCATCAATAGTACTATATTTAATAAGGTAAAGTATAGGTGCAAAGGTTTCGTGCTGTACAATTTTAAAATGGTTCTCCACCTCGGCAATGCAGGGTTTTACGTAACATCCTGATAAATAGTTGTCGCCCTCCAGTTTGCCGCCATCAACCACAAACCTGCCGCCTTCGGCCTTGCATCTTTCAATAGAATCAAGATACAGGTTTACCGCGTCATGATCAATCAGCGGGCCCATGTGGTTATGTTCATCAAGCGGGTTGCCAATGCGTATCTGCCCGTAGGCGTTTATCAGCTTTTGTTTAAAGGCTTCATAAACGCTTTGGTGAATAATAAGCCGGCGGGTACTGGTGCAACGCTGGCCCGCGGTGCCCACCGCTCCAAACACCGCTCCGATAAGCGACATGTCCAGATCAGCATGTTCTGTTATAATAATGGCATTATTGCCACCCAGCTCCAGCAGGCTTTTGCCCAAACGCGCGCCAACAGCGGCGCTGACCGCTTTACCCATACGGGTTGAGCCTGTAGCAGATATTAATGGTACGTGGGTATCCGCAGCCATCAGCTCACCAATGTTACGGTCGCCAATAATCAGGTTTGATACCCCTTCGTCAATATTGTTCCTTTTAAATACCTCCTGTGCAATGTGCTGGCAGGCAATAGCGGTTAAGGGCGTTTTTTCTGATGGTTTCCAGATGCAAACGTCGCCGCAAACCCATGCCAACAATGAATTCCAGCTCCAAACAGCCACCGGAAAGTTAAATGCTGAAATGATGCCCACAATACCCAGCGGGTGATATTGCTCATACATGCGGTGTTCGGGCCTTTCAGAGTGCATGGTTAACCCATAAAGCTGGCGGCTAAGCCCAACGGCAAAGTCAGCAATGTCTATCATTTCCTGCACTTCGCCCAAGCCTTCCTGCAGGCTTTTGCCCATTTCATAGGATACCAGGGTACCCAGGTCCTGTTTATTGGCACGCAGGGCCTCGCCTATCTGGCGTACAATTTCGCCCCGTTTTGGGGCAGGGGTGTTGCGCCAGGTTTTAAAAGCGCGTGCGGCCTGCTCAACCACCTGGTTATAATCGTTTTCGGCAGCAAATTTTACCGATGCTATTTTTTTACCATCAACCGGCGATATTACATCTTTTACGGTAGCCCCGGCGCTGCTGCCCCAGTTAGCACCAGTACTAAAAGCCTCATTAATATCGTTTATATGTAAACGTTTTAGAATATTTGAAATATCGAGGTTCATAATTGTTACTTTTGTCAAAGGTAAAAATCTTAAGGCAATTTTTCGTTTTCCCATCTTTGGCCTATTAATTGATTGTTATTAATTATCAATGCATTGCAATACAATTGTTGTATAAATGTGTGAATGTGGAAAACTTAATTGTTAATCGGACGCTTACTTGTTGTATTTTGAACTCAATAAGTCTTTACGAAGCAATAACAATTGTTAACCTAAAGCGGATGTTCTGCAAACAAAATTGAATGGAAGAAGAATTTGAATTTGGTTTTACCGAAGATCCAAAGTTTTCGGTAGAACGGTACGAGGAGATGATTCGTAATCACGACCAGTACTTTTTTGATGCCCAGGCGTTTGAGAACATTATCGACTACTACATCGAAAAAAATGATCCGGCCAAGGCACTGCAAGTAGCAGAGTATGCGCGTAACCAGCACCCTTTTGCAGCAGTTTTTTTAATTAAGCAAGCACAGTTACTGGTTGTAACCAATAAGGTAACCGAAGCTTTCGCGGCTTTAGACAAGGCTGCTATGCTGGAGGCTTCTGATGCGGATATCTATATCATCCGCGGCAATTTGTACGAAAGTATGGAGCGCTATGGCGAAGCCCTGGAAAATTATGAAAAAGCATTGGGCCTTGCCGAAGAAACCGACGAGATACTGCTGCATATTGCCTACGTTTATCAAAACATGGGCGATTATGATACCGCCATAACTTACCTTAAGCTTTGCCTTAAGCAAAATATGGAAAATCAGGATGCCCTTTACGAGCTGGCTTTTTGCTATGATGTAATGGACAACCAGCAGGAAAGCGTTCAGTTTTACCAGCAGTATATTGATAACGAGCCTTACAGTTATGCCGCCTGGTATAATTTAGGCAACGCTTATACCAAGCTGAGCCTGTTTGAAAAAGCTATTGACGCGTATGACTATGCCATACTTATTAAGGACAGCTTTGCATCAGCCTATTTTAACAAAGGGAACGCCCTGGTTAACCTGGAAAAATATGCCGAAGCTATTGAAGTGTACCGCCATACTTTTGAGTATGAACAGCCTAATGCCGATACTTATTGCGCCATAGGCGAATGCTATGAAAAGCTTGAGCAGATGGATGACGCGCGCGCTTTTTATAAGAAATCGGTTAAAATGGACCCCAAGCTGGCCGATGCCTGGTTTGGTATTGGGGTTACGCTTGATTTTGAGGAACGTTATTTTGAGGCCCTGCACTTTTATAAAAAAGCGCTTGACCTGGATATTGCCAATGCCGACTATTGGTTTGCGATTGCCGATGCCGAATATAAGCTGGGCCACATGACCGAAGCTGAACAGGCTTACGAGAAGGTGGTTGAACTAAATCCGCTTGATATTGATGCCTGGCTCGATTATTCGTCTATATTATATGAGCAGGACCGGCTGGTTGGCGCTATTGAAATTATTTCAGAAGCCATAAAAAATAACCCGGAAGCTGCTGAGCTTTATTACCGGATGGTGGCCTACCTGTTTGCCAAAGGCGAATATAATGAGGCTTTGAACCACCTGGAAATGGCCCTTACCGCCGACCCCGAGAAGCATTATATACTGTTTGACTATCTGCCTCAGCTACAAAAAAATAAGGTGATAGTAGATATTATAAACAGGTATACGAAGTAACACCCGTTAATAATGTGCAGCTGTTGATCATGTTTACTTGATCATCAGCTGCACATTTTAGTATAATGTAAGTTTCTCCCCTATTTGTGACCGCTATCAGAATTTTTACAAAAACTTCATCGTTTATACATCTGTACATTTGAAATTAGCATAACTGATATCAGTTTTTTTTCCGACATTTGCGCCATTAGAACTTTTAGTTATAGGCTATAACCAAGCATCTATATGAATTATATGATCAATGATCTCCCCGAACGCACATTAAAACCCCGTGATAAAGGCATTACCATGGTGATGGATAAAGGGCTAAGTTTAAGGCAGGTAGAAGATTTTATTGAGATTGGCGGGCCGTATACAGACATTGTTAAATTAGGCTGGGCTACATCATATGTTACGCCAAACCTGAGCGAAAAAATAAATTTATATCAGCAGGCTGGTATACCGGTATATTTTGGCGGCACCTTGTTTGAGGCTTTTATTGTACGTAACCAGTTTGATGATTACCGCCGTTTGCTGGATAAATACAAACTGGAGCATTGCGAAGTATCTGATGGGTCTATCACCATTGAGCATGATATCAAGTGCGACTATATCACTAAACTGGCCAAACAGGTAACCGTAATATCAGAAGTGGGCTCAAAGGATGTGCAAAAGATATTTGCCCCTTACAAATGGATCAAACTGATGAATGCCGAAATTGAAGCGGGCTCATGGAAGGTGATAGCCGAAGCGCGCGAAAGCGGCAACGTAGGGATCTATCGTGATTCTGGCGAGGTAAGACAGGGCCTGGTTGATGAAATACTGACACAAATACCCGAAGGAACCATTATATGGGAGGCCCCGCAAAAGGCGCAGCAGGTTTGGTTCATAAAACTGATAGGCGCCAATGTAAGCTTGGGCAATATTGCCCCTGCTGATATTATACCACTCGAAACACTGCGCCTGGGGATCCGGAGCGACACTTTCGATCATTTTTTGAATTTATAACTGACTGATCTTACTATAAGTTGAAGAGTCTTTGGATTAATTTCTGAAGGCTTTTTTTATTTCAGGCTGCTCGGTACGTGAGCTTGCCGGCAGATTTATGGGTAACGCTGCAGGATAAACCCGGAAACATTATTTTACAATATTTAAAACCCGTTGTCATTTTTTTAATTGAAAGTAATAATGGCACTTAAAGTTTTCCATTACTTATGAATTGTTATTAATATTACCACATGAAACAATATGGGCTTATAGGCTATCCGCTTTCACACTCTTTTTCAAAGAAGTATTTCACCGAGAAATTCAAAAACGAAAATATTACAGACGCTGTTTATGATATATACCCGCTTGAACACATTAAAGACCTGCAGGACCTGCTGGATGTAAATCCGCATATTGTGGGGTTAAATGTAACTATCCCGCATAAAGTAGCGGTGCTGCCTTACCTTGACTGGATAGAGCATGATGCCCGCACCGCCGGTGCGGTAAACTGTATTTGCGTAATAGCCGAAAGCCCCCTGCAGGCCGCTTTTACAGGCGAGGTAGGTGTACAGGGCCATGATTTCCGGCTGGAAGGGTATAACACCGATCTTTATGGTTTTGAGATGTCGATAAGGCCGTTGATCAGGGACACTAATGACGAAGCCCTGGTGCTGGGCGATGGCGGCGCTGCAAAGGCTGTTAAATGCGTACTGGAAAACATGGGCATCACCTATAAAACGGTTACCCGCAAACCCCATCCTGATCATATTTTATTTACTGATCTTAAACCGCACCACATCAAACAGCATAAGATCATCATTAATACTACGCCGGTTGGCACATCGCCTAAAATTGACGAATGCCCGCCCATACCCTATGAAGCTATAACCGACGACCATTTGCTGTACGACCTTATTTACAACCCCGAAGAAACCTTGTTTTTAAAAAAAGGACGCGAACAGGGCGCGGTTACCAAGAACGGTTATGAGATGCTCATTTTGCAGGCCGAAAGATCATGGGAGATATGGAACGCAAAAGATAACCGCCTATGAAATATATAGGGTTATTGGTTATAACGCTGATGCTTTTTACGGCTTGCGGGGGTAATCATGATTATTCGCCCAAGCCCCGGGGCTATTATCGCATTGCTTTTCCAAAAAAGGAATACCAGGATTATAACGCCGGTTGCCCTTATACTTTTAGCTATCCTAAATATGCTTTTATTGAACCCGATAAAACCAAGGGCGCAAAACCATGCTGGGTAAATATGCAGTTTCCGCAGTTTGGAGCTACGCTGCATTTGAGCTATCAGCCGGTAACGTCAAAAAAAGTTTTTAATGAACTGGTAGAAGATGCCCGCACCTTCGCTTTTAAACATACGGTAAAGGCAACATCGATAGATGAAGGTGTGATTAGCTATACCGACCGTAAGGTTTACGGTATTTATTATACTATTGATGGCAATGCCGCGTCATCAGCGCAATTCTTTTTAACCGATAGCACCAGGAACTATTTACGCGGTGCGCTTTATTTTAACACCGAGCCGCGTCTTGACTCCATCCAGCCCGTACTCAATTTTATAAAAAAGGATGTAGCCGTGATGATCAAGAGTTTTAAATGGAAGTAAGGCGTGACAAGAATTAAGAAATAAAAAGTGTGTCATGCTGAACTTGTTTCAGGATCTCGCAGGACAGTTATCCTGTGTGCTTTACCTTTGTAAGTGGGATGCCGAAACAAATTTGGCATGATTAATATTTACTCAAAACTCAATAAGCAAGCAGCTTATCCATCGTTTCCTCCAGCCTTGCCTTTGCCAAAAACTGGTCTTCCAGGGCTTTGTTCATAGGGATTGCCGTATCCAGGCTGCCGCAGCGCATAACGGGGGCATCCAAGTATTTAAAACAATGTTCGGCAATGTGGGCCGCTATTTCGGCGCCGAAGCCGCTGGTTAGTGTGTCTTCGTGTAAAACCAGCGCCCTGCCGTTTTTCTTTACAGTTTCTTCAACCGCTTGCTTGTCCCACGGCAACAGGCTGCGCAGATCAATGATCTCGATTGAATATTCCGGATGTTTATCAGCATACTCCAAAGCCCAGTGCACGCCAAGTCCAAAGGTGATGATGCTTGCCCGACTGCCCTGTTTTACAATATTAGCTTTGCCAATCTTTATCAGGCAGTCATTATCGGGTACTTCGCCGCTGATGCTGCGGTAAAGATATTTGTGCTCAAAGTAAATTACCGGGTTTGGATCATCAATAGCGGCCAGCAGCAAACCTTTGGCGTCAGCCGGGAACGCCGGATAAACAACTTTAAGCCCTGGGGTTTTGGTAAACCAGGCCTCATTACTTTGCGAGTGAAAAGGCCCGGCACCCGTGCCTGCGCCGGTTGGCATACGGATCACCATATCAACGGCCTGGGCCCAGCGGTAATGCGTTTTGGCCAGGTTATTAATGATCTGGTTAAAACCACAGGTAACAAAGTCGGCAAACTGCATTTCAACTATGGCTTTGTACCCGTTTAATGCCAGGCCCATGCCGGCCCCAACAACGCCCGACTCACAAATAGGCGTGTTCCGTACCCGCTCTTTGCCAAATTCGTCAACAAACCCCTGGGTTATTTTAAACGCGCCGCCATATTCGGCAATATCCTGGCCCATGATCACCAGGTTGGCGTACTTACGCATACCCTGCCGTAATCCGTCGCTTATGGCATCAATATAACGTTTATTGGTTGCCGGCGTTGCGGGAGGGTTTTCCGCGGGGAATTGGTAGGGGTGATACATATCCCTTACCTCGGTTGCCATATCAGGCAAAATATCGGGTTCGTTATACACCTTTTCAAATTCAGATTCGATAAGTGTGGTCATCTCTTTTTTGATGACAGGGATCCATTCGGGCAGCAGCACACCCTCACTTAGTAAGTATTGTTCAAAGTTTAACACCGGATCTTTTCCGGCCCACCATTCAAATAAATTTTGCGGAACATATTTGGTGCCCGATGCTTCCTCATGGCCACGCATCCTGAAGGTCATGCATTCCAATAAAACCGGTCGCGGATTTTCACGGATGCTTTGGTTAATGTCTTTGATAGTATGGTAAACCTCCAGTATGTTGTTGCCATCAATGCGGCGGCCCTCAATGCCGTAGCCTATGGCCTTATCCACAAGCTTAAGGCAATTGTACTGCTCATTAACCGGGGTTGAAAGGCCGTAGCCATTATTCTCAATTAAAAATATTACGGGCAGGTTCCAAACCGAGGCAATGTTAAGGGCCTCGTGGAAATCGCCTTCACTGGTAGCGCCCTCACCTGTAAATACCAGTGTCGATTTTTTTTGCTGCGATAGAACATCAGCCAGGGCAATACCATCGGCCAGGGCCAGCTGCGGCCCAAGGTGTGATATCATACCGATGATCCTATGTTCCTGTGTCCCGAAATGAAAAGAGCGATCGCGCCCTTTGGTAAAGCCCGACGGCTTGCCCTGCCACTGCGCCATCAATCTGGCAAGCGGAATATCTCTGGTGGTAAAAACGCCGAGGTTACGGTGCATTGGCAAAATGTACTCATCGTTTTGCATGGCCAGCGTACTGCCAACCGCAATGGCTTCCTGCCCTATTCCTGAAAACCATTTGCCAATACGCCCTTGTCGTAAAAGGATCAACATTTTCTCCTCAACCAGTCGCGGCAATAGCAATTTTTTGTAAAAAAATGTTAAATTTTCGTTATTCAGGTCTTTACGGTCAAAAATCATACTGTAAAACTACTGAAGTTTTTAAAACTTTGTATGTTTGATGATCCTATCTAAAAACTATGAAACGAATCGGTTTTTTATTGTTCGCGCTATTATTGATCATTGGTTTTGCCGCCAGTTCGCAGGATTATTTTTTGCTTCCTCAAAGCTTTTATATGAAAAAGGGGGATAAGCTTAACCTGCATCTTTTAAGCGGTAATGAATTTCAAAAAGATGCGGAATATAAGTATGAACCTAAAAAGATCTCGAAATTCATGTTGTATGAAGGGTCAAAAAGAACAGATCTGAGTGGTTCAAAAGATACATCAGCCAATGTGCTTAACTATCAGCTTGAAAACAGTGGCCTGGCTTTAATTGAACTGGTAAAAAGTGAAAGTATAGAATCTGAAAGGAACAAATTCTTAAAATACCTGGATAACGAGGGGTTGGATAAAATAGCTGAAGACGCGAAGAATAGCAATCAGCAGTATTTTGTTGAAAAATCAAATCGTTATTTAAAAACCCTGATCGCTGTTGATAAGGCCAACGGCAAGGACTTTGACAAACCTTTGGGCGAAGATTATGAGATAGTTATACAGCAAAATCCCTACAAAAGCAGTTATGGCGATGATGTAACGGCCCAGGTTTTGTTTAAAGGGAAAGAGTTGAAGGATGCTGTAGTTATTGTATATGTTAAAACCATAAACGGCAACGTGTTTCCGCAAAAGTTAAGTACCGATGCCCAGGGCCAGGTTTATTTTAAACTAAGCCGTGAGGGCATTTATATGATCAGTTCGGTACATGTTGAAGCATCGACCGATAAAAATGCTGATTTTGAAAGCTGGGGCGCAACCTTCACCTTTGCTTTCAGCAATGCCGACAGTATGCCAAATACCTATAAAGAATTTGGATTGGGGGATAAGCATTGAACCAGGATTTAATCCCGCTTATATCTACTTAAAAAGCAATATAGCCAAACGTGCTTAATTGCCTGTAACTCCTATTGGCATCTGTAATGATCAAAGCGCCTTTACGGTAAAGTGTTATGCCCTCCCAATTGTTTTTTGGTGCCGGAAAGGCCGACGTAACCTGTTTCCAGCTTGTATCATTGCGGTTATTGAGCGTTACAATACGGGCATAGCTGGTTGTTTTTGCTTTTAAATAGTCGGCGTTACGGGTTAGGCTGTCTTGCAGATCCGGGATGGCTTTTTTTATTTTTTCTTCCTGGTTTTTTATTATATCGTTATTGAGGTAGGCATTATAGTCGCCGTTCCAAAAGTAATTGATACCATAAATTTTATCATCACTGGCAGCGGCAATATCTGTGATCCTGAAATATAAAAATGGCGTTTTTATCTGTTCAGGAGGCATTTTAAAAGAAGTATCTATTAAATACCCACTGCCTCCCTCAGGGTTTGCGTTAAATTCGTAATAAGCCAGTAACTTTTTTTCTTTTGGTACCCAGGTTACACTTTCAAAGCCGGCATTTTCAATATGAAGCGGTCTTTTAAGTGTTTTAACATCAGGGTCAATTATTATTTCATTTTTACTGGCATTCAACTTACCTTTCAGTAAAAAGCAATAGTTATAAGTATCATCGGTTTCTATGGATAAGAATACGGTATTATTTACAATGGTAATTGCCTCAAAACCTTCATAATAGGTTTTTACAGAGTCGGGAAGTTTATCCAGATTTTTAACGGTGATACTTCTGTAAATGGATAAGGCTGCGTCTTTACCGTCTATAACCCGACCAATGCTATCAGCAAGTATTGAGTATATGAAGAAATCGCCGTCAAGTTTGATCTTTTTGTGATCGCCATACTGCGGTATAAGATAAAGCCGGTTGTCATACATGGTCATACCCGAAAATTCTTCATATACATTGTTGATAGCAGGAGGGAGCGCTATGGTTTTAAAGGTGTTTTGAGCGCTTACGCTAAACGAAGTGCATATAATTGCCGCTGCTATCAGCAATACATACCGGTACTGTTTTTTATACATAAGCAAGGGGTTAATATGCAGTATAAATATAGCATATAAATCACATCCCTTAAGATAATGTGATGCACAATATATTGATCGCCAAGCTATATGCGTTTAGTTTTAAAATTTAAGTCAGAATTAAGCTTTAATACACCGTTTAACATATATATTTATCTCCAAAAGTGAGAATTTAACATTATTTAACAATTAAACAGGCGTTTTTTGTGGCAAAAAAATGTTAGGGTGTTTAAGTTTGCCTACCGAATAAAAAAGATTGCATGGAAGAATTAAAGAGTAATACCGAAAATGTTTTATCAGGCTCAGTGCCGGGTAACTTATCGTATTCAACCGATATCAGGGCGCTGAATGAAATGATACAAAAAGAGAGTGCCTTTATTGATTTGCTTAAGATGGAGATGGATAAAGTGATCATCGGGCAAAAGTATATGGTGGAGCGTTTGCTGATCGGTTTGCTGGCAGATGGCCATATCCTTTTAGAGGGTGTGCCGGGGCTGGCAAAAACGCTGGCCATTAATACGCTGGCAAAAGCCATACAGGCCGATTACAGCCGTATCCAGTTCACTCCCGATCTTTTACCTGCCGATTTGCTGGGTACCATGATCTACAATCAAAAAAAGGAAGAGTTTATAGTACGCAAAGGCCCGTTGTTTTCCAACTTTATCCTAGCCGATGAAATAAACCGTGCTCCGGCCAAAGTGCAGAGCGCGCTGCTGGAATCAATGCAGGAACGTCAGGTTACCATTGGCGATAACACTTTCCCGCTGCCAAACCCGTTCCTGGTACTGGCCACACAAAACCCTATTGAGCAGGAAGGTACTTATCCATTGCCTGAGGCGCAGGTTGACCGTTTTATGCTCAAAGTGGTTATTGGCTACCCCGATAAGGAAGAAGAAAAAAGAATTATACGCGCTAATATATTGCCTGGCGGGATGCCAAAACCTACTGCTATTATCAAGCCGGAAGAAATTGTACGCGCCCGTAAAATTGTAAGGGAAGTGTATATGGACGAAAAAATTGAGCAATATATTGTTGACATTGTTTTTGCCACCCGTTTCCCTGAGCAGTTTAAGCTGGCGCATTATAAAAACCTGATCACTTTTGGGGCATCGCCAAGGGCAAGTATCAACCTGGCACTGGCGGCCAAAGCTTATGCCTTTATCAAGCACAGGGGCTACGTGATCCCTGAGGACGTGCGCGCTATATGCCATGATGTATTACGCCATCGTATAGGTTTGAGCTACGAAGCCGAGGCCGAGAACATCACCAGCGAAAATATCATTACCGGTATACTGAACGCGGTTGAGGTGCCGTAGCCTCACCCCGGCCCTCTCCAAAGGAGAGGGTGTAAAAAGAAAAGACTAAAAATTATCAAATCAAAAGTGCTCTCCTTTGGAGAGGATTAGGTGAGGCTTATGGCTAAGGATACCAAAGAACTGCTAAAAAAAGTAAGAAAGATCGAGATCAAAACCCGGGGCTTAAGTAACCACTTATTCTCGGGCGAGTACCACTCGGCTTTTAAGGGCCGCGGTATGGCTTTTAGCGAGGTGCGTGAATACCAGATGGGCGATGAGATACGAACTATTGACTGGAACGTAACCGCCCGTTTTAACCATCCCTATGTTAAGGTGTTTGATGAGGAGCGCGAACTTACCGTAATGTTGCTGATGGATGTGAGCGGCTCAGAAAACTTTGGAACCCAAAACCAGCAAAAACAGGACCTGGCAACGGAGCTTTGTGCCGTACTGGCATTTTCGGCCATCCAAAATAACGATAAGGTGGGTGTGATCTTTTTTAGCGATAAAATAGAAAAATTCATCCCGCCAAAAAAGGGCCGCACACATATCCTGATGATCATCAGGGAGCTGATTGATTTTAAGCCCGAAAGTAAAGGTACTAACGTTGCCGAGGCGTTTAAATATTTTACACGGGTGATCAAGAAAAAATGCACGGCTTTTGTTATCTCCGATTTTATAAGCCCGGCTTTTGACGACGAGCTAAAGATCGCCAATAAAAAGCATGACATCATCGCCTTAAGGCTGTATGATAAGCATGAAGAGGAGTTCCCCGATTTGGGTTTGATCCCGATGAAAGATGAAGAAACCGGCCAACTGCTATGGGTTAACACCGCCGATGCTGCCGTGCGCAATGCCTTTAAGGCCGAGGCCTTGAAAAGGAACGACCGTTTAAGGGAAACCTTCCGCAGGTCAGGCGTTGATTTTACCAGCGTTGGCACACATGAATCTTACGTAAAACCATTAATGACATTGTTTAAAAAGCGGGAAGGCAAAAGATGATAAAACTGTTTTTTAAATACGCGCTTACATTTACCGTGCTGCTTACCGGGTTCTCTTATCAAAGCCGTGCGCAGGGCGTTCAAGCAGAGGCTAAGCTTGACCGCGTTGCCATAAAAATAGGCGAGCAAACCCAGCTGCACTTTATAGCACGCTTTCACGCTAAGGATAAAGTTGATTTTCCCGCATTGGCCGATAGTATTGGTAAAATTCAAATAGTAAGCGTTAAAGTTGATACTACATTTGATAAAGATGATGTAAGCCTGGAAACCATCCGTCATAATTATACTATTACCGCGTTTGACAGCGGGAACTATACCATCCCGGCGTACGCGTTCCATGCGCCCGGGGGCGATGTTAAAACACAGCCCTTAACCTTACAGGTGACCACCGTTGCAGTTGATACCACCAAAGCCGCTTATGACATTAAGCAGCCGCTTGCTATTTCCTATACTTTTATGGACTGGCTGCGCGATAACTGGGTATGGGTGGTTGCCGGCCTGGCCGCAATACTGATCATTGCAGGTATTATTTACTACATCAGGAAAAGACCAAAGAAAGAAGTTGTTGTTGAGGCGCCACAACCGGTTATACCGCCCCATGTTACCGCTTTGCAGAAACTGGCAGAACTGCGCGATAAAAAACTTTGGCAGCAGGAACAAACCAAACAATACCATACTGAACTAAGCGATGTGGTGCGCGAGTACCTGGAAAGCCGTTATGCCATACAGGCTCAGGAGCAAACCTCTGACGAGATATTTGCCAGCCTGAGGCATATGGATATTACCGATGCCAACCGGAATATACTGCGCCAGCTGCTGGTACTGGCCGATTTGGTGAAATTTGCAAAGGAAAAGCCCCTGCCGCATGAAAATGAGCAAAGTCTGGATAACGCGGTGGCGTTTGTAAACAACACCAAACAGGTAATTCAAACACCCGTAATAAAGGAAGAGGATAAGAAATGAGCTGGTTTAAGGGAATAGAGTTTGCCCATCCTGCATTTTTCTGGTTATTGATCATCATACCGTTAATGGTAGGCTGGTATATATGGAAACAGCGCCAGTTGCAGGGTAACCTGAGCGTACCCACGCTCAGGGGGTTTACGGTGATAAGAAAAAGCAATGTGGCACGGTTCAGGCACGTGGGTATTGTATTACGGTCATTAGCCATGGCCGCTTTAATAGTGGCGCTGGCCAGGCCGCAATCGTCATTAAGCTGGCAAGACAGTACTACCGAAGGTATTGATATCATGATCGCTTCAGATATCTCGGGCAGCATGCTGGCCGAGGATTTTAAACCCAACCGGCTGGAGGCGGGCAAAAACATCGCCATTAATTTTATACAGAACCGCCCGAATGACCGTATTGGCCTGGTGATATTCAGCGGCGAAAGCTTTACGCAATGCCCCCTTACTATTGATCACGATGTGCTGGTAAACCTGTATGCCGATATAAAGAACGGAATGATACAGGACGGTACCGCCATTGGCATGGGTCTGGCAACCGCCGTGAACCGTTTAAGAACAAGCGATGCAAAGAGCAAGGTTGTGATATTGCTTACAGATGGTTCAAACAATTCGGGCTCCATACCACCTATTACCGCTGCAGAAATTGCCAAGCAATTTGGCGTAAGGGTTTATACGGTGGGTTTGGGCACCAACGGTTACGCGCCGTACCCTGTTCAAACGCCCTTTGGCGTACAGTATCAGCGTATGAAGGTTGATATTGACGAGGGTACCCTGTCAAAAATTGCCCGTATTACCGGGGGTAAATATTTCAGGGCCACGGACAATGAAACGCTGAAACAGATTTACGTCCAGATTGACAAACTGGAAAAAGCTAAGATTGACGTAACCCAGTATCATAAAAAAACAGAGATGTTTTTACCCTGGGCTATTATAGCGCTGATATTGTTATCGCTTGAATTTTTATTAAAAAACACCCTGTTCAAAGGGGCTTTAACTTAACGGCATGGTGAATTACAAAGCAAAATATTGTTTAAACCAAACGCAAACGCGTCATTGCGAGGTACGAAGCAATCTCTATACTATACAGAGCCGACAGAAATGTTTAAACCCGCTGGTGCACCTGCCTGCGTAGAGATTGCTTCGTACCTCGCAATGACGCGTGGACATATATGCTGAATAGCTCAGGTTTTGAGTAAAAAAATTAATTAAAGAATGCTACGTTTTGCACATATAGATATTTTATGGGGACTTTGGGCGATCCCGGTGTTCCTCCTGCTGTTTTTTGTGATAAGCCGCTGGAAAAAGAAAGCTATTGCCTCATTGGGTGATAAAAATGTGGTGAAACTAATGATGCCCCAGGTTTCCTTTTCAAGGCCCTGGCTTAAATTCATCTTTTTTTTGGTGGCGTATGCCTGCTTAATAGTAGGCATGGCCGATCCACAGCTGGGTTCAAAAACAGAAGAGGTAAAACGCAAAGGCGCCGATTTGATGATCCTGCTCGATGTATCAAACAGTATGCTTGCGCAGGACCTTGCTCCAAACCGGCTTGAGAATGCCAAACAGGCCATTGCCCAGCTTATTGACAAGATGCATGATGACCGCATAGGCATTATAGTTTTTGCAGGGCAGGCCTATGTACAGTTGCCTATCACCACAGATTATTCTGCCGCCAAGCTGTTTTTAAATACCATTAACACCAGCATGGTGCCTACCCAGGGCACTGCTATAGGCGCGGCAATTGACCTGGGCATGCGATCATTTGATTTTAAGAACGGAACAGGTAAGGCCATGATCATTATAACCGATGGCGAAAACCATGAAGATAACGCGGTTGAAGCTGCTACACAGGCAAAAAGCAAGGGTGTAATTATAAATGTACTGGGCGTGGGCTCTGCCAACGGGGCGCCTATACCAATTTACAGGGATGGCCAGCCCGCTGGTTTTCATACCGATAGCCTGGGCAAACCGGTTGTAAGTAAGCTTAATGAGGATATGTGCAGGGATATAGCGGCGGCCGGCAGCGGCGTTTATGTAAGGGCCAATAACTCTAACAGCGGCTTAAGTATAGTGATGGATCAGATAGCCAAAGTACAGCGTAAAATGTACGACAGTAAATCATACAAAGATTTTGAGGACCGTTTTCAGTTTTTCCTGGGCATTGCCTTTGTGCTGCTGGTGATAGAGTTTTTTATCTCGAACCGTAAAAATATGCGGTTGAGCGGGTTAAAGTTATTTGAAGTAAAAAAGCCATGAAGCAATTTATCATACTTGTATTATTAGTGCTGCAGGCTTCGTTCCTTTTTGCCCAGCAGGAAAAAAAATATATTAAAAAAGGTAACGACTTGTACCAGCAGCAAAACTATAAAGATGCCGAAAAAAACTACCGGCTGTCGGTTGGTAAAAAGGACAAAACAATTGAAGGCAATTTTAACCTCGGCGATGCCCTGTACAAACAAAAGAAGTATGCCGAGGCCGGCGAGCAGTTTAACAAAATAGCCGCGTCGCCAAATAATAAAGATGTTTTGGCGAAAGCATATCATAACCTGGGTAACTCCCTGCTTGAGTCAAAGAAACTGGAAGAAAGTATTGCCGCGTATAAGAAATCGCTGATCAACAATCCGCAGGATGAGGAAACACGGTATAACCTGGCCTATGCGCAGGAAAAACTGAAAAAACAGCAGCAGGACAAAAAGAACCAGAATAAGAATAACAAGAATAATAAGAACGATAAAAATAAGGACAAGGATAAGAAGGATCAGGATAAAAAGAACGACGATAAGGATAAGAAGGACCAGAACAAGGACAAAAACGATCAGGATAAGAAAGACCAGGATAAAAACGATCAGCAAAATGGCCAGCAACCCAACAATGTATCAAAAGAAGATGCCGAACGCATGCTGGAAGCCCTGAACAATGATGAAAAGCAAACACAGGATAAGCTGAAAAACAAAAAGTTAAAAGGCGCTAAAGTGCATATCACTAAAGACTGGTAAGCGTTATTACGTTAAATAATGAAAAAAATATATTGCATATTGTTGTTATTGCTGCTCCAGGTAAACCTGCTGTTTGCTGCCGATATCAGGTTCACAGCCTCGGTTAGTAAAACAGAAGTAGGTACAACTGAGCAGTTTGAAATTACTTTTACCGTAAACGGCAACGGCGACCGCTTTACGCCACCATCATTCAACAACTTTATTGTAGTGTCGGGCCCAAACGTGTCAACCAGTATGATGGTCGTAAACGGGAATGCCTCCTCAAGTATGGCGTATAGCTATGTGTTGGTTGCGGCTAAAGAGGGTACTTATACCATTGGCCCCGCCACCATTGTTGTAAATGGCAAACAGCTGAGCACCAATCCCATTAAAATGAAGGTGGTTAAGGGAGCCGCTTCTCAAAATAATAACCCTGCAGTAACTCAAAATGCCCCTGATAGCCGTGTTACGATGCACAAACCGGGTACTGATATATCCAAATCGCTGTTCATTAAGGCTGTGGTTGATAAAAGCCGGGTTTACCTGGGCGAGCAGATCACCCTTACTTACCGGCTTTATACCCGGGTGGCCCTCGTTGGAAGCGAACCGGAGAAGCTGCCTGATCTGAATGGTTTTTACAGCCAGGATATTAAAAACCCCGACCAGAACGTAAAATGGCGAACCGAGGTTTATAAGGGTGTAAAATATAATGTGGCCGATATGAAGCAAAGTATTTTGTTTCCCGAGCACGCCGGCGATATTACCATTGATCCAATGTCGATGTTTTTTGTGGTGAGGGAAACTGCCGCGAGCGACGATGACATGTTCGGGCAGTTTTTTGATTCTTACAATGACGTAAAATATAAAATCAAGAGCGCCCCGGTAGTGGTGCATGTTAACCCTCTGCCGCAGGCAGGCAAGCCCGATAGTTTTGGCGGAGCGGTGGGCAGGTTCGCTATCAGTACTTCATTAGATAAGAAGGAGCTTAAAGCCAATGAGCCGCTCAACTATAAAATTAAAATTTCGGGCACAGGCAGTCTTAAACTCCTTAAACCAATCAATCCTGCGTTCCCGGCCGATTTTGAAAAGTATGACCCCAAAACGGTTGATTCTATTGCCGAAAGCGAAAAAGGGTCATCGGGCAGCCGCACCTATACTTACTTGCTGATCCCAAGGCATGAAGGGAATTTTACCATTGACCCGGTTAAGTTCTCCTACTTCGACCCCTCAACCGGCAAATATGTAACCCTTACTGGTAGGGGCTTCCCGGTTAAGGTAAACAAGGGCTTGTCTGAAAACAATGTTACCGCTTTTTCGCCCGCTGATAAGCAGGATGTTAAATTGCTGAATAAAGATATTCGATATATTAAAACTGATGCCAATATCACCAAAGAAGGTGAGGGCTTTTATGGGTCGGGTTTATATTACAGCCTGCTTGCTGCCGGCCCGCTTTTGTTTTTAGCGGCATTGGCCTATGGTAAATGGGACGAAAAGAACAATAGCGACATAGTTAAGGTAAAGAGCCGTAAAGCGGGCAAAATAGCCGCCAAACACCTGGCCAGCGCGCAGGCCCAGCTATCGGCCAATAATTCCAGGTTGTTTTATGAAAATGTGTTTAAAGGCTTATATGGCTATTTAAGCGATAAGCTGAATATCGCGGCTGCCGATCTGAACCGTGAAAAGATTGCGGCCGAACTGAAGGCCCGTTCGCTTGATGAAGGGCTGATCAACTCGCTGCTGGAGACGCTTGACTTGTGCGATATGGCGCGTTTCGCGCCTGTATCGGGTATATCGGCACAGCAGGTATTTGACAAAGCAAAAAACATGATCAATGACATTGAAAATGAAATATAACAGGATAAGGCACATACTGTGTTTATTGCTGCTTTTGGTGGCATGGCCATTTATTGCTTTATGCGATGATGCTGCCATGGCTCTGTTTAAAAAAGGGAACAGCGAATATGCCAAAGCCCAATACAAGGAGGCGATAGCATCATACCAAAAAGTGGTTGACGGCGGTTACCAGTCGGTGGCGGTTTATTTTAACCTGGGGAACGCTTATTATAAAACCGGCGATATAGCGTCTGCCTTGCTGTATTATGAAAAGGCGCATAAACTTTCGCCCGGCGATGAAGATATTCGTGTTAACCTGCAGCTGGCCAATTCAAAAACCACCGATAAGTTTGACGAGGCCCCCGAATTTTTTATCACCAAATGGTGGCATGCGTTTATTTTAGGACTTTCCTTGAACACACTGGCTATATTGAGCGTGCTGTTTATTTTAGCAGCCTCCGGTATTTTTATATTGTACCGGTTTGCCGGTTCGGTAAGTGTAAAAAAGGCATCATTTTATACAGCTCTGGTGGTGTTATTTTTGGGGCTTGCTTTCATTTTTGTAGCCGGGCGGCAGGCCGACTACTTTGAAAGCCATCGCGAGGCTATTGTTTTCAGTGGATCGGTAACCATCAAAAGCGAACCTGCAAATGCTTCAAAGAACCTTTTTGTACTGCACGATGGTGCGAAAATTGAAATCCTGGAGCATAATAACGACTGGATAAAGATAAGGCTGCCCAACGGCAATGAAGGCTGGATAAACGCTACAGATGTAAAGGAAATATAGGGGGAATGTCCCGGTCAGTAACTATAGGTTTTTTGTCCCAACTCCAACAAATTCATCACATCCTCTTGAGTGCCCGTAAACGGTCCCGACGATTCAATTTTAAAGCTGGCCATTGCAGCGGCAAATTCCCCGGCCTCCTGAAACGCAGCGCCCTTGATGCGTTGGTATAAATAACCCGCCATATAGGTATCGCCGCAGCCGGTTGCATCAACTACAGCGCTTGGCACATAGGCCGGTACGTTGTAAAAGATACCATCGGCATATATCACGGAGCCCATGCTGCCCAGGGTAACTACTACTTCTTTAACACCCCAGCCGGCCAGTACTTCGGCACCTTTTTTAATATCAGTAAGGCCGGTAAGTGCTTCCAGTTCATGCTCATTTACCTTTAAGATATCAATATAGCGTAAAGCTTCTTTTTTGGCGGGCCAGTCAACGGCAACTACGTTTTTGTCTTCAACCTTGCGTAAATACCCTTGCGCGTCCAACGATACCCTGCCGCGGGCGCTCAGGGCCCTGATCAGGTCAACCGGAATATCATCAGCCAGCAGCGGGCCTAAATGAAATATCCGGGCGTTAATATCAAGCAGTTGTTCAATAGAAAAAGGATCAGCTTTTTGTAGTACACGTTGCGTACGGTGGTCCTGGTTGTCTGAGTAAATATTTTCAAAATATACCGTATGCGCGCAGGTTGAGGCGTGAACCTCGGTGCCTTTGGCACGCAGTGCTTCTACAGTGTGCATTTCGCTTTCGGCAAGCGAGGTAACCAGGGTATAGCTCACATCCATATTACGGATGGCGCTTGAAAAGTAAAAAGAGGTGCCACCTGCCATGTGTTTAACCGCCCTGGGTGTTACCACCTTATCTAACGTAATATGCCCTATGCAACAAATATCATACATGAAGTTCCAGTTTTTGATAAATTACCCTTCACATATTTATGATTTTGGGCAAACCGCAAATGTAGGCAATAAGATGCTTATATCGGAATCAGTAGCTCAACATGTAAAATAAATGACATTTAAGTGGGTAAAACTATGGTTACATTATACAATGATGTAAAGGCAAAGGGAGGTGTTTATACCCGTCCTTCGCCTTATAATGAAGTATAATTAAATGATACTAACCAATGTTAACGCGCTCATTATAATCATCAGCGCATCCTCAACAATAGTAACCGTGCTCATGGGTAAATTAAATACGGCCCCGAGGCAGGCACATTGTATCATCCTTTTATTCAAGACGCTTTGCAGTACACCAATTAAACTTACGGTCATTACTATAAACGTAATGGCATTCATCACAAGGGGCGCGAAATTCAGCGCGAAGGCAAGGCCTAACCCCAATTCGATAAAAGCATAGATATAACCCCACGGCCTGAACCGTTTGGCTATAATGTCATACATGGAGTAGCTATCGGCAAAACCCTGCAGGTTAAGTAGTTTAAAAAAAGAAAATACAAGGAAAAAGCCGCTCATAAATATGCGCATGGCTGTCATGCTCATAAAACCATGCTGGGTATTGCCAGCTATAACGGCTATGGTTAAAATATAACCAAATATGAGCAGTATAGGTTTGTATGTTGCCAGCCATGACCGGTTCTCATCCTCGAATTCCGGGCTCATGGCATGGGTATGCGCAGCTTCGGTTAACTGATATTTTGGGTAATCTTTTAGGGCCCCTTGTAATACGCCGGTAGGGATATGCCGGGCCATGGTAATATCGGCAGTTCCTTCGGCTAATGAGATGTCTACGTTTTGTACATCGGGTATTTGCGAAAGCAGGGTTTGAACTTTATGCTGGCAACCACCGCAGGTCATGCCGGTTATTTGATAGGTATGTGTCATGATTAAAATAATTAATTGATAACACAAATTTACCTGCCGCTGCCGCCTAATGCTTTACGTAATTATTGATGGATGTTATAAGATTTTTCGCTGTCGCTTAAAGAATAGTTTACAGGTCGTCGATGTTTTTACGGTTATGACCTTGCAGGTTTTTGAATTGTGAAGGCGTCATTCCGGTTACCTGTTTAAACTGGGCCGACAGGTAAGCTACGCTGCTGTACCCCATTTGAAGCGCTATTGCTGAAAGATTGAGCTCATTATAAACCAGCAGTTCTTTTGCGCGCTCAATTTTTTGGGCGATGTAATACTTCTCGATGGTAGTCCCTTCAACCGCCGAAAACAGGTTGCTCAGGTAACTATAATCGTGGTTCAGTTGGTCGGTTAATACGGCCGACAGTTTTAAGGGCGTTGACGTATCGGTGTAATGTACCAGTTTAATGATCTGTGTTTTGATCTGTTCAATGAGCCGGCTTTTCTGGTTGTCGATCATTTCAAACCCCAGGCTGTTCAGCGCCTGGGCTAATTTTTCCTGCTGCACAGCTGTTGGCTTCTCTTTGAGCGTGATCTCGCCCAGATCAATGTTTGCGGGTTCAAGACCTACTTTTTCCAGTTCTGTTTGTACCGCCGTTTTACAGCGGTTGCATACCATATTTTTTATGTAGAGTTTCACAAATGATAAATGTGACACAAATTACGCATAAATTAATTTGGTATAAAAGCCCTGTCCGCACAGGAATAAATATCAAATGCCTAATAACAGAGTACCGGCATTTAATATGATGATCTCTTTTGCCTGCCTACCGCGAAGCCTTGTAGTCGAATATTTTGAACCTGACAGTATCGCAGTCAGTAAATTATTTTTGAAAATATTTGCGTAACTCAGAAGTTACATATACATTTGGGTAACTCTAAAGTTACATATCATGAAAAAGATTATTAAACATGAATTTTTCTTCTCCCATCCAATTGAAACGGTTTGGGAATATCTGACAAAGCCCGAGCTGATGGAGCAATGGCTTATGAAAAATGATTTTCAGCCTACTGTAGGGGCCGATTTTCAATTCAGGACAGGTCCAATACCCAGCCTTGATTTTGACGGCATCTTTTATTGTAGGGTATTAGAGATCATCCCCTTTAAAAAGCTTTCCTATTCCTGGAAGAGCGGTCCGGGTGGAGGCGACATCACGCTTGATTCCGTAGTGACATGGAAACTGGAACCCAAAGATAAAGGCACCAACCTTTTACTGGAGCACAGCGGTTTCGCGAGAAAGGAAAACCTGAATTTTTACAACGGCTTGCTTCACGGTTGGCTGGAAAAGCTCCAAAATATCGACAAACTTTTAAACGCAGCATAACATGGCCATACCAACGCTTGACGCATTCCAGGTGATCGGCGATCCGAGCCGGAGGAAAATGCTGATGTTACTGTCAGAAGATAGCTTAACCATCAACAGCCTGGCTGATAATTTCGACATGAGCCGGCCTGCCGTTTCCAAACACATAAAGATCCTGTACACCGCTGGCTTCATCTCCATTCAGGACATTGGCCGGGAACGATATTGTACGCTGAAAAAGGATGGCTTTGAAGAACTGCAGGCATGGCTCGCGTATTTTGACGCATTCTGGGCGTCTAAACTAAAAAAGTTAGAAACTATATTAAATAACAAATTGCCAAATTAAAACATCAACAAAATGACTACATCAGATTTTACCACTACCATACTGGTAGACCAAACCCCCAACGAAGTATTCAATGCCGTTAATAATGTTCGCGGATGGTGGTCCGAAAGAATTGACGGCGGAACAACCGAGCTCAATGATGAGTTTACCTACCAACGCTGGGAGCTGCACAAGTGTACCATGAAATTAACAGAAGTTATACCCGGCAAAAAAGTAGTTTGGAAAGTATTGGATAACTATTTCAGTTTCACCGAAGACAAAACGGAGTGGATCGATACTGATATCAGCTTTGATATTGCTGAAAAAGACGGAAAAACCGAACTCAAATTCACCCATTGGGGCCTGGTTCCGGCGTATGAATGTTATGATGTTTGCTTTGGCGCCTGGAGCAGCTATATCAAAGGTAGTTTGCAAAGCCTTATTACTACAGGCAAAGGACAGCCAAACCCAAAGGTAGAATAGACAAAAACCGGAGCATATTAAAATATTGAGCTATGAATATAGGAATTATTGGCTCAGGCGAAATGGGAAGGTGCCTGGCATCAAAGTTTGTTAAGCTGGGACATGCTGTTGCTATGGCCAACTCCCGCGGGCCGGCCTCTTTAAAAGAGCTTGCCGCTGATATTGGAGTTGAGGCTGGAACAGTGGAAGAGGTTACAAAAAATAAAAAAGTGATCATTGTTTCCATCCCTCAAAAAGCCGTGCCGTACCTCCCCCAAAACCTGTTCAAAAACCTTCCGCGGGATGTGGTTGTGATTGATACTGGAAATTATTATCCAACCCTGCGTGATGGAGCCATACCGGCGCTTGACCAAAGCGGTATTGATAGCTTGTGGGTACAGGAGCAATTAGGCTTTCCGGTTGTTAAAGTGTTTAACTCCATTCTTGCAACAAGTTTAAATGATATGGGCAGCGCCAGCGGCGCACAGGAACGTATCGCTTTAGCCGTTTCGGGCGACGATGCAAGGGCAAAGGAAGTTGTGTTTAAACTGGTGGATGAATTAGGTTTTGATCCCTTTGACGTAGGCGATATTGCTGAGTCATGGAAGCAGCAGCCGGGCTCTTCTATTTATTGCAGGGATATTGGTATTAAAGAACTAAAAAGAAGAATAGATACGATGGGAACAGCATGGGCCGACATGCGGAACACTATCATTGCAAAACGGAAAGCCAGCGAAGCACTAATGAGGGAAGATTATCCCGCCTATCTGAAAAGCTTGCAGGACTGATAAATATTTAGGTTAATGAAAAAGCAATATCGAACATCGAATACGGAATGCGGGATTTTGAATTAAAACCTTCTGTGTTGGATGTTCGACATTCCGTATTCGATGTTATTTTTCCTTAACCAATGACCTTCCCATTGGTATAAGCTTATTCCTCTGATGCCAATGCTTTGCCCGGACTTAATAGCCTGGCGCTTTCTGCCAGTTTAATAAACTCGGCACGGTAACCTTCGCTGTCATCGCCTTTGGCCGAGCGTGCCATTTTTATGGCATCATCATAAGTGGAGTGTTGTTTGAACTGCGAATCGCGCAACACCATACCAAACTCCGCCACTGCGGCCGCAAACCTGAAATCGGTAGTAGTAGAAGCCAGAGCTACCGGTTTATCATAAACCTCTGTATGGCTCATCTTACTTACTGATGAGGCAGGTTGTTTGTACCTGAATTTAATAGTCAGCATTTCATCAGACGAGCTGGCATATGTAACTGGTTTGTTTTTTTGATATTTAAGCGGATCAACACTGCCCGAATAATCATCTTTGATACCGGCCGGTACTATTTCATAAAACGCGGTAACCGTATGCCCCGAGCCCATATCCCCCGCATCTTTTTTATCATTGTTAAAGTCTTCCTTGTTAAGGGCGCGGTTCTCATATCCAAGCAACCGGTATGCCTGTACTTTGGCCGGGTTAAATTCAACCTGTAGCTTTACATCTTTGGCAATGGTAAATAAAGTACCGCCAAACTCGCTGATCAGCGTTTTGCGCGCCTCGGTAATATTATCAATGTAGGCATAGTTGCCGTTGCCTTTATCGGCCAGGGTTTCCATTTTGCTGTCTTTATAGTTACCCATTCCAAAGCCCAAAACAGATAGTGATATACCGCTTTCACGTTCCTTTTCAATTAATTTTTCCATATCGTCATCACCAGATGCGCCCACATTAAAATCGCCGTCGGTAGCCAGTATAACCCGGTTATTGCCGCCTTTCATAAAGTTCTGCAGCGCAATTTTGTAAGCCAGCTTAATTCCCTCGCCGCCCGCTGTTGAGCCGCCGGCCTGCAGGTTATCAATAGCATTGTTAACAGTAGTTTTTTTATTGCCTGTGGTGGCGGGCAATACAACCCCGGCTGCCCCGGCATATACCACAATGGCTACCCTATCCTGCGGCCTTAGCTGGTTAACCAGCATTTTTAAAGATGATTGTACCAATGGCAGTTTATTAGGCGCGTTCATTGACCCCGAAACATCTATCAGGAACACGAGGTTTGATGCCGGCAGCTTATCCGTAGCGATGGTTTTAGCTTTTAGGCCGATGCGCAGCAGGCGGTGTTTGCTGTTCCAGGGCGCAGCAGACAGTTCGGTATGTATGGCTACCGGTTCATCATTGGCAGGGCCGGCTATATCGTAATGAAAATAATTGATCATTTCCTCAATCCTTACCGCATCAGCAGGCGGCAGTTGCCCGTTATTGATAAATCGCCTTACATTGCTGTATGATGCCGCGTCCGCATCAACCGAAAAGGTTGATAGCGGCTCGTTGCTCACAGTTTTAAAGCCGTTTTCATTGATGCCTTTGTAACTTTCCGTGTTTTCTACCTGTGGGGGCTCCATCATATATCCGTTAGATGCCTGGGCCCCGTAAATCATTTTGCTATTTTTTTCGCTTAGCATTAAACGAGAAGATTTGTCTTGCATTGGCGCCGGATTGACATTGGATACACTTGCTGTTACATCCTTTTTCTTTTGCACGCCGTAGCCAATCACAACAACTTCGCTTAATGATTTATTTGATGCCTTCAAATAAACATCTATTGTATTGCTTTTGCCTGTTTTTATGGTTTGCGTTTCAAAACCGATAAAGCTGAATGTAAGGGTTTTTCTGTTATCCGGTACGTCAATTTCATAATGCCCTTTGGCATCTGTTTGGGTGCCAATGCGGGTGCCCGTCACCAACACCTGTGCCCCTGGCAGCACCGTTTTATTTTCATCATAAACAGTACCGCTAATGTGGTGGCTGCTGGTAGGCTTAAACGCTGCTAAGCCTGCGAACATTAATATGAATAATAGCTGCTTCATAACTCTTTTGTTTTTTTAAATAGGATGCAGGCAACGGTTAATTTCCATAAACGGTTTAAAAAATTTATTTTGCGCTTTTTAATGACCAATTCTATCAAACCGAATAAACAAAGTCCGCCGACTGACGACGAGCTGCTATCTATTTACCGTAGTAACGGGGATGTTGCGGTTTTAGGCCAATTGTTTGAAGGATATATGCCTTTGGTTTATGGCGTTTGTTTAAAATACCTCAAAGATGAGGAGCTGGCAAAAGACGCGGTGATGGGGATATTTGAAGAGCTGGTTGTTAAAGTGAAACAGCACAATATCAGCGTATTCAGGAGCTGGTTATATGTACTTGGGCGCAATTATTGCTTGATGCAATTAAGGGCAGGTAAAAAGATGGAGTTGGTTAATTTGGATGATGTTATGGAATTTACCCCGCTTTTGCATCCTGATACTGATAACCGCGAAGGAGCTTATATAGCATTGGAGCGCTGTATTGATAAACTGACCGGGGCGCAAAAACAAAGCATTGACCTTTTTTATTTAAAGGAGAAATGTTATAAAGAAGTAGCGGATATTACCGGGTTTAGTTTAAACGAGGTGAAAAGTTATATACAAAATGGCAAACGGAATTTAAAAATTTGCCTGGAGAAGAGCAGTGAGCAATAAAAAAGCAGATATAGTGCAGATAAGGAAGTACCTGAACGGGGAGCTTAATGCTACAGCTATGCACAAGCTGGAACGTGAGGCCCTTGATGATCCGTTTTTAATGGATGCGCTGGAAGGGTACGGTGCTGTAGCAAAAGATCAGCAGGATAATCTTAATGAGCTGTCCGGGCGCCTGGTGCAGCGTACAAATGCAAAAAGCGGGCGTATCATTCAGTGGAAGGTATGGTCAATAGCGGCATCGGTTATAATAGTGCTAACTATTGGGGGCTTATGGCTAAAAAAAGCACCTGTTAGCCAGAAAGTGGCCAATGTGGTAGTGCCGGATAAAACCGTGGTAAAACACAAAGACACTTTAAAGACCGAAGCGCTGGCATCACAGGCAAAAGCGCCACTAATAGCTCAAAATTCAAAACCCGCGCCGGTGTTGAAACAGGCTGACAAACCTGTTGAAAAGCAGGCTGATAATGCGGTTTATCAACAGGAAATATCTGCCGCCGACAATAATGCCAGGTCTCCGGCAGCCGCTCCGCAAACCAGCGCGGGTTATACCGCGAACGAGCCGCCTAAGGTGATCCTGCGTGAGGTTAAACCCCAGGCAGAAAAAAAGGATAATACCCAGCAGTTAAGCGAAATGGTAGTGATGAACTACACTCAGCAGAGCAAACAGGACAGTGCGGACAATGCTGAGATGCTGAAAAACAAGGCAAAGTATTCTGTATCAGCGGTTGACAAAAAACTACAGGGCAAGGTAGAAGGATTAACAGTGGTGACCTCAAAAGATGCTAAAACACAATTTGGAGGCCAAATTCCCGGCACCAATATTTCGGGCATTATTATTTCAAAAGACGACGGCTCACCTGTAATTGGGGCCGCCATACGCGTTAAGGGAACCAATAAAAGCACCGTTACCAATACGTATGGGCATTTTGCTTTGCCGGCATCAGGCAATAATAAAGAAACACTGGATATAGTTTCCATAGGCTATGAAAAGAAGCAGATAAACGCTAAAGCCGGCGACAGCTTAAAAGTAGAGCTGGATCAGGATAAAGCGGCGCTAAGCGAGGTTGTTGTTGTTGGCTATGGAACTAAGAAAGAAGCGGATGAAGAAACGGCTGTTCAAAGCGCGCATCCGCAAAATGGCTGGAGCGACCTAAAAAAATATTTACAGGCCAACACCTTTTTGCCTGACGGCACTACCGGTAATGTTAACGTAATTTTCACCGTTGCGACTGATGGCACACTGAGTGATTTTAAAATTAAAAAAAGCCTGAATACACAGGCCGATCAAAAGGCGATAGACCTGATAAAGAATGGCCCTTCATGGGTTGGGAACAATAGCCATAAACCGGAGCAGGTTACCATAAAGGTTAAGTTCCAAAAACAAAAATAACCCGGAGCTGTGACAAACTAAAAAAGTATCCCCGGAGGTATTAAACAAAAAAGCGAAGGGTTTTCCTTCGCTTTTTTGTTTAATGATTATATCCTGATCATGCTTTTTTCTTCCTATCGGCAAAAGCAAATACTTTTTGCAATAACGGTGTGGTACGCGCACCCAGGTTTTGGCGAATGTTCAGCTCTTCTTTAGCTATTTCAACAAATAAGCCCGAAATAGCCTTTTGCGTAACATAATCGCTGATATCAGGGTTAAGCTTTGTTACAAAGGGTACCTTGTTATATGCCTGCGCGGCATCTGTATAATATTTTGTAGCGTTTACTTTATTAAGGCTCCCCTGTATTACCGGTTTAAATTTAAGCGTAAGTTGTGAGGTAGTGGTCCGTTTAAAATACTGGGTTGCAGCGTCCTGGTTGCCCAACAAAATATTGGTAACATCCTGCAGGGTCATTTGCTTAATAGCATCAACAAAAATAGGTTTTGCCTGCTTGGCTGCATCTTCGGCAGCGCGGTTAAGGGATAGTATTACATTATCGCATAAGCTGTTTAAGCCAAGTCCGCGTAAGGTTTTTTCGGCTTTTTGAGCCTCTGGCGGAAACAGGATCTTAATAGCCGCGTTACCAAAAAAGCCGTTTAAAGCCGAAAGCTGGTCTGAGCTTTTGCCAGTGCCAATTTCAAGGGCTTGTTTAAGACCGTTGCCAATTTCTAATGTTGACGGGGTTCCCTGCTGTTGTACAGTTGCCTGTGCAACCTGATTCAGGGTATCGCAACTGGTTAATGTTATAAATAACAGTAAAGACGTTATTACTAAAATTTTTGATCTCATGGCGGTTAAATTAGTAAAAAAATACAGCCCCGGAAGAATTATCCGATAACCTTTAATAAGGCAAATACACCCGCGGCAATAAGGGCAGATATAGGTATGGTTATGATCCAGGCCCAAACCAGGTTAATGGTTACGCCCCAGCGCACCGCCGAAACCCGCTTGGTTAAGCCCACGCCAATAATTGAACCGGTGATAGTATGTGTGGTTGATACCGGAATACCAAAACGTTCGGTTATAAAAAGAGTAACGGCACCTGCTGTTTCGGCACTCACCCCTTCAAGCGGGGTTACCTTGGTGATTTTTGATCCCATGGTCTTTACAATCTTCCATCCGCCCGACATGGTTCCTGCGGCAATAGCCGAGTAACAGGCAAGTGGTATCCACTCGGGCATGGGCGCACCGCTTTTAATTACGTTTGAGGTAACCAGGGTTACGTATAATATACCCATCACCTTTTGCGCGTCGTTACCGCCATGCGCATAACTCAACGCTGCCGATGAAACCAATTGCAGCCTTTTAAACCAGCGTTCGGCAACGGCGGGCTTGGCCCTTTTGCAAATGTGCAGTATAAGTATGGTTACTAGATAAGCTATTAACAAACCAATAAAGGGCGCAAGTACAATATATGCTATAATGGTTACCACATATTGAGTTTCAATGGCGCTTAAAGGATTTAAGTGCATATAAAGCGCGTTGGTCATCCCGGCGCCTGCAAAACCGCCTATAAGCGTATGAGACGAGCTTGAGGGTATACCAAACCACCAGGTGATGAGGTTCCATGATATGGCGGCTATTAAGCCGGCAAGTATTACGTGGATGGTTACAAAATGCTCCAGTACAATTTTTGAAACGGTATTTGCAACCTTATGGTCTTTTATAAAAAAGTAGGCAACAAAGTTAAACACCGCGGCCATTAAGACAGCCTGAAAAGGTGTTAATACTTTGGTTGATACGATGGTGGCAATAGAGTTTGCAGCGTCATGAAAACCATTGGTATAGTCAAACAGAAGGGCAAGTACAACAACAACAACAAGTAGGGAGGTAACCATTTAGTGATGATTAAGTATGCTTAAGCGTTTTTAACTAAAATTGATTCCATAACGTTCGCGGCATCTTCGCACATATCGGTGGCGGTTTCCAGCGCGGCAAGTATCTCTTTGTATTTTATAAGGCGGATGGCATCTTTTTCATACAGGAACAGGTCGGCTACGGCACGGTCAAAAACATAATCAGCCTGATTTTCCACACTGTTTATCCTGATGCATGAATCGGCAATGTTGCGCACATTACGCAGGTCTTTTAATTCCTTTACCGCTTTTTCCAGGTCAATACTGGCCTGTAATATCAGGTCAGACAATTTGCGGATGTGCTCATTAAAGTCATCTATTTTATAAAGGCTCATGCGGTTGGCGGCCCCATGAATATAATCGGCCACATCATCAATGGCGGTGGCCAGCGCATGTATGTCTTCGCGGTCAAAAGGAGTAATAAAGTTTTTGCCCAGTTCCAGGTATATCTGGTGGGTTAGCTCATCGCCTTTATTCTCTAACTTATCAATCTGTTTATACAGTTCCTCCTGTGTAGCGGGGTTATTGGAGTTTACAGCCTCAACCAATACCGTAGCCATAGTAACTACGTTGCTTGCTGCCTGCTCAAATAAAGGAAAAAATATCTTTTTATCCTTGGGTACAAAATACTGGAATATACTGTTAAGTGACATAATGCTTTAAATTGGGGTAAAGGTACGTTTGCTATGTTAAGTTAATGTTAACTTTTTAACACGGGTATATTCGGTAAATGTAAGGTTTGTTTGGCAATTTGCAGTGTAAATCCAAATGTAGATCCCAGGCCTTCGGTGCTGCGCACGTTAATGGTTTGCTGGTGAGCCTCAATAATGTGCTTTACAATGGCCAGCCCCAGTCCCGAGCCGCCAATTTGCCTTGAGCGACTGCTGTCTGTGCGGTAAAACCGCTCAAATAAGCGAGGAAGGAACTTTTCTTCGATGCCAATGCCATCGTCGGTTACCTCAACCAACACCTGGTCATGCAGCACAAAAAGACTTACCGATGTGCTGCCTTCTTCTTTTCCGTACTTAAATGAATTGTCAATAAGGTTAACCAATACCTGCCTTATTTTTTCACGGTCGGCATATACCAGTATGCCCTCATCATATTTTTGTTTAAATATTAATTTAATATGGTATTGCTTCCCTTTAATTTCCAATGATTCAAAAACCTCCTTGATCAGGTCATTGATCTTGAATTTGCTGTAATTAATAGGTATCTCGCCCGATTCAAGCTTTGATATCTCATCCAGGTCTTTGATCAGGTAGCTCAGGCGGTCAACGTTTTTTGAGGCCTTTTCCAAAAACTGACGCGCCATTTCACGGTCGTCAAAATCATCATCCTGCAGTGCCTCAATATAGCCTTGTATGGCAAAAAGCGGGGTTTTAAACTCGTGTGAGATGTTTGATAAAAAATCGCGGCGAAATTTTTCCTGTTTGCGCAGTTCGTCAATCTCTATCTTTTTTTGCTTTGCCCATTCTTTTACCTCAGCTTCCACATCGTTAATGGGATTGGCG
Source organism: Mucilaginibacter pocheonensis (assembly GCF_031456535.1). Taxonomy (NCBI): domain Bacteria; kingdom Pseudomonadati; phylum Bacteroidota; class Sphingobacteriia; order Sphingobacteriales; family Sphingobacteriaceae; genus Mucilaginibacter; species Mucilaginibacter pocheonensis. The sequence goes on from NZ_JAVDUU010000002.1 coordinate 637,694, forward strand.
CTTACATGTTCGCCCAGTGCATCCCTTAGGTCGCGGCCCAGTTTTAAATTGTGGATAAGCTTGTAGATAAGCTTTATGCGCGAATAAATGTATTTTTCAATAAGGTAATAAAAAACCACATAGCTGGTGATGAGGGTAGCCAGAAAGGTAACCATAACATCGTACCACTTGTGCTGAAAATAAAAGTTAACGGCTGATAGCGTTATAGCCACGCCCAGGGCGGTTATTAAAACCAGTACACGCAAATTCATATCGTAAAGTTACAATTTGCGGATGACTAACTGCCAGCGAAATGGCCAGCGCCATGTTAAATTATAGTTATCAATTGCAGCTTTTTTTAATAAGGCCACTAAATCCTGTTTTTTAAAGGCCCGTTTTACAGAAAGCGGCCCGTCATGGCGTGCCATTTTATTGCTGGTAAAAATTCCGGTAATAAGTTTTATGGCATAGTACAGTACCCAGTGCCGGTGCAGATCGGTGATAATGATGCCTTTACGTGCCGAAGCGTGCATGTTTTTAATAAGCTGTACCCATTGCTCGTCATCAAAATGATGAGTGAAAAGGCTGCTGATAATAATGTCATGTGTTTTTATATCGCCTTTATCTGTAATAACATTGGCCTGCACATAATCAATATTAGTAAATCCGGCAGATGCTTTGCGGGCAAAGCTGATAGCGGCAGGTGCCATATCAATGCCGGTCAATTTTAAATCAAGCTTATTTTTAGCAGCCCATTTGGCAATAGCAATTAAAGTATCGCCCCCGCCGCACCCCCAGTCGCTTATGGAGTAACCGGTTTGTATGGGGAAATTCTTCAATACGTTTATCAGACTTTTGTGCCCGCCAAACCAGGAGTTTACCTTAGCCAGGCCCGCTAAAACCGGCGCTATTTCGCTATGCGGCAAATCCGGGTCGTCCATTATTTCGGCGTCAAATACACGTGTTCTTAAATCAGGCATACCATAATTACGTCGGGGTCAGGAAAAAGGTTTGCCATGGGTTTGACTGATCAAAAAACGCGATACTGCGGGGAGCCCTTTTAAAATATTTAAGGTAAGAGCGGTAGTATTGTTATTACCGAATAAACGCTGTAACTGACGCCCTACCCACAGTCTTTGTGCAAACCGGCTATTCCAACTTTGGGTGTAATCGGCTTCAAGGTTTAAACGGGCACTATTAGTGAATTTACCGGGATGATAATGCCTGATGATCTTTTCTGATAGTATTTTGGCCGAATGGATAGCCATGGTCATGCCATTACCGCAAAGCGGCGCTATCATTCCGGCAGTGTCGCCGCTCATCAGGATATGATCCTCAACCGGCGATTTTTTTTCGAAAGATATTTCATTGATCACCTCTGGCTTATCCAGCAAAAAATCGGCGTTAGTAAAAATGTCATCCAGGTATGGGTTTTTGCGGATCACGTTTTTTTCCAATGCTTCTAAGGTGCCGTATTTGCGCAGGTCGTCCCGGTGGGCCATATAACACATGCAATAACGGTCGCCATCGGTTTTACTTACGCCGCAATAGCCATCCTTATAATTATTAAGCTGAATAAGGTCATCGGGAAAATCCATGCGGACATGAAACTTTACGGCCAGGTAGGGGCTGCGTTTATAAAAGAACGGCCGCTTTAGTTTTTGATCAAGATTGGAGCGTTTGCCAAATGACCCGATAACCAGCGGTGCAATTAATATATCACCGGGGATATTTACCTCAAAATGATCATCAACAAAGCGGATATCCTCTGCCCTGGTGGCGGTCATTATGTTTACGCCCTCAAGAAGTGCCTTATTATACAACAAATTATCAAACGTAAAACGGCTTAAACCAAAACCGCCAAGATCAAGTTTTTGTGAAAGTTTGGCGCCCGATACCGCGGTAACCTCCAATCGGTTAATGCGCGCAACATTTAATTCTTCCAGGTCGATATCAAATTTGTGAAGAAAAGGAATTACCTCGTTTGATATATATTCGCCACATACCCTGTGCATGGGATAGGTTTTTTTTTCGATAACTGTAACCCGGAGACCGGCACGGTTAAGCAAAATAGCATTGAATAAACCAGCCAGGCCGCCGCCAACTACAATTACATCGTTCATGGGTTAGTGCATTTCCAGTATCATACCTTCAACCGTTAACCCCGGCCCAAAAGCGAAGCTCATGATTTTTTGGCCCTTGAGGTTTTGTGCCGCCAGCATTTTCTGCAAAACAAATAATATAGTAGCCGACGACATATTGCCATACTCCTGCAGGGTTTGATAAGCAAAGGCATTGCTTTCTTCAGGCAGTTCAAGAGCCTCTTCTACCGCCTCGAGTATGGTGCGGCCGCCCGGGTGTACCGCATAGGCAGTTATATGCCCGGCATCGGTTTTGGCTTTCTGCAAAAAACGATCTGTTAGGGCCCTGATGTTTTTTTTGATCTGTTTGGATACCCTCGAAGTAAGTTTCATTTCGAAACCGGTATTGCCCACGTACCAGCCCATATCATCGCGGGCCTCGGTTACAAACTCGGTATAAAAGTTCTTTAAAGAAAGGCAGGTGCCCTTGCCCAAACGATTGGCCATATTTTCAACCAGTACAGCTGCTGCACCATCGCTAAACAAAGAATTGGCCACCCAGTTGTCAAGCGTATTGCCTTTTTGAAAATGCAGGGTGCAAAGCTCAACACTTACTATCAATACTTTGGCGTGAGGGTTGGCCCGGCAAATATAATCGGACACTTTTAACGCGTTGATGGCCCCATAGCAACCCATAAAGTTAATACAGGTGCGCTCGGTATCACGGTTCAATTGCAGTTTTTCAACCAGTTCAATATCAATGCCCGGCGCATACATGCCGGTACAGCTAACGGTTATCAGGTGGGTTACTTGCTGTAAAATGTCGGCATCAAAACCATCCAGGCAATTTTGTACTGCTTTAATGGCAATAGAAATAGCCTCGCGCTCGTAAAACTTTAACCGTTTTTGTGTGCCGGGAAAAGGTTCAAGATCAGCAGTTTGTTCAAAAAAAACGTATTGCGAAGCATCGGTAGTGCCAAAATCAGGGATCACCGAATAGCGGTAATCAATACCCGAATGGTCATAAATGCCTTTAAGCCTTGCGGCGTTAATTGCATCCAGTCCAAATGCGTTCACCATAAAATGGTAAATATCATTTTGCGCTAATCGGTTGTCGGGATTTGCTATCCCAATGGCACTGATGCAACTATCCATTTAAAATTATATAAGCCCTGCTTATTTGCTGATCTGAGCACTTACTGTAACTGTGGCCTCATCAGACAGCACCATGTTTTTGCTGCCAATGCCAAAATCAGCCCTGTTTATAGTAAAACTTCCGTTAAATACGGCGGTACTTCCCGACTCGGCATATGTAAAAGGCACATCAATCAACTTTGTTTTATCTTTTATAGTTACGTTGAAACTGCCGATATAGTTGCCTGAGCTTTTTTGTTTAAACGATACAGATTTCAGCGTGATTTTTGGATAGGTGGCCACATCAAAGTAATCGGCGCCTTTAAGGTGCGAATCGCGCATGCTGTTTTCTGTATTAACAGAGCCTGCATCAACAGAGCCCTCAATGCTGCTGTTTGCCAAATCTGTGGGTTTAAATTGTATATTAGCCTGTAACCCGCTAAAATTACCAGTGGTATTAATACCCAGGTTCTTGATTTTAAATGTTACAGCCGATTTGGTGACCGTAGATTTTACCTGCGCAAAACTGCTGCTTACTAAAGTTACTAAAATTAAAGCGATATATATTTTTTTCATCTCGAAGTTACAACGTTCTTTTCAAACATAACATTTTACACCGCATCAACTTTATATTCTGTATCAATGAAGCAACCATGTTCAAAATCGTTACGTTTATAAAGATATAGGTTGGTTTAAACTTTAATAAATGTTTACTGTAACTTTACTTAAACAATTGCGCCCGGATGAAATTTAAACAGCTAATACCCACTTCATCGGCATGGGCCCATCTCCGGTTTGTTTTTTCTGTTTTTTTGCTGCCTGTATATCTGTTTGCCTTTAGCCAGGCAACGGGTATCCGTCCGGCGCATGCGCTGCTCATATTTTTTATCTGGCATTTGCTGGCTTACCCGGCAAGTAACGGGTATAACAGCTATTTTGACCGCGATGAAGACAGCATTGCTTTGTTGGCCAAACCTCCAGAGGTTGATATCAGTCTTTATTATTTTTCGATATTGCTTGAGGCAGTGGCATTTTTGCTGGGGTTTTTTATTAGTTGGGAGTTTGCCTTTGAGGTATTGTTGTACGGCATTATGTCGAAACTATATAGCCATCCGGCTACGCGGTTAAAAAAATACCCGGTTATTAGTTTCCTGGTGGTTTTCTTTTTTCAGGGGGCGTTTATTTATTTTACAACGTACACCGCTTTGAGCGGATCAAGCCTGTTTGATCATTGGGATACCGGCTTTGTTGTGGCGGGGGCTATTTGTTCGTGCCTTATCGGCGCATCGTATCCGCTTACCCAGGTTTATCAGCATGCTGAAGACAGCCGCCGCGGCGATATAACGCTGAGTTTGTTGCTGGGCTATAAAGGCTCTTTTATTTTTTCGGGGATATTGTTTGCGCTGGGGATAGCTTTGTCTTATTATTACTGGCATTCCATGGGAATGATGCTTAATTTTTACTTTTTTTTGCTTTGCGCGCTGCCTATATTTTTGTTTTTCAACTACTGGTTTTATAAAGTGGGCCAATCAACGGCAAATGCCAATTATAAAAATGCCATGCGCATGAATTTTTTAAGCTCGGCCTGCATGTTGGTCTATTTCGGTGTGCTGGCCGTGTTTGGATAACGCTGCTTATGTCACTCTTCGCCTTGCGACGGCAAGCGGGTTTGGAGGGTTTTAAACGTTTTCTATTAAGGCTGTAAATATAAATGCTTGATTATCAAGTGTTCATTAGCGTTCACGGTGTTCACGGCGCGTGAACGTGAACACGATGAGGTTTTCCGCTGCACCCCGGCCTACAGGCCCGGCCGGGTGAGGCGGTTATTTAAAGTGAATGACCCGCTTAAAACTCCACATGTGCCCTCAGCGAAAAAACATTTACCGGGCCGCGATCTTTATTGTAAGCCGGGTTCATGATAAACTGGTAATCGGGACTAAGCCAGAATTTTTTCTCAAAGGCGTTAACTTTATAATATAGCTCGGCTATAAGTTCGTGACCGTAGTTTAACCTGCCATCCCCAATTATAAAACCATAACCACCTGCCGCAAGATAATCACTGTGGGCTTTTGACAAACCGTTAGCTACAAAGGCCAGGCCCAGTTCATCGTCGCCACGTTTCCAGGAGCTTCCCTTAAGCACACCGCCAAAGCTCAATGAGCGGTCTATCTCGGTAAAATACCAGGTTTCTGTTTTGCCATTGTTATAGCTTAGCTTAGCAAATACGCCAAAATCCTTGCTCAGGTACTGATCTGCACTGATACCGAAACCATATTTATGTTTGCCATATACCAGGTTGGTATCAACTACTGGATTGTTTGGATTCATAGCAAGGGCCTGGCGATAATTGCCCATTTTGCCATTATTGCGGAAACCCAACACTCTTACTGTTCCTTTGTTTCCGTTAAGTGTGTAGCGCCTTTCATATTCCAAAGTCTGGGTATTGGCTTTGCCAATTTTTGCATCCCATATGGCGCCGTTGGCCTCGGTAGTTGACATGGTAAAGGCAAAACGCAGGGTCCAGTTGGGTTGGCCTAATTCGGTATGTATGCCCATTACATAGCCCCGGGTATTGGCCGGGTAATCCCAGGCTCCATTATCCATTAACGCCCAGTTCATGAACTGTGTACGCGGGTCATGGCTAAATTCATTACCATCATAAAAATCGGCCATGCCAAATTTACCAACGGTTACTGAGAAATAACGTTTGCTTTTGAGTCCGCCCAGTTGGTTCAGGTCATCGGCAATCGTATCTTTTTCCCTGCCCCACTCAAAATTTTGTGTAAAGTATAACCTGGCGATGTAAATTTTGGGTTCGGCCCCACCCACTCTAAAGGTCTCGCCATTGGGGAAACCTGCTGCCCCGAGTGTTTTGCTCAGACCCGAACCACCTGACAATTCCGGATTAAAATAGGCTTCGGCTCCTTTCCATAACCTTGCCCCGCCAAAAAGAGTGGTTGTTAATGAACTCTGTGTTTCTGACTTGGTGAGCAAACTATTAGCACCTGTATAGTCTGCACCAAAGGAGGGCTTATACTGAGTAATTACGGTTTGCTGGAAATGAAAGTTAAAACGTTGCTGTTTTAACGTATCCTGCGCGTTTGACAGGGTAATTATTTTAAACAGGATCAAAGAAAGCAGTAAGGTTTTTTTCATAAGCCTTAATTTTTGCGCAAAGAAAGGCAATCTTTATTTAGTTTACAACCCGCATTCCATATAAAACTGCTGCAAATATGCCTCCATAAACTCATGTCTTTGCAGGGCCAGTTTCTTGCCTGTTTCCGTATTCATTTTGTCTTTTAGCAATAAAAGCTTTTCATAAAAATGATTAATGGTAGGGGCGGTTGTATTTTTATACTCCTCCCTGGTCATGTTCAGGTTTGGTTTAATTTCAGGGTTGAAAAGTTCGCGACCTTTAAATCCTCCGTAGGTAAATGCCCGGGCAATACCTATAGCGCCAATGGCGTCAAGGCGGTCGGCATCCTGCACAATGGCCAATTCGGTTGAATGAAAAGTAGCTTTATTGAAACTTGCCTTAAATGATATATGCCTGATAATTTGTTGCACATGCTCAATAACAGCAACATCAACATTTATGCTGCGTAAAAACTGCCCGGCAGTAAACGGACCTATCTCTTCATCGCCGTTATGAAACTTACTGTCGGCAATGTCATGCAATAGTGCTGCGAGCTCCACAGTAAGCAGGTGTGCATTTTCGGTTTGGGCTATTAGTTTAGCGTTTGTCCAAACCCGTTGAATATGCCACCAGTCATGGCCGCCTTCGGCGTCTTTAAGCGTATCGCGAACAAATTTTACGGTTGCATCAATAATGTTATTGTATTCCATCTGCTGCAAATTTAAATGAAAAGCTTAAAGGTGGTTCAAAACAAAGAAAATGATCTTTCTTCGAACACATATTTAAAAATTTCAGGCTTTTTGCTTCGCGCTTGTTAAGCAGCAACTTCTTTTTCGGTATTTATGAGCTCATGAACATCAGCATTTAATATAGCTGCGATCTGAAAAAGCCGTTCAACGGTTATTTTGGTATAGCCCAGTTCAATTTTACTATACGCGTTTTGAGATATACCCAATTTTGCAGCGAGGTATTCCTGAGTATAATTAAGGGTTTCTCTCTCGTTTCTGATATTGGCAGCAATTGCTTTTATTTTGAAGTTCAATAAGTCTTTCATCATTTATTTTATCTGGTTATATAATAAACGATTATAACTATGAAAAGGATTGCTGATTTTTACTTTTAATTACAAAATTTTTTTATTTAGCGAATAAAACGACGAATTAAATAAATATCTATATATAAAATGCAGTGGAAAGCTGCCTATTTATAGCATACCCCACAAGTCATCCGTTCCTCTAAATTGTTATCTTAGTCTTACTCCGCTATATCATAACTAACAACAACCGTTGGCAATAGCGTAGCATACTCTAAAGGTACCTGATTATATGATATAATGGGTTTACGCTGACTATAAAATTTGTAAGCTTCTTTTATTGTAGCGTTACTGGCCATGGTTGGCGGGTTAAAGCTGATTGAAAAAGGAATAATGAAATCATGAAATTTTTCATGATCAGGGATAACCCATTTATGGTTCGATTTTTTGAGGGCCTCTATAATAGGCAGAGTTAAAATATAATCATCGGCGTAATAAACGATGATCTTTTTAATGGTTCCTTTTTCATCAGCTGTGAATTTAAATACAGCAGTACCCGAGGCTTTCTTCTTAATGATCTCCGGCGAAACTTTCAGGCTGTCTCTAAAAAAGCGGGTCATTACAGAGCCTCCGCCCTGAAAGGGGAATGCCAGTTCAGTTTGTGCTTTACAGTAAACAGATGATAAAACAGCTATGGTAAAAAATATGATCTTCTTCATTTATACTTCTTTTGGCTCTCTTTTGCTGCCTTCATACAATTCGTATTCCAAAAGGCGGCAATCCAGTTTGCCATTGTAAAATTCAATTTTTCGTGACGGGCGCAAACCGATCTTTTTTGCCAGGTCGGGATTGCCGGTAAAAATATAACCACGGTAACCCAGGCATTTTTTCTTCATGAAATCGCCCATACGTTTGTAGGTAGCTTCAAGTTTGGAGTGTACGCCCAGTCGTTCGCCATACTCGGGGTTAAACATTACCACACCTGCATCTTCGGGCACTTCAGTATCTTCAAAGTCACAAACGCTAAAATCGATCAAATGTTCTACACCGGCGGTTTTTGCATTTTTTTTGGCGATGTCAACCGCGTCAGCAGATATATCAGTAGCAATGATCTTAAAGCCGGTCTCTTTTTTGGCCTTGTCCTTTAATTTGCGCCGTTCTGTAAAAAATACCGTTTCATCATAGCCTAAGATGTGCATGAAACCATAATTCATCCTGAATAAGCCCGGGCATTTATCCGTGGCCAGTAGTGCGGCTTCAATGGCCAGTGTACCTGAGCCACACATAGGATTAATAAAGGTACTTTCCCTGTCCCAGCGGGTAGCCATAATGGTTGATGTGGCCAGGGCTTCCAGCATAGGGGCTTTACCCGGTATTTTGCGATAGCTGTGTTTGGCCAGTGTTTCGCCCGAGGTATCGATAAAAATGTCGGCGTCGCTATCCTGCCAATATAGGTGCACCAGGGTTTTATTTGCATCGGCGCCAGAGTTAGGCCTGATGCCTTTTATTGACTTAATCCTATCGGCAATGGCATCCTTTACTTTTACGTTGGCAAATAAAGGTGTAAGGATATGCTCGTTATTTACATTGGATGACACAGAAAAGTACCCGGAAAAATCTATCAGTTTTTCCCATTCAATGGTAACCAGTTCATTGTAAAGCTCATTTGGATCAGCAGCTTTAAAGCTTTTTAACAGGTATAACACCTGGCTTGCGCAGCGCAGGTTAAGATTAAGCGCAATGCTATCGGTAACGGTACCCTTAAGCTCAACCCCGGTTTGAAAAACGCGGGTTGGTGTAAAGCCCAATGCCTCAACTTCCTGTTGCAGGTATGATGACAGCCTTTTGTTACAGGTAATTATGATTTTACTCTCGGTGTGGAAAACTTGCATATTATTTTGCGAATTTATAAATTAAAAACACCCTATTTTAATTTCTTATCTATTAACTTTACATTTTAAATTTTTTTGAGAAGATTATTATGGAAGTTAAAGGTAAGGTATATGAAGTGTCGCCAACAGTACAGGTAACGGAGTCACTTAAAAAGCGTGAACTGATACTTGAATATATTGAGAACCCTCAGTATCCTGAATATTTAAAGTTTGAAGCTATACAGGACCGGTGCAGTTTACTGGACAATGTTAAAGTAGGCGATGACGTTGAAGTTTTCTTTAACCTAAAAGGCCGCCCATGGACCGATAAAACAGGTAAAAAAAGCTATTTTAATTCGTTGCAATTATGGAGAGTGAACGCGCTGGCCGCAGGTGCCGGTAACGCTACCTCCCCGGAATATGCAGCGCCATCGTCAGATATCAGCTCATCAAGCGAGGATGACGATCTGCCGTTTTAATTTGCCTGCACAATAAGGCTTTACAAAAAGCGACCCATTTTTAACAAAAATGGGTCGCTTTTTGGTATAATACACACCCTCTATCTGGCTTTATACCCACCAATACTTCCTATTTTTGTATATTGTGTAAACTGAACACCTGACCAGGATTAGTAAATAGCAAAAGGTTATATTTCAAACCGTTATTGACTGTTGGCAATTGTTAAATTTTGTTAAAAGCAGTTATTGTAAAGTTATTTAAAATAATTTTGCTTGTTAATAAATGAAGAAAAGAAGTATTGGTTTAATTATAGGATTAATGGGTTTTGCACTTTTGGGTGTAATGGCCATGCAATTGTACTTTTTAAGGCAATCGTACCAGATGCAATCTGAACTGTTTGACCGCTCTGTTAATGAAGCGCTTAACAATGTGGTTTCAAAAGTCAGCAAACAAGACGCGGTAAATTTTTTGAGTAATAAAGCTCAGCGTAACGTTGCTAACACGGGTGACGGTAATGCCGAAATAAGGGTAATAAAAAGCAGCGCTAATAAGCAATATGCCTCAAAAGGGAAAAAACAAACTTTACGCGAAAAGAAAATAGCGATTTTACGTGATAGCCTGGAGCGGATGATCATGCACAAAAAAATGGATGATGAACTGGCCGGTTTGTTGCAACAGGAAAGCTCCGTTGATTTCCAGGTAAAGGTAGAGGAATATACTGATGAGTTTGGTGTGGTACATGGCCGTTTTACCCCGCAAATAGTACGTACACGTATCACCCGTACCATAAGTCGCCCCAAAAAACTGCATAAATACGATACCCTGAGGTATGTTTATATTGATCCGCAGTTTGGCAAGCAATTGATATCTGTGCCGCAGATCAATCCTTTATGGCAACGGGAACAGATACGGAAACAAAAAGAAAGGCAGGTTGCCCAGATAAAGAAGATGTTGGAAACGGATTCGCTGCAAAACCTCAGCAGCGGGAAAACAACCGTGATCGAGAACCTGGCCGAGGAATACCGCAAAACAGGGGAACCGCTAAAGAAACGTGTTAACCCTTTCTGGATAGATTCATTACTGCGGTTCGAGTTGCATAATAAGGGTATCTCTTTGCCTTTTAGCTATGAAGTAACCACAGCCAACAGCGATTCACTTATATTTTCAAGCGCTATTGATAATGACGGTACCAAGCCAGTGTTTATTGCAGCGAATACCTACCAGACACCAATTTTCAGTAAGGATGTGATCAATGATCCTGGTAAGATCAAACTGACCTTCCCACAAAAAAATTCATTGATACTCAGGAATATGACCGCCACCATGGGCACTACAGGTGGATTATTAGTGGTATTGATATTCTGTTTTGGCTATACGATCTTCTCCATTCTTAAACAGAAAAAGGTATCTGAAATGAAGATAGATTTCATTAATAACATGACCCATGAATTTAAAACTCCGGTATCAACCATCATGATTGCCAGTGAGGCTTTAAAGGATAATGAAATCACTGAGGATAGAAGCCGCGTATCGCGCCTGGCCAACATCATTTTTGAGGAAAATGCCCGTTTAGGCAGCCATATTGAACGGGTACTGAATATAGCCCGTATTGAAAAGGACGATTTTAAGCTGGACAAGAAACCGCTTGATGTAAATGACATGATAGCCGTTGTGCTGGATAGCATGGCCCTTAAGCTTCATAAATGCGGTGCCAAAACAACGCTGAGCCTTACTGATGAAAGCACGGTTATTATAGCTGACGAACTGCATTTTTCGAACGTGTTATATAACCTCATTGATAATGCCATAAAATACAGTGCCGACACCCCTGAAATAACCATAAGCACTGTGGTAAAAGGTGGGCATGTGCTTATAAGGGTGGCTGACAAGGGCATCGGCATGAGCCGCGACCAGCAAACAAAAATATTTGAACAGTTTTACCGTATTCCAACCGGTAATCTCCATGATGTTAAAGGATTTGGTTTGGGGTTAAGTTATGTAAATACGATAGTAAAAAGACTTAACGGCACAATTAGCGTAAGATCTGAAAAAGAAAGAGGCTCGGAGTTTGAACTTAAATTTTCGCTGACTTAAAACAGGGGAAAGATTAAAAGGTAAAGCATTAAAAATCCGGGATTTGCGGTCTTTTCCGACTTCCGGGCTAAACAAATTACATGAAGAAAATACTACTGGTTGAGGATGATGCCAATTTGGGTTTGCTACTACAGGACTACCTGCAGTTAAAGGGTAAATTTGATGTTGTTTTGTGTAAGGATGGTGAAGAAGGTTTGCGGGCTTTTACCAAACAAACATATGACCTGTTGATATTGGATGTAATGATGCCCAAAAAAGATGGCTTTACATTGGGTAAGGATATCCGTAAAATAAATCCGCATGTACCTATTATTTTTGCCACCGCCAAGGGCATGATAGAGGATAAAATGCAAGCCTTTAACCTGGGTGGCGATGATTATATTACCAAACCTTTCCGCATCGAGGAGTTGCTGCTCCGCATTAACGCCTTGCTTAAACGTACCGAAAACACCGAGAAAAAGGAGGAAGAAAAGCAAACCCTTTTTAAAATAGGTCGCTATACATTTGATTATACCACGCAGATCATCACTATTGGCGATATGCAGCAAAAACTATCGACCAAAGAGGCCGAATTGCTTAGGCTGCTTTGCATGCGTAAAAATGAAGTGCTTACGCGTGAGGAAGCTTTGCTGAACATATGGCATGATGATAATTATTTTAACGGCCGCAGCATGGATGTGTTTTTGAGCAAGATACGCAAGTATTTAAAGGACGATCCTAACGTAGAGATCATTAACGTACATGGTCGCGGCTATAAGCTGCTCATCAATTAACCGCACGGAATAAACTGACCAATGGCTAAGGTTGCTGTAGGCAATTTTCGGTTTCAAAAATTTCACATGTAACAACTTTGTTAGCGCCGGCTGGTGATTTTTAAGCAATAAATGGATAGGTTTGTTATTAACTGATCACATTAATTTATTGTTTATGAAATTAAAACTACTTTTTTCATGCCTTATTTCGGCGGGAATATCCCTGCCTTTATTTGCACAGGAAACCGTTGACCCCGCGATTATACAAAAGATACGCGAGGAAGGCTTAAACCATTCAAAAGTAATGGAAACTGCCTTTTACCTTACTGATGTTGCCGGCCCGCGTCTTTCAGGCTCTCCCGGATTAAAACGGGCCCAAGATTGGGCCGTAAGCCAGTTAAAAACCTGGGGATTGGTAAATGCCAAACTGGAGCCCTGGGGCAAATTTGGCAAGGGCTGGGAAGTTCAAAAAAACTATGCCGCTATTACACTTCCATATTATCACGCCATTATAGCTATTCCCAAAGCATGGACGCCGGGAACTAACGGATTAATTAAAGGCGATGTAATAGTGGTTAAAGCCGACTCGGCTATTGATCTGGATAAATATAAAGGGAAATTACAAAACAAGGTGGTAATATTCGATGTAAAACCTCTTGTTGAGCGTAGTTTTAAATCAGATGCGGCCCGTTACACCGATGAAGAACTTGCTGAAATGGCCAATGCTACAGAACAGCCGGCCGCACAACGCAGGGCGTTTGATTCAAATTCGCCTCAGTTTGCAGCCATGCGTAAAGCGCGGGCTTTTCAGGCTGCCTTAAGAGATTTTGCATATGCCGAAAAAGCGGCGCTGATTTTAAGCCAGGCCCGCGGAACCGATGGTACGGTGTTTACAACAAATGGCGCCTCATATGCTGATACCGCCAAAGCTGTAGCACCTGAGCTGGAAACCAGCAGCGAAGATTATCAGCGTATTTTACGTTTGGCAAATTCCGGGCAAAAGGTGCAACTGGAGGCTGATATTAAAACGCAGTTTTTAACCAACGATATGCAGGGATATGATGTAGTTGCCGAAATACCCGGAACCGACAAAAGGTTAAAAGAACAGGTGGTTATGATTGGCGGTCACCTTGACTCATGGCATGCTGCAACCGGCGCTACTGATAATGCCGCGGGCAGTGCAGTAATGATGGAAGCAATACGCATTTTAAAAGCTATTAATTTTAAACCTAAGCGTACCATACGCATAGCGCTATGGAGTTCGGAAGAGCAGGGATTATTTGGCTCGCGCGGATATGTGTTAAATCATTTTGGCGATCCCAAAACTATGGAATTAAAGCCCGAGCAGGCCAAGCTTTCTGCTTATTATAACCTGGATAATGGAACAGGAAAAATTAGGGGCATTTACTTACAGGGTGATTCGGCTGCGGGACCGATATTTAAATCGTGGCTCGAGCCGTTTAAAGATCTTGGCGCAACAACCTTAACCATCAGGAATACCGGTGGAACGGATCATCTTTCTTTCGATGCAGTAGGCATCCCGGGTTTCCAGTTTATACAGGACCCTGTTGATTATGGTTCACGTACCCATCACAGCAACCAGGACACTTATGACCGCCTGATCGAAGACGACCTTAAACAGGCAGCAACTATTATTGCTTCGTTTGTTTACAATACTTCTGAACGGGTACAAATGATACCAAGAAAAGCATTGCCGCAGCCACAGCCAGCCAGGTAAAAAAACAAAAAGTGCGTTATTGTTCGGTAACAATAGCGCGCTTTTTTATCCAGTTCTATTTTCTGATGCTGGTAAGGAATCTCAATATGTTTAAAGCCCTTTTCTTTTAACGTGTCGCTAAAGTGCTGCTGCACTTCATACTCGCCATGAACAAGGAATATTTTTTTTACCTTTTCCGGATCCTGACCTGCCAGGAAATGAAGCAGGTCCTCATAGTCGCCATGAGCGCTCATTGATTTGATCGACCTTACCTCGGCCCTAACATCAAATGTTTCACCAAAAATATGCACTTCATGGTCGCCCTTTAGTAAATGGCCGCCCAGTGAATTTGGCTCACAGTAACCCACCATTAAAATAGTGTTCTTGCTATTGCCTATGTTGTTCTTAATGTGGTGCTTTACCCTGCCGGCTTCGGCCATGCCCGATGAAGAGATGATTACACAAGGGCGGTTATCATCATTTAAGGCCTTGGATTCTTCGGTTGATTGTATGAAGCGGAGGCCTTTAAATCCAAAAGGGTTGGCATCGGTTTTTAAAACTTCTTTAACATCGTTATTATATACTTCTGGATGGTTCATAAGCACCTCAGTAGCTTTTTGTGATAGCGGGCTATCCACATAATACGGTATATCGGGCAACTGCCCTTCTAATTCAAGGGCGTTAAGGGCATATAATAACTCCTGTGTGCGGCCAACACTGAATGCCGGGATAATTAGTTTGCCCCTTTTTACCAGGCAGGTTTGCCTGATAATATCAAGCAAAGCCTGGTCAATGGGGGCAAGGTCTTTATGCAGCGAATCACCATAAGTTGACTCCAGCAAAATATAATCGGCCTGCCCAAATGTTTCCGGATCGTTTAACAGCATATCATTATAACGGCCTACGTCACCGCTAAAAGTAATATGGGTTGATTTCCCGTCTTCCTGTATAACTAAATGTACAACCGCGCTGCCCAAAATGTGCCCGGCATCGGTAAAGCTAAATTTTACCTGTGGCGTTATTTCATACTCTTCATGATATTCAACAATTTTAAACAACCTTAGAGCGTCCATAGCCTGCTCATCAGTATAAAGAGCGGTTAATAATGGCAAACCTTTGCGGGCGCGGTGTTTGTTGCTGTACTCAACATCCTGCATTTGTATGTGAGCTGAGTCCATCAACAGTATCCGGGTCAGGTCCATAGTAGCCGATGTGCAAAATATAGGGCCGTTAAAACCTTCGGCTACCAAACGCGGGATAAGGCCGCAATGATCAATATGCGCATGCGATAATATCATGAAATCGACCTTTTTAGGGTTAAACCCAAAATGCTCGTTCATATCCTCAGATTGATCACCCAACCCCTGGAACATACCGCAGTCCAATAAAATAGAAGTATCGTTTTTTAGTCTGATAAGGTGTTTGCTGCCGGTAACATTCCGGGCAGCCCCATGAAAGGTTATATTCATTTATAAAGAGTATAATTTGCTAACGAAAATGCACAATAAAAGTTTAATAAAATAAAAACTAAAACTTTAGTTGTTAATTTGAATTATAGTTTTTACCTTAGATTAACCAATTGGAAAATTTGATGCAGTGTTGGTTAATGCATCAAAAAACTATCAATGAGCACTATGGAAATTAAAGAGTTAACGCGCGCCGAAGAGCAAATTATGCAGGTATTATGGCAACTTGAAAAGGGTTATGTAAAAGATGTGATCGATCTGTTACCCGAGCCTAAGCCTGCTTATAATACGGTATCAACCATTATCAGGATATTGGAAACCAAGGGTTTTGTTGGGCATACCGCTTTTGGCAAAAGCCACCAGTACCATCCGGTGGTGAGCAAAGACCAATACCAGAACTTCGCTGCTGATAAGCTGCTAAGCGGGTACTTTGACAATTCGGTAAACCGCATGCTGTCGTTCTTTGTAAAAAAAGAAAAGATAGACCTGAAAGAGGCGGATGCCATTATGAAACTGATAGAGAAACTTAAAGACAAATAAAAAATGAACTGGTGGCAATACTTATTACTGGTAAATATTTACCTGGTGCTGTTCTATGCTTTTTATGTTTTGCTGTTGCGGAAAGAAACTTTCTTTCAACTTAACCGGATCTACCTTGTAACGGCCGCGTTACTATCGTTCTTTATACCACTTATACAGGTAGACTGGGTTCGGAATTTGTTTATTACACAACAGGTAAAATATACTATTTATAGCAGTCCGGTATTGGTTTACGGTTTTAAGCCCATTGAGGCCACCCACATTAGTATTGGTCAGGTTCTTACTGTTTTGTATGGCGTGGGCATATTATTTTTATCGTTGCGGCTCATGTGGCAACTTATCAAATTAAGGAGGGTAATTAACCAACCGCGGGCGAAAGCCGCTTACTCTTTTTTTAATAAGATCAGGCTGGATGAGGATAATGCTGATAACCTGATCATTGCTGCCCATGAACGGGTACACGCGCAACAATGGCACTCGGCAGATGTATTGCTTATTGAACTGGTAATGATCATTAACTGGTTTAACCCGGTGGTATATCTGTATTGTTATGCTATTAAACACATTCATGAATACATTGCCGACAGGCAGGCTGTACAAGCGGGCACCAACAAAGCTGATTACGCCTTATTACTGTTGAGCCAAACATTTGAAACACCGGCTCATCGATTAGTGAATCCATTTTATAACCACAGTTTATTAAAACAGCGTATTATCATGTTACAAAAAGATAGATCACAGCGTATATCGCTCATTAAATACGGGCTTTCGGCCCCGTTGTTTATCCTGATGCTTATTTTATCATCAGCTACCATTAATAACAGTAAACCCGTTACTACTATTAACAATAAAGCACACCAATTATTTACTACACCTGCTGAACCCACTTTTTTAGGAGACGCTTTTGATGACGACGGCACATCAGGCAATGGAATTGCGGTTGCCGATACCGCACGCAGCAAGGTATTTACCTCGGTTGATCAGGTGCCTGTGTTTCCGGGCGGGCTTGACGCTTTGGGCCGGTTTTTAGGTACCAATATCAAGTATCCCAAAGCCGAACGCGAAAAAGGAATTCAGGGACGCGTTGTTGTAACCTTTGTTGTTGAAAAGGATGGATCCTTGTCTGACTTAAAGGTTGTAAGGGGAATTAGCAAGGGTTTGGATAATGAATCTGTAAGAGTGCTTAAATTATCGCCTAAATGGAAGCCTGGGAACGTTAAAGGAAAAAAAGTGCGGGTTCAGTATTCCATTCCAATCAGCTTTACATTAGCAAATGAGACTGGTAAACCGGTGTCAAAGGAAACCGGACAGGTATTTACATCAGTTGAACAGGTTCCTGAATTTCCCGGAGGAGTTAATGCTTTCGGCAGGTTTTTGGCTTCAAATATCAAATATCCCAAAGCCGACCGGGAGAAGGGTGTACAGGGAAGGGTAATCGCGACTTTTATTGTAGAGCCGGATGGAGAACTAACTGATATTAAAATTACAAGGGGTGTAACCGAAGGGTTGGATAATGAATCCCGGCGAGTGCTGCAACTCTCGCCAAAATGGAAGCCCGGCATACAGAACGGCGAACCGGTACGCGTTCAATATTCTGTCCCAATTAACTTTAGTTTGGCAAATGACGATAAATCAAGTAAACCGGGTACCAATAAAACCGGAGCGGTTGAATCAAGCGATCAAAGCAATGGTGTTTTATTTGCGGCTGTACAGGACACCGGTAAAAGGCATAATAATCAGCCTTCTATTGTATTTAGAAGCAATAAAAACAACCAGGGCCCCGAACCCTTGTACATATTAGATGGTAAAGTAATAACCAAGGCAGATATGACAGCATTAAATTCAGACAATATTGCCAGTATTAATGTTATTAAAGACAAGGGAGCAGTTGCCATTTATGGTAGCCGGGGTGCCAATGGGGTGATTATCATCAATTCGAAAAGCAAAGCTAAACAATAACACCCAATAACAATTAATGGCACATTGTTAATAATAAAGCCCTGTTATAGTCTCTATTACAGGGCTTTATTGTTTTCTCGCGCTATTGTTTTTTCTTTTTTCCGGTGTCTCCAATAGGCTTTACAAAATCCTTTTTGCCTGATTGATAATCTGAAGGGGCTTTTTTACTGCCTTCAGATGCGGGTTTCTTTTTTTCCTTTATAGCCTGTCTGTCCTTGCTCATAGTCTTATAGTTTTTTAGTGTTAGATAAAACTGGGTCACTGATTATTTGTGCCCGTTAGCTTATATTGTTGTGGTATTTGCCGGGCTCATAGTTCAATGCCTGGCTTAGCAGAAGAAAAAAGATCGCTTTCTGATCAATTAAAGGTAGTTTTTTATAATTAATAAATGCATAAAGCAGTACAATTTATATTATGCACATTTTAATTGCCAACTGCCTGTATAAATGCTAACTTTGAAACAATTTTTGATACACATAATATTTATATAGATAAATTACAACAATTCGCTAAAAAATGAAAAGTTTTATTCCAAAAACACTTTATGCCGGTTTAAACTATGTAATTGCTATTGTACTGATCGCATCTCCATGGTTATTTGGTTTTGAGGGTCATAAAATAGGTTCTGCTTTACTGCTGCCGATGATCATAGGATGGTTCCAGCTTATAATGGCCATCTTTGGCAATAATAAATTGGGTTTTATTAAACAATTCCCTATGGGAATGCATAATTTCCTGGATGTGCTTTCTGGTTCATTCCTGTTATGCTCGCCGTGGATATATGGTTATGCCGCAATAACCTTTTGGCCGCAGGTGTTTTTAGGTGGTTTAATTGTTGTAATGGGCCTTTTTGTTAAGGGTTCGCCGTTTACGGATAAACCACATGAGCCGGCGCGCGAAGGCAGCCTTGGTTCAACAGATTCGCATGAAGGCAGGTTATCTGTTTAAAACAGATTCAATAATAAATGAAAAAGCCGTTTCATAAGTAAATTATGAAACGGCTTTTTTTTGTCTTTTTCTTTGAGCGCTAATGCGGCAAATGTGCGTTTAGACCATCATTTTTTGATTAAATATCAACAAAAAACGCATAAAAACTATCTATTCCATTCGTTTTTAACTTTATTTGGTGCTGTTTTGGAGCAAAAAAGTGAAATGCCGGAATTGACAGCGTTTTTTATATAAAAGTCATCTGCACAACCTTGCTTTAACCCTGTCCCGGCTGGTACATCCTCTTTTCAACTGGCTGATAATATTCATCCAAATTTTCGGGAGTCCTGGAATTATAACCCAAAACCTGCCGCAGATCTTCATTCAGAGTTTCGCCAAAGGCATAGCCTAAAAACCGGGGGTAGTCAAGCTGCTGTTTAAAGAACGGACGGGTGAACGCCATGGTGAGCGTACGTCTTTTCTCATTCGTGTTGTTCTTCCCGGCGGCGTGCCACAAGTTGGAGTCAAACAAAATAATGCTGCCCTTTTTTGCTACCGCGCGATCGGCATTATTATAAAAATAATCATCATCCGGCCTGTCGTCCTTTTTATGGGAACCCGAAAGAAAATAGGTCGCCCCATTTTCAAGGGTAAAATCATCTAAAATAATCATCATTTGGATCATTACTTTAAAATCCCCGGTAAAGCTCCTGACGTCCCTGTGGATATTTTGCACATAAGGCCTGTCATCTTTTAAATTGATCACAGCCCCCAGCGAGTTCAGGATGTAGTTCCCTTTTAAGAAGTGCTTTATCTGGTTTGCACAATATTTTTGGTCAAGAAATTTCAAAGTAAAAGTATCTCTTTCCACCAAATGGTGAAGTGTGCCGTTCATGTTTGCACCTATCCCGTTTGCAATTTGAATTTCGCGCCTTACCTCATAAGCTTTTACCAATGAACTGGTAATCTCTTCAATAAAATTAGCATCTAATGCATCTTCATAAATAATCCAACCATAATCAGCCATTATTTTATCAAAGGTGGTTAGGTCAGTTGCAGAATAAACAAATTTATTTTTCATCTTGTAATTGATAACGGTTAAATAGTACTGGCTTCTATGTTTGATACATACGGCTGGGTTTTTCTTTTGGGCTGGCGGTATAAAGGGAAATAGCCCGACTCCGCATTGATCTCTGTTCCGGCTTTTAAAACAAGCTCATTATAGGCAGGTTCATCATTAATGTAACACCATATATGGTCCTTTACCTGCAGATCAGAAAAGTACCTTTTAAAAGTAAAAAGAGAATCCTCCTTGCCGCCTACGCCGCCGCCCAGGTGGAAGATCTTTTTCCCAAGCCTTCTTCCAATCATACTTATCTCGTCTGTTAATAGTTTGCTCGGCGATTCTTTCAGATACTCAGGCGATGTGGCCGAAAGGTGATTGCGAATAATATTGTCAGACAATAACACGAGCGCCCCGCATATAAGCTCCGGTCCGTCGTAAATAAGCAGGAGCTTATTTTCAAAACCATCTACATTTAAAAGATCGGCGAAGTACTGTTCATCAAAATAATAGTTTGGCGAGGCGTTCACCCGGTCCATGTTTTTGCAGTACATTTCGGTGAAATTTTTAATCGCGTCCTTATTATTAACCTCCGTCATCACATAACCTTTTTCGCGCAGTTTTCTTATCTGCCTAAAAAGCCTTCTGTCATACCGACCTCTTTGATCCTCAACAGGTAATGAAAGGTCTATATATAAAGTTGTGCCGTTTTCTTGCAGGCCCCCAATGCTTTGCAGCAAATGGTGCTGATTCATGAACGGGTGCAGTCTTGAAAATATGCAAATGGCATTTTCTTCTTTCATGAAGTTTGTAAACGCCGCTTTAAAATTTGCAATGGTTTGTAGCGGTAAAGCTGAGAGGTCAATATCAGACATCGGCCCGCAATAACCATAAGCGGAGGTCAGGTCGAAAAGTAAGGAGCCTTCGATCTTTCGTTTAATTACGGGCAGCGCAATAAAAAAAGCGTCTTCTTCATGCACAAATAAAAGCGCCTCGCCTTCTTTATTTAAAGAATGATAGTACCAGGTATGATACGCTTCGTGCATTTTTGACTTAGTTATATAAGCATCCCATTGCTCTTTGTTTCGGATGGTAAAGTTTCGGTAAAGCATAAAATAAGGTTGGTTTGAGCACGTAAAATAATTGGTTAAAGGCTACTTATAAGGGATGTTTTCGGGTTAATGAAAGCGAGGGGGTAGTGGTTGTGTAATGCTGTACAAATTTTTAAACGCCCGGCGCCCTTCTCCTTTTTATACAGCCTGGTCAATTAAAAAAAGCCAATACGTATCACCGGCATCATAGCCGGTGTTGCCATGATGCTCAATCAGGTAATAAATGATCAGCGAGGGAGGGTTAAAGCAGATATTTTACAGTATCATAAGCTTTGCGGATCCTAAAACGTGCCAGCTCAAACAATATATATCTCTTTACATATAGCAGCAACAGCTTTTTCTTTTGAAACGCCGGGTAGCTAAAGTGTTTAATGATGAGGTTAAAATCGCTGATCATCATTTCCATCCGCGATTCTACTTTGATCATGCTCCATATACCGTCAACATGGTTCCGGTAGCAGCTCATTACCTCGGGCATTACATATATACTAAGGCCTGTATTAAAGGTGGCGTAAAGTTTTAACATTTTATCGCCGGCAAAGCAGGCAAAATACCATGGTTTTTGAAATAGCTGGTGTACTTCGGGCACATTATGGTATAATACAGTAGCCGTTTTTGTTTCTTCCTGTTTCCCGGTAAGCAAATCATAATAGGTATGTACCAAAGGCGAGGGCTTTGGATTTACATACAGGGTGTTGTTATCGGTGTCAACCACTTTTGTATAGTGGCAGCAAATAATATACTCCGGGTTATTCTCTAAAAAATCAACCTGTTTTTGCAGCTTGTTGGGGTCGGTCCAGTAGTCATCACCTTCGCATAGCGCAATATACTTGCCTTTACAAACTTTAAGTGTGTTGATCATGTTGTGGTGGCAACCCACATTTTTTTCGTTCGTAAGCATCCTGATCTTTCCGGGATATTTTTCAATGAACGATTCAACCACCGCGGCTGTACCATCCTTTGAACAATCGTTTCCAATAACAATTTCAAACTGAAAATCAGTTTGCTGCATCATAAAACTTTCAATAGCCTGGCCTATAAACCTTTCCTGGTTGTAGGTAATACAGCAGATGCTGACCATCAAATCATGCCTCATCATCATACCATATTGTTTTAACAGTTTTTGCATCAGGTTTGGGCAATCCATTTATTTTGCCAAACGGTATGACCGAGGGGTGACTGGCATAACCAACATCAGTAGTTTTGATTCTGTACTTATTGAATAACATTGTTAGCAGGATATTTAAATTGTAAATACGGGTTGTTTTTTGAACGGACAAGTTCAATTAAATTAAGGGCTGGTCACAGCTTCGCAATATCACTTACATGATGGGTTTACCGTAATTTGTTTTGTACCGGCCAAACTTTGTTACAGCTTTTTTGCATTGCCTGTTTCAAACCTGTGTTGTATAGCATGCTGTGTTATAACGGCAAGATAAAGTTTGGTGGTGTTTTTATTACAAATGCAAAAAATAAGCTGATAATAAGCTTTTTACATAGTCAAATGTATTTAATTGGCACTCAATAATAAAGCAACTTTATATTTTGACATCAAATTGTAAATCGCCTTTTAATACTTTACACTTATTGTAAAAGCAATTAAAAATGTTTACAAAATATGTAAAAGGATAACCCAAAACCGGGCCCAACGGCTTAAAAAGTGTGCAGGTATCATGCTTGTACGGTTCTTTAACTGTCGTACTTAAATGGAAAGCAAAGCCGGTATCTACTTTAGCATCAAAAGCAACAGGCCGCTTAACATTAATTAGGCGGCCTGTTGTTTTATAAAAGGTTAACCAAAGGAGTTATCCTTATTCGGCATCGTAAATAACTACTTTTTCAAAAAATACGCGGAACTGCTCCAAAAACGCTTTATGCAGCGGATGCTCCTGGTAAACATCATGCGCGGCCAGGTCGTCAAAAAATACGGTTAAGCTAAAGGTATAACTTGTATCAACCACGGGGCGATCAATAGCCGTAACGGGCGTGCCAATGTGCAATGTTTTTATAACTTCTATACCCTGTAAAGACTGCAGGCCTTTGCGAAATTCAGTTCTTTGATCAGCGTTGGTATCGGCTTTAAGCCAAAATAAAACATGGTGTACTATCATTTTGTGTTTTTCGGCAAATGTAAAAATATCCGGTCAGGTATTTAACCGGATGCTTTGCTTTTTGTACTTTGGCGTAAGTACAGCTGTATTAAAAGTGATAAGCAATATTACCAATTACCATAAAACCCGCATTGCTCCTACGCCAAGTGGTTTTTTGCACCTGGGTAATGTATTGTCTTTTGCTATATCTGCCGGGCTTGCTCAAAAAACCGGGGCTAAAATATTACTGCGGATAGATGATCTTGACCAGCTGCGTGTAAATGATGAGTACCTACAGGATATTTTTGATACCCTTAACTTTTTGCAGATACCCTGGGATGAGGGCCCGCGCGATATTAAAGAGTTTAAGGATAAATACTCCCAGCTGCACCGGATGCCGCTTTATAATGTTGCTTTTAAACAATTATATGATGCGGGCCTTGTTTTTGCCTGTACGTGTTCGCGTAAGCAAATGCGCGAGGAAGGATTAGTTAACAGCTGTACCTGTTTTGAGCATAACCAGCCTTTAACCGCCCAAAATGTTAACTGGCGCCTGCTTACTACAGGTGATGATGTGGCAGTGAAAAATTACGACGGCCACATCATCAGGGCCGCATTGCCGGCAAGCATGCACAATTTTATTATTAAAAAGAAGGATGGCTTCCCATCATACCAGCTTGCATCATTAATTGACGATGTTTTTTATGAGATTGACCTGGTGGTACGCGGGGACGACCTGTGGCCGTCTACACTGGCACAACATGAGCTGGCTTTGGCCCTTAAGCAAAGCGCTTTTCATCATATTGGGTTTTTTCATCATCCGCTGCTTATGGAGCAATCGGGCCAAAAGCTCTCCAAATCGGCGGGGGCAACGTCTGTCAGGTACCTGCGTCAGCATGGCCATACAGCAGCTGATATTTATACACTTACCGCCCGAATGCTTGGGATTAACCAACATACTGAGAACTGGCAGCAGCTTGCGGCTATTGCATTCCGGTTGTGATAAGTTTGCTAAATTTTTTGAAGATTATTTAACCCCGATTTAAGGTAAAATCGAAATAGATAAAGCAACTTTGCAGCTACAGCTAAAAGATTATGCAAAGAAGATCGGCTCTGAAAAACATCGGGGGACTGCTTTTGGTCCCTTCCTTAACATTTGGCAATACTGAGGCAAAAAAGAAACCTGTTTTAAGGATTGCGCATTTAACCGACATCCATCTTAAAAACAAATTTGACGCGCCGGCACGGTTTGTAAAATGCCTGCACCATGTACAACAACAAACGCCTAAAGTTGACTTCGTATTAAACGGCGGTGACATGGTGTTTGATATGAATAAAGAGAACATAAGCACCATTAACGACCAGTGGCAGCTTACCAAATCAACAATGAAGACGGAATGCAGCCTGCCGGTACATTACTGTTTGGGCAACCATGATATTTGGTGGAACGAGAATGATAAAGGACAAGCCATATATGGAAAAAAATACTCCATGGATCAGCTGGGGCTTGTAAAGCCTTATTATAGTTTTATACAAAGCGGCTGGAAATTCATTATACTGGACAGCGTTCATTTAGATATTGATGATACCTGGTATATTGGCAAACTGGGCCATGAACAATATGCCTGGCTTGAGCAGGAGCTTAAAACTACCAGCGCCGATATGCCGGTGCTGATCATGACCCATATCCCTATTTTAACCGCCACCAATCTTATTGAAGATAATACCGTTAACAAATGGGTAATGCTTGGCGGGGATATGCATACCGATAATGCTAAGTTGATAAGCCTGTTTTACAGGCACCCTAATGTTAAGCTATGCCTGAGCGGCCACATTCACCTGCGCGATAAGGTTGTTTACAACCATGTTACCTATATATGCAACGGCGCTGTGAGCGGGGCCTGGTGGGAGGGCAACCGGAGGGAAACCGCGCCCGGGTACGGCCTTATTGACCTTTATGCCGATGGAAGCTTTACCGAGGATTATATTAACTACTAACGGAGCTTTTTGATTGCGCCGGCGAATATATCAACAGCCGTTTCAATTTCTTTTGGGGTTAATGATGCAAAGCCAAGCCGTACAAACCCGCCCGCTTGTGCAGGGTTATGAAAATAACCCGTGCCGTTACTGACAGACAGGCCCATGACAGCCGCTTTTTGCGCCACTTCATTCGCCTTAATTCCGTTTAAATAGTTTACCCAAACGGCAAAACCGCCATCAGGGATCTTAAAGCTCACATGGTCATTCAGCTGCTCTTTTAACAGCTTGCAAAGAGTGTCGCGCCTTTCGTGGTATATTTTGTTTGTTTTTTTGAGGTGACGGCCTATATCACCATTTTTTAACAGGCTGGCCATCGCTTCTTCTAAAAGCAGCTCGCCCTGCCGGTCAATTAATTTGCGCAGCCGGGCAGCTTGAACAATAAGATTTGGCGGAGCCACCATAAAGCCTATGCGGATACCCGGCGCTATGGTTTTACAAAACGACCCGATATAAATGATGCTGCCATAATAGTCTGCACTGGCCAGTGGCAATATGGGGCCGCTGGAGTAATGAAAGTCATAGTCATAATCGTCCTCAATAATAGCGAAACGATATTTATGGGCAAGCTCCAGTAATTGCATGCGCCGCTCCGAACTTAAGGTTACCGTGGTAGGGCGGTGATGGTGTGGAATTACATATACCAGCCTTACCTTTTTCTTTTTGCAAATGGCCTCTACAGCATCAAGGTTTATCCCATGATCATCAACGGGCACCAGCGCTACATTTGCGCCCGCCTGCTCAAATACGTTATTAGCCTCAAGGTATCCGGGATCGGCAGCTATTACGGTGTCATTTTTGGAGAGCAGTATCTGGGCGGTAAGATACAGCGCCATTTGCGCACCCTTGGTAATGATGATATGATCGGCGCTAACCTGTAATCCGCGTGTATCACCCAAAAAACGGGCAAGCTCAGCACGCAAATTTTCTGAGCCATGTTCGGGCCCGTACATTAAATATTTTGATGTGAAATGATAGCTGCCAAAACGCCGGTATTCACGTAACATCAATTCTACAGGCGCTAAACGCGTATCGGGGAAACCATCATTAAACACCAGGTTGGTGTTTTTAGCCGGGGTGAACAGCTGGCTAAAAGGGATCTTATTATCATCAACATCAAAATATGTTTTTGACGCGAAGCCGGTTTTTTCGGCCGCTTCAGTTAAAGGCCGTGGTTTTATATCAGGTAAGTTTTTTGCTATGAAGATGCCTTTGCGCGGATAAACATCAACCCAGCTTTGAGCATACAGTTCATCATAGGCCGCAACTACTGTTTGCCGGTGTATTGCAAGGTTTTTGGCAAGTATACGGCTGCCGGGCAGGGCGGCGCCCGGTTTTAAACTGCCCTGCCTGATATGGTTAATGATACCGTTTGCCACCTGAAGGTATACCGGGGTTTGGGCTGTTTTATCAATGCTTATTAAGTTTCCGGTTAAAAGCATGCTGGACTATTTGAATGGTTTATTTTACCCTGTAAATATAGGCCAAATAATTAAATAAGTTTTATAACAATGTCACCATCTGGACTATATGGTTTATGATTTGTGGACCATGTACGTGGTCCAGGTTAAGCGTAACTTTAGGTATTGTTTATTAAGTCAGTTACGTTATGCAACTCGTTCAAAATTTCAAATTAGCCTCATTGTATCTCCGGATAGCTATTGGTTCGGCCTATATCTGGGAGGTTGCTGATCGCCTGGGTATATTGGGGGCCAATGGCAAACCTCATGTGGGCTGGGGCGACTGGGCGCATTTTATGGCTTATGCCAGCCAGGTAATGGGTTTTTTGCCCGCATGGCTGATACCGCCGTTCGCAGTTATAGCCACTATAGGCGAAGCCTTATTCGGCCTTTTAATTTTGCTCGGGCTGTTTACCCGGCAGGCTGCTATAGGTAGCGGGGTTTTGGGCTTTTGCTTTGCAATGGCTATGGCCTTATCGTTCGGGATCGAATCGCCCCTGGGCTATTCTGTTTTCACGCTGAGTGCCGCCAGCTTTTTACTGGCTACTTTACCTTCTTACGCCTGGAGCTTTGACTCCTGGCTGCAACACCGCAAAATTAATAAACAATTAGGCATTTACCAGGATAAAAGCAGCATGGAAGCTGTTTGATCCGCAAACCTCATAAACATGAAAACACTATTCACCTGTATTTTGGTCTTTTTATTTGTACACCCGGGCAGGCTGTATGCACAGGACCATGACCATCAGAACGCCAACAGCAAAATAACCGAAACCTATTTGCTCAAAACCATGCTGAACCAGCCGGGCATCAGTAATAAAGAAGTACAGATGCTGGTGGTAACCTTTCCGCCTTCAAGCGTATCTGCCCCGCACCGGCATCCGGTGCCAACCTTTGGCTACCTGCTTGAAGGTGAGCTGGAATCAACATTTGAGGGTAAAACGTACCATTATAAACCAGGCGACTCCTTTTACGAAAAGCCAAACGGCCTGCACGCGGTAACCCGCAATACCAGTGCAAATAAACCGGCAAAGCTACTGGTATTCTTTATAGCCGAAAAAGGCAAACCCAGTACTGTACCTGTAAAAATTAAATAACATGGAAACTGCATCATCAACATCAAATAAACCATCAACCCTTTTAGTAATAATAGCGTTTGTTATTGTATATATAGTATGGGGTTCAACTTACTTTTTTATCCAAATGGCCGTACAAGGCTTCCCTCCAATGCTTATGGGCGCCATGCGCTTTTTTACAGCCGGAGTATTGTTGCTGGCCTGGTGTTACTTTAAAGGCGACAAGCTTTGGGTTATGAAGGATATCATCACTTCGGGCATAAGCGGTTTGCTCATGCTTTTTGTAGCCACCGGCATTGTAATCTGGACCGAGCGTACATTACCCAGCGCCATGGTGGCCATCATGGTATCGGCTAATCCCATTTGGTTTGTGCTATTGGATAAAGTAAACTGGAAAACTAATTTTAAAAGCCGTACCACCATTGCCGGGCTTATACTTGGGTTTGCCGGCGTAATCCTGCTGTTTGGCGAGGCTATCAGTAAATCACTTGCCGGCGCCATTAGTTACGCGCAATTAAATGGTTTGCTTTTATTACTTGCCGGGCCCATCGCATGGTCGGTCGGTTCATTATATTCCAAAAAACGTGGCAGCGATGCTCCCGCGCGTGTAAATACATCATGGCAAATGATCATTGCAGGCCTGGCGTTTATACCCGCCGGTTTGTTTAACCATGAATTTCAATCGTTTCATTTTGCACAGGTGCCGGCACAATCATGGTTTGCCATTGCTTATCTTATACTTTTTGGCTCCATTGCCGCTTTTAGCGCGTATGTATGGCTGTTAAAAGTGCGTCCGGCTACAGAGGTAAGTACGCACTCGTACGTTAACCCGGTTATCGCGGTATTGTTGGGCACCCTGTTTGCCAATGAAAATATATCTGGATTGCAGATACTGGGTTTATTCATTATACTGGTAAGCGTATTATTGGTTAATATGGTTAAATACGGAAAATTCACTTTAATACTGTCGCACTTGGGGAAGGTTCTGCGTAATAGCAAGTTAAAGAGATATTTAAGCACAGCCCAAAACACCGGGATGTGTGTAAATCAATCATAATAATCTTTAAATACGACCCTATGTCTGCCAAGAAAACAAACATTATTTACTGGATCTTTACCGCTCTGTTCTTAATTTTTATGGGGTTGGGGGCCATTCCTGATCTTTTATCCATGCCCGAAGCCATTGCGGTGTTTAGGCATTTGGGTTATCCGGCTTATTTATCGCCATTTATGGGGGCGGCCAAATTATTGGGAGTGGTAGCCATTTTAATTCCGGGATTCCCAAGAATTAAAGAGTGGGCCTACGCGGGGTTTGCTTTTGACCTTACCGGCGCTTTATTTTCGGGCATCGCTATAGGCGAAACTTTACAATCGCTGCCTATACTGATCGGCTATATTTTGTTAGCTGGGTCGTATATTTTTCATCATAAGCGTTTAAATATCAGGCAGCCCGGTTTGAGTATTGCTTAAATTACATTCAGTAGAGGTTATCAAAGCTAATGAGCCAGTGTGTGCCAAACTTATCCGTTAGATCGCCAAATATGGAACCCCAGTAAGTATTTTCCAGGGGATGGGTAGCCTCGCCGCCGATGGATAGTTTATTATAAAAGGTTCTTGCTTCGTTTTCGCTGTTACAGCTCAGTAAGAGCGAAACGGAGTTGCCTTTTATCAAACCTGTTTCAGGAACCATATCAGAGGCGGTAATTACTAAAGAGTCATTAATTAACGTAGCGTGAACAATGCACTTTTCCATGCAGGGTGGCATAGGCTCGGCAAGCGGTAATTGCAATTCGCCAACTGTTTGAACGCTGAGCTCGCCCCCGAGGCAATCTTTATAAAATGTCATTGCCTCCAGGCAATTACCATTGAATGTGAGGTAAGAATTGATGTTTGCCATCTTAAAATACAGTTTGATTGACAATACAAAAATCGGTGTTGGAACGCAAATGGATGGGGGTGTAATACGACAATTGAACGGGCAATTACCGACAAAATACAGGCCGCCCCAATGTATCAGCACCGGGCGGCCCCTATTTTATTGAATGATTGTTCCCTCCTTCACTTCATCATTGGCATGGTTTAGTATCTTATCGCCGTCTTTCAGATCACCAAATACCTGGGTCGAGTCGTTCCGGCTTAAACCCTCCTTTATATCGATCAAAGCAGCCCGCCCTTTTTTAACCGCCACTATATACTCGCGCTCGGTTGACCTTACGATGGCATTGTTGGGGGCCAGCAATGATTTAGCGCCCGAAAGCACCGGTATCCTCACTTCGGCATACATCCCGGGCTTAAGCTGTCCGCTTTTATCTTGAACATCAATTTCAATAGCCTCTGAGCGCATATTGCCCAACGAGTTGGCCGAGCGGCTTATTTTCGCGGTTTGCTCAACCCCTGGCATGGCATTAAAGGTAAATTTAACCGGCTGCTTTAAATCAACCTGATCAACATAGTTTTCGGGGATATACACCTCCAGTCGCAGCTTGCTGATGTCCTGCAGCACCAACATGGGCTGATCGGTACCTTTGCCCGGCGATACCAGCGCCCCGGCTGATACATTCCGCTGAACAATCATACCATCAAACGGCGCGCGTATGTTCAGATAATCCTGCACCGTGCGCACAGATGCAACATTTGACCGCTCTGCCTGGGCCATGGCATCGTCGGCCTTCATTTTGGCCATGGCATTATCCAGGTCAAGCGGCGATACCGAGCCGGGCTCTTTGGCAGCTTCTTTTAAGCGACGATATTTCTCTTTGCTGGCCAGCGCGTTTTCCTGGGCCTGTAAATAGCGCGAATTGGCGGCCTGTAACTGTGATTCCATTTCCGGTGCTTCAAGGGTTATCAGCAGCTCGCCCTTTTTTACGATGGTACCGCGGTCAACAAATAACTTTTTAACAAAACCATTCACTTTTGGGAAAATGTTAACCTCATTAAAAGGCTTTAGCTGACCGGGCAAACGTGCATTACTTGAAAGCGCTTTTTCTGTTATACTCCCAACTTGATACTGATTTTTGTTTTTTGTTTCCTGCCGGGTCATATCCACAGGCTTTTGGTTTCCGGAACAGGCGGCAAACAAGCAAACGCCGCCTATTAATATGATGGATCTTGATTTCATGGTTCTATTATTACGGTTTGAAGTTCTTTTGTTTCATTTGTGTTTACACCCTGCATTAGTGAAGGCGAATTATAGGTGGTTTTTTGTTGAACCCATGCAAATACCAGGGGTAATATGAACAGGGCGGCAATTGTTGACGCGAACAGCCCGCCTATAACAGCCCGGCCCAACGGCGCGGTTTGTTCGCCGGCTTCGCCCATGCCCGATGCCATGGGTACCATACCGGCCATCATG
This sequence comes from Mucilaginibacter pocheonensis, assembly GCF_031456535.1. Taxonomy (NCBI): domain Bacteria; kingdom Pseudomonadati; phylum Bacteroidota; class Sphingobacteriia; order Sphingobacteriales; family Sphingobacteriaceae; genus Mucilaginibacter; species Mucilaginibacter pocheonensis. The sequence continues at coordinate 669,032 of NZ_JAVDUU010000002.1, forward strand.
GCCAGGCTGGTCATGAGTATTGGCCTTAACCTGATAGCGGCACTGGTTACTGCTGCCCGGGTAGAATCTTTATAATTTAAACGCAGGGTTTCGGCATTGGTAACAATGAGGATGGCATTAGCCACAGAAACCCCTGTTGACATGATCATGCCCATATACGATTGCAGGTTAAGCGTTGACCCTGTCAGCAGCAATGCCGTTAATGATCCCAGTATTACCGCCGGTATAGTTGATAATACCGTAAGCGACAACTTGAACGACTGATAATTAGCCGCCAGCAATAACAATATTACCAGTATGGCGAAGGCTAAACCATTCTGCAAGCTGGTGAGCGTTTCGGTTAGCAGGTTTGACATCCCTTTTACCTCGGCAATTAAACCTTTGGGTGGTGTGCCAACCGATTTAATAGCCTGCCGTACATCGTTAGTTGCGGTACCAAGGTCTTTTTTATAGATATTTGCGCTTACGGTAAGGAACCGCCTGGGGCCTGAACGATCATATTCGCCCGGAACGTACTTTACTTTAAAGTCGGCTATATCACCCAAAACCGGAGTGTTCTGCCCTTTTACCAACGGAATTTCTTTAAGCTCATCCATGGTGTTCATCACATATTCAGGTATTTGCACCTGCACCTGGTAGGTGTAAGCCGATTTTTCATCGAGCCACTGGTTTTTTTCGGTAAAACGGCTTGACGAGGTGCTGGCCGTAACTGAACGGGCAATATCCGTTACGTTCAGGCCCAATTGGGCAGCCTTTAAACGATCTAAAGTGATTGTTACCACCGGAAACTTCAGGGGCTGTACAATCTGCACATCGCGCAGATAAGTGATGTTTTTAAGCCTGGTCAGTACTTTATTGGCATAGTTTTCAATCTGTGCCATATCCTTGCCGGCTACCCTTATTTCAATTGGCGTAGCGGCTCCCTGGCTCATGATCTTTTCGGTCATGTCAATAGGCTCAAAGGTGATACGCAGCTCGGGCAGTCGTGCCCCGATGTTTTTACGCAGTGCGTCCTTCAGTTCATCCATGTTCATTTTGTACTCCGGGTCAAGGTTAACCTGCAAAACAGCCTCATGGGTACCGGTATTGAATATATACATGTTGCTGGAGCCATAGCTGCTGGGTATTAAGCCCACATAACCCGAACTGATGGCTACATGATGATTTACCGTACTGTCAATAATTTGAAGCACCTGTTTTAATTTATCTTCGGTACGTTCCAGCCGGGTTCCGTCAGGTTCTTTTATCCTGATCTGGAACTGCCCGTTATTGAGCCTGGGCATCATATCTTTCCCAATAAAAACAAAACATAAGCCCGCCAGCGCTATTACCACAACAAGATAAACCGGTACGATAAGCTTTTTGGCGGGCATGAGGCCTTGTATAATGCTCACAAACCGCATCTTAACCTTTTCAAAAAGATCATTTTTTTCAGGATGTTGCTGCTCTTGTTTTAAATGGTGTATAACCTGTTCTTCCTCGGGCTTATTCAGCGCTTCGCCCGCGTGGGCATGCAGTTCGCCATGCTCATAATGTTGGTAAACTTCGGCTTTAATGAGCCAGTTTGATAAAATTGGCACCAGTGTTTGCGCCAGTATGTACGATACGATCATGGTTAAGCCTATCGACATGGACAAAGGCAGAAACATGGCTTTGGGTACGCCATTCATCATAAATGATGGTGCAAATACCGCCAGGATGCAAAGCAATATGAGCAATAACGGGAAAGAAATTTCTTCACAGGCATCATAAATGGCCTGTGCTTTGCTTTTACCCATTTCCAGGTGCTGATGTATGTTTTCAATGGTCACGGTGGCCTGGTCCACCAGAATACCAATGGCAAGGGCCAGTCCGCTCAGAGTCATGATATTGATGGTTTGGCCAAACAGGCTTAATAGCAATACGCCAATGAGGATAGATACCGGTATGGTGATCACTACGATAAGGCTGCTTCGCCAGTCGCGCAGGAACAGCAGCACCATCAGGCCTGTAAGTATAGCGCCTAAGCCACCCTCGGTCATTAAGCTTTTTACCGCGTTGATCACAAAAACCGACTGGTCAAATTCATAGGAGATCTTTACATCATCGGGCAGTAAGCTTTGCATCTCGGGTATTTTGCTTTTTAGCGATTGAACCACACTCCAGGTACTGGCATCGGCAGTTTTTACTACCGGAATGTAAACCGAGCGCTTGCCGTTTATCAGGGCATAATCTACGGTAACGTCGCTGGCATCGGCCACGCGGGCCACATCTTTTACCAAAACAGGCACCCCATTTTTGGTAACCACCGGAATATTGCCAAACTCATCAACCTTTTTTACAAGCGTGTTAATAGAAGTAACAAACATGGTATTGTCCAAACGCAGGTAACCTGATGGCGACATGACATTGAACTTGGCCAGTGCCTCAACCACCTGATCAGGCGTTAAATTATAACTGCGCAACTTATTGGGGTCAACATTTACGGTTATTGACCGTGAATTGGCGCCAAATGGAGGTGGAGCAGACAGGCCCGGAACCGAAGCAAACATGGGCCTGATACGGGTTGCGGCCATGTCATAGATCTCTTTGAGGCTTCGGGATGGCGCGGATAACACCAGTTGGCCAACCGGCAAAGAGGAAGCATCAAAACGGACAACCTGGGGCGGCAACGCGCCGGGCGGAAAGAACTTCATGGCCCGGTTAACCTGCAGGGCCACCTGGGCTTCGGCTTCGGCCATATCTGTGCTTTCATAAAAGCTCAGCTTAAGCATGGTTAAACCCTGTATGTTTTTGCTTGTAATGGTTTTTACCCCGTTTACGTACAGAAACTGATCCTGCATACGCGTGGAGAAGAAACCTTCCATTTGCTGCGGCGACATGCCGCCGTATGATTCAATTACATATATGGTTGGCAGGTTTAACTGCGGGAAAATATCTATCGGTATTTTTATTGCACTAAGCACTGCAAATATCAAAAGGCTCATAGTGATCACCACCGTAGTGATTGGCCTTTTTAGTGCTGATGTGACCATTGACATAGTTAAGTTATTTTAAAAGGTTTAAAATTGTGCCGACCTGGTTTGCGGTAACCGCTTTTTGAAACAACGCTCCCGAGTAGCTGTATTTAGCCTGGGCGTAATCTGTTTCGGCACGATAAAGGATGTTGAGCGCGGCATTAAGCTCAATGATATCTGTTAAGCCATTTTTATACAGGGATAGCTTTTGCCGATACCCGTCGTTTGCTGCTTTCAGCTGGCGCGGGATTTCTTCTAAGCGCTGCCGGGCAGTTTCCAGTTCCACATCAGCCTGGCTTATGTTTATGGCCAGCAATTGTTTTTGCTCCGCCAGTTTTTGCGAATTATAATTGGTGGAGGCCTTTTGGGTGCGCAGTTTGAGCTGTTTGCGGCGCAGGTCAACCAAATTATAGGATATGCCTATACCTACCAGGTAATTGTTCCGGTCAAACCCCCAGCCGCTTGAAAGAGGGTTGAAATGATCGTTCGCATCAACACTTGAACCCCTGCCCCAAACTGCTCCCTCCAGTAATATTTTAGGGTTGTAGCTTTTTTTTACCATATCCTCGCGTTGCAGGCTGTTTTGATATACCGACCTGTAATAGTTAATAAGGGGGTGGTTACTGGTATCGGGGTTTAATGACCTTACAGCTGATGATTGACCGATCAGCATGGTTTCGACAGAGGTATCTGCTACAATGGATTGATAGGGCATGCCGCTTACCGCCGAAAGCTGCAGCTGCACCTGCTTTTCCTGGTTGGCCAATTCAATATAATTTAACCTGGCTTTTGATAATTCGGCCTCCGAAATGCTGGTGTCGACCCCTGCCCTTACCCCGCTTTTGGCGAGCGACTGCACTGATCGGAGAATTTCTGTGTTCCGTTGTATGTTGTGGGCCTGTATTGACAACAAGTTATGCAGGCGCAGCAATTGCAGGTAGTTATTAATGGTATAAGCCTGCAACTGATAGCGCGAGCGTGCGAATTGGTTTTGCTCCACCTGTATGTCTGAATTGGCTACTTTGTTTTGAGCGCCATACGCGCCAAAATTGTAGATCTCCCAGTCAAGGGCCGCCACACCTACATTGGCAGATACGGCAGTTGTATTATCAGTGGTACGCACCCCCCTGGAGTTTGAAGGAATAATGCCAAAACCAAAGTATGGGCCTGCCACATTATTATTGGTGCCTACATCGGCCTGGTAATTAAGTTTTAGATTGGGCAGCCAGTTATTACGTGTTTCGGCCGCCTGGGCCCGCCGGATATCGATAGCGGCCGAGTCGGTAAGCAGCGTGGGCGCATTTTGATCAACCCGGGTAAGCAGCGTTTTTAAACCCACCGGCGGGTTATTTTGTTGCGCATAAGTATGCAGGGTAAGGAGTAGACCCATACCCATAAGTATTTTTCTTTTTAAACCGTGCATTTTAAGTTTCCTGGAATGGGATATCCCGGCAGTACAGATCAGCCAAAATGAGCGCTATTATGATATGGCGCAGCAATTACAAGCAGCGAGCAGTAAATACCGGTAAATGATTGATGAACTAATTTGAAATACAAGATCCGGGCGTTCTGCTCAGATCATGGCGAATGCGTAAATCAAATTTTAAAAGTGCAGCAGGTTAAATAAGTGAGTTGCGAATTGATGGGTAACCATCTGAATGTTAGGTAGTATTTTGGATCGAGCTTCCATATCTGTTGCATGAACAGCAGTAATATAAAACTGCCCACAACCATATTCAGCAGGTCAATTGCCGATTTTTTATCATTTACAATAAACTTATCCGTGCGTTTAAGAAAATTTATGTGGTTAATGCCGGCGATAGAAACTTCGGACTTACGCTTAAAAATAGAATTGTGGCTTCTGGCGTTCCTGTCTGTCAGTTGTGTTAGTCTTGGCAAAAAAAACAGGTGCGATACTGCAATAAAAAAGTAACAGGCAACTAAAATAATTACCTGCAGTTTTTTAAACCTATCTAAGCTGTTATGCTGCACCTATTAAATTTTAAATGCAAAAATGGTAAAATTTTAAATGTGCTTGTGCAAAAGTATTGTTGCAATATGAAGTAAGGATGAAGTTAAATGGAAGTGTTATATAATTTATGGAATTATGATCAGCTAATTCAATTATAGAACTTTTATAATCATCCAGGGATTTATTTTTATCATCCAGGATAATTAAATAAAAATCCTGGCATTTTATTTTAATTATTTGTTTATCTTCGTTAAAAAAAAATCATGGAAAATTATTCTCAGGTATTCTCTTTAGAAGAAGCTTTGTCAACACAAAACTCGTATGGACGTCCTGTTAAAACCTTTATCGGGTTTAATATTGGATATAGAACATTCACGGTAAGCTTGTCGTTATTTGAAATACAAGAAATGACAGAAGTTGCTAATGAGCAATCAAAAAGTTCAACTGAAATCGCACAACGTAAATTAGACATCAATCACGCTTCAAATATTGCGACCTATATTTTGAAAGGTTTGCTAACCGCCGCGAGAAGAAAAAAGCAAAAACACGGTTTGCCTATTTCTAAAGCATTAGAAGAAATTCAAAAAAATCTTGGGATGCAACCTTACTTATCTATACCCCCGCTTGTGGCTTCATTGAGAAATTGCGAGCCAAATGGAACAAACTTAAAAGTAACCCCATTACAGACTTTGGAGGGAGAAACATCCTGTTTTAAAATATATCTGAATCCTGGTGACACATTATGGATTGTTGACGGCCAGCATAGGAGAATGGGACTTCATTTAACTTATGAATTCTTAAAGAATATCGCAACCTATCATAGATATCCAACAAAAGGCTCATTATACAAAGGAGATTCCAAAGCAGATATGTCGACAGAACAATTAAATGTTTGGGCGGACTGCTTTGAAATGTTAAGAGAGTGTTATGTTTCATTGGAAGTACATCTCGGATTAAGTATAGATCAGGAAAGGCAACTTTTCCACGACTTAAATAATCTAAGTAAAAAGGTCGATAAAAGTTTAGCTTTAAATTTTGATGGGTCTAATCCCGTAAACTCATTTGTTAAGGAGGTTATCATTGATGATTTATTTAATGAATTTAATTTTTCATTAATCAATGATAAAGAAAAAACAGATTGGAATAGTTCGGGTTTAACTAGACAAGAATTGGTTGCTATTAATGCGCTGTTATTCATGAATAAGACTAATATCAATGGTGCTGTTCCTGCTTTTATAGAACCTAAGCTTGAAATCGCCCGTGAGTTTTGGGAGAATGTTTTAAGTATTAATAATATTAATGACGTATCTTCGAAACAGTTAACTGTAGCTGCACAACCTGTTGTTCTTAAGGCATTAGCGAAGCTCACGTTTGACTTGGCTTTCGGAAAGAATAAAGAATGGGCTGGAACGGAGAATGCGAAACTTTTGTCTTCAAATATTAAAATCCTTGATTTTAGTCATGATAACCCGATGTGGAGATACTATGATTTTTCTGAAGAAGAGCGAGTTTTCCATGGTCTCGAGGGACTAACAGAATACCTTCCCTCCGAAGATGAAGGTTATAACAGGGATATTGGAAAATACGATGAACATACCAAGGTTTTTAGATTTGGTGCTAAACATAACGATATCTATCCTATTATAGGAGATATGATACGTTGGAGTATCGGATTGCCAAGCAGAAGAAAAAGTGATTAATGATTTTATAGGGGCGATATACTTACGAAGTTTTAAACTTCGTAAGTATTATGAACATGCAATTAAATTGGTTACCTGATCACGAGACGCTGAAACATAGCGACACAGTTTTTTATTTTATCCCCATTTCCTTTTTCAGAAACTGGCCGGTAAAGCTGTTCTTTACTTTGCACAGCCCTTCGGGGGTGCCGGCAAATAATATATTACCGCCGCCCGAGCCACCTTCGGGGCCAAGATCTATCACATGGTCGGCCACCTTTATTACATCAAGGTTATGCTCAATTACCAGTACCGTATTTCCTTTATCAACCAATTGGTAAAGCACCCCTAAAAGCACGTTGATGTCTTCAAAGTGGAGGCCGGTTGTGGGCTCGTCCAATATATAAAAAGTATTGCCGGTGTCTTTTTTTGATAACTCAGTAGCCAGCTTAACACGCTGAGCCTCGCCGCCTGATAGGGTAGTTGAGGCCTGTCCCAGGGTTATATAACCCAGGCCAACGTCAAACAATGTTTTTACTTTGCGGTAAATAGAAGGGATATGCTCAAAAAATGGAGTGGCATCCTCAATGCTCATGTCCAGCACATCACTGATGGATTTGCCGCGGTAGCGAACCTCCAGTGTTTCACGGTTGTAGCGCCGGCCGCCGCATTCTTCGCACGGAACCTGTACATCGGGCAAAAAGTTCATTTCAATAACCTTCATGCCTGCGCCCTGGCAGGTTTCACAACGCCCTCCTTTAACATTGAACGAAAAACGCCCTGGCTTATACCCCCTGATCCTTGATTCGGGCAATGCTACATACAGGTTACGGATATCAGAGAACACCCCTGTATAAGTGGCAGGGTTTGACCGTGGTGTGCGGCCTATAGGCGTTTGGTCTATTTCAATAACCTTGTCGATATTTTCAAGGCCCTCAATTTTTTCATAAGGCAACGGTTGCTTCTTGGAGCGGAAAAAATGATGGTTCAATATAGGATACAAAGTTTCCGTGACCAGGCTTGATTTCCCGCTGCCCGATACCCCGGTTATCCCGATCAGCTTGCCCAATGGAAAATCAACAGATACTTTTTTAAGGTTGTGCCCTGTTGCCTTTTTAAGGCTTAATGTTTTGCCATTGCCTTCCCTCCTCTTTTGGGGGATGGCTATAGAGCGCTCGCCATTAATATAGCTGGTGGTAAGCGTGTGCCTGGCCATCAGTTCGGCCGGCGTGCCTTCGGCAACAACCTCGCCGCCATGTACACCAGCGGCAGGCCCCATATCAATTACGTGGTCGGCCTCCAGTATCATGTCCTTGTCATGCTCAACCACCAGTACGGTATTACCCAGATCGCGCAGGTTTTTAAGGGCGTTTATTAAACGCTCGTTATCGCGCTGGTGCAAACCAATGCTTGGTTCATCAAGAATGTACATTACATTCATTAGCTGTGAGCCAATTTGCGTAGCCAGCCTGATGCGTTGTGCCTCGCCGCCCGAAAGCGTTTTGGCTGTACGGTCGAGTGTTAAATAGCTCAGGCCAACATCAAGCAGGAACACAATGCGTGCCCTTATCTCTTTTAATATTTCTTTGGCTATAACATTCTGGCGCTCGGTAAGCCTGTCTTCCAGGTTGGTAAACCACTCCTGCAGGGTACGTATATCCATGCAGGCTAGTTCAAATATGTTTTTATTATCAACCTTAAAGTGCAATGATTCTTTTTTAAGGCGGGCGCCATCACAAACCGGGCAGGTTTTAAGCACGCGATAGTTTTCCATATCGTCCACACCTTCGTCGCCGCGGCGTTCCTGCTGTTCTTCCAGCATCCTGATGATGCCATCAAAAGTGATCTGGTAGCTTTGTACGTTCCATTTGTTATACTCCACCGCAACAGTGATCATTTCCGGCGATCCGTTCAGGATAATATCCAGCTGCTCGCGGGTGAGTTTCTCAATTGGGGTTGACAAAGAGAACTCATATTTTTTTGCCAGCGATTTAAGCACCTGGAAGATCCAGGTTTCACGGTATTCGCCTATTGGGGCAAGCCCGCCGTTCAGGATGCTCAACTTAGGGTTGGGGATAACGGAAGCCTCATCAACCTCAAAAATGTATCCTAAACCGTTACACTTTTCACAGGCGCCGTAAGGCGAATTAAAAGAAAATGTATTTGGCTGTGGTTCGTCATATGATATGCCCGATACCGGATCCATTAAATACTTGCTGTAATAAGCTACATTATTGTCCTTATCGCCTACCCTGATAATGCCTTTTGCAATTTTAAGCGCGGCCTGTACAGAGGTATATAATCGTTTGCTGTCCTTTTCAGATACTACCAAACGGTCAACCACAATGTCAATATCATGAATCTTGTAACGATCAACCTGCATTTTGGGTTCAACATCAACCATGGCGCCATCAATCCATACCTTAAGGTAGCCCTGTTTACGTATCGATTCAAAAAGTTCGCGGTAATGCCCTTTCCTGGCTTTTACCACCGGGGCAAGGATATTAACCGGTTGCCCGTCAAACTTTTCAGTAATGGTTTTCAGGATCTGATCTTCAGACATGCGCTCCATTTTTTCGCCTGTGGTATAAGAAAAGGCGTCGCCCGTACGGGCAAAAAGCAAGCGCATAAAATCATATATCTCGGTAATGGTCCCTACGGTTGACCGGGGATTCTTACTCGTTGTTTTTTGCTCAATGGCAATAACCGGACTAAGACCCGATACTTTATCCACATCGGGGCGCTCCATACCGCCCATGAACTGGCGTGAGTAGGCCGAAAATGTTTCCATATAGCGTCGCTGTCCTTCGGCATAAATGGTATCAAAGGCCAGTGATGATTTTCCGCTGCCGCTGAGGCCGGTAATTACTACCAGCTTATTGCGCGGAAAAGAAACGTCGATATTTTTTAGGTTATGCACCCGGGCTCCGTAAACTTCAACTTCGCTTTGTTCGCCCAGGTCAATAGGTATTTCCTTTATCATGTATTATGGTGCCAAATTTATTAAACCCGGGTAAACGGGCTTAGTTTTAAAAGCCTAACGTAAACTGTTTTATGAGATAGGTGTCTTTAAAAGCGTTTGCTAAAAAATTACGCAAAGATAAAGAAAATTGATGTGGATTTTATGCTAAGCATGTCAGGATAAGGTTAATATTTAGAGAATGCCCATAAATTTAATCGCACTGTTCCTGGTCTCGTCTTTGAACTTATAATGGTTGCAATGCAGGCATAGTAACCTGAAGTGGGCGGACTCAGGACCGGGGGATATAAGGTGCGGCAATATATTTTTAAAACATCTGTAGCATATTGCTTTTTGATCCGTATTGTAAAGAAATCATTATCATATAATTATGAAAAAGCAAATGCTGCTGTTCAGCGCCGGTATACTCCTGTTTTTTGTTGTATCCTGTAAAAGGACACACGAAAACCTAAAAGCCGACGATGAAAAAAAGCTTGCGGAACTTTATGCTGATATTAAAACGATGGCACATCAATTTAACTGTGTGGATGCCGGTGAATGGAAGTTCACAGCCATAGGCTCAAAAGCTTGTGGCGGAGCAACCGGTTATATAGCATATTCCATTAAAATAGATACGGCGGTATTTCTGCAAAAGACAAAAGAATATACAGCACAGCAAGCCGAGTTCAATAAAAAATGGGATGTATATTCGGATTGTTCCCTAATCATCGCTCCAAAAAGTGTAACATGTGAGAACGGAATGCCTAAGTTTACCTATTAACCAGGAGCGAAGATCAATTCCGTTGATTCTCAACTTTCGCCAATTCAGGCTCAGGCAAAAAAACATTAAATCGCTTCTTCAGTAATATAAGCAAAAAGGCCGGCCTTCCATCTGGGAAAGCCGGCCTCGGGTGCTCCGTATATTTCTTTAACTAATTAGGATACTTAATTAAAGTTCAGCAATTGAGAAGGCTGGGTCATCGCGTAATAGTCATTGTACCCATACTTTTTAGGTTGCTGGATAATTGCTTTCATGGCAACAAGCTTGTAAATGTATGAACCGGTTTCGCGGTTCAGGCTCATGCGGAAGTAATTATCTTCATTTTGTTTGTTAATAGCTTTTTCAAGTTTAATGGAGCCGTTGTTATAAGCAGCGGCAGCCAGTGTCCAGCTATTAAATTCACCGTATAGTTCTTTGATGTACTTGCAGGCTGCAATGGTTGATTTACGCAAGTTATTACGTTCATCAATACCACGGCCTACCTTAAGGCCATAAGTACGTGCCGTGCCTGGCATAAACTGCCATAAACCACGGGCTCCTTTTGGTGAAGTGCCTTCGCAAAGGCCCGACTCAACCAGCGGGATGTACTTAAAATCATCGGGGATACCATAAAGCTTTAAAAGTGGCTCAATAACGGGGAACCATTTTTCGGCTTTGCGATGTAACACGGTTGACTGAACTGTTTTAAAATTGTGCTGTTTAAGCGATTTTGTCAGTTTACGTGTAACCCTGGCATCATTAACAGGTAAAGCTTCGTTTGCAAAATTGTATGCATTTGCATTGCTTTTTATAAAAATAAATTTCGAGGTCCGATGGCTTAAATCTCCGGTATTTACAACCGATCTGTTGATGGTTGTGCTGAAAATATTAAGCTTTGAAATGAGAACCAGCACCAGCATTACGGAGCACGTAAATAAGTGTTTTTTGATCATTTCTTTTTTTATCATTAACTATACATTAAGGTAAAATGTGCTGCAAAGGTATGATATACAAGGCACATAATCAAATACTTAGCTTTTTGCTAATTTTTTTAGCGGCTGTTTTTGGTTCAAAAACGGGCTTTAAAACTGTTTAAACCCGCTTTTTGAACCGCTTAAAATTTTTGATTTTTTTGATTAAAAATTGCCAAAAAAGCGTACCTTTGACCCTCACGCTGCGAAAGCGCAAAACAAAAAAATATGGTATTTAAGAGACCAACAGGTAGTCGCGACGACAAGCCAAAAAGAACAGCAGGCCGGAGCTCAGGAAGCGACGAGAAACCTAAAAGACCTGCAACGGCTAAAGGCCGTGCTACTCCAAACGGAGAGAAAAAGAAATTCACAAAGCCCGAACCCAAAACATTTCAAAGCAACAGGTTTAGCGATGATAAGCCTAAAAGCAATTTTAGAGACGGGGCATCATCAGGCGATAAAAAATCAGCATCAAGATCAAAACCTTACTCAGGACGCCCAACCGGCGATACTTCCTCTAAAAGCAATTTCAGGGATGGTGCATCATCAGGCGATAGAAAATCGTTTTCTCCGCGCAGCAAGCCCTATTCGGGCAGGCCAACGGGAGGCGGTGATGATGAAAAACCAAAAAGAAGTTTTAGCGGAGACAAAAAACCATACTCGTCGCCCCGTGCAAGAACATCAAATTTTGATGACAGGCCCAAAAGGAGCTTTGATGCAGGCGCAAAACCCGGAGAACGTTCAACCGATAAGAAATTCGGGGAAAGACCTGCCAGCGGGTTTAAAAAGCGCGAAGGCGCAGCTAAACCATACTCCGGCGAAAGGCCGCCACAGCGGAAACCGGTTTACGATAAAATAACACGCGATGAGAACGCGCCGGTAAAAACGTTGCGCGGCCGTAAAAAAGCCGCTGAACCTAAAGCCAAGGATGACGGATTGATTCGCCTTAACCGATATATATCAAACGCGGGCATTTGCTCGCGCCGCAAGGCCGATGAACTGATTATTGCCGGGGTGGTAATGGTTAACGGCGTGGTGGTTGATGAACTGGGTGCAAAGATCAATCCGATGAAGGATGAGATCAAATACAACGGCGAAACCTTACGCCGCGAAAAAATGGTTTATGTATTATTAAATAAACCTAAAGACTATATAACTACTACCGATGACCCGCAGGAACGCCGTACGGTAATGCACCTGGTTGAAAAAGCAACCAAAGAGCGCATTTATCCTATAGGCCGTTTAGACAGGAATACTACCGGTTTGCTTTTAATGACTAATGACGGTGAACTGGCAGATAAGCTATCACATCCGCGCAGCAATATTACCAAGCTATACCAGGTTGAGCTAAGCAAAAGCTTAACCCAGGGCGATCTGAATAAAATAGGTTTCGGCATTGAGCTGGAGGACGGCTTAATAAAGCCCGATGCAGTGTCATACGTTGCCGGCGGCTCAAAAAGGGAAGTTGGTATACAGATACACAGCGGTAAAAACCGCATTGTGCGCCGTATTTTTGAAAGCCTGGGCTATGAAGTGGTAAAGCTTGACCGTGTGGTTTATGCCAACCTAACAAAAAAAGACCTGCCCCGCGGCAGATGGCGTTATCTGGACGAGCAGGAGATCATCCAGTTAAAACATTTAATAAAATAAAAAAACGCCCTGTTTATCAGGGCGTTTTTTGTTGGTTTTGTTATCTTGCGCTTTGTAACTAATGTCATCACACATGAAAAAAACTGTTTTGATCATGGCCTTATTATTGCCTGTGCTTTCTTACGCGCAAAATAAGCAAATCACAAAAAAAGGGCCCTCAACCTATGATCTGGTTATAGGTACTTACACCACAGGTACCAGTAAGGGAATAGCTATATACCGCTTTTATGCCGAAAATGGCAGACTGGCTTATTTAAGCCAGATTGACGGTGTTGAAAATCCATCCTATTTAACCCTAAGCAGCGACAACAAGTTTATTTATGCCGTAAACGAATTGCCCAAAGGCGAGGTAAGTTCATTTTCATTTGAGCCTAAAACCGGTAAGATGGTGTTTTTGAACAAGCAATCGTCCCTGGGATCAAACCCCTGCTATATTGCAGTTGACAACGCCCGTAAAAATGCTTTTATCGCTAATTATTCGAGCGGACAGGTAACAGTAATGCCCATAAATAAAGATGGCTCACTGGCAAACGGTGTAGAAACCGTACGCAATGACGGCCATGGGCCAAACAAAGAACGCCAGGAAGGTCCTCATGCGCATATGAGCCTATTATCGCCCGACGGCAAGTATGTGCTTTATAATGACCTGGGCACCGACCGGATAAATATATACCGTTTCCGTTCGGGAAAAAATTCGCCCTTAACACCAGCCGACCCTGCCTTTGTGAGTGTTACCCCCGGAGAGGGCCCAAGGCATTTAGATTTTTCGCCGGATAAGAAACACGCGTACCTGATAACTGAAATGGGTTCAAACGTTTATGTATTTGATTATGATAACGGCAAGCTTAAACAAAAGCAAACCATAACCCTGCTGGCCGAAGGATTTAAAGGGAAAACCGCCGGGGCCGCTATACATATAGCGCCCGATGGCCGCTTTTTATATGCCTCAAACCGGCTGGAAACCAACGAAATTATTGTTTATTCCATTAACCAGGAAACAGGCGAACTAACCTTTGTTCAGCGCCAATCATCAATGGGTAAAAACCCACGCGATTTTGCCATTGATCCTACCGGAAAATTCCTGCTTGTGGCTAACCAAAACAGCGATAGCATATTTGTGTTCAGAATTGATAATGCAACCGGTAAAATAACGCCAACTGGTTTTAAACTTGAAATTGGCAACCCGGTTTGTTTGAAATTTGCGCCAGCCCTTTAAACTTTTAAGGCACGCAGCCAAATGCCCTTGAAATAAAAAAGCTCAAAGCAGTAAGAGTGTAATCCTCTTCTGCTTTGAGCTTTTTTTTGTTTAAGCCTGTGCTTATTTAGTTTTGGTGAAAGAGTAAATGATGTATCCTGTTCCATTACCCACAGCAACCGGCGATTTTAAGGTCATTGTTGATCCATCGTTGCTGGCTATATCCAAGCGGTAGCCTTCAGATACATTTTTAGCTTTATCGCCTTCAAATAATTTTTTAAACTGAAACTGCGTACCTGTGGTTCCACCGTTATAAACCGACCAAAATATGGTTTGCGATGCACCGTTTGCTAAAGTATACACACCGTTGCCACTATTGGTTAGTTTCCAGGTGCTGCCGGCAAAGGCTTCAGGAGGTGCCTGGTCAAATACTTGCTGAACGGCATTTTGAACAAGACCATCATAACTAACGTTGTTTAGTGTCCATGTGCCCACAAATTTGCCACGTGATACATTACTCGAGGTAGTGTTTTTTGTAGACGAACATGCCGACAAAACAAAAATAAGGGATAAGATTGCGATTGAGGTTTGAAATATATTTTTCATGATTAAGGGTATTTTAATGCATATGAGCATAAACCCTGCCAAATATAACTAAGCGTGGCTGTTTGGTTCTATAACCGAACAAAGCATATTAAGGTTTATCAATACTGCTCAGGAAATTGATCAGTTTTTCCATGGCCTTGGCCCGGTGACTTATCCTGTTCTTTTCGGCCATGCTCATTTCGGCAAACGTAACGCTATATCCGTCGGGTTCAAATATAGGGTCGTAACCAAAACCATCTGTCCCACTGGGGCTGGTGCGGATGCTGCCTTCAACAGTTCCATCAAAAAAGTGTTCTTCGCCATTCCATATCAATGATATAACCGTATGGAAACGCGCCTTACGGTTAGTTTCACCGCTTAAATTCAGGAGCACTTTGTTAATATTGGCAGCGTGGTTACCATGCTCACCGGCATACCTGGCCGAGTATACACCTGGTTCGCCGTTCAATGCATCAATTTCCAGCCCGCTGTCATCGCCAAAACAATTCAGTTTATATTTTTGATAGATATAACGGCTTTTTATTGCCGCGTTTTCTTTAAAGGTTGTGCCCGTTTCTTCAATATCATCAGTACAACCAATATCATTGAGGGTTAGCAGTTGAATTTTACCGTCCAGCTTAGCGGCTACCTCTTCCAGTTTATGGCGGTTATTTGTTGCAAAAACTAATTGCTGCATTTATTAAGGATTAAGAACATAAAGTGAAATGATCAGGACTATGCACTTACAGCGTTTTCATCTGCTCCCAAAACGTTTTCTTGTTTTCGGTGCTTTCCATCATCTCATTAAAACTAAAACTATATAAAGCAGTATAGTTATTCAGTTGTTTCGGGGTGTTTAGCGCGAGCGGCGCCATACCTTGCGGCAGGGCTGCCTGTCCTAACAGCAAAAGCTTAGCGGGTTTAAAAAAGCTGATCAGCTCGTCATGATTGGTGGTGTTGTATTTGTCCATATTTAGTATGGCTACATCATCAATTTCAAGATCCTTACGTTTTAATATGTTTTGCAGAGCGGTTAAATGCACATCAGCAATAAAATCCAGCCCCGGGTAGTGTACCAGTATTAAAAAGCTTTTTAAATTTTTCCCCAGATAATTAAAAGTAACTGCAGGCGTTTTTACCTCAGGCTTAGTTACTTGAATTGTTGGAACCTGTGCCTGTGTTATTGTTTCTGGTTCAGGCTTTTCAATTATATGTTCAGCGGTCTCCCTGTTTTCATAAAGAGGCCTGTCGGTATCTAAAAGATAAAGCTCGTCCTGTAATAAAAAGCGCAATGCTACTGGATTTTCAACTTTCACTTTAACAAATTTTAACCAAAAGTAGTTAAACCGTTTCAAGCTTTATAACCATATTAGCACAATTATATAGGGTGGTATTTTAATTGACATCTTTTGTTCGGCTATAATTAATAAATTTTACCGAAATTCGTAGTTTTTAACGGGTTATCAATCCGTTTTATTTAGAGTATAAGAGCATTACATGAGAAAGTTAGGGGTATTCATTTTAGGGTTTATTTTCATAATATCAATTGCCGGGGCGCAAACCAAGCCCGATTCAACTGCAAAATCACTTTTTAAATCAGATTCAACTGCAAAAACACCGGCTAAGGCCGATACGGCTGTAGTTGCGGGTCCGCGTCATATGCTTGATAAAATTGCCGCCGTTGTTGGCAACAGCCCTATACTGCAGTCAGATATTGAAACACAGTATGCCCGTTACCTGGTTGAAGGTAATCAACCCAATCCCGAAGTTAAGTGCCGTGTGCTGCAATCATTGTTAACGCAAAAATTGCTGGCGCAGCAAGCCGCTATTGACAGTATTGAAGTGAAGGATGATGAGGTTGATAATAATGTTGACCGCAGAATGCGTGAAATGACCCAAAGAGCAGGCGGCCAGGAAAAGCTGGAAGCATTTTTAGGCCGGTCGGTTATACAGTATAAGGACGAGATTCGCCCGGATATGAAGGAGCAAATGGTTGCGCAAAAAATGCAACAACATATTACTGAAAAATTAAATGTAACCCCTCAGGACGTTAAAAAATATTTTGAATCGATACCAAAGGATAGCCTCCCATCTTTTAATAAAGAGGTTGAAGTGGGTGAAATAGCGTTTCAGCCGCAATTGAATAAAGAGGAAAAGGAATTATACAAGCAAAAAGCAGAGGAACTGCGTCAACGGGTTAAAAAAGGCGAAGATTTTGGAACACTGGCCCGGCTATATTCGCAGGATCCAGGTTCGGCTCCGGATGGCGGCGACCTTGGCTTTGCCGATCGTACTACCTTTGTAAAGGAATTTACCGCAAATGCCTTTAAACTTAAGGCGGGAGAAATATCACCGGTGTTTGAAACCGATTTTGGGTTCCACTTTTTACAGGTAATCGAGCGCCGGGGCGAACAGGTGCATGTACGCCATATACTCATTACGCCTGTAATTACCCAGGCCAGCTTAGACAGGGCTAAAATCAAGGCTGATAGTATTTACAACCTGATGATAAAAAACAAAAAGATTGATTTTTCAAGTGCGGCGGCCTATTATTCTGATGACAAGGATACCAAATACAACGGTGGCATGATGCTGAATGCCGAAAACGTTCAAAGCCGTTCAACTTACATTCCTACTGACAAGCTTGACCCTAAGGTTGCCCTTACGGTAGACACCATGAAAATTGGAAGTATATCAAAACCAGATTTGTTTACTGACGCTGGTGGTAAAAAAAGCTATAAGATTTTATACCTTAAATCGGCAACAAATGCACATAAGGCAAATTTAGAACAGGATTTTCCTAAACTAAAAGATATGGCTTATGAGGATAAAAACAACCGCGTAATAAGCCAATGGTTTGAAAAGCGCCGGAAAGAAACCTTTATTAAAATTGACCAGGACTATCAGTCATGTGATGTGTTAAAAAAATGGATCACTGCATCGCCTGCAACTGCGCAGGTTAAACCCTAACAAAACAATATGCAACACCGCTCTGATGTGGAAGCTGCAGATGCTTTAAGGCAGGCATATCAGCAAATACGTTCTGAAATAGGCAAAGTTATCATTGGGCAGGATGAGGTAGTAAAATTTGTGCTGGTATCCATTTTTAGCAACGGGCATTGTTTGCTGGTTGGGGTGCCGGGCCTGGCCAAAACGCTGCTTGTGCAAACTATTGCGCAGGTGCTTGACCTTGATTTTAAACGCATTCAGTTTACGCCCGACCTGATGCCATCAGATATCATCGGCTCCGAAATATTGGGCGAAGACCGGAACTTTAAATTTATACCCGGCCCGGTTTTTTCCAATATCATTCTTGCTGATGAAATTAACCGTACCCCTCCCAAAACGCAGGCGGCCTTGCTTGAAGCTATGCAGGAGAAAGCAGTTACTGCCGCAGGAATTACCCATAAGCTTGCCAAGCCTTTTTTTGTATTGGCCACACAAAACCCTATTGAACAAGAAGGCACCTATCCATTGCCCGAAGCGCAGCTTGACCGTTTTATGTTTAGTGTTGCGTTAAACTACCCTACGTTTCAGGAGGAGCTGCAGGTTGTTAAAAATACTACCAGTACTATACAAACAGACGTAAATAAAATATTAAACGCCAGCCAGATCATTTATTTTCAGCAATTGGTAAGAAACATCCCCGTTACTGATCATGTAATGGAATATGCAGTAAAACTGGTATCAAAAACGCGCCCTAACGGAGAGTTTGCTTCGCCGCAGATCAATCGTTTATTAAGTTGGGGTGCTGGGCCGCGTGCTTCACAATTTTTGATCCTGGGGGCTAAATGCCATGCTGTTATCAACGGAAAGTATTCGCCGGATATTGAGGACGTGCAAGCTATTGCCAAACCCATTTTAAGCCACCGTATTGTACGAAGCTATCACGCAGAGGCCGAAGGCCTGTCGGCAGCGGATATTATTGAACAATTGTTTTAAAGGAATTATTCAAGTCGTCAGGCTTGCTTATTTAAACAAAAAGGGAGATGTATCAACTACATCTCCCTTTTATATAATTCCGTTACCTGTTATTCATTTTCAATTGCAGAGAAAACTTCGAGCAGGATATCCCATTTTTTCGATTTATCTAACTCCCAAATACGCACATAGTTATAATTGCTCACTACGTTGCCTTTGGTAATACGTGCGCGGCCGTAGGTATAGGCCAGGTCGTTACTGCTTGAGCGGCCGCCATCTATGGTTTCAGCACTGATAACAATGGCTTGGTTGTTAATAAATTTCATAATAACATCCGGACCTGTCATTGGTTGAAACCCAGGGAAATAATAACGTGCCTCCGGGCTTAAAAACTCTTTGTAACCAGCTAATGTAGAAATGGTTAAAGAGTGATTCAATATTTTATCAGTGCCAACGATAATGTTTTTTGCAGCAAACGGATCTTTACTTGGCGCTGTGCGTGATGCTGTAGGCTCTTTAAAATCAGTTATTTCTTCCTGCTCCGGTTCAGGGTGTTGTATACCCAGATCTACCAGCAATTTTAGCTTATTCTCAGCGTCAGTACGCCAAATGGAAACATAGTCTCCATATAGTTTATCATCATCACTTTTGCCATTTGAATAAATGTATGGCCCTGCAGTAAAGGCCAGGTCGCCGTTGGCCGAGATGCGGGCAATTTTGGGCTGCCAGCTTAATTTGCCTGCTTGCTTATCAATACTATTATAAAAATCGGTTATTTTAACAGCATTGGGCTTAAAAACAATGCCCTCGGGATCGGCAACAGATAAAAAGCCATCTTTTATTCCTTTACGTTCAACTAACTTATTAAAAGCCTCTTCGGCGTTAACTACGGTATTTACTTTAGCTGGAGCCGTTTGCGCCAAGGCAAGTATACTATGGCCTATAAATGTAGCAGCTAATATTATTTTCTTCATGATCATATTAGATTTTTGGGCAATTTAAGAATAAATTTTAAGTCGGAAATGTAATTTGGGCCATTGCCATAAGTAAATGGCCTGGTTACATTGCCGCTAAATATGTTTTTATCTGAAACGGTTATGATTATATTTAATTGTAAATGTGGAGAGTTTAACATGCGAAACCTGTACCTGCAGATAATTTTATTGTCTTAGTTGACTGAATTAAAAACTAATTAACCCAACAGCTATAATTATGTTTTAATTAAATGCACATTACAAGTAGCCTTTTTATGATTTGCTCCAGAGGGTGCCTTCTTTACTGTCTTTGAGTTGAAAGCCTATTTTTGATAAGCCATCCCGTATCTTATCAGACATGGCATAATCTTTATTGGCCTTTGCCTCGCTCCTCAGATCGACAATCAGGTTTAATATATTGGGCAAGTCATCATTAGCAGCCTGTTCATCCTTTAGTCCCAGTACATCCAGCACAAAGGTATTCATCAGGGTTTTAAGCAATTGAAGATTGGCCTCATCTATCTTCATTTTACCATCATGCACAGAGTTAATGATACGCGACGCTTCAAAAAGTTCTGCAATAAGTACCGGGCTGTTAAAGTCGTCGTTCATGGCAGCATAGCAACGGTTCAAAAGCGGCTCAATTTCAATTTCGGATGTATTACTTGCCTTTAAGCCATTAAGCAGGGCAAACGCATTCATTAAACGCTTAAAGCCTTTTTCTGATGCTTCCATGGCCTCGTTGCCAAAATCAAGTGTGCTGCGGTAATGTGCCTGCAGCATAAAAAACCTGACGGTCATGGGGCTATAGCCTTTATTCAATATACTGTTACTGCCAGTAAAAAGCTCATGCGGTAAAAAGCTGTTGCCTAATGACTTTGACATTTTTTGACCGTTTACAGTAAGCATATTGGTATGCACCCAGTAATTGGCCGGGTTTTTACCGCAGCAGGCCACATGCTGGGCAATTTCATTGGTGTGGTGGGTGGGTACCAGGTCAATGCCGCCGCCATGTATATCAAACTGGTTGCCCAGGTATTTCTGGCTCATGGCCGAGCACTCCAGGTGCCATCCGGGAAAGCCAACGCTCCAGGGCGAGGGCCATTTCATTAAATGTTCCGGTTTTGCTTTTATCCAGAGGGCGAAGTCAAGTTTACCATGTTTTTCTTCCTGACCGCCCAAGGTACGGGTGTTGTTAAGCAGATCTTCCAGGTTACGGCCGCTTAATACGCCATAATTTTTTGTTTTGTCGTATTTTTCAACATCAAAATAAACCGTTCCGTCTACCTCATAGGCAAAACCTTTTTCAAGTATAACTTTAACCAACTCTATCTGCTCAATAATATGGCCGGTAGCCGTGGGTTCAATACTTGGCGGCAGGGTGTTAAATATTTGCATTACCTCATGAAAACCAACGGTATATTTTTGCACAATTTCCATGGGCTCAAGTTGGGCAATTTTTGCCTTTTTTGATATTTTGTCTTCCCCCTCATCACCGGCATCGCCTTCCAGGTGGCCGGCATCTGTTACGTTACGAACGTAACGCACCTTATAGCCAATATGAGTAAGGTACCTGAACATCAGGTCAAATGATATATAAGTGCGGCAGTTGCCCAAATGCACGTCGCTGTAAACAGTCGGCCCGCAAACATACATGCCAACATGCGGTGCATTAAGCGGTTTAAATTCTTCCTTTCTACGAGTTAAAGTATTGTAAACAAACAAATTTTGTTGCATAAGCGCAAACTTACGATTTTTTCAATTTCAAGATTAAGTAACTTGCCGGCATGACCAATAAATTGCATTAAAGATATATTTATTGATGCAATAAGTATTCGAAAGTGTATTGTGGGGTATAACCCAAATATTGCCTGGCTTTGTCGCAAACATAAACACGGTCGATACTTTGCGGGAACGTCCATTTTTTTTGTTGATAAATATCCCTGGCCTCAGGGAAGTACTTCAGAATAACATCAACCGGAGCATGCTTTAACAAGGTAAGATCGTGCTTGTTAAAAGGCGGGTTACCAGAAATATTAAATATTTCAAAATCACTGAATGAAACCCCCAGAGCCAGCCTTAGCGCCTCTGCGCCATCACGCTCATCCAGGCCGCGGTACAATCTGTGATTTATTTTAAGGTTTTCATCCTCGGGCAAAAAGCGGGCAACACGGTACACCGAGGTTTGAAGTCCCTCCTTATAAAAAAAGTCTTTGCAAAGCTGTTCGGCAGTTTGTTTGGTTATATCGTAAATATCACGTGGCTTTTCGGTAAGCAATTCATCAACCCAAACCGCCTTGTGGTCATCAATTAAGGCACTGCCATATATAGAAGTGGTACTGGTGTATAAAAATTTATTTATACCATTTTTAACACAGGCATTCAATAAATGGAGCGTGCCCTTAATATTTGTTTCAATAAACGTTTCGCGGGGACAACTTAACTCATAGTGCTTGCCATGTATAGCGGCAGTATGTATAAGGGCGTCAAAGCCCCCGGTTACTCGTTCAACGTCATCCGCATTGGTAATATCAATTAATTTATCGGTTGTAACGGAAGGAATTATATCAATGCCGGAAACAATGTATCCGCTGGCTCGTAAATGTTTCACCGTAACAGATCCTAATTGGCCGGATGATCCCGTAACTAAGATTTTCATATCCAATTATCAATTACTTAGCACCACGTCACTGCGTAACGGGTAATGATCAGACAGCTTTTTTTCGATGATCTTATAGGTTGCTATTTCAAATTGCGGGCTTGCCATAATATAGTCGATCTGGTAATTAGGAAAATCACCATTATAGGTCCGTCCAAAACCTGATCCTTTTTCACGAAATGCGTTTTTAAGCCCTTTGGCCATCTGGTTTACCGCGAATGAGGTTGGGGTATCATTAAAATCGCCGGTAATAAGATAAGGATAGGGGCATTTGGCGGCGTGTTCTTTTACTTTAAATACCTGCTCGCTTCTTTTAATAAAGGCTGTTTTTAATTTGCCGCCCAGCCTTTTAGTTGATTGCATATCAGTTTTACCTTTTTTTGATACGCTGTCAAGGTATTTATAATCTTTAGGATCAAAACGGATAGACTGCAGGTGCACGCTATATAAACGAAATGTTTTTTCGCCTTTTTTTACATCAACATACAGACACTGGTTTTCTGATTTGGTGTCAGAAAAATGGATCATGCCCTTTCCAACTATCGGGAATTTTGAAAATATAGCCATGCCTATAGCCTCAGTGCTGTTAAAGTTAAATGGCTCAAAATAAAAATTACCTGCTCCAATTATCCTGGTTATCGAGTCGCGCATTTCATACTGCCCGCGGTTTTTAGTATAAAACTCCTGGATGCCGATAATATCGGGCTGTTGCTGGCCAAGCATGTTTAAAATTTCATGTTTGGTTGATACGTCATTGGTTGAACCGTAACGTTTAAAATTGTGCGCGTTGTAAGTCATTACCCTGATGGCGTTTTCGATAGGGGGCTTTGCAGTATCGGCGCCAGAAAGTCTGAAACCTATATTATTGAACAAAACATTCCAGCCCGCGAGTATGGTGATAAGCGATAACAGGAACTGCCACCTTTGGCGCAGCAGCCAGTAAATGAGCATGATAACATTGGCTATAAGGATTACTGGATAAGCCAGGCCGAAAAATGCGATGATCCAAACGGTTGAGGGGTTAACGTGCGGGGCTAAATAACTGATTAATAAAGCAAAACAAAGCGACAGGTTTATCCATAGTAATACTGTACCGATAAAGCTTTGTTTTCGTTTAGCTCTCATTATTGCTTGCGCGAAATAAAATTTCTTTTTCCTGCTTGCTCAGGCTTTCATAGCCAGATTGCGATATTTTATCTAATATCCGGTCAATTTCTTCCTGACGAGGGTACTCAGGCGAATTTTTGCCCGTATTTTTGGTAACAACCTTTAGTTTAGGTCTTGATTTAAATATATTGTTTATACCACCTATCCAGTCATGCCCTCTCTGTAGTTGCTTAATGTAAACAAATCCAAGCAAAGCACCGCCCAGGTGGGCAATTTCGCCCCCTGCATTGGGGCCTACAACACCCAAAAAGTCAATAACCAGGATAACCAATACAAGCCATTTTAATTTTACCGGTCCAAATAATATGAGCGATATGGTATAATTTGGCAATAAAGTGGCCGTAGCAACCACAATGGCCATAACACTGGCCGATGCGCCAACAATTGTACTGTTTAAAGCGGCATTGGTATGGGTAAATGCCGGTAAAAAATTAAGACATAGCAGGTAAAAAAGTGCGCCGGCCAGGCCACCCATAATATATAGCCCAATAGTGCGCTTATTGCCCAGGTATTCTTCAAATATTTGCCCCATCCAATAAAGCCAGAGCATATTGAACAGGATGTGTAAAATACCCGCGTGCATGAACATATAGGTCAACGGAGTCCAGAAGTGGGTTAACAATTTGGCCGGGTTAGCCGGGAGCAATAAATATTCATTGGTATTAAAAAGAATAGCGCTATTGCCAAACCCTGTAAAAAGCAATTGTTCAAGAATTGCCGAAACATTAATGACCAAAAAAACGGCAACATTAATGCCAATGAGCAAGTTTAATTTATTGCCCGACCGCAGCATTTTATAGTGAATGTTTTGCCAAAGGGTACTCATAAAACAGGTCCGTTTAATTGATAACTACCATAATTAATAAAAATTGTTTGGTCGCTGTAATCGCCAAACTTTCACCATAATTAAACCAACGAGGGCTCCTCCCAAATGCGCAAAATGTGCCACAGAATCACCTGAATATTGTTTAATACCCAAATATAGCTCAAGAATTATATAAACTGGAATAATGTATTTTGCCTTAATCGGTATAGGGATAAACAGAATCATCATCTCCAGATTTGGAAACATTAGACCAAAAGCAGCCAACAAGCCGAATATAGCCCCAGACGCTCCTACAATTGGTGTTGCGTAAATTTCCTGCAATTTAGTGCTCATAGCACCGTAAGCATTGAAAGATGATATTAGCTGAGGGTTTGAAATAGTAATACCGCCGGTAATTGCGTGTACTTCAAACGCCTGTACAACTTGGTGGCAGATAATTCCGCCAATGCCACATAAGAAATACATGTTCAAAAATTTTTTTGAACCCATTGAGTATTCCAGAATTGGACCAAATGAAAAAAGGGCGAACATGTTAAAAAATATATGCTCGGGATGATCAATGCCCGCATGCATGAACATGTACGATATAATTTGCCACGGGCGGAATAAAGGTGAATTAAAGTAAAAAGCAGATAACCATCGGTATGCATCTATGTTGACTTTAACCAATATTATTGTTCCAATAAAAAACAAAATATTAATGATCAGCAGGTTTTTTACAACCGGTGGTATATTGGAAAACGGTGATGGACTATTCATATAGTATAATAAAAGCCTGTGGGCTATTTTTCAAATCGTTCTAATAACTCAGTCATGGTAAAGGTACTGATTACAGGCTTACCGTTCAATGCCTGGTTGGGCGTTTGACAGGCAAAAAGCTGATCGATCAACTGGTTCATCTCCTCCAGTGACAATTTAGTACCGGTTTTAATAGCCGCGTTGCGCGCCAGTGACCGTGCCAGGTTATCACGCTTATCCAGTTTCAGGATGGCCATATTGTTTTTAAACCCTTCCAGCAAATGTTCCAATAGTTCATGTTCGTCAACATTGCTCAGCTCGGCCGGAATGCCCTCAACCACAACGGTGTTTTTACCGAATTCACGTATATCAAAACCAAGGGCCTTAATGTCGGGTAAAAGTTCTTTTAATAACTCAAAATCGCTGCCGTTTAGTGTTACCGATTGCGGAAATAAACTTTGCTGGCTTACCCCCGAATGGTTTTGCTGTTGCTGTAAAAAACGTTCGTATAAAATGCGTTCATGGGCTGCTTGTTGCCCTATCAGCATAAAGCCCGATTTGATCTGCGAAAGGATGAACCGGTTATGGATTTGGAATAATTGCCGCTCGCTTGATTTGCTCACCTCCTGATCATCAACTGCAATGCGCTTTTCTTCATGCATTTCATGCTGCAGGTTGCTTTCTTTTTTGCTGATCTCATACAAGGTGTCCCAATTTTTAGGGATCGGGTCATTTTTATAATTGCCGTTATCCTTTAAAAAAGGGTGCTCACGTTCGGGCCTTTTCTCGGTAGCGAAAGGATTGAAGTTGGGGTTAAACGAGATGGTAGGTGCAACGATCTCTTCAAATGGTTTGGGCGTTATCAGGTGCTCAATACTGTTTTCCTGGTCAAAATCCAAACTTGGGGTAATGTTGTACCGGCCCAGCGAACGTTTTACCGCCGAGCGTATAATAGCATAAATAGCTTTTTCATCCTGGTACTTGATCTCGGTTTTAGTTGGGTGTACGTTAATATCAATCTTTGATGGGTCAATATCAATGAACAGTACATAAAACGGATAACTGTCATCGGGCAACAGCTCTTCAAAAGCGGTAAGCACCGCGTGGTTCAAATAAGCATCGCGAATAAATCGGTAATTCACAAAAAAGAACTGCTCGCCCCTGGTTTTGCGGGCAAACTCGGGTTTGCCTACAAAGCCGCGCAGGTTAATAATCGTGGTATCTTCTTCAACCGGAACCAGCCGCTGGTTATAATTGTTGCCAAACAGGTGTACGATGCGCTGTTTTAACGCTGCGCCCGGCAAATGATACACTTCCTGCCCGTCATGATGCAGCGTAAAAAATATTTGAGGATTGGCCAGCGCTACCCGTTGAAATTCATCAATAATATGGCGCATTTCCACCGGGTTGCTTTTTAAAAAGTTACGGCGGGCGGGGGTGTTATAAAATAAGTTTTTTACAGAAATAGATGTGCCGGTATTGGCCTGGCAAGCTTCCTGGCTAATCACTTCCGAGCCTTCAATAAAAATGCAGGTGCCCAGTTCGTCTTCATGCCGGCGGGTTTTCATTTCAACCTGGGCAATAGCTGCTATTGATGCCATGGCCTCGCCCCTGAAACCCATGGTGCGTATTGCAAACAAATCGTCGGCTTTACGTATTTTTGAAGTGGCATGGCGTTCAAAGCACATGCGCGCGTCAGTAAGGCTCATGCCGCAACCATCATCAATAACCTGTATCAATGATTTGCCTGCATCTTTAACAATGAGTTGAATTTTTCCAGCGCCTGCGTCAATAGCGTTTTCAATCAATTCCTTTACTGCAGATGCCGGTCGTTGCACTACTTCACCCGCGGCAATCTGGTTGGCAACGGCATCCGGTAAAAGCTGTATTATATCTGACATTTTAAAAAAAATCCCTCCAATTTCGAATTCGATGCTAAATTAAATATTTGAAGGCATAACTTTATGATTTGATAATTGTATAAACATATATCGTTTAATAATTACATTACCAGTATTATACAAAAGCCACATATGAAGAAATTATGGCCTGCACTGCTCCTTTTTGCGGTAGCCTGTAAGCAAAAAGAGTATAACGCCGACCTTTTAATTAAAAACGCCGTTGTGTATACGGTTGACAGTAACTTTACCGTGACCAATACTATAGTAGTAAAAGCTGGTAAAATTTTGGATGTGGGTAATGCAGATACACTGGAACAAAAATACCAGGCACGGGAAGTTATTGATGCCGCCGGTGCTGCTATTTATCCCGGGTTTATTGATGCGCACGCCCATTTTTATGAGTATGGCATGGGGCTGCAGGAAGTTAACCTGGTTGGTACCCACAGTTGGGACGAAGTTGTTGATTCTGTTGAAGCCTACTCCACCCGTAACACCGACGGATGGATCATGGGGCATGGTTGGGACCAGAACGACTGGGCAAAAAAACAATTTCCGGATAAGGCCCGGCTTGATTCGCTGTTTCCGGTAAGGCCGGTAATATTAAGCCGGGTTGATGGCCATGCCGCTATTGCCAACCAGGCCGCCCTTAACATTGCTGGGGTGAAACCCGGACAAACCATTAACGGCGGAGAGATAGAGACCATTAACGGAAAACTTACCGGCATACTGGTTGATAACGCCGTGGGTATTGTGACCCGCAAAATACCCGAACCTACTGATAATATTATTGAAGATGCTTTATTGGCGGCGCAGAAAAATTGCTTTTCAGTTGGTTTAACCACAGTTGATGACTGCGGTTTACCTTACACCATGATCAATACAATTGCTGCACTGCAACACAAAGGCGCTCTTAAAATGCGGCTTTATGTACTGCTGGCCGATAGGAAAGAGAATTACGAATATCTGTTTAAACGCGGGGTTTATAAAACTCCCGGGTTAAACGTAAGAGGATTTAAAGTGTATGCCGATGGTGCGCTTGGTTCACGGGGCGCCTGCTTATTGAAGCCTTATGCTGATCAAAAGAACTGGAATGGCTTTTTGTTAAGCAGTCAGCAACATTTTGAAGAAGTAGCCAAAAAGATAGACTCTGGCGGTTTCCAGATGGCTACCCATGCCATTGGCGATTCGGCAAACCGGGTAATGTTAAAGATATATGCCTCCGTATTAAAAGGTAAAAATAACAAACGCTGGCGTATTGAACATGCGCAGGTATTATCTCCCGATGATATCAAATATTTTGGCGATTATAACATTATCCCATCGGTACAGCCCACACATGCCACATCAGATATGTACTGGGCCGGCAAAAGATTGGGGACCAACCGCCTAAAATCGGCCTATGTATATAAGCAATTATTAAAGCAAAACGGGTGGATACCGTTAGGGACCGATTTTCCGGTAGAGAATATAAACCCCCTATACACGTTTTATGCAGCAGTAGAGCGTAAAGACATGAATGGTTTCCCACCCGGAGGGTTTCAGCCCGAAAACGCTTTAAGCAGGGCCGAAGCTTTACGGGGTATAACCATTTGGGCTGCCAAGGCTAATTTTGAGGAAAAAGAAAAAGGCAGTCTTGAGCGCGGTAAATACGCCGATTTTGTGATGCTTGATAAGGATATTATGAAAGCAAAAGGAGCATACCTGCCTCATATTAAAGTAACTAAAACCTATATAAACGGAATAAAAGTATATGATAAAAAATAAATGGGGTTACGCTCCTTTAGTATTGTTAGGGTTTACACTTTTTAATACCGCCTGCGCGCAAATTCCACCTGTTAACATTCCAACAGGACAGGCATATGTTAATGAAGAACGACTGGTTGAACGCTCAACTATTTTATTTAACAATAGCAAATACCTGATACCGCTTCAAGATCTTGATCAGCTGAAAATTGCGAGTGTTCATTTCTCAAGCCCATATGCTATGGCTTTTGATAGCTTGCTAAATAAGTACAGCAAAGTACAGGCGTTTGATGGCAACGCTTACAGCGGGCCAAAAACGTTGATCGATCTGTCGTCTGACCTTAAATGGTATAATACCATTATACTGCAGTTAACCAATGCCGATCTGAACAATCCACAAGTCATTGACTTTATCAGCAGCAATCAAAGGCTGAAGAATGTGATTGTAGCTGTTTTTGGCGGAGGTGAGGTTTTGAGCAAACTGAGCAACATTACAGCACCTATTTTATGGAGCGAACGTTTAACCCCCGTTTCGGCATTTTATAGCGCTCAGGCTATTTTTGGCGGGCTACCGGTAACACAAAAGCTTACGCGCACATATTCGCCGCAGTTTGCAACCGGTATGGGTTTTATTACCAATAAAATAAGGCTGCAATATACCGTTCCGGAGGATGCCGGCATTAACTCAAACAATCTTACAGGTATTGATGATATAGCCCGAGAAGCCATAACCCAGCATGCTACTCCAGGCTGTGTGGTGCTGGTAGCTAAAGACGGTAAGGTGATTTTTAATAAGGCCTATGGCTACCATACTTACGAAAATACTATCCCCGACCGCATCACCGATATTTTTGATCTGGCTTCCATGACTAAAATAACGGCTACTACGGTGGAGGCGATGAAACTTACCGACGAGGGTAAACTGAGTTTGGAAGCCACCGTTGGCGATTATATTCCGCTTGCCCGTAAAAGCAATAAAAATGGCCTTCAGATACGGGAGTTGCTGATGCACCAGGCGGGGCTGATACCTGACATCAAAACATTTGAAAAAATAAAGCCTTCAGACTATAGTACTGATTCGTCTGCAGCTTACCCCACCCATGTATCCGATCATTATTTTGTGCGGAAAGATTACTATAAAGATGTAATGTTTCCGGATATGCTGAATTCGCCTTTACCTACCAGGGGGCAATATGTTTACAGCGATGTGGGACTGTTGTTTATGAAGGAAGTAGTGGAGAGCATTACCTCCATTCCCGAGAATGTGTATGTACAGCAGCAGTTTTATGCCCCCCTGGGTATGCAAACCGCCGGGTTTTTACCATTGTACCGCTTTAGCCAGGATCGTATCCCTCCGACTGAAAATGACCAGGAGTACCGCCACTCCTTACTTGATGGCTATGTACATGACCCAACCGCGGCCCTTATGGGTGGTGTTGCCGGGCATGCAGGTTTATTTGCCAGCGCCAATGACGTGGCCATCATGTACCAAATGTTACTCAATCGTGGTAACTACGGCGGCGTACAATATTTTAAACCTGAAGTGGTTGATCTGTTCACCTCCAAACAATCAGCTGTGAGTCGCCGTGGATTGGGTTTTGACCGCTGGGACCCGATCGCCGACCGCCATTATCCGTCAAAACTGGCTTCGCCGCAAACCTATGGGCATACCGGTTTTACAGGTACCTGCATTTGGGTTGATCCTAAATACAACCTCGTATATGTATTCCTTTCAAACCGGGTACACCCCAATGCCAGCAATAAATTGGGCAGCCTGAACATCAGGCCCAGGATACAGGATGTGGTTTATGAGGCAATAAACAAGGGGATGTAGTGAATTTGTACCATGGGAGTTATTTAGGATCCATTACCAAAGGAAAAACTATTTTATTTTTATTAATTAACTAATATTTAAAACAAATTTCCACCCGTGAGCGTTTCTATACCTTTTACGAAATTAATTAGATATGAGAAACACGTTCAAAGTTGTCATGATTGCTGCGGGCTTATTATTTGCCGGAAAATTTTCACATGCACAAGCTAAAATTGGTTATATTGATTTTCAGACATTAATTGGCCAAATGCCTGAAGCCAAAACAATTAAACCCCAGATTGATGCCTACCAAAAACAGTTTGTAGACCAACTGACAACCATGAATAACGAACTGCAAACAAAGGGAAAGGAGCTGCAATCGCAAAGCAAAACAATGACTGATGCCGTGCGTGCTACAAAGCAAACCGAATTGCAGGACCTACAGAAACGTATGCAAGATTATCAAACCAATGCACAACAGCAGGTTGAGGCTAAATCAAACGAATTGATAAAACCCTTGTCAGATAAAGCGCGTGCAGCCATTAATAGCGTAGCTAAAGAAAAAGGTATTGCTTATGTGCTTGACTCATCGCAGGGTTCACCACTGCTTGTTTCTAATGAAGGTACTGATTTGATGGTACCTGTAAAAGCTAAGCTGGGAATAAAATAATTTTAGGAAAACATACCGTCTGGAAACACGAAGTAATCTTTTAAATAATCAGAGCTGTTTGATACTTTCATCTGTTATTTAAAAGATTACTTCGTGCTTTTCAATAGCATTAATTACCGGGCTTCGGGCTGTGCCAGTTGCCTCAGGTACATTTGTATAGTGTTTTCAAGTCCGTAATATAAGGCATCACAAATGAGCGCGTGGCCTATACTTACTTCCTGCAGGCCCGGGATATTTTCGGCAAAATACTTAAGGTTATGCAGATCAAGGTCATGGCCGGCGTTAATCCCCAAACCCGCCTCCTGGGCAGCTTTGGCCGCCTGAATATAGGGAGCAATGGCCAGTTCCTTACCCTGATGAAAATGAGTGGCATAGGCTTCGGTATACAGTTCAATTCGGTCGGTACCAGTTTTAGCGGCGCCTTCAACCATTTTCATTATGGGATCAACAAATATAGAAACGCGGATGCCGGCATTTTTAAACACCGATATCATATCTTTTAAATAATGATAGTTAGTAATGGTATCCCAGCCGTGGTTGGAGGTAATTTGTCCCAGCACATCGGGTACTAAGGTAACCTGTTCGGGCTTGTTGGCCAGCACCAGGTCAATAAACTTTTGCTCCTGGCAGTTGCCTTCAATATTAAACTCGGTAGTCACGATATTTTTCAGCTCAAAAACATCACTGTAACGAATGTGCCTTTCGTCTGGGCGGGGGTGTACCGTGATGCCTTGTGCGCCAAAGCGCTCACAGTCTTTTGCAACCTGAATAAGATCGGGATTATTACCGCCCCGGGAGTTGCGCAGGGTAGCTATTTTATTGATGTTTACAGATAAACGGGTCATGGCTCAAAGTTAATATTTCATCCAAATAAGTTTAACTATAAAATCCAGGATAAGTTTATGCCTCAATTATTTTAAAGTTCAATAGCATTCAGAACCCTGGCGTTGTTACGATCAATAAAAGCACAATATTGAAGGCTTGATTGCGGGTGTGCTCTTTTTGTGAAATTCAAATTTAAAAGCACATTTCGGTTTACAAAATGCCGTTTATAGTTTACAATTTCCAATAAAATGTTGTCTTTTAACTAATTAACAGCCATATTTAATTAGCTTTTCATTTAAGGGGGATAAGCAATAGCCGATGCCCCTTTACAATTCCTGTCGTTATGACTGAATATGCAAACCAGCTTGCGGAATTAAAATATCTGTTAAATGATTTAACAGAATACTCATACCCGAATGGGTATATGCTTCAAACATTATTGAAAAGGTATGATAATATAGTTGAACAACTGTATTATATTAACAACGAAAAATTTCAATGTTCTGTTGAAACCGTTGGGGTTTTGGAGTACTATATGGGGCAAATATTTTCGCCAAAGATACCCGGAATAAAAAAGAAGAGCATTTATCTTACAGCCAAGTATATTTTAAAAACTTCTATTAACCTTGATCTAAACAATTATTATCAATATGTTCTGTTTGATAAGATAATTTATAATTAACTGGAATAAGAAAGCAAAAGGGCATAGTCGTAAAACTATGCCCTTATAAGTCTCAAATCTTAGATCTGATAGCTCAAATCTGTTTTAGTACCTGTAATATTCTGGTTTAAATGGTCCATCAACAGTTACACCAATGTATTCAGCCTGATCCTGGTCAAGTACTTCCAGCTCAACACCAATTTTGGCAAGGTGCAGGCGGGCAACTTTTTCGTCAAGATGTTTTGGCAGCGTATAAACTTTGTTTTCATACTGGCCTCCATTTGTCCAAAGCTCCAGCTGGGCCAGGGTCTGGTTGGTGAACGAGTTGCTCATTACAAAGCTTGGATGGCCTGTTGCACAACCCAGGTTAACTAAACGGCCTTCTGCAAGTACAATAACGTCACTGCCATCAATAGTATATTTATCAACCTGTGGTTTAATTTCAATTTTTGTGTTTCCGTAAGCGCTGTTTAACCAGGCCATATCAATCTCATTGTCAAAGTGACCAATATTACAAACAATGGCTTTGTCTTTTAGCGCGCGGAAATGCTGTTCACGTACAATATTTTTGTTACCTGTTGCAGTTACCACAATATCGGCTTCTTTAATAGCGGTGCCTAATTTTTTAACTTCAAAACCTTCCATAGCGGCCTGTAACGCACAGATAGGGTCAATTTCGGTAACTATAACACGTACGCCCGCGTTACGTAAGCTATCGGCAGAGCCTTTGCCTACGTCGCCATAACCGCAAACAACGGCTACTTTACCCGCCATCATTACATCGGTAGCGCGGCGAATAGCATCAACTAATGATTCGCGGCATCCGTATTTATTATCAAATTTTGATTTGGTAACCGAGTCGTTCACGTTAATAGCAGGCATTGGTAAAGTACCTGCTTTCATGCGCTCATATAAACGGTGTACTCCGGTGGTTGTTTCTTCTGATAGTCCTTTGATGCCGGCAACCAGTTCGGGATATTTATCAAGCACCATATTGGTTAAGTCGCCACCATCATCTAGTATCATGTTCAATGGCTTGCGGTCTTCGCCAAAAAATAAGGTTTGCTCAATACACCAGTCAAACTCTTCGGCATTCATGCCTTTCCAGGCGTAAACAGAAACACCGGCGGCAGCAATGGCAGCGGCAGCATGGTCCTGGGTTGAGAATATATTGCATGATGACCACGTAACTTCGGCACCAAGCTCAATTAAAGTTTCAATTAAAACTGCGGTTTGGATGGTCATGTGCAAACAGCCTGCAATACGTGCGCCTTTTAACGGCTGTGTTGGGCCATACTCTTTGCGTAAAGCCATTAAGCCGGGCATCTCGGCTTCCGCCAGTTCAATCTCTTTGCGGCCCCATTCGGCCAGTGAAAAGTCTTTTACTTTGTATTTTACGAATGCAGTTTCTACTGATGACATAACATTTCAATTTTGAAATGCAAATTTAGCTTATAAAAACATCAAAATGAAATGTTGCCATGGCCGGGCCTAATTAAGCGGGGTATACGTAGTACATTTTACGTTGCATATGTCTATAAAACGTACCGCGCATATATTAAAGAAAAATTACTGATCGGGCTGCTGCATGTTAAGATTGCCGTTATAAACGCCGCCGTTTTCAACCACCAGATTTTGCGTTTTAATGTTACCGGTAATTTTGCCCGACGCTTTTATCTCAAGTGAGTCGGTTTGAATATCGCCGTTAACAAT
This sequence comes from Mucilaginibacter pocheonensis, assembly GCF_031456535.1. Taxonomy (NCBI): domain Bacteria; kingdom Pseudomonadati; phylum Bacteroidota; class Sphingobacteriia; order Sphingobacteriales; family Sphingobacteriaceae; genus Mucilaginibacter; species Mucilaginibacter pocheonensis. The sequence goes on from NZ_JAVDUU010000002.1 coordinate 703,410, forward strand.
GCCATAAACAACAATTTCTTTAGAAATGATATTACCTGTAACTAATCCCCTTTCGCCAAGGATCAGCCCCTCATCAATGGCTACATGACCGTTTACCTGTCCGTCAATGCGGGCAAATGCCGGAGCTTTAAGATTACCTTCTAAAACACTGCCATCGCTTATCAGCGTTGATATCGCTTGCAGGTCAAGCGCAACTTTATCTTTTTTACCAAAAAAAGCCATTGTTTCCGTTTTTGAGTTTGACGTATACGTAATACGTTACCGGATGTTCGCTAATTTTTTTCGAACTACTTATTGAGCGTTAAAAAATTAACCGGATTTATTGGCCGGCCATTTTTACGTACTTCATAGTGCAGATGGGCGCCGGTTGAGTGCCCTGTGGAACCAACAAGCCCTATCTCATCGCCAACATTTACTTGTTGACCAACTTTAACCTTAATGCGCGAAAGATGTCCGTATACGGTTTCAAAGCTATTGATATGCGCAATGCGAATACATTTTCCATAACCACTGCTCCAGCCGGCAAATATAACTTTGCCGCTTGCAGTACATTTTACCGCATCACCCTTTTTGCCTTTAAAGTCAATTCCCGGATGAAACTCCGCACGGCCATCGTCAAAAGGATCGCTGCGGTAACCAAAAAATGAGGTAAATGAACTGATGCGTGGGTAGCCCATTGGGGTAAACGCGATGGTACCCACTAAATGATTTAAGTAATCATTGTACAGCGAATAAACCTCAGTGTCAGATAATTTGTTGCCTTCGGCATTGGCATCTCCGCCAATTCCTTTTGTTGAAAAGCCTTTTAAACCGCGCCTTTTTAAATAACCGTTAATGGTTTTTAGTTTACCTTCAATAGCTTGGATATATGATTGGGCGCTGCCTTCTTTATTTTCAGTAGTTGCAACTATGGGGATGGCTCCTTTAAGTTTTATAATTTGGGCTTGTAATTGCAGGTTTTCCTGTTCCTGCTTTGAGTTTTGTGATCTTAAATAAATAACAAAACCAAGCAACATTAATACAACAGACAATATGCTGTATGCATAGTGTTTTAATCTGTTAATATGTTTTGTTTTTATTTGTAATGATTTTGTTTGCTGTTGGTTCTTGTTAATAATAACAACCGTACTAATTTCAGAAGGTTTTTTATTCATCAAATTCATTAATTAGGGTATGCAATATAATTATTACTATTGGTAAAGCAATATCAATTGTAAAGAATACAGTAATTAACGGTAGAGTTTATCCGGATCGTACATCGTCAGCAAAATGTTATTATTCTGTTTTTTACAAGCAAACTGTTAATCATTTCTTACTTTTGTATCAGGTAAATTTAGTCTAAAAGAAAAGATCATGTATCCAGAATATTTAGTTGCCCCAATGCGGGAAGATTTAACACGAGTTGGCTTTGTGGAGTTGAAAGACGCTGATGCTGTAAAAGAAGCTATTGAAAGTGAAGGTACCGTATTTGTGATGGTAAATTCTGTTTGTGGTTGTGCTGCAGCTAACGCGCGCCCTGCTGCCCGGATTGCTACAGCAAACGAAAAGCACCCGGCCAAATTGGTAACCGTGTTTGCAGGTATGGAAAAAGAAGCGGTTGACGCGGCACGCAATTATATGCTGCCTTATCCGCCCTCGTCGCCGGCAATGGCTTTATTTAAAGATGGTAAACTTGTACATATGATAGAGCGCCATCAGATTGAAGGCCGCCCTGCGCAAATGATAGCCGATAATTTAATTGGCGCATTTGAACAATATTGCTAATTGAGCCAAAGGCTTAAAGCAAAAAGCTGAAAGGAATTGATTATTCTTTTCAGCTTTTTTGTTTGCATTTATTTGTGGTATTGCAATTCAAAAGGCACTGGAATAAACTGTTTAACATCAGACATACCGGGCGTAAGGTAAAGTAGTTTCAGGTCACTGCCACCATCTTTCTGGAAGTACTCCACCTTTATTGGATAAAAGCCCTTTTGTAATGGCAATATATATGATTTTCCGCCATCATTGCTATGTAAACCATCATGATTTATCAATAGCCGGTTGTTAATATATAGCTTTGAGCCATCATCAGATACCAATACAAAAAAATAATAGCCATCTTGTTTTACTTGCAGCCAGCCATTAACAAGCAGTGCAAAATTATTTGTGCGGGGGAGTTTATTTATATTGAAACCTGTATCTGTAAGCCCTGATTGAACGGGCTTTAATTTGCTAAAATCGGGCAGCCTATCCCATTTACCCTCATAGTAAGTGTAATGAAACCCACCGGGGTTTAAATTTTTCACCTTTGAAGCTGCAGGCAGGTAGGTTCCTTCTTTAAATTCGCTCGTGCTGGAAGTATCATACCTGCCACTGTATGAAAATCGCTTTGTAATGAGCTTGCCCGGTGCTGATACAATAAATTCGTTTTTTAGTTTTGCCGATGCCAGCGTGGGTTCCGTTCCGTCGGTGGTATATCTTGTTCTTGATGTATCGCCGAAATACCACATTTTAATTGGTTTGTTCTTTAGGAGGATCCCATTCGATGGATGAATTTCAGGGCTCTTTTTACCATAACCCCAATAAGCGAACTTTAATCCGTCATGCGTGGTTTTTAATCGTACCGAGCTATGTGTTTCCTCGGGATACATGGCAATTTTCCAGGTTAAACCAGCGGGAGCTATTTTTTTAAGCACGGCATCCATGGTATCAATCCTCATGCCTTTACCATCTTCGCCCTCACGGCCTCCAATAAAGAGCGTTGCATTCAAACCAGTTAAAACAGGTAATTTGCCGGCAGCGATTTTTGGCAGATAAACATTATCCCACCAAAGGCTGGGGTCTACCGCGATATATGATTTAAAACTATGGGGTTCATTTAACAGCGCGTATATAACAAACAAGCCTCCAAATGAATGCCCCCAAAGGGTGTTGTTACCATTGGAGGGGTATGTTTTATTTACATACGGGATCAACTCATTTTTAATAAAACCAAGAAATTTATCTGCCCCGCCCGAAGTTTTCCAATTGTCCATATGCGTTGGCGTAAGATCTCTGTTTCGGTCTTTATTCAAAACGCTTACAATTATCGCTGGGGGTATATAGCCTTCACCTCCTAAGTAGTGTTGGATCTGTTTTATCAAGCCGGTATTCCAGTTGCCCCCATCAAGCACGTACAATACATCATATTTGTTGGCATCTCCCGGTTTATAATCCGGTGGGACAAATACCTCTATAAGTCTTTTTTCTTTCAATATGTCCGAATTCAACGAATCAAGCCTTCCTGCGTCGGATGCTCTGATAACGGTGTCCTGCGCTTTGGTTATATTCACCAGGCTGCCGGTTATCAACATTAACAGTAAGAAAGAACGGAGTTTGCTTTTCATTTTTAATGCAGTGATCATTACTCCGTTTTTAAACTTTTAACAGGATTCATTAATGCGGCTTTTATACTTTGATAACTCACCGTAAGCAGGGTTATTACAATGGCCCCTAAAGCTGTCATCGCGAAGATCCACCAGGAAAGATCGGCTCGATATTTATAATCCTGCAACCAGCCATGCATAAAATAATAGGCCGTTGGTATAGCTATCAACAATGATATCGACACGAGGATCACAAAGTCTTTGGACATTAATTGCCACAGACTAAATACCGAGGCACCCAGCACTTTGCGCACGCCTATTTCCTTAGTACGCTGCTCGGCCATGAATGATGCCATACCAAACAGCCCCATACAGCTAATAAAAATAGCCAGCAGGGTAAAGAAGCCCGCCAGTTTGCCTATGCGCTCTTCGTTACTGAATTTACGTGCATACTCTTCGTCAGTAAATTTAAATTCAAACGGACTGCCCGGTGCATATTGTTTAAATGTCGCTTCAATTTTAGTTAATGCATCATGCGCGCCCATTTTGGGGTTTAGCCTGATGTCAACTAAGCCAAAATCATATTTATCCAATAAAAATATCGACGCCTTAACCGGCTCATATGGCGACGACATTACCATATCCTTAATAACACCAATGATCTTGAACTTTTTGCCCCAATCAATGGTTTCGCCAACCGGGTGACTGAAGTTCATGAACCTTGCTGCTGTTTCGTTAATGATCATCCCCGACGAATCGGCAACATTATTCCGTTGAAAGTCGCGGCCCTCTATTATTTTCCATTGCGCGGTTTTTCCAAACTCCGGGCTTACCGTAATGGTGGCAAAATCATCCTGCAAATCTGCCGGTTTACCACGCCAGTTAAGACCGCTGTTATTTGAATATACAGCAGTGAGCGGGCTGCCTGATTCGGCCATCTCTATTATAGCCCCCGATTTAAGCAGATCATTTCTCACCGCTTCAAAATGTTTGTGAATCTCATCGGTGCGCATTTCCATCTGCACCAGGCCGGTACGGTCATAGCCAATAGGTCGATTTTTTGTATGTTGTACCTGCCTGAAAACAATGATGGTACCGATGATCAGCGTTACCGAAACGGTAAACTGAAGTACTACCAGTACCTTGCGTGGTATGGCTGCGAACCGGCCTGCTTTGAATGTGCCTTTCAATACCTTTACCGGCTGGAATGACGAGAGATAGAACGCGGGGTAACTGCCTGCTATTAATCCTGTGAGGATACTGAAACCTAAACCCATTAGCCAAAATACAATATTGCCCCAAAGCATATGCATTGTTTTATCGGCTACGGTGTTGAACCAGGGCAATATCAGTTGTACAAGCAACAGCGAAATCAGGAAGGCAAATACCGAGATCATGACCGATTCGATAAGGAACTGGCTGATAAGCTGGCCTCTTAATGAACCAACCGTTTTGCGAATGCCTACTTCCTTGGCGCGTTTCTCGCTGCGGGCGGTGCTGAGGTTCATGAAGTTGATACAAGCCAGCAACAGCACAAAAACACCAATGATGCCAAACATCCACACAAATTTGATGTCGCCGCCTGTATTAAAGCCATCTTTAAACTCGGAGTACAGGTGCCATTTCCTCATTGGGTGTAAAAATATCGCCGATTTAGCGCTCATGCCAACACTATCGCCCTGAGCCTTAAGACCATCAAGCTTTACATTCTTTATTTTGGCCGATGTGTTGTCTATATCCACTCCCGGCTTCAGCTGAGCAAATATCTGCCAGGAGTTGTTACCCCAGCGGGTACGGGCGTTTTTTAACCATGACATGGTGGTCATATAAAGATCCCAGGGAGCAATGAAACCAAGATCGCGAAAATCGCTGTTATGCGGCATATCCTCATATACACCCGTTACTTTAACATTCCACTGATTATCAATCTTAATGGTCTTTAGCATCGGGTCAGCATCGCCAAAAATTGCTTTAGCGAGCGATGCTGAAAGCATGATGGACGAAGGATCGGCCAGGCCCGAACGGCTACCCTTTTGCATTTTCAGCGTAAGCAAGTCAGGGGCCTCGGCCTGCATGTAGTTGCCTGTCTTGGTAAGCTTTTTATCGCCGTATGAGATAATGTGTGTATCGGTCCAGGTGGAGAGTATGGTGTATTTAAAATCCTGCTTAAAATCTTCGCGAAGCTTGTACCCAAGCGGCATGGGCATAGCCGTTTGAGGGCTTATTACACCATTAAAAGTTTGGTTTTGCCAAACCTGCACAATACGGTCGTAGTTATCATAATTTTTATTGTACGATAGCTCATCCCAAATCCATAACCCGATAAGTATAGCCACCGCCATCCCCACCGAAAGCCCGGTAATGTTAATAAGCGTATGCGCCTTGTTCTTAACAAGGTTACGCCACGCTATTTTTAAATAATTCCTGATCATCTCATACGTTTTATGTTGTACAGAAAATACACTATATAGCTTTGAGCTTTAAGCCCTTGCTCACTCACTTCTTAAACTTTTTATCGGATTAACCAACGCTGCTTTAACTGCCTGAAAACTTACGGTTGCCATGGCTATCAATATGATGATACAGCCCGACAGGCCAAACATCCACCATTGCATAGGCGTACGGTAGGCAAAACCCTGCAGCCAATGCTGCATAACATACCATGACACCGGCAAAGCTATAAACAGGGCAATAACTACCAATATCAAAAATTCAGATGATAATAAAGTGAACAATGAACTTACGCTTGCACCCAATACTTTACGGATTCCTATTTCTTTAATGCGCTGCTCAGCTGTGAACATGGCCAGGCCCAACAGGCCCAGGCACGAAATAAATATGGCCAGGAAAGCGAACGCGTTTGAAAGCTTTGTTACTATCTGTTCGCTTTGATAAAGTTTCTGATACTCCTGATCAGAGAAATTATAGGCGAACGGAAATGCCGGGTTAATTTGCCTGCAAAGTTTTTCCAGGCTGGCCAGGGCCTGTTTAGTTTTTCCGGGCTGTGTTTTTACCATGATATTTCCATAGCTTTCCTGTTCCCTGAACCTGATCACCAGTGGCTGGATCTCATTATGTAAGGAATTGAAATGAAAATCTTTCAGCAGCCCAACAATCGTCCCTTTTTTGTTCCAGAAAGTGAGCGGTTTTCCAATAGGATCCGCGTATTTTATTCGCTTCAGAGCGGCTTCATTAATTATATAACCCACGGAGTCTGTAGGGAAGTCTTTTGAAAAATCGCGCCCGGCAAGCATCTTCATTTTCAGGGTCTTTACAAAATCGTAACCTACCGATATTTGGGTAAACTCAACATTCAAGTTTGGGTCCTTACCCTCCCAGTTTACGCCGCCGGTGGTACTTTGCATGTTAGTAGGCACACTACTTATGCGGCTTATTGATTGTATGCCCGGCATATGCAATGCTTCGTCTTTAAAGGTGCTGTATTTAGGTATCAATTCACCATTCATCGGCACATATATCAGATTTTCGCGATCGTAACCCAGGTTTTTTGACTGTACATAAGCCATTTGCCTTGAAACAATTATGGTGGCTGTTATCAGGATAACCGATAGCGAAAATTGAAATATCACCAAACCTTTGCGGAACAGGGTAGTGCCTGAATCTAATGTAATGGCTCCCTTGAGTACCTTAACCGGGTTAAATGACGACAAAAACAAAGCGGGATAACTGCCTGATATGAGGCCGGTAACTAAAGTGAGCCCCAATAACTTTATCCAGAACAGGGGTTGATTAAACGGGAGATCGATTTGCTTTTGAGTGATTTGATTAAACACAGGTAACAGCAGTATAAGCAGCACCAGTGAAACCACTACTGCCAGCGACGTAATCAGTAGCGATTCGCCTATAAATTGTTTAATCAAAACTGACCGTACCGCGCCTACTACCTTGCGTACGCCTATTTCGCGGGCACGCTTAACTGAGCGGGCTGTAGTAAGGTTCATGAAATTGATACAGGCTATCAGTAAAATAAAAATAGCCACAATAGTAAACATGTGTACATACTCTATACGGCCGCCCTCGGGCTTCCCGTTAACAAAATTGCCGTGCAGGTAGCTATCGGAAAAGAGTTGTAAACCCAGTTCTTCAGTGAAGGTGCCCTTCTTTTGATCCTTGTTTAAATTATCTAAAAAGTGCGTAATTTTTTTATCAACCTGTGCAGCGTTAGCATCGGCACGTAACATGATCACGGTGCTGGGGCCATTGTTTCCCCAATCTTTCGCCCAGCTATTCTCTTCCAGGTAGTTATACCAATTCATTACAAAATCGCCTTTGTGTGATGATGTTTTGGGGTCATTTTCAAACACTGCTGTTACTGTAAAATTCTTCTTATTTTCATAGCGTATAGTTTTACCAATAGCTTGCTGCGCGCTGCCAAAAAAAGCTATGGCCATTTTACGCGAGATAGCCAGGCTTACCGGCGAATTCAAAGCGGTTTTTGCGTTCCCCTGTAATAGGGGGATGCTTAACATTTTAAAATAATCGTCGCCGGCATCCGTACCTTCCATTTTCAATATCTTATCCCCAACCTGAAAAGTGTACTCATCGCCATAAAGCACATTTGCTGAGGCTTCGATCTCAGGGATCTGCTTTTTCAATTCATCAGCCAATACACCGGGTGTGGCATACTGCCCCATAATTTTATTGTCATAATACTGCCTTTCAATTACCCAATATAGGCGGTTGCCGTTTTTATGATACGCATCAGTACTTAGCTCATTTTGTACCCATAATAAGATAAGCAGGCTGCAGGCAAGGCCAACTGAAAGGCCTGCTATATTGATAAAAGTATGCGCCTTGTTCCTGATCAGGTTACGCCAGGTTATCTTTAAATAATTTTTTAACATGTTATAATGTTTTTATTGCTTTTACTTTCATCCTGCCTACTCACTCCTTAAACTTTTTACCGGGTTGGCCAGTGCTGCTTTTATTGCCTGGAAACTTACGGTTATTAACGTGATAGTTATAGCTCCTGTGCCGGCAAAGGCAAATATCCACCAGGAAATTGACGTTCTGTATTGATAACCCTGCAGCCAATGCTGCATAAAATAATAGGCCAGTGGAATGGCTATGAACAGGGATATAACAACCAATACTACAAATTCTGTAGAGAGCAGGCGCCACAGGTTGGCTACAGAAGCTCCCAGCACTTTTCGTACGCCAATCTCTTTAACACGCTGCTCCGCCACGAACGAGGCAAGACCAAACAAGCCAAGACACGAAATAAAAATGGCAAGCCCCGCGAATATAGAAGCCAGGCTGCCAACGCGTTGCTCGTCTGAGAATTTACGCGCATATTCATCATCATTAAATTTAAAATTAAACGGGCTGCCGGGATTATATTTTTTAAATACCGGTTCTATCTTCTTCAAAGCCTCTTGCATAGGCGTTGTTGATTTTACCCGTATGGTTATAAAGTTAACCCAGCCCGGTTCCATCATAAATATGGTGGCGACCGGTTTTTCGTAAGGCGACTCCATGATCATATCCTTCACTACCCCAGTAACAGTATGCGATTTGCCGTTCCATCGTAAAACCTTACCAACAGGATTCTTGATCCCCGTGAGTTTTACTGCCGATTCATTCATGATAAAAGCGTCGGTATCTGTGGGGAAATTTCTTGAAAAATCACGGCCTTGCACAACTTTCCAGCCTACTGTACGTCCAAAATCATAGGTAACGCCAATAGTACCAAATGTGGGGTCATAGCCCGCAGTTTTACCTTCCCAATCAAAGCCGCTGTTGTTTGACCATATCTGGTTTGTAGAACTATTTGCTTCGGCCATATCCTCAACTGCACCAGTCTTGATCAAATCATTGCGCATCGCCTCATAATGCCCGTAAATTTCGGGCGTATTCATTTCGATGGTAAGTAGTCCGGCACGCGAGTAACCGATAGGCCGGTTTTTGGCAAATTGGATCTGCCTGAAAACGATGATGGTACCAATAATGAGTATAATAGAAACCGTGAACTGAACTACAACCAGCACCTTGCGTGGCATTGATGCAAAACGCCCAACCCTGAAAGTTCCCTTCAACACTTTCACCGGCTCAAATGATGATAAATAAAATGCCGGATAGCTGCCCGCAATAATGCCCGTAAAAGTAGTAAAGCCCAAAGCCATAAGCCAAAACCAAATATTGCCAAACGGAACAGCTATCTGTTTATCGGCAATTTGGTTAAAATAAGGCAGCGCTATCAGCACAATGCACAATGTAACTATCAATGCCAGCACAGCAAACACCAGGGATTCGCTCAGGAACTGGTTAATCAGTTGCATACGCATAGAACCTATGGCTTTGCGGATGCCTACTTCCTTGGCTCGTTTCTCGCTTTGAGCAGTGCTTAAATTCATAAAGTTTATACAAGCCAGCAACAATACAAATACGCCAATAATGCCGAAAAGCCATACCATTTCGATCCGGCCGCCAACTGACCTGCCATTTTTAAAATCGCTGTACAGGTGCCATTTGCTCATGGGATGCACCTGTATGGTTTCTTCATTAATTTTAAACCGGGGCTTGGTAATATTCCTGATCCTGGCCGACACTTTATCAAAGTCGGCATGATCAGTCAACAGCGCATAAATGCGGCAACCATGATTATCCCAGGCACTGATTTGGGTGCCCCACCAGTTATCTTTATTAAAAAAAGGCAGCATAAACCTGGTTTCATAAAAAGAAGTATTATGTGGCAGGTCCTGGTAAACACCGGTAACTCTTAAATTAGTTTTATTATCAACCTTTACCATTTTATTAATGGGGTCGGCATTGCCAAACAGTGCGGTTGCTACCGATTGTGATATAATAAACGACGAAGGATCACGAAACCCGGTATAGCTGCCCTTCAGCATCTTAAGGGAAAGTATTTCCGGAAGATCCGGCTCTGCCCAGGCACCGGGTTGTGTTATCTTTTTGTCGCCAATGGCAAGGATATGCGTGCCCTGCCAAAATAGCGAAGTAAACTTAAAATCGCCGGCATATTTGGTACGCAGCTCTGCACTCAGCGGCACTACTGTTGATCCAAATGTCCCCGTTTCGCCATTGGCTGTTTGTGTAACCATAATCTGGCCCACCCGGTCGTAAGTTTTATGATATTTGTCAAAAGACAGCTCATCCCAGATCCATAATCCAATTAGCATGGCTACTGCCATCCCTACCGATAAACCAGCAACGTTAATAAAGGTATGCACCTTGTTTTTAACAATGTTGCGGAACGCTATTTTGATGTAGTTCTTAAACATTTTGCTCCTCCTAACCTCACAAGAGGTTTTTTAAAATTATCATTTTATCTGCCTTTTACTCACAAACCAATAAACCAAGGGCTGCCATTTGATACATATGCCCTACTCTGTTTTTAAACTTTTTACCGGGTTCATCAGCGCAGCTTTTATACTTTGATAGCTTACTGTGAGCAGGGTAATTAATACGGTGCCTGCACTGGTTAACGCAAATATCCACCAGGTTATGCCAGCATGATACGCGTAGTTTTGCAGCCACTGATGCATGATGTAATAAGCAACCGGAGTTGCTATCAATAATGAAATTACAACCAACCCCACAAAATCTTTTGACAGTAAACGCCATAGGTTAAATACCGATGCGCCTAATACTTTGCGCACGCCAATTTCTTTGATACGCTGCTCGGCCGTAAATGTAGCCATGCCAAATAAGCCCAGGCACGAAATGAAAATAGCCAGCGCGGCAAACACGGTAGCTAAATTGCCCATACGTTTCTCGTCTGAGAATTTTTTGGCGTATTCATCGTCGTTAAACTTATATTCGAAAGGGCTGCCGGGGTTGTATTTTTTGAATACAGGTTCAATTTTGCTTAATGCTGTTTGCATTGGCATTTTGGGGTTAACCCGAACAATGATACGGTTAACCCAATCGGGTTTCATTTGAAAAACGGTAGCGATTGTTTGTTTATAGGGCGATTCCATGATCATATCTTTGACCACGCCAGTAATTACATGGTTTTTGCCTAACCAATGCATCGTTTTCCCAACAGGGTTTTTGATGCCGGTAAGCTTTACAGCCGATTCATTCAAAATAAACGCCCCTGTATCCGCAGGAACGCTTCTTGAAAAATCGCGCCCGTCAACAATTTTCCAGCCAATGGTTTTACCAAAATCAGGAGAAACGAATATGTTCCCAAACATCGGGTCAAAACCAGGCGCCTTTCCTTCCCAGTTAAAACCGGTGTTGGTTATCCCAATCTGTGTGGTAGTAGTGCTTGCTTCTGCCATATCAAGTGCTGCGCCGCTTGCTATCAAATCATTTCTCATCGCCTCATAATGTCCATAAATTTGCGGGGTGTTCATTTCCACCGTAATTAGCCCTTCACGGGTATAACCTATGGGGCGGTTGCTGGCAAATTGTATTTGCCTGAATACGACGATGGTGCCGATAATTAAAACGATGGATACTGTAAACTGAACAACCACCAATGCCCTACGGGGAAGCGCGGCGAAACGTGTAGCTCTGAATGCCCCTTTTAAAACTTTTACAGGCTTAAATGCGGATAAATAAAATGCTGGATAACTGCCTGATACCAATCCGGTAAAAAAAATAAAACTTAATGTAAATAACCAAAACAATACGTTGCTCCAGGGAATGGTTACTTGTTTATCAGCTATTTGATTAAAATAAGGAAGCGCAAACCACACCAATGCGATGGTTAAAATAAAAGCTAAGAACACAACCAAGATTGATTCACCCAGAAACTGCTTAATGAGCTGACTGCGCAAAGAACCAATAGCTTTACGGATACCTACCTCTTTAGCCCTTTTCTCGCTGCGGGCTGTGCTTAAATTCATGAAATTTATGCAGGCCAGCAACAATACAAATATGCCTATGATACCAAACAACCATACGAACTGGATACGGCCTCCTGCTGATTTTCCATTTTGAAAATCACTGTACAAATGCCAATTCCGCATCGGAAAAACTTGTATCGTTTCATTAACATTCTTATTATAGGGTGCTGTAATATTCTTGATCTGATCCGATGCTTTGTTAAAATCCACATTAGGGTTGAGTTGTACATACAGCTGAACGCCATGATTGTCCCACCGGCCTGATTGTGTGATCCAAAAATTTGCGGAATTGTTCCATGGAAGCAAAAACATGGTTCCATTTAATGTAGTGTTACTCGGCAGGTCCTGGTAAACGCCGGTAACTTTCATATCCTTAATATTATCAAGGCGAACTACCTTGTTGATCGGGTCGGCATTGCCAAACAAAGCATTAGCGGTAGAAGCTGACAGGAGTAAAGAGGAAGGGTCTTTAAAAGTACTATAACTGCCTTTAATCATTGCCAGTGAAAGTATGGAGGGCAGACCGGGCTCAGCCCATATACCTTGCTGTGATAGTTTTGTTTCGCCTGCGGCGAGTATGTGTGTTCCGCCCGAAGTGAGGGCAGTAAGCTTAAAGCTATTGCCGTATTTTGTATGCAGCTCATTATTAAGCGGTACAACTGTTGATCCAAAGGTGACGGTTTGATTATTAGCAGTTTGCGTAGTCATGATTTGCCCTATGCTTTCATAGTTCCGATGATATTTATCGTATGACAACTCGTCCCAAATCCAAAGGCCAATCAGCATGGCAACAGCCATGCCGACAGATAGACCGGCAATATTTATAAATGAATGCGTCTTGTTTCTTACAAGGTTTCGCCACCCGATTTTTAAATAGTTTTTAATCATGATTGAAAACTCTAACCTTTAAATTGTCATTGTAATGCCCTACTCTGTTTTTAAACTTTTTACCGGGTTCATCAGCGCGGCTTTTATGCTTTGATAACTTACCGTGGCCAGCGCTATCAAAATGGCTGTCACGCCGGCAAGGGCAAACATCCACCAGCTTAACTGTACCCGGTATGTAAAATCCTGCAGCCATTTGGTCATGGCGTAGTGAGCTATGGGTATTGCTATCACAATAGCTATAAACACCAGCTTTACAAAATTCATTGATAGCATGGCGGTTATGTTACCTATGGTAGCACCCAGCACCTTGCGAATGCCTATCTCTTTGCTGCGTTGTTCCGCCATAAAGGCCGCTAAAGCAAACAGGCCAAGGCAGGCTATGATGATGGCCAACACCGCGAAGCTGGTAAATATGCGCCCCATTCGCTGCACATCGGCATACATGCTGGCAAAGCGTTCGTCCATAAAAGTGTAACGGATGGGTTGGTTTGGTGCAAACTGTTTCCAGGTTGCGGTGATTTGCGCAAGAGCCGTTTTTACATCAGTAGCTTTTATTTTTACTGATACTATTGATTCGCTGGCGCTCAAATGAAGCACCATCGGCTCTATTCCATCACGCATGGACTCAAAATTAAAATCCTGTACAACGCCAATGATGGTTCTTCCCGGACCATAATTAACAATGCGTTTGCCTATCGGCTTTTTAAGTCCCAGCTTTTGGGCCATGGTTTGGTTAATGATCACCGCCTGAGAATCGGTTTTCATATCAGGGTTAAAGTTGCGGCCTGCAACGAGTTTAATACCTAAAGTTTGCAGGTAATCATGATCAATATCCCAAAACTGACCGCCAACACCGGCCTCTACTTTTTCCTTGCCTTCGTTATGAAATTCATTGCCGTTACGCTTGGTACCTGTAACCGGCAAAAAATCGCTGATAGAAGCGCTTTTAACCGTGGGTAGTTTTATTAATTCATTTTTAAATATTTTTACCTGGTTATCAAGTGTATTGGTACCCTGTATCATCACTACCTGGTCTTTTTCAAAACCTACCTTTTTATTGAGGATGAACTGCATTTGGTTATAAATAACCACGGTGCTGATAATCAGGATAATGGAAGTTGTAAACTGAAAAACAACCAACGCATTCCTGAGCACCGAACTTTTGCTGCCCGCGCTTAGTTTGCCTTTCAACACCTCAGCAGGTTTAAAGCCTGACAGGTAAAACGCCGGGTAAATGCCCGCAGCGATGCCAATCAGAAAGGCTGACGCCAATACTGCCGGCACCAGCCACCACTGTGCCCACGGCATACTGAGCGATTTGGATGCCAGTGTATTAAAGTATGGCAGCAGGATCCAGGCTAATATCAGCCCCAGCACAAATGAGAAAAAGCTATATAATAATGATTCGGCTAAAAACTGTTGGATCAAGCTGCTGCGCTGTGAGCCAACTACTTTGCGCAAACCCACTTCTTTGGCCCGGTTGGCCGATTTGGCGGTAGAAAGGTTGATAAAATTGATGCAGGCAATCACCAAAATAAAACCGGCCACTGCACCAAACAGCCAAATAAACCGTATATCCCCGTGTGACATACCATCATGAATGTCATAAGACCGCAAATTAATGTCCTGTATATTTTGGACTTTCATCTTAAATATATCCATTACCCGGCTTGCCCGCTTATCGCCGTTACGGATCATGTTGGGCTCATAATAGGTTTTCAGAATGTTAGCGGAAACCTTTTTTTCAAACTGCTGTATGTTTGTACCTGGTTTCAACGCCATGTAAATGTGGTAGTTGTTGGCATCCCAGGTGGTCTGTTCACCGTTCCAGAACTCAACCCCGGCAAGTGTAATCAAAAACTTAAAATCGCGCAGGTGCGAATTATGGGGCATGTCCTGCATCACAGCCGCTATTTTAAAAGGCTTGGTTTTGTTATTGTTCAGGAACATCACCTTACCTACCGGATTTTGGCCGGGGAAATATTTATCTGCCTTGCTTTTTGCAATCACCATGCTTAACGGTTCGCTGAGCGCATGTTTGGCATCGCCATAAACCATCGGTACATTCAATATATCTATAAACCCCTGGTCGGCATAGGCAAAGCCATCTTCGTGGGTATTATCGGCCTGGTCGGCGCGTTTGAGCTCGTTACTTCCCGCCCCCCAAAATAACGAGTTAGGCATTAAACGCCCCGATTTCTCCACCTCCGGAAAGTCCTGTTTGATCACTTTCCCCATAACCGACGGCCAGTCAACACCTTTTTCATGCACGCCACCATCATGGAAATCGCCGATTAAGCGGTAAATGTTATCAGCGTTGGGATAATTTTTGTCAAAACTCAACTCATCACGTATATACAGGGCAATTAACAGGCAGGCGGCAATGCTAAAAGCGAACCCTCCAATTTTAATAGCCGCATACATTTTTTGTTTACGCAGTTGCCTTACTGCAATTTTTAAATAATTTTTGATCATCCCGGTTTTTTTTTAAAAAATGAGTACCTGGCTTAGTTTCTTTATTTTCGGTATAAGGATTAGCATTAGTCCTGTTTTGCTGCTCTATATGGTTGCCATTAGTCGCTTCGGCAGTTTTTATGCGATCCTGTATTTTATTGAAAAGGGAATGGCTGTTACTTTCAACCTTTGCCTTCTCATCATTGTCCCACCAGTTAAACATGAGCTCAAGGATCCTATTTAATTCTGGGTCTTCCTGCATCAGGGTGTTTAGTTCGCGCAATTCTTCTTCCGAAGCATCATTAGCTAATTTTTTTGCCACCAGATTCCAAACATAATCTGCTGTGTTCATATTTCATTCTATAGGCTTGCCTTATAATTAGTGGATATTTACCCCATTAACCGAATAAAACATGTGCCATCGGTTTAATTATTTGATTGTCAATTAATTATATATTTTAAATTATTGCTACTGTACGAAAGCGAACAGCTGGTGTCCGCTTTTATACTGTTTCCTAACAATAATTAACATCATGAGTAACGTATGGTCCTGTTAAGGCGTCATAAGAAGTTTAAAGCCAAACTTTTTAGTTTGGAGGCAAAATATTAATATTGCTATATGACTGATCTCAAACCATTTTCAACACTGCTGTTATCATGCATGTTAACAGCGGCCTTTACCTCTTCCTATGCACAGGAGGCATCTCAGCCGGAGAACCCGGCGCTAAAAATTTACCGGGCTACGCCAACCAAGGTGAACGATCTTATCCACACTAAACTTGACGTTCGTTTTGATTACAAAAAACGTTACCTGTACGGTAAAGAATGGGTTACTTTAAAACCCCATTTTTATCCAACCGACAGCCTAAGGCTTGATGCTAAGGGAATGGACCTCAAAAATATATCGGTAGTTAAAAACGGAAAAAACATACCGTTAAAATTCAACTATCAGGATAGTTTGTCAGTGGCAATACACCTTGATAAGGTATATCATAACAATGAAAGCTACACCATTTACATTGATTACACTGCCAAACCCAACGAGTTAAAACAAAAAGGCAGCGCGGCTATAAACGATGCCAAAGGCTTATATTTTATAAATCCTGACGGCACTGAAAAGGATAAACCAACCCAAATATGGACGCAGGGCGAAACGGAAAGCTCATCGGCATGGTTCCCTACCATTGATAAACCAAGCCAAAAAACTACCGAAGAGATCAGCATGACCGTTCCTGCAAAATATGTTACTTTATCAAACGGAAGGCTGGCTTCGCAAAAAACCAATACCGATGGTACTCGCACCGATACCTGGAAAATGGAGCTGCCACACTCGCCATACCTGTTTATGATGGCCGTTGGCGATTTTAAAATTTACAAAGATAAATGGCGCAATAAAGAGGTGAACTACTACCTGGAGCCTAAATATGCACCCTACGCCAAAGAAATATTCGGTTTTACGCCAGAGGTGATCGAATTTTACTCCAAAACATTAAGGGTTGATTATCCCTGGAATAAATATTCGCAAATTGTGGCACGTGATTATGTGAGCGGCGCTATGGAAAACACCTCTGCTACCCTTCACGGCGAGTATGTACAGGGTACCCATCGCGAGTTGATAGATGCGTATTTTAACAACGGCCGCAGCACTATTGTGCATGAGTTGTTTCACCAATGGTTTGGGGATTATGTAACTGCAGAAAGCTGGAGTAACCTTACCGTGAATGAATCGTTCGCTAATTTTAGCGAAGTCCTTTGGGCCGAACATAAATATGGTAAAGATGTAGGTGATGAGCATAACCATGATGATATGCTGGCTTATTTAAGAAATCCGGATGCTAAAACTAAAGACCTGGTGCGTTTCCATTATGCAGATAAAGAAGATGTTTTTGATGTAGTTACCTACCAAAAAGGCGGCCGTATTTTAAACATGCTGCGTAATTATTTAGGGGATGCGGCCTTTTTTAAAGGGTTAAATATTTACCTGAAAACAAATGCCTTTAAAAATGGCGAGGCACAGCAATTACGTCTGGCTTTTGAAGACGCCAGCGGGCTTGATCTTAACTGGTATTTTAATCAGTGGTATTATGGTGCCGGTCACCCGGTATTAAACATCAGTTACAAATGGGATGACGCTGCCAAAACACAAACCGTTTACCTGCAGCAAAGCCAGGATGGGCAAACCTTTAAATTGCCTATGGCTATTGATATCTATTCGGGAGGAAAAAAAGAGCGTCATAAAGTTTGGATGAATGACAAGGCAGATACCTTAACCTTTCATTTAGCAACCAAGCCTGACCTGGTAAATGTTGATGGCGATAAAATACTGCTGGCGAAAAAGACAGACAATAAAACAATTGACGAATTTTCGTTTCAGTATTTTAATGCTCCATTGTACATGGATAGGTATGAGGCCATTGAAGCGGCTGCGGCTAATCAAAAAGAAAAGCCTAATCAAAAAATAATCATAGCTGCTTTAAAAGATAAATACTATGGCCTCCGTATTAAGGCCATTAAAGCATTGAATCTTACTAATGATGATATACGCAATGCCGCCCAACCTGTATTGACCTCGCTTGCAAAAACTGACGATAATACACTGGCACGTGCAGCCGCGATCACGGCCTTAGGCAAGCTCAAAGCTGCTGGTAATTTAACCTTGTTCAAGGAGTCGCTCAACAGCGAATCATACGCGGTACAGGGAGCCGCATTAACAGCCATCAGTCTTTTGGAACCTGCTCAGGCACTGCCATTGGCTAAGGGCTTTGAAAAAGACAATAAAGGGGCATTAACCGCGGCCATATTTAATGTGTATGCTGCCAACGGTGGCTCAGCCGAATGGCCGTATATATATAATACCTTTAAGAGCAGCACTATTCAGAACAAGTTTAACAGCGTTCAAAAATTTGCTGATTTTACCGGACGCGTTGAAAAACCTGAATATGCGCAACAAGGCATTGAAGAATTGAAAGCATTTGGCATAAAATACAAAATGTATGGTGCCGCTCAGTTTGCGGGCGGTGTACTGCAGGGTATAAAAACACAGCGTACACAAATGAATGATACTGCATCTGCCACCGCCGCCGATGAAGCTATAAAACAACTTGCTGACACCAAATAAATAGCATTTGGCTTAAAAAACAAAAGGCCTTCATTTAATGAAGGCCTTTTGTTTTTATAAATGAGTCATGCTGAACTTGTTTCAGCGCCGCATAGGCAATTAATCGTCACACAAAGTGCTTGGCTTGTGGATCCGAAATAAATTCGGGATGACGAGACGATTAATAATAATTAATGTACGAGGGTACCAATTGGTTCGCCCTGGGCAATCTTCATAAAATTGCCTGATTGGTTCATGTCAAACACGATGATCGGTAATTTATTTTCGCGGCAAAGGGTTATTGCGGTCATATCCATTACATTTAACCCTTTATCATATACCTCCTGGAATGAAATTTCGTCATAACGGGTTGCAGAAAGATCTTTTTCAGGATCAGCGGTGTATATGCCATCAACTCGGGTACCTTTTAATACTACGTCGGCTTTAATTTCAATGGCACGTAAAGAAGCTGCCGTATCAGTGGTGAAATAAGGGTTACCGGTACCTGCGCCAAATATAACGATCTTGCCAACCTCTAAATGATGCATAGCGCGGCGGCGAATGTAAGGTTCACAGATCTGCTCCATTTTTATTGCCGATTGCAGGCGTGTTTCAACTCCGATACTTTCCAACGCGTTTTGCAGGGCCATACAGTTAATTACCGTAGCCAGCATCCCCATATAGTCGGCCTGGGCACGTTCCATACCGGATTTCTCGGCACTTAATCCTCTGAAAATATTACCGCCACCAACAACGATCGCTATTTCTATACCTGCATCATATACATTTTTAATATCATGAGCATATTGCAAAACCTGATTATTATCAATCCCATACTGCCTGCTGCCCATTAACGATTCGCCCGAAAGTTTTAGTAAGATTCTTTTGTACTTCATCTGGTGTGGTTTGTTTTTTTCGCTTAATTATTTGTTTTTCAATTGCGCTTATGGATATTTTGCGCATTTTTTAATAGAAATAGACTGAACTCGCTTGCGTATATATCATAATTTGATAAAGCTTTGTTCATATAGAAGTAGTTTACCAAAAATATGTAATAAAACCCAGTGTTAAAATTTTATGTTGCGTTTGTTAAAAAATCGCCTTTTAAAATAGTACCTGTTACTTCAAACCCGGAATTAAAAATAACCAGGTCGGCATCAAAACTTTTTTCAATTTTTCCTTTTTTGGTTTGTCCTGCTAATTGCGCCGGGTATAGTGAAGCCATGTTTACCGCTTCGGCCAAATCAATGCCTGCCCTTTTTACGCAATTTTCAACAGCCTTGAGCATAGTTAAACATGAACCAGACAGCGTACCGTCGGGCATGGTATACCTGTCGCCTCTCAGTTCATGCTGATATTCGCCCTCCCTGGTCGAGGTAACCGCGTCGGTGATTAAATAAAGCTTGTCTCCAAGTTCGCGTTTGGCAAGGCGTATCATAGCAAAATCAACATGGATACCATCTGCCACGATACTGGTGTAAGGTCGTTCTTCAAAAATAGCAGGGATATAGCCAGGCTCGCGGTGATGCATTTGCGGCATAGCATTATATAAATGTGTTACCGCCTGTATAGGTTTGTTTAAAAATGCCTTTCCCTCGGCGTAAGTGGCATTACTGTGCCCAGACGATATGATAATTCCTTCGTTGTACAAGTAATCTATCACTTCCTGATCCTGCAGTTCGGGGGCTATGGTTATCATTTTTATCACGCCATCGGCCTTTTCAACCCATCCTTTAACTTCGGCCAGGGTAGCTTTCTTTATAAACTTTGCCGGGTGTGCCCCGCGTTTGGCCGGGTTTAAATATGGCCCTTCCAGGTGCAGGCCCCAAAAGGCTCCCCTACTTTTTTCACGATATATTTTAGCGACTTCTATCCCGGTTTCTACAATATCATTGGTGTTGGTGCCGATAGTAGCAAATACGCCAATGGTGCCCTGGTTAAGCAGATCGTTTTCCAGTTGTTCAAGCGCTTCAACGGTTGGCTTACCGGCAAATAGTTGGCCTCCGCTACCGTAAATCTGCAAATCAATAAAGCCCGGGGCAAGGTATGCACCCTTAAGGTCGGTCTTTTCGGCATCCGCTGGAATAGCCGTATCATCAATAACATCAATGATCACACCGGCTGATAGCAGAACGGCTTTGCCTTCGGTGATACTGCCACCAGATATGAGTTTGAGATTATGAAGCGCTGTTGTCATAGTATAAATATTTAATCAACATGTCATTGCGAGCGAAGCGTGGCAATCTCATAGATAAGTAGCAACCATGCTCATTCATTCTGTACAGCATAAAGATTGCTTCGTGCCTCGCAAGGACGCGGGCTTTTATCGCAAAAAAAATCCCCCTCGTTTTAAAACGAGGGGGATTAAATATTAAGCTCCTAAAGCTACTCGTTTAAAGGCGGTTACTGTTAACCCCTTTTCAACAGTGCTCAGGAACTGAGCAACGCTTTTTGAAGGATCTTTTACAAACTCCTGGTTTAACAGGGTTGAATCTTTATAAAATTTGTTCAGCTTGCCTAAAGATATTTTTTCAACCATTTCTTCTGGTTTGCCTTCGGCACGGATCTGATCTTTTGCAATTTCAAGCTCGCGCTCAACAGTTGTTGCGTCAACACCATCTTTATCAATAGCAACAGGGTTCATGGCGGCAATTTGCATTGCTACATCTTTACCAGCTTCGTCTGCACCGGCTGCATTAGCGCTCAGTGCAACTAATACACCTAAACGGAAGTTACCATGTACATATGCGATAACTTTTTCGCCTTCAACAACTTCATATTTAGATACACCGATCTTTTCGCCGATCTTACCTGTTTTGTCAATAACAGCCTCGCCAATAGTGGTGCGGGTGTTATCAGTATCAATTGAAAGAGCGTAAAGTTCTTCAATAGTAGCAGGTTTGTTTTCAACGGCTTCGTTAGCAATAGCGTTAGCAAAAGCGATAAACTCAGCATTTTTAGCAACGAAGTCAGTTTCGCAGTTTAACTCGATAACCACACCGCGTTTTCCATCAGCTGATGTACGAGAGATAACCACACCTTCGTTTGATTCCCTGTCCTGACGGCTTGCTGCAACTTTAGCACCTTTTTTTCTTAAAAAATCGATAGCTGCTTCAAAATCACCGTTAGTTTCGGTTAATGCTTTTTTGCAATCCATCATACCGGCACCAGTTTGCTGGCGCAGTTTGTTTACGTCGGCTGCAGATATTTGTACTGTAGACATGTTTTTTGAGTTTTAAATTTTGTGTTATGAGTTGTAAGCTTTGAGCAAAATTAATGTGCTGCTGTAACCTGCAACTATTTTTAATATTAAAACTATGGGCTGTAAATTGTAATTACAAGAAAACTTATAACTCACAACTTACAACCCACAATTTAATTACTCTTCTGTTTCGGCTGCAGGAGCTTCGGCATCAGTGTCGGCTACAACATCTGCTACTTCGGCTGCTTTGCGGGTTCTTTTACCACCTTCGTTAGGGGTTCTGTCTGCCACTTCAGGAGCATCAGCTTTAGCTTTTGCCTGAGCTGCCTCTTTTTCTGCTTCGTCTTCTTTTTCGCGCTTGCGCTCATCTAAACCTTCTTCAATCGCTTTGATGATAATGCTGGTGATCAATGAAATTGATTTGGTAGCATCGTCATTTGCAGGGATAGGGAAGTCGATGTTTGAAGGGTCAGAGTTGGTATCAACCATAGCAAATGTAGGGATGTTCAACTTTAACGCCTCTGAAACCGCGATATGTTCTTTCTTTACGTCGATCAGGAATAATGCTGCTGGTAAACGGTTCAAATCAGATATACCACCTAACAGGGTTTCTAATTTGATGCGTTCGCGCTGTATCATCAGTCTTTCTTTTTTTGAAAGGTTGCTGTAAGTACCGTCTTTAGTCAGTTTATCGATGTTTGACATCTTTTTGATTGACTTGCGTACGGTTGCAAAGTTAGTTAACATACCACCCAACCAACGCTCGGTGATGTACGGCATGTTCACTGTTTTTGCATAATCAGCAACAATATCTTTCGCTTGTTTCTTTGTAGCTACGAATAATACCTTGCGGCCTGATTTTACAATTTGTTTGATAGCTGCAGCAGCTTCTTCAACCTTAGTTAAGGTTTTATTTAAATCAATAATGTGGATACCGTTGCGTTCCATGAAAATGTACTGTGACATTTTCGGATCCCATTTGCGGGTAAGGTGACCAAAGTGTACACCTGCATCCAGTAAATCCTGATATGTTGTTCTTGCCATTTTGTTGTCCTCCTTTGATTAACGTTTACTGAATTGGAATCTCTTACGTGCTTTCTTGCGTCCTGGTTTTTTACGCTCAACCATACGGTCATCACGTGTCATTATACCTTTAGCGCGTAGTGAAGGTTTCTTTTCAGGATCAAGTTCAACAATGGCTTTCGCAATAGCTAAACGAACGGCTTCTGCCTGTCCTTTTACACCACCACCTGCAACATTTACTTTAACATCAAATTTTCCGGCCGAACCAGAAACCTCAGTACTTTGAGTAACGATGTATTGTAATGGCAATGTTGGGAAGTATTCTTTGTAATCTTTTCCGTTTACGACGATCGCTCCATTACCCTCGGTAAGATAGATGCGTGCAACGGCTGTTTTTCTTCTGCCTGAAGTGTTAGTTGTTGGCATTTCTTTTCTCCTTTAAAATAAAAAGTTAAATGGTTGTTGGGTTTTGTGCTGCATGAGGATGCTCAGTACCTGCATAAACATACAGGTTACCAAATAATGCTTTGCCCAAACGACTTTTAGGTAACATACCACGAACCGCTTTTTCAATGATGCGTTCAGGATGTTTTGCCATTAACTCCTTAGGAGAAATGAAACGCTGACCACCTGGATAACCAGTGTACCTAACATAGGTTTTGTCACTGAATTTGTTTCCGGTCAACTTTACCTTGTCTGCGTTGATAACTATTACATTATCACCACAGTCTACGTTCGGGGTGAAATCTGGCTTGGTTTTACCACGAATGATCATTGCGATCTTAGTGGACAAGCGCCCCAAAATCTCGCCTTGTGCGTCAACAACAACCCATTGTTTGTTAACGGTTTTTTTGTTGGCTGAGACAGTTTTGTAACTTAACGTATTCACTTGCTTTTAATTAAATTGTTTAAACGTTTATTATACCCCGCATTTTCGGGACTGCAAAGATACGCTTATTTACTTTATTAACAAATGGTTTTTAAGTTTTTATTAAGGGAATAGGGATGGAGGACAGCAGATACATTACCAACCAGGAGAATGCCGCATAAACAGGTCATCTTAAAGCAGCTATCAATTTTAATATCTCTTTTATATCAGGCTTTTTCAGGCCCAATACTATATCTTCATAAACGGGATAAAATATTTTGTCGCCAATGTGATATTCCATTAAACCCTCATGCTGTTCAGTCATATAAATTAGTGGCTTTTTGCTCGTTGGCTGAATAATGAACGTGTGAAATGTAAAATTAGAAGGTTTTAGATTTACCTTCTCTCCAAGCTTAGTCATACTTCTGTTTGTAACAGAATCCCACAGAATTATTGTATCCTGATAAATAGTATCAGATGGTACGATTGACTTTACCTCATAAATGGTGAGTTTAGCAACTGAAGCGCTTGTCCATTTTAAAATACTGTGTTTGCCCGATATTCGCTTGTCAAATTTAAATTTTGATAAATTCAAGTTAGCGTATAACTCAAATTGACTTAGTTTGGATCTATCTACATATCGACCATGTCGTTCCTGCAATATTATACCGTCTTTTTTTAAATCAGCTTTTAAATCAAACTGATCCTTTTCATAGCCAATAAAAAGCAAGATGTTGATTATAAAAAAAGTAATATGCATAACCGGTTAAAAACTATTGCGTTATTATTTTATTAAACATACTCATTTAAATTCTACGGTACAATTACTTCAGTTTTGGTGATTTACAATGTTGTCCGTGGCCATGTTGTCTACTCCTATAGAATTATAATGTCTATTCAATAAAAAAAATTACTTTTTTATGACTTTTCCTTCTTATCCTTAAATGATACTATTATATTAGCATTAACTAATAAAGTAAACCTAATTGATCATTCTCATTTGCAGAAGCGCGCTTATTTGTTTGGTGCTGTTAAGTGCCGGCAGGTTGTTTGCCCAAACCCGGATATACACCGCCGACTCCTTAGGATCGCAAAGGGATGCTAATGGCATTTTAAGCGCCTTTTTCAGCGGCAAAAATTCAGTTGCCGCTCCGGTTGATATGACCAAAGAAGGCAGCTGGTCAGTGTTACCATCCGCTGCATATAATCCAAGTGTCGGCTTTGCTGTTGGAGCAATTTCATCAGGAGGCAAATATTTTGGTGATCCAGTCAATACAACACTGTCTGTGATCAATGCAGGGTTTTACATTTCAACCAACCGGCTTTCGACATTTGAGTTTAAGCATAATGCCTTTTCATCGGAAAACAAATGGAACCTCCAGGGCACTTTGCAAATTGGAAAAACCATAGCAAAGGACAACGGGCTGGGTACCGGGCGCAGGAGTGTTGGCGATGGCGAACTTCGTATGAATGATGAGCATTTCCCCAACAACCCCAATGAATATCCCCTCAGATATGTTTATATTAAAGTAAATGAGCGCATTTACCGCAAGCTTGCTAATTATTTTTACGCCGGCGCAGGCCTTAGTTTTAATTTTTATACCGGTATTGACGATGGTCGTAAGGAAGTGCCAATAACAGCTACTCACAATTTTAGGTATAGCGTTAAAAATGGGTATTCGCCTAATGCTTATCAGGCCAATGGTATTTTATTGAATTTCCAATTCAATAACCGCGATCAACCAAACCGCCCGTTCAGGGGTATTTATGCTGATGTTGTATTAAGGGCAAACCAAAGCTGGCTGGGCAGCACGCGTAATGCATGGCAAATTAAAACAGAATTCAGAAAGTACTGGAGCCTATCAGCATCTAACCCTGAAAATGTTTTTGCTTTTTGGCACTGGGCCAATTACCTGCTTAACGGATCATTGCCTTACCTTGAACTGCCCGGTACCGGCAGCGATGCTTATGGCCGCATAGGCCGGGCATTTGTTATTGGCCGTTTTAAAGGATTGTCATTTGTATACAACGAAGCAGAATACCGTTTTCCGCTCACCTCAAACAAGTTATTAAGTGGTGTTACTTTTGTAAATATCGAATCGGCCAATAACCAGCGCGATATCAAGCTGTTCAGGTATTGGGAACCCGGAGCAGGAGTGGGATTAAGGCTGTTATTCAATAAATATACGCGCTCAAACCTCTGTATTGACTACGGACGGGGCAGTTATGGTTCGAGCGGCTTCTTTTTAGGACTTAATGAGGTGTTTTAACAGTCTGCAACTCGACTGGATCGGCCATGCCGCGCCGCGGCACAGCCCACGTCGGTAAATCGGTTCCCGCATTGTCGGTAACCCGACCATTGACCACCGCAGTTTGTGCGAAACAGCAGGGACAGCAACAGGATAGTTTTTTTATGGAAAGAATAGTTGCGCCAAGATACTCGCATGATATTATTTGCCACTGTAAAAATGCGGTTTCTTACATATATTCAACGTTCGCCGGCCAGCAGGGGACCGGCGAAGAGGATCAGCGTAATCTTCAAAATATATTATATAATTACCACCGGGCGTTTACCGTCATTTACTTCCAGATCCCATAGTTTGCTAATATTTTCAATAGGCACTTGCACGGTATCAACCACTAACCTACCCTCGGCAGCCAGCCGGAACATTTCGGGCAATATGGATTTGAAAAGCTCGGCTATTTGCGGTTTGCTCCATGAACCCAGCCCCGATCCGGTTAGCTGAATATCGGTACTGCGCAGGATAGCTGATGAAATGTTAATAAGGTCGCCTGCCATACTGCCAACAGAAACGTATCGAGTGGGATTGGTAAAGCTGCCGTTTCCTTTCAGCGCTTCCAATATCAATTCGGCGGGGTGTCCCCACAGGTAATCTATTATTACATTGATGTGGGTAGTGGCGTGAATGTGTTGAATTTTTGTTTTGAATTGCTCGTCTTCCAGTAAAACCGAAATGGCTTCGTCGGCACCCAGGTCAAGCAGGTCTATCAACGATTGCTGGTTTCTACCCGTTACGATCACTTTACCGGCTCCGTAATGTTTCGCGATTTGAACGGCCACTCTTCCGGTAAAGCCCGTTGCCCCGTTAATGAGCACTACATCACCTGGTTTTATATCCGCTTTAAATTTAAGACCCATTGCCGCACCGAATACGGAGTTGGGTAATGCGGCAGCTGTGGCATCATCCACGCCATCAGGCACCTCTACAAAACGGCCTTTTTCAACAATTGCCCGTTCAGCCAGCATGCCGCTTGTCCCAATGGCATAAACGCGGGTTCCGTTTTCCAGCAAACAAACGCCGTCGCCCCCAATAATCTTGCCGCCTTCTTTAGGGCCGGTGCTGCTGTAATGCGTTCCACTGGCCTGGCCTTTATCAAAGTGTTTAATGGCAACCGCTTTAACACTTACCAGTATCTCATTTTCATTTTTTGGTTCGGGCACTGGGTATTCCACATACTGTGGCAATTCGCCCTTTTGATAAATCACTGCTGCTTTCATATTTTAAATTTTTATAAAGCAAAGTTGCAGCAACCCGAATACCGGGGCAATAACATATGTTATCAAGTTCAGAAATGTGCGTTCCCCTTGGCCAGTTTGTGTTTAATGCGGCTAAGATGGACACTGCTTACACCCAAATAAGAAGCGATATAATGCTGGCTAACCCGCTGAATAATATGAGGCCGCTCTTCCAAAAGGCGCTGATAACGCTGCTCGGGAGTATCTCTGATAAAAGAAATAAATTCGCCCGAGTAATGTGTTAACCGCTTTGCAGTTATCTTCATAAACATCATCAAAAAATCCGGTTCATGGGTTAATTCGTCAAGCAGCTGCAATACATGTTTTTTGGAAAGCATGTAAACAACTGATGGTTCTACCGTTTCAATGGTAAAAGGGCTGGGTGAGTTATTAATGAAACTGTCAAGGGAACTCAAGCCTTCTTCCTCAAAAAAGAATTGGACGGTCTTTTCTTCCCCGTTGTTGTTGAAGTAGGTGCGAAGACACCCTTTCTCCACGTAAATCGCGTGTTGTGAATTCACGCCTTCATCCAGCAGTTTGGTTTTAGCCGGAACATCCAACCGTTTTTGAAGTGGCAGGTAACGCTGCCAATAGGTATTCAATTGCGGGAATTGTTTTTGGAATTGAAAGATCATACGGCTACAGGATTATGAAATGCTAAATTCTGCTTTTAACCGACATAATCAAAAAGATCTTTGTCGCCTTTTAATATATCAGTAATATATTTTACCCGGTTATACCGATCCCAAACATTATTTCCAACAAAAAAGCCTCTCAGATTTCTCTAAGAGGCTTTCGATTTGATGAGGTAGCGGGAGCAGGACTAAAATCGAACCGTTTATTTCAAGAACTAAAAGGCTTGTTAAATTTCAACCAACAAAATCGAAATTGTCTTCCCTAATAATTTTTATAGGGATGGAATCCTTTAATTTTTTAAAAACACTGTTACTGTTAATAGCATTAACCCACTCTGACTTTTCAGAAAAAAAATCAGACTTTTTGTAAAAGGATTCTGAATATGCCATTTTATCAAATTCTAACTCAACCCATACTTGATATTCGTCTTCACTGGTAAATAACTTAATCCGTCTTTCTATAATTATCCTTGAATATTCTTCCGGGATGTTTCTTTGAGGATTAATACTGATAATTAGTTCATCCCAGCCACTCCCCGAGCCAAATTCAAATTCCTCTTCGTGAAGGTTTTCAACAGCCTCAATAGGAAACATATCGATTAAAAATGCTTGTAGAAAGTCTGACGTTTTGGTTGAGGATTTGCCTTGTATTATTACGCGCAAGTTATCGTCTATTTTTCTGAATGTATTCCGGGTCATATTAAGAGTGCTGCTGATTATCTATTCAAGAAAACATAATTTCACATCTTCGATATTTAAAACTACATAATAATAAACAAAAAAGCCTCAAATCTTTCGATTCAAGGCTTTTTACTTGAGGTAGCGGGAGCAGGACTCGAACCTACGACCTTCGGGTTATGAGCCCGACGAGCTACCAACTGCTCCATCCCGCACTGTTATTCTTATATGTTGCATTCCGTCATAACTTCGGAAAGTTCCTTCCAATTGTCAAAATGCAATTTGCACTCCGTTTTAATTGGACTGCAAAGATATAATTCGTTTCTTTGCAGTCCAAATATATTTTTAATTATTTTTATATGAGTCATCAGGCAGGTTTTGTAAGCATAATTGGTAAGCCCAACGCCGGTAAATCAACCCTTATGAACGCCCTTGTTGGCGAAAATATGTCAATCATCACTCCCAAGGCTCAAACTACACGCCACCGTATATTGGGTATTGTGAATGATGAAAACTACCAGATTGTGTTTTCCGACACTCCCGGCGTAATTAAACCCCACTATGCCCTGCATGAAAGTATGATGCACCAGGTAGATGGTTCGATTGTTGATGCCGACCTTATCCTGTTGGTTACTGATATTTATGAGGAGTATGACGAGGCCGATGTGTTGAAAAAACTGGAAGGCTCACTGGCACCCATAGCTGTACTTATCAATAAAATTGATCAAAGCGACGAAGAGACTGTTAAGAAAAAAGTAGAATTCTGGCAGGAAAAATTAAAGCCCAAGGCTGTTTTCGCTATTTCGGCATTATTGGGCCATAACATTAAAGCCATCATGGACTTTGTTATTGAGAACCTGCCAGAGCACCCCGCCTATTATGAAAAAGATGCGCTGACGGATCGCAACGATCGTTTTTTTGCGTCGGAAATGATCCGAGCACAAATATTTAAACAATACAAAAAAGAAATTCCGTACAGTAGTGAAGTTATTGTAACCGCCTTTGTTGAAGGCGAAACCCTGCACCGTATCAGCGCCGAGATTATTGTTGAGCGCGACTCACAAAAAAACATACTGATAGGCCAGGGCGGTAAAATGCTTAAAATAGTGGGCACCTATGCCCGGCGCGATATGGAAGACTTTTTTCAGCGCAAGGTTTTCCTGGAGATGTTTGTAAAAGTGATACCTGACTGGCGCAGCAAAAAAAATTACCTTAAAAAATTCGGATACGAATAAAACACAGATGTGATATCTGAGATATTAGATTTGAGATAAATCTGGTATTTATAAATTAATGAAATAATTTTGGTGTGAATTTGATAACGGGCCCAAGAGCGTCTCCTATTTCAAATCTAACATCTCAAATCTAAAAAGAATGAGCAATATAGTAGCCATAGTGGGCAGACCTAACGTAGGCAAATCAACTTTATATAACCGCTTAACCGAAACCCGCAAAGCCATTGTTGACGATTTTAGCGGTGTAACCCGCGACAGGCATTATGGTGTTTCTGAGTGGACCAACCATCATTTTACTGTAATTGATACCGGGGGTTATGTAGCCAACTCTGTTGATGTGTTTGAAGCCGCTATTCGTGAACAAGTGGAGATTGCTATTGAAGAGGCTTCTGTTATTTTGTTTATGGTTGATGTTACTACCGGTATTACTGATCTTGATGACGAAATTGCCAATTTGCTGCGCAGAAGCAAAAAACCGGTATTTGTGGTGGTAAATAAACTGGACAACAACGCCCTTTTGGCCGACGCTACTGTTTTTTATAGTTTAGGCCTGGGCGAAATATATAACATATCGTCCATGACGGGATCAGGCACCGGGGAATTGCTTGACGAAGTGGTTAAACATTTTGAAGATGAATTTCCGGAAGAAAACACCAGGCCTAAATATGCCATTGTGGGCAGGCCGAATGTGGGCAAATCATCTATTATAAACGCGCTGATTGGTAAAGACCGTAATATAGTTACTCCGATAGCCGGTACCACCCGCGATTCTATACACATACATTACAATCAGTACGGGCATGATTTTATGCTGATTGATACCGCCGGTATGCGTAAAAAAACAAAGGTTAAGGAAAATATTGAGTTTTACTCTGTTATGCGTACCATCAAAGCACTTGAAGAAGCTGATGTGGTAATCCTGATGATTGATGCTGTTGAAGGTATTGAGTCACAGGACATCAATATATTTCATCTTGCCGAAAAGAACAAAAAAGGCGTGGTAATTGTGGTGAATAAATGGGATTTGATTGAAAAGAACAATAAAACGATCAAAGTATTTGAAGAACAGATCCGCGAAAAAATAGCGCCTTTTACTGACGTGCCCATAGTTTTTACCTCTGTTACCGAAAAACAACGGGTACTAAAAGTAATTGATGTGGCCAATCAGGTTTATCAGAACAGGGCACGAAAGATATCTACTTCTAAACTGAACGAGGTAATGTTGCCCATTATCGAAAACTACCCGCCGCCATCCATTAAAGGCAAATACGTTAAAATTAAATATATCACTCAAATTGCGGGCGTGTCACCAATGTTCGCGTTCTTTTGCAATTTGCCACAATATGTGAAGGAACCCTATTACCGTTTTATAGAAAATAAATTAAGAGAGAATTTTGATTTTTCCGGCGCGCCTGTGCAGGTTTGGTTTAGGCAAAAGTAAAATGATCATATGTTCAGGGCTTTCTTAAATGCCTCATCATTATCATTTATTACCTGGTAAAATGCATTATCGCCCCATTTAAAACGAGCGGCATTGGCTTTAAGCACACTCTTGATGTAATCCCTGGAGATCAACAATTCGTGCGAATCCATTTCTTTGAGTTTTTGTGATGAGTAAAGGATAAAATCGTGAAGATCATTATCGCTTACTGTATACTGTTTTATAAAATCACTGTCAGTTGCAAACCGGTTTAAAACAGGCTGCATCCTGTCAATCACGAAGGCCGAAAAAAGCTGCTGGTCAATTAAATTTTGAATTAATAATGTGCTTTGAGAAGTATCTGCCGGCACAAAAACATCGGGCATTATTCCGCCGCCGCTAAAAACCTTGCGCCCGTTAAGGGTATGATATGATGAGCCTTTAAAAACCGTATCGCTCCTGTTGCTTTGTTCAGAAAACAACTCGCCTTTTTGCATGCGTGCTGCCAGCTCATTACGATAGCTTTCCAGGCCACCCCTGTATGATTTTTGTATTGACCGCCCTGATGGGGTATAATACCTGGCAACGGTTAAATTTACAGCCGAGCCATCCCCAAACGGAAATTGTTGTTGTACTAACCCCTTGCCAAATGAGCGCCGGCCAACAATAGTAGCCCTGTCAAGATCCTGCAATGCTCCTGCCAATATTTCACTGGCCGATGCCGAATATTCGTCGATCAATACAGTTACCTTTCCCTGTTGAAACGAGCCGGAATCTGTTGCAAAATAATCGGTGCGTGGCTCATGTACACCTTTAGTGTAAACAATTAGTTTTCCTTTACCTAAAAATTCATCTGCAAGTGATGTTGCCGCATTCAGGTACCCGCCGCCATTGCCGCGCAGATCAAGCAGTAATTTACTCATTCCATCTGCTTTAAGCTTCGTCAGGGCCTTGCGGAAATCGGCATCGGTTGTTGACGCAAACTTGCCAATTTTAATGTACCCTGTATTTTTATCAGCCATATATGCAGCATTTACACTGCTGATGTCAACGCGTCCGCGCTTTATAGCATATGTTTTTATCCCATTACCAAATGTAACACCAAGCAAAATAACGGCGTCCTTCTGTCCCCTGAAAATGTTATTTACCCTTTCGGTTGTAAGTTTGGTGCCCGAAAACTTTTTATTATCTACATTAATAACCTTGCCGCCAGCCAGCAGCCCTGTTTTCGCAGCTGGTCCGCCGGCATACACCTGGGTAATGATCAGCGTATCGCGCAACAACTGGTATTCAATGCCAATGCCATTAAAACCACCATCCAGCCGTTCATTGATTGACTGGGCCTGCTGCGGTGGTAAATAAAGGGAGTGCGGGTCAAGGTTTTGCAACAGATCGTTAACTGATACCCCTTCAATACTGTCGATATTAACACTGTCAACATAATTTTGGCCTACCAGTTCTAAAACTTTTGATAGTTTGCCTGAGCCCGAAAATGAAAACCCAAGGTTACGGTCAGCAAAGTTATGGTCGCTTATCAGCAACCCAATAGTTATCCCCACCAATATCAGGATCATCGTCCTGAAAATAACGCCTGCAGTTTTTTTCATGTTCAATAAGCAAAGTTAATCAATGCTAAATCAATAATTTTTATTGACACCGTTGCATTTGATGTTTTTTACCGAATTTTGTTATAAATTATTTGAAATTTAATGGAAACCATCACCGAAAGGGAATCGCATTATAAGAATTTAGAGCAGCTATCTGTTCTTGAGATACTTGAGAATATCAATAAAGAAGATCAAACAGTACCCCTTGCTGTTAAAAAAGCGCTGCCGCAAATTGAGCAGCTGGTTACTATAACCGCTTCAAGGATGAAAAATGGCGGACGGCTGTTTTATATTGGTGCCGGTACGAGCGGCCGTTTAGGCGTGGTTGACGCTTCTGAGTGCCCGCCAACATTTGGAGTTCCGTTTGATATGGTTGTTGGTCTTATTGCCGGTGGCGATGGTGCTATACGCAAAGCGGTTGAATTTGCAGAGGATGATACGGAGCAAGCCTGGAAAGATCTGCAGGAATTTGAAATAAATGATAAGGACGTTGTTATAGGCATAGCAGCATCCGGTACCACCCCTTATGTAATAGGCGGGTTAAAAATGGCCGCTCAAAACAATATAATAACCGGCTGTATAGTTTGCAATAGCGGCAGTCCGGTTGCTGCCGAAGCCCAATACCCGGTTGAGGTAATTACTGGGCCGGAGTTTTTAACCGGCTCAACAAGAATGAAGGCGGGAACGGCGCAAAAGATGGTTTTGAATATGCTGAGTACCAGTGTAATGATACAACTGGGACGCGTAAAAGGAAATAAAATGGTTGATATGCAGCTAAGCAACAATAAACTGGTTAACCGCGGAGCTCGCATGGTGATGGAAGAAACCGGCTTAAATGAAGATGATGCTGCAGCTTTGTTAAAAAAACACGGAAGTGTAAGAAGCGCTGTAGATAACTTTAATAAATGATGTGCAATTAGCAGTTGTACATATTAATGAACAGATTGGTTGGTGTTCAAATGTGGTGAGGTGTTAAATATTAATTTATATATCCGCTCATTTGAAATTGAAATTTGAGGAATGCACGAGATAGAACCATATTACCGCTGGCGAGACGATTATATAGCATCGGAAGATGAATATTCACCTTTTTATGCAACTGAATATAGCGAGTTTGAATTTGATAAGCAGGTTTACAATTACCTGCTGCACCCGCAATGGGATTCCTTTGGCTCCAATACCCTGTACCTGAAGGTACTGTTTGCCGATTATGAGAAAGGATATACTATTATTGAATTTATTGGCGAATGGAACGATGCCATTAACAATGATATTATGATGCTTAAGCGTGAATTGCTGGAACTGATGATTGATAACGGAATTAATCATTTTATACTTATCGGCGAAAATGTACTCAATTTTCATTCGTCTGATGATTGTTATTATGAAGAATGGTTTCAGGATGTGGAAGACGGCTGGATTGCAGGTATCAATTTCAGGGAACATGTAATAGACGAGTTTAAGCGTAATAATATTGATTATTACATTAGTTTTGGAGGTGTGCTTGATGACCTGGGTTGGCGTACACTAAAACCCATACAGGTATTTAAAAAAGTAGAAGAACAATTGGAGAGACGACTAAATTAAGTCCCATTCAACCCTGCCAAAAAAAGGACGGCGCCAGACTACCTGTAACCGGTAAGTTAAAATTGTAATTAAAAATCTCCGCCCCGGCGAAGGTTTAACTGGATCAAAACTCTTCATGAATGTAAGTCATGATCCTCACCATTTCATCCCTTATTTCCTTTACAGGCCGTGTGAAATTATTGTTCATGAATGAGAATGCCAGCCGCTTGCCTTTGCGGGTAACCAGGTAGCCGCTCTGGTTGTAATTATTTGATAACGATCCTGTTTTTGCCCAAACAAATACTTGCCCGTTATCAGTTTTATAAGCGTTTTTGAGTGTACCGGTTGCACCGCCTGCAGGTAGCATGCTTTGCAAAAGCCGTTCATCTTTTACTTCATCATGGATCTTGCACAGCAGGGCGATGATACTTCTTGGAGTAAATAAATTCATGCGCGAAAGCCCGGAACCATCAACCCATTGCAGGGCATCCGGAAGGTCATTTAAAAAATTAGCCTTTGAATAATTGATCACCGAATCGGTATTCAAGGTATTAAACTTTACCGATGAACAAACCAATAACAGTTGTTCGGCAATAAAATTATCGCTGGGTTGCAGCATACGCCGGTAAACAGAATCGGCATTAGTATTATATATTATTTTAGCGTTAACGCTTAATGGCAGGTTTACTGGCCATACCGGCTTTTTAAGTGTATCGCGCAGTAGAGCAAGCGTTAATTCAGGGTTTGTCTTCCACGGAATCTCCTGCCTGAAATTTGAAGGTACTGCCATTTCCGGGTAAACAAAATTATTGCTCAAAAAATCGCGTTTAACCGTAAATTTATCCGGACGATACGTGATGTCGGCATTCAGATACCGCTTAAAATAAGCTGGTTTAATTTGCAGGTTGCCATCTTGATCGGCATATAGTAGGGCCACATTGTCCTCGATGGGCAAGGCGGTTATTTCGGCCTGATAATAATCATTATAATCGTTCCAGGCCCAGCCCGCTCCATAAAAATCATTGGTATAGCCATTGGTTGAATAATAGAGTTTTTTATCACTTCGTTTCAAAAAATTTAATCCGTTTATACCCTTAAGATCAGTGTGCAGAAATGAAGGATCACCCGAGCCCCAGAACACCAGCGAGTCATGACGCAACTCATACCGCAGTGCAGGGATTGAATCGCCCAGTATTTTAAGACAAGTGTAAAAAGTGAACAACTTTGTATTTGAAGCCGGGATAAAATATTTATCAGAATTTAATTCATATATCATTTTCTTATCATCCAGGTCATATAAGGCAAACCCGGTAAAATGATCCTTGATTATCTGTGAGTGCTTGAACTGCTTTTTTATCTTCCGTTTTTTAATTGACCGACCATAAACGGTATCATTAAATAGCAATAAGCTCATTATTGTTAGCAGAAATACAAAAGTTGTTTTTAGCATAATTTAATTCAGTTTAACCAATTATTGTTGTAAATTTAATATACCAACTATAATAACCTTGCTACGTACGTTATTTCATAAATTAAGGCGATTCCGGGCGTTATGGCTGGCGTGTTTACTTTCGGGTTGCTTTTTAACTGCGCAGGCTCAATATTTTGATCTTGATTACCATAAAAAAAAGATCACTATCCCGTTTAAGCTGGTACGCAGCCTTATGGTAATAAAATTAAACATTAATCATAAAGGCCCTTATAATTTCATATTAGACACCGGGGTTGGACTCATGATAATAACCGATCCCAAATTAGCCGATTCAATTTATATTCCAAACAAACGCACCTTAAAAATACCCGGATTAGGTGAAGGCGAAGATGCTGAAGCCTACGTTACCTCACCGTTAGATGTTGAAATACCTGGTCTTGTAAGTTATGACGTAGCCGCCGCTATACTAAAAAAAGACCTTTTTAGCTTGTCTGGCTACGCTGGTATGCCCATACACGGACTGCTCGGCTACGAGTTTTTTAACAATTTGGCTGTTAAAATTAGTATTCAGGACAGCACTTTAACGGTTTGGCGTCCAAAAGACCTTAAGGTATTTAGGAAAGGGGTCCCTATTCCCATTACCATTGAAGACAGGAAACCTTATGTTGAAGCCTGGGTAAAATTGCAGACCGGCGAAAATATTAAAACCAAACTCATCATTGACCTGGGTGCAGGGCATCCCGTTTCTCTTGAAAATATTATAAAGCGTTATGGACTACCTCAAAAATTTATTGCCTCAGCCAATCTGGGTATAGGTTTAAATGGCCCTATTAATGGCTTTATAGGACGTGTGGAGTCGCTCGAATTGGGTAAATTTAAAGTTAAACAGGTTATAGCATCGTTTCCCGATACCACCAATAATCAGAGCGCTTTATCCGTAAAAAGAGATGGCAACCTGGGTATAGGTATTCTTAAGCGATTTTCTGTTATATTAGATTATGCCCATAACACCATGTATCTAAAAACAGGTTCGCGCTTTCGGGATCCGTTTGAACATGACATGAGCGGATTGGAATACTATGCCGCTGGTAATAACTTTGACCGCATTATTATTAATCGCGTTGAGCCCGGATCAGCAGGTGACGAAGTGGGTTTGGAACGGGATGACGAAATTGTTGCCATTAATTTTAAGCCAGTTGCAAAAATGACCCTCGAAGAAATTGACGATCTGTTTAAATCAAAAAACGATCGGAGCCTTTTACTTGATGTGTATCACGATAAAAAACTGGACAAGGTAATACTTACTTTAAAGCGCCGTATCTGATATTATTATTTACACAGTATAAGTATAAAAGTGATATTTTGATTAAGTTTACCTTAAAACTATTGTTATAAATGAATAAACAATTCCTTGTTCGGCACAGTATGCGCGGCGCTGTGTATTTGCTTGTTGTTTTAGCCAGTTCTTGCGCTACTAAAAAACAAGCTGCAAACCAAACTTTAACGCTTAAAACTACTACCAGCCCATCAGGAACGGTGTCAACAGCAACGGTTGGCCCTCCTAAAAAAGATGGTATTAAAAAGTTCAGCGATCTCATAACCGACAAAATAAAGGCCGACAGCGGGCTTTTTAACACGTATAAAGTTGAAGGGAAATATTATTATGAAATCCCCGATTCATTAATTAACCGCGAAATGCTGGTTGTTACCCGTTATGTTAAAACCCCAGGCGGCTTAAAAACCTTTGGCCAGCAATACGGCGGCGAACAATTGAACAATCAGGTATGGAAGTGGGAACGTCATGATAAGCAAATTTTTATCCGGGTACCCAGCTACTCAATAAGGGCCGATAGTACCACCGATATGTACCAGTCAGTTAAAAATTCAAACCTTGATGCTGTACTGGCTGCATTTGATATTAAAGCTTTTAATAAGGACACCACAGGTGTACTAATTGATGTTACCGACTTTTACAACGGCGATGTAACTGCAATTGGGCTTAGTGATGATGTGAAAAAAGCTTACAAAATTTCGGGGGTTGATAATACGCGGTCATATATCGATACTATTAAAAGTTTTCCGATAAACCTGGAAACTCACACTTTAAAAACGTATCGTTCCGGCGAGTCGCCTACCGACAATTCTAATGGAGCTGTGTCTTTTGAGCTTAACACATCTATGTTGTTATTGCCCAAAATGGCTATGAAAGCCCGCATTAGTGATGACAGGGTAGGTTTTTTTGGCCAGCGCCAAACAGATTACGGAACCGGTGCGCAAAAGGCACAGGTAACGGCTTATATACACCGCTGGAAACTTGAACCTAAAGACCCCATTGCCTACGCTAAAGGTGAATTGGTAGAGCCCAAAAAACAGATAGTTTATTACATTGATCCCGCTACTCCAAAAAAATGGATTCCATACCTTATTCAGGGAATAAACGACTGGAATAAAGCTTTTGAAGCCGCCGGCTTTAAAAATGCAATTGCCGGTAAGGAAGCACCAACACCAAAACAAGATCCGGAATTTAGTACCGAGGACGCGCGCTATAGCGTGATCAGATACTTTGCTTCTGATGTTGAAAATGCTTATGGACCGCATGTTTCAGATCCGCGGAGCGGCGAAATATTAGAAAGTCACGTAGGTTGGTACCACAACGTAATGAGCTTATTACGCGACTGGTATTTGATACAGACCGCTGCCGTAAATCCTGCTGCCCGTAAGGCCCGGTTTACTGATGAGCAAATGGGTGAGCTGATTCGCTTTGTGTCCTCACACGAAATTGGACACACGCTGGGGCTGCCCCACAATTTTGGCTCAAGCTACGCTTATCCGGTTGATTCACTACGCTCAAAATCATTTACTGATAAGCATGGAACCGCTCCTTCTATTATGGATTATGCACGCTTTAATTATATAGCCCAGCCTGGTGATGGAGTTACACACCTTTACCCGCAAATAGGCGAATACGATTTATGGGCAATTAAATGGGGCTATAGCTGGTTCCCAGGTAACAAAAACCCACAACAGGAAAAAGAAATATTGGCAAACTGGACCAATGAGCGCGCTGGCAATCCACTATATTATTTTGGCAGGCAGGGCACATCTATTGACCCCCGTTTACAAAACGAGGATCTTGGTGACAATGCTATGAAGGCCAGCGCCTATGGCATTGCAAATTTGAAGCGTATTTTACCAAATCTCGAGAAATGGACCTATCAAAAGGGCGAGAACTTTAGTGATGTATCTGAGTTATATAACGAAGTAATAGGTCAGTTTTACCGTTATATGGGCCACGTATCTACCAATATTGGAGGCATGAACGAAAACTTTAAGACTTATGATCAAAAAGGTGCTGTATATGATTTTGTAAGCAAAGCCCGGCAACGTGATGCTGCTCTTTTTTTAAACAAGCAATTGTTTGAAACTCCGCTTTGGCTTATCAACAAGTCTGAACTAAGCAAATTTGATAATGGCCTTGTACTTAACCGTATTAAGGCGCTGCAGGTTGCTGTACTGGCCAATATACTTAATCCATCAAGGCTGGCACGGATGTATGATAATGAAGCAAAGAACAGCAATAAGGCGTACACCGTTTCGGATCTATTTGCAGACTTACGCGCTGGTGTTTTTGGCAATAATAAACCGGATGCTTATAAACGTAACCTGCAACGCGGCTATGTTGAAAATATGAAGAATATGCTTAATACTGATGTAAGCATTTCCTTTCCAGGGGTTACCAGCACTCAGCTGGCGGCTTTTGGTTTAACTCCCATCAACATAGCCCTATCCGATATCAGGCCGATGGTACGTGCAGAATTAAAGAAAATAGATGCAGGGTTGCCAAAAGGGGGCGACGCTTTAACAGCCGCTCATTTTGCCGACCTGCATTTAAGGATCAAGGAAGCTCTTAATCCCATGCGGCCGGTAATTAATTTTACGCCCCTGCTTATGCGCGGCATAAATACGGATGAAATTTTAAAAGAAAACATCGATGGCAGCTACAGGAATTGCTGGCCACGAACAATTATAGAATAACTATCCGTAATTAAAAATCTCTACAGATCCTGCTTTAAATCTCTAAGGCAGGATTTTTTTATGCCCGACAATCAAACAGTATGGCTAAACATTAGCAATGCCTGCCTGTAAATCATTGCTATTTGAGCTGGCTGATATTTTCAAAAAAAGCAACCTGAAGATCAAGCAATGACCTTACATTAATTTTTTCTCCATAAGCATCAAAGCATAAAAACTTTGTACTTTCAGGATGATCCCTTCGCTTTTTTTCAAAAAAGTTAAACGTTTCAAAAAAGTAATGATTGGTTGTTACATGACTTTTTTTATTTGTTTGTGATGCGTTTAGCCTGAAGCCTATTGCGTCTATCCAGTTGTGCACTTTAGAGTGCAATGTGTTGCTGATGTTATTCATAGGTTAATAAGATTTTAAGTATAACGAAATACAATATTTTTTGTTGCTGTTTTTTGCTGCTATTTTTTATTATTTATTTATTTTTTATATAGCGACTAAGGGAAATTTATTTTAACGTAATAAATCGGTTTCGTCTTAGTAAAGCTTGTAACTAATTACGCATCCGTACGTAATAATGTTACTATAAACCTTCAAAACACTAAATTCATGAGAAAACTATTACACTTATTTACTATGCTATCGGTGTGCCTGCTCTGTATGGGTTCATGTAAAAAAGTTGGTGTTCCCGGTCCAACCGGCGGTACTGGAGCTGATGGGGCACAGGGCCCGCAGGGTAATACAGGAGCACAGGGACCAGCCGGCCCGCAAGGAGCAACCGGAGCTACAGGTGCAACCGGAGCTACGGGGGCCACAGGTGCTACCGGCGCAACGGGTGCGCAAGGACCCGCCGGCCCACAAGGACCAGCCGGGCCAACCGGAGCGACAGGCGCAACTGGGGCTACCGGTAATACAGGTGCTACCGGAGCAACGGGAGCCACCGGTGCTACTGGCCCGCAAGGACCAGTTGGGCCTCAAGGGCCAACAGGACCTGCAGGCGCTGATGGCAAAGACGGCTCCATGGATGTTAAAAGCTATTTATTGCTTAACAGGAGTGTTACCTTAACCGGTTTTACCAACTTTTCAATACCTGCTATTACACAGGATATTGTGGACAGCGGCGTAATTTTAGCTTACTTCAGAACAACCGGCAGTAATACGGGTTATTATGCCTTACCTTATAGCGAAGCCGGCCGTACCATAACCTTGTCTGACTTTGGTGTAGGTTATGTAAACATTAAAGCCAATTTTTCGCAAACAGGCCTTGATTTTAAAATTGTTATCTTTCCGGGTAGCAGCCTTACCACGTTGCAGGTTAAACATCCCGGCATCAACCTTAAAAATTACAACGAGGTTGCAACAGCGCTTCATATAAACTGATTCTCACATAAAACAGCTAAACAAAAAAGCTGGCGTTCCCGGCTTTTTTTGTTTAATATCTGTAACAATGGTGTGATTGATAGCTCTTTAGAGCCGGAAGTGTAACAATCATATGCTTTTTTAATATTTAATACTTTATAAATTGAACATTTGCATCCAAATTATGTCTTATGACTAATTAAAAAAGCAAGCTGAAACAATTTATGAAGCCCCTGTTCCTTATTTTAAGTTTAACATTTTTAAGCATATTCAATACCTATGCGCAAACAACCCATGATGTAAGTGGTACCGTTGCCGACTCAACCAAGTTATCATTACCGGGCAGTAGCATCAAGCTGGTATCAAACGGTGGTGATAGTACCATGTCTATTGCTGATGCCAATGGTAAGTTCATTTTTGCCGGAGTTAAAGGCAGTAAAATTACCCTCACCATATCATCTATAGGGTTTACGGCTGTTAAAAAACATTTTGCGCTTGATAATGATAACAAACCGGTTGATCTGGGTAATATTATTTTGCAGCCACAAACCAATATGCTAAACCAGGTAACCATTGTTGGCGCAGCAAATCCCATTACGCTTAAAGAAGATACCGTGGTATATAACGCTGGTTCCTATAAAGTACGCGAGAACGCTCCGGCTGAAGATCTGCTCAAAAAACTCCCTGGTGTTGATGTAGATGTGAATGGTAACATTACAACCCAGGGTAAACAGGTAACCAAGGTGCGCATAAACGGTAAGGATTATATGGGGGGCGATGTTCAAAGCGCAACCAAAAACCTGCCGGCTGATATTATTGAAAACATACAAATGATTGATGATTACGGGGATCAGGCAAATTTAACAGGTGTTAAAACCGGCGAGCCCGATAAGATCATGAACATCACGATCAGGAAAGATAAAAACTACGGCTACACTGGCCAGGCTACCGCCGGTGATGGTGAGGATGCATTGCCCAAAAGCCAGGGTATCCCAAATCAAAACCGTTACATTGGGTCATTAAATGTTTTCACGTTTAACGGTGATCAGCAAGTTGCTGTTCAGGGTAGTTTTAATAATACAAACGTAAACACCTTTTCTTTTGGTAGTGCCGGCGGCGGACGTGGCGGTAATTTTGGAGGCGGCGGCGGACGCGGGAACGCCGGGCGTGGCGGCTTAAACTCCGGAAGCCTTATAACTGCTCAAAACGGTATTACTGTTGCCCGTTCTATTGGGGTAAACTTTCGCGATCAATGGGGTAAAAACTTTTCGGTATATGGCAGTTATAGCTTTGCCGATAACACCACATCAACCACTAATAATATATTTCAGCAAAACACTTCATCAACTAATCCAAGCGAACAACAGCAATATAGCCTTGAAAAAGATCAGAATATAAACCATCGTTTTACCTGGAACATGGAGTACAAACCAGACACTGTAAACTACCTAAAAATTACGCCGACATTTTCTTACGCCGGTACAAACACCAATGAAACAGATAGTGTATCGCTTACTCAAAAGCAAGCAATAACTTCGGCTTATAATTCTTTTACCAATGGCGATTCGCAGGCGCCTAATTATGGCATTTCGGCGTTGTACAATCACAGATTCCCGCATCGCCGTAACTTAAGCATTTTTGCTAATGCAAGCTCGGCTCCAAGTTGGTCATACCAAAACCCTATTTATAATTATACGGCCGGCACACCTGCCGCTCCTGTAAACCAATTAATAAATACCTATAGCCGTACAAATAGTTATGGTGTAAATTTATCATACCTTGAGCCGCTTGGCAAACGTTCATACCTTGAACTTAATTATGCGTTTAACCATTCTGTTACAGCCAATAACAAAGAAACAGATACCCTAAGCAGCACAGGTAGTTATAACCGGTATGATTTGTTAAGCAATCAATACAACTATACTTTTACTACCAATAAAGTTGGTTTAAACTATCGCTTTGTTGAAAAGAAATATAACTATACCTTGGGTTTAGGTGTGCAACCCTCTGTTTTAGACGGAGACTCGCCATTAAATGATATTGAAACACACAGATCAACCTTTAATATTATTCCCACTGCCAGGTTTATTTATAATTTCTCACGCAGCAAAGCCTTCAGCGTTAATTATAACGGGTCAAACGCTGCACCAAGCTTCAGCCAGCTGCAACCCGTTGTCGATTTCTCGAATGCCCTTTACCCGGTTGTAGGTAACCCAAACCTTAACCCGGCATTCACAAACAATTTTTCTATCAGGTATAACAATTTCAGCTTTGCTACAGGTAATGTATTTTTTGCTAATTTATCCTATCAGCAAATAAATAACCAGGTTGTAACCAATACTATTACTTCAAATACATCAAACAGAATCTTAACACAATATTTAAATGCAGATGGTTACTATAACATATCAGGCCGTGTAACCTACGCCAAACCATGGGCTCAGCGTAAATACTCACTCATATTTAACGGCACCGCTACCTATAATAATAATGTGGGTTATTTAACAAATGTTGACCTGGACCCACTTGTTGCTACACAGGCAGAAATTGATGCCGCAAGACAAAAAAACCTTGCTAAAAACCTGGTCTTAACTCCCGAATTACGTTTCAGGGTTGATATAACTAATGTAATTGATGCTCAAATTTTAAGCAATTACGCCATCAACAGAACAAGTAACTCTGTAAAAAATGACTTTAATGATGGCTTATCAAATGTCAGAACCTGGAACTTAGGCATCAACGGAAAAAATTATTTTGGCGACTGGGTGTTTAGTTATGATTATACAAAAGCTACCAATTATGGCTATGCTTCAAATATTCAGGTAACCAATCCAAACATCTTGAATCTTTACGTTGAACGCAGGTTCCTGAAAAATAAAGTAGCTACTATCC
Source organism: Mucilaginibacter pocheonensis (assembly GCF_031456535.1). Lineage (NCBI taxonomy): Bacteria > Pseudomonadati > Bacteroidota > Sphingobacteriia > Sphingobacteriales > Sphingobacteriaceae > Mucilaginibacter > Mucilaginibacter pocheonensis. The sequence continues at coordinate 747,509 of NZ_JAVDUU010000002.1, forward strand.
GCCTTTCGGGATTTGATTTATTTAACCAAAACACGGGCTTTACATCTGTCCCAACAGCCAGTTCCCTTACACAAACACGTGTTAACCGGCTTGCCCGTTACTACTTACTAACCTTTACGTTGCGTTTGCAAAAATTTGCCGGCAAAGCTCCGGTACAGGATGACCGCGGCGGGCGGGGATTCAGGGACGGCGGAGGAAGGCGCGATGGCGGCAACACGGCACCAGGCGTTCCCGGTGGCCCCCAATAATATAAACCCAAAAAACCATCCGGAAGGATGGTTTTTTTATGATCAATTTAGGTTTATAGTTATTGCGTAACTAAAACAGTATTAATTACCCGTTCCAGATCTTCCAGATCAAACGGTTTAGCCAGATAGGTTTGGGCGCCCGCCCGGTTTGCTAACAGCTCAATATCACTATTTGCCGAAAAATAAATAACCGGGATATGTTTTAGTTCGTCAGATTTCTTAAGTGTTTGTGTAGCAATAATTCCTCCGGCATCAGGTATCCAGTTATCCATTAAAATTACATCGGGTAAAACATTGGATACCTTATCAATTATATTGTTGCAATCAGTAAAGGTGTAAACCTCCCATCCATGCTCTTCTAAAATATAACTACAAATAGAAAGTATGTCTTCGTCATCATCAAATATGACAATCTTTTTTCGCGGTTCTTTCATGTGAATACTTCAAGTGAAACTATAAATAAATCCTAATAAATCAAAATATTTTAAATCCATTATTGGTATAGAACTGTATTGCCTGATCTTTTATAAATACGATTTCATGAGCGATATAAGCATTGGTGTATGTTTTACACTTTCGTAATATATTAGTTACCCTGCATTTATGTTCTTTTTATATTAAAAACAATAATAAATTTACTTTCCAATTTTAGCCTTTTAAAACCAACCACTTCATGCTGTACCTGCCAAATTTTTACCTATGAATAAAAATGTCAGACTTTTTTTTCTGCTGCCGCTGTTATTGGCAACAAGCACTGTTAACGCTCAAAAAAATACCGGGGCCAGTCTTTGGTTAACTAAAGCCGACAGGTCTGTTTTGTTTGAAAAACAGAAGGATGCTTTGTATTTTAAACCGCTAAACAGCAACAATTTTACCATAAGCATTGATGACAAGCAAACCTATCAGCCTATTGACGGGTTTGGGTTTGCATTAACAGGCGGAAGCGCCATGCATATTATCCACATGAGCGCGAATAGTCGGGCAGCTTTACTAAAAGAGCTGTTTGCCACAAACGGCAATAATATAGGGGTTAGCTATATCCGCCTGAGTATTGGTGCCTCTGATTTAAATGAACGTGTATTTTCATATGACGATATGCCTGTTGGTCAAACTGATCCGGCTCTCAAACATTTTGATCTCGGGCCTGACCACCAGGATGTGATCCCGGTGATGAAGGAAATACTGGCCATAAATCCGTCTGTTAAGATACTGGGATCGCCGTGGTCGCCACCGGCATGGATGAAAACCAATAACGACACCCGTGGTGGCAGATTAAAACCAGCGTATTACGGCGTTTACGCCAAATACCTTGTAAAATACATACAGGAAATGAAAGCACAGGGAATAACCATCGATGCTATCACTATTCAGAACGAGCCATTACATCCAGGCAATAACCCCAGCCTGCTATTGGTAGCACCAGACGAGGGCGAGTTTATCAAATCCTATCTGGGGCCGGCATTTAAAGCAGCACGCATCCATACCAAAATTATTATTTATGATCATAACGCCGACAGGCCCGATTACCCTATTTCTATTTTAAATGACCCGGCGGCAAGTAAATATATCGATGGCTCAGGCTTTCATTTATACGGCGGCGACATTGAGGCTTTAACAGACGTTCATAATGCGCACCCTGATAAGAACCTCTATTTTACCGAGCAAATGGTTGTTGAACCAGAAAATAGTTCAACTATTGATATTGTTTCACCGGTTAAACGTTTGATTATTGGTGCTACCCGCAACTGGAGCCGCAATGTGCTTGAATGGAACCTTGCTGCAGATCCCGATTATAAGCCTTATACCGACAGGGGCGGCTGCCCCATGTGTCAGGGCGCGGTCACTATAGATAAAAATGCGGTGAAACGTAATTTAGCTTATTACTCTATTGCCCATGCCTCTAAATTCGTACGTCCCGGCTCGGTTCGTATTGCTTCAAACAATTCAGATAAGTTGCCAAACGTTGCGTTTAAAACCCCCGACGGTAAAAAAGTGCTCATTGTGGCCAATGTCAGCCAATCGTCTCAGGATTTTAACATCAAATACAAAGGCAAAGCCGTGGCTGCTACCTTGGATAAAGGTTCTGTAGGTAGTTATATCTGGTAAAATATTAAAACGATTGTTCATATCAATAACCTGATACATGATGTTACAACAAGCTTTTAAAAATATAACGGCAAGGGTCATGCTGATGATCTTAGCTGTTTTCTTTATTTCAATAAACGGCAATGCCCAGGGATTTTTAAGGGCCGATGGCAAAAAGATAGTTGACGAAAGCGGAAAAAACATATTGCTGCGCGGCATGGGCCTTGGCGGCTGGATGCTGCAGGAAGGCTATATGTTGCATATTAACAAGGACAGCCGTCAGTATCGTATTCGTGAACGGCTGGAGAAGCTAATGGGGCCTGCCGAAACCCGTGAATTTTACGATACCTGGCTGGCCAACAATACCCGTAGAATAGACATCGACTCTATGCATCGTTGGGGTTTTAATTCTGTACGCCTGCCTATGCATTATAACCTATACACGCTGCCTGTTGAAAAAGAACCTGTTGCGGGGCAAAACACCTGGCTGGATAAAGGCTTTAAAATGACCGACGACCTGTTGGCCTGGTGTAAAGCCAACCATATGTATCTGATACTTGACCTTCATGCCACCCCTGGCGGGCAAGGTAATGACCTCAACATAGCTGATCGCAATCCCGACCTACCTTCTTTATGGGATAGCGAGGCAAACAAACAAAAAATGATAGCCCTTTGGCGCAAACTGGCCGATCGTTATAAAAATGAACCATACATAGGTGGTTATGACATCATTAACGAGCCTAACTGGGGTTTTGATGATCCGGTTAATGACAAAAATGGCTTAAAGGAAAAAACAAACGCGCCGTTGCGAAAATTGATGGTTGATATTACAGCCGCCATTCGGGAGGTTGACAAAAAACACATCATTATTATTGAAGGCAATGGCTGGGGAAATAACTATAACGGGATATTACCCACATGGGATAAAAACATGGTACTGAGCTTTCATAAATACTGGAATTATAACGACCAAAAATCCATAGAACATATTGTTAAAACACGCGATCAGTACAATATACCGGCATGGATAGGTGAAACCGGCGAAAATTCTAATGTTTGGCTTACTGAAGAGATCCGCCTGCTGGAAAAAAATAATTTAGGATGGGCGCTATGGCCGCTTAAAAAGATGGGAAACAATAACCCTATTGAAATACCATCAAATCCCAATTATGATGATGTCGCCAACTACCTGAACACCGGCAAACATAAACCAGGAGAAAGCAATGTATACAGCGGCACGCTCGAAATGGCCATACACGCTAAATTAGAGAACGCCATTATTCATCACGATGTAATTGATGCCATTTTCAGACAACCATTTTCGGCCGTAGCCAAACCGTTTAGGGCTAATAAGATTACAAATGGCACTATCATAAATGCGGTTGATTATGACCTTGGGCGTAATGGAGTTGCCTATTTTGATACAGACACTGCCGACTATCACGTATCAACAGGCAAATATGGGCAAGGCAACCGTGGACGAATTTATCGCAACGATGGGGTGGATATTAGTAAGGACTCCGCAGCCTACAGCAGCTTTTATGTAGATCATATTGAAACCGGTGAATGGCTGCAATATACCGTGCAGGTAAAAACAGCAGGAGTTTATTCGGTTAGGTTAAAAGTGGCATCGGCAACAGATGATGCAAAACTTTCGCTAAACGTTAATGGAGCAAGCCAGGCTAAAGAAATAGCTATACCCAATACCGGCAGTTCAAAAAACTGGCAAGTGATCACTTTAAAAGATATCCGGTTAAAAAGAAGTAAAAACAAAGTGAAAGTATACGCTGATAAAGGTGGCTATAATTTACATTGGCTGCAATTTGCACAGAAAAAGTAAATAAACCGTTAAGCCAAAAGGGTGTTTTGCATCCTCCTGGTATAAGTTACAAAAACGGCCATTCTTTTAAAGAATGGCCGTTAATATTTCGATCCTTCTTAGGCCTCAATCCTATTTAGGCCCGTAGGTAACTATCGGTATGATCATTTCTTCTAACGAGATACCGCCGTGCTGGAAAGTTTCATTGTAAAAATTTACAAAGTGGTTGTAGTTGTTCGGGTATACAAAATAGCTGTCTTCCTTGGCAAATACAAAGCTTGAGCTTAAGTGCAGTTTAGGCAACATAGCATCGTGCGGATTGCGGATGTGGAATACTTCTTTGGCATTATAATTCAGGTTTTTGCCTTGTTTATAGCGCAGGTTGGTATTAGTATTCCTGTCGCCCACAATTTTGCTTGGGTTTTTAACACGGATAGTACCATGATCGGTAGTTATAATCACCCTTACTTGTTTTTGGGCCAAAAATTTAAGCAAATCATATAAAGGAGAATGCTCAAACCACGAAAGGGTTAAAGACCGATACGCTGCATCATCACTTGCCAGCTCCCGGATCATCTGCATATCAGTGCGGGCGTGCGACAGCATATCAACAAAATTATATACTACCACATTCAGTTCATTGCTCAACAGGTTATTAACTGATTCGTTGAGCGCACGGCCCTCGTCAATGTTCAGTATTTTGTGATATGAATATTTGCAGTCTTTACGCAATACCCGTTTTAAATGATCGGCAATAAATTCAGATTCATATAGGTTCTTACCACCTTCATCCTCGTCATTTTGCCACATAGTTGGATAACGTTTTTCCATTTCCAAAGGCATTAATCCCGAAAAAATGGAGTTACGGGCATACTGGGTAGCGGTAGGCAGTATGCTGTAATAAGTATCTTCCTCCTCCATTCTGAAATACTCGGAGATGATGGGATTTATTACCTTAAACTGGTCGTACCGCAGGTTGTCAATCAGGATAAAGAACAATGGCCCGTTACCGTCAAGCTTAGGAAATACCTTCTTTTTAAACAACTGCGGCGAACTGGTAGGTGCAAATTCGGGGTTTTTGATCCAGTTTAAATAATTGCGCTCTACAAATTTGCAAAACTGCACATTAGCTTCGGCTTTTTGCAGGGTAAGTATTTCGTGCATGCCGGCATCTTCCAGCTGTTCAAGCTCCAGCTCCCAGTATATGAGTTTTTTATATACATCAACCCATTCCTGGTGGCTCAGGTTATCATTAAGCGTCATGCCGAGCGTACGGAAATCCATTTGATAGGCCATGGTTGTTTTTTCGGTAACCAGGCGTTTATTTTCAGTAAGCTTTTTAATAGTGAGCAATATTTGTTTGGGATGCACCGGCTTGATCAGGTAATCGTCGATCTTTGACCCAATGGCATCTTCCATCAGGTATTCCTCCTCGTTCTTGGTGATTAGCACAATAGGCACATCAATATTAATATTCTTGATCTGTTGCAGAGTTTCCAGCCCGGTTAAGCCCGGCATATTCTCATCAAGGAAAACCAAATCAAAATAATGTTGCTTAAACGCGTCAACAGCGTCGTTACCGTTGGTTACAGTGGTAACTTTATATCCTTTTTCATTAAGGAAAAGTATATGTGGTTTTAAAAGGTCAATTTCGTCATCGGCCCATAAAATGGTGGTATCTTGCATAATAATATCTGTATTAAAAGTACATGCCTGTATCAGAGTTTTCAGAAATAATAGATTTCAGGATAATAAGATGAAAAACTATCTATCGTTTTATAAGTGATGAGATCCTGTTAATTTTAAAATTCAGCAATTCTGATCCAGACCTAATAAACCTCAAAGCAATACTTTTGTTGTTAATGAGTAAAGGTATTAACAAAATTTAACAAACATCATGCGCTTATTTTACCTTTGTTTTACATTTTTGCACCGTAAACACCCACATTGAACAAAAAGAAGATTATAAATGACCCGGTTTATGGCTTTATCAGCATCCCAACCGAGCTGGTATTTGACCTCATTGAGCATCCTTATTTTCAACGGCTAAGATATATCAAGCAGTTGGGTATGACACACCTGGTATATCCGGGGGCATTACATACCCGTTTTCATCATGCGCTGGGTGCCATGCACCTGATGGATATGGCCATTGAAACCCTGTGTAATAAGGGCCACCATATAAGCGACGAGGAAGAGGAAGCCCTAACTATTGCCATACTATTGCATGATATTGGCCACGGCCCGTTTTCACATGCTTTGGAGCGCACCATTATTGAGGGCATAGCTCATGAAGATATATCTACCATGCTCATGAACAAGCTTGATGAGCAGTTCGACGGGCGATTATCTACAGCCATTAGCATTTTTAATGACACTTATCCGCGTAAGTTCCTGCACCAGCTGGTATCAAGCCAATTGGATATGGACAGGCTTGACTACCTGAACCGCGACAGTTTTTTCACCGGCGTATCCGAAGGGGTGATCAGCTCAGACCGCATTATTAAAATGCTCAATGTAAAAGACGATCATATTGTAGTTGAAGAAAAGGGCATATACTCTATCGAAAAATTTTTAATAGCCCGTAGGCTTATGTACTGGCAGGTTTATCTGCACAAAACAGTAATTGCGGGAGAAGAGTTGCTGGGTAAGGTTTTTAAACGCTGCCGTGAGCTTACGTTAAAAGGTGAGGATTTGTTTGCCACCCCGGCCCTCAAACACTTTATTAAAAACAACATCGGCCGGGATGCATTTATGAAGGAGGATCATCACCTGGAAATTTTTGCGAGCCTGGATGATGCCGATATCATGTCGGCCGTAAAGGTTTGGGCCGCACACCCTGATTTCGTGTTATCCAAACTATCACAAAATCTGGTGCAGCGTAATCTTTTCCACGTAGATATTACCAACAAACAGCCGGATAAGGCTTTTGTTAGCAGTCTTATACAAAGGGCTGTTCAAAAGTATGGCATAAGTGAACATGAGGCGTCGTATTTTGTATTTACAACATCCATTCGTAACAATGCATATACTGCCGGCGATGGAAATATTGGCATCCTGATGAAGGACGGCCATGTGTGCGATATTACTACAGCCAGTGATAATTCAAATTTGGAAGCATTGGCTAAAACCGTAAAAAAATATATTCTTTGTTACAGTAAGGGTTTACTATAAGTTGAGCGTTATGAATAGTGAGTTTGTAACTTATTAATAATTTGCTGCTTTAATATTAACATTTAAATTTGTCGATGCAATTTACTGCCCAGGAAATAAGTTTGTTGCTCAACGGAACTGTTGAGGGTGATGCTTTTGTGAAGGTTGACAGGCTTGCCAAAATAGAAGAGGGAGACACCGGTAGCCTTACGTTTTTGGCCAATCCAAAATACGAACAGTTTTTGTATACTACCAATGCCTCAATTGTTATAGTAAATAACGACCTGCAGCTTACCGCGCCGGTAAAAGCAACACTTATACGCGTTGAAAATGCCTACAGCGCGTTTACGGTACTGCTTGAAAAGTATAATACGGTTAAACTCAATAAGCAGGGGGTTGAACAGCCCAGCTTTATACACCCCACAGCTCAGATAGGTGAAAATGTATATATAGGTGCATTTGCTTACATCGGCCCAAATGCCAAAGTAGGCAATTACAGCAAAATATATCCCAATACTTACATTGCCGACAATGTTACCGTTGGTAATAACGTTACCTTGTTTGCGGGCGTAAAAATTTATTTTGATTGCGTTTTGGGCGATAATGTAGTCATTCATGCCGGCGCAGTGATAGGCAGCGACGGATTTGGTTTTGCCCCTAACCCCGATGGCACCTATAATAAAATAAGCCAGATAGGGAATGTAATTATTGAAGATGATGTAGAAGTGGGTGCAAATACTGCTATTGACCGTGCCACAATGGGTTCAACCATTATACGTAAAGGCGCTAAAATAGACAATCTGGTACAAATAGCGCACAATGTAGAAATTGGGGCACATACGGTAATTGCGGGGCAAGCGGGTATATCCGGCAGTACCAAAATAGGCGAAAAGGTGCTTATTGCAGGGCAGGTAGGTATTGCAGGGCATTTAAACATAGCCAATGGCACTCAACTGTCTGCGCAGGCAGGTATCAACAGCTCCATTAGTGAAGAAGGTAAGGCCTGGGGAGGCTCTCCTTATATGCCTTATAAAGACTATCTTCGCGCGCATTCCAAATTAAGGAAACTGCCTGATCTGGATAAAAAGGTATATGAGCTTGAAAAATTAATTGAAGAACTGCGTAATGGTAACCCTGCAAAATAGGGGCAGCCAACTATAATAACTATGAATGTAAAACAAAGAACTATTAAAGCGCCGGTATCAGTTTCGGGTACAGGCTTACACACTGGTCAAAGCGTAACCATGACCTTTAACCCTGCACCCGAAAACCATGGCTATAAATTCAGAAGGGTTGATATGCCCGGTACACCAATTATCGACGCCGATGTTGATAATGTAACCGACACCTCCCGGGGTACATCAATTAGCCAAAACGGCGCTACCGTAAATACGGTTGAGCATGTGCTGGCAGCTTTGGTTGGTTTGGAGATTGACAATGTACTGATTGATGTTGATGGCCCCGAAACGCCCATTATGGATGGCAGTTCCATACAATTTGTTGATGTAATTAACGAAATCGGTCTTGCTGAGCAAGACGCTGATCGCGAATACTACCATATACCCTATAATATACACTACTCAGAACCCGACCGTAAAGTAGAGATGGTGGCTATGCCGCTTGACGATTACCGCTTTACCTGTATGGTTGATTACAACTCGCAGGTGCTGGGCAGTCAGCATGCCAGTATATCAACCATAAGCGAGTTTAAAAAAGAAATTGCATCGTGCCGCACTTTTTGTTTCTTGCACGAGCTTGAAATGTTGTTAAAACACGACCTGATAAAAGGCGGCGATCTCAACAACGCTATCGTGGTAGTTGATAAGGATGTGGATGAGGATGAACTGGCACATTTAGCCAAGCTTTTCAATCGTAAAGACATTAATGTAGCCCCCCAGGGTATTTTAAATAATATTGAACTGCGCCATCAAAACGAGCCTGCACGCCATAAGCTGCTGGATATGATAGGCGACCTTGCCCTTGTTGGTGTTCCGCTCAAAGGGCACATCATGGCCGCAAGACCCGGCCACGCGGCCAATGTAGCCTTCGCCAAAAAAATAAAGTCGCTCATTAAAAAAGAGAAGAGCCGCAAGCAGGTTAAGGTGTATGACCCCAATGCCAAACCTATATATGACACAGTGGAAATTATGGGGATGCTGCCGCACAGACAGCCTTTTTTAATGATCGATAAAATATTGGAGCTTACCAAAAGCCATGTGGTAGGTGCCAAAAATGTAACCATAAATGAGGAGTTTTTTAAAGGTCATTTCCCCGGGGCTCCTATATTTCCGGGTGTGCTTCAAATTGAGGGTATGGTACAAACCGGCGGCATACTGGTGTTAAATACCGTACCTGACCCACAAAATTATTTAACCCTGTTTTTAAAGATCGAGAACGCCCGCTTTAAAAGCAAGGTGGTGCCCGGCGATACTATTATTTATATTTGCGACCTTATAGCGCCGATAAGACGGGGTATAGCCACGATGAAAGGCATCGGCATGGTAGGCGACAGAGTTGTTGTTGAAGCCGAACTGATGGCACAAATTGTAAAAGTAAAAGAAAGCGAAGCATGATCCAGCCATTAGCATATATACATCCACAGGCTAAAATAGCCGACAATGTGGTGATAGAGCCTTTTGTAACTATCCACAAGGATGTGGAAATTGGCGAGGGTACCTGGATCGGCTCCAACTCTGTTATTATGGATGGCGCCCGTATAGGGAAAAACTGCCGCATATTTCCGGGCGCTGTAGTATCAGCTCCACCACAGGATCTCAAGTACAAGGGCGAGCAAAGTACTGTATCTATTGGAGATAATACAACCATACGCGAGTGCGTTACCCTGAACCGGGGTACCGCACTTGATAAAAATACAACCACTATTGGCAGTAATTGCCTGTTGATGGCCTATGTGCACGTAGCTCATGATTGTGTAATTGGCGATAATGTGATCATTGCAAATTCGGTACAACTGGCAGGGCATATCAATATTTATGATTATGCTTTTGTTGGCGGCTCATCTGCAGTACACCAGTTTGTGGAGATCGGCGCTCACAGCATGATATCGGGCGGTTCATTGGTGCGAAAGGATGTCCCTCCTTTTACCAAAGCCGGGCGCGAACCTTTATCATACGTGGGTATCAATTCTGTAGGGTTACGCCGTCGCGGGTTTTCGGCTGCCACTATAAATGAGATACAGGAAATATACCGCATCATATTCCTCAAAAAATATAATGTAAGCAAGGCCCTCGATATTATTGAGGCCGAATTTACCCCGAGCATCGAGCGCGATGAGATCATCAACTTCTTGCAAAACTCACAAAGGGGTATCATGAAAGGGTTTGGGAATACGTAAACAGGCGTCTGCCCATTGCCTTCTCAATATCCACAACGCTGTAAATTCTCTATTCATACAAAATGAACATCACCCTCCAAAACATCGGCCGCAGATTTAACCGCGACTGGATATTCAGAGGTATTGATTATACTTTTAACAGCGGGCAATCTTATGCCATTCTTGGGCCTAACGGTTCCGGGAAATCTACTTTATTACAGGTGCTTAATGCAAGCCTGTCGCCATCGGCCGGTACTATCAGCTATACGTTTCAGGGAAAGCCTGTTGAGGCAGATCAGGTCTTTAATTATCTGAGTCTTGCCGCACCTTACCTGGAGCTGATAGAAGAGTTTACGCTGAATGAAATGGTTGATTTTCACTTCAAATTTAAAAAATACAGAAACGAGCTAAACAAAAAAGAACTGATAAATTTACTTAACCTGTCAAAAAGCGAGAACAAGCTTATCCGGTATTTTTCATCGGGAATGAAACAACGGCTTAAACTCATACTGGCATTTTGCGCCGATACGCCCATCCTCATGCTGGATGAACCCACATCAAACCTGGATACGCAGGGTGTAGACTGGTATTTAAGCCTGGTTGAACAGTTTGCCCACAACAGGCTTACCATTATCTGCTCAAATCAGGAACAAGAATATGGCTTTTGTGATAAACGGTTAAGCATTTCAGATTACAAAATATAAGTTAAACTATCAGATATGTGGTTTGACACGGGTGATTATCAAACGCTTAATGTTCCGTGCTTTAAACTTGCAAGTAAAAAATCTTCTGTCTCCTATCCCAAATCTCATATCTAATATTTAGTTTTGCGCCTCAATATTATTTTATGGCTAAAGCATCAGATGTTAAAAATGGAAATGTGCTTCGCTTTAACGGCGAATTAGTGCAGGTTGAAGAGTTTTTACACCGTACACCAGGTAACTTACGCGCGTTTTACCAGGCCCGTATGCGTAACGTAAAATCAGGAAAATTGGTTGAATACCGTTTCCGTACCGACGAAGAGGTTGATATTGCCCGTGTTGAGACCAATGATTATCAATATTTATATGATGAAGGTGATTCATTAGTAGTAATGGATAACACCACTTATGATCAGCATAGTGTTCCAAAGGCTTTATTTGGGTCGGCGGTAAAATTTTTAAAAGAAGGCATGAACGTAATTGTTGCCTTTGAAAGCGAAGAGCCTATCATGGGATCTATCCCGGGTTCTGCCGAGCTGGAAATTACCTACACCGAGCCTGCTGTTAAAGGCGACACCTCAAGCGGAGCTTTAAAGAACGCCACCGTTGAAACCGGTGCCGAAATACGTGTGCCATTGTTTATCAACATTGGTGACAAAGTAAAGGTTGATACAGCTACTGGCTCATATGTAGAGCGGGTAAAAAGCTAAATCTCAACTTTCTAAACAAGAGATTTTTGATTTGCAGGTTTAATCCTGCTGAAAGGAAAAAAAGGAGGTTCGAAAATAGACCTCCTTTTTTTTCATCTTCTTTTGTCATCCCAGGCGAGTACGAGGGGCTTGTTCCTACACCATCAAGTTGTTTTTATAGCAAAACAAAAAAGCTTCAGGCACATAACTCTTTTAGAATTAAAACTCCAGTTCCAGCAATACTGGGCAATGATCTGAATGCCGTGCTTCGGGCAATATAGCTGTACGTTTAATATTGGCTTCCAGTTCTGTACTGGCCATGGCATAATCAATACGCCAGCCTAAATTTTTTGCTCTCGAATTGGCCCTGAAACTCCACCAGGTATAATTATGCGGCTCCTTGTTCAAATGCCGAAACGTGTCAATAAAACCGCTTTCTATAAACTTTTCCATCCATTCGCGTTCTTCCGGCAAAAAACCGGATGAGTTGGCGTTTGATTTTGGATTATGTATATCAATCGGCCTGTGGCAAATATTATAATCGCCGCATACAACCAGTTTAGGACAGGTTGCCTTTAACAGGGTAAGATATTTGCCGAACTCATCTAAAAAGCGGTATTTAAATACCTGGCGCTCATCGCCGCTTGAGCCCGACGGAAAGTAAACGCTCATGACGGACACCTCATCAAAGTCCACCCTGATGTTACGGCCTTCGCGATCAAAATCGGAAATACCGCATCCATATTCAATATGATTTGGCGTTTGTTTGCAAAAAATGGCAGTGCCGCTATAACCTTTTTTTTCGGCCGGGAACCAGTAGTGCTTATATCCTAACTGATCAACAAGGCCCAGGTCAGTAAGTACATCAGGTGTTGCTTTAATTTCCTGCAGGCAAATTACATCAGCATCAGTAGCTTGTAACCAGGCCAACCAGTTTTTGTTTATAGCCGAACGGATGCCGTTAACGTTATAAGTGATTATTTTCATTTCGGTTTTAAACGCGCTAAAGTACAGTATTTTGGCTTTAGCAATAAAGGTTTATTTAGATATTAATTTGTTTTGATTAGATATTAATTTGTTTTGATTAGATATTAATTTGTTTTGATTAGATATTAATTTGTTTTGAATAATGCACTGAGGCCCAAAATCAGAAATCAAAACAGTAGTTTATCCAGTTGGCTGCACTCTTTTTTGCTGAGCACCTCTACAGTTATAGGCACATCGGCTAAAGGGCGGTTACATTCGTCTTTCTTTACAGCAGCAATACGGTCAACCATATCAATTCCCGAAATTACCTCACCATAAACGGTGTAGTTTTGATCCAGATGAGGTACCCCTCCAACTGATTTATACCATTCTCTTTGCCAGGCGGGTATTTTGCGGCCCTTTAATCGTGTTTTCTCAAGCGTATCCAGCTTTCCATCCGTAAAACGTTTACCCTCCACAATATAGAACTGGCATCCGCTTGACGCTTTTTGTGGATTATCATCCCTTGCAGCTGCCAGCACACCACGTTTATGAAAAAGGCTGTCTCTGAACTCAGCAGGCACTGTGTAGCCAACATCGCCATTCCCAAGCTCAGCATCAAGTTTTGTTTTCTCAGGATCCTTGGAATCGGGATCACCACCCTGTATCATAAAGTTTTGTATCACCCTATGAAATAATGTGCCGTTGTAAAATCCCTTTTTTGCCAGTTTAATAAAATTATCGCGGTGCAAAGGGGTTTCATTATAAAGGCGTATAATACAATCGCCATATGTAGTCCGGATGCGAACGTATTGGTTTTTAGGTGGTTTAGCAAACGCTACAGCACTTAAAAGAAGCAACGTGAGCGTAATGAGTTTTTTCATCGTTTAGCAAAAAGAGTTAAAATGAGGTTTGCTTTACTATATTAAGATTATGCTGCCCGGGTTATACCACCCCCTGCTCTTCAAAATAATTAATTATTAATGATTTGATCAGCATTTCCTGTTCAAGCAAAGTATAGTTCGGGATAACTTTTGTTCTTTTCCAATGCGGCCATCCATCCTGGTCTAATCCTTCAAGCTCATAAAAACCAAGCATACTGAACAACCTGCAATTGGCTATATGCATCAATTCCTCTTTTTGGCGTTTGCTGAACTTGCGCGGGCCCTGTCCCAGTTCCTGCACGCCAATTAAAAACAGCATTACTTTAATATCAGGCTTTTCGTTATCAAAATCTTCAGCAATGCGCTGTTGCAGGGCATCCCATTTCACATTAATTTCGGCAGGTGTCATAACTACAAAGATAATTAATAGTTGGCTGAACCTTTACAAACAGAACCAAAGAATAGCCCCGATCATTTAATCCCGGATAAAATCCGGTGGTCTTTTAGGAGCGTAAAATGCGGTAATATTATCATTAATGTTACAAAGTTGCATTAGTTTTAACGTTTTATTAGCTATTTTTGCGTGATCTTTTTAAAAAAAGGTGCTAAAGGTGAAAAAAAACAAATTACATATCATATACTCGTGGCTGTTGCTAATTTGCTTCATTGCCGGGCAGTATATGGTTTATACTCACCAGCACCTGTTTATAAAGGGGATTGCCAAAACAGCAAATTCTGCTGTTCATGATCATCAGCAGCATCAAACCGTTAAAGAGAAATGCTACATGTGCGATGTCATGCACCACCAGGCCGCGGTAATTGATAACCCCTCTTATTTTAGTCCGCAGGTAATCGCATTGCATTTTTTTAAAGCCCCGGTTTACAGTTTTGTAAGTATGGGCCTTGTGCTTGCCGCCGGCCGCGCCCCTCCCGTACTTTCATAATAATATCTTTCCTGTAAAAACTACGCCACCAATTGTGTGGTATTTATTGATCAAAAATTATTTTATTATGAAATTAAAGCTAATTAGTAGCTTATTAATGCTGTTTGTAGGTTTTTCTGTATTTGCAGATACCAATATATTTAAAGGAAAAATTGTTGATTCCGGTACAAAGCAAGGCCTTCCGGGTGCGGTTATTACAATTCCTGAGTTAAAAACCTCGGCCATTGCAGATGCAAATGGAGAGTTTACTTTCAAATCGGTTCCTGCAAGGGGCAAGTTCCTGGTTTCGGTAGAGTATATAGGTTATAAAACCGTTACCCAGATCATTGACCTGGGAGCGGCCGCTTCTATCACTTTCTCTCTGCAGCCAAGTATCATTGAAACGCGCGAAGTTATTGTTACCGGAACAGCTGTTAGCGCCAATAACAAGCAGAACAGTACCTCCGTATCAACCGTTGGCCGCGAAAATCTGTTGCGCCCTTCAACCAACCTTATTGATGCGCTTGCACACCAGGTACCGGGTGTATCGCAAATTACAACCGGGCCGTCTATCTCTAAACCGGTTATCCGCGGGTTAAGCTATAACCGCGTGGTCACCCTGAGCGATGGTGTAAAACAACAGGGCCAGCAATGGGGCGATGAACATGGTATCGAAATTGATCAATATGGCGCCGATCGTGTTGAGGTATTACGTGGAGCCGCATCGTTATTATATGGTTCAGATGCCCTGGGCGGCGTTATTAACCTGCTTGAGCCCCTTACCCCTCCTGATGGACAGGTAAAAGGCGAGTTCCTGACCAACTACTCTACCAATAACGGATTAACCGGATCGTCATTAATGCTCACAGGAGCCGAGAATGGTTTTGTTTGGAGAGCGCGGGGAAGCTATAAAAATGCTTACTCCTTTAAAACACCCGACTATTATTTCCCCAATTCGGGCTTTAACGAAACCGACCTGAGCGGTATGGTGGGCTTAAATAAAACCTGGGGTTACTCGCATATTAATTTTTCGTATTTTAAAAATAACATCGGTTTTTATGATCCCGACCCGGCAAACGGTTTAAACTTTGTTCATGACGATGGCACTCCCTTTACACAGGATGAATATAAAAGCCGCACAATGGAGTATCCAAAGCAAGATATCAGGCACTACAAAATAAATTGGGATAACAACTTTATTATGAACAATGGTAACTTGAAGGTTAACCTGGGTTATCAGAAAAATCAGCGCCGCGAGCTTGACGGACCCGACCCCAGCCTTTTCTTTGACCTGAACACCTACTCTGGCGATGCTAAATACTATATAACCGAGTCAAACGGCTGGCAGCCGGTTTTTGGGGTAAGTACCGAGATTGGGCATAGCCTGAACAAAGGAACCGAATTTTTAATACCAGCCTATGATACTTATGGCTATGGCGCTTTTGCTTATATTAAAAAAACATGGGACAAAAATACAATCAACGCCGGTATCCGTTATGATTACCGCAAAAACAACGGCAAGGGTTTAGAGGAAGACGGTGAAGCAAAATTTACCCCTTTTACCAATAAATTTTCAAATGTGAGCGGCGCACTGGGATATACCCATGAGTTTACGGACAACCTGAACTTTAAAGCTAACGCAGGCTCGGCATTCAGGGCGCCAAACCCGGCAGAATTGGGTTCAAACGGTGTGCATGAAGGCACATTCCGTTATGAGATAGGCAATCCTAACCTATCGCCCGAAAGAAGTTACCAGGCCGATGCAACCCTGCAATATGATAATAATGTAGTAAGCGCAAGTTTGGGTATCTATGAAAATTACATCCATAATTATATTTATGCTTCACATGTTCAGGGCGATGTGGCGCCAGCTGAAGGTGAAGACGGGAACATCCAGAATTTTGATATATACCGCTACGGGCAGGTAAATGCCAATCTGTATGGTTTTGAAGGTAACTTTACGCTGCACCCGGTAAGCTTTATACATTTTGAAAACACCTTTGGGTATACCTACGCCCGCAACATTACATTAAACAGGCCCCTGGCTTTTATACCGGCAGGTACGCTTAAAAACACGCTTCGGTTTGAACCCACCATTAAAGGTTTAAAACAATCATACATTTCAGTAGGTATTGATAACTTTTTTAACCAAACCCGTTTTGACAGCGCATTTGAAACCGGTACAGAAGGTTATACCTTACTGAACGCGGGCTTAGGCACTACCATTAACTTTGGCAAGCAACCTGTTAAGCTTTATGTATCAGGCAATAACCTGCTCAACAAAAAATATTATGATGCCTTAAGCCGCTTTAAGCCGGGCAGAATAAGCTCTGAAGACCCTACTTTCGGCATATACAATATGGGACGTAATATCACCTTTGGTGTGTATTTGCCGTTAAGTTTGTAGCCCTGCACTTACCTATGCAACGCACCCTGCCATACATCCGGGCAGGGTGCTTTTTATTTGGGCACGGGCTTAATTCATTCGCCTTATAAACCTGCTTTGTAATTTTACTAAACATTTAAAGCTTGCCCTTGTATTAATATCATGCACCGGAAAATAATATTATTGTTTATTATACTAATTGCATCTGCAGCTGCCCGGGCACAGTCAGATACGCTGTCAATTACGCTTGAAAATGTAAAATATCCGTATCCGGTAAGCTTTTTACCTATCAGAGTTGAAGGGCAGGATATCCGCATGGCCTATATGGATGTTAAACCGGCTACTGCCAATGGTAAAACGGTAATGCTATTTCACGGCAAAAATTTCGGCGGGTATTACTGGACAAACGTGATCCAGGCCCTAACAGCTAAAGGTTACCGGGTAATAGTGCCTGACCAAGTTGGTTTTGGCAAATCGTCAAAAGCATTTATACATTACAGCTTTCACCAACTGGCCCGGTTTAACAAAAAGCTGCTTGATACATTGGGCGTACAAAAAGTAACATTATTGGGGCACTCTATGGGCGGCATGCTGGCTACCCGCTTTACGCTGATGTACCCCGACCAGGTTGAAAAGCTCTTATTGGAAGACCCCATAGGTTTAGAAGACTACCGCACTTTTGTGCCTTACCAGAGTGCAGAAGATGATTATAAGACCGAATTGAAAACAAGCTTCGGATCCGTAAAGCAATATTACCAAAACTCTTATTTCACAACGTGGAAACCCGCGTATGACTACCTGGTTAAAATAGCCGCGGGTGTAAGCAACAGCAGTGATTTTCCGCGTTATGCGAAAGTTGCAGCACTTACTTTTGAAATGATCTATGAACAGCCGGTATGCTATGAATTTGGCCTGATCAAAGTGCCCGCGGTATTATTTATTGGCAAGGAGGATAAAACCATTGTAGGTAAGGCTTTGCTCAGCAATGAGGAGAAAGCCAAACACGGTCAATACAAAATATTAGGTCCTGAAACCGCCAAAAAGATACCCGGATGCAAGCTTATTGAATTTGAAAATTGCGGCCATATCCCGCATATAGAAATAAGCGAAAAATTCTTAAAGGCCCTGATTGAGAATATTTGATGGTTTAATGATCTATAGGGCCGGGTTTTTAGTTATTTTTGGCTTCATAAAATAATATGCCATTGCGGGCAAGAGCATACATTAAAGAGGGATATGTATAAGTCGCGATTACTTCATAGTTCCTTCTCAATGACATGGTAACTTTGACTAAACAATCATAAATAAGTGTTATTAACCGTTCAATCATTAACCAACCTGCCTGCCGCAGCTCAGGCAATATTAACCCACGCGGCAAATAACAGGATATTTCTTTTTTATGGCGATATGGGTGCAGGTAAAACCACACTCATTAAAAGCTTGTGCAGCTTTATAGGCACTGCCGATACCGTTACAAGCCCCACTTTTGCTATAGTGAATGAGTATCGTACTGAAAAGGATAAAATTTATCATTTTGACTTTTATCGCCTTAAAGATCAAACCGAAGCCCTGGATATGGGTTATGAGGAGTATTTTTATGCAGACGCCTGGTGCTTTATTGAGTGGCCCGAAAAAATACCCGACCTTATACCGGCACATCATACCACCATCAGCATAAAAGCTTTAAATGATGGTTCGCGGCAAATCAGTGTCGAAAATTTTTAGTTTAATGGTAAGTCCTTTTTTATTATCTTCAACAGCCACAAAATAATACATCATGAGTTCAGGGATATACAGTGGGTTTTCAGATGTTGCCAAACAGGCAATGATGCAGCCTCAGGAGTCAATGCTTGAGGTAAAGAATAAGAAAAACAAGCTATACATTGGTATTCCTAAAGAAGTTTCCTTTCAGGAAAACAGGATCCCGTTAACCCCATTATCCGTAGCGTTATTAGTTAATAACGGGCACGATGTTATTTTAGAAAGTAATGCTGGGCAGGCAGCCAATTTCTCAGACAAAGATTACAGCGACCAGGGTGCACGCATTGTTTATGACACCAAATCTGTTTATGAGGCAGATATCATCATAAAAATTGCTCCCCCAACCATGCAGGAAATTGAATTTATGAAAGCCGGTCAAATATTGATATCAGCCCTGCAGCTGTCAACCCTCAAAGCCGAATGCCTGCAAGCGCTGATGAATAAAAAAATAACCGCGCTTAGTTTTGAACACCTGCGCGATGAGGGCAATACGCTCAGTGTAGTAAGGGCCATGAGTGAGATAGTAGGCGCAACGTCAATACTTATAGCAGCCGAATATTTGAGTAACGTATTTGAGGGTAAAGGGCTCATGCTGGGAGGCATTACTGGTGTTCCGCCCACAGAGATCGTAATATTAGGCGCAGGTACGGTGGGCGAATATGCTGCCCGGACTGCCATATCATTAGGTGCCGAAGTAAAGGTTTTTGATCCGTCGATATATAAATTACGCCGTTTGCAGAATAATATTGGCGCCCGCGTTTTTACATCTGTAGTGCAGCCTATTGTATTGGAAAAAGCCATTACTACGTGCGACGTAGCCATAGGCGCTATGCGGGCCGAAGATGGCCGCAGTCCCTGCATTATTTCAGAAGCTACCGTAAGCCATATGAAACGCGATTCTGTAATTATTGATGTGAGCATTGACCAGGGCGGATGTTTTGAAACATCAGAAGTAACCAACCATACCCATCCGGTGTTTCGTAAGTATGATGTGATACATTATTGTGTCCCCAATATAGCCTCGCGTGTGGCACGTACTGCCACCTATGCGCTTACCAACATATTCACGCCCATATTATTGGATATTGGCGATCAGGGTGGTATAAAAAACGTAATATGGCAAAAATCGGGCGTTCGTAACGCGGTTTACATTTACCACGGGCATTTGACCAATAAACACATTGCCGAGCGTTTTTCTATCCCATGTAAAGATCTCGACCTGCTTATTGTATCGCATCGGTAAAACAATAATATATGCGCCCTTACCTGATTGCACTCTTTTTCATTATTACAGCAATTAATGTTAAGGCGCAGCATTATAAATATATTGACAGTACAAAAGTTAGCGGCATTGCCCGCTATAAAAGACAGATAAAAGCCAATCCGGATAAGCAGCTCGTCGAAATAAAAAAATATATTCCTGCTATAGTTTTGGACATAAGGTACGCTACCACCAACAATTTTATGCACAGGCGTATGTACGCACAACCTAAAGCATACGCACGCTTGCCGGTGGTAAAGGCCTTACAGCTAATTGAGGCCGATCTGCAAACCCGCGGCCTGGGCCTTAAAATTTATGACGCGTATCGCCCTTATTCTGTCACCGTTAAATTTTATGAAATGGCCAGCGACACTAATTTTGTAGCCGATCCCAGGAAGGGGTCTAAGCATAACCGGGGCTGTGCTATTGACCTTAGCCTTATTGACCTTAAAACAGATAAAGAATTGGATATGCCCACCGGGTTTGATAGTTTTAGCAAAAAAGCCGCAGCCAATTATCCGGCTATTACCAGGCAACAGTTTGAAAACCGCGAATTGCTTAAAACAATAATGCAAAGCCATGGATTTACCGTATTGAATACAGAGTGGTGGCATTATGATTTTAACGGATGGGCAAATTACGAATTGCTCGATATTCCTTTTTCGGCGCTTTAATTCTCCGCCCTGGCGGTAAAGGCACTAAAATTGCTAAGTAAGCTTATGTATATAAATTATAAGGGATGAAATTTTTCAGGAAAGAAAACCTTAAGAAACTGTGGAAGATACTGGTAGCTACGTTTAGCGGTTTTTCAAGCGATAACGGCCTGAAACTAAGCGCGTCATTGGCTTACTATACTATTTTTTCAATAGCGCCGCTGCTGTTTTTATTGATCGCCCTGGTTGGTTTAATTCCTATAGCTAAAACTGATACCCTGTACCAGGAAATAGGTACTTATATAGGTACGGATGCTGCTAACCAGATACACAGCACAGTGGCAAGCCTTAAATTGAATGGTAAAAGTGGTTTTGGCTTTGCCGTAGGCGTTGTTACTTTATTAATTGGCGCAAGCAGTATATTTATTGAGATCCAGGACTCTTTAAATATTATTTGGCGGGTAAAAGCAAAGCCCAAAAGCGGCTTGCTCAAATTGCTTAAGAACCGTTTTATTTCTTTTTCACTCATCATAAGCTTAGGCTTCCTGCTTTTAGCATCATTACTCATCAATTTCATTATAGACGCTATAGGCTCAAAAATAGAAGAATTTTTACCGATGTTAAGGATCACCAAATTGCTTGTACAAGGCGTTAACCTTGGTGTAACATTAATAGTTATCTCCGTTTTATTTGGCATTATATTTAAATTTTTGCCCGACGTAAACATCAAGTGGAAAGATGTGCGCACAGGTGCGCTTTTCACCGCATTGTTATTTATGCTTGGCCAGTACCTCATAGGGCTCTATATTCAATACACAGCCCAGGGATCGGTATATGGCGCCGCGGGTTCTATCATTGTTATTTTAGTTTGGATATATTATACGGCGGCAATACTATACATAGGCGCAGAGTTTACGCAGGTTTATGCCGAGGCTACAGGCAGCCACATTGAACCGGCGGAGTATGCCGTATATGTGCGGCATACCGAAGTGGAACAGCATGTAAAAGATCTGCCGCTTCAGCACCCGGAAATAAAAAGCCAACTTAAACCTGCTGACAGCAAGTAAGTTTACCGGCGGTCTGTTTCCTGATACTAAGCTTGCCGCTCTTCACACTATATTCACATTTTATTCGTAAATTCGTATATTAAATTATTTTAATAAAATGGAAATTAAAGATCCTGAATACGTTTATAAAAACGTAATACAATTAAATGAACAAGATGCATCCCGTAAATTTATAGCCAATGTATTTGTGTGGATGTTTGTGGCCTTAGGGTTGTCTGCTTTTTGCGCATTTCTTTTTGCCCAAAACCAGGCGCTGCTTAATACGCTGATTGATCCGGCAACAGGCCGTAACACCGGTTTGGGAACTGTCGTAATGTTTGCTCCGCTTGCATTTGTGTTAATAATCTCCTTTGGCTTTAACCGGCTATCGTACGGAGTGTTAGCGTTCCTGTTTGTCGCATTTTCGGCAATAATGGGTGTAAGCTTAAGCTATATACTTTTGGTTTTTACCGCCGGCTCGGTTTTAGGCGTGTTTATAACTACATCGGCTGTTTTTGGTATAATGGCGGTTGCCGGTTATACAACCAATACCGACCTTACTAAATTTGGCTCTATTATGATGATGGGGCTGATTGGTATTATCATAGCTTCGGTAGTTAATATGTTTATGCACAGCAGCCAGTTAGATTATATCATTAGCTATGTAGGAATAGCGGTATTTGTTGGCCTTACCGCTTATGATGTGCAAAAATTGAAACGCATTGGTGCAGGTTTGGAGTACGGTGACGCATCTGCCTCAAAAATGGCGCTAATGGGCGGCTTAACTTTATACCTCGATTTCATCAACCTTTTCCTGATGATACTGCGTTTATTCGGCAGAAGAAGATAATGATCAAATAAAGAACTATTATTAAAGCTGCCCCGCAAAGGCAGCTTTTTTTATTTGCAAAATTTACTTAGCGTACACATTTTGAAGGGGACAAAACTATTGCATATTAAAGCATTATTGTGCACCTTTGCATTGCTTATAGAGAAAGGCGGAGGGATTAGACCCTGCGATGTCTTAGCAACCTGTACTTCACAAGGTGCTACATTCTACTCAACAACTCACAACGTGTTGGGACAGATAAGCGAAAGTCAGTCATACACCCGACTTTTCGAGTAAGCTGTATTATAGATTTGAGATATTAGATGTGAGATATGAGATGGCTTCGGCTTACATTTATCACACACTTAATACCTTGTTTTACCAGATATGGGAACGAGTTAAAGATCATGATGTTTTTCATCCTGGTCTCACACCTCACATCTCATATCTCACATCTCAAACATGGATATTAGAAAAGAATTAGAGAAGCGCATACTGGTTATTGACGGGGCAATGGGTACCATGATACAGCGGTACCAGTTAACCGAACGGGATTTTCGTGGGGAACGTTTTAAGGATCATTTAACAGATCTGCAAGGTAATAATGACCTGCTAAACATTACCCGCCCGGATATTATAAAGGCCATCCACGCGGAGTACCTGGATGCCGGTGCCGATATTATCGAAACCAATACCTTTAGCACCCAGATAATTTCACTTGCCGATTATAACCTGGAAGCGCTGGCCTATGAGCTAAGCTATGAAGGCGCGCGCCTGGCCCGCGAAGTAGCTGACGAATACAATAAAAAAACACCGCATAAACCACGTTTTGTGGCGGGCGCAATTGGTCCTACCAACCGTACGGCGTCCTTATCGCCTGATGTAAATGATCCGGGCTATCGTGCGGTAACATTTGACGACCTGGCTAACGCTTATTATGATCAGGTACGCGGTTTGGTTGACGGAGGAAGCGATCTGCTATTGGTAGAAACCATATTTGATACCCTGAATGCCAAAGCCGCTTTGTTTGCCATCAATCGTTATGCGAACGAATCGGGCAGGGAACTGCCTGTTATGATCTCAGGTACTATTACCGACGCATCCGGCCGTACCTTGTCCGGGCAAACGGTAGAAGCATTCTGGAACTCTATTCGTCACGCCAATCTGCTTTCTGTAGGTTTAAACTGTGCTTTGGGTGCCAGGGAAATGCGCCCGCACCTTGCCGAGCTTTCGGAAAAAGCCGATGTATTTATATCAGCCTATCCCAACGCGGGTTTGCCCAATGAATTTGGCCAGTATGATGAAACAGCACATGAAACAGCCCACCAGGTTGATGACTTTATAAAAGCAGGACTGGTTAATATTGTAGGTGGTTGCTGCGGCACCACACCTGAGCATATTAAATGTATCGCGGAGAAAGCGGCTAAATATCCCCCAAGATTATTGCCTGAAGTAGCCCCTCACCTGCGCCTGAGCGGTTTAGAGGCAGTTACCATAACTCCCGAAAGCATTTTTGTGAACGTAGGCGAGCGTACAAACATTACCGGGTCGCCAAAATTTTCCAAACTGATATTAGCCGAAGATTACGAAGCGGCATTAACGGTTGCCCGTCAGCAGGTTGAAGGCGGTGCCCAGGTGATCGACATCAACATGGACGAGGGGATGATAGACTCAGAGGCGGTGATGGTGAAATTCCTGAACCTGGTAGCTTCTGAACCCGATATAGCCAGGCTGCCTATCATGATAGATTCATCAAAATGGACGGTTATTGAGGCCGGCTTAAAGTGTATACAGGGCAAAGGTATCGTAAACTCCATATCACTTAAAGAGGGCGAAGAAAAGTTTAAGGAGCAGGCCCGCAAAATATTAAGCTATGGTGCAGCCACCGTTGTGATGGCCTTTGACGAAACCGGTCAGGCCGACTCCTTGCAGCGTCGTATCGAGATCTGTAAACGCTCTTATGATATTCTGGTTAATGAGGTTGGTTTTCCGCCACAGGATATCATTTTTGATCCTAATATATTAACCGTAGCCACCGGGCTCGAAGAACATAACAATTACGCTGTTGACTTTATAGAAGCCACGCGCTGGATAAAACAAAACCTGCCCCATGCCAAAGTAAGCGGCGGCGTAAGTAATATTTCTTTCTCTTTCAGAGGGAATAATGTAGTACGCGAAGCAATGCACTCTGCCTTCCTTTATCACGCTATTAAAGCGGGTATGGATATGGGAATTGTAAATGCCGGCATGTTGGAAGTTTATGAGGAGATAGATAAGAACCTGCTGGTGTTGGTAGAGGATGTACTGCTTAATCGTCGTGATGATGCTACAGAGCGCCTTGTTGAATATGCCGATACCATAAAAAGCAAGGGTAAAGAGGTTGTGCGTGATGAAGAATGGCGCAAAGGTACGGTGTCTGAAAGGCTTTCGCACGCGCTGGTAAAGGGAATAATTGAGTACCTTGACGATGATGTGGAAGAGGCTCGCCAGGCTTATGACAAACCACTTGACGTAATAGAAGGCCCCCTGATGGACGGAATGAACATTGTGGGCGATTTATTTGGCGCAGGTAAAATGTTTTTACCGCAGGTAGTAAAATCTGCACGCGTAATGAAAAAGGCGGTGGCATACCTGTTGCCTTTTATAGAAGAGGAAAAGAAAAATAATGTTAATGCCGATCAGCGCGCCAATGCCGGAAAGGTATTGATGGCGACGGTAAAAGGCGACGTACACGATATTGGTAAAAATATAGTGGGCGTAGTATTGGCCTGTAACAATTTTGAGGTGATTGACCTGGGCGTGATGGTTCCGGCTCAGAAGATCATTGAAGAGGCTAAAAAGCAAAATGTAGACATTATTGGCCTTAGCGGATTGATCACCCCTTCGCTTGACGAGATGGTTCATTTTGCTAAAGAAATGGAGCGCGAGGGCTTTACCATCCCGCTTATTATTGGCGGTGCTACCACATCGCGCATACATGCCGCGGTAAAGGTTGCTCCTAATTATTCTGGCGCTGCTATACATGTGTTGGATGCTTCGCGAAGTGTTACTGTTTGCAGCAGCCTGATGAGCAAAGATAACCGGGAGGCTTATATACAGGGGATAAAAGATGAATACGCAAAAGCCAGGGAGGCACACCTGAACAAAAAATCAGATAAGCGCTTTGTGAGTATTGAGGACGCCCGCAGATCAAAATTCCAGATCAGTTTGGATGGAGATGTTGCACCGAAACCAACATTTACAGGTACTAAAGTGTTTGAATCATATCCGCTGGAAGAACTGGTGCCTTATATTGACTGGACGCCGTTTTTCCACACCTGGGAATTGCGCGGCAGCTACCCTAAAATATTTGCCGATAAGTTTGTTGGAGATGAAGCAAAAAAATTATATGACGATGCCCAGGAGCTGTTAAAAAAGATCGTGGATCAAAAGCTGTTAAAAGCGAGTGGAGTTATCGGTTTTTGGCCTGCCAACAGCGTTGGTGACGATATTGAATTATATACAGACGAAAGCCGTAAACAATTGCTGACCCGTATACACACCCTGCGCCAGCAGTCGGAAAAAGTAAAAGGCGAACCCTATTATGCGCTGGCCGATTTTATAGCACCAAAAGAAAGCGGCGTGCCCGATTATTTTGGGGGCTTTGCCGTAACTACGGGTATTGGATGCGATGAGTTGGTTGCTGAATTTGAACGCGACCATGATGATTATAACAGCATTATGGCCAAAGCCCTTGCCGACCGCCTGGCCGAAGCATTTGCCGAAAAAATGCATGAACTGGTACGTAAAGAATATTGGGGCTATTCAAGGGGAGAACAATTGAACGCAGAGGAGCTGATCAAAGAGGAGTACCAGGGCATCCGCCCGGCGCCGGGTTATCCCGCCTGTCCTGACCATACAGAGAAAACCACGTTGTTTGAGCTGCTGAAGGCCGAGGATAACGCCCATATGCATCTTACGGAAAGCCTGGCCATGATGCCGGCTGCATCAGTAAGCGGTTTCTATTTCGCACATCCGCAGGCCAGATATTTTGGATTAGGAAAAATCAGCAAAGATCAGGTAGAAGATTATGCTGTGCGGAAGAATATGCCGCTGGAAGATGTAGAACGCTGGCTTGGGCCTAATATAAACTATTAAATTTGTTGCGCGGCTCGTGTTTCGGGGTGCGTGGAAAAGAAAAAAATGGTATATACTGATTTAGACGTTTGGAAAGAAGCAAGAGCTTTAGTTAAACTTGTTTATACAAGCTTAGTTAATTTTCCAAAGGACGAAATATTTGCTTTACAATCACAAATTAAACGCGCTGCTATATCTATTCCATCTAACATAGCGGAAGGATCAGGAAGAAATCACGGAAAGGATTCCTTACAATTTTTTTATATTGCCAGAGGTTCAGCTTATGAATTAGAAACACAGTTTTATCTTTCTTTTGATCTTAATTTTATACCAAAGGAGTTATTGGATGTTTTACTAAATCAACTTGAAAAGGTAAGAAGATTATTAGCTGGACTCATTAATTATTACAAGTCAAACTTAGCGAAATAGGGAAGTTTCACGCAACCCGAAACACGCAACCCGAACCATGAAAATAACAGAACACATCGCAAACGCCAACGGCAAAACACTTTTTTCTTTTGAACTGATACCGCCTTTAAAGGGACAAAGCATACAGGGTATTTATGATGCTATTGACCCTTTGATGGAGTTTAAGCCGCCGTTTATTGATGTAACATCACTGCGTGAGGATTATATTTATAAAGAGCATTCGAATGGCTTACTGGAAAAGCTGAGCTATCGTAAGCGTCCCGGCACTATAGCTATTTGTGCCGCCATCATGAATAAGTATAAGGTTGATACGGTTCCGCATTTATTGTGTGGCGGCTTTACCAAAGATGAAACGGAGAACGGGTTGGTTGACCTGCAGTTTTTAGGTATTGAGAATGTGTTGGTATTACGTGGCGACGCAAGGCGGGGCGATGCCTCCTTTGTACCTACGCCTAACGGGCACAATTACGCCACTGACCTGCTGCAACAAGTGGTAAATATGAACAACGGGATTTATCTTCATGAGCATAGCGACAGCAGCCTTAAAACCGATTTTTGTATTGGTATTGCCGGTTATCCCGAAAAGCACTTTGAGGCTCCCAATCTTAAAACCGATTTTAAGTTCCTGAAACAAAAGGTTGATATGGGCGCCAATTTTATTGTTACCCAAATGTTTTTTGACAATCAGAAATATTTTGATTTTGTAAATAATTGCCGGGCAAACGGTATCAATGTGCCTATTATACCGGGGTTAAAGCCCATTACAACATCAAAGCAACTGGTTAATCTGTCAAAAACATTCCACATTGATATGCCCGAAGACCTATGCGATGCGATAAATGGCTGCAAGTCGGAAAAAGACGTAAAAGACATGGGGATAGAGTGGATGATAAACCAATGTAAGGAACTAATAAAGTTTGGCGTACCGGTATTGCATTTTTATACCATGAGTAACGCCGGCCCTACCAGGCGCATAGCCGAAGCAATATTTTAAACGGCTATACTGTAACTATTTGGAGGATAAACTGATCAAAAATTTATATTTTTAATTTATTATCCTTTATAATATTTACCCATGGACATTTTTAGCCATATCAAATCTGTTATTGGTATTATTTTAGGTCTTAGTATAACACACCTGTTAAGAGGGGCGGCCAAGCAAATTCAGCATCCCGGGCGTAGTAAACCCTATTGGGTACACTCCATGTGGTCGTTTTACCTGTTTATTTTACTGCTTCATTTTTGGTGGTGGGAATTTAACTTGCATGATATTAAGCATTGGGTATTTGCAGAGTACCTTTTTGTAATTATTTACATTGTAATTTATTATAGCGTTTGTGCCTTATTGTACCCAGACGATCTGAAAGATTATAAGGACTATGAAGACTACTTTTACTCCCGCAGAAAATGGGTATTCGGCATACTGGGGTTTAGTTATTTAATGGATATAATTGACACGCTGATCAAGGGCGAGGCTTATATACATCATTATGGCATTGAATACCCTATTCGTAATGTTAGTCACTTTGTGCTGTGTATGGTAGCTATGAAGGTAAACAACAGAATATTTCACTCCGTATTGGTGATCACTTTTATAGTATATGAGTTTTCGTATATATTACGATTATTTTAAAAGGGCCGTAACGCTGCGGCTCCTTTTGTTTTTTATGGCGGCTATTAGTTTACTGTCCATATAATCTTCACTAATAATTAAATGCCAACTATTTACAACACTAACAAGTATTGTATATCAAATACTGTATTTAATAATCAGCATAATAAGTATCAATATTAGCTTGCGTAATACTACAGTTTTTAATGCGTAAAACTACGTGATATTATTACGCTACTTATTGCCTGTCTTTCATAACTGATTTATTATCAATGTAATAATACAAAACGAAGAAGAAAATTAGGCTTGCGCTGGTATTTGTGATTGTTGAAATAACTCCTAATTAGTGTTAGTTTTATGAATATTAAACCCCATACCTACATTAATTAAATCATTATGGAAACAACAACAGAAGTAAAACAACAAAGAGGACTAATAACCGGTAATGAAGGCGCGGTAATAAGCCTTGAGGATGCCGCCGCATTTACAGCCAATCACAGGAGCCGGAGCCCTAAAGGAGCGGCCATTTCGCAATTTTTTGGTCAGGTTATATTACATAAAATACTTGATCAGCCAGGGTGCTTGGGTATTCGCATTTATTATGCTAACAGGCAATACCTGAACGGTTTCCAGCGCTTTTTTGTAGCAATAGGTAACTTCTTTATAAAAACAATTGCGAATGCCAATGGGGATATGCGCTTTGTAATATCCGGCGTTACCGAAGACGGCGAAGATATGCTGCCTGCTGATATGAAAGGCGGAACCGCTATTTCAACAACTTTTTCGACCACAGAAAAAACGTTTAAGCTTATGGCCGCGGCTCAGACAAGCGTAGTGGGCGATCAATCTTACCCTTGTCCCGGCTCTGAGGGCTGCCCTAAAAATGTGTTAACCGGAAATCAATAACTATAAAATGTCAGTAGGGTTAATACTTGTCTTGATTTCCTCGATATCGGGTTTTTTTCCGGTTGTCACGGCATGGTATAACTATAGGCATCTTGATAACGTATTGAAAATAGCAGCTCTTTTTTTTCTTATAACATCTGTTTTTGATCCTGCTATGTGGTTGTTAGCAAAAAGCGGTTCAAGAAACACCATGTGGATGCTTCATCTTAATGTATTAGTGTCCCTCTCCTTTTATACCATAATTTATTATAAGTTATTTATTAAGCCTATTCATAAAAAGATCACCATCGCGGTAGCAATAATAACCTTATTTATTATGCTGTATTTTAACAGAAGTTTGGATGAGTATCCGTCAGTATCAAACACAACATTAAGTGTACAGATGATATTGTTATCACTGATCTATTTCTATCAGTTACTAAATCCCTTAAAGTTTATTGATATTGAAAAACAAAGTCTTTTCTGGATAAATGCAGGAGTGCTTATATATTACTCGGTTAATATCTTTCTTTTTATGATATTTACACAAATACCAGTTGATGACCGGCACAACTATTACATTATTAACAGTATAACTAACATTATTGCCAACATTTTATTTTCAGTAGGATTATTTTGCAAACCCCAGAAAACAACCTGATCCCGGTATTAATTATTGGGACTTTGGTAGTTGTTGTATTAATTACTTGTTTGTTTTTCTTCGTGATCATTTACCAGCGCAGAATGATAAAAAGTCAGGTAGAATTACGCGCATTGCATGACCAACGGCAGGGCGATTTGATGAACGCTGTTTTTGAAACACAGGAAAGCGAACGCAAGCGTCTTGCCGAAGATTTACATGACAGTGTTGGGCAGGTACTATCAACCATAAAGCTTAATTTGCACCGGCTCGATAAAAATTGTGTAAGCGAGGCTACCCAGCCTTTACTGGCCGATACCCGTAAACTTACTGATGAGTGCATACAGGAAATACGCAACATTATTCATAACGTTTTGCCCCCCGTACTTACTGACTATGGTTTTTTAGTAGCAATTGAAGCTTTGAGCAATAAAGTAGAACAAGGCACGCACATTAAGGTAAAGTTCGACAAAAAGATCACCGACCAGCGGTTTCCCCATGAAATTGAACTGGCCCTTTACCGTATAGCGCAGGAGCTTTTTGGAAACGCTATCAAACACTCCGACGCTACGGTAATACACCTGTCTGTTAGCCAGGAAGCCGGCTATATGGTAATGGAGTTTAAAGATAACGGCG
Source organism: Mucilaginibacter pocheonensis (assembly GCF_031456535.1). NCBI lineage: Bacteria > Pseudomonadati > Bacteroidota > Sphingobacteriia > Sphingobacteriales > Sphingobacteriaceae > Mucilaginibacter > Mucilaginibacter pocheonensis. The sequence goes on from NZ_JAVDUU010000002.1 coordinate 778,565, forward strand.
TGGGCTTTAAGTTAAATGAAGTAAAGCAAGGGTTCGGTATTAAAAACCTTGAAAGCCGGGTACAGCTGATAAATGGCGAGATCAACATTTACAGTAAGCCCTTAGGCGGCACACTTACAACTATAAAATTAAAAATAGCATAGTTTATTTCTTTAAACTATATTTAGCCAACTATTTGGTATACAATGGGTACAATTAAATTAGGCATCGTAGATGATCATAAAATTTTTAGGAATGGTTTAAAAGCAACCTTAGAAGATTGTGAGGATTTTAACCTGATACTTGAAGCTTCCAATGGCAAAGAGCTGATAGGTTTGCTAACTGACAAGGTTCCTGATGTGCTGTTAATGGATATAAAAATGCCCGAGATGGATGGCATTCAAACAGCCACTTATGTGCACCAGCATTACAAACATGTTAAAATATTGGCACTATCCATGTTTAATGAGGATAAATATATTGTTGATATGATGAAGGCAGGTGCGTCTGGCTATTTACTTAAAAATGCCGAACCGGAGGAAATTATTGAGGCGATATCAACCGTTTATCACAAAGGGTTTTATTTTAATGAACACCTGTCAATAACCCTTATTAAACAATTGGTTGTTAATGACCATGCCGAGATCTCCAATAACAAGGCAGATCTTAATGAACGCGAAATAGAGGTGTTGAAACTGGTATGCCAGGAATGCTCAAACCAGGAAATAGCCGATAAGATTTTTCTGAGCGTACGCACTGTTGAGGGTTACCGCGCCCGTTTGTTTGAAAAAACCTGTTCAAAAAACCTGGTAGGCCTGGTTATTTACGCTATAAAACGTGGCATAATCAATGTATCCTGAGCCCTTTCAGGCAGATTGCTTTTTATCGCCGTTGATAAGGTTGCGCATAAACCTTTTACGGTAATTTAGCGGACTTAACTGCATTTTAGCCTTAAACATCTTATAAAAGTGCGATACGTCGCCAAAGCCGCTTTCAAACGAGATCTCTGAAATTGGCTTATCAGTTTGAACCAATTGCTGTATGGCGTAATTTAACCTGTACTCAATGATAGTTTCCATAAATGTTTTGCGGGTTACTTTTTTAAAGTATTTGCAAAACGCGTTGGTGGTCATGTTGGCTATACTTGCGGCAGCATCAAGCGAAACCTGCTTCCTGAAATTTTCAACCAGATAAGCCAGTACCGGGTTTATCCGCTCGCGCTCGGCTAAAGTGCGTTCAGCTATTACCCGGTGCTGATCAAGAAGTATGTACTCGTCTGACGATGCCAGGCGCTGTAGAACTTCCAACAAACATATCAATATCCTGAAATTGCTTTTTTCTTCAACAAGTTCCCGCAACAGGTGATTTACCTCTACCTGGGTGTCCGAATGAAACAAAATTCCACATCCGCTTCTTTGAAAAAGCTTTTTTATGTGCTGCAGCTCAAATTTGTTAAAAAAATCATCGCCCAAAAAAGCATCATTAAACTGTATAACTATAGCACAGGCTTCTTCGGGAGATACCTCCCCGGGTTCAAGCTTCCAGCAGTGGGGCAGGTTTGGGCCAAGCAGTACAAGATCCCCTGAGACAAAGTCCTCCATATGGCTGCCAACATAGCGTTTGCCACTGCCTTTTATAACGCAAGTCAGTTCATATTCTTCATGAAAATGATAGGGGGCATCAAATGCCAGTTTATCAAATTTCCGAACCAGGAATGATTGACTATTTGCGGGTTGAACAACTTCGTACGAGGCCTTTATCATTGCTTATTTTAACATAAAAAACAAATTTTGGCAAAAATGGGATAAAATACGCCATAATTACGCCATTCGTTTCATTTTTCTTAACATAAAGATAAACTTACTTTGAGAAATAAACTAATAAAATTATGAATACACAGGTTGCCCATTTACCCGCGTTAGATAATTTAAAAAAATTGCCTCAGGAACTCATCCGGGAGTTTCACGAAAAGGGCCATACTTTGGTTAAAAATGTGCTTTCGAAAGAAGAAATTGATGCCTATCGACCCGTACTTGTTGGCGCTGCCGAGAGGTACAATACCGAAAAGCGCAAGCTTGAAGAAAGAGATACTTACGGAAAAGCATTTTTGCAGATCATGAATTTATGGCAGGTTGATGAAGGCGCGAAAAGGTTTGTGACAGCCAAACGTTTAGCAAAAATGGCTGCCGATTTAATGGGTGTTGAGAATGTAAGGTTATATCATGATCAGGCCCTGTTTAAGGAACCCGGAGGCGGGCCAACACCCTGGCACCAGGATCAGTATTACTGGCCAATTGATACCCATAATACAGTTACCATGTGGATGCCGTTGGTTGATATTGATATAAATATGGGCATGCTAACCTTTGCATCAGGATCATACGTGAACGGGGCTGTGTTTAACCATGAAATATCTGATGAATCTGAAACATTGTTTGATGATTATGTGAAAGACAAACAATTTGAGATCAGCAGAGCTCAAACCATGAAGGCCGGCGACGCCACCTGGCACCGTGGTTTCACCATACACAATGCGCCAGGAAATAATTCTGATAAAATGCGCGAAATAATGACCATTATTTACGTAGCAGATGGCGCAAGGATCACTCCATACAAAAATGAATGGCAAAAGAACGACCATCATAAATGGCTGATGGGTAAACCGATCGGCGGTATAATAGATTCTGAGCTGAACCCAAAACTGCTTTAAATTATGCAGCTACCCAGATAGCGTCAATGAACCATTTTTTGGAATCAAAGAACTGGCCTACCGGCGTAAAACCGGCGTTTGTTGCTATTTGATCCGTTTGCGTTACGGTAAATTTTTGAGATATCTCCATATAAATATACTCGTCTTTTAAAAATGTAAAGGTTTCTTTACCATTTATGGTCACCTGCTGATCAACAGTGCTGATAAGATAGCTTTTGCAGGCTCCTGTTTCAGGATCATAGGTCGGGTAATGATCAAATTTGGTAATATCAAAATTTGCGTTTAACTCGCGGTTGATACGTGTTAAAAGATTAAGATTAAATTTTTTGGTGATGCCTGCTTTATCATTATAGGCAGCGAGCACAACTTTGGGGTCTTTTTTCAGATCCATTCCTATCAGCGCCATATCGCCCTGCGATAAATGTTTTCGCAGTTCGCGGCAAAATTCAATGGCGTCATTTATGGGCATATTGCCAATATTTGACCCTAAGAACAAAACCACCTTGCGCCGTGATGAAATAGAGGCGGCCTTTGTTAGCATGTGAAAATACTCGCCGTTAAGCCCGGTTATTTGCAAGCCAGGCAGGGTAACCGGTAAAGTTATATTGAGGTATGATATTACATTTTCAGAAATATCAATAGGCAGGTAGGTAAAATCAGCGTTTTTTGACAATAAATACTTGAGCAGATAAGTTGATTTCATGGCGTCGCCTGCACCTAACTCTATCAGGTCAAAAGCATCGCCATCGGCAATAATTGCGTTGGCGATCTCGGCGGTTTTTTCTGAAAATATTTCCAGCTCGCAATTGGTTGGATAATATTCAGGACTGTTCATTAGTTCCTGAAAAAGCTTATCGCCATTAGCATCATAAAAATATTTTGAATTTAACCGCTTGGGTGTTGATCTTAAACCGGCTATCACATCATCATAAAACAAGTCGATTTTTGTTTTTAATGAGTCGTTCAATTCAGTTTGCGTTAAGGTTGAGCCCATATCTTTGTGTTTTATTGCTATTTACTTTGCAAGCCTTATGCCAGTAAATTGCCAGCGTAAATGTGTTTGAAAAAAATTGCGATAAGTAATGCGGCTATGTCCTGGCGATGTAGCTTCGGATGCGCCACGCAGCACTTTCTGATTCACCATAAATTTGCCGTTATATTCGCCAATGGCCCCGGGCGCTTTGGCAAAGCCAGGGTATGGCAAATAGGCGCTTTCTGTCCACTCCCAGCTTTTACCCCAGCTAAATTTTGTTGCGGCGGCTTCCCATTCAAATTCGGTAGGGAGCCTCAGGTCTTTCCATGCCGCATAGGCATAGGCCTCAAAATAACTGATATGACATACCGGCTCTGTTAATTTAATGGGTTCAAGACCATGAAAAGTGTAATTGTGCCATTCATCATCAATCAGGTGCCAGTAAAGCGGGGCCTCAACTTTATTGTTTCTAACCCAGTCCCAGCCTTCGGCATGCCAATGGCGAAAATCATGATAGCCACCACTATTGATAAATTCCAGATATTCGGCATTGGTTACCAGATTGGGGCTTATTTTATAACTGTTTAAATAAACTTTGTGACGGTTAAGCTCATTATCAAAGCAAAAGCCCTCGCCGGAAAACCCTATATTATATACGCCCTCTTGCATGTCAATAAACCGGGCATCATCGGTTTCAACTTTTGGGGATACATAAGTTGTTGAATAAGGCGGGAACAGCGGGTTGTGCCCAAGGATATATTTAATATCAGTGAGTAATAGTTCCTGGTGCTGTTCCTCATGGTTAAAGCCCAGGATAATAAGTTCCCTGACATCGTCTGCGGGTGCCACACTCAGAAATTTCTCCATAGCCTCATCTACATACGCCCGGTATTGATAAATATCATTAACCGTTGGGCGGCTTAAGTTTCCCCTGTCGGTACGGATTACGCGGTTGCCAACGGTTTCGTAGTAGCTGTTAAATACATAATTATAGCTTGGGTTAAACTCCTGGTAGCCCATAAAATAAGGTTTCAGGATAAAAGTTTCAAAAAACCAGGTAGTGTGCCCTATATGCCATTTAGGAGGACTAACATCAACTACAGGCTGTACAACGTAATCTTCTGTTTGCAAAGGACTGCAAATATATTCCGTACGCTGACGAACTTTTTTATAACAATCGGCTAAATTCATGAAACTACTTACTATTCAAATATCGTTTAAGGTTAGAAATTGTTTTAATATGTAAACTTTTTGCCTGCTGTTCTCTCATCATTATAGCATAAGCATTGTTAAAACCAATAGGCTTTAGCCACTTTATCTCATATCTTTTTTTAAACTCCTGCTGCACATAACTGTAAGTACTATCTTTATTTTTTGTTACCTTATTAATTATATCCGGCGAAGCCTGCAAAATGGCCAGCAGACCTGTGCCGGTATATTCCGGGTAAAAATCTATCTGATCATTAGTAAGGGCATCAAAACATATTTTAGTACCGCCCAACCCGGTTTTTGTTGATACATCATAATTGGTATATCCCTTTATGAGTATGCTATACATATTGGTCAGGATGTATTGTTCGCCAAAAATTTTTGATCCTATACGAACCATGCCCGCAGTGCCACCCTGGGCAGGCCTGTACAGTTTATTGGTTACTAAAAAATCCTTAGCCACGCGTTCGGGGCTTTGGTGAAGATAGTCAGTCCGGTAGTTTAAATCCGTCATTACGGAATCATTTATTTTGCCCGATAGTAAATTCAACGTTTTTTCAAGCTCGGGAAATTTTTTCAAAGCGTCTTCCCGTACAATAGGCGCCGCGTAATATGGCGGGAAAATGTGCTTGTCGTCATCCAAAACTATCAGGTCATATGCTTTTAACCGCCCGTCTGTTGAGTAACCGCTAATAACATCCAGTTGTTTTTCATAAGCCGCTTTATACATCACCGCATCGCTGATCACGATAGTATGGATCTTTAAGCCGTATTTACTTTCCAAACCAAGGTTGCCATCCTGCCTGCCCATAAACTCGGGCGTAAAACCGGCGGTGAGCTTGCCGCCATAAGCAGTTGGTATAAAATAGAATGAGGACAATAATACCAGTACTACAGGTAAAGCATAACTACTACTCTTTATTTTTTTAAAATTGAGCCGCTGTACTCTTGATAACAGGAAATCAAAAATAATGGCCAGCAAAGCCGCCGGAATAGCTCCTGCCAGTATCATATTGGTATTGTTAAGAGATATACCGCCAAAAATAAACTCACCAAGGCCTCCAGCGGCGATATAGGAGGCCAGTGTGGCAACACCAACGTTGATCACCGTAGCAGTACGAATACCGGCTAAAATCACCGGCATAGCCAGCGGGAGCTCTGCCCTGAACAATATTTGCCATTTATTCATACCCATAGCTACAGCGGCCTCTTTTACGGCAGCATCCACGCCGGTAATACCGGTGTACGTATTACGTATAATGGGAAGCAGGGCGTATAACAATAGAGCAACAATAGCCGGTTTGGCGCCTATGCCCAAAACCGGTATCATAAAACCCAGCAGTGCTATGCTTGGAATGGTTTGTAATATACCCGCAACGCCTAAAACCGAACCCGAAAGACGTTTTTTACGGGCAATGAAAATACCCAGTGGTAAGCCTACAAGCACCGCTATAAAAAGCGATATAAACGTAAGCCCGATGTGCTGCAGCGTTTGCATGCCAAGCTTATCGGCCTGTTGCTGCATAAACTCAAACAATGTTTGCTGACGCTCATTCATGCCGCTGCTTGTTTTTATATTGGTTAAAAGCTGCCATGAGTTGTTCAAAACCAATGGTTTTCACCTGATTATGCCCTTTGCTGATATTGATAGTTTCGGCATTAACAAACTTGAAATTTTCAAGCGCGGTCCATACATCGGTATCGGCAGACAACGTGGAATTGCCTTTTGTATGCTGATCAGGCAATAATTCCCATATATCTGTTAACCTGATAGCCTTAAATTCCAGCTGCAGGCGTTGATCTTTTAAAAACGTTTCAACAAATTTATCGGCAGGTTTAAATAACAGATCGGCCGGCGTGCCTGATTGAATGATTTTGCCCTTATCCATGAGGCATATACGATTACCCAATTCAAAGGCTTCCTGTACATCATGAGTAACCATGATGATGGTTTTCCTTTTAAGCTCATCAAGCGCCTTAAATTCTTTGTGGATGTTTGCCCTCGTAACATTATCCAATGCGCCAAATGGCTCATCCATTAGCAGCACCGGAGGATCAGATACCAGGGCCCTGGCAAGGCCAACACGCTGTTGCTGCCCGCCACTTAATTCATTAGGATAAACATGAAGGTAGTCCGTTGACAGGTGCAGTTTTTCAAGTAACTCGGCTGTCCGGCCGGCAATTTTCTTTTTGTCCCATTTTAATAAGTTTGGTACAATGGCAATATTTTCGGCCACGGTATAATGCGGAAAAAGGCCATTGTTCTGCAAAACATAACCAATACCCCGCCTTAATATCTCAGGTTGTTCATCGGCAATATTTTTACCGTTAATAAAAATATTGCCACTGGCTGGATCAATGAGCCGGTTGATCATTTTAAGCGTGGTGGTTTTGCCGCAGCCGCTGGTACCTAACAATATCAGGTTTTCCTGCTCTTTAACCTCAAAAGAAATGTTGTCGACAGCTTTAACCTTACCAAAATGCTTGCTTATGTTATCGGCCTTTATCATAATATGAAGCTAATCTTCCAAAGTCATAAACAGGTTATTCAATGATTCGGAATAAAGCGGATGAGCAAAAACACAATAACGTATACGGTCATAAGTAATACCACCTTCCATAGCCATTTGCAGCACGGTCATGATCTCGCCCCCCTCCGGCCCTAAAACTGTAGCTCCTAAAATTTCTTTAGTTTTGGTATCAACAATGGCTTTCATAAAACCACGGGTATCGCCGGTTTCAATAGCCCGGGCCACATGCGCCATTGGAAGCTTGACTACTTTGTAATTAAGCCCCCGTTCCCGGGCCTCAGTTTCGTTGATACCCACCCTACCTAATTGCGGATCGGTAAACATGCAATAGGGTACGGGCCTGTCATTGGTGCTCAGGTTCTGCTTTTCAATGAGGTTGCGATAAACAATAGTATAATCGTTGTAGGAAATATGCGTGAATGCAGGGCCGCCTGTTGCATCGCCCAGGGCATAAACACCTGAAGCAGTGGTTTCCAGCATATCGTTTACTTTAATGTTCCCTCTTTCATCTGTTTGAATACCGGCTTTCTGTAAGTTTAGGTCATTGGTTTGCGGCGTACGGCCGACAGCAATTAACACGTGTGAGCATTTGATCTGCTTGTCTTCACCATTACCTGAGGCGGTAACGGTTATTTTACCGTCGGCCTGCTGTTCAAATTTGGTAGCTTGCGTATTGGTGTATATGGTAACCGACTCCAATTCCAGTATTTTTTTCATTTCGACGGAGATATCCTCATCTTCATGAGATACTATCCTTCCTGATTTTTCAAGTATGGTAACATTGCTCCCAAACCGACGAAACATTTGTCCAAACTCTAACCCAATATAATTCCCCCCAAGAATTAATAAGTGCTCGGGAACATAATCCAGATCAAGTATGGTGGTTGAGGTAAGGTATTCAATATCATTTAATCCTTCAATTTGCGGAATAAATGGTTTGCCACCCGGATTTAAAAATATAAGGTCGGCTTCCAAGGTCTGCTCTGTGCCATCATTAAGACGTACCGAAACGATTTTATTACCGGTAAAAGTAGCCTCTCCATGTATAACGTCAAGATTTTCGGTTTTTTCGGCAGCCCGTAACCCCCCATTTCTTGACTTGAGTACGATCTCATCCTTGCGCCTTTTTATTTGCTCCATGTTAACCGAAAATTTCGCTACCGGCACACCAAGTTCCGCGCTTTTACCCGCCATATAAGCAGCTTTTGCCGATGCCACCATGGTTTTGGTTGGCGTACAGCCATCATTTACGCAAGTGCCCCCGTAAAATCGTTTTTCAATGATGGCGGTTTTTTTGCCTGCCAGGGCCATTTTTTTGGCCAGGGGCGCGCCGGCCTGACCGGCGCCTATGATAATGACATCGTATTTTTTCATGTTACGCGGTTATTTTAACGCCCTTCCAAAAAGCAACATAATTGGTAATATGGTTGGCTGCTTCTTTAGGTTGTGGATAAAACCAGGCCGCGTCCTGGTTTTTTTCGCCATTAACATTAAGCGTATAATAAGAGGCCAGGCCTTTCCATGGGCACACTGTATGAGTATCGGTATTTTCCAGATATTCGGCTTTTACGCTTTCTGGTGGAAAGTAGTGATTATTTTCAACTACAATAGTATCATTGCTTTCAGCTATGATCTGATCATTCCAAATTGCTTTCATGAGGTGTGGATTTTATTTATTTATAAAGATAGCTTTAACAATATAAAATTTGCAATGTATAGTGCCTGATTTTGTTTGAAAGGCCGGTAAAATACCCGCAATTGAGGTTAAAATATTTTTTTTAAATTTTATTTTTAAATTATCAGTAAAGCTATATCTTTGCAATCCCAAAACAAGGGAAACAAAATAAAAAAGGCCCGTTCGTCTAGGGGTTAGGACGTAAGATTTTCATTCTTGAAACAGGGGTTCGATTCCCCTACGGGCTACTAAAAACGATATCGAAAGATGCTAAAAACCTGCAAATCAAATGATTGCAGGTTTTTTTGTTTATGTCAAAATACCATTTTATGCACCAATTCGCAACCAAAAAGGTAGTAATTCGGTGCGTACCTAAATGGAAAAATGCTACGCACCGAATTGCCCATAATTAATTGACTATCAAGATGTTCAATAATTAAACGTCTTGATAATAGCAGGCTGCAAACTTACTTTTGTTTCACTTTTAAGCTTGTAATTATGAAAAGTAATTTCCATCTGCTTTTTTACCTGAGAAAGCAAAAAAACTACAAAGGCGGCCCTATGGCCGTCTACATGCGCATTAATTGTGCTACTATTTTACCTGAACGGTTGTTCCTTCTTTCAGTTCTTCATTTGCTTGTGCCACCAACTGGTCGCCGGGTTTCAAATCGCCTGAGATCTCGGTCTTTTCCTTGCCGGTGAACCCTGTTTTGACATCCACCCATTTGGTCTTTCCGTTTTCTACCCTGATCACAAACTTGCGCTCCTGTGTGGTCACAACGGCTTTAAAAGGAACAAGAAAGCCTTCTTTTGGGCGGCTGACAGGAAACACGATCTGCGCGAACATGCCAGGCTTCAGCAGGCCATTTGTATTTGGGAAAGTAAGTTCCCAGGTTTCGCTGCGGGTCTGCGGATCAATCGCATCCGATTTTCTGGCCAGCTTTGCTTTAAAGAGCTGCCCGGGATTGGCCGAAACCGTGAATGAAGCTTCATTATCTTTAAGTATAGTTGAGTTATAAACTTCCGGCACGGCTACATCCACCCTTAAAGATGAGTTATCCTCCACACGGAATAACAGTGTTTTGCCGGTATTATCTACAAAGTCTCCTTTAAAAACATTTCTTTCGGTTACTACACCATTAAAGGGCGAACGGATGACCAGGTAGTCCTGCATAGCCCCAGTTGCCAGCGCTGCCGAACGTGAAGCCTGGTAAACCGAGCTGTCTGTCCGCATCTGGTTGCGCGCGATCTCCAGTTCATTATCTGCTACGGCACCAGGTGTTTGTGCTGCTTTCAATAACCTTAAATAGGTTGACCTGCTCGACTCATATTTAGACTTCGTACCCATGCTGTTGCTCTGGCTTTGCGCTTGTGCCGCTTTTAATTCAGGCGCATCCAGGATACACAAAATCTGTCCTTTACTGACTTTTGAACCGATGTCTACTTTAACCTCTTTGACATAACCCGGTGTACGGGCATAAATGTTGGCACGGTCAAAGGGGATAATTTCGCCGGTTAAATTTAGTTTATTGGAAACCGGTTCCAGTTTCAGCGTGATCAGTTTAACCGCCGGTTTTTCAGGCAAACCCTGCGGGGCGGCTTTTTCGGCCTGATTGCCGCCACAAGCTGCTGACAGGCAAACCGGAACTAAGAATATATAATAGATAGCTTTCATGATTGATTTTCGGTTAAGAGATGATACTTACTTGCAGGATCATCCGGATCTAAAGAGATCATCGGCACAGGGCGGTTCCCGATGGATGACTGGTAAATTAAGGGCAATATGATCAGGCTGGAGAACATGGAAAAGATCAGGCCGCCGATCACCGCTGTTGCCAAAGGTGATGTCTGATCGCCGCCTTCGCCTAAAGCCAAAGCCATCGGGATCATCCCGGCGATCATCGCCAGACTGGTCATCAGGATCGGCCTGATCCGGTCTTTGATCCCCTGTAAATAGGGCTCATTGAGTTTTTCACTTCTATGTTTTTCCGCTTGCGTTACAAACAGGATGGCGTTGGCCACTGCCACCCCAATCGCCATGATACAACCCATATAAGATTGTATATTTAACGTTTTGCCGCAGATCCAAAGCAGTAGCAGGCTGCCTGCTAAAACGCCGGGAATTACTGAAATAATTACGAACGACAGCCGGAACGACTGGAAGTTTACCGCGAGTAAAAGGAAGACCACCACGATAGCCAGTAAAATGCCGTTTTGCAATTCCTGAAAAGTTTGCAAAAATACTTCTGCTTGTCCTGATTGCTGGATCTTCATACCCTCCGGCAACTTACCTGTTTCACCAATGATCTTATCAATATCGTGGATGGCTGAGCCTAGCGCTTTACCTTGCAGATTAGCGGTAATCGTAATAAAGCGTTTTTGATTGAGGCGGTCAAACTCACCCTCCGTATTCCCCATTTTCCAGGTCGCTACGTCCCGCATATATACCTGTTTACCATTGTTGGAACTTAACAGGATATTATCTACCTGCCCCGGATCATTCATGACCAGCTCAGGTATCTGTACCTGTACCTGGTAAGCCGTCCCGGCTGTTTTATCTACCCAGTAATTAGGCTGTGTAAAACGACTGGATGAGGTAGCTGCAGCCAGTGATTTACCGGCATCTTCTACGGTCAGGCCTAACTGTCCCAGTTTCACCCGGTCAAATTCAATTTTCATGGCAGGGTAACCCTGTGGTGCGCTGTAGGCTACATCCCGCAGGTATGGTAATGTTTTCAGCCGTTCAACGATCTTTTTTCCAAACTCACGATCCTGCGCCAGGCTTTTACCCAACACCTGTACCTGAATCGGTGTACCTGTTCCCTGGCTCATTACTTGTTCCACCAGATCAGCCGGTTCAAAAGAAATGTGCATTCCGGGCATTTGCGTGTTGACCGCCTGGCGTACCTTTTCCTTAAAATCATCCAGATGGACACCCGCACCTGAAATGAATTTAACTTTTAACAAAGCTTCTTCAGGCCCGCTGGTCCATAGATGGATTACGCTCACCGGGTAGCTTGAACCTACCAGTCCGACGTAGGCAGAGGAAATGGCGATCTTATCACCGCCGGAGAGGCTGTCGATCAGGTGCAGCAGCTGTTTTGTACTTTGCTCTGTCCGCTCAATACGCGTTCCTTCCGGTAACCGGAGCCTCACCTGGAACTGCCCGGCATCCACTTTGGGGAACAGCTCTTTACCAACGGTGAAGAAAAGCAGCGCCGCCAGGGCCATGGAAATTATAAGGTAAGCGGGTATCAGCACAGTCCTCCCAGGTGACAAACGATGTATCAGCTGTTCATGGCTTTCTTTAAAACGGGTCATCCGTTTACCTTCTTTGGCCACTCCGGCCAATTTATCTTTAAATAACCAATTGGCGATGACCGGCACAAAGGATTGCGATAACAGGAAAGAGGCGATCATCGCAAAGCCAACCGAAAGGGAAAGCGGCAGGAACATAGCTTTGGGGATACCCGACATAAAGAAAGCGGGGAAGAATACAGCCAGAATACATATCAGGATCAATAATTTGGGTAAGGCGATCTCTTTACAGGCTTCCAATATGGCCCGGCCTTTCAGTTCGCCCTTCTCCTGGTGATGGTGGATATTTTCTATGGTCACTGTGGCCTCATCTACCAATATGCCAATGGCGAGCGCCAGCCCACCCAACGTCATAATATTGATGGATTGCCCGAAAAGCTTCAGACAGATCACCGCTGAAAGCAAAGCCAGCGGTATGGTTAAAACAACAATGAGTGAACCGCGCCAGTCGCGCAGGAACAACAGCACCATTAAACCGGTTAATAATGCCCCTAAAATACCTTCTGTCATCAGGCTTTTTATGGAATTGATCACATAACCGGATTGGTCAAACTCATAGCTCACCTTAATATCAGCAGGTATCGCGGCCTGCATATCCGGTATAGCGGCTTTTACCTTTTGAACCACATCCCAGGTAGAAGCATCGGCCCTTTTAGTTACCGGAATATAAACCGAACGCTTGCCGTTAATGAGCGCATACCCTGCGGTAATATCAGCGCCATTGTCCACCTGCGCCAAATCATGCACATAAATAGAGGGACCACTGCCGGTTTTCACCGGAATATTGCCCAGGTCCTGAATATTATCTACCACCGTATTTTGCGGTGCTATGAGCATTTGGTCATTCACCCGCAGGTTACCTGCGGGGAGGATGGTGTTCCCTTTGGCAATGGCGGTGACCAGTTCCTCGGGACTGATGCCATAACTGCGCAATTTATTAGGATCGGCTTTGATCAGCACAGAGCGCTGGTTACCGCCAAATGGGGGCGGCGCGGAAACACCCGGCAGCGTGGAGAACATAGGCCTGACCTTAAATAATGCCAGATCAGACACTTCGGCTAAAGACCGCGTTGGACTGCTGAAAACCAGTTGGCCCACGGCGACACTGCCGCCGTCAAAACGGGTAACAAAGGGTGATACCGTTCCCGGCGGCATAAAGGCCCGTGCCCGGTTCACCATCGAAACAACTTCGCCGGTGGCTTGCCCCATATCGGTGCCTTCATAAAAGTTCAGCTTTAATAACGTGACGCCCTGTATGGTTTTACTTTCTACGGATTTAATGCCGGTTACGTACAAAAAGTGGTATTCATAATAAGAGGTCACAAAACCTTCAATCTGTTCGGCTGATAAACCGCCATAAGTTTGGGCCACGTAAATGGCCGGTGTCCCCAGCTTCGGAAAAATATCGATGGGCATGTTACGGATCGAAACGACAGAGAAGAAAACAATGGCAATGACGGCTACTATGATCGTAACCGGCTTTCTCAGGGAGCTGTATAGAAACTGGATGATGTTCATTTGCCGTATTGATTTAAAAACAGGTTGAGGCTGCCGCTATAAGCTGCCTCATTTAACAAAGCCCGCCAGGCACCATAATAAGCGATCTTCATGGTAGCCGCAGACTGAAACAAAAGTTGCTGCGCCTGGATCACGTCATAGTAGTTGATCAGCCCCGATTTATACCTGGATTGAATGGCTTTATAGGAATACTCGGCGGAATGGAACTGCTGCGGTGCCAGCCTGGCCGATTGTACCGCTTTTTGAAAGTTGGATGCCGCGATCTCCTTCTGGGAGTTCAGGTGCAGTTCTGTTTGTGCCAGCTGCTCCCGGGTGGATGCTGTTATGAGTTCCTGTTGTTTCCATAGCGGCTTTTGCCTGAAAATTTCCAGTATCGGGAAGGCGATCTGCGCGCCAACTCCGTAATTATACCGCTGAAAACGCCAGCCGTCACCGGAATTAACTGAACCATCAGCACCAATGCCTGAACCCCGGCCATAACCGGTGCTCCAGAGGGTTAGGCGTGGCAGGATATTTTTCTTTAAAGACTTTAAAGCCAGCTCATTTGCAGTGATGTTAGCCTTCCCCAATTGCACCTCCGGGTGATCGGCTGTTAAAGTATCAGCCAAAGCAACAACCGGAAGATGGCTGAATAGCGAAGAATCCGCGGGTAAACCAGACGGCAATTTGCCGCCTACCAATTCTTTTAAGGCGATCAACGTGGAATCCCTTTGCCGTTCAAAATTGATCAGCTGCATTTCTGCCCTGGTATATTCGGAATGAAAAGAAGAAGAATCGGTTCCCGGCCTTAAACCGCTAACGACTAAAGTTTGCGCCTGCTTCAGGTTAAAAGCCGATTTATCAATATTGGATTGATAAACTTTGATCAGGTCGCTGACCAGCAAATAATTTAACCAGGCATTTATTACATAAACCTGGTGCCGGAATAAGGTTAAATTCTCATCGGCCTGGCCATATTGCAGTTTACCTTTGGCCAGATCAATGTCGGCAGCTCGCTGGCCGAAAGTAATCGGTTCCCATTGCAGGTTGAGCGCCGCTGCGCTGCCGGGCACGCCGCTATAATCATTGCCCTTGCTGGGCGGGCCGCTGATCGGCGTGATATACTGCGGATAGATCATGCCGGTAATGTTATTCGCGGTCGCATAATCTACCTGGTAAGAAGCATTCAGCGAAGGAATCAAGCCATTTTGCTTGTACTTTACCGCGTATTGCAAAGCCTGGGTTTGCAGCCTTTTGGCTTTAATCAGGGGGTAATTGGCTGTTGCGGTATGGAGCAGGGAATCAAGGTAAGGCTTATTTTGCGCGTAACTTCGCTCAGACAGCAAAAAGCAAATGAGCAGACCTGAGATCAGGCTGATCTTGGGAGAGGCGGTTAAAACGGAATATTTCATAGCTGGAAATCCAGTACTGTATTTGTAATCACAATGCTATAAGAATTTCAGCCTGCAAAATAGAACGAATTTTACTGAAGTAGAACCTATTTTACTTTTTAGGCAGATTTTTTTTGTATTCGGAGGCTTTCATACCCATTTGTTTCTTAAAGATCCGGTTAAAATGACTCTGGTCGGAAAAGCCGGTCAGGTAAGCGATCTCGGTTAAGGAATAATTGGTGGTTTCCATCAGGTGAATTGCTTTTTCAAGCCTCATTTTACGGATATATTCTCCAAAAGACAGATCCTCAAAATACTTGGAAAACTCCCGCGACAGGTAGGCCGGGTTGATCTTCAGTTCTTCCGATACCTGTTGCAGGCTCAGGGACATATTGGTATCGATCTGGTCCTGGATCATCTCCCTGATCTCCCCGGCCCATGCCGGTGCTTTTTTGGAACCCTGCTGTTTCAGGTATTTATTAAAAACCTCCAGTAAAAGGTGTTCCACAGGTTCCTGGATATGTTTTTGCTCATACAGGTATTTGGCCCAGGTGTATAAACCGTCATAAACTTTCATGCCCAACTCCAGCAGTTCATGGTCATCCGGGATATTTTTGGACAGTCCTAAAAAGATAGCAGACAAGCCCGATGACTGCGGTGCGAAATCATGCCGGTCGGTATCTGCACCACGCACAATTGCCGCTATACGGTCAAGCGCAGCATCTTTTAGCTCATGCTTTTTGATAAAATAATCAAAGCTGCACTGGTCATCATAATGGGTGTATTCCACACCCGGCAAATCAAAGGGAACAGCATTCAGAACAGCGGCCTGCGCAATTACCTGGTCCACGGGTACATAGATAATCTCCGCCTCGGGATCAATGAAACGTTTGATGAGCCAGGGACAGGCGATGCGGTCAATCTTGGGACGTTCACGGGTGATCCATTTCATAATGATCAAAGTTAAAAATCTAAAACTGTAGTCGCATTGATGCAGCCTGTTGATATGGCCAGATCACTACAGCAAATGAGCCGACCATAAATACGTTCTAAATCTGTAGGAAAATGGGAATTATGGTCTTAAAAAACAATAATGCTATTTATACAGGCAGCATCACCAATCCAGCTTTCAGGGATATTTATGCCGGATGTGTGTCCCACCCGGTAAAGCGTCACCCATAGGCTGATGGATCCCGCAAATAAAGCCCGGCAAATACCTGGTTCTTCAGCTACGAAAGGCTCCGTTGATGCGGAGAATTTATTATTCATCCTCCCCGGTATTTTTCATTTTCATGAGCAGGCTATAAGCGCCTTTGGTCACAAAGATCTGGCTGCGTAATTCTGCACTGCTTGCACTCAATTCTACAAAGCCATCTTTTATGATCCCTGTTTTTACTTCCATCATTTCAAAACTGTTCTTACCCTTTACCTTAAAAGCATAGCTTTTGTTTTCATAGTTCACTATCGCTTCTTCCGGCAGGGTCAGTGCATTATTCTCGGTCACCTCAATTTCCGCATTCATAAAAGTTCCCGGAAGCAGGTTCTTATCATACTGCTCAAAATGGCAATGCACTTCTGTCTTGCGCTGGTCGGTCAGGTCTTTACCAATCAGAACAATCTTACAGATATACTTTTTATCAGGGCTGCTATTGGTATAAGCGATCACTTTTTGGCCGTTGTGCAATAAAGGTACATCCTTTTCAAAGACATCCAGAGCGAGGTGAATATCTCTCGGGTCAACAATCTCAAACAATACATCACTTGGGTTCACATATTTACCTATGTTGACATTCACCTTGCTCACATAGCCATCAATCGGTGAGCGGACTGCCGCGCTGCGGGTGATATTACCATCCGTTACCTTCGCCGGATTCAGGCCGATCAGACGCAGCTTTTCAGCTAATGCGCTGACCAGGATCTTCTGGCTTTCATAATCGGCCTGGGCCTGCTGGAATATCTTGTCGCTGTTCGCCTTGCTCTGGTTCAGGTCACGCTGGCGCTCAAAATCTTTTTGCGCATAATTCAGCTTTGCTTTAGCCGTCAGGTAATCCTGCTGCAACTGGATAAACTGCTGGTCTTCCATCAGGGCAATGGTTTCACCACGGCTCACATGCATCCCCGGCAATAACTGACTGGATTTTAAATAGCCGCCCATCGGGAAACTGATGCTCACCATATTTTGTGGCGGTACATCAATTGCCCCGGTTACTTTCAGGGTGGTAGCCACCGCACGTTTACCCGCATGGCCGGTATCAATCCCCGCTGTTTTCAGCTGGGCATCGGTCAACGTTACTGTTGTGCTGTTCGTCTTTGCCGCTGTTTCAGCAGTCTTGGTTTCCGTTTTATCTGGTTGGTAACCACAGGAAAACAGTGCTAATGTTACGAGCATTATAGCCGACTGATGTATATATGTTTTTATAGTTGGGTTCATGGTTATTTGTTTTGAAGGGAATTGATTTGAATAATGGCCTGGTTAAGGTTGTTAACCGCATCTGTGTATTCACTGCGGAGCGCGGTAGCCTGGTTAATGAGCAATACGTATTCGAGGTAATTGATCTGTCCGCCGGAGAATTGCAGGTTAGCTGTTTTCAGGATCAGTCCGGCACTGGGCAGTCCTGTCTTTTCATAATAGTCAACCAGCTTTTGATACTTGCCGACCTCCGCCGCCGCCTGATTATAACGGCTTTGCAGGGCTTGTACGCCGGATTGATAATCCACCTGCGCCTGCTGTTCTTTGATACGGGACGCGCTGACCTTGTTTTTTTGTGCGCCGAAGAACAGTGGCACGGAAACGCCAAGCTGGACAGATGAAAAACGATTACTGTTACCGTAATAGCGGTCAACACCATTGATCAGCTGCGTCCCTTTGAAACTTTGATTATAATAACCGAGGTTGAGATCCGGCAATAGTTTTGATTTTTCTAATTGTGTTTGGGCTTTGGAGATATGTTGCTGCTGGCTGAGGTATAATACCTGTGGATGCCGGCTCAATGCGGTATCTGTAATTACAGGTAATGGCAGTTTAAATGCCGCAGCTTCCGGCCGGTAATTCGCCGGGGTATTTAATAAAACCCGGAAACGGTCATGGGCAACAGCCAGATCCGCGTCCACCATTTCGGTTTGCCTTGCTATCTGCCCCCGCTGGGTTTCGGCTGTTGTTTTTTCCAGGATATTACTTTCTCCCTTTTCAAAACGCAGGGTCGCGTTTTTAACAAACACGGCATACGTGCTGTCCATACTCAGCAGCAATTGTCGTTTCTGTTCCAGGTAAAGGATCTGATAAAAGCTTTCGGTAACCATCCGTTCAAGTTCGTGCCGCTGCAGGTTTACATTGAGTTCGCCGGCCTGAAATTCGGCATTCAGCAAAGCCTTCTGCCGGGTATAAACCGTAGGGAAATTAACAGATTGCACCACCGACAGCCGGTTATCGGTATAGGCACTGTTGATGTTACCATATTCCCCTGAAATGCTGGTTTTGGGAATTGCAACTGCTGTTCCGGTATTCTTCTTTAGGTAGTCGGCATTCAGCCTTTCGCTTTTCAGGTTCAGGTTGTTTTTAATTGCCGTATCAATGGCCGCTTTCAGCGTGATGGGTGTTTGTGCTGTCGCTTTTCCGGCAAACAGGCCGCAAAAACCCAGTAGCAGAATAACGGCAGGCTTAACAGGAATTTTCATAGACTTTC
Source organism: Mucilaginibacter pocheonensis (assembly GCF_031456535.1). NCBI lineage: Bacteria > Pseudomonadati > Bacteroidota > Sphingobacteriia > Sphingobacteriales > Sphingobacteriaceae > Mucilaginibacter > Mucilaginibacter pocheonensis. The sequence continues at coordinate 797,531 of NZ_JAVDUU010000002.1, forward strand.
CTTTCTCAAACAGGATATATAAAATAGGCAGGACAAACAAGGTGAGCAAGGTGGCGGTCATTAAACCACCTATTACCACGGTGGCCAGGGGCCGCTGCACTTCAGCGCCTGAACCATTGCTTAACGCCATTGGCAGAAAACCCAATGAAGCTACCGAGGCGGTCATGAGTACGGGACGCAACCGCATTTTGGTGCCTTCAAATACAATAGCCCGAAGGTCATCCCAACCGGCCGCCCGCAGACGGTTAAACTCGGAGATCAGTACCAATCCATTCAATACTGCTACGCCAAACAAGGCTATAAAGCCGACCCCGGCACTGATGCTGAACGGCATTCCTCTGACCACTAAGGCCAGGATACCACCGATAGCAGATAGGGGAACGGCGGAAAAAATGAGCAGCCCGTGTTTGACCGAACCAAAGGCCAGGTAGAGCATGAGTAAGATCAATAATAAAGATACCGGAACAGCGATGGTCAGCCGTTGTTTAGCTGCGTTCAGGTTCTCAAAGGCACCGCCGTAAGTGGTATAATAACCCGGCGGCAGTTTGATCTGTGTGTTTACCTTTTGCTGCAATTCTTCTACCATGCTTTGCACATCCCGACCTAATACGTTGAAGCCAATAATGATCCGCCGCTGCGCATTTTCGCGCTGGATCTGGTTGGGGCCTTCTTCAATCTTTACATCGGCTACTTGTTGTAGGGGCACCTGTGATCCGCTGGGTGTAGGGATGAGCAAATCCTGAACATCACTCAATTGCTTGCGCTGTTCACCAGCCAGGCGTACCACGAGGTCAAATCTTTTTTCACCCTCGTAAATCGTACCGCTGCTCTGCCCGGCAAATGCGGTATTCACCACGCGGTTTATATCTTCCACATTCAGACCATATTCGGCAATGGATGCCCGGTTATACCTGATCACGATCTGCGGCATACCTGTGATACTTTCCACGTAAATATCCCGTGCTCCTTTAATACCACCCGCGATCGCGCCCAGCTTTTTTGCAAAAAGCGCCAGGGTATCCAGGTTATCGCCAAAGATCTTGCAAACCACGTCCTGCCGGGCACCAGTCATCAGCTCGTTAAAGCGCATCTGCACCGGGTATTGGAAACCAAAAGTTACACCCGGTACCGCCTCCAGTTCTTTAGACATTTTAGTGGTCAGTTCGTCAAAGGTTTTGGCGGATGTCCACTGGCTTTTGTCTTTCAGAATCACCATCATATCACTGGCATCAATCGGCATCGGGTCGGTCGGGATCTCCGAACTACCGGTTTTACCAACCACCTGCTCCACTTCCGGAAATTTGCTCAACAGGATACGGGAGCCTGCTGATACCGCCTTTACAGATGTTTGGAGGCTACTGCCGGTCAGTACCCTGGTTTCTACCGCAAAATCGCCTTCTTCTAATTTGGGAATAAACTCGCCACCTAACCGGGTTAGCACAAATACGGCAATGATAAAGGAAACTGAGGCAATAGCTATCACCATTTTGGGATGTTTGATCACCCTTTGCAGCAGGTATTGGTAGTGCTTCAATAAAAAATCCATCATCCTGTCCGACCAGTTCTTTTCGTGTTTGCCTTTACGGCTCAGGAATATACTGCTCATCATCGGCACATAGGTCAATGAGAGAATGAACGCCCCGATAAGCGCGAAGGACACTGTTTGCGCCATTGGCTTAAACATTTTGCCTTCAATACCTTGCAGCGTAAAAATGGGGATGTAAACTATGAGGATAATCAAGCCGCCAAATACAGCGACATTCTGCATCCGTGTGGATACGGTAATTACTTCGGTATTCATTTCATCGGGATTGATCTTGTCCTGCTTTTTCCCATAAACTTCATGCATGATCGCTTCCACGATGATCACCGCCCCATCAACGATTAGGCCAAAATCCAATGCGCCCAGGCTCATCAGGTTTCCTGAAACGCCAAATACGTTCATTAAGATAACCGCGATCAGCATAGCCAGCGGGATTACAGAGGCCACCAATAAACCTGCCCTGAAATTACCCAGGAAGATGATCAGTACGATCAATACGATAGCCATCCCTTCCAACAGGTTATGCTCTACCGTACTAATGGCATTATTCACCATTTTGGTGCGATCTAAAAATGCGTCGATCACGACACCTTCGGGTAAGGTCTTTTGAATCTGAGCTACCTTATCCTTGATGTTTTTGATCACTTCGTTGCTGTTTGCTCCTTTGAGCATCATCACCACCGCGCCGGACACTTCCTGCCTGCCGTTCCAGGTCATGGCACCGTAGCGGGTGGCATGGTCAAGACCAACTTCGCCTACATCCCGGATCAGCAAAGGAGTACCGTTCGGCAGATTTTTTACAACGATGCTGCCAATATCATCAAGCGAGCTCACCAGTCCCTCACTACGGATAAACAATACTGTTGGCCCGCGCTCAATATAAGCTCCGCCGGTATTGTTATTGTTCTTTTGTAGTGCCGCAAAGACGTCGGTGATGGTTACGTTATGAGCTTTCAATCTATCGGGGTTAACCGATATTTCATATTGCTTGAGGTAGCCGCCAAAGCTGCCGACATCGGCTACGCCGGGCAGGCCAAGCAATTGCTTACGTACGATCCAGTCCTGTATGGTGCGCAAAGCCATCGCGTCATATTTCTTTTCGTAACCGGCCTTGGCGCGTACCGCGTATTGATAGATCTCCCCTAAACCGGTTGTTACCGGTGCCATTTCGGGCTTACCAAATTCGATAGGGATTTGCGTAGCAATGTCGTTCAGCCGCTCGCTCACCTGCTGACGCGCCCAATACACATCGGCCTTGTCTTCAAATACGATGGTGACCACGGATAAGCCGAAGCGGGAGAAGCTGCGGATCTCTTTAACGTCCGGGATATTACGGCAGCTTTGTTCTATAGGAAAAGAAATGAGCCGTTCTACATCGGGAGCTCCCAATGAGGGTGTACGGGTAATGATCTGTACCTGGTTATCGGTAATATCCGGGACGGCATCTATGGGCAGGCGGCTGACCTCGTAAATACCAAAGCCAATAAGCCCCAGGATAAACAGACCGATGATAAGTTTATTCCTTACGGAAAACTCGATTATTTTATTCAACATGAAGGAGAAGATTTAGCTGTTAATGTTCAGAAAAGACAAGGCATAGCCTATTGCTGTATAGACAGCAAGATTAACAGTTGGAAGGAGGGCCGCGAAGAATGGTTTGATCCGTAGTCCAGCCGGGCGGATATGGCTCGTCGGGTAAAATCATTGGCTGAATGTGAAGCACCAGCGGGAACCGCACAAAGCTATATTCCGGTCGATAAGCTAAATCAGGTATGATGGCTTGCAAGCCGTCGAAATGGTAAACCTGCGGAGAAAAGATATGATCTACCTTTGCATGCTCCAGCACATCGTTGTCATGATGGGTGATATGATCTTCATGGTCATCATCATGGTGATGAGCAACAATATTATGGAACAGCAACAGGACAAGTCCTGTCATTAAGAATATTCTGCTGATCCATAGCTTCATAAAGCAAATATAGGAGATAGAATTTATTAAGTGTATTTTGATGGGCGAAAAACCATGCCTGTTCACGCCCGGACTGCTTTCAAAGAGGGGTTAACACAACGTAGAATATACGCAGAAGCCTTTCGTTTTCATGTATATTGTCAATTAAAGCTATGTAAATTGAAAGTTTGTTTGTGATTTTACAAGAGATGAAACTTTTTCGGACATTCTTAGGTTTGTGTGCGGGGCGTGTGGAAGATATGATATTGTTGATGGCTATTTAATGATCAGTCCGTCCTATGTACTTATCTTTTTGCTGTGATGGATGTAAGATGATCATAAGATTGTTAGAACAATACTTTATTATTCTTAATTCTTCGGCATTTGTTTCACCGGATCAAACTGTTGTGCTGCCGTGTCAATTACAACATTTTCGCCAGCCTCCATTAACCATTTCCCGTGTTGTTTCACATACACCACGGTTGCCAGGCCATCGGTGGGACCGGGATTTTTCCCGTCGGGCAACGGAGTATTCTGCGGATCGTAAAAATGCCACACGATGTGTGCTAAAGCCACATCTTTTGTTAAAAACCGGATTTCAACAGATCTTTTCTCACATACCGATGTTTTAAATATCGTATTATGATATGCCTGGTGCGCGTATTGTGATTCCTTTCTACCTTTCCACCACATGCCCACAACGTTCACCCAGTCGGTATGTTCTGTCGCATAGTTTTTCAAATCATTGTAATTGTGATGGTTCCAACTATATACTATAGCATCAACCTGTTTATTGATAGCTGCTTCATCTTTTGAACGATCCTGAGCAAAAATGAGCCCGTTAGTCAATAAGACCGTAATGGTTAACAATGTTTTTTTCATATCTGATGCTTTTTCGTAAAATTACCCTACTGATTCGGCAAAGCATAGTATAAAAACGACATCTTAATGAAAGAGTCTGTTAAAAAATTTCGTCTGTGATTCCAAAAGCTCTTGTTCAATAACGGAAGGGTTAGCACCGGCAAATTCACGGAAGTCGCGAATCAGGTGCATTTGGTCAAAATACCTGCATTCATTTGCAACCTTTATCCAGCTAATGCCTGGATGCTGTTCTTTGATGATCCAAGCCTGCGCAAATCTTACCAGACGCGAAAAGTGTTTGGGCGATAATCCTATTCGTTGCTGAAATACCCTTTCAAATTGGCGGATGCTTAAACAGGCCTCGGATGCCAGTAGGTCTATTTTGAGTAATCCCTGTTCTTTAATTAGCAACGGGAGAACATGATCAATAGGTAACAATTGTTTTAGCTTAGCTGAACGCCTAAGCAGGAATTCTTCAACGATCGTTTTCATTTCGAAAAAAGAAACAGCCTCCCCTAACCGGTCATTCACTTCGTTCATTTCGCTCCCCAGCAAATCCAACCCGTCAAATTCATCGTTACATAACAGCTCACTCATAGGAATACCCAGAAGACGGTATAATCCCCCGGCCTGAAATCCAACCTTTATCATTAAATGATGACGCCCCGGAATCATAATATGTCTATTGAGATTGGGGCCAATCACAATGGAAGAAGGCATAGATCTCCTTTCTTTTGTAATAGGATCTTCTACGTCAATCGCGTCTCGTACATAAAACATCAGGCAATGTTCAGGGAGTGGAGGGATCGGAAAAGCGCGGGGCGTGTGGATAGCATCAAGCTTAACCTCGTGGATCATGATGTTGTTGACAAACTCCTTTAATGCCGGGTGGGGCTTATAAAATTGTTGAAACATTTCTCTTGCAAGGTTTAATAATTGTCGAATGGCTATTCTACAACCGATAACAAATTCTTATATCCCGCTCCGGATTTAGTGGGCAACGCTAATATAACCAAATTAATGAAAATATTTCCTAACATCCTCTAAATCAACTTGTAGTAAGAGCAGGACTAAGCCTACGTCCGCTCACCAGCGGATATAAGCCCGAAGAGCTACCGGATATAAAAAGAAATAGGGGGGCGCCTTCGTCAACACCTTTCAGTAGCGCGAGCAGGACTCGATTGAGCTTTAAAAAGTATCGGAAGTGCTAAAAGATAAATCGAAAGCAATCAATTTTGTTCAAACCGCCCGGACATCTCACTCAGTTTGATACGATACAGGATAAGTTCAACCGTTGTTCCCACATCACTATCTTTTTCGGTGATTCCATGTGAAGGATGTCCTTCAGGGCTGGAAACGAGGGGCATGATGCGGTGGATGATCCCTTGCATTGCCTGTTGTTTTTCTTCCATATCCGTAATTTCCTCAAACATTCCTTTGGCGATTACGGTTTGCCAGCGAAAAACGTTGTAAATGTGCTCCACTTCAAAACAAACCGCCGGGTTCGCACGCATCATTCTGATTTTTTTTCCTAACGCGGAATGACCATAGATATAGCCGTCCTTGTAAACATAGTTTATCGGAACGATGTACGTTTCACCTTGCAGATGACAGGCTATTCTTCCAATAACCTGTTCCTTTAATAAGCTTTCAATCTGGCTTTCATTGAGTGTACCTAACATGACCATGATTTTATGAGAATAAAAGTTCCCTTTCAAAAAACGGAACCGGGCCTTCCGGTTCAGTCAACCAGGGTTTCTTTCATTGCTGGAAACCGCCGCCGCATTTATCGAAATTGAAATCCTTCATTCATCGGTTAAACAAAATTATACCGTATGATTAGCTCATGGGATGATGGTACTATAGGTTCTGGTGTGATCTTCGTCACCTTTTACCAACCAATGCAGATTTATGTTAAATAGCAGATTGCCGAATACAAAAAGATTCAAAATAAGCAACTTAATTCGCCGGGATTTTAATAATTGAACGAGTGGAAAGAATTGAACAATTATTAACAAATAGAACAGCGTACTACCTAACTTACAAATACGGATTTTTAGGAATGGTTACTATACGGTACCCGGATTTTTCCAAAGTATGAGTCAATTCGGCATCAGGAAGTTCTTTAAAAACAATGGTAGATAGTACCTGCCCGGGAATAATTGTAAGCTTAACTAACCAGTCCGCAATATTTTTCCTGAATTTTATTTTCCTGAATCCCTTTTCTGTATTTGAGGCTTTTAAATTAGCGGTCTTTTCCGAGTAAAAGTGTGGATTTATCTGTTTAAAGGCGACCGCGGGCAAATTAAGCCCGGCTGCAAATTTGATAAACTCACGCTCGCTCACCTTATAAATAAAATTGCCAACCGGCTCATATGAAATTTGATTTTTCCATATCTTTTTCATCAGAGCAGGGTTAAACTTATTTACGATATTAAGCATCGCTAATAACGAAGGCATCTTGATAATAGGATCCTGAGGCTCAATAATAACCATCCCTTTTTTAGCAACCCTAATCATTTCATATAAAGCAGCGTATGGCCTTGGAAAGTGATGATAGGTTTCTTTACAAAGCACATAATCAAATGTATTATCCCGAAAAGCAAGATTTTCGGCATTTTGAGCCGAGTGCCTGTCAATGATATTGTTTTCTTTCGCTATTTTCAAAAAATCGTCATTCAGATCACTTGCTTCTACATTTTTTGTTCCGGCGTTTAAAATATAGTTTGCATCAAATCCATAGGCATCACCTATTGTAAGCCAGCTTAACTCCCCGGCTTTTAATAAAGGATCAATACACGAAAAAAATATGCTTTGTAACCAGTTGTTGATAGTGCCTTGGTTAATGCTCTTCAGCACTGCAACCTTTGCTTCTTCTGATGGAAAATGCTTATTATACCATTCTTCATGTTTCTTATAGCTTTCGTGATGATACATATAATATAAGGCTCTATACTGACTTTATTTTTAAGTTTTCTGGTGATTTAGCGAAGATAAATATATATATCTAAAAGCCACATGCTATGTACTGCTTTTCAAAATGTATAAGATGCTTGAGATCAGCAGCATTCAATTGGTTGTGCTTTTTAATGAAATTTGAAATTCCTATTAGAATTTTTGAGCTAAATTTGAACTTCAGTAACAAAAACGAATATGTCAATCACAAAGGAAACTGAATTACTCGGGATGGAAAAGGCAAGTGAAGCCGTTGCCTGTACATTAAAAGAAATGAGAAACTATGCTCAACCCGGTATGACAACAAAGCAATTAGACAACTATGGGGCGAAGATCCTTATGGATTTCGGGGCAAAATCTGCACCATACCTAACCTATGGCTTTCCGGGGTGTACCTGCATAAGCGTAAACAATGAATTTTGTCACGGTATCCCGTCCGACAACAGAATACTGAAAGAAGGTGATTTGGTTAATATCGACGTCTCGGCCGAACTTAACGGCTTTTGGTCAGACAATGGCAGCTCTTTTGTACTTGGGGAGGACATTAACCAACATCAAAAACTCGTAGACGCTTCAAAACAGATCCTGCGTAAAGCAATCTATAATATAAAAGGCGGCGTTCGCATTTCAGATATAGGTCACCTGATTGAAACGGAGGCCAAGAAAGGTGGTTACAAAGTAATTAAAAACTTAACAGGGCACGGAATAGGCAGAAGCCTTCACGAAGAACCAGGCGAAATAGCAAACTATAAAAACAGGTTTAACCAGGCACGATTCAGAAAAAACGCTGTCGTTGCAATTGAAACATTTATTTCAACAACATCAACCTATGCTGAAACCCTAAATGACGGCTGGACAATGGTGGGAAATAAAGGCGGCTTTATGGCACAACACGAACATACTATTATAGTTACCGATGGAAAGCCAATTATTTTGACAGAAATGAATGGTGTTTGGAATTAATAAAAGAAAGACCGAACCGCTAACGTGGTTTTATTCTTTACAAAGTTTATTTAACTCCGTTACAGTCAAGATTCCCCAATAGGTTTTCGGAATAAGGTCTGAAATACTGCATTGTTACTTTTCTGCGTACTTGTATCCAACACGTCCCGATATGCTACCTTTCAAAATGCAGCACCAAGAATTTGAACCTCCTGAAGAGCTGCGGGATACTATAAAATGCTTTTGGTACAACACAGGCGATTTTGGAGAAATGCAATCAAGTTTTGAGGTGCAGCCCGATGGCTACGCCGAAATTATTTTTCATTTTGGAAGCGGCTGCAGCGTTGCTTACAATGGAGAAGTGCACTCATTGCCATCACCATTTATGATGGGGCTGCTCAATCAGCCGGTTGTTTTTTACACTAAAAACCGCCTGGAGATCATCGGCATCAGATGCTTCCCGTGGACGGTGTTTGATTTGCTCGGGCTGCTGTCTGGTAAAGACGAGGTGCGCATATTTGAGCATCCCATCGCCCAACTCCAACCCCTGTTGAACAAGTGGATTCATGCTGGCAGGATAGATGAAGCGCTGGCACAGGTAAAACAGTATTTTGTGAATGCGCGTTCAACGATCGCTGTTGACAGTATGTTATTCAAAGCTGGAGTTGCTATGCGTGAAGCAAACGGCAGCATCCCGGTGAGCCAGGTAGCGGCGGCGGCCCATGCAACGGTTCGTACGCTGGAAAGGAACTTCAAGCAATCTTCGGGCTATACGGTTAAAGATGTGTCGGGTTTAATGCGCTTTGAGCAGGTACGAAACCGGTTATGGCTTTATCCAGATTCTAACATAGCCGGCTTAGCTCATGAGCTGGGCTATACCGATCAATCCCACCTAAGCAGGGAATTCAAGCGTTACAGTGGCACTACACCGGCCGCCTTCGCGCGGAAAGCCAAAAAAGGCAAACAGGCGGTAAGCAAAGATTTTGTCGCGTTTATACAAGCCTGACACGGGTGCATTCCACAATTTTGTGTTTCAATCATTTTATATGAAAGCAACACTTGAAAGCAATAAACCCGAGCAAATTGATATTATTTACGATGTGATCATTTCCGGCGCAGGTCCTGTAGGTCTGTTCCTCGCCTGTGAACTGGCCCTGGCTAAATGCTCGGTCCTGATACTGGAAAAGGCAGTGGATCCGCACTCGCCATTAAAGCAACTTCCTTTTGGGATACGGGGGCTTTCGGCGCCTACTATTGAAGCGTTTTACCGCCGGGGATTGCTAAATGAACTTGAAATACATAAACACCTTAAAAATCCCCATCAAAATGCCATAAAGGGGCCTCGCCGGCAGGTGGGGCACTTTGCAGGCATCCCGTTTCATGACAGCGATATTGACACCTCACAGTGGGCGTACCGCCTGCCAGGCTCAACCGATACAAGTTTAATTTCTGAAATGGCGGAACTTGAAACGGTGCTGACCCGTCGTGCGGAAACCCTGGGTGTAAAGATCAGGCGCGGGCTTGCCGTAACCGGTTTTCATCAAACAGCGGATGGAGTAATTGTTCAATCAGGCGGGCAATCTTTTGAAGGCAAATGGCTCGTGGGTTGCGATGGCAGCCGGAGTGTTGTTCGCAAAACGGGCGGTTTTGAATTCGCCGGTACAGAACCGGAATTTACAGGCTACTCCACCCGGGTTGATATTGCCGATCCCGAAAAGCTAAACCCGGGCCGCAACGTAACGCCAACTGGCATGTACCTGCAATCGCAGCCGGGTTATGTGATGATACAGGATTTTGACAACGGGGCATTTCATAATTCAGAAAAGCCGGTAACGCTTGAACACGTTCAGGAGGTGCTGCGCAGGGTTTCCAACACCAACGTTACTATCAGTGCCCTGCATATAGCAACCACCTGGACCGACCGGGCGCGGCAAGCCACAACCTACCGCAACGGACGGGTACTTTTAGCCGGCGATGCCGCGCACATTCATTCGCCGTTGGGAGGCCAGGGACTTAACCTTGGACTGGGCGATGCCATGAACCTGGGCTGGAAACTCGCCGCGACTATCCAAAAGAAAGCGCCGGAAGGTTTGCTGGATAGTTATTATACCGAACGGCATCCAATTGGTGCACAGGTTTTGGATTGGTCACGAGCCCAGGTTGCAATCATGATGCCAAGCCCACAGGCCCGCGCGCTCAATGCAATTGTGCGCGACCTGATGAATACGCGTGATGGCGCCACCTATATTGCGGGGAGGGTATGGGGCATTTTCACACACTACAATCTTGATGGCAATCACCCTTTGGCGGGCCGCAGTGTTCCCAACTTTGAGTTTGAAGATGGTACAACAATTGGCGGGTTAATGCACGACGGCCGGGGGATACTGCTTGATTTTGATGGGAATGCTTCCCTTAAAACTTTGGCCAGCGAATACAGCGACCAGATCAGGTATATTGCAGGCAACGTAAAAGACCGGTTAGCGGTAAGCGCCATACTGATACGCCCCGATGGGATTGTAGCCTGGGCCTCTGCGGGCCTGCCAGATTGCAGCGAACTTCAAAAGGCTGCCGCTCGCTGGTTTGTTCGTAATTCAGAGATCGAGCAATAAAAACTGGAGGCCAAATAACGCGGCCACGACGCGTAAAGAGCTATGTAAATAGCTTCCTGAAATTTAATTGTTCTTTAACCCAATCTGGTGATTGCTGTAATCCGTGAGGTATTCGTTTTTGAAAAAAAAGTCAATGCTGAGGATCGTCCGGTAATCAGCTGTATTGTTGGGGTTTTGTATTTCGGTAAGGTTACCTGTATTTGATGTAGTGTATGTATAGGTAAAACCCTTATTGGTAGTTATGGTAACCTGTGTATTTGCAGGCAGCTTGCCCAGCGCGGTTGTAGCCAGCTTATCTTCAATAATGGTAACAGACGGCGTTCCAGTATCGAAAAGGAATTGCGCCGAAATTGTTTTTCCGCTGTAAGAGATGGTTCCGGGTATATTTGGCGAATAGCCGCCGATTGAATACCTGGTTAGCGTGTGCATAATAAAACCAGACGATGAAAGGTCTGAGTCGGTTAACCCTATAGTGAGCAATCCGGCAACATAGGTACCGGTGCTGCTAAAGCTTGAGGCATTAAGCGTGGCCAGCTTAAAGCCGCTTGTAAGGTTGGTGCCGGTATCAAAATATCTTAGCGGACTTGTAATTTCGCTGTTGGCGTGGCTTTCGCCCGGCCCCACGCCAAAAACATCGGCCGAATGGGCAGATAGTTGTTTGCCATCGCTATTAACTATTTTATAGTATAAAAAAATAGGCACCCGTTTAAAAGTATAACTTCCGGCTGTGTTACCTATTTTAATACTGGCATAAGCCAGATTGCCATATTCTTTAGTAGTGCCTGTTGCATCGCCAAAACTTACTACACCGGTTTTTGATGTCACTGTAATTCCGTTTACAACCACCGAGTCGCCGGTTACCTGTATGCCCGATGTGGTGATCATTGAAGCAGGCAGAATACCTGATGCATCTATCGTCATACCCGACGATCCGGTGTCAAATATCTCATAATAGGATACCGGTTTGGTCCCGATCTGCGTAACGGGAAGAAATATCCTTTTGTTTGCGCCGCTAAAGTATTCATACAGGCCAATTGTTAGCGGGCTGCCATTCCCGGGGCCCAAATTTTTTTCTTTTTTACAAGAGATTAAGGTTGCTATAATTAGCAGGCAAGCTATCAGTTGCTTTTGTAAAAGGAGTTTTTTTATTTTCATATATTTAGTATGGCCGCGGTTGCCCTCATCCAAAAATGGCATATTAATTCGTATCAAAATATAGTACCAAGCACAGGAAAGGCCAGGAATCGAAGTTTCTTTGAATCTATTAATTGGTTCCCACTATAGTTAATTCATCCGCTTAACCGGTTTAAACCGGGAACATCGGCGGTTAAAAGCCCTGCACTATTGTTCAGGCACGCCTATCTCAGCTTGCAAAAACAACCTGTGCTTTACCTCGCTAAATTTAGTTTCAGTTTCGCGGGCCTTAAGTTAACGGCTTTTTGGTAAAAGGATTGTGAGGTCGGGTAATTTTGTTAAAATATTGTGTACCAAATGTATAACAATGGGTAGTTGTTGCCGGTAAAGTATAATTTGAGAGGGCCTTCTCCCATGTGGTTATGCTGTTGGTTTTAGAGGTTCCTCTTTAGGCATATCATAAACCCGGCGATCCCCATTACCGCTTAGCCTCTTTAACGGATTCGCTGCCAAAAATTAACAGAAAATACGGCGGGTTACCTGAAGTTTACTATGTTTGATGAGCTATCGTCATTCGGGTCGCGCGTACGCGATGCCTTGATATCACATTATGCTTATGAGGATTGATAAATGGGTGTTTGCATTTGCTTTACTGATCAGTTGCAGTGGGGCTAAAGCTCAAAGCTTGGTTCAGTACGTACAGCCTATGGCTGGCAGCGGCGTTGCCACCACGCCCGCCGCGCTTAAACATGGCGCCGGAAGCGAATTGTTTGCCAACACGATACCGGCGGTTACCACCCCCTTTGCCATGACGCAGTGGACACCGCAAACCCAAACTACTGAAGATAAGTGCATCCCTCCCTATCGCTACAGCGATGATCACTTTAGCGGCATCCGCGGCTCGCACTGGTTAAGCGGCTCCTGTACCCAGGATTATGGGAGTTTAACCATAATGCCGGTAAGCGGGCATTTAAAAACCGCGGCTACAGATTATGCCGTGAGCTTTAAGCATACCGATGAGCAATCATCTCCATATCAGTACAGCATCAATTTAAACGCTTATCATTTGCAGGCTGCGGTAACAGCTACAGCGCGCTGCGCCATCATGAAGTTTACCGCGCTTAAAGCCGACAGCGTTTACCTGCTTATTACGCCCAACAGCAATTACAACCAGGGTTTCGTTAAAATAGATGCTGCCTCGGGCGAAATTGAGGGCTACAACCCGGTGCACCGTATTTACCAGGGATGGGGAAAGGAAGCCGGTTTTAAAGGCTATTTTGTGATCAGCATCAACAAAACAATAAACACCGCCGGCACATTTGCCAATGGCAAAATATTTAGCGAAACCGTTATCAATAACCAAAAAAGCGTTGGCGCTTACGCGGGTTTTAAGCTCAAAGCGGGCGAAAGCATAGAAGTGCGGATAGGTACATCATTTAGCAGTTTAGCGGGAGCCCGGAAGAACCTACAGGCCGAGATTCCGAACTGGGATTTTGAAGGCACCGCGGCTAAAAATAAGGCTGTGTGGGAAAGGTCCCTGTCACAGATCAGTTTACAAACCGCTGTAGAAAAAGATAAGCGGATATTTTATACCTCCTTTTACCACGCCATGCAGCAACCCCGCCTGTATAATGATGTGGATGGCTCATACCCTGAATTTGCATCGGTTAACAAAATAGGGAAGCTGCAAGACGGCAATTATTATGATGATTTTTCTTTGTGGGATATCTATCGCGCTCATTTGCCTTTATTTGAATTACTAAGGCCATCATTAGTGAGCGACGTTGCCAATTCGCTGATCCTGAAAGGGCAGCAAGGGGGCTGGTTGCCTATATTTCCCTGCTGGAACAACTACACTTCTGAAATGGTGGGTGATCATTGCAGTTCAGTTATCGCATCGGCTTATTTAAAGGGCATTGGCAGGTTTAATGCAGGTGAAGCTTATCGCCTGATAAGGCAAAACGCCTTTGATACGCCAGCCAGCAAAGACGATTATATGGAGGGTAAAGGCCGGCGGGCACTAAACAGTTATTTAAAATACCATTATATACCCGTAGAAGATAGCGTACCCGACGCATTTCATAAAAAGGAACAAGTGAGCCGCACGCTGGAGTATGCCTATGATGACTACGCGGTAGCCATGATGGCCAAAAAGCTGGGCAAAGCGGCCGACTATAAGCAATTGATAAAAAGAGCAGGCTATTACAGCAATGTGTTTGATAAAGGTACTGGAATGGTGCGGGGGCGCCATGCCGACGGAACCTGGGTAAGCCCTTACGCGCCGGACAATAAAGCCTATTACATTACCGAGGGCACGCCCCGGCAATATACTTTTTATGTGCCGCAGGATGTGCCTGGGCTGTCCCGGCTGATGGGCGGAGCAGGCGGCCTGGAAAATGCCCTGGATAGTATTTTTGCGAAAAACGAATACTGGCACGGAAACGAACCCGGCCATCAGATCCCTTTTATGTATAATTTTACCGCATCGCCCTGGAAAACGCAGCGCGAAGTGCGCCACATACTGGCAACCGAATATGGTGATGGTCCGGGCGGCTTAAGCGGCAATGATGATGCCGGGCAAATGTCGGCCTGGTATATGTTCGGGGCAATGGGTTTATATCCCCTAAACCCGGTATCGGGGCAATACCTGTTATCATCGCCCATTTTTGACAAAATAACTGTTCGCCTGGGCAACGGTAAAATAGTAGAGGTAGTGACCCATAAAACCAGCAAGACAGCACAGTATATCCACGCCGTTAAATGGAACCGGCAGGTTTTCAATAACAACTATATCACGTATGATACCATTGTTAAAGGCGGGCGCCTGGATATTTATTTACAGGAACAACCCGATAAACAATGGGGCGCCAGGCCGGGTATGCAGCCAAAAGGGATCCCTCAAAATGTGAACTAACCCCCAAAAAGCGTTCTCGTTACCAGGCAGATACCGGATATGAGAAGTCCCGGGATAACCCTTGCGGTCACCCCCAGGGGATAGGTCATTACCTTACTGCATTTATTATTTTACCAGCTCATTTTAAGCAAAGAAACACCCTGCCGGGGTAATGTTATTTTTAACTGTAACTGGCCGGCTGTAACTTTCAACTGCTCTGGTTTCCCCATGGTTTGCAATTGCCCCGCCTGTTCCAGTTCTTTAACCTGGGCATCTGATGGATTTTGCGGTGAGCCCATCTTTTTCCAGGCTTCATAGGAATTGCTGTGTTCCTGATCTATCCGGAAATGCGTAAGCGTTACCTTGCCGGCCGGCAAACCATTAACAGTTATTGAAACTGGTTGGGCGTCAGCCAGCAAATCGTCGTCATGATAGTTCCATACCATAACAGCTGACGACCGTTTGTCTTTTGAGGCCAGGCCGCCAATATCTGTTTTAGCGCCCCGTATACCGGAGTCGATAACCGCTTTTACGCCATACATGCGGTCGCTTTGCACTTGCACCCTGTCCCCCGTCATCATACCAAACATCCTGAACACGTTTAGCACCGGCTTATCTACCCCGTTTGTAGCCAGGTCCCTGAATCCAAAAAACCAGGGCTGGTTCTCAAACTCAAAAGACCAGGAAACAGCGCCTAAAAAATTAACCTGTAAAGAATCTACCAGCCGGTACTTTCTGGCAAAAGAAGCGGCGGTGTAACTTGAATACATGGTGCCATTCCGGTACGCGTTTGACGGATTGGTAGCCATGCCGCAGGCCGCGCAGCCTTCCGGGTCTGACTCGCCGATAACGATCGGCAGGTTTTTGGTTTGAGGATAAGAAGCAACAATTTTAAAACCTTCGGCAATATCGCGCAGTTGCGGCGCCATGTTCATTCTTACGTGTTGGTCTGCTATGGTTGGCTGCCCCTTGGCATGAAATGAAATTACATCCAATGGCGAACCTGTTTTACCCGTTGCGTAATTGGTGCCGCTTATACAGTGTTCAATAAAAGCCCTCAAAAACTTCATCCCGCTTTGGCTGGAGCCGCCCGCTACTTCGGGGCCGCCAATTTTAGCCGTGGGTAATGCCCTTTTTACGCCACGTGCCGCAAAGTCGTACATCTTAAAAAACTCGGGCATGGTGCCTTTCCAGTAATCAATATTTGGTTCGTTCCATACCTCCCAGTACCAGCTTTCCACCTCCTTTTTCCCATACCGGTTTACCGTATGTTTTACCCATTGATAAACAAGCTCCTCCCATTTTCCATAATCATTAGGCGGATACGCCCAGCCGGTATAAATGTCATTATAGTTTTTGCCAGGTTGCCAGTGGTGCCTATATGGTTGTGGATGCGAGGATAAAGCTTCGGGCATAAACCCGATCTGGGCATAAGGCTTCATGCCCAGTTTAATATACGTATCAAATATGCTGTCAATAATTCGCCAGTTGTAAACAGGCTTGCCATTCGCGTCTTCGGTATAGGCATTGGTTGAACCCCACTTTAACGCGGGTGTTCCGTCGCCGGTAGTCAGCAGGTTATGAACGCGCATATGAACAGGTGTCGGGCTTAATGCAGCTAATTCCGCGAGTAATTTTTTGCCATCCTTCATGTAAGTATAGTTTGGCTCATCATGCCCGAACCAGGCCCAGAACGGATACATGGTTCCGGTTTTTTTATTAAGGTCAACAGCGATAGTGACCGCCTGCTGATCACGTTGCTGAGCAATGCTGCTATGATAGCATATAAACGCAGCAAATAATGTTAAAATAGCATACTTTAACTTGTTTTTCATTTCGTTTTTGATGTTTCGGTGCAAATATTAGCCGCTTTTTACGCTAAGAATGGTTTATATTTTCAGGTAAATATAAAATTAAGAATACACAGATTGCTCACTTATTCTGTAACAAATAAAAGACTCGTAATTTGAAGACCACCGCCAATGGAGTTATTTTTTTCAATATAATCCGTTAAAATAAACGATCGTAAAAAGGATGGAAAAAATAACTAATATTCTGATTTTAAGTATGTTGTGAAAAAAATATTTTATATTTTATATAAATAAATAGGATACTGGTTAAAGGATATTAAAATTTGTTACTAACCAATAGGCTAAACCTATTACTAATCCAAAAATAAATTATGCGAAAACCGTTATTAGTTGTAGTACTAATGCTCCATAGTATGCTTTTTGTAAAAGCACAGGAAATTTCATCGCCCGATAAAAATCTCACGTTAAAATTTGAACTTGAGGCAAATGGCGTACCTGCTTATCAGCTCAGTTACAAGGGGAAACAGGTAATAAAATCAAGCAAGCTTGGCCTGGAAACAAAAGATGTTCCCTCTTTTTTGGACGGCTTTACTATCACAAAAACAGAACAAAATACATTTGATGAGTCATGGAGCCCGGTTTGGGGCGAACAGAAAACCATCAGGAACCATTATAATGAATTGTTGGTAACTTTAACCCAAAAAGCTGTTCAGGACAGGTATATCCGCATCCGCTTCCGTGTATTTAATGATGGATTAGGTTTTAGATATGAGTTTCCGTCTCAAAAAAACTTAAATTATTTTATTATTAAGGAAGAGCATACGCAATTCGCGTTAACAGGCGATCATAAAGCATTTTGGCTGCCCGGCGATTTTGATACACAGGAATATGAAACCGTAACATCTAACCTTTCAGAAATACGGGGTAAAATGAAGGCCGCGGTTACGCCCAACGTATCCCAAACTACATTTTCGCCAACCGGTGTGCAAACACCACTGATGATGAAGAGTAAAGACGGCTTGTACATAAACATACATGAAGCCGCGCTGATTGATTATTCATGCATGTCATTAAACCTGGATGATAAGAATTTTGTGTTAGAATCATTTTTAACGCCAGATGCCATTGGCGACAAAGGTTATATGCAAGCTCCAACCCAATCGCCCTGGCGTACGGTTATTGTAAGTGACAAAGCTGCGGATATACTGGCCTCGAAATTAATATTAAACCTGAATGAGCCAACAAAATACAAGGATGTGTCATGGATAAAGCCGGTTAAATATGTGGGCGTATGGTGGGAAATGATAACAGGCAAAAGCACCTGGGCTTATACTGATCTGGAAAATGTTCAGCTGGGTGTAACTGATTATGCTAAAACCACCCCTAATGGTAAACATGGGGCAACCACCCAGCATGTTAAAGAATACATTGATTTTGCCGCTAAGAATGGCTTTGATGCTGTGTTGGTTGAAGGCTGGAACCAGGGCTGGGAAGATTGGTTTGGCAAAACCAAGGATTATGTATTTGACTTTGTAACCCCTTATCCTGATTTTGATGTAAAAGAACTGCACCGTTACGCTGCCGAAAAAGGTGTAAAAATTATTATGCACCATGAAACATCCGGGTCGGTACGTAACTATGAGCGCCACCTGGATACTGCGTACAAATTTATGGTAGAAAACGGCTATAACGCGGTAAAAAGCGGCTATGTAGGGCAGATCATTCCCCGGGGAGAGCATCATTACGGGCAGTGGCTGGTAAACCATTACCTGTATGCCATTACCAAGGCAGCCGAATATAAAATTATGGTCAACGCTCATGAGGCCATCAGGCCTACAGGTTTAAGCCGAACTTATCCTAATCTTATCGGCAACGAATCGGCCCGTGGAACTGAATATGAGGCTTTTGGCGGGAACAACCCTGATCATACTACTATTTTGCCTTTTACAAGGCTGATGGGTGGGCCTATGGACTACACACCAGGTATATTCCAAACACAGGTAAGCGCTTATAATCCTGAAAATAAATCATTTGTGCATACTACGCTGGTTCATCAGCTGGCCCTGTATGTTACCATGTACAGTCCGCTGCAAATGGCTGCCGATTTGCCGGAAACGTATAACAAGCATATGGACGCTTTTCAATTTATAAAAGATGTTGCTGTTGATTGGGACGAAACCCACATCCTTGAAGCCGAACCCGGCGATTATATCACTATTGCCCGTAAAGCCAAAAATAAAGAGGAATGGTATATTGGCAGTATAGCAGATGAAAACCCACGCACGGCTGTTATCACTTTTGAATATTTGCCTAAAGGTAAAACCTACGAAGCCGTTATTTATGCCGATGGTAAAAATGCCAGCTATGATAAAAATCCGCAAAGCTATGCCATCCGTAAAGTGAAAGTAACATCTAAAACAGTACTGAAACAACAGATTGCCCCGGGGGGAGGCGCTGCTGTCAGTATCAAACAAATAAAATAATGCGCTGTGAGATAAGTGGTTGATATATATTTAAGGGGAAACCTGCTATTTATAGCGGGTTTTTTTCATATAGGGTATTTTCTTATCTTTCATTTTTAAAATCAGATGAAAAAACCGGTACTATTTATTTTATTTAACTTTTTTGCAGTTACGTTTGCTTTTGCGCAGCAACCATCTTTTATTAAGGATAATCTTGACACCTATATTCAGCAAGGTTTAAAAGACTGGAACTTACCCGGCCTTGCCATTGCTATAGTGAAAGATGGTAAAACTGTTGTAATGAGAGGTTACGGCGTAAAAGATATCAAAACGAAAGAACCTGTTGATGAAAATACGCTGTTCATGATTGCCAGCAACAGTAAGCTTTTTACAGGCACCGCGCTTGCCCAGTTGGATGTGGATAAAAAGTTGTCGCTTGATGACAAGATCACCAAATATTTCCCCGACTATTCGGTATATGATGCCAATACTACCGCGTTGTTGACTATAAAAGACCTGCTTGGACATCACTTAGGTACCAAAACATTTCAGGGCGATTTTACTTTTTGGAATACCCTGTTATCTCGCCAGGAAATCATGAACAGGATGAAGTTATTAAAGCCATCGATGGAGTTTCGCCTGAGTTATGGCTATTGCAATAGCTGTTTCTTAACTGCGGGGCAGGTAATACAGCAGGTTACCGGCAAGCCCTGGGAAACTTATATTCAGGACAGTTTGCTTACCCCATTGGGCATGACCAACACTTATCCGCTAACCACAGGCATGGCCGAAAGGAAAGATGTTTCAAAGCCATATACCAGTGCCTTTACAGGTAAGCTGACCGAGTTGCCTTATGATCAGATAGATAACCTGGCACCTGCCGGTAGTATAGTAAGCTGTGTAAAGGATGTTGCCAAGTGGCTTACTATGCAGCTTGATAGCGGCAGGTTTGAAGGAAAACAAATTGTACCGTGGAAGGCCCTCCAAAAAACCCGCGATCAAAACACTATTGTAAGCAGCAGGCCGTCGGCTGTTTATCCAATCCATTTCAGAGGATATGGCCTGGGCGTTTTTGAGGCCGATTATAATGGCAAACTGATTTTTTGGCATACTGGCGGTGCAGATGGTTTCGTTACCAATACCTGCTTTGTGCCCGAAGCCAAGCTGGCTATTACCATTTTAACAAACAACGACAATCAATCGTTTTTTGAGGCGTTGCGTTACCAGATCTTAGATGCCTACCTGGGTGTTCCATATATTGACCGCAGTAAGGCCGTTTTAAAAGCATTTAATAAAGACCAGGGGGAAACCGTCAAAAAAACTGTTGATATGCAGGCACGGGTAAAAAGAAAATTACCTGCGCTGCCACTTACCGCTTATTCCGGGCAATACCAAAATACACTTTACGGCCCCATTGAAATTTCAATAAATAAAAAGGACTTGCTTATTAAATTCAGCGAACACAAAGACCTTACCGCTACCTTACAGTACATGGACAATGACGAATGGTTATTAACCTACAACAACGCGGCTTATGGTATTTTTCCCTTAAAGTTTAAAACCGACAGTAAAAAAGTAATATCCACCGAGATCAAGGTAAATGACGGTCTGGAGTATGATCCTTATCTTTTTACGAAGCAGGATTAATACCCGATCCAACCCGGCACAAAGGAGCACCATGGTTTAGCATCAAGGATTTCAGTAAAGTTTAAACAGGTTCAAAGCTGTAAGGGATCTTCCGTACCCATAGTTAAAATACTACAGGCACGAAAGGAGGTCTTTTTGGTTAGCGTCAGGCCGGGTACAATTATAATATTTTTCTTTTTATAATCCTATTAAAAGTAAGTAAGACAGTTATTTAAACAGGCAAAAAAGCTATATGATGCTTAATTTATGGTTTTCTTGAATAGCAAGCTCCTTAAAACTATATAACCATTGTATATTAGTATTTTGTTATTTAACCCACAGCCGGTTTTAATCAGTTGATACATGAATAAAAAGCTGCTTGTATTTTTCACGCTTATTTCCATTTTATTGCACCATACTTTATTTGCACAAAATATAAGAGTGGCGGCAGCGGCCAACCTGCAATCGGTGATAGAAGTTCTGCAAAAGGATTTTAAACAACGAACAGGCCTGGTGATTGAACCCATCGTCGCTTCGTCGGGAAAATTGGTAGCGCAGATTAGTAATGGCGCTCCTTTTGATGTGTTCTTGTCGGCAGATATGAGTTTTCCAGAAACGCTGTTTACAAAAGGGTTTGCAGTTAAAAAGCCTGTAGCATATGCCGCGGGTAGCCTTATCATTTGCAGTTCGCAAAATATAGGCTTTAATAATTGGGAACGGGTGTTAATGAGTCCGCGGGTAAAAAAAATTGCTATTGCCAACCCGGCCATCGCTCCTTATGGCAAAGCAGCTACAGAGCTGCTGCAGGGGAAAGGTATCTTAGATGATATTCAATCAAAAATTGTTTATGGCGAAAGCATATCCCAGGTAAATACCTATATCACAACCGGTGTGGTTGATGTTGGCTTTACTACGCAAGCGCTTGTAAAGGAAGCCGGCAATAAATCAGCATTATACTATCAGATAGTTGACCACAGGCAGTATCAGCCTATATTGCAGGGGATGGTACTGCTAAAACATGCTGCCGATAACCCTGCTGCTGAAAAATTTTACAGGTATATATTGAGTGCTGCTGCTAAGAAGATATTCATCAATTATGGCTACCGCATGCAATAATTATAGTATAAATTAGTTACCTATGGATGTTTCACCAATTTGGCTTACCTTAAAATTAGCAGGCATTACCACCTTGCTTTTATTGGTGATAGGATTGCCATTTGCATGGTGGCTCTTCAGAGGGAGGTCGTTTTTTAAGATAGTGGTCGAAGCCATAATTACCATGCCATTGGTATTGCCCCCCTCCGTGCTGGGATTTTATTTATTGCTGGCTTTTAGCCCGCAGCACGGCATAGGTAAATGGCTGCAACAGGAGTTTGATATTCAATTTGTATTTTCATTTCCCGGACTGGTACTGGCATCGGTTATTTATAGTATGCCTTTTATGGTTGGCCCGGTTAAATCAGCCCTGCAGCAATTGCCATCTGCACTGGCCGAGGCTTCGTATACACTGGGCAAAACAGAGTGGCAAACTTTCAGGTACGTACTGCTGCCAAATATTAAACCCTCACTTTTAACAGCCGCCGTACTTACTTTTGCACATACTTTAGGCGAATTTGGTGTAGTGCTGATGATAGGCGGTAATATACCAGGAGTAACCAGGGTGGCATCCATAGCCGTGTACGATTCTGTTGAACGGCAGGATTATGACATGGCCAACAACTATTCGCTCATTTTATTTGCAATTACCTTTGTGTTGGTAATAGCTGTTTTTGTATTTAATAAATACCAGGCAAAAAGCCCATTAGGATGATCACTATAGCTATTGAGAAAAAATTAAATGCCTACCACGGGCAACAGCTATTGCAGGTTAACAGGCAATTTGAAAGCGGCAGCATTACCAAAATATATGGTCCGTCGGGAGTTGGGAAAACTACTTTTCTAAAAGTTGTTGCGGGTTTATTAATGCCAGAAAAGGGTTCTATTGTAGTTGACAGTGTTACCTGGTTTAATGCCGATGCAAAAATTAATTTACCGGCCCAAAAAAGAAATACAGGTTTTGTTTTTCAACAATATGCTTTA
Source organism: Mucilaginibacter pocheonensis (assembly GCF_031456535.1). Classification (NCBI taxonomy): domain Bacteria; kingdom Pseudomonadati; phylum Bacteroidota; class Sphingobacteriia; order Sphingobacteriales; family Sphingobacteriaceae; genus Mucilaginibacter; species Mucilaginibacter pocheonensis. The sequence goes on from NZ_JAVDUU010000002.1 coordinate 820,394, forward strand.
TTCCCTAACATGACGGTTAGGCAACATCTGGAATATGCCACGGATGATGAGTTATGGATAAAACGGTTGTTGCTATTGGGTAAGCTGGATGCGCTGGAGCAATGTAAACCTGAATATCTTTCAGGAGGCCAGCAGCAGCGCCTGGCCATATTGCGGGCGCTGGCTACTAAGCCTAAATTGCTTTTGATGGATGAACCTTTTTCGGCGCTTGATTATAAAATGAAAACTGAACTGATTGCAGAATTGCAAGCGCTTTTTAAGGAGCTGGATACAACTACTTTTATAGTAAGCCATTACCCGCATGAGCTGGATGGCCTGACAGATGAGGTTTTGAGCTTTGAATAACATGTAATACCTGATGCGAAAGCGCTGTATGTTAAATTTATTCAACTACGCACGCTCTGCTCCATTCCATATTAGAGCACCTGCAGCATGTCATTCACGGTAGCCCGTTTAGTATAATCCTTATTAAAATGGACGAATGTTATTTTACCCATCTGGTTAATTATATAAGTTGCCGGAACAGGCAGTATATGATCTGTATTGCCGTTGCTTTTGTTCAAATCCAGGCCATAGGTTTTATATTTGGCCACGGTGGCATCATCCAATACGTAATTAACTTTGTAATCTTTCATAATCTGATAACCCTTATCCTGGATTATAGAAAACGAGGCATGTGTTTTTTGAATGGTTTTGTTAATGCCCTCATTCGTTTCGGGAGTAACGGCAATTACATATGCACCCTTGTTACTTAATAGTTGCAATGAGTCTTGTAGTTGCTGTATATGCTTGTTACAATAAGGGCACCATTCGCCCCGGTAAAAAAACAGTACTACTGATTTATGTGATTTAAGCAACGCTTTCAGATCAATGATTTTTCCGACATTATCTTTTGCGTTGAATATAGGTGCTGAATCTCCTTTAGTGAGGCCGGTTTGAGCAAACACTGGCAGGCAGGCCAGGGCGATTACTACTATTAATAAATATTTTTTCATGTGCTTATAAATTATTGAACATTTAATTAAGGGGAGCTTTTGCTCCCCTTATAAAAACAAAAACAACTCACATTTTACTCGCAGTGTCTTTAGCCATTTTCTTTTTATCCATTTTCTTTGACATCTTGCTCATCTTCTTCTTTTCCATTTTTGACATTTTGCCGGTATCGCTCATCGCAACGGTTGATACCTTTAATGGGGTTAATGATTTGGCCTGTACATTCACAGTTAAACAAACGGCCACCAAACTTGCGGCGAATACTGAAATAATTGATTTCATACTTTGATTTTTAGTTTTTGATTCTTTATTAATTATTTCAGTCTTAGTCGGGTAGCTGAGCGTAAACCTTACAAAGTATTTCAATTTTTATTTAACTCTTCTTCAATACGGTTTTGAAGATCTTTTTTAAAATCATCATCAAGGGTGATATTGCCTGGTTGCATAGCGTTATAAAAAAGCTGCTTTACCATGGTATTAATTATTTGGCTCTGTTTATTATAAAGTTTGCACATGGAGCAACCGGCCAAATGTATCCTCAACTCTATTGTTTCGCGAAAGGTCAAATGTTGTATCTGCCTTTTTTCGATCAGTAAAGTAGCCTGCTTGCAGTTATATATAATTTTTTTTAAGTGACTCATACTTAATTTCTTTAAATCCAGTTTTTTTGAAGACAAGCCCTTAAGCTAAGTTTAGCCCGGTGAACAATAACCCAAAAGTTTGACTGGCTCACCCTGAGCTCGCTGCAAATAACACCAGCGTCCGCATCATCCATATATTTCATAACAAAAACTGACATCCAGAGCGATGGTAATTTTCGCAGGCATTTTTGCAATATGTTATTAAACTCCTTATTCGTCAACGGGTCATGATCTTCAATGCCAAACGGCAGTGGTTTATGAGCATCATTCCAATGCCCGTTATCCGCGTCAAAATAATCATGCTGTTCGTCCTCCGCTTCCTTTTCATCCACCGCCTTCAGTCCCGATGATTTTTTTCGGTACACATCAATGATCTTGTTTTTCAGAATGGCTGTAAGCCAGGTACGCTCAGAACTTTTCCCTTCAAACCTGCCGGCGTTTTGCAGGGCTGCTAAAAAGGTTTCCTGCACCAGATCTTTTGCCTGCTCTTCGTTATTAATACGTGCCAGGCTATAAGCATATAAATAATCGGCATGGGCCTCAACCCAGCGGTGGGGGTTCAATAAATTTTCAATTACCATAAGTAAATTTATGTATAACAGTTAGTCGGTAATGCGCTTAAATTCTTACAAAAAACCTATACTTTTTTTCGTTATAATATATAGCGCATTTATTAACTAAATTTACATATACCATATTGATTATAAATAATTTAAGAAGGTAAAGGAATTCCATCGTCACAAAAAGAAAAATAAAATTTTATTGTAAGGTTATTATCGGCAACCCGACTAAGCGAAAAAAACGTATATCAAACAACAAAATATGAAACCGATTAAAATATTTGTCGCTATTACCGGCTTTGTAATGGTGGTAATAGCATCAGCGGCTTTTACTAATAAAGATGAGGCCATTGCAAGTAAGGAGGAGGTGAAAACACCGGGAAAAGGCTTTGCCGTGGTTGAGCTTTTTACGTCTGAAGGTTGTTCAAGCTGCCCTCCAGCTGATGAATTGGTGGCCAGGGTACAAAAAGAAGATAAGGATAAGCAGGTTTACATATTAGCTTTTCACGTTGACTATTGGAACCGCCTGGGCTGGAAAGATGTTTTTAGCAGCACCGAATATTCCAAAAGGCAACATGAGTACGCTGGGTGGTTGAGGCTTAAATCTGTTTATACACCGCAAATTGTGGTAAATGGCCAAAAGGAGTTTATAGGGTCAGAAGAGGGAAATTTAAGGAACGCCATTACTGCGGGTTTACGGGCAACCCCCGCCGCAACGTTAACGCTTAATGCCCAAAATGGTCAGGGAAAAGTTACCGTGCAATATCACACAGCAGGTACTCAAAATAAAACCTTATTATTGGCCCTGGTACAAAAAGCGGCGCAGTCAAAAATTGGCGCCGGCGAAAACGGCGGTAAAACTTTGTCGCATGTGCAAATTGTCCGTGTGCTTCAAAGCCAACCCTTAAATACAACCGAAACGGGTACTGCTGTAATTAATGCGCCCGGCGGATTTAATACCAATGGCTGGGAAGTAATTGGTTTTGTACAAAATAAAGCCAACGGCCAAATTTTGGCAGCTGCAAAGTCGGACATAAATACAACTGTTAACGCTGGCAAATAATATAAAGCGAATATGAAAGTCATCAAAGAAAAACATTCTTTAGCGATGCGCTGGACCCACTGGATAAACTTTCCAATACTAACCATTATGATATGGAGCGGGATGCTTATCTATTGGGCCAATGATGAATATAAGATAACACTGTTCGGGCATACTTATTTTATGTTTTTCCCCCAGTGGTTTTATGATAAGCTGCATATCCCCCACCGCCTGGCCGAGGGAATGGCTTTTCATTTCTTATTTATGTGGTTTTTTGCCATCAACGGATTTTTATATTTATTGTATACCATGATATCCGGGGAGTGGCGCGAGCTTGTGCCTCAAAAAAAATCATTTAAAGAGGCCTGGCTGGTGTTGCTGCATGACCTCCATATCCGCAAAATGGCTCCGCCTCAAAATAAATACAACGCCGCACAGCGTATTGCTTATACCGCCATTATTGTGATGGGCTTTGGCTCGTTAATAACCGGACTGGCCATTTATAAACCCGTGCAGTTTTATTATTTAACCTGGCTTTGCGGCGGGTACCATCTGGCCCGCATTTTTCATTTTGCCTTAACTATTGGCTATGTGTTTTTCTTTGTGATACACATTGTACAGGTAATATTGGCTGGATGGAATAATTTCAGATCTGTTATTTCGGGGTTTGAGGTTGTGAATGAAGAACCCAAAACTATTATTGAACCTACTACACCAAACGATGAAAAAACCATTCGGTAAAAAAGATAAAGCGCCAAAAAAACCACTTACCGTTGATCAGCAGATCACGAGGCGCAACTTTATTTCATTTGGCAGCTTTATTGTGCTTTCAGGTGCGGCCTACGGTGGCTGGAAGTGGCTTTACAACTCACCTGAGGAGACCGCAAGTGTAACCGCAGGCGCACGTAAGCCACTAAGGCGGGCATTAAATAAAACAGAACTGGCATTTCGCAAATTTTTCAGCAATAACAACCTGGTGAAAACCTATCCTAAAGAAATGGCTGCAAAAAATGTACGCCATAACAGCGATATTGGCTCTGAAGGGAAAATAGATGTTGCTGCCTGGAGCTTACAGGTGAAAAAGCAATCGGGAGAAGTGTTGAAAATTACTCTTGATGAAATAAAAGCGCTGCCTAAAACTGATATCATATATGATTTTAAATGTGTTGAAGGTTGGGATCAGATATCGCACTGGGGGGGTGTAAAGTTCAGCGATTTTATAAGCCATTATAAGCTTGATGACCAAACCAGCCTGGGATATGTTGGTATGGAAACCCCGGATAAAGAATATTATGTGGGTATTGATATGCCCAGCGCCATGCACCCCCAAACCCTACTGGCTTATGAGGTAAATGAAAAACCCTTACCACCTAAACATGGTGCCCCGTTAAGACTTATTATACCTGTTAAATATGGCATAAAGAACCTGAAGCGGATAGGCAGTATCAGCTTTAGCGATAGCCGCCCCCGCGATTACTGGGCCGAACAAGGTTATGATTATTACTCAGGCTTATAATAGGCCACTATGTTTAGCATGATTTATAAATAGTAAATATTATTTTTTATTATCTTTAAATCAGCCCAATATGGGGTTTAACTACAATGAACATAATCCCTAAAACATTTATTAAAACGGTTCTTTGTTTATTTATAGCATTTATATTTTTAGGATGTGATCAACAGAAGGGCAAAAAAAAGCCGGGAGATATTAGCGCGACCGTGCAAAAGCTGCCTGTGAAAAGTATGCGGGCAGATCTCTTTGTACTTTGGTCGGCCATCAAAGAGATGCACCCGGCTTATGGTATCTATACTCCCGCCGACAGTCTGCAAAGCACGTATGATCAGGTAGCAGCATCCATCAATGAGCCATTATCCGAAACAGATTTTATTAGCCAGGTATATCCTTTATTAGCTAAACTTGGTTGCGGCCATACCCAACTTAAGCATTCCGCGGGATATAAAGGCGCTAAAGCCCCGGTTTTACCTTTTGAGGTATTGGTTCGCGGCCACCAGGCCTGGATTACCACACATAAGATAAAAGGGCTTAACACCGGTGATGAAATACTGGGTATGAACAATGTTCCTGTGGCAGCCATTATTAACCATGGGAGCTCCCTATATGCCGGCGATGGCTATAATAAAACCTTTAAAGAGTTATTTTTAAGCGAATATGATGGCTTTGAAGATGCCTGTAACAAATATTATCATTGGATGCCGCCATACCATATTTCGCTGCGTACTAAGCAGGGCGCGTTAAAAACTATTAATACAGATAGCTTAGCAGCCACTTCTTCGGTTGTTTCGGAAGAACAAGCCGGTAAATATGCCAACTGGACCGAAGCTAAAAATACAGATTATTTACCTTTACGGTTTTTAAAAAACTCGCCAACGGCCTGGTTTGAGGTACATAGCTATCAATATAATGATACTACTATTTTTGAAGAGGCCTTTAAACAGATACATGAAAAAGGAATAAAAAATCTGATCATTGATTTGCGGCACAATACCGGGGGCGACATCAGGGTTGCAGCAAAATTGTTAACTTATCTGGCTGATGCGCCTTTTCAAATGGTTGACGATGTAAAATCAAGAATACCCAACCCTGCTATTAATCATTTCAGAAAATATTTTGATATCGTGCGTACAGAAAGCTTTAACCAGAGCTTTAAACCGGGCGGCCCAAAGGAAGGCGCCTATTATCACATTGATTTCAAACCGGCTTTCGGAAACTTGCTTGCCACTACGGCTCTTGATAAAAAGGCGCACTTTAACGGCAACCTGTTTGTTTTAATTGATGGCGCTACATTTTCGGCTGGGGCACATACGTCAACTGCAATTAAAGCTCAATGTAAAAACGTGAAATTTATAGGCCGTGAAACCGCCGGTGGCTCCGAAGGCTGCAGCGGGGGCACTATGCAGCGCTTAACATTGCCCAACACGCATATTGTTGTTGAATTTCCATGGCTGCGCTTTGTATCTGTTGATAAGCACCCGGTATTTGGTCATGGTATAATGCCCGATTATACCGTTATATATACCCCGGAGGATGTGGTAAATGGAACCGATCCGGATTTGAAAAAGGTATTAAGTTTGATAAGATAAGTTTACCGCGTTACGGTATTTAAAAATCTTAGCACGGTATACGTAGCCAGTTGACCGCCTGGTCCGTTCAAATTGTAATCAAAACCATGAGTTGCCCAAGGCAGTTTAAGCAGAAAATGTTTAACGTCTTTTTGCTGCAGTTTTATATTTAGCCGCCTGCTGTGTTCGGGCGAAACCAATACATCGTTATCACCATGAATAATGAGTGTGGGAACGGATTGGCTGTTTACAAACTCAAGCGGCGAACTTTCGGCGTACTTTTGTGGTATTTGCTGATAGGTGCCGCCTACATAATCGCTCATCACTTTGCGCGAATCCATAACAAGCGGGCTCGCCGGCGCCGAATAACCCCAAACCATATCGGCTGGCCCGTAATAATCAATAACTGCTTTTATGCCAGGCTCATTCAGGGTGTAAGCGGCCAGTAAAGCTATTTGTGCCCCTGCAGACCGGCCCAGCAAGACAAAGTTATCCGTGTCTATATGTAACGCTATAGCATTCCGGTGCAGATAATTGATCGCTGCTTTAACGTCTTCAACCGGGGCCGGATTTTGATAAGCGGGCGCTAAACGGTAATTTATTGCCGCCACATTATAGCCAGCTGTCGCGAGAGCGCTGTTTAATTCCGGCAGTTGCTTATTGTCGCCTTTGCTCCATGAACCACCATGTACTACTATTACACACGGCCTGCTGCCTGTAATTTGTGAGCCATAATAGTCAAGCGTTAAATTGTAGGCCGAATTTGAAATATAGGTTAATTGCTTTGGCGCCGCCTTTTTTACATTCTTAAATTGCTTCCAGAAACTAAAAGGTTGTTGATAGTGGGCAGTATCAGTGCCCATTGATGCTGTAAAATCTTGCTTCAGCGTGTTTGCCACTATACCGGCCCTTACCAATGGCGAAGTAAATAATACAAAAGCGACAATGCCTGCAATGGTGCCCGTGAGCTGGTATTTACCACCATAAAAACCTGTTAAAAGTACTACAGCTGTAAGCATCATAAATATCCATGGATACTCTGTAACCAAAATAGCCAGCATCCATAAATAATATTCAGGAGCCTTAAAAATAGCCAATAAGGATATCAGCAGTAATATTATGGTGAGTATAAGGCGGATCATGAGGCAATTTTATAAAATAAATGTTGATTACTGCCTTAATTGCCACTTTTATAATGTCATGATCAACTGGAAGCCAGCTCCTGGTAGTTTTGATCAGTTGGTAATGGTGCAAGTTTGACATGGGCAATGGTTAGCTGTTTGCCCGGTTGTGCCTCTGCCACACATGCAAACACAAATGATGCAGTTAAAATAACGAGCAGGCATTTTATCATATTGATATCAATTTCCATACTTATAATAATCAGGCAGGAAGCGATATACTATGATCAAATAAAAAACCATCGCTTTAATTAAAAAACGATGGTTTGTATTTAATCTGATATTGTAACAAGGTTTTTATACCAGGTTCTTTTTAATATAAGTAATGCTTTGGGTAATACTGTCAAACGGATCACCGGGGCATATATCCTGTTCCACAAAGAAATATTGCAGCCCCGCTTTTTTTGATTGAGCAAATATCTTTTTAAAGTCGATTATACCATTGCCAACCTCCGTGAATTTTCTTTCGGGGGTTTTATCCAGGTCCTTGACGTGCCATAGCGGGAACCGGCCCGGATTTTCATTAAACAAAGCGATAGGGTCCTGGTTGGCTTTGGTTATCCAGTAAAGGTCCATTTCAAACTTTACCAGGTTCTTATCAGTATTTTGCAGTATGGTTTCGTATGGATATTTACCGTCTTCCTGTATAAATTCAAAATCGTGGTTATGGTAGCAAAGCTGTATACCGGCCTTTTTACAGGTTTCTCCTGCCTTATTAAAATCGTCGGCAATTTTTTTATAATGATCAAGAGATCCGCGTTCCGGCTGCGATAGGTAAGCACAAACCATATATTTAATGCCAACCTCTGCCGCGTCGGCTACCGCTTTTTCCCAATCGTTCAGGATTGTTCCCTTTTGCGATGCGCCGTTAACCAGCTCCTCGCCCAGGCGGTAATGCGCACTTGGCATAATCAGGCCATTTTGTTTTAACTGGGCCTTAAATGTTTTAGGGTCCATTCCGTAAAATAATTCCGTGCCGGTATAAGTAGCACCTTCAACCGAGGTGTAGCCTATTTGCGCAACTTTAGCCAAAGCCGCTGCAGGATCTTTACCCATGGCATCACGAACCGTATATAATTGCAGACCGATGTATTTTTTATCGTATGCAAATAAGTTTGGGGCTGCTAAAAGTCCGGCCGAAAGCAATGCCGAAGTTTTAAGAAATGAGCGTCTGGTTGTCATTGATTTACTTTTAAATTGGTTAATGTAAATATAGTGTATTATGAACACTAAATTCAAAAGACTTATTATAAATAGAATGGTTTAATTACACTTGCGATGCACCAATTGGCTGTAACAATGTTGATGTAATATGTGATACCAGTTTGGCGTCGGCATAATCAGGTATGCTGCTTGTCTTTTTCCATTCCGGGTCGCTGCCAAAGGCTTTCCAATGCGCGGCTTTGGCATCAAGGTCATCAAAAGTGATCATATAGATCAGGTTGGGCCGGTGGTCGCCAATCAGCGTTTCACCAAAAAACACCGGATTAAAGCCAAGTCGTTTAAAAATATCAATCTCTCCGGCATCGTTAAACATTTCCAGTTTCTTTTTACCGGCACTTTCGCTGGCATGCTCATACCGGCGCAGCTCAAAAATGCGCGGATCCTGCTTGGGTACCTGCATTTTGGGCATGTGTGCAAAGGCTTTTAAAAACGAGCTTTCAATGCGTTCGTAAGCTGGTTCTGTTGCCGGCGCGGTTAAATACGGTGCTCCTTTTTCCTTATAGTCAATATCTTTATCGAGCTTTTCCTGTACGTTTAAAAAATCGGCGAGGCTGTTAAAAGGTATCAGCGCGTAAATTTTGGTTTGCCCATCGGGCTTAAGCTCTGTAAACACGCCAATGTTTTTGCTGCCCAGCCTGTTAAGCGCCGGTATGGCCGCATTTTGAAAGTAATCTTCTACCAATTTCTGCTGGGTTTCGTTCTTTAGTGTATAAACCCGCAGTTCATAAAATTCTGTACCTGCTTTTTCTTTTGCTGATGTTGCCATGCCAATTTGTGGTAATATGCTTGCTGCAGCTCCTGTTATAACGGAGGCTTTTACAAATGAACGTCGTTTCATGGTGGTGGTTAGTTATAAATAAAGATAACAAGGTAAAGGTAAAAGGATTATTGAATACACAGCTTAGGTTGCCTATCAATTTAGTAGCGCTTTTTACATACAAAACACATTCTTTTCCATAAACTTGCACTTGAGAGAAGTTGTTATCCTTAACAACCAAAAATAAAACATGGGTCAGGAATTTTACGAGCAAATTTTTAACAAGCAGCAAAAGCTTGAGGCTGTGCCGTCTAACAAAGAGATCACTAAGTGGGCGCTGCAGGTTATCCACATGCTGTACCCGGAACAAACCGGAAAAACGTTTGCGGATGTTGACGCCCTGAAAGCGGAGTTTACATTGCTGGAGAATGAGCTATACCATATTATGGAAGTCACCAAAGCATGTAACGATTGTGATAACAGAAAGCGGGCGGCCAGGTTTTTTGAAGATCTACCCCGGCTTTACCAGATATTGAACACAGATATTCAGGCTATATTTAATGGGGACCCGGCCGCGCGAAGCGAATTTGAGGTTGTACGTACGTATCCTGGCTTTTATGCCATATCCCTTTATCGACTGGCCCATAGCTTATATATGGATGATGTTCCGCTGATCCCGAGGATACTGACCGAATATGCTCATTCCAAAACGGGTATCGACATACACCCGGCTGCCAAAATTGGCGAGTATTTTTATATTGATCACGGTACCGGTATAGTAATAGGCGAAAGCTGCACCATCGGCTCACATGTAAAATTGTACCAGGGCGTTACTTTAGGCGCTTTAAGCGTTGATAAAAGCATGGCCAATACCAAGCGGCACCCGACGGTTGAGGATAATGTGGTCATTTATTCGGGTGCTACCATATTAGGCGGCGAAACCATTATTGGTCATAACAGCATTATAGGTGGCAACGTTTGGCTTACCAAGAGCCTTCCGCCAAATTCACGGGTTTACCATACGCCCAATCATCGCATATTAAAAAGCCTCACCAGGCGTATATTTGGTGATAAAAAATAAACTTATACATCCACAAAAAAATATATTATGGCAGGCATTATTGATATTATAGGCAACACACCTTTGGTTGAAATAAAGAAGTTAAATCCCAACCCTAATGTGACGATATACGCCAAGCTTGAGGGCAACAATCCAGGCGGCAGCGTGAAAGACCGGGCCGCCCTTAATATGATACGCAGCGCTATTGAACGTGGCGAAATAAAACCGGGAGTTAAATTAATTGAAGCTACCAGCGGCAATACCGGCATTGCCCTGGCCATGATAGCCCGTTTGTTTGACCTGGAGATTGAGCTGGTAATGCCATCTAACTCTACCCGTGAACGAACCCTTACCATGGAGGCTTTTGGTGCTAAGGTCACCTTGCTCGAAGGTATTGAACTATGCCGCGATTATGCCGAAGAAAAGGGCGCAACAGACGAGTATTTCCTGCTGAACCAGTTTGCCAACCCGGATAATTATATGGCCCACGTAAAAACTACCGGCCCTGAAATATGGCACGACACCGATGGCAAAATAACCCATTTTGTGAGTGCAATGGGCACTACAGGCACTATTATGGGCTGTTCGAGGTACTTTAAGGATAAGAATAAAAATATACAAATTGTTGGTTGCCAGCCCACTGAAGGATCGTCTATACCGGGTATACGCCGCTGGCCCGAGGCTTACCTCCCCAAAATATTTGATGCAACCCGGGTTGACCGGGTAATGGATATAACCGAGGAAGATGCCATTCAAATGGCCCGTAAACTGGCCAAAGTGGAAGGTATTTTTGCCGGGATGAGCAGCGGCGGCGCTATGTCGGCGGCGGTTAAACTGGCACAGGAACTTAAGGAGGGCGTTATCGTTTTTGTTTGCTGCGATCGTGGCGACCGCTATCTGAGCAGCGAATTATTTGGTTAAATAACATCGTTTTTAACACTTTTTTAATCAAAAATCACTCGTTTATAACTCAAATTGAGGATTTTTTAAACAAAAAACGCGCGAAAATTTAATTTTATCGCGCGGTTTAAATATTTGGTATTTTTCTATTTCAACATTCTTGACGTTACTCCTTCGTTGGTTATCTTAACGGGTTTGATATTGCCATCGGCATCAAAGTACATTTTGTCGATACACATAACGCGGTGATTGGCATCTGTTTCTGTTAAGGGACGGCGGTGGTAAACGATATACCATTCATCGGTGCCCGGTACATTAATTACAGAGTGGTGGCCGGCCCCGGTGGCAATGGTTGCATCCTGTTTCAGGATAGTACCTATGCGTTTAAACGGCCCAAACGGCGTATTGCCAATGGCGTAAGCAACACGGTAATCAGGGCCGGTCCAACCGCCTTCGCTCCACATAAAATAATATTTGCCATTGCGCTTAAACATCACCGGGCCTTCAACATAGCCTTCGGGGGTTATTTTTTTATAGGTAATGCCATCCTCAAACGGAATAACGCCTGTAAAGTCATTCTTTAGCTTAACAATGTTGCACTGCCCCCAGCCGCCGTATATCATATAATACTGACCGTTATCGTCCTTAAAAACAAACTGGTCAATAGGCTGGGCTTTATTAATGATCTGGTCTATAAGGGGTTTGCCAAGATGGTCTTTGAACGGGCCCTCGGGTTTATCGCTCACGGCTACGCCAATGCCACCTTTTTCGCTATTGTTCTGGATGTCATTTGCGCCGAAAAACAAGTAATACTTTCCATCTTTTTCGGTAACGGCCGGAGCCCACAAGGCCCTTCGCACCCATTTAACACCGCTGGTATCAACAACGTGACTGTGTTTGGTCCAGTGCACGAGATCGGGCGATGAAAAAGCATCCATAAATACCTGTTCATTGTATTTGGCAGAGTAAGTAGGATACAGCCAATACTGATGATCAAATATTTTGGCTTCCGGATCGGCATACCAGCCCTCAACAACCGGGTTTCCTGATGTTTTTTTATCCTGTGCCAGTGCAGTAACGGATGGCACAGCCAGCGCTGCGCCAAGTATGATCTTTAAAAGCAGCTTTTGGGATATGCTCTTTTTCATTTTACTGAATATTCTTTTTGGGTCTTTTTTTGTTGAAGCGCCTGTTGGGTTTCTTTTTAGCATCAGACTGGTCATGATGCGTAGCGGTTGGCTGTATAGATGCCAGTTCATCGGGCAGGCCTACCAAACGGATGGGCCGCTCTATCAGTTGCTCAATATTTTTTAGTTTGCGCTCATCCCGATGATTAACAAAGGTAATGGCAGTTCCGGTGGTAGCAGCGCGTGCGGTGCGACCGATGCGGTGTATGTAATCCTCCGGATCGCCGGGAACATCGTAATTGATAACCAGGTCAATCCCTTCCACATCAATACCCCGCGACAGGGCGTCGGTTCCAATAATAACCGGCAGCTGTTTGTTCTTAAATTTCAGCAATATCTCTTCCCGTTCCTTTTGTTCCAGGTCTGAGTGGAAAGCCATGGCATCTATCTTTATGCCCTTAAGTTCTTTATACAATGATTTTACGATCTCTTTCCTTGATGCGAAAATAATGGTACTTGTATAGGCCGAATCGCGCAGAATAAGCTGCAGCAAGGGTGTTTTTTGTTGATCATGCAAACGGTAGATCTGCTGATCGATACCTACAGCTGGCTGTGATATGGCGATATTGATCTGCTGCGGATCTTTTAGTACCGATTTGGCCAGCGAGCGAATGCGCCCGGGCATGGTTGCCGAAAATAAAAGCGTTTGCCTGGTTTTGGGCAGGTAGCTGATGATCTTCATGATATCGTCAGAAAAACCCATGTCGAGCATACGGTCGGCCTCATCCAATATCAGGTGCGTTAAGTGGTTAAGCTTTAAAACGCCCGATGTAAGGTGGGCTATTAACCGTCCGGGAGTGGCAATTATAATATTTACATTGTTTTGAATGCCCCGGCGCTGCTGCTCATAAGCCATGCCATCGCCGCCGCCAAACACCGCTATTGAGCTGATGCCGGTAAAATAGGCCAATCCCTCAACCTGCTGGTCAATTTGCTGGGCCAGTTCGCGAGTTGGCGCTAAAATAAGCGCGCTGGTATGGTGTTTATTGGTAGCGCTGATGTGATTTAAAACCGGCAGTAAATAAGCCCCGGTTTTACCGGTGCCGGTTTGGGCGCAGGCAATAAGGTCCTGTCCGTTTAAAATAACCGGAATGGCCATTTCCTGTATAGGCGTAGGGGTAGTAAACCCCATACTTTGTATGCCTTCAAATAATTGTTCGTTGAAATTAAAATCCTGAAACGTCACTATAATTTATTGGTGTGTTATGCAAGGTATAAAAAATTGTTGTTTTAATAGAATTTACAAACGAAAGAGGCAAAAGGGAGGTGGGGCTGAGCGCATTTAGACTCACCCGTCATCGCTATGCTCGACATCCCTCTCTCCGCCTGCGGCGCAAAGAGGGAATTTATAAATCAGGTAAAAGATAGTTGGATGAAGGGGTAAGAAAAAAACATCTCATCAACCCTCTTTATGGCGAAGCCAAAGAGAGGGTCGGCCAGCGCAGCGTAGCCGGGGTGAGTTTGCGCACGTTTAGACTCACCCTGTCATCGCTTCGCTCGACATCCCTCTCTACGCCTTCGGCGCAAAGAGGGAATTTATAAATCAGATAAAAAACATTCGAAAGGAGCAAGAAAAAAACATCTCCTCAACCCTCTTTATGGCGAAGCCATAGAGAGGGTCGGCCAGCGTAGCGTAGCCGGGGTGAGTCTGCCCGCCATTCCAAAAAAGCCGACTTGAGTAAGATCTTTATGGACTGAGTTGAATCTCTTACTTCCAATAAACTACTAACTCAATAGATTAAGTCCCTGAAACTCAAAAAAAATGTGCATATTTGGAGTTTAAAGTTTTATTATATAACAAATTAACACAATGAAAGTCGCAGTAGTAGGTGCTACAGGATTAGTAGGCACCAAAATGTTGCAGGTTCTTGAAGAACGCAACTTCCCCGTTACAGAATTAATTCCCGTAGCTTCAGAAAAAAGTATTGGTAAAGAAATTACTTTTAAGGGTAAGCAGTTTAAGGTAGTTTCTGTTGAGGATGCGATTAAGATGAAGCCTGACGTAGCTATTTTCTCGGCTGGCGGCGGCACTTCATTACAGCAGGCCCCTTTATTTGCGGCCGCTGGCACAACCGTTATTGATAATTCATCGGCATGGCGTATGGATCCAACCAAAAAACTGGTTGTGCCCGAAGTTAATGCCGGGGTGCTTACGGCCGATGATAAAATCATAGCCAACCCTAATTGCTCCACCATACAAATGGTAGTTGCTTTAAAACCGCTTCATGATAAATATAAAATAAAAAGGGTAGTTGTATCAACCTACCAATCGGTAACCGGTACCGGCGTTAAGGCTGTTGACCAGCTATTTAATGAGCGTAAAGGTATTGATGGCCCAAAGGTTTATCCTTATACTATCGATCTGAATGTTATTCCTCAAATAGATGTGTTTACCGACAACGGCTATACCAAAGAGGAGATGAAAATGATCCTGGAAACTAAAAAGATCATGGGCGATGATAGCATACAGGTTACTGCTACAACCGTAAGGATCCCGGTTATGGGCGGTCACTCAGAATCGGTTAACATAGAATTCCTGAATGATTTTGACCTGGCCGAAGTACGTGAGCTTTTGGCAAAATCGCCCGGTATTGTTGTAGTTGACGATCCTGCCAATCTGAAATACCCTATGCCGCTTGACGCGCATGACAAAGACGAGGTGTTTGTTGGCCGCATCCGCCGCGACGAAACCCAGCCTAATACATTAAACTGCTGGATAGTATCAGACAACCTGCGTAAAGGTGCCGCTACCAATGCGGTGCAGATTGCAGAATATCTGGCTGCTGCACATTTAATTGGTCAGCCGGTTGAGGCATAAACGAGCAGAAAAATTATTTCACCGAGCCCTGTAGCACAAGTTACAGGGCTTTTTTGTGAGAATAGCCATTCATAATTAAACAGGATGAAATATTTTTTTCTCGTTGAAGATACCATATATATCCGCGACACTTGCTTTTTTTTAGTAACTTGTTCCCCATGAAAACCATTAAGCTGATAGTTGTTTTCTGTTGCTGTTTAACCTCAGCTCACTTGTTTGCGCAAAACAGCCCGCAGTCAATTGAGAACGATCTGCTCCGGATACTCAAAAAAGTAAATTATTATGGGGCTCATAAAAAGGAATGGAAAGCTATTGACTCCCTGCGAAAGCAAAACAAAATATTTGCGTTTAAACTAAAGTATTATACCTCTAAATATCCTGCAACCATCAATCAAAGCTTTATTTCGCTGATTAAAGAGCGGTTGGTTATAGCAACTTCTGCCGATGGCTTGTTCCGTACCTATTCCTGGAACACCCAGTTGGGTAATCCTGGGTTTGATATATATAATGTACTGCAATACAAAAGCAACGGACAAACCGCTTCGTTGTTAAAAATGGATACCGTTGGCAAAAAGGGAAACCTGTCACTCTGGTACTCAAAGATATATACATTTACAAGCAACAATAAAACATATTACCTGGCCCCATATAATTGCATTTACTCCACAGCCAAGGCAGGGCAGGGTTTAAAAATATTTACTATTGATAAAGGTAAGCTCGTCGGTAATCCGCCGCTTATAAAAACTCCAAGCGGCGTATATAGTCAATTGCATTATGATTTTGATGCAAGTTCAATAGCCGACTGGAAATCGTACCCAACTATATACTTTGACAAATCGGCCCAGGTCATTCGCACGCCCCTTGTTGATTTTAATCATAAAATGACCCGCAAATTTATTACCTATAAATTTACGGGCCGCTTTTTTGAAAAGTTAAAAAGTTAACTTAGCCGAATGATATCCTTTGCTCACCGTGTTTTCATGGAGGTTGCCGCCAACCTTAGCTTTAGTAAGGCTGCGCAGGTGTTGTTTGTTACTCAACCGGCTATCAGTAAACATATTAAGGCGCTTGAGGATCAGTATAAAGTGCCGCTGTTTGAGCGCAAGGGGAATAGCATACTGCTTACAGAAGCGGGCAATAAGCTAAACGAATATCTGCAGCAAGCTACCGAAATTGAACGGAAAATTGAATACGATCTCTCGGTGCACAGTAATCTGTCGCAAGCGGCTGGGCATTTGCGGCTGGGGGCAAGTACTACCATTGCCTTATACATTTTACCATCCATACTTTCCGGTTTTCAGCGTGAATATGCCAACGTTGACGTACAACTGGTGAACCGCAATTCAGAATATATCCTGAATGCCCTGCTTAACCATGAGGTTGACATCGGCATTATTGAAGTAGACAATAAACTTACTACCGTGTCATACCGGGCTTTTATGAGCGACGAGGTGATACCGGTATGCTCGGTTAAAAGTCCGCTGGCGGGCAAATCATTAACATTAAAGCAACTGGTAAAAACGCCATTGGCTGTGCGCGAACGCGGTTCCGGAACATTAAACGCAGTACTAAAGTCACTATCGGCACTTCATATTAAGCCGGCCGATCTGTCTGTAAAGATCCGTTTAGGCGGTACTGAGGCACTTAAAAACTTTTTATTGGCCGACCAGTGCCTGGGCTTTATGCCCCGCCCTTCCATCATTCGCCAACTGGCCGAAGGCGACCTGATAGAGGTACCGGTTGAAGGGCTAAAGATCACCCGCGATTTCTTTTTTATCCGCCGTAAAGGAACTGAAGATTATGGCCTCACCAGCAATTTCATCAATTTCGCGCTGGAACATATTGGGGGTAAGTAAGCTCGCCAATCTGTTAAGTTTTAGAACCCTTCAAGTTTTGAAGGGGAAAATTGATGCAAAGGCCTTGTCACCCTGAGGAGCAGGGGATCTTCTGCATCTCGGGCCGCGCTTCGGCAAATATGGAGTAGACGACTCACCCCGGCTACGCTGCGCTGGCCGACCCTCTCTTTGGCTTCGCCATAAAGAGGGTTAAGGAGGTGGTTTTTCTTTGATCCATTGTCCAATTATCTTTTATCTATTTGTGAATTCCCTCTTTGCGCCGAAGGCGGAGAGAGGGATGTCGAGCGGAGCGATGACAGGGTGAGTCGATTAACAAAAAAGCCGCTGCATGATAAACATGCGGCGGCTTTTTAAAGTAGCTTTTGTGGCTGTTATTCGCGGTCTTCAAGGTCAGCGGCGGCGGCTTCATCTAAAAACCAGGCTGTTTCCCCTGCTATAGAATCTATCAGTTGCGCCGGGTACTCTTCAATGTCCTCGGCATCTTCCAGTATGTGATGTACTGCTATGGCTTTGCCCTCGCCATACACCAGGAAAGCTATATAGCGCGCCTCATTAATTAACGGGGCGTTCAATGTAATGCGCCATACCTGCTGGTCTTCCAGCCATACTTCTTTAACGCCGGGCGTGGTATCATGCAATACCGGTGTATGCG
Source organism: Mucilaginibacter pocheonensis (assembly GCF_031456535.1). Classification (NCBI taxonomy): domain Bacteria; kingdom Pseudomonadati; phylum Bacteroidota; class Sphingobacteriia; order Sphingobacteriales; family Sphingobacteriaceae; genus Mucilaginibacter; species Mucilaginibacter pocheonensis. The sequence continues at coordinate 838,346 of NZ_JAVDUU010000002.1, forward strand.
GAAACAACGACGCGGTGTGTGAGTTATCGCCTAAACCAAGTAGCACAAGGTCAAAGCTCAGCTCATCTTCATCAAAAAAGGCCGAGATCATTTCCCAATACTTTGCAGCAGCTTCAGCGGGCTCAAACGTAGTATCAACCGCAAAAACATTCACCGGGCTTATCATCAACGGATCAAACAGGGCTTTTTTTGCCATCAGGTAATTGCTGTCTTTATGATCCTGGGGCACATTGCGCTCATCGCCGAAAAAGAAATATACCTTTTCCCAGTCCAGCTGGTCAGCATAGGAGGTTGAAGCCAGCAGCTCATACAACTTTTTTGGCGAGCTGCCACCCGACAAAGCCACCGTAAATTTGCCCCTGGCAGCTATCGATTCGCTACCAACTTTAATAAAATGATCTGCCAATGCGGTAAGCACCTCATCGGCAGTATTAAATATATTCAATTTCATCTGTCCTTATTACTTGGGTTGGTGAATGGTGAGTAGTGAGCGTTGCTTATAACTCACTACTAAAACCTAAACCTATATTAATGCTTTTTACCATTTACCGGCAATGTGAACCAGTTAAATCCGTCGCGGGCAATTAAGGCCTCGGCAGATTCAGGTCCCCATGAGTCGGCAGAATAGTTAGGGAAATTCAAGCTTTTTTTAGTTTGCCAGGTATTCAGGATAGGCATTACCAATTCCCATGCGGCCTCTACCTGGTCGCCACGCATAAACAAAGTTTGATCGCCCATCATGGTATCCAGGATCAGGGTTTCATAAGCCTCAGGCGCCTGGTTAGTATAAGTGCCCTTATAATCAAACACCATGTCAACAGCATTTAATACCATGTCAATTCCCGGGCGTTTGGCCTGCACCTGTAAGCGGATGCTCATTTCGGGCTGAATACTGATGATCAGCCGGTTTTGCTGCCAGCTTTCGGCCGCTTCGGTAGGGAATATCAAATGCGGAACATCCTTAAACTGAATAGTAATAACCGATGACGACTGGTGCATTCTTTTACCGGTACGTAAATAGAACGGTACACCCTGCCAGCGCCAGTTATCAACAAAAAACTTAATGGCGGCAAAAGTTTCGGTATTTGACTCGGGAGCAACTTTCTGTTCGTCACGGTATCCGGGAACCTCCTGGCCTTTCATCCATCCGCTGCCATACTGACCTCTAACGGCCGAGTTACGCACGTCCTCGGGAGTAAATTTGCGCATCGCCTTTAACACGTCAACCTTACGGTCGCGCACCTCATCGGCATTAAAGCTAACCGGTGGTTCCATGGCTATGTGGCAAAGCAATTGCAACAGGTGGTTCTGGATCATATCCCTCATGGCACCTGAGCCATCATAATAATCGCCACGGTCTTCAACGCCCAATTGCTCTGTAACTGATATCTGTACGTGTTCAATATAATTACGGTTCCACAACGGCTCCATAATGGAGTTGGCAAAGCGGAATGCCATAATGTTCTGAACCGTTTCTTTACCCAGATAGTGGTCAATACGGTATATCTGGCACTCATCAAAAATGTTCGACAGCAATTGATTCAGCTCTTTCGCTGTTTCCAGATCGTGCCCAAATGGTTTCTCAATAATTATCCTTACCCGTTTTTTATCATCGGCCAGTTTGGCTTTTGATATATTGGAAGCTATTATCGGGAAGAAATTAGGCGCTACCGCAAGGTAAAACAGTACGTTTGATTTAGCTTTCCATTCGGTATTATGCTTTTCTATCCGTTTGCCAAACTCTTTGTAAGTTTCAAAGTCATTGGCATCTGATACCTGGTAATAAATGTTCTTTTGAAATTCGGCCCATTTTTTCTCGTCGGTTTTACCGCTGCGCGAAAACTGGTCAATATCGCGGTGCAGATTATCCCTGAACTGCTCATCTGTAAGCTTGGTGCGACCAGTACCGATAATTGAAAATTGTTTAGGCATCCAGCCATCTAAAAAAAGATTATAAAGGGCTGGTGCAATTTTCCGGGAATTTAAATCGCCCGTGCCACCAAAAATGATGAATATGGTAGGATCTGATTTAGTTTGTGTGCTCATGCTATATTTATAATAAGCTGTTATTGAGTAAAGATTTAAAGAGCAAGGAATAATAATAAGGGGGATATAAGCCCATAATATTTCTTTAACTCCTGTTCCTTAATCCTTGCTCTTCGGTTTTATATCTTTACTCTTCTTGTTAATTTTATTCCTCGCCTGGCGCCCATTGTGTATGGAAAACGCCTTCTTTACCAATCAGTTCGTAGGTGTGCGCACCAAAATAATCACGTTGTGCCTGGATAAGGTTTGATGGCATCCTCGCGCTGCGGAAAGCATCAAAATAGCTTAACGACGCCGCATAACCAGGAGCGGCAATACCGGCTGCCATGGTTTTTGACAATACTTTTCTGATGCCTGGTACTGTTTCCTGAACCAACGCCTGTACATTGGCATCAAGCAGCAGGTGCTCTAACCCGGCGTTTTTTTCGTATGCTTTAAAAATATCGTTCAGGAATTTTGAGCGGATGATACAGCCGCCACGCCATATCTTGGCAATTTCGCCCAGGTGCAGGTCATATTTATACTCGGCCGAAGCGTTTGATAATAAATGCATGCCCTGCGCGTAGCTGATGATCATGGTAAAATAAAACGCCTGTTCCAAAGCAGCTACCAGTTCGGCTTTATCGGCATCAAGCACAATCTCGTCCTTTGCATAAAGAGCGGCGGCTTTTTCACGCAGCGATTTGTATTTTGACAGATCGCGCATGGCTACCGAAGTATCTACCGTAGGGATAGGCGCCTGCAGGTCCATGGCCACCTGCGATGTCCATTTACCGGTACCTTTGGCACGGGCTTCGTCCTTAATATCGTCCAGCAACAGATGGTCGGTACCAGGGGCTTTATATTTAAAAATATCTTTGGTAATATCCAGCAGGAATGATTGCAGCCTGCCTTCGTTCCATTCGGCAAAAATAGCACCAATTTCGTCATTGCTTAACTTTAAGCCTTTTTTCAGGATCTCGTAGGTTTCCGCGATGAGCTGCATAATGCCATACTCAATACCGTTGTGCACCATTTTAACAAAATGGCCTGATGCGCCCGGGCCAATATAGGTAACGCAAGGCACGCCATCAACTTTAGCGGCTATGGCTTCAAATATCGGCTTCATTACGTTGTAAGCTTGCTTATCGCCACCCGGCATCATGCTTGGGCCGCGGCGCGCGCCTTCTTCGCCACCAGAAACACCCATGCCAAAGAAATGCAGCCCCTGGGCTTCCAGTTCTTCCACACGGCGGTTGGTATCGGTAAAGTGCGAGTTGCCGCCATCAATCAATATATCGCCTTTTTCCAGCAAAGGTGTAAGCTCTTCAATAACGCTATCTACAATTTTACCTGCCGGAACAAGCATCATAATAGCCCTTGGGGTAGTAAGGTTTTGTATAAATTCCTTTACGTCGCCAAAACCTTTAGCGGCACGGTCGCCGGCTTCATCATTTAACGATGCTACTTTGGCAGCATCTTTATCATGCCCGGCTACTGCAAAACCATGATCGGCCATGTTTAGTAACAGGCTGCGGCCCATAACGCCCAGGCCAATCATACCAAAGGCATATTTATTTGTTGTTGCACTCATTTTATTGTTTTAATAGTTCATTGGTTCAATTGCTCGAATTAGTTACTTAGCCTCACCTGAATCTTCTCCAAAAAAGAGGACATTAATTTTCCTCCTTTTAAACCCTCTCCTGAGGGCATGGTGAGGCAAAAGGTGAACTAACGAACTCCATTTTCTTTTTTCAGATCCTCTAATATTTGCTTGGTGGTTTCAAAATCAACATGCTGAAATGAACGTATACCCAGTTTTTGAGCTGTGTTTACAAACATGATCCTGTCGTCAAAATACACACATTGTTGCGGCGATGCCTGGGCTATACCCATGGCCAATTGCCATATGCCAGGATCGGGCTTGCGCATTTTTACCTCGCACGATGATACAAAGGCATCAAAACACTCATGCAGCTTAAACTTTTTAACCCGGTAGTCGTTCAGTTCCTTACCCTCGTTGTTTACTGAGATGATGCGGAAACCACAGTCTTTTTTCCACTCCTTGAGCCAGGCCAGCATATTGGGCAACTCAACAGACTGGGAGTATATAAACTCCTTAAAGTCCTCGCGTACAAAATCGCGCGGATGGTTAAATATTACCGTATCCAGGTACTCATCAAGGCTGATGCTGCCAATTTCATATACGTTGAATATGAAATTGTGCAGCTCATTTACCTCGTTGTAATCAAGACCGAATTTTTTTGATGCTTCTTTCCGGGATTCATGACCCCAGCCGTTGGTAAGCAAAATGCCTCCAACGTCAAAAAAAAGTATTTTAAGGCTTGCGGCTTCCATAAAAGCAAATTAACTTACTTTGCTTTTTTGGTCTTCAATAGCGTTTAACAGCTTTTCAAAAGGTTTATTGAACTTTTCAATGCCCTCATCCTCTAACTGTTGGGTAATAGCATCAAGGTCAATGCCCAGTTCTTTCAATTTAGCCAGTGTTTGTGTTGCCTGCTCTAAACCACCTTCTAAAGTGTTTGCAGCTATACCGTGATCGCGGAAAGCGTCGATAGTTTCTAACGGAACGGTGTCAACAGTATCAGGGCCAATTAATGCCTCAACATATTTGGTATCTTTAAATGCAGGGTTTTTGCTGCCGGTACTTGCCCATAACAAGCGTTGTGGCTGCGCGCCTTTGGCGGCCAGTTTTTCCCATCTTTCGCCGCTGAATACGCGTTTGTAAATTTCATAAGCTTTTTTGGCCGACGCGATGGCTACTTCGCCTACCAGTTCTTTGTGGCCTTTTTCTTCCAGCAAAGGATCAACAATTACGTCAATACGGCTCAAAAAGAAACTTGCTACTGATGAAATATGACCAATTGAATGACCTGCTGCCAGGTGATCTTCAAGGCCTGCAATGTAGGCTTCAGTAACTTCCTCATAACGCTCTAAACCAAAAAGCAGGGTTACGTTAATGTTGATGCCTTTTGCAATTGACTGCCTGATGGCCGCCAAACCTGGTTTTGTGCCAGGAATTTTGATCATTACGTTCTTACGATCAACTTTTTGCCAAAGTTCGGCCGCTTGTTTTGCAGTACCATCGGTATCTAATGCTAAAAACGGAGAAACCTCAAGGCTCACATACCCGTCTACACCTTTCGATTCATCATATACACCTTTAAAAAGGTCTGCCGCCTGTTGAATATCTTTTATTGCCAGGCCAAAAAACAACTGCTCGTTATCGTCAGTGTTTTTTGATAGTTCAACAATATCGTTATCATAATCAGCGCTGCTGGTTATAGCTTTTTCAAAGATAGCCGGGTTTGATGTTACGCCTCTTACGCCGTCTTCGTCAATTAATTGTTTTAGTTTTCCTGAAGCCATGATCGCACGGTCAATAAAATCAAGCCAGATGCTTTGTCCGAAATCATGTATTTGCTTTACATTATTAGTTGCCATATTATAGTCTGTTTAAGTGTTAAAAATTATTGATTTAATTCACTGTATTTTTGAACCGGCATCAGTGTAACCGCCGTGTAACTCAATATTTTATCGTTGGTATTTGTATTTGGTAAAGTTCCTAATTTATAATGTAAATATGGTAACCTTAGTATCATTTACATGCTAATTGTACGCTTAATTGTTTGATGCCATTAAAATTTGCAGGTTATAGCCTATAAACAGTCCGTTCTCAATAACCCCGGTAATTGATTTTATATCTTTTTCAAGGTTATTGCCAATTTCATCAAATTTGCAGTCAAGAATCAGGTTGCCGTTCTCAGAAATTATGGAGCCGTCTTTACCCTTTGCCGGCCTTAAAACAATGCTGGTAGCGCCCAGTTGTTTCAATTCTTTTTCTACATAAAGCAATGCCTGCGGAAACACTTCAATAGGTACCGGAAAGTTGGTGCCCAGCTTGCTTACCATCTTTGAGTCGTCAACTATAATATAGTTCACCACACTTGAACTGATGAGCAATTTTTCTTTGAACATAGCGCCACCCCTGCCTTTGATCAAGCTGTTATTGGGATCTACCTCATCGGCGCCATCAAACAGCCAGTCGGGTTTGTTTTCATATAGAGTAGTTAAAGGTACACCCAGCTTGCTGCAAAACATTGATAACTCCAGCGAAGTTGGTATAGCCTTAACGTTTAGCTTTTCCTCTTTTATCCTGGTGGCAATAGCAATTAAGGCCAGGTACGATGTAGATCCTGAACCAACGCCTATAATGTCGCCATCTTTTACCTTTGCGGCAATTTCGTCAGCAACTTTTTGTTTGCCGCTTATGTTGATGATCTTGTCAGACCATTCCAGGTTTTTTATTAAACTGCTTTGCCAATCCATTTTTTTTCAGATGTGAGACAGGAGATTTGAGATATGAGATTAAGACTTCCGATGGTGAAAAAGAAAGTCCCAAATCTCATATCTAACATCTCAAATCTATCCTATAACAGCGCTTTTGCTTTATTAACTACGTTATCAACTGTAAAACCAAAGTGCTTGTACAGGTCATCTGCCGGAGCCGATTCGCCAAAGGTGGTCATGCCCAGCATGTCGCCTTCGTCGGTAGTATATTTATGCCAGCCCATTGGCGATGCCATTTCAACAGCCAAACGTTTGCGGTTTGCTTTTGGCAATACTTTTTCTTTATAAGCAGCATCCTGTTTTTCAAACAATTCCCATGATGGCATACTTACCACACGGGTTGAGATACCTTCGGCTTCCAGTTTTTCTTGTGCCTGCATAATCAATGAAACCTCAGAGCCGGTAGCCATCAGGATCAGGTCTGGACCTTTGCTGCCTTCTGAAACAATGTAAGCGCCTTTTTCAAGATCAGATGCTTTACCGTATTTGTCCTGGTCAAGTATTGGCAGCCCCTGACGGGTAAACACCAAAACAACCGGACCGCCTTTGTGCTCAATAGCAACGCGCCACGCGTGGGCGGTTTCATTAGCATCGGCCGGGCGTATAACCGTTATATTTGGAATAGAACGCAGTGAAGCCAACTGCTCAACAGGCTGGTGGGTAGTACCATCCTCGCCTAAGCCAATACTATCATGAGTGTAAACGAAAATTGGGTTTATTTTCATGATGGCGGCCAAACGGATTGGCGGACGCATATATTCAGAGAACATTAAGAAAGTTGCGCCAAAAGGAATAACACCTTTAGTTAAAGCCATACCATTTAAAGCCGAACCCATGGCATGCTCGCGGATACCAAAGTGGAAGTTACGACCGTTCCTGTTTTCGGAGGTGAATGAGTCAAACTCTTTCAGGTTGGTTTCTGTTGATGGCGAAAGGTCGGCCGCGCCACCAATTAAGTTTGGCAGGCTTGCTGCTATAGCATTTAATACTTTACCAGATGCCTGGCGGGTAGCCATTTTAGGATCAGATCCTTTAAAGCTCGGCAGTTTGTCGGCCCAGCCCTCAGGTAATCCGCCTTTGGCAGCCAGTTCGTACTCAGCAGCCAGCTCAGGATATTTAGCTTTGTAGTCGGCAAATAGTTTATTCCATTTTTCTTCGTAACCTATACCTCTTGCGCCTTTTTCATTATAGTATTTCAATACCTCGGCAGGCACTTCGAATGATTTTTCAGGATCGAAACCAAAGAATTTTTTAACCAGCTTAATTTCGTCAGCTCCAAGCGGTGAGCCGTGTGAACCGGCAGTACCTGATTTATTAGGGCTACCATAAGCTATAAGCGAACGAACGCGGATCAGTGATGGTTTTTGAGTTTCGGCTTTGGCGTTTATTAAGGCCAGTTCCAACGCGTGGGTATCGTTAACATCGGCAATTTCCTGTACCTGCCAGCCGTATGACCTGAAACGCGCGCTCACATCTTCATTAAAGGCAATGTCGGTGCTGCCTTCAATTGATATGTGGTTATCATCATACAGGTAAATTAAATTACCTAATTGTAAATGACCTGCCAGCGAAGCCGCTTCAGAAGTAACACCTTCCATCATATCTCCATCACTGGTAATGGCGTAAATGTTATAATTAAAAAGATCAAAACCGGGTTTGTTATAACGTGCCGCCAAATGTTTTTGTGCTATGGCGAAACCTACCCCGTTTGCAAAACCCTGGCCCAACGGACCGGTAGTAACATCAACACCCGGAGCTAAACCATATTCAGGATGGCCGGCAGTTTTGCTGTTTAACTGGCGGAATTGTTTAATATCGTCTAAACTAAGGTCATAACCTGTTAAATACAGAAAGCTGTACTGTAAAATACAGGCATGCCCTGCCGAAAGGATAAACCTGTCGCGATTTGCCCAATCAGGGTTCTGGGGATTATAGTTTAAAAACTTTGACCACAAAACGTGGCCCATAGGTGCAAGCGCCATTGCCGTTCCGGGGTGACCAGAATTTGCTTTTTGTACTGCGTCTGCCGATAATATCCTTACGGTATCTATTGCTAATTTTTCAATGTCTTTTGTACTTTCCATTGTTGTGTGGGTGTTGTATGATTTTATTTTAGTTGGTGTTATATGAATTATTTGGCAGGTGTGGCTAATGATCTTTTGGTTTTGCTTTCATCTTCGCTAAGCCATAACCTGGAGCCTCCTTTTATGCCGTCGGCATTGGTAACAATTTTCATGTTCTTATCCAGCTTAAAAGTAAGCAGATCAGAATTACCGCCTCCAATGTATAAAGTATCGTAATTGAATACGGTTTTTAAAACTTTAAAAACTTTTTGTATCCGCTTGTTCCATCGTTCTTTACCATATTTTTCCAGTGCTTTTTCGCCTATGTATTTATCATAGGTGGTATCGCCATCTTTAAAGGGATGGTGGGCCAATTCAAGGTGCGGCAATAAATGGCCATCCATTAATAGGGCTGTGCCAAAACCGGTACCCAGTGTAATAACCATTTCCAGGCCTTTGCCGCTAACTACGCCAAGGCCCTGCATATCGGCATCATTAACCACCTGCGTGGGTTTACCCAACGCTTCGGCCAGTTTTTTGCTCAAGTCGGTACCGGCCCATAATTTAGTATTTAAATTAGGCGCGGTTTGTATCACACCATTTTTCACATATCCAGGAAAACCTACTGATATTTTATCATATGCGGGAAAATCCTTAACCAGCGTTTTAATAGCTTTTATCAAGTTTTCGGGATTTGACGGCGCCGGGGTTGGAATTTTGTCATAATCCATTTTTAGCTCGCCTTTGCTATTTAAAACGGTAGCCTTGATATGAGAGCCCCCAATATCTATAGAGAGGATTTTTAGCTGCGAAGGTGTGTTTTTCATTAATATGGTTTGTTTTCAATTGAGATGAGCTTTCCTGAGCATTTTTGCGGGTGTGCTCATAGTGTTCATCATAAAAATTTAACTAATTGTAGATGCCGCATGCAATGTAAATTGGTTCACATCATTTTTCTGACACGTAAATATCACATTTTAATAATATCTGTTTGTTATAAATGTGTAATTAATACAATAAGCCTTTGGCATTACCATGATAAAAGTAGTGTTACTTTTTCCCATTAAAACTAAAAAACATCCTATTTTTATCCAAATATGATAAAAATACTGCTATCCTTATACATTTTATTGAAAAACATTGCATAAATCATGAATTTTTGCTAATTTTTTAAATATTGAATTCATTTTCACCTGTTTTTATCATATAATTCTTGCCTTTCCAAATAAAAACGCCAGATGTGCCGGCGGGAAGCGCAATCCAAACATGCCACTTGCCTTTTTCGAACCTGTATTTAACCGATAGTTTGCCATTAGGGTGCGGCATTTGGCCGCTCACATTTTTCATATTACCCAAATGTGGTTCTATTTTTATTTTATTAAACCCGGGCGCATCACTGTCAATCCCCAGCAAAGTACGGTAAAATTCAATATTAGGACTTGCACCCCAGGCATGGCAATCAGACCGGTTATGTTCCAGGTCAGATATTTCGGCCCAGGTAGTTAGGCCCATGTCAATGTTTTTTCGCCATATGTCAAGCCATTGCAGGTAATCATTACCAAAGCCACCTTTTGTTAAAGCCTGGTGCAGGTAATATTTAAAATAGATGGTACATTTAGTAAGGGTGGTATCTGTAAGCAGTTTTTTGCATAGGTTAGTCGCACCGGGGCCATCAAGCATGTCTGTTAAAATTGCCAGTGTATTGGTATGCTGCGAAAACAGCTGTTTATCTTCGGTGTCGGAATACAATTGCCTGCCTGCGTCCCAGTATTTTTTTTGAATGGTGGCTTTAAGCTGCGCCGCTTTTTCCCGGTACAATGCGGCAAAAGCCGGCATTCCCATTTTGGCTTCCATTTCCGCAGCCTGTGTATAGGCCCACATCAGCTGCATATCCAATACCGCCGAGTAGCCGCCGGTTCCTTTCGGAGCCGCGCCAAAGTCCCATCCCTTATCATTTACCCAGTCAACAAAAGTCCAGTACGGCGTATCTTTTAATGAACCGTCGGTCTGTTGGTACTTGCTAAAAAATGATAGTATCCCTCTTGTTCCTTCCAGCTTATCCTTTACAAAAGTACTGTCAGGCCGGTACATCCAGTAGTCATGCAGCATACCAATGTACCATAAAGAAAAGGTAGAGATGATCTGGGGAGAAAAGGATGGGTGGCGGCTCAGGGTCAACCCTTCGGCCACACGCGAATGATCCATCTGGTTGATGGCATTGCGCGCCAGCCGGTCGTCGCCGCTGTTATAGTATGATACCAGTGCCTGTATCCTTGTATCCCCAACATATTGCAGCTGCTCATAATAAGGGCAGTCGGTATAGGTTTCACCTGCACACAACCGGGCTGTGCGCCAGCCTATATCCAATATTTTTTGAATTTCAGGATTGGCGGTTTCCAGCCTGGCATTCAGCTGAAAAGGATAGCCGGTAAATGTTCCGTAAATATCATCGATAATTAAAGGTTCGCCGCCGGTTTTCACCTGCAATTGTATGTACCGGTAGGTACGCCAGGCCAGGGTGGTAAATGATTGATCACTTGAACCATCTGAAATGATGCTGTCCCGCCGGCCGACAATTATTTTGCCTTCCACCGTGTTACGGTTTCCTTTCACCGTACCTTCCGGACCGGTTAAGCTGGTAAACGGCGCTTCGGCATAGGTAAGCTTTATAGTTGCGTTTTTGCCATTGCTAAAGTTCAGGGTTACAAAGGCGTTGGTTAAAAAGGATTGATCAAGCAGCAGGGTAGTTGTTGTATTGGCTGGTATTGTTACAGCCGTTTTTATTGCCGGAAAAGATTTGGGTACGGTTGCACCCTCCGCTTTACGAAGCGCTGTTATACGCTGATATTTGAGCTCCATTTGCGGCAGCGACGAAGGAACCAGCATCCAGTCGAAGGCGTTTACTGTACCTTTAGGATTGCCCGCATCAACCCTGATGGCATTTTTCCAGGCACTATCGTCAAAACCAACTGTATTCCAACCTTTGATATAAGCGTTCATATCAACCACCTCTCCCGGCCCGGCCACATAATAGGGGTGGTAACCTATGCCTGTAAGCGGGTGGTATGCTTTATCGCGGATACATTTCCAGGTTTTACCGGTATTAACAGCTTCCTCACTGGCGGTATTCCCCTGCATAATGAACGCGGTACGGATAGAGATCTGCGCTTCGGGCCGGTAATCGCCTTCGTTCCAAACCAGGGCTGCAATGCTGTTATTTCCCGCCTTAAGATAGGGCGCCAGATCAACCGTTTCATAATTCCAGTAATAAGTATCGCCGCGGGCAGGCCCCAATGATACCAGGGTTCGGTTTACATATAGTTTATACCGGTTATCGGCCGATACATGTACTATGAATGAATCGGGTTTTGCATTGAGCTGAATATTTTTCCTGAAATGATAAACCCCGTAATCTTTTGTGGGTTCATCCGGCACGGTGATCCAAAAGGCTTTCCAATGGCCTTTTAGGAGGGAGGGAGAAATAGTTTGGGAACTACCTGTTTTTACGATTGACAACCAGGTTAGCACCAGGATAAACTTAAAAAATATCTTCATTACAGGTTTTTGTATAATATAGTTTTCAGCACAGGTTTATACTGTTGATTTGCAATCGTAGCTAAGGTAAAAAATTTGATTTAGCTTGTATATATAAAAGGTATAAAGAATGAAGCCAAGGACCTGGACATTTTACATGTAATAGGTCAACACAAACAACACCACGTATGGATATTACCTATTATTTCATAAATCCTCTATCTTTAGATTTTGCTAAACCGTAAAGCTATGGATGTTTTTACCGTCTTTATGCTGGTGATTATTGTTGTTTTGATCATTAACAACAAAACCAGTATTAATCATAAAATTACCGATCTGGAGTTAAAAATACTGGAGCTAAAGCGGGTAATTGACCATTTACGGGTATCAAAGCCAAATGAGGATGCTACTCAAAAGCCGCAGGCAACCCCGCCTGTTAGCGGTGAGCCTGCTCCTGCGCAACAACCCGCCGGGCCGGTGAATATACCGCCGGCACCTGTTGAAGTAAAGCCGCAACCCGAGCCGGTTCACGTTGAAAAACAACGGGAAGTTATTTCTGATAACCTTTCGGCCATCAGGCGGCCTGTAAAAACCACCGATTTTCATCCGCCAAAACCAAAGGAGCCGCAGCCCTCCTTTTTTGAGCGCCATCCGGATATAGAAAAATTTATCGGCGAAAACCTGATCAATAAGATCGGTATAGCCATACTGGTTTTGGCTATAGGTTATTTTGTAAAATTTGCCATTGATAATGATTGGGTAGGGCCAATTGGCCGTGTGGGCATAGGTATAGCATGCGGTGGCATTTTAATAGGTGTTGCCCATCGGCTGCGTAACAGTTACAAGGCTTTTAGCTCAGTGCTGGTAGGCGGCGGCTTGGCGGTGTTTTACTTTACTATTACGCTGGCCTTTCATCAGTTTCACTTGTTTGGCCAAATCACATCATTTATTATCCTTATCGTGATCACCATTTTCGCGGTGCTGCTTTCATTGTTATATGACAAGCAGGAGCTTGCGGTAGTAGCCCTGGTAGGCGGGTTTGCCAGTCCGTTCATGGTAAGTACCGGTCATGCCGATTACAATGCTTTTTTTATCTACCTGCTGATATTGAACACCGGTCTGCTTATTATTGCCTATTTCAAATCCTGGCGCGTGCTTAATATCGTGAGCTTTGGTTTTACGGTCATCGTATTCGCTTCGGTTTTATATACCCTCACACCGCCAGCCTACCATACAGGCTTTATTTATGCGAGCATTTTTTATGTGCTGTACTTTGTTATAAATGTGGCACACAACGTTAAGGAGAACAAGAAATTCATCGCTTCTGATTTTACCATATTACTCAGTAATACCGCGCTATATTTTGCCGCGGGCCTGTACCTGCTTACGGTGATGAAGGAGGAGCAGTTCAGGGGTTTGTTCTGTGTGGGGCTTGCTGTTGTAAACCTAGTGCTATCATACATACTGTTTCGTAACCGAAAGGTTGATACCAATATATTGTACTTACTTATCGGCATCACGCTTACGTTTATTTCGCTGGCTGCGCCAATACAACTGCATGGCCATAGTATCACTATTTTCTGGGCGTCGGAAACGGTATTGTTATACTGGCTATATCAACGGTCATCCATCGGGTTAATGAAGCTTACCTCATTAATATTGTGGATAGCTATGCTGCTCAGTTTGTTTATGGACTGGTACCAGATATACGCTTTCCATAGCGTTAACCTCACTATTATAGCCAACAAAGGTTTTATTACCACACTGGTTGCCGCTATAAGCTCATACCTGTTAGCTGTTTTGGCCAGCCGGGATAAAACTCCTGCTTTGTATGGTTTAACTGCCAACAAGCGCGTTTTCAGTATCGCGGCTCTGGCTCTTTTATTTTTAAGCGGACTACTGGAGATCAATCACCAGTTTTTAAATCACTATGCAGGTACCGCATTAAACATATTGTACATTATGCTTTACACGCCGGTATTTATTTATGGCTATTACCTGGTTTCGTTAAAAATAACGGCGTTGAAATTTAATAAAAAAACAAGGCTGGGTATACTAATGACCTGCGTTACCGTTTACCTGGCGTTAACGCCTACGTTTTTTGATTTACAAAGAGTGATGCTTGAACAGCAAAAGCTTTCAACCGGCCATTTCATGGCACACTGGATAGGTGCAATTTTTATCGGCCTTCTATTTTATCGTATCATTCGCCTTTGCCAGCACACGCTGGATGCAGGGATGAAAACGATGTTTACCTGGCTAATAAGCGCTGCCATTGTGCTGTTTTTAAGCCTGGAAGTGAGCTTATTGAGCAACCTGTTGTTTTATGGCAAAGTCCACTCGGTCAATAGGATTGAAACGGTTTATGTTAAAACGGGTTTGCCTATATTGTGGGGATTGTTATCCTTTGCGCTGATGTGGCTGGGTATGCGCCATAAATTAAAAGTGATGCGGATAGTTTCGTTAAGTCTGTTTTCATTAACGCTGCTCAAATTATTTTTATTCGATATCAATAACATACCGGTAGCCGGAAAAATAGCGGCGTTCTTTTGTCTGGGTATTTTATTGCTCATTATATCGTTCATGTACCAAAAGGTTAAAAAAATTATTGTTGATGATGAAGCAAAATCTAAGGATCAATAAAATATTATGCCTCACATTATTATGCTGCTGGCTGGCGTTACCGGCATGGGCTCAAAAAAATTTTAAATACCAGGCAGCCCTGCCCAAAATTAGCAGTACCGGCTTTTATCGCATCAGCCTCAAACCCGCTTTGGTGGCAAAGGCAAAAACCGACTTATCTGACATCAGAATAACAGATGCTAAAGGGAATTTTATTCCCTATATACAAGCTGGTAGTCTGCCGCAAAAAGACCAGAAAAGCTTTGTTATTTTTAACCAGGTTGATGCACGTTTAAGCACCGACACCGGTACCACTTACATTGTTGAAAACACAACCGGACTGGCTTTGAACCGGCTGTGGATAAAACTGCAGAACACTGCTGTACAACGCAAGGTAAATTTAGTTGGGAGCGATGACCTGAAACAATGGTTTGCCATACAGGAGGATGTTCCCCTGCAGGAAGCGGTGGTAAACAGCGAAGGCACCTATATGCAGTCATTAGCCTTCCCCACCAGCAATTACCGATATTTTAAAATTTTGGTAAATGATAAAAATAAAGCGCCAATAAAGTTTTTACAGGCCGGGGTATATACGGAATATGCCGCTTCGCTGGCGTATGTTCGGATTTCGCCGGTGCAGATAACGCGGGCTGATAGTAATAAAACCACCTATATCACTATAAAATTAACCGATAATTTTCAGGTAAATAAGCTGCATATAAACATCACCGCTCCCAAATATTTTAAGCGCGATGTAATGGTTTACCAGATCATCGGGGGCGACAAGCAGCTGCTTGGCGAGGCAGAATTGAATTCCGCAAAGCCATTTGATGTGCTTATTGCTGCCAAAGCCAGCGAGTTGTTGTTACAAATAAGCAATGGTGATAATTTGCCTTTAACTATTAAGGGCATTGAAGCTTATCAATCCGACGAATCATTGATCAGTTATCTGGATGGTGAGCAAACCTACAAACTGCTTGCAGGCGATGCATCGGTACAAGCACCTGAATATGATCTTAAATTTTTTGCTGACAGCATTCATGACGATATCCCGCAGATAAGCCATGAGGCTGTTCAAAAAAACACGGCTTATCAAACCAGGCAAGCAAAAGGCGGGCATAATTATACTTTATTTATTTGGATAGCTATTGTGGTGTCATTGGGACTGTTGCTTTTCCTTACACTGAAAATGGCCAAAGAGGTGAGTAAAAAATCGGGAAAGAACAATTCTTAAACTTTGGGTAGTCTGAAGACTACAGGCATATTAGTCCGAAGTCAGAGACTTCGGACAGCGCCGCAGCGTCGTTTGGAAAATACTGAAAGGATAGTTCTCAATGCTTTAGGTAGTCTGAAGATTACAGGCGTATTGGTCCGAAGTCAGAGACTTCGGACAGCGCGTACCTAAAAAACCGAAAAGGATAATTCTTTAATGCTTCAGGTATTCTGAAGACCACAGGCATATAGTCCGAAGTCTCTGACTTCGGACAGCGTCATATAGAAGTCCGTGTTATTGTCTTCCGCCAACATCATGATGCTCCGCTGCCAATAAAGTGGCGCTGTTCGAAGTCTCCGACTTCGAACGCCCATGCCTGTAGTTTACAACTACAAACATCATCTTTTATGCCTTTATACTTAAAATATCATGTACCGCATGTTCGGCTTGTTCATACTGGAATTTGAATCCTGAATCCAATAAACGTTTAGGTTTTACCCAACGGCTTTTCAAAATCAGTTCGGGCTCGGTGCCAATAAGGCGGGCTCCAATATCAAGCAGCCATTCCGGTGTTGGCAAGCCAAGCGGCATACCATAAGCTTTGCGTATGGTATGCATCATATCGGTATTTTTTACGGCGACAGGTGCAGTACAGTTAAATACGCCTTCCAGGCCTGGATGATCAAGCAGCCATTGGGTGCTGCGCGCAACGTCCTGTTCATGTACCCAGGCCACGTACTGTTCGCCGGTTCCTTGTTTACCCCCCATGCCCAGCCTTGCCAGGTTAAGCAGCCTCGGAAAAACACCATCGCCTCGGCCAAGCGCTATACCCATTCGTAAAGCTATTTTACGGGTACGGGGTGTTTCGCTCTTCCAAAAAACGTCTTCCCACATATTACATACGTCGATAGAAAAGCCGTAACCAATTTCGCCGTTTTCCTCATCCTGCGGATGATCTTCGGCATGGCGGTAAATAGTGGCCGATGTTACATTGATCCAAAGCTTTGGCGGATCAGGCATTTTATGGATCACATGGCCAAGTAATTCGGTTGGTAAAACCCGTGAGGTAATAATTTCGGCTTTATTCTTTTCCGTATAGCGGCAGTTTACGTTTTTACCGCAAAGGTTTATCAGCATATCGGCGCCTGTTAGTTGTACGGTCCAGCCATTTTCGCTTTTCCCATTCCAAACAACAGTTCTTATATTATCAATGGCGCGGGCTTGTTTACGGGCCAGGATAATAACCTCGTCGGCTTTGTCTTTATAATATTTTGCCAGCACTGTGCCCAGGTAGCCATTGCCCCCGGCAAGTACAATTTTTTTATACGGTTTCATTAGTTTAGGTTTAAGATCAATGCCAGTAAAATAATACGATATATAACCCAGGTAATGGTAGGTGTCCAGCCAAGGTTAAGCAATTTTGTTCTGCGGATGTGCTCCAGTAACATTAACCCGGCAACACCCATAAAACACAAAGCGTAAACATCAGACCCTAATTTGAACCAATGGTTTATTGTAAGCGGAATTAAAAGCAGCAAACTGCCGGCGAAAGAAATGGTCATCATATTACCCAGGTAGGCCCATGTTTCTTTACGTTCAAAAGCACAGATCACCAGTCCCTGAAAAATGACCTGACCACCGCATATCATATATTCACGCCAGGCGCTGCCAAGCGGTATCACCGGGGTAAGCAAATGCGCGTAAGCAGTGAGTATAAAGCCGGTAAAAAACCAGGTGAACAGCAAATAGGCTATCCGGTAATGCATTTTAAATGTTGGCTGGTAGGCAAAATTCGCTTCGCCCTTTGTTGGCGGAATAATAACCCGCCTGTTGTATGATATAAAAGCATAAGCCTTGCTCATAAGCCAGATAAATGGCTTAAACGTAAACAGGGAACCGAAAACAGGCCAGGCATTTCCTATTATTTTGAACAGACTGTTTATGCCATAAGTTACCTCGCCACTTTTCAGGTTTATCAGGGCAATTTCATTAACGGCTCTTTGATGGTCATAAACCGGGCAGACGTTTTCAGAAACATGCTGGTAAGCAGAGCGGCCATTTGCCTCCAACATGCCGGTTTTAACAAAAGCGTTGGTGTATGCACTGCACATGGGGCATTCTGAGTCAAACAGCACCAAGTGATCTTTTAGCGTTTTCATGTTGCATTAATTAGTGTTATCGTAATTCTGTAATACAAAATTACTATTTATTTTGGATTTTCAATAAATATTGAAAATATAATTTATACAGGAAGTTTGTAGTTCGAATATGCTTTGATAGGTATGATGCCTGTTAAGGAATGTGTTTATAAAAGAAGTTTACTTTTTTTCTTTCGGGGTTGAATGGAGCAGACGACTCACCCCGGCTACGCTGCGCTGGCCGACCCTCTCTTTGGCTTCGCCATAAAGAGGGTTGAGGAAGAGTAGTTTTTTCTTTGTTCTTTTATCCAACTATCTTTTACCTGATTTATAAATTCCCTCTTTGCGCCACAGGCGGAGAGAGGGATGTCGAGTGAAGCGATGACAGGGTGAGTCTAAACGCGGCATAACTATTATCCGTCCCGTTGCTTGTATTTTTCAATTATCTTAATAACTTTGGTGAACAAAGTACTTTTAATGAAAGAAAAAGACATTCACGCCGAGATCAGCTCTATTCGCGATCTGATGGAGCGTTCGGCAAAGTTTATTTCACTTAGCGGCCTGTCGGGTGTATTGGCCGGTATTTACGCACTTATTGGCGCAGGTATAGGTTATAACATGCTCCATAACTCAAGTTATGAAGGCAAAAATGTTGTATCCATAACTCAGCTACTGATAGTCGCTTTAGCCGTTCTTATTCTTTCCATAGGCACCGCAATTTGGCTTTCCTTTAAAAAAGCAAAGAAAAACGGCCAGCAATTTTGGGGTACTGGCAGTAAAAGATTACTTGTTAATATGGCTATCCCGCTGGTAAGCGGCGGATTATTCACCTTCATACTCATATACCACGGTCATTATAGTATTGTTGCGGCGACCACGCTTATATTTTATGGAATGGCTTTGGTTTCGGGCAGTCATTACACCTATTCGGCTGTAAAGAGTTTGGGGATAATACAGATTTTATTAGGTTTGCTTGCTGCGTTTGTGCCCGGCTACGGATTAATTTTCTGGGCTATTGGCTTTGGCTTGCTGCACATTATTTACGGCACCATTATGTACTTTAAATACGATTCGTGAAAATTTCGTTAGATCAGTTTGATAAAGCATTTGAAAACCGTATACGCCTGCAGATCATGAGCGTACTGGTAGCCAATGAAAGCTACGACTTTAACTCGCTTAAAGAGTTACTGGAACTTACTGATGGCAACCTGGCGTCACATCTCAAAGCCCTTGAAAAAGAAGAGTATATGCAGGTGCAAAAAAGCTTTATTGGCCGCAAACCAAATACGCGATATTCGGTAACAGAAAAAGGCCGGGCCGCTTTTAAGAAACACCTGCAAGCGCTGGAAGATCTGATTAAACAGCAAAAGAAATAGAAGATTTAACACCTGCCTTCCGTGACGATGTGAACGCTCCAATTAAATAAGAAAAGCCTTTGCAATCATAATAACTGCAAAGGCATTAAAAAGCAGAAGAGGTAAAGCGTCATCCCGAGCTCTGTCGTGGGAATGAGCGCAGACTCTGGCTTATATTTAATCTGATATAAAGCTGGTCCCGTTTTGGACAATTACTTTTTGGATTATGTTACCCAAGGTTTATAACTACTATAATGCTTTTTTATACTTAACTGTTCTGGCATCATTGATGACACCTTTCCAGTTAAGGCCGAAACCAAAATCGTAAGTATTGCCCTGTTCGTCAACATAACATTTCATATCGTGAGGTACATCTTCAAACTGTTCTTCCACGGTTTTCATGTTTGTAGGCATTTGCAGAGGTAATAATGCCGATGGTTCGCTGTTGCCTGTTAACAGGTCAAGGATTGCCTGTCCCTGCACGCCAAAGTCGACCACAATGGCATCGGCATCCTTTTCAAATTCCGAAAACACCATAGGGTTGGCCATATTAACCGAAACAATCACCGGTTTACCCTTCATTTTGGCGTAAGTATTCGTAACCATACCCAGGTCGCTTACATTAATAGCTGTTGCCGATTTGCCTTTGTATGTACGATTGGTAAATTTTTCCAGCGGATCGCCGCCTGCTATACTTATAGCCCTTGCATCATTTGCGGTATACTCGCCATATTGCAGGCTGATAGGTACATATCCCGTCCCGCCGTTTTTTGCATCCTGGCTGTTGTACCCGCCACCGCTGTTAGGGCTCCTGATAAATACCAGGGCATAATCGGCTTCGTCCGGATTTTCGGTTACTTTAAAATATTTCTTTA
The DNA here is from genome assembly GCF_031456535.1 of Mucilaginibacter pocheonensis. NCBI lineage: Bacteria > Pseudomonadati > Bacteroidota > Sphingobacteriia > Sphingobacteriales > Sphingobacteriaceae > Mucilaginibacter > Mucilaginibacter pocheonensis. The sequence continues at coordinate 858,542 of NZ_JAVDUU010000002.1, forward strand.
CCGTTTCCATATTAACCGGATATTCCAGTTTTTCGGGTGTTTCCATCCCTAAAAAATTCCTTCCGGCAGGCGTAAATTGTTTGGGAACATACACCGTTTTGTTTTTAATAAGCGGCAGAACATTATGCTTGTTTTTGAGCATAACAATTGATTTGAGCTGTGCCTGGTAACCCGCTTTCATAAATTCAGGATTCCCTGCAATGCTTTTTGATGCTTCTGCATCCAGGTATGGATTTTCAAATAAACCGGTTCTGAAAATATTGCGCAGCAACCGCACCGCCGATTGCTCAAACCGGGCCCGCATAAAAACTTCGCCATGCTCTTTAACACCGATCTGGTATGCTGCCGTCACGGGTGCAACTTCATTGTTACCTCCAAACTGGTCAACCCCGGCCATTAAAACTTTATAATGTCTTTGAGCAACAGAAAGGCCTTCCACACCCCATGATTTGCCCGACAAGAATTGATCAACGGCGGTTTCATCGCCGGTTACCAGCCAGTCGGTACATACAACACCATCATACTTATATTTTTTCCGCAGCAGATCATTAATGATATAGGAGTTATAGTTGTTAGCCACATTCTCTTTATTTTTACTGTCCTGGTTAAAGGATATGGTATAATAAGGCATTACCGACGCCGCCATGCCAGTTTTACCGCTTAATTTGAAGGCGCCCTCGGTAAACGGAATTAAGTGTTGTTTAAAGTTATTTCCCGGATAAACCGCATACTTGCCATAACCGTAATGCGCGTCGCGGCCGCCCTCGCCGGCGCCGCCGCCCGGCCAGTGTTTCACCATGGCATTCACGCTGCCATATCCCCAGCCGCCGGTAATTTCTTTATCGCCGGTCGAGGTCTGAAAACCATCAATATACGCGCGGGCCATATCGGCAGACAATTGCGGGTCTTCGCCAAAAGTACCGCTTACGCGCGCCCAGCGCGGCTCGGTAGCTATATCAACCTGCGGCGATAGTGCGGTGGCAATACCTAAAGCACGATATTCCAAAGCGGCTATATGGCCAAAACCTTCAACCACCGTGGGGTCAAACGTAGCGGCAAGGCCAAGCGAACCCGGCCACATAGAAATAGCGCCGCCCGCTCCGGCATTGTATTCGGCCGTAGCAACGGTACCGTGCCGGGGATCCGAACTGTTATTGTTGGGGATACCCAGGCCTAATCCTTCCACAAAAGCCTGGGCGTTGTTGTTCCATTGCGCCGCGATTTCCGGGCTTTGTACCGATGTGATGAGTACATGCCGTACATTATCCTTCTCCAAAAATTGTTTTTGCTGGTCAGAAAGATCGTAAGGTTTCGCCCCGCTTTCGGCAAATACCTTGCCGTTATAAGTGCCGGCAAACGGTCCGGCGGGAGCAGCCGGAATAGGCTGGTGCCTGCTATACAACATTAATCCCGCAATTTGCTCCACGCTCATTTTTGATGCCAGGTCCTTTGCCCTTACATCAACCGGCAGGCGCCAGTCCTCATATTTATCAAGTTTGCCATTTTTGTTCAGGTCTTTAAAAGCCAGGCCATCAATGGTTAAGATCTTCACACCAGAGGCGGTAGAATAACCCAGGTTTTGCCCGCCGGTGTTAGTCACAAAAACAATATCGTCCACCTTTTTTTCGGTCCATTTGGTTTGGGCCACCGCCGCTGCAGCAGGCAGCAGGGATAACAACGCTATAAGTTTAAGTTGATTTGCCATAAAGTTTATACGGGTTGATTATGTATAGTTTAAGATGCCTTTACAACATGATTGATGTTGCAAAGGCATCAGATTATTTTATCTCTCTATTTTACATCCTGGTCCTGAAAAATCTATTTCAGTTTTAATTCATTGATAGCCTGCAGTGGCACAAGGGCTTTGTTTACCTTTTCAACGGTAATATCTTTGGCCAGGTTAAATGAAGCTGTTTCTGCTATCATCCTTGACGATGAACCTGCTTTCACTTCGTACTTACCCGCATCTGCTATCCAGGCTTGCCTGTTGGTATAAAACGATGCCAGGTCGGCAGGCTTTATCACAAAACTTAGCGTTTGCGATTGTCCCGGGGTAAGCAAATGGGTTTTACCAAAAGCTTTTAATTCATCTTCGGGTTTGTCCATGTCCTTTTTAGGGGCAGAGAGGTAAAGTTGAACCACTTCTTTCCCGGCAATATCCCCTGTGTTTTTAACCGTTACCGTAGCTGTGATACTGCCTGCAAAGTTTGTTGAACTTAATTTGAGGTTGCTTAATTTAAAACTGGTATATGATAAGCCATAACCAAACTCATAAGCCGGTTTAATTTTAGCCGCGTCATAATAGCGATAACCGACATAAATGCCTTCTTCATAAATCACTTGTTCGGGTTTATCGGCAGGTGTGCCGGGGAAGTTGTTAGCCGATGGCACGTCCTTATAATCTACGGGGAAAGTGGTGGCCAGCTTACCCGAAGGGTTTACTTTACCGCTCAATACATCGGCAATAGCATTGCCTGCTTCAAGGCCCGGCTGCCAGGCCAGCAGGATACCATCAACCTCATCGCGCCAGCTGGCTACCTCAATTACGCCGCCTATATTTAATACCACTATTACCTTTTTACCTTTTGCATGAAAGGCATCGGCAATGCTTTTGATCAAGCCTTTTTCCGCATCTGACAAATAATAATCGTTTTCCAGTTTCCGGTCTGCTCCTTCACCTGCATTTCTGCCTATGGTGATCAGGGCAGCATCCGCACCGTTCGCTTCGTCAGCCACTATACCGTTTATATCCATTTCAGGGATCGGCGCAGGGTGGTCAAAAAAGTTTTTTGGCTTAGGTTGTTTTAGCTTCATATCAGCCAGGTAAGCGGCATAGTTTTTTGATAGTTTTTCCTGTAATTTATACCCCGCGTTTTCCAGGCCCTGCATAAGCGAAATGGTGTACGCTTTATTTACATCGCCACTACCGGTGCCGCCTGCTATAATATCATAAGAAGTATTGCCAAACACGGCTACCCTTTTAGCCGAGGCAAGCGGTAAAGCATGGTCATCATTTTTAAGCAATACCATGCCCTGCGCGGCAGCTTCGCGGGCAACCTTAGCGTGGGCAGTCAGATCGGGTTTATCAGAGTATTTGTATTTGGTGAATGATGGCGATTTGATGACGATATTTAAAATACGCTCCACATTGGCATTCAACTGAACAATACTTAGCGTCCCGTTTTTTACGGCTGCAACAATTGCTTCAGACTGGCTTGGACTGCCTGGCATGATCAGGTCGTTACCGGCCTTCATTTGCGCTACAGGATCAACCCCGCCAAACCAATCGGTCATTACAAATCCTTTAAAGCCCCATTCCTTTTTCAGTATGGTAGTCAGCAGATCTCGCCTTTGCGAGGTGAACGTACCGTTGAGTTTATTGTATGATGACATCACTGTCCACGGTTGTGATTTTTTTACAGCGATCTCAAATCCACGCAGATACAGCTCCCGCATGGCCCTTTCGCTCACAATGGTATTGATGCTATTACGGTTGGTTTCCTGGTTATTGGCTGCATAGTGTTTTATAGATGTACCCACCCCGTTTGATTGCACCCCGCGAACAATAGCAGCGGTCATATTCCCGGCAACAAGCGGATCTTCTGAGTAATATTCAAAATTACGGCCACCCAGCGGATTGCGGTGTATGTTTAAACCTGGCGCAAGCAATATGTCCACACCGTACTCACGCACTTCATTGCCAAAAGCTACTCCTACGCGGTTTACCAGCTCGGTGTCCCAGGTTGAGGCCAGTAACGTAGCCACCGGGAATGCCGTAGCATAGTATGTTTTTGATTTATCATTATTTCTGATGGGCTCTATTCTTAACCCGGCAGGGCCGTCAGATACTGTCATTGAAGGGATGCCCAAACGGGCAATGCTATGGGTACGGCCCGCTGCGCCGGGAACTTTTTCGGGGATGTTATATGCATCCGGGTCAGATGGGGGCAGTTTAAACCCGCCAATGTCAATAGCTTCGGGTTTTTTCCCTTTTACAGGCGGCGGCATGCCGGGCATCTTAAAGCCCATGCCTACTACAAGTTTTGATTTTTCTTCTAATGTCATCGCAGCTATGATCTGCTTCACATTGTTTGCACGCAATTGCGGTGCCTGTTGTTTGGTTTGTGCCTGTGCGGTTAATTTAAAACTTCCGGCAGCACACATCAGTACAAAAGCAACTTTTAGTTTGGAGCTTATTCTCATGTTTAAATTTTAAAAGGTTACGCTTACTTATTGGTTATCAAGGTTTATCGATCACAAAACAATCATTGTGTCAATATTACACAATAGTATATATTATCTTTTAAAAAAACAAACATTACGCGCTGAATATCAATGGGGATAACCGGGCTAAAATTCAAATACCGGCTCTTTGCTTATGCTAAATCCTTTTTTAAAACTTGAATAAGTTTTTTTATTTATCATTTAAATCGTTAATCTTGAGTAGTATTTCTGAATACTCTTTGAACCTAAAAATGTTGCCCCAGCTGTACAGCATTAATTGTTTATTCGGTTAAAACAAGCATAAGTGCCTTTAACCGCATTAAAGTAAATTGTATTTATATGAACAGAACTAAAGTGGCCATACTTGGCGCGGGTTTTATTACTGATATCCATGTAGAATCGTACCATCGCTTTATACCTGAGGCCGAAGTAGTTGCCGTTTATGCCCGCAATCCTGAAAAAGCAAAAGCTTTTGCCGAAAAATACCAGATACCTCAATGGTTTGACGACATTGATAAGCTGATTGCGCAATCTGGATGTGAGGTGGTTGACATCTGTTTGCCCAATTACCTGCATGCCGGGGCTACCATTAAAGCGGCTAATGCGGGCAAACACATCATTATTGAAAAGCCACTGGCCATAACGCTGGAAGAGGCCGATGAAATGATAGCCGTTTGCAAAGCCAATAACGTGAAGTTGATGTATGCGGAGGAACTTTGCTTCGCCCCAAAATATGAACGCGCCAGGCAACTTGTAAAAGACGGTGCGGTTGGCGATATATTTATGCTTAAACAAGGCGAAAAACATTCGGGCCCGCATACCGATTGGTTTTATGATATTGATTTGGCCGGCGGCGGTGTTATCATGGACATGGGATGCCATGCTCTGGGCTGGTTCAGGTGGATGCTTGATAATGCAGCGGTGAGCAATGTTTACGCCACCATGAACACCGTGTTTCATAAGGGCCGCACAAAAGGCGAGGACAATTCGGTTATCATAGTAGAGTTTGAAAACGGAGTGACCGCCGTAGCCGAAAACAGCTGGGCCAAACACGGCGGCATGGATGACCGTTGTGAAATATATGGTACCGGCGGTGTTATTTACGCCGACCTTTTTATGGGCAATGCCGCTGTAACCTATAGCCGCGAAGGGTATGGTTACGCCATGGAAAAAGCCGATACTACCCAGGGCTGGAGCTTCACCATTTTTGAGGAAGCATTTAACCAGGGGTACCCTCATGAGCTTAAACATTTTATTGATTGTGTACGGAACGGTAAAACGCCTTTAGTAACCGGCGAGGATGGCCGGGCTGTATTGGAGATCATTTACGCGGCTTATGCCTCGGCGGGCGCGGGAAAAAAAATAGCGTTGCCATTCACAGCTAAGGTTGCGAAACCCATTGATCTATGGTTAAACTATAAATAAAGTAATATGCAGATAAACCGGTATAAGAGTTACGAGCATATGTCACAAGCGGTGGCTAACCTTGTGGTACAACAGGTACAGCGTAAACCCGATTCGCTGATATGCTTCCCTTCGGGCGAGTCGCCAACGGCTATGCTCAGGATCCTGGTAAAATTGGCAGAGGATGGCAAGGTTGATTTTAACCATGCCCATTTTGTGGCGCTTGACGAGTGGGTGGGCCTGGACAAAAACAATGCTGGCAGCTGCAGTTATTATTTAAATGAACATTTCTTTTCACAGGTTGACCTATCGCCAACACAAATACGCTTTTTTGACGCCACAGCCCCCGACCTGGATAGGGAATGCCAAAAAATGAATGATTATATCAGCAGGCTTGGCGGCCTGGATATCATGATAGTAGGCATAGGCATGAACGGCCATATTGGTCTTAATGAACCGGGTGCTATTTTCAAAGCTTATGCTAATCACTCGGCATTGGATCCGGTTACGGTTGATGTGGCTCAAAAATATTTCAAGCAGCAACCTCATCTCAGTAAAGGGATTACCCTTGGCCTTGGCCACCTTGCCGAAGCAAAAACTCCGGTATTAATGGCAAGCGGTGAAAAAAAAGCTGACATTATAGCCCAGGCATTGAACGGGCCTGTAAGCAGCAGTGTACCGGCTTCTATATTTCAAACCCTGCCAAATGCACAGGTATTTTTAGATGAAGACGCGGCAGCAAAACTGTTTAGCGACCAGGAATGTTAGTCATAAATTATCGTTATAGATAAAATCTATATAAATATATAACTCGATAGTTTTTACATATAAATATATCGCGACATGTCAAACGATTCAAAAAGTGCGGCACCTACAGATAATTTAAGCTATGATGCTATTGTTATAGGCTCGGGCATCAGTGGTGGCTGGGCCGCTAAAGAACTTTGCGAGCAAGGCTTAAAAACCCTGGTTTTGGAGCGTGGCCGTAATGTAGAACATAACAAAGATTATCCCACCGCGACCATGGATCCCTGGCAGTTTAAACATCGTGGTGCCATGACCAAAGCTTTTTTGGATGAGAACCCGTTGATTAGCAAAGCGGCCGGCTTTGGTGAAGACAACGCTCATTTTTTCATTAGGGATAAGGATCACCCTTATATACAGGAAAAACCATTTGATTGGATACGCGGGTACCAGGTTGGTGGCAAATCACTCACCTGGGGCAGGGCCTGCCAGCGCTGGAGCAATTATGAATTTATAAACCCCGAACGTTTTGGTTATGGTATTGCCTGGCCCATTGGCTATGATGACGTAGCCCCCTGGTATTCGCACGTTGAAAAATTTATTGGGGTTTGCGGCAATAAAGATGGTATTGAGGCTATGCCCGACGGCGAATTTCTGCCGCCGTTCGAGATGAATTGCGTGCAGGATGTCATCAGCAAAAAAATAAGCGAAAATTACCCTGATCGTCATCTGGTGCATGCGCGCTGGGCCCATATTACCAGGCCTAACCAAGTTCATTTAGATCAGGGCCGGGGCAAATGCCAGGCACGCAACCTTTGCATGCGCGGTTGTCCGTTTGGTGGTTATTTCAGCTCTGTAAGTTCTACCCTGCCCTGGGCCAAAAGAACCGGAAATTTGACTATAAGGCCGTTTTCGGTGGTGCATTCTGTTATTTATGATGAAAAACTGGGTAAAGCAAGCGGGGTTAAAGTAATTGATACCAACACCAAAGAAGTTATAGAATACAAGGCAAAGATCATTTTCATGAATGCTTCAGCCCTCAACACCAATTTGATCCTGCTGAATTCAACCTCAGCGCGTTTTCCAAATGGCCTGGGTAATGATAATGGTTTACTGGGCAAGTATGTGGCGTTTCAAAATTACCGGGCCTCGGTAACCGGGGCAATGGATGGTTTTCTTGATAAATATTATTTCGGGCGAAACCCTACCGAATTGATACTGGCCAACTATCGAAACCTGCAAAAACAGGACACTGACTACAAGGGAGGTTTTACCACTTTTATGGGTGCATACCGCGGTCAGCAATCAGCAGCGACCGAAAGCGGTGAAATTGGAGGAGCTTATAAAGACTCACTCACCGAGCCGGGCGGATGGAAGGTATACATGTACCTGCAGGGCGAGACCATACCTAAGGAAACCAATCATGTGCGTTTGAGCAAAGACCAGAAAGACCAGTGGGGAATACCGCTATTGGTCACCTCGGTAGAATATGACGACAACGATCAACTAATGATAAAGGATTTTTTAACTCAAAGTGCCGAAATGCTGGAAAAGGCAGGTTGCAAAAACGTTGAAAAACATGAAAATAAGCAAGCCCCGGGACTGGATATCCATGAAATGGGCGGAGTACGCATGGGGAAAGATCCCAAAACATCTTTGCTCAATAAGTGGAATCAGCTGCACCTTTGCAAAAATGTATTTGTTACTGATGGCGCCTGCATGACCAGCACCGGGAATCAAAGTCCATCAATATTATATATGGCATTAACAGCAAGGGCAGCTACTTATGCCGTAAGTGAGATCAAAAAAGGGAATTTATAAACTATCAAAATGAACAGGATATTTTTAGCAATACTTACCGCGATAGCTATCTGCGGTTGTAATTCATCTTCCAGGAAAGAAAACACCTCCAGTGACTCAGCTGCGGCGAAACCCGCGGCTCGTGCAGATAGTAATGGTTTTGTGTCGTTGTTTGATGGCAAATCTACCAAGGGCTGGCATACTTACGGAAAGAACACGGCGGGCAGTGCATGGAAGGCTGAGGATGGTGTGCTGCACCTGGACGCGTCGCAAAAGGGCGACTGGCAAACTAAAAACGGGGGCGATATTGTGAGCGACGAGGAATATGAAAACTTTGATTTTAAAACTGAATGGAAGATATCACGTGCCGGTAACAGCGGTATTATGTTTTATGTAAAGGAAGATGCCGCAAAGTACCAATATGCCTGGTACACAGGGCCGGAATGCCAGATTGCAGATAATAAAGAGAATGAGGACGGCAAGCTGATCAAACACCAGGCAGGCGATCTTTATGATCTGATGTCGATATCAAAGAAGGTAGTGAAACCAGCAGGCGAGTGGAACCAGGTAGAAATAGTTGCTGATAAAGGCAAACTGGACATTATTATCAATAACGAGCATGTACTATCAACCACTCTATGGGACGATAACTGGAAAAAGCTGGTGGCTGGCAGTAAGTTTAAGGAATGGCCGGCCTTTGGCACGTTTAAAACAGGCAGAATAGCCCTGCAGGACCATGGCGCCGATGTTTGGTTCAGAAATATACAGATCAAGAAGCTTTTATAATAGCTGAGCGGGAAGAGAAAGAGAGAGGTGAGAGAGAGATCTTCTACGCTGTGTAGGTTAGGCTGTAAAGGCGTACAAGATTTCTCTTTATGTTCGAAATGACCTGCTTTTTAGTATGGCCCCCTTTTTTCCATTAGATTTCCCAAGAAAGGGATCATGCTGTCCTCACTGCTTGGTTGAAAGCAGGTTTATATGGTTCTTAGTTTTTTATCTTCCAAACTTCCCACACTAAATATCCAACCTGTAATAAAATATTGGAGTAAACGCCTGCAAGTACGTCATCCATCATTACACCGGTACCGCTGGGCATGGCTTCCATTTTACGGATACCCAGGGGTTTAACAATATCAAAAAAACGAAACAGTATTAACCCGGCCAATAAAAAGTAAATATTGGGAGGTATAAACAACATGGCTATCAACATACCGGCAACTTCATCAATTACCACGCGTGAACTGTCTTCGCCCCAGTCTGGTTCAACTTTATTGCTTACATATACCCCCAGCAGGGTTATAATAATGGTAATTGTAAACAGGTACCACGGATTTTGTAAAACGGTGTTTTGCCACAATAGCCATATAAAACCGCAGGTTACAATAGCCGCGTACGTACCCCCGCCCTTTAAAAATCCTATACCAAATATAGAGGCGATTATCTTGTATATTCTGATCATTTATTTAACAAAAACCGGTAGTAATATGTTCAAAAACTGTTAAATTACTCTTTATTTAACACATTTTCGGTCTCTTTAGTTACCTCCGGCTCAATATTCTGTCTTTTGGGAAAGTTAAATAACAACGAGCTTAATACCGGAACAATAAATATACCTACTGTAAATATTGATGTAAAAATATCCGCTTTTTCGCTTTCCATAAATTTAGAGAATGCCGAACCCTCATTAAAATGAACGTACAATGACGCAGATAATTTAATGCCCAAAACGCCGATCACTATAAAGGCTACGGTTTCTAAAAAGGTAAATTTCTCCATCAGCCGCACAAAGGTTTGGGCAACAAAACGCATGGCCAGGATGCCTATAAATACGCCGATATATATCAGTACCACATGATCAGTAAAAGCTACTGCTGCAAAAACATTATCAATGGAGAAGGCAAGGTCCATCAGTTCAACCAAAGCAACGGTGGCCCAAAATGTGCCAAACATGCCCACTGTTGAGCGGTAAAGCCAGTTTTTATTTTTATCAACTGAATCGTCATCGCCGCTGCCGTTTGCCGCCTGAATTTTGCCCTTAAAGTAATCAAAGCTAAGGTAGAGCAGGTATAAACCGCCTATTGGTTTTAACCACCATATTTTAACCAGCCAGGCCGCTAAAAATAAACATACCCCCCGCAATACATAAGCGCCGATGATACCATAACGGAGCGCTTTTTTACGCTGGTGTTTGGGCAGGTCAAGCACCATGGTAGCCAGTACCGCGGCATTATCAACTGAAAGCAGGCTTTCAATGACAATTAAATTTAAGATAACAAGCAAGCCGGCTTTAATATCGGGGCCCAGAATTGTGTGCAAAAAATCCATATTACAGGTAGAATTATTTTCGGGTTAAATAAACTAAATTAAATCGGTATTCAACATGCTTTTTAAAACATTGGCCTGCACATCTATATTGCTGATGTTGTCAAGAAAGCTTATGTCTGATATTTTTTTATAATTGTCTGCCAGCAGGTTTTTAATCCCGGGCGGCATAAATGATTTCATAGCAGCGGCGTTACCTTCAAGCCGGTCGTTCTTATCTTTCAGTTCGTGTATCAGTCTTTCTTTTTTTGACAGGTTGGTTGAAAAATCAATGTTGGCAATTTTCGTTACATCTAAAAACACAAACAGACTGTCTGATGGGGCATAAATAAAATACCTGTCGACATCTGTAAATTTATATACTTCCACAACTTGTGTACCTGATTTTAACCCGCAATAAAATTCCGTTTTAAAATCATATTTACACAATACCCCCATCAGCTTTCGCTGAATGGTAGCATACTCGTCGGTATATACATCATTGTCTTTATAGTCGGTAATCTCTTCCAGCAGTTCGGGCGTAATGGTATGAAAAAAATCGGCTGCAAACCTGGAGCTAAAGGCATTGATATTTTTTGAAAGCGGATTATCTGTCAAATCATCAGACAGCACCTGGAACAGCTTACGCAGTGAAAGGTTGATTTTTAATGCCTGCCGTTGTTTTTCGAGATTAAAATTGGCCTCGGTATAAAACGGGTCGTTCAGTCTATCCATCATTTCCCTGTTGATCTGTATTTCATCAAATATCAGGCTCACATTAGTCTCGTTGTTCTTTTTTATTTTGCGGAGCAGATCAATAAGGCTTTGGGTAAACTGCAGGTGAAACAGATCGAGCTTGTTAATATCAAGCTCGGGATTGGTTTCAAAAAGCTTGTGAATTACCTGGCTGCGCAGATATATTTTGAAGATCACATCATCGCCAAAAAAAACAGAAAGCAATTGCAGCTTACTGAGCATTCGGTTTGACTGATTTAAAATATTTAACCGGCTTTCATCCATCAACAAGCGACCTCAAATTTTATAAGATGCAAATTTAAGAAAATATGGATGATAAAGGAATCTGCCCTTCAGGCCTGCGCCTGTGAGGAATGAAGGCTCTGTTCAAGAACTACTTAACGTTGAATAGATCCTTCGCTCCGCTCAGGACTACAAATTACGCTTACCCGTTGGTCACATTCTTTTTCAGTTCCACTTCCAGGTTCTGCAGCTCGGTGTTAAGCGTTTTCCTGTTGGCAGTACCTTCATCATGAATGCGTTTTACCTCGGTTAGGGTTTCAATAAGCGACGCGGTTGTTTTCTTCAGCGTATCTAATGACACCACGGTTTTCTCATTTTCGCGGGCCACATCAATACTGTTTTGCTTTAACAGTTCGGCATTTTTTTGCAGTATGGTATTGGTAGTGTCCGAGATCTTTTTCTGCATCTCCACGTTTTCCTTTTGCCTGTTGAGGGCAACGGCTATAGTAAGCTGGTTTTTCCAAACCGGGATGGTGGTTGATACGATAGACTGTGCCTTTTCGGCAATGGTGGTATTGTTGCTCTGCACCACGCGTATTTGCGCCAGCGACTGCAGCATAATAAAACGTACCACTTTTAAATCGGCCAGGCGCTTATCCAAACGGTTCACAAAATCGCGCATATCGGCAATTTCATAATCGTTATAAGCTGAAGGATTAGCATCCATTTGGGCAAGCTGCTCGCTCAGTTCATTATACTTTAACTGGCCCGATATAATAAGCTCTTCCATCTGGTGGATGTAGCCTACATTGCTATCGAACATGGTTTGCAGCGAGCTGTTATCTTTAAGTGAATTAACCCTGCCTGCCTTTATCTTGTTGGTAATTTTATCAATGTTGTTGATCACCGTATCATACTTTTGAAACAGCTTTTTGGCATCAAAAACCAGCTTTTTCATAAAGGGGATATGCGATATAAAGGAGGTGAACGCATTTTGGTTCAACTCATCCACATCAATATAGTTAAGCTCGGTGAGCAGTTCATTGATAAGGGAACCAACCTCGCCGGAGTTATACGTACGTACGGATGTAAGGAAAGTATTACTATACTTTTCCATAGAGTTTTGAACATCGGTACCATAGTTAAGGATTGAATTAACATCCTTAGGGTCAAGAGTTTTTGCAACCTCGCTATACTTCTTCACCTCATCGGCTGATATATTAGCAAGATCAACATTACCTTCCTTATCCACCTTAACCGGCGTGTTGGCATTGGTTGGTGTTTGATTAATATCCAAACTTACCGGTGTTATATTCAGTTCGTTGTTATTTGGTGTGCCTTCCATGACTTTATTGAGTTTTAAAGTGTTGAGTTGTAAGCAGTGGGTTGTAAGCAGTGAGCAGAAGGGGTTAATTAACGCTACTCACAACTCATCATTCACCACTCTTTATAAATAGTTTTGAGTAACTGTTTTAACAGTTTCCTCTAATTTTCTGTCGCGCGTTGGCTCGCCTATGGCGTTAAATTTCCATTCATCATTCTTTTTATAAAATACACCCATCACCATGGATACGTGGCCGGCAAAATCGCGGCTGTTTGCAATATCATAAGTGGCAAATATTTCATTTACCCGTGTTGGCGTACCTTCATAAATGCGAATGGATGCAAACGGGATAGTGCCAAAATCCTGCCCGCGGAAGCTGTTGAGCACAAATGCCACATAGTTTACGGTACTGCTAAGGCCGGCAAAATCAACCGTTATCACCTCATTGTCCAAACCGTCGTTACCGGCCATATCACCGGTTAAATCGTCGCCGCTATGCTTTACCGCGCCATCTTTTGATTTCAGGTGACCAAAGTAAACCACATCAACCAGTTGCTTATTAGCATCATATAACGCGCAGCTGGCATCCAAGTCAACCGCTTCTTTTGTGGTGCCAAAACCAAACATGCCTTTTTTTTCAATGGCGCCCCAGTTTATGCCCACGCAAATATTTTGCAGCTTATTGCCGTTGCTTTTTTCAAGACTTATGCGCTGTCCTTTTTGAAGATTGATAGCCATACTGTTTTATTGGTATTTGGTTAAATAATCCTGCAAACCGCCTTTCATACCCACGCCTACGGCTTCAAACTTCCAGTTATTGTCTTTTTTATAGATACGGCCAAATTCCACCGCTGTTTCAATAGAAAAATCTTCTTCCAGTTCATACTTTAAAATATCAGCGCCGGTACTCGAGTCAAATATCCTGATGAATGAATTGCGCACCTGGCCAAAGTTTTGTTTACGGGCTTCGGCCTCATGTATAGTTACCACAATACATATTTCTGATGCTTTTGAATCGGCAAGAGACAGGTCAACCTTTATTTGTTCGTCGTCACCATCGCCGGCGCCGGTAAGGTTATCGCCTGTATGCTCAACAGCCCCATCGGGCGATTTCAGGTTATTATAAAATACGAAATACTCGTCGGCTATTAATTTTTTATTATCGCCCAGTATAAAAACAGAAGCGTCCAGGTCAAATGCGCTGCCTGTTGATGAGCTGTTGGTATCCCATCCCAGACCTATAGTAAATTTGGGAGCATTAATGCTTTCCCGTTGGCCTTTTTGCAAGTTAATTGCCATGCTGAATTAATTTATGATTGTTTAAAAATAGGTTCTCTTTTATAAAGTTCAGGTTGCGTACATAAGCCTCAATACTATGGTAACCATTACCCAGGGCCATATCATAAAGCAAGTTTATAAAATCAATTGATTGATCTTGAATAAAAATACAAAAACTATCAAAATCGTAATTTAAAATATACTTTACTATGCGGGTATTGATACAAAAATTGCGGCTTTTAATAATACCGTCCAAATCAAAAATTGATTTTACCTGGTGGTAATTCAAATGATTTTCAATATTGGGGTGAATATTTTTATTAACAAGCTCGGCAAAGTACAGCATAAATATATCATTGGTAAGGCCATAAGCATTAACCATTTTCATGATCATGCGCTCATGGCTGCCTGTAATTTTTATATCATCCAAAAACACCAGTACTTTTCCCTGCAAAAAATCCTTATCAATATGAAAAGAATCGTTACCGATGAGGGTCATCCTTTGCTCGGCATCCAGTTCGCCATAATCTTCTTTATAGGTTATGGTGCGGTGCACCTTGGTTTCCTGCACTACGGGGTATCCGTGCCGGGCCAGCCAGCGGTTAAGCCGGGCAACAAACCAGGTTTTCATGGCAAAGGTAGCAGTTGGTATAAACGAGTACGGGCTTGATATCACTACAATTTGCCTTTCAACCGGCTCCAGGGCCAAATGCCTGTCAATAAACCCATCTGCCAGTTGGGTGCCAAAATCCTTTGCAACAGCATCGTCGCCAAACTTAAAGCGGCTGTAATCATCAGGGTTAAACCCAAATTCCTGTGCATGCTGTATATGATGTAATGAATAGGTAGTGTTCATTAACTTATTAAGCTTAAAATGGATTTGTTGTTTGAATTGATAAGCAAACTTTTTATGCCTGCTGCGGTTGCGCCTTCAATATCAGCCTTAGGGTTGTCGCCTATGTGAATGATGTTGTTTAAAGTTATCTCTTTTTCTTTATTGATCTGTTTAATATTCCGGAGCATCAGGCTAAACAAAGCAGGGTTTGGTTTTGACATTCCCACCTCGTCTGAGTACAGCTGAAAATCAAAGTATTGATCCATCTTTAATTCCGCTAGTATCTTTTTTAATGTTACTCCTTTAATAAAGCCGGTATTGCTTAATAAACTAAACGTACTACCGCCTTTTTGTTTTAGATGATCCAACACCTTAATTGTTACAGGCGCGTACACTACTGGCAGGTAGTTAAATACAAGCGCCTCCATATCGGCATACAACTTTTTGGTGTCAATTTCATTCAGGTTCAGTTGGTTATCATTTATCAGGCTGATCACCATCAGGTGCATTTCGTCCGAGTCGATATTTTTCCCGGTACTCTCATTAACCGCGTTACACATAAGGTCAACCATCCTGAAAGCTTTTGCTACCTCATCGATGCTTTTACCCGCCGGGTTAAAATCGCGGTGAAATACCCGGGTACGTTCCGTTTTAAAACCCGGGTTTGATTTTATCAGTGTAAGCCAAAGATCAAAAGAATAGTGTTGGAACATGTGGTGCGGGTTATGCGGTTGGGGTTAGGGGTTCGTGTTGGGCGGTTCGGGGTTCGTGTTGCCTGGTTCGTGTTGTGCTGTTCGTGTTGCCAGGTTCGGGTTGCGCGGTTCGGGGCTTAAACGGTATACTTATGTTTCCATGGCAACAATGCGTCACGAACCCCGAACCGCGCAACACGCAACCCGAACCCGGCATAATTAATACTGTTTAAGCAGCTCTAAAAAATTATCGGTATTATGGGGCTCGCCAATGGCACGGAACTTCCAGGTATCATCTTTCCGGTAGACCTCTGCAAATGTCATGGAACACATGCCATTATAGGTTGAATCGCCAGAGAGGCTGAACTTTGCTATTTCTTTACCATGATTGTCTATCGCGCGGATGAACGCGTTTTGGACCATGCCAAAATGCTGGTTGTTTTTGCGCCCCTGGTAAATGGTTACGATAAACAGTATGCGATCGAACCTGGAGTCGAGCGAATCGAGTTTTACGATAATCTGTTCGTCATCACCCTCACCCGCACCGGTGCGGTTATCGCCGGTAAGCCATATATGGCCCGACGGATGCTTCATAGAATTAAAGTAGATCACGTCGCCCTCATATAAGTTTACCTTATTGCCGTTAGGTTTTTGAAAGGTGCGCCCCCTGTCGGCCACACGACCGTTTTTGTCGAGCAGGAAGGCTATGGCATCCAGGTCATATTCGGCCTCTTCGCCGCCGCCAAATAGTTTACCTAAAAAACCACCGCCGCTCTGTTTTACATCCCAGCCTAAACCGATGGTTACTGACGACAGGTCAAAACTTTCGCCTTTATCATTTTTCCGCAGGTCAATAGTTTGACCTTTTACTAAATTTATTGCCATTGTTATATTGTTTAATCCGGGCTCACCTAAATCCTTTCCAAAGCAGATAGCTTAAAAAAAGCATTTTCCTTACAACGTTCTTTGGGAGAGGATTTGGGCGGGCTTTCCGGTTTTATTTAATGATCTGACCTTTAAAATATTTACTTAAAAAGAAGGCAAGGTCTTCCTTATAACCAACACCCGATGCCTCAAACTTCCAGGCGCCGTTACGGCGGTACAACCTGCCAAACTCAATAGCGGTTTCAATAGAGAAATCTTCGCCAAGTTCATATTTGCAAACCTCGCTGCCTGTAAGCTCATCAATAATGCGGATATAGGAATCGCGCACCTGGCCAAAGTTTTGCCTGCGGGGCTGCGCCTCGTGTATGGTTACCACAAATAATATTTCCTGTATTTTAGGGTCAACTTTGGTAAGATCGATATTGATGGATTCATCATCGCCTCCATCACTGTTGCCGCCCGAAGGATCATCGCCGGTGTGGTGAACAGCAGAATCAGGGGAATCAACATTGTTATAAAAAACGAAGAACTCGTCTTCGGGTACAAAACGGTTGGCATCTATCATAATTGCCGATACGTCCAGGTCAAAATCATAACCTGTGCCTTCGTTTGGGTTCCAACCCAAACCAACTGTCATTTTTGACAGTCCAATATCTATTTTTTGTCCTTTTTGAAGATTAATTGCCATAGTACAAATGTTTATATAAAGACATGTAAACCGCTATAATGTTACGGAAACACATGTGTATTTTGGCTCAGTTAAAGCCCGAAATATTAAACTAAGATATATGTTTTTTGATTGCTATATATGAAATAAAAATGAAGAGAAAAACCGCGCTGATCTCCCGCGATAAGGGAGACTTTGATTGTTGTTAAAACCTTCCTTTCAGGCTACCGTGTGTTCACAAGGATAAAGAAAGTAATAAAACACTGACTGACCGTGGTGGAGAAGAGGAAAAATAATTAAAGTTGCATCATTGTTTCCAGCATTGCGCCAAAGGCAAGAATAGATTTAACCAGGGTTTTGCCATTTACAATCTGTTTGTAATTGCTAACTTTTCTCAACGAATTGACCCACGCGTCATTTAAAAGCTGGGTAATATATGCTTTAGGAAAATCATCTGTATTCCCAATTTGGAAATACCTGTACCGCTTACCATTACCTGTCAACAATTTTTCGGGATCGGCAAGCGTGGCTCCGTCATAAAACCCAAAATATATGTTGCTATTTGCTTTATCTATCGAGATGGCACAGGATGCATGGCCCACCTTTTCCGTAGGCGACCATCCCAAAATAATGTTGTCAGGATTATCAAATATTAGCTCATTAGCCTGCGGATATTGACCCCACACAAAGTCGCGCAGCCACAGCGCTTTGTCCTGAACTTCGTCAGGAAATGAGGAAAGAAGTTTTAAAAGGGTTGTCCGCTCTTCTTTTGACATGCTTTATAGGTTTGCCATGTACCTAAAGATAGACATCCCGACCCCTAAACAAAATAAACTTTACTTAAAGTTAAGAAAATGTGAAAAAAGTGTGAAAAAAAGAAACTTTTTAAGATTTAATGCGCTCATAATAATACTCCGGGCCATCTGCGGCGAGTGGCGTTTGCCCAAAAAACGTTAGTTTATTTTGATCCATCCTGAAAAATATTTTGTCGGAAGCGGTATCATTGTCATAAATTATCCGGTTCACCGGTTGTGGGCCCAGGGTATCTTTAACAACAACGTAAGTGCCGCTTTTTTTCAGTGTATCTTTCGCAAACCGTTTGTAGGTATTATCCGCAAAAATTATAATATTGCCATTACCTGGTTTTTTTGCATTGGTATCAGTTGCAGCCAAACAGTAACAGGCGGTACCACGATATTCCCAGCTTCCCTTTAAACCAGCCTTATTTGCTGCATCTTTTTTACAGCCGATAAACGCGGCCAGTAAGGTTATCAGTAATAGTTTTTTCATAATTTAAGGTTTGATAAAAAGAATTACGGTTTATAATTATAAAACGCTACAATATTCTTTCGCAATGTGCTTTCAAATGACTATTATAGCACCACCTGATTACTTTACCACTATAATGAAACGAAACCCTTTGTTAACAAAGCTGCCTGCTTTTTTATTGGTCATTTTTTTACAAAGCTGCGAACCTACTGTACCCGGCAGCTGGAAAAATGAAAACATTGATAAAAGCAACCGAGAAAAATTCCACAAACTTAACGACGAGCTGTTTAAACTACTGAAAGTTAATAATGAAAAACAGCTGGAGAACATCATGTCGAAAGACTTTATTGAAAACAACTATAAAAGCCGCTTGATAGAACTGGTTAGTAACCGGGTAAAGACCGCCGATTACAACCTGCTTGATGAATATTACGCAGTGAACCGTTACAGAGATATTGACACGATAAAAACGGGGACCACCGGCATTAACAGCTACACGTTAACCTACCTTGGTGCTACCCACGAAATGTATATGGCGTTTTTTATTCCGCGGAATATTACGAACAAATACATGATAACCGCCATTTATTGCAAGTATGATTATGGCTGGAAACTTACCCAGCTGGAGTTGAACCAATATACCATAAATGGCAAAACAGCGCCTGAACTTTATCAGCAAGCTAAAGAAAGCTATAATAAAAACTATTTGATAGATGCCTTAAATATTTCGGCATCAGCTTTCAGTTGTACCCGCCCAAGTGGCATTTGGAAATATGATCATGAAGATGAGTTTACCAGCTTTTATAATATGCTGTTGAAGAAATCAGGTGAGCAGTACAAGTTTCCGGTAACTATTAAACAGGTCAACACTCAACCACGCATCTTCAGGATATTTAACCAAACAACCCCCGACGGTGATTTCCCGATGATCTACTACCTGTCGTCCATAAAGTTAAAGGATACCTCCGCTATCAGGCGTGAAAACGAGAACATTAAAAAGGTAATAGGACAAACCTTACCGGGCATTGATAAGGATAAAAAATATGTATTATACTCCGCGTTTAACGAATTACCCAGCGGCATAAAAACTGTTGAACATGTTGACATGAGCACCAGGCTGAAATAATTCATTATAAATAACAAAAAGCTCCTGCAGGTTTATCTACAGGAGCTTTAATAATCCTAAGGCATTGGATGTTTATAATCCATCAAATGCAAATGGCTCCTTAACCAGTGGTTTTCTGGGCAGCGGAGCAGGTCTTACACTTGTTTGATATACAAATGAGGCTACAATAATAGCCGCTTGTTTCAAGTCGTCAATTTGCAGATGGTCATAGCTATCCATGTTGCTATGGTGTGTCCTTGTCTCATAATCTAACGGATCCTGTATAAACTGAAAGCCCGGGATACCTGCCCAGTCAAACGCCAGATGGTCTGTTGAACCAGTGTTTTTTGTAGTAACCGTAGCGGCACCCAGATCATGGAACGGTGTGAACCATTGTTCAAATATGGGTTTCATGGCTTCGTTGTTTTGCGTAAATATCCCTCTGATCTTACCCGATCCATTATCGAGGTTAAAATAAGCTGATACCTTTGCTTGCTCCGGCTTTAGGGTATATTTTTCGGCATCCATAAAATGGTTCTTCGCATAGTTATAGGAACCTAAAACCCCCTGCTCTTCGCCGCTCCATAAAGCAATGCGTATAGTGCGTTTAGGTTTTAAATTCAATGAATCAAGTAGTCGTACAACTTCCAGCATTACAATGCAGCCGGCACCATTATCGGTTGCACCGGTTGCTGCCGACCATGAATCAAGGTGGCCGCCAAGCATTACCAACTGTGATTTTAATTTAGGGTCGGTTCCTGGTATTTCGGCAACAACATTATAACCTTTTGTATCGGCAGTTGAAAGTTTGCCATTGATATTCAACGCTATCTCAACCGGATGACCGGATTGTATCAGTCTTTTAATTTTTTGGCCATCTTCCAGCGCCATGCTTACAGTAGGCAAGCTTTCCGGATTGGTTAGTTTATATCCGGCAAGCGACTGCACAAAAACAGTCCCGTCAATATTTTTACTGCCGGCGCTAATGATGGCAATGGCTCCTGATTTTTTAAAAAGTACATTGATCTTGTTCAGGGTTTTATATACACCCGCATATTGCACTATCTGGTCATGCGTAACCATGTAAGTGTCTTTCATGTCAGCCAGCTCGGCATCAGTAAGGCGTGTTGCCGATGGCTTAAAATTATCGGCAGTATTTATTGGGGCCCCTGTTATTAAAATAAATTTTCCTTTAAAATCATCCAGGTGCTGGCTTATGTAGGTGGTATCCCTCGCCTGCGTGGGCGTAAGTAAGGTAATCTGCCCCTGTTGCAATCCATTGGTGTTGGCGGTCCATGGATCAGGATAGGCCATAATTGGTTGTGCGTAGGGCACTTTCATCATGATGCTAAAGTCCTGTATCTCCCAGTTTTTACCAAACTGTCCCCATGGCTCCAGGGCGGCATTGGCAAGCCCCCATTTTTTCATGGTTGCAACAGCCCAATCGGCCGCTCTTTTAAACCCGGGCGAATTGGTAAGCCTTGGTCCGGATACGTCGGTAATATAATGCGCGATATTAGGAATTTGTGAGGTTTTCATCTCCGCGTTCCTGATCTTGTTGAACACAGCGGTATCAACAAGTTCCTGCTGTGCCAACAAGCTTTTACTGCTTAACATGCACGCTGCAAATAATAACTTCAGGTTGAGGTATTTCATAATAGTTCGGGTTAATGCAACAAACATTAAAGCTAAACGATTGTCGGTATAATTACAAGTAATGTTTTCAGGAATGCCCCGAGGGAAAGTTGTTACGGGTATCCTTCTTTTGACAGATTAATAATGCGGTTGATAAAACACCATCCTGTATATCTTTGCCATTATAAACCGCTATGATCATTAACTATGACAACTGACATCAGCACGGCACTAAACAACGTTAAGCAGGAGTTACAACAAACCATTTGGGGATTTACACAGGAGCAATTTAATCTTGTACCATTTGTGGGTAGCTGGACTGCCGGCCAGGTGGCCGAGCATATTATCAGATTTTCATCGGGCGGAGCCCCGATTTTAAACGCGCCGGGCACCGTTTCAGAACGCGACCCTGCTGAAAAGATCGAACAGCTGCGCGACCTCTTTTTGAACTTTAATATCAAAATGATCGCCCCTGCTTTTATAGAACCCTCGGGTGGCCCGCATCAAAAAAATACGGTTATAAGTTCACTGGAGAACTGCTTTAGCCCAATGATAGAACTCTCAAAAAGCCAGGACCTGACCTTGATTTACCCGGATTTTGATTTACCCCAATTCGGGACCCTAACCCGTTTGGAATGGGCGTATTTTATGCTTTTTCACACGCAAAGACATATACGGCAATTAAATAACATTAAGGAAAATTTAAAATAACGTATTAACCCGCGCTGCCTAAGTGTTTTTATTTTGAATTTTAGGTTGTGTTTTTCGCGTTTTGGTATGGTGTGCCGGTGCAGCATGGGCCAGCCTCTCGCGCATCCAATGGGTAAGCCGGTGATGAAAGGGTACTAATACGGACGCAAGTCCAACCAATATGATCAGCTCAAGTACAGGCAAATGATTACTGATGCGCTGCACAAAAGGGTGAATGAACAGGGTAATAAATTCAAATACCAGCAACAATGACAGCACACTCATAAATTCCACCACTTTTCGGTGAGTCCGGCTTCTGCTTAAAAGCAAAACTACCAGGAAAAAAAAAGGTATAAATATGGCTATAGCGATAAGTTGCAGGTCAACAATTCGTTTTTCTTCCTCCCTGTGTTTTTCTTCTGCTATCTCTTCCTGGCGGGCTGCCTCATTAAAACTCAGCGTTTGTATCTGTTTAATTTTTTCGGCATTAAACATGCTGTCTTTTGCCGCCAGGGCTGTTTTTAAATAAAGTAGTTCCAAATGCTCGCTTTTACCACGGTACATATCAGTAAGCAGGTTGCTTGCATGATATATACCCTCAGGGTACATGGCTTCCTTCGCCGCGTTCATGGCCCGGGTTGCATAATAAATGCTCGAATCTGCCGCTCCTGTTTGTTTGTACAGCTGGGCCATGCTGTTATAGTTATCAGCCAAACTGCTTTGATCATTATTTTTTATGGCATAACCTACACTTATCCTGTAATAATCAAGGGCCAACGCACTGTGCCCCATTTTGTAATTAATATCTCCAAGAATTGATAAAGTGTTGGGCAGCGTAGCCATATCCTTAACGTTTTGCTGAATGGCATAGGCCTGCATTTCGTAGCTTAAGGCCGAGTCTACCTTGTTAAGCTTAATATAACAATTCCCGATGTTTGACAGGATGATGCCCAGGCGCCGTTTTTCATGTAATTCTTCTGCAACGGCTTTTGCTTTAAAATGGTAAGACAGGGCCTTAACATTATCCTGCTGATCTGAGTAAACAATACCAATATCGCTTAAGCTTTTCAGGATACCGAGCCGGTCATTAATTTCTTCCCTAAGTTTTAATGAATTAATTAAGAATAATAAAGCGCGGTCATATTTCCCGTTCTTCCATAAAACCACACCAAGCCGGTTCATACAATCTGCTTCGCCTTTTTTGAAAGAAAATTTCCGGGCCAGATCCATACCCTGCTGGGCATATATAAGCGCGCTGTCTGGTCTGCTGGCTTGTACTTGAAGACTTAACTTTCTTAACAATTCAACTCCTGCCGTATCATTTTGGTGCTTCGCCACCAGTAATCTTAAACTGTCTGTTTTGTTTTTTTGTGCATAGGCAAGCGCTGCCACACTTATTAAAAGGCATACACAAGCCATTCCTTTTATCATGTGGTTTTGCATATGATCTACAGATAAATTTTATTATCTTCCATTACCTACATGTTAAAAAGGCGAGAAAAAATTTCTTACAAAAAGAAATTTAATGCTTTTGAGTGATAATGTATTTAGCTATCCTCCGACTGGCTTGCTTCATTAGATGTTGACGGATCGGTAGAGTCTCCTGAAAGACCTAAGTTTTGCTGCATGGCGTTTACTTCATTGGCTGCAAATCTGCCCATAGAGGTGTTTTTGTCGAATGCTCCCATGGAGGTGTTTTTATCAAACACTCCCATCGAGGTGTTTTTATCAAACGCATTCATAGATGTGTCCTTCTTCATTGCCTTATGTTTAAATCAATTAAATTTAATCAATCAAATATACCAGGGCTTAGGTTCCGTCACCTAAATATACACATATATATAACTGATAGGCAATAATTTATGGATTCTTTTAAAATTGTGCAATTTAAGCGCACAATTGCACACAATTAAGGCAAATACCGCACACAATCTTTCCATTATAGTGATTTAGGCAACCACTATGCATGAAGCTGCCCGGCATTCAAGCCCCCCTTATGCAATGGCGCAGGGCTTACGAAGTAATGTAGCTTTTTAATTGTTCAATGGTTTCCAGCTGCGCAAGTATTGTTTCGGTAACCAGGTCATTAATGGATATGATACCGCACAGATCATCATTAATAAATACTGGCAGATAGCGAATATTGCTTTCGCTCATGATGTGCATACAGGTTTCAATTGTGTTTTCGGGAATTATGCGCGGCAGGCCGGTACTCATGATTTCCCTTACCGGCGTTTCATGAGATGATTTGCCTTTAAGGATCACTTTGCGGGCGTAGTCTCTTTCGGTGAGCAGACCAACGTATTCTGAATCTTCCAGAACAACCACCGAGCCGATATTTTTATCGGCCATTAATCTTAAGGCGTCTAATACAGATGTACAGGCATCAATTGTGACCACACCGCCACCCTTGCGCGCAAGAATGTTTGAAACTTTTATCATGATACACAGGTTAAATTGGAAGTTTTGGCTATAATCAAATATAACAAAACAGAATTGAAAAACCAACTATACCCAACTATAAATAATGGCGAGAAATTGTCTTGAGTTTTAAGGTGTGAGTTCCTTCAGGTGAAATGCTGTTTTGATGGTTTGCTTGATAACATCGAAGCCGTTATTTCCGTTGGTGAACAGGATCATGCCGCGCCCTGACAGCGGAAGCAATAAGACAAGCGTCTTTACGCCATCGTCCGAACCAGTATGCATCAGCAGGTATTCTCCGTTCTCCAGCGGTGTGATCACTTCCCAGCCCAATCCCATGCTTTCTTTGGGGCCAGCGTTGCCCTGCATTTTCACCTGCGGAGTAACCATTTCTGTGAATAAGCGGGTAGATAGCGCTTTTTGGTTCAAAACAGCCAACGCGAATTTCGAATAATCGCCTATGGTGGTAACTAACCAGTCTGCTGATACGATGCTTGTGTTTTTTGTCATTTTAATTAGCTCTCCATTCTTGTCATGCGGTTCGGCAAAAAGGGCGGTGTCAAGTTTATCGTTCCAGCCATATCGTGTATGGCTCATGCCCAACGGTTTAAAAAGTACCGAATCTGCGAGTTGCTGCAGGGTCCGGTGGAATTTGTTTTCGAGGGCGTGGCGCAGGTACTCAAAGCCTTCGCCCGAGTAGCCGTACCGTGTGCCGGGGTCAAAAAGGAAAGCCAGCTTTTTGGCCGGATTTTGCGAGCGCCAGTTAGGGAAACCTGTTTGGTGGCTCAGCACAATGCGGGTGGTTATTTTTTTATATCGCGGATCGGTCCGGATATCAGGATCTATCCAGTAGCGGTCCAAAGGTTCGTTCAGATCCCAGTCGCCTGCATCTGCAAGTTTTAAAACGGTGAGTGCGGTAACCGGTTTGGTTAGCGACGCGACATTGAAGAAGGTGTTGAGTGGAGCAGACCGCCCGTTATCAAGCTTACCGAAGATCTTTAATTCCTTTATTTTTCCGCCTTCAATTACGCTGGCGGCCAGGACCGGTATTTTACTCTTACTCATCCACGAGGGGATACTGTCAAGGCAATTGGCCGGAATAGGAAGCCGCCCAACTGTTTGCCCGTAGCCAACATTAACAAAAGTTGACAGTAGCAAGCCAAATATGGCCCCGGCCAGATAATATCTGATTTGTGTTATTCTCATGGTTAATTAAGAAGACGCCTTACATCGCGCGTTCGTTACATCCGGTTTTTGTTTTAAACGTCGCGTAGTGGTACAGAGAAACCCAATTGGCGTACCCCGTAACGGGGCCCATAGCTTTTACGTTTGCTTGACACGGAATATGCCGCTTAAAAAGAGAATAATATCTAATATTGCCGCGCAGTTGTTAACAGTATTTTAACATGATTCTGTTAATGCAGTTTGATTTAATTCACTTAATACCGGTCAAAATAATCCGCATCAAATTGAATACTTTTTTATCCTTCCATGCGGTTTTAAGAAATACCGCCCGTTATATAAAACTTATACCCGCCTTAAGTATATTTTGCTGCTTTGTTTTGCCCGGCAGATCAATAGCCGGTGCCGTTACTTTAAAACGCCAGCATGTAATTGCAGCTGACACCCTGGCCGACTCCATCCTGTATAAAAAACGAAACATTAATAACGTTTTTGATGACATTTATAAGCAAAACCTGCGCGTATCTGAAGGTGGCAACGATTATTTTACTAAAATAAAGACCCAGCTAACGGCAGATCTGGCGCCTAATTTTGTATTGTTCAGTACGCCTAAATCTCGTTTTTTCGCAGTGTTTACACCGCGTGTTAAATTACGTTTACTGGCATCAAGGGGAGCGCCCGTAAAATCGCCAAGTTTTATGCCCGGAGCGACCGTATTTTTCAGGGTTAATGAGGATACCTATAAGCCAAAGTTCTTTTCGTTTGGTTATTCGCACCATTCTAATGGTGTAAGGGGGCCGTCGTTAAACGCCGATGGTAGCTTTAACCGCGACAGTGGAAAGTTTACCACCAATTTTTACACCTTAACTTATTATACGGGCAAACGCACAGATAAGGATGGGCTGATTATTAACCGGTACGACAACCTGGCGCTTGAAGTACATGCAGGTTTATTTGGTCTGGGTGTGTCAGAAGGGTTAAAAGACCATTATGGTTTTATCAGGATAAACGGCAGCCGCATGTATAACCTGGCCAAAGCTTATGATGACCCTTTGGAGAAAGGTAAAAAGACCTATAAAAACTGGCAGCGTATCCGGTTTGATTTTGCCTACATTGCCGATAAGTACGATAATTACTCGGCGGTTGATTTTAAAAAGCGCCTTAATGTAAGCCTTAAATATTATTACCAGTTCCCGTTTATGCAAAGCGCGGCCCTGATGGTTGGCGGAGGCTATCGCGGGCAGGATGATTATAACCAGTTTTTTGAGGACAGTTATGGTTATATTACTATAGGCGTAGCCTCAGATCTGTCTTTTAATTTTGGCAAACATTAAACCCAAAATGAGCCTGATTTTTGTATAACCACATTTTTACATAGCCATTCACAGCTGTTTGTAATTTATTTTTCATATAATCGTTTTAGCATTAAAAAAAAGCGGATATATTTAACCCAACCTAATGGATATATCTTAACTAAAATCTAAAACATTTATAATGAAAAAGATCTTTTTGAGCCTTATGGCTATCCCTGCTCTGCATTTTGCGGTATCAGCACAATCCAAAGGCTATAAGCCGTTATTTGATGGTAAAACTACTACAGGCTGGCACACCTATTTAAAAAGCGGCTCTGGCGCATGGAAAGTTGTTGACGGCGCATTGCAGCTTGATCCTAACGCCCAGGGCCAGGGCGACCTGGTTACTGATGGCG
The DNA here is from genome assembly GCF_031456535.1 of Mucilaginibacter pocheonensis. NCBI lineage: Bacteria > Pseudomonadati > Bacteroidota > Sphingobacteriia > Sphingobacteriales > Sphingobacteriaceae > Mucilaginibacter > Mucilaginibacter pocheonensis. Next base: position 885,684 of record NZ_JAVDUU010000002.1, read on the forward strand.
AATACGAAAACTATGAACTGAAAATTGATTGGAAAATATCTCCAACCGGTAACAGCGGTATTATTTTCGGTGTTCATGAAGACCCTAAGTTTAACGAAACCTATGCTACCGGTATCGAAATGCAGGTGCTTGACAATAAAGATGCGAGCGACAACAAAAAGGCAAATCACCTTGCCGGCTCATTGTATGATATGAAAGCTCCCTCCAAAGATGTAGCTAAACCCGCCGGTGAGTGGAACTCCGTAGTACTGCGTAAAAAAGATGGCCATCTTACCTTTTGGCTAAACGGTACCAAAATAGTTGAAACACAAATGGGCAGCGACGAGTGGAAAGAAATGCTTAACAACAGCAAGTTTAAAACCTGGACAGATTTTGCAAAATATCCAAAGGGCCATATTGCTCTACAGGATCATAACCATGAGGTAGCATTCCGTAATATATCAATTAAAGAATTATAATATTTTTTTAATCTTGATGTATTTAACGTGTCGCGTTCAATATATTTATACCGTAAAAACCAATTTAATACAGAAGCGCGTGAGCGCGCGTTTCTTATTCTTTATAGAAGGATATCTGATATCATATGAGCGATTTACAAATTAAAAAATCAGCAGAAACTTACGATGTAATAGTTGTTGGTTCTGGTGCCGGGGGCGGTATGGCAGGTTATGTACTGGCTAACGCCGGTATTAAAGTGTTAATGCTTGAGGCGGGTGCATATTTTGACCCGGCTAAAGATTCACAGCAACTTAAATGGCCATGGGAATCACCGCGCCGTGGTGCAGGAACTACCAGGCCCTTTGGCGACTTTGACGCCGCTTACGGCGGTTGGGAGCTGGAAGGCGAACCCTATACCACTAAAGATAATACGGAATTTGCATGGTTCCGCTCACGTATGCTGGGTGGACGTACCAATCACTGGGGGCGTATTTCGCTGCGTATGGGCCCGCATGATTTTAAACCAAAAGATGGGCTTACCGACAGCTGGCCAATTACCTATGAAGAGGTAAAACCTTATTATGACAAGGTTGACCGGATGATAGGTGTTTATGGTACTGTTGAAGGCCTGGAAAACGAACCTGACGGGATATTTTTGCCCCCGCCAAAACCAAGGCTTAATGAACTATATATAAAACAGGGCGCTATAAAAGCCGGTGTAACCACCATAACTGGGCGTGGTTCGGTTTTAACTGAGGCTCTGCCAAATAACAAAGACCGCGGCGCCTGTTTCTTTTGCGGGCAATGCGGCCGCAGCTGTAAAGTTTACGGCGATTTTTCGGCATCTTCATGCCTGGTTATACCTGCTGTAAAAACCGGTAACTTAAAGGTAATCACCAACGCTATGGTTAGGGAGGTGATCACCAATAAAGAAGGTATGGCTACAGGTGTATCATACGTTAATAAAGAGGACATGCAGGAGTACCAGGTAAATGCCAAAACGGTAATACTGGGCGCCAGTGCGGGCGAGTCGGCGAGGATCCTGCTTAATTCAAAATCAGCGGCACATCCCGCCGGGTTGGCCAACAGCAGCGGTGTAGTTGGGCGCTATCTGCATGACTCAACCGGGTCAAGCGCGGGCGGTTTCCTGCCGCAACTGATGGACCGTAAGCGTTATAACGAAGACGGTGTAGGCAGTGTGCATATTTATTCGCCCTGGTGGCTTGATAATAAAAAGCTCGATTTTCCGCGTGGTTACCATATTGAATATGGTGGCGGCTTGCATATGCCATCATACGGGTTTGGCAGCGGTATACAAAACATGAATGGAATGGTACCCGGCCGCGATGGTAAAAAGAAAGAAGCTGGCGGCTATGGAGCATCGCTAAAGGACGACTACCGCCGTTTTTACGGTACACAGTTTGGCATGGCCGGCAGGGGTACCGCAATAGCCCGTTATGATAATTACTGTGAAATTGACCCTAACGTTGTTGATAAATATGGGATACCGGTATTGCGTTTCCATTATAAATGGGCCGATGATGAGATAAAACAAGCCAAACACATGCAGGAAACCTTCCAGGAAATTATGCATAACATGGGCGCCATTTATGGTCCGCCGCAAGGCCCCGAAACCAACTATGGCTTAGAGGCCCCCGGAAAGATCATTCATGAGGTAGGTACCATACGCATGGGCGACGATCCTAAAAAGTCGGCTTTAAATAAATGGTGCCAGGCGCATGATTGTAAAAACCTGTTTGTGGTTGATGCGGCGCCGTTTGTACAGCAGGGCGATAAAAACGCTACCTGGACCATCCTGGCCATGTCAATGCGTACCGCCGAGTATATTTTACAGGAAAGAAAAAAATTAAACGTTTAAAACAAGCCCCGATAACAATTTTATTATGAACAGACGTGACTCCCTCAAAGCTATAGGATTCGGCACACTTTCAGCAGGATTATTACTGGAAGCTTGTAAAACCGATACTAAGAAAACACCAGAAAAAGCCGCCCCCGCAACCGAAGCTGCCGCGGGCCGGCAGCCTTTTGAAGTTGAGCGCGATAAAAAACTGAACGCCGACAAGTTTTTTACTGAAGCCGAAATGGCAACCATAACCGTACTGGTAGATATCATTATCCCTAAAGATGAAAAATCGGGCAGCGCGACGGATGCCAAAGTGCCTGATTTTATTGAGTTTATTGTAAAAGATATGCCACAGCACCAAACGCCTTTGCGTGGTGGCCTGCGCTGGCTCGACTTGCAATGCCTTAACCGCTTTGGTAAAACTTTTACCGATAGCAGTCATGCACAGCAAATAGAGTTAGTTGACCTGATAGCTTACCCCAACAAAGCCAAGCCCGAAATGGCACAGGGCGTAGCCTTTTTTAACCGTATGCGCGATTTAACCGCATCGGGCTTTTTTACCAGCGAAATGGGCGTTAAGGATATTGGCTATGCAGGTAATCAGCCCACTAAATGGACCGGGGTGCCGGCAGACATATTGAAGCATTATGGCATGGAAAATGTATAATTAATATTACCATGTATTTTTTAAAAACGCGTTTGCAGGTTTTCATCGGCAGGCGCGTTTTTTTTTGTCCGCCAGGTAGCAATTGCTGAATAAGGGCATTGTATGGCAAAAATAAATTTACTTTTACGAAAATTTTAAATTACTGTAATTGAATGTTTTACAATACACATCTGCTCGAATTATCATTATTTTGTCAATAAATGTGCTTATAAGATACAATTTTGCCCATTTGATACGTTTATCTACTTTGTAGGTTCACACCTGCAAATAGTGATAAGGTTTAGGTTTAAAGCCCCCAAGCAGCGAGTGCAAGGGGGCTTTTATTTTTTAGGCCACAATTGTATATTAAACCTCACTTTTCTATAATATTGCTGCTGGGAAAATAAAGTGGCGCAGGCAATTTTATCTCCGAATTTAATACTGGTAAATGAGCGATCTGAAAAAAGAATTATATGAGCAGTGTGTAAGTTATGTGCGTAAAAGCATGGATGCCGCCGAATTGGGAATCAAAGAAGCACAAAAGGCATCGAACGAGGACACCAAGAGCAGCGCCGGCGATAAATATGAAACCGGCCGCGCCATGATGCAGCAGGAAACCAACCGTAATCTGGCTCAACTGAATGAAGCTAATAAACTGATGGTAGCCCTTAACAGGATCAGTACTGCCGGCATAGCCCATAAAGCCGAAACCGGCAGCGTGATCAAGACCAATAATGGCAATTTTTACCTGGCAATAAGCGCGGGTAGCATATCAGCTAATGGTGAAACTTATTTCGCGGTATCGCCAGCTTCGCCCATTGGTCTGCTGCTGATGGGCAAAATAACCGGCGAAAGTTTCACGCTCAACGGTAAATTATATGTTATTGAATCAGTAAGCTGAATTAATTTTCATGTCAATTACTGATGGAAACAAGCGTGCTTCAACAGTAAATCGTGTTATTTTGTTTTAAATAAAAGTTAATTTAACTAAAAAATAAAAATAAAAACATTCATTCACAAAATCTTGCAGTAATCATCAAATATCTATTACTATATTTGATGTTAACAAAACGATGCAAGTAAACAACCTTGCTATTATAAATTAAAGATTAATGAACATATTCGCAGGAAGCCTTCCTTTTCAATTAGAGGAAGCCGATTTAAAAGAGCTTTTTGAAGCGTACGGTGAAGTAAGTACCGTAAAAATTATTATTGACAGAGAATCCGGAAGAAGCAAGGGTTTCGGATTTGTTGAAATGCCCGATGATGAAGCTGCTCAAACAGCAATTACTGCTTTAAACGGCTCGGAAGTTAAAGGCCGGTCAATAGCAGTAAGCCAGGCTGAAGAGAAAAAACCAAATGACCGCAGAAGCGGTGGCGGTGGTTATGGCGGCAACCGCGGTGGCGGTGGTGGCTATGGCGGCGGTAACCGTGGCGGTGGCGGCTATTCAAAAGATAATAACAGAGGCGGCGGCGGTCGCTGGTAAATTATAACAAAACAAACACCGGGTACCTTACCCGGTGTTTGTTTTAAATAATATTCCTAATTATCGGCTTTTCAAGGCATTATCAGTGGCGGGTGTTTTACCCGCAGTGTATTGCTTTACCAAAAAAAGCGGTTATATTATAATCCCCCGGTAAGTATATTTCTTCCCAAACTTTCCCTCTTTTGGCTTTAAGCCATTTGTAATTTCCTTCCTTTTTTTGGGGTTTGTTAAACCTTTTGTTTTTGTAAAACATTTTTTGATCCTGGGCCTTTTTAATAAAAATGTCTAACTTAACATCATAAATAAGCCAAACTATTTATGGAAAATGAAAAAAGCTGTATCGGGCCCGAAAGCGAGCTCGATTCAACAGACAGTTCGCGAAGGATTTTCCTCAAACAATCATCATTGCTAACGGCTGTGGCCCTTGCTCCCGGCACAGCTGTTAAGGCAGCTGCGATGCACATGGACGAAAAAATAGCTGTAGTTTTTGAAAAAGTGCCATTAAAAATGGAGGTGAACGGCAAACAGCTGAGCCTTTCTGTTGAGCCGCGTTCTACCCTGTTGGATATTTTACGCGAACAGCTCAACTTAACGGGTACCAAAAAAGGTTGCGATCATGGCCAGTGCGGCGCTTGTACCGTACATGTAAACGGGCATCGCATAAATTCATGCCTTACATTAGGTGTTATGATGAATGGTAAAAAAATAACCACCATTGAGGGCCTGGCCCACGGCGACCAGCTACACCCCATGCAGGAAGCATTTATAAAGCACGACGGTTTTCAATGCGGATATTGCACGCCTGGGCAGATCATGTCGGCAGTGGCTTGCATACGCGAGGGCCATGCAGGTTCAGAGGCCGAGATTCGCGAATACATGAGCGGTAATATTTGCCGTTGCGGTGCTTACCCCAATATAGTTAACGCCATACAGGAAGTAAAAGATGGGGGGCAGGCAGTATGAAACAGTTTCAATACGTTAGGCCCTTAACCCAGCTGGCCGTACTGGCAGTTATAAACAAACCCGGTACAAAAATAATAGCAGGCGGCACCAACCTTGTCGATTTGATGAAACGCGGTGTGACCGCGCCTGATAAGCTGGTTGATATTAACCAGTTGCCGCTTAAAAGCATAACTGCCACGCCTAAAGGATTACATATAGGGGCATTGGCACTTAATAGTGTGGTATCAGAAGACAAGCTGGTTGCTGAAAAACAACCGCTTTTGGCCATGGCGCTTAAAGCGGGCGCGTCGCCGCAGCTGCGTAACATGGCCACCGTGGGCGGCAATATGATGCAGCGCACAAGGTGTACTTATTTTTATGATACCACCATGCCCTGCAATAAACGTGTTCCGGGTTCGGGCTGCGGCGCGTACGAGGGTATTAACCGTATGCACGCGATATTTGGCGCCAGTACGCAATGTATAGCCGTGCATCCAAGCGATATGTGCGTTGGTTTGGCGGCACTGGATGCAGTAGTGGTTATTGCCGGTAAAAAAGGCGAGCGCCGTTTACCATTTACCGAATTTCACCGTTTGCCGGGCGATCATCCGGAAACAGATAACCGCCTTGGCCCCGGCGAACTTATTGTAGCAGTTGAGATACCGGATAATCATTTTGCAAAAAACAGCTATTATTTAAAGATACGCGACAGGCAGTCGTACGCGTTTGCGCTGGTTTCAGTGGCAGCGGCTTTAGATATTGAAAACGGCACCATCAGGCAGGCACGACTGGCCATGGGCGGGGTAGCGCATAAACCCTGGCGCTTGTTTGAAGCCGAAAAGTCACTCATCGGCAAACAGGTATCTGAAAATAACTTTCAGCAGGCGGCACAACTGGCCATGCAGGGAGCTAAAGGCTATGGATATAATTCATTTAAATTAAAATTGGCTCCGGCCAGCATTACCGAGGCGTTAAAACATGCCGCGGGTTTAGTTTAACATCCAATGGAAAAAGATATCAACGCAAATATGCCATCTTCGTCAGATGGTTTGAACAGGGTAGACGGACGGTTAAAAGTTACCGGAGCCGCTAAATATTCGGCAGAGTATTCAGTTGAGGGCTTAACTTATGGTGTTCTGGTTGGCAGCACCATCACCAAAGGCACTATCAAAGCAATAGATACCAAAGCTGCCGAAGCCGCGCCGGGTGTACTGGCTGTGGTTACCCATTTAAATGCGCCAAAGGTACCGGGATTTCAACCAGCGCCGGGCAAGCCTGCATCCCCTAAAGGACCTCTTAAAGTATTAAATACCGATAAGGTACTATATAACGGGCAGCCCATAGCCCTGGTAATTGCTGATACTTTTGAATGCGCCCTGTTTGCGGCTTCATTAGTTAAGGTGCGTTATGATGTTGGTAAACACGTGACCAGTTTGCCCGACAATATGAATAAAGGCTTTGCCCCGCGTGGCGAGGGCGTTTATAAGCGCGGTACTGCTGATGCCTGGCAGTCTGCCCCTTTTAAGGTTGAGCAGGAATATATAGTGCCTACTGATACGCATAACCCTATGGAGCTGCATTCTATAATTGCAAAATGGGATGCTGACGATAAACTAACCGTTTGGGACAAAACACAGGGTGTTATGGATACCCGCGAAGAGATAGCCAAACTGTTTAAAATACCCGCTGAAAACATACAGGTAAATTCAAAATTTGTTGGTGGCGCTTTTGGTAGCGCTCTGCGTGTATGGCCGCATGAGATTGCGGCTGTTATTGGCGCTAAAATGGTTAAGAAGCCGGTGAAGTTAGTACTGAGCCGGGCCGATATGTTTACTTCTGTGGGTCATCGCCCATATACCTGGCAAAAGGTTGGCCTGGGAGCAACTGCCGATGGTAAACTAACGGGGATAAGTCACGAAGCCACCGGGCAAACTTCTGAATATGAAAATTTTACCGAAGGTACGGTTAGGGTAAGTCAGGGTTTGTATGCCTGCCCTAATATATATACCAAATATAACCTGGTATCTTTAAACATTGGTACGCCAACCTGGATGCGCGGCCCGGGCGAAGCTACCGGGGCATTTGCGCTGGAATCTGCACTGGACGAATTATCCTATGCTTTAAAGATAGATCCGATAGAGTTGCGCCTGCGTAATTATGCCGAAACCGACCCGGAGAGTGGTAAACCTTACTCGAGCAAATTTTTAAACGAAGCATATCAATTGGGAGCCAGTCATATTGGCTGGAGCGAACGCAAACAACAACCCGGTTCTGTTAAAAAAGACGGCTGGTTTGTAGGTTATGGCGTAGGCGGCGGTATGTTTGGCGCTTACAGGGACGGAGCCACTGTTAAAGCCACGATGATGGCCGACGGATCGCTGGTATTGCAAACCGCAGCGAGTGACATTGGCCCCGGTACGGGTACAGCCATGGTGATGATAGCGGCCGAACAAATGGGGATCCCGGCCGATAAGGTCCGTTTTGAAATAGGCGAATCCTCTTTGCCGCAGGCCCCTACACAGGGCGGGTCTGCAACAACAGCCAGTGTGGGTTCGGCGGTGCATTATGCTTGTATCGACCTGAAAGAAAAATTTCAGAAACTGATTGGCAACGGCGGTACTGATAAACTCGATTACGCACAGGTACTAAAACAACACAACCTGCCATCGCTTGAGGTAACTACCAAGGCAGATGGCGGCACCGGGCGCGACAAGTATGCCATGAATTCATGGTCAGTACATTTTGTAAAGGTGCTGGTAAATACCGCAACGGGTGTTGTTAAAATAGATAAAGTAGCGTCTGTTGCCGATTCGGGCCGCATAATAAGTCCTAAAACAGCCCGCAGCCAGGTTGTAGGTGGTGCAATTGGCGGCATAGGCATGGCTCTGATGGAAGAGGCCGTGATCGACCATCGGTATGGCCGTTATGTAAATAACAACTTTGCAGATTATCATGTACCGGTAAATGCTGATATCCCGCAAATAGATGCCCTGTTTGTAAATAAGCCCGATCCTATAATCAACCCTATGGGCGCAAAAGGCATGGCCGAAATAGCTTTAATAGGCATGGCTGCCGCGGTTGCAAACGCGGTTTATAATGCCAGCGGTAAACGGGTAAGAGAACTGCCCCTTACGCCAGATAAGGTGATGGCTTAAAGCAAACGTGTACCTGCCAGCCGCAACCTCAATTAGTTTACAAACGTATTTTACTATTAACTATATAAAACTCAACCCATGAAAAAAATTATTTTACTCACTTTATTTATTTGGCTTGGCGCCTTCGCGTTTGCTCAAAAAAGAGTGGTTTGCTGCAGTAAACCCTCGGCAACAAGGCAATTTGCCATGCTGGCATCCAGTTCAAAATTCAAAATGGCTCATAAAAATCCACTTCCTGTTCGTTTTCAAAGCGCGGTAGGTACAGCCATCACCTATAAAACCGCCGACGGAAAGGGCGCAACGGCTTATATGCTGAAGGCCAAGAAAGCCACTAATAACTACATATTGGTTATTCATGAGTGGTGGGGCCTTAATGATTATATAAAACGCGAATCGGAAAAAATATATAACGACCTGGGCAATGTAAACGTAATTGCACTTGACCTGTATGATGGTAAAATTGCTGCCACCCGTGAGGACGCTGGTAAACTTATGCAGGCTGTAAATGATGACAGGGCCAAAGCTATCATCAACGGTGCAATTGCCTACGCAGGTCCCAAAGCGCATATAGCAACTATTGGCTGGTGTTTTGGTGGCGGCTGGAGCCTGCAAACCAGTTTGCTGGCAGGCAAACAGGCTGTTGCCTGTGTAATGTATTATGGTATGCCTGAGCAAAATATTGACCGCTTAAAAACCCTAAATACCGACGTTTTGGGCAATTTTGCCAATAAGGACCAATGGATAAACCCTAAGGTTGTTGCCAAATTTGCCGATGATATGAAAAAAGCCGGCAAAAAGGTATATCTGCATCAGTATGATGCAGATCACGGATTTGCCAATCCAAGCAATCCTATTTATGACAGTAATGCTACTAAGGATGCCTATGCCAATACCATTGCTTTTTTTAGAGCACGTTTAAAATAATAAACAAAACATATTAATGTTATGTTATACCGGGCAGTTTAATCCTTGCCCGGTTTTTTTGTAACATTGCATAAAATTTACTTTGACTACTTCTACCAAAAAAATAATTTCTGTTTCGCTCAAGGCTGCCGTGCTTATAATGGCCGCCTGGTATATATATCACCAGTTCTATAAAAAAAACACCGATCTTAAACAGTTTGAAGCTTTAACCTCCCAAATAAACAGTACCCAGGTAATAATAACCATGGGTATTGTGGTTGCGTTAATGGTAGTTAACTGGGTGCTTGAAGCGTTTAAATGGCGGTACCTTACCAAAACGCTTGTTAACATTACGCTGTGGGAATCAATAGAGGCGGTTTTTTGCGGGCTTACCTGGGCTATTTCAACACCAAACCGGGTTGGCGAGTATGGCGGCCGGGTAATGTTTTTACCAAACCGTAAACGTATACACGGGGTTTTTGCCATGGCTGTGGGAGCTTTTGGGCAAATCATCATGACCAATTTATTAGGGCTGATCGCCATCATCTGGTTTATCTATTATTTCATCCCCATGAATGCCTGGTTATTTTGCGGTGTTATTTTGTTATCGGCTTTAACCTTAGCGGTATTGTTAATATTTTTCTTCCACATTAAATGGATAGTTAATTTGCTCGACCGTATTGGGTTCCTGAAAAAATATCATAAATTTTTTGAGATCATGGGCCGCTATAAAACCAACGAATTGCTAACTATACTTGGTTTTAGCATGGCGCGCTACATCACATTTACCATTCAGTATTGCATTGTATTTCATATGCTTATACCACAGTTTGCATACTTTCCAATGGTAATGATGCTGTTTGTGTATTTCTTTATAACATCAGCGGTACCCTCGCTTGACCTGCTTGATGTGGGGGTACGCAGCTTTACCGCATCACATTTATTCGCTTATGTAACGGATCAAAAAATAGCTATTATAGCCGGGGTATCGTCCATATGGCTTATAAATTTAATTATTCCTGCTATTTTAGGGTCTTTATTCGTTTTTAAACTGAAATTCTTTGATCGCACTGCATAGTTTCGTTTCGCTGTTTTTAACAGGTGTTTACCTGGTTCTGCTAATTTATCTGATACGCGGGTGGGCCAATATAAAAGTAAACAAGGCCGCGGCCAAAGCTCCCTTTCATACCAGGGTTACCGTGCTTATAGCAGCACGTAATGAAGAAGAAAGGATCAGTTTAACCATTGAAGATGTTTTGGCTCAGGATTACCCCAAACATTTGCTGGAAGTAATTATTGTTGATGACCACTCTACAGATAATACCGCAGCCATCATCAGCAGTTATGCTCACCGTGGTGTAAAATTGCTAAAGCTGAACGAGGCAGAGCCGCTGAATTCTTACAAAAAAAAGGCCATCGCCGAAGCGATCAATCTGTCGTCGGGCGATTTGATGGTAGCTACTGATGCCGATTGTCGCATGGGGCCGGCATGGTTATCATCCATCGTGACTTATTACGAAACCCATGACCTGGTCATGGTATCATCGCCGGTAACTTATTTTGAAGAACGGTCATTGTTTGAATTGATGCAAACGCTGGAGTTTGGTTACCTTATAGGTATTGGGGCCGCATTTATTGGTAACGGTCGGGCATCAACCTGTAACGGGGCAAACTTTGCTTATAGTAAAGAGGTGTTTTATAAGGTTGGCGGTTTTAAAGGCATTGATGACCTTGCATCGGGCGATGATGAGTTGTTACTACAAAAGGTAGCCGAGCGGTACCCGGGCAAAATTGGCTTTTTGAAACAAAGCGATGCCGTGGTTTATACCCACGCTAAACATACCCTGCAGGAATTTATGCAGCAAAGAAGGCGCTGGGCATCAAAGTCTACCAAGTATAAGGATAAAAAGGTAGTAGCCTTTGGCATTTGTATTTGGTTGTTTAACGTTTCATTACTGGTTAATGCCGGACTGGGTTTTTATGACCTCTATTTTTTAAAACTTTTTTTGGTGCAGTTTTTATTAAAGTATTTATTTGAAATAATTTATTTATTGCCCATAACCGCCTTTTTTAAACGTACCTACCTGGTAAGCCTGCTCATTTTACTGATACCGGTACACATTATATATTTTGTAGTAATTGGCCTTATTGGCAATAATCACAAATATTTGTGGAAGGGCAGGGTGGTAAAATAACAAGCCTTTTGTAAAGATTAATTTACTCCTTGTAAATTGTGCCTATTTAAACGATATTTAGCCAAAAAGAACTATTAACTTTTGGCAGAACTCACCCCATCAAAACGAACCTGGCAGGCATTCAAGCGCAATAAAATTGCTATAGCCGGGCTTGTTTTTATCATCCTTACCCTGCTTGTTGCCATATTGGGCTATTTGGTGATGCCCGACAAGTCGCCGCATGCCAATAACATGACCATACAGTTGAGCATTAAAAAGCCCGGTGCTTCATTTATGATGCTGCGGATAAGGAAAAGTGAACCTGTTGATACCGTTGGCTTTTTTACACGGATGTTTTTTGGACAGCCTTCCTTTTACCGCGACATCCCTATAACCGGTTATCATTTTGTAAACGACTCTGTTTATGTGACCGAATATATCGGCGACGAGGACAAACCTGAAAAAAAGGCATTTAATATTTTTGAGGTGGTGAATGGTGTTAAACCCAGGTACCATTACGGTAAAATCTTATTAAATCCCGGAATCTCCATCAATAAAAGCAAAGAAATATATAAACGGTTCACCGATAAGATTGCAGCCGAACAAATAATTTCCAGGACTTTTTGGCTGGGGACTGACATTTACGGGCGCGATATGTTGAGCAGGATGCTGCTGGGCACCCGCATATCACTGGCTGTTGGCTTAATGTCGGTAATGATCAGTATGCTGCTTGGAGTAAGCATTGGTGCCATAGCCGGATATTTTGGCGGTTGGATAGATAATTGTTTAAGCTGGTTAATGAACATATTATGGTCATTACCAGCCTTATTATTGGTTATTGCTATATCATTTGCCCTGGGTAAGGGCTTATGGCAAATTTTTATTGCGGTAGGCTTATCAATGTGGGTTGAAGTAGCGCGCCTGGTACGCGGGCAGGTAATGGGGCTTAAACAGGTAGAATATATTGAAGCCTCCCGGGCGCTGGGGTTTAACAATACGCGAATTATTACCAGGCACATCTTGCCCAACATAAGCGGACCTATTTTGGTGCTGGCCTCGTCAAACTTCGCGTCGGCTATACTGCTCGAAGCCGGGCTCAGCTTTTTAGGGTTTGGCGCGCAACCCCCAATGCCTACATGGGGCGGCATGATCAAAGAACACTATGGTTATATTGTAATGAACTCGGCTTATCTTGCTATTATACCCGGGTTGGCCATTATGTTACTGGTATACGCATTTAATCTGGTTACCGTAGGCCTACGCGATGCCTTCGATATTAAATCACAAAGTACACGTATTTAATAATATTTTTTTACTTTAGTCTGACTACTAACCAACAAATGCAATTTATAGACGATAGTTCTGGCGAAGATGAATTAATCAGCCTGTTGCTCAAAAGACAATCGGAGTTAAACTCATTGTTGGAGATCACCCGGGCTATTAATAAAAACACAGCTACCCCTATACTTATACAAATGCTCGAGGTGATCCTGCAGAGTTATCTTCAGGTGGGCAAGCTCCGGTTTTTAATTGAAAAGGAAAACAAATTTATTTGCATCTCCAAATACGGCGGCGATTTTGAATCGGGTGTTTTATTGAGCCGGGCGTGCAACAAATTGAGCAAGATCAAATCGCCCGTTGCCATAGCCGGCCATCAGGATCCGATACTTCAAAAGTATAACTATTTTATTCCCATATATCATAAAAGCAAAGCTTTAGCTTACGCGCTGATCGGTGATTTTAATACATCGGGCGATATGCTTAACAACGATCTGAACTTTATACAAACGCTCATGAATGTGATCATTGTGGCGTTGGAGAACAAGAAGCTGTTTCGTGAACGCCTGCAGTCGGAACGTTTTCAGCGCGAAATGGAGCTGGCCGTTGAAGTACAAAATATGCTGATCCCGCTAAGGATGCATAAAGATGATAGTGTGGAGATCGGGGCTAAATACCTGCCACATCAAAATATAGGGGGCGATTATTTTGACTTTATAAGGCTTAATGACCATGAGTTTTTATGGTGTATTGCCGATGTATCGGGCAAGGGTGTGTCTGCCGCTTTGCTCATGGCCAATTTCCAGGCCAGCCTGCATGCCTGGGCCGCGGTAGAGGACGACCTTACCAATATTATCGATCGTTTAAATAAAATAGTGCTCAGCAATACTAAAGGCGAAAAATTTATAACCTTGTTTTTAGCCCGCTATAATGAAAAAAAACGAAAACTCAATTACATTAATGCCGGCCATAACCCCCCCATCTTATATTTTGAAGGCGAAGCCGCGCCCCTTAAATTAGGTACCACGATGATAGGGGTTTTTGAAGACCTGCCATTTTTAAACGAGGGTGAAATTGATATGGAACCGGGAAGCCTCATATTCAACTACACCGATGGCCTTATGGATTTTGAATCGCCAAGCACCAGGGTTTGGAACGAAGATAAGTTGCTTGATTTTGTAAAAGCACACGGACACTTATCGCCCGATGGTTTAAACGACGCGCTTTTAGAGCATTTGAACCATGTATTTAAAAGCAAGCCTATTGATGATATCACCTTGCTTACTTTGAGGATATTTTAAAATAGAGTATCAGATATCAAGACGGTTTCATTTTTTGTAAACTTGATACTGACTGCATTTCTTATATTTGCCAGCATGTTAGCAGCCAGGTACCAGCATGAATTTATTGAAGCGGGATGTGACGAAGCCGGGCGCGGATGCCTTGCCGGGCCTGTTTTTGCTGCCGCGGTAATACTTCCCCCCGATTTTGACCACCACCTGCTTAATGATTCCAAACAACTGCCTGAAGAGGTACGGTACAGCTTACGTACGGAGATAGAGCAAAAGGCCATTGCCTACGCAGTAGCGTCTGTTGATAACCTGGAAATAGATGAGATCAATATATTAAACGCGTCGTTCCTGGCTATGCATCGGGCCATTGAAAAGCTAACTTTAGCTCCTCAGTTTTTGATAATTGACGGTAATCGCTTTAAAAAATACCCCAATATACCCCATGAGTGTATCATTCAGGGCGATGGTAAATATTTTAGCATAGCAGCGGCCTCTATCCTGGCCAAAACCTACCGCGATGATTACATGTTGCAAATTGCAACGGAACATCCTGAGTATGACTGGCATAGCAATAAGGGCTATCCTACCATTAAACATCGCGAAACAATTTTAAAGATCGGTTACACACCTTACCATCGCCTTACTTTCAGGGTAAGCGATCCCCAGCTAAGTATTTTTTAAAGATACTTTGATTACGGCTTTCTGGTTGGTATTTTTGCTTTAAACCAGTTTGCCAATTGAAAATTCTTATTTTAACACACCGGGTGCCATTTCCACAAAATGGAGGGTATGCCATTGTGGTTTGTAACACCATAAAAGGATTGGTTACGCTCGGGCATGAAGTATCATTGGCGGCGCTTAACGCAAAAAAATATAATGGCCGCGAGCAGGAACCTACTGACGAACTGCTTGCCAAAATAAATTATACCTCATATAATATTGATATCAGCGTATCCATGTTTGACGGGCTGGTTAACCTGTTCAACAAAAAATCAAATGACATTGACAGGTATTACGATGCCGAGTTTGAAAAGCTGCTGATACGTGAATTACGGCAAACTGCTTATGACATTATTCAGTTTGAGGGGTTATTTGTTACCCCTTACTTAACAGCTATACGAAAGCACTCTAACGCTAAGCTGGTTTACCGGTCGCACAATATTGAGCACCAGGTATGGGAAAGGATAGCCCAACAAAAAAGTGACCTGTTCAAAAAATGGTATCTGCGCATGCTGGCCAGGCGGGTAAAAGATTATGAATTGCAGCAGCTTAATAAAGTTGATGCCATAGCTGTTTTTACAAGCGAAGATAAAAGCACAATACTATCATACGGAACCAATATCCCTGTGGAAATATTCCCGGTTGGGATAGACCTTACACTATATAAACCCGATTTTAGCAAAACAGAGTTTCCGAGCTTGTTTTTTCTGGGTTCGTTGGATTGGCTGCCCAACCGCGAAGGCATTGAGTGGTTTATTGATAATTTTCATAAAGACCTGACCGATGGCGACCTCCGCGTAAAGTTTTACGTAGCCGGTCACAACATTCCTGACCGGTTTGACGATTATGAAGTGATGGGCAAGATATTTATACAGGGCGAAGTTGATGATGCCTTTGAATTTGTGAATAGTAAGGCCATTATGATAGTGCCGCTTTTATCGGGAGGCGGGATGCGCGTAAAAATAGTAGAGGGGATGGCTATGCAGAAATGCATCATATCAACATCAATTGGAGCCGAGGGCATAAATTTTGAAAACGGCACCAATATTATTATTGCTAATGATCAGGAAGAGTTTTATGAAGCCATTGAACGCTGCATTACTGATGAGGAGCATTGCCGCGCCATAGGTAATAATGCACGCAAATTAATTGAACAACAGCACGATATAAATATTGTGACCCGAGATTTGGCCAACTTTTATAGCAAGCTAATTTAGTAGGTGAGCTATAATTACGAAACACTCAAAATTACCGCCAGAATATTTACTTTTGCGCCAACAGATGTTGACGAATGAAAAACACGGCTTTAACGGATATACACACTAAACTGGGTGCCAAAATGGTACCTTTTGCGGGCTACAATATGCCTGTACAATATACTGGCATCAATGCAGAACACGAAACTGTACGCAAGGGAGTTGGAGTATTTGATGTAAGCCACATGGGCGAGTTTATTTTAAAAGGAGATCATGCGCTTGACCTTATTCAGCGCGTTACCAGTAATGACGCTTCAAAATTATATGATGGTAAAGTACAGTACTCCTGCCTGCCAAATGAGGATGGAGGCATAGTTGACGATCTGCTGGTTTACCGCATTGATGAGAAAACCTATATGCTGGTGGTTAACGCCTCAAACATTGATAAGGACTGGAACTGGATATCAAAATATAATACCATGGGCGTTGATATGAAAAACATATCAAACCGTACCTCGCTGCTGGCCATACAAGGCCCGAAAGCAGCCGAAGCCCTGCAAAGCCTTACTGATATTGACCTGGTGTCAATGGAATATTACACCTTTAAAAAAGGAAACTTTGCCGGTATAGAAAATGTGCTGGTATCGGCAACCGGTTATACCGGGGCCGGAGGTTTTGAAATATATTTTGAAAATCAATATGCCGAGCATATTTGGGACGCCATTTTTAAGGCCGGCGAACCATTGGGTATTAAACCAATTGGTTTAGGCGCCCGGGATACTTTACGCCTTGAAATGGGTTTTTGCCTGTACGGTAATGATATTGATGACGCCACCTCCCCGTTAGAAGCAGGTTTGGGCTGGGTAACCAAATTCAATAAGGAGTTTACCAACTCGGCAGCTTTACAACAGCAAAAACAAGCCGGGATAAGCCGCAAGCTGGTGGGCTTTGAAATGATAGACCGCGGCATTCCACGTCATGATTACCTCATTGTTGATGCCAACGGAAACAATATAGGCAAGGTAACTTCAGGAACACAATCGCCATCATTACAAAAAGCCATAGGCATGGGTTATGTAGACACTGAATTTGCGAAAGAAGGGTCGGAAATATACATCAGTATCCGGGACAATAAAGTTAAGGCAAAAGTGGTAAAACCTCCTTTTTATAAAGCTTAGGCTGTCCTGCCCCACTGAGGGCGAACACTACAAATATTTAACTATGTCAAATAATATCGATATTCAAACACCTCCCTCAGGGGGCCGGGCGGCGCACGTTTGCCTTACCCCGGCGCTGTTACCGCTTTTTAATGTAGAAGAGTACATTGTAGTGGTTATTGATATTTTTAGGGCAACATCATCTATCTGCTATGGTATTGAAAACGGTGCTGAGGCTATTATCCCGGTATCACAAGTTGAGGAATGTTCCGCGTATAGAGAGAAAGGGCTGGATTACCTTCTGGCAGCAGAACGCGACGGGAAAGTAGTGGATGGCTTTGACTTTGGCAATTCTCCATTTTCATACACTGCCCAAAAAGTGGCGGGCAAAACCGTAGTGCTTACTACCACCAACGGCACACATGCTTTGCATTTATCGCGCAGCGCAAAAAAAATTGTTATCGGATCTTTTTTAAATCTTACAGCTTTAAGTATCTGGCTAAAAACACAGCATGAAAATATATTGTTGGTTTGTGCCGGCTGGAAAAATAATTTTAACCTGGAAGACACCCTGTTTGCCGGCGCCGTTATTGAGCATTTAAAGGGTGAAGGCTATGTACCTGACGATGCTGCGATGGCAGCTAATGATCTTTTTCAGGTGGGGAAAGGTGATATCAACCAGTATCTTAAAAAAACATCACACGGCGAGCGCCTTAAAAAACTGGGTATAGAAAAAGATATTGAGTTTTGCCTGCAGGTTGATATTACAACCGCAATCCCCGTGTTGCAGGGAGAGCGGTTGGTGAGGTTGGTTTAGGTAAGGTTCAAATAAGTGTTGATGAATAAACAATAAATGTATTATTGTCAACGCAGCATGGCGACTTCAGCAAGCAAGGAGATATATATAATAGCATAAAGATCACGCTACAGTTCTCACTTGCTTTTTTCTCCATTTTTTTATCATTAAATAAATAATTATGATTATCAGGGTGATTGGCCATAAGCTGATTATACCGAAAAATAGGTTCTGTAAAAAGACCCAGCCACCAACAACGGCGGTTTTAAACTTATCGCCAGTATCCATGCCTTTGTCGGCTTTTTCAACATGTTGAGTATAAAAAGTTATATCCAAAAAGCTGTAGGCAACCTGTTTATTGAGGTAATTTAACTGTCCCTGGGTTGATTCAATATCACTGCGGATTTCGGTGAGCTTGTTCTCAATTTCCAGCAGGTCTGATATTTTTGAACCCTTTTTTAAGAGTTCGAGATATCGGTTCTCCAATAGTTTTTTGTTGTCCAGCCGGGTTTTCATATCGATGTAACGGGTTGTAACATCGGTTATGGAAATGTTTTTTGAATCGATCTTACCGGCAACGCCAGAAACGGAATCAACCAGGAGATCAAAATACTTTGCCGGGATGCTTATTTTTAAATTATACTCTTTACGGTTTGCGCCGCTGTTGGTTGATTGATTGTCCTCATCTACATAACCGCCATATTTTTTAACTGCTTGCAGTATCACTTTCCGTGTGCTGTTAATGTTACTGGTTTCAAATTGTATGGTGCCGTTTTTTATGATCTTTTTTGATGTGTCATGAATGGCGTCATCTGTAATCTTAATGTCTGCATTACCAGCTGGCTTGGCTATTGCAAAATTTTCCGTTGTCGTTTCTCTGTCTGCTTTTAAAACAGGTGGCGTAAATACGGCGAGATCAACAGTTTTAGACTTTTCCTCAGCTTTATGTGTGCATCCCGGAAAGGCCAGGAGTAATGTAATGGAGATAAGATAAATTTTCATAATAAGGCTAATTAATTTTATATCTAAACGAAATTGGCCTTATTAAATTATGTAAAATTCATTAAAAATAAAATTATATTTTGTTTATTCGATTTATTTAAAATTATATTTTACAAAAGACTATTTCAGTTTCTCATTATTCTTGTGCCGGTCGGCATCACGGATGCTTTTCTTTTCCATATTTTTCTCCAGCGCATCCGTAAGGTCAATTCCGGTTTGGTTAGCCAGGCATATCAATACAAAAAGCACATCCGCCATTTCATCAGCCAGGTCTACCTCGGTATCTGATTTTTTAAATGATTGCTCGCCATACTGTCTCGCCATAATGCGGGCCACCTCGCCCACCTCCTCCATCAAAATAGCCGTATTGGTAAGCTCATTAAAATACCTGATACCCATGGTTTTTATCCACTTATCTACAAGATGCTGCGCTTCCCTGATTTCCATAATTTTTTTAGAATTAATTGCACGCTTAATTATTTAAAGCTTTGCGGTTGGTACGTTTATTTATTTTTATCCGTCTTAGCCGGGGCTGTTTTGCCCTCCACATGAACAGATATAACACTTGCGTGGGGTATGTTGAGTGTTTTCCCAGGGGTGATCTGTAAGTAATATTTGAGATAACTATCCATAAGTGCCCGCGAAAGACGGATATAAGTTTCCTCATAACCTTGTTCGCTAAACCCGATCAATGGTTTGCCATAATGCATTTGTCCCTGGGCATCCACACAAATTGAAAACGAGTAATAAAAGTCCTGGTAAGCTTTATCGATGGTGATATCAAATGTAGGGCTCAGATAATCGTCAGAGGTATCAAAATTATTCAGCAAAGTACCTTCCGTTCTGCGTTTAGTTACTTTTACCCGGGGGCTTTTGCTGGTTAAGGTAACTACCTCGCGGGCCGCAAAAGCTTTATTAATATCGCTATTTGCTTTGGCTACCAAACCTTTTACATAAAGGGTATCCCTACGGCTGGGGCGCTTTAGCGTAGCGGTATCAGAATGCAAAACGTTCTTTATATAATTTTCAGCGTAAAATGTCATAAATACCTTGGCGCCCGAAATGTCGATGGAATCATTTTGCGCTTTAAGTATTTCAAGTATCATGCTATCCTTATTCATTTTTCTCATCCTAAGCCACGTTCTTGCTGTATTAAAAACTGAGTCGTACCCACGGCTAAGCGGAAAATTTATGAATTGCTTTTTTATGGGGCTGTAGATACGTGCCGAATCATCTTTAGTGAAACTTATTTGCCATTCGGGCTGTAATTGGTAACCATATTCATTAAATGCAAGGCCATTTTTTTGGAGCCGCTTTACCTCAATATATTTAATGCCCTGTACGGGTTTAAAAGATATGAGCTCTTTTTTGCCGCGATTATTTGAGTTTGCATTATTACATCCCGCATTTATTATCGAAATCATGGTCAGCAATACCAACGCGAAGCGTTTAATTTGATTATTCATAGAAAGCATAATGGCCTAAAGATATGTAATTCAGCAAACTGATATAATAAATTTGGCCTTACAATGTTTGAATATGCTTAAATTTTATAAATAACTGCTGAAAACAACGTAGGTGGGAGAGCAACAATACAGGCATGGTATACCTGCTGCCATTTACTTTTTCATTTCTTCCTGTATAGCCCTTAAAAACTCGTTGGCGTGTTGCGAGCCAATAATATAAAGCAGGCCATCCCTGTCTGTAAGATGTATGGCATCATTACCGGCAGCATAAAACCTGATGGTACCCTTAGTATGCAAATTGTACACCGGGTTGTTGAACAGGTAACGGCTGTATGATCCTTTTTCAACCTTCACAATGCTGTTCAGGTCAATTTTTACCAGGCGGGCGGTCCATAAACCATTAAGCAATATGCTTTTGTTTTGTACCCTGGTGCCAAAATGGAGTAAAAAACCCATGATAATGGATATGATGATAATGGCGAAGCCCACCACTACCAGGAGGTCACCATTACGTTCACGTTCATCAGTAAAAAAGTAGGCTGCGAAGCAAAACATAGCCAGAACAAGGCGTATGGTAATAGGTATAAATTCCCTGCCGAGGTACTGTTTTTCTACAAAGATCGGTTTATCGCTCATCTTAATTTAAACAATTCGAAGATAGTAACTTTTTTAGTGTTATTGCTTACTTTATACCTTTCATCCGGCCGGTAACCGCCAACCCATAACACATCGCCGTTGCCATTTATGAGCAAAGGAACTTCATTTTTTTGATGCAGCGCAATTTTTTGACCGATAAAAAAATCACTTATCTTTTTTCGCCCTTTCATGCCCAACGGAAAAAAATGATCACCTTCCTGCCACGCCCTTAATGTTAGCGGAAATATCAACAAAGCCGAATCAATAGACACCGCCATGGGGTTATCTCTAATTATCAGCGGACTGTCGTCATGCAATATATTTAGATTATACCCCCCAAAGTTTACCTCATGGTCTGTTTCCCCTATCATTACAGGTTCCGGCCCCTCGTCTATTCTTTTTTTAAGTATCAGCCTGTCGCGGTCAAGTATCAGCAAAAACTCCGCTGATTCAAAAATACGTCCGGAATGCTTATGTAAAACCGATATCAGATCATCAACGGTAGTTTCATTAAAACCGTATTCCTGCAACAACTTAAAAAGTAACAAGTGGAGAGGATTTAATTTTTTTACCTCGTCAAGTAATAAATAAGTACCATCGGGCCCCTGTACAATTATAGCTTCCTTTAAATAAGCTATC
Source organism: Mucilaginibacter pocheonensis (assembly GCF_031456535.1). Classification (NCBI taxonomy): domain Bacteria; kingdom Pseudomonadati; phylum Bacteroidota; class Sphingobacteriia; order Sphingobacteriales; family Sphingobacteriaceae; genus Mucilaginibacter; species Mucilaginibacter pocheonensis. The sequence goes on from NZ_JAVDUU010000002.1 coordinate 907,475, forward strand.
TGGTTTTCAAGCAACACTTCCAGGTCGCGGAAGTGTTTGAGATTATTGTCGAATGTTTTTTCCAGACTGGGGTTTAACTCCTTTAGTTTAGGTACAACCTCAAGCCGTATCTTATTGCGTGCATATTTTGCCGACGCGTTTGAGCTATCTTCTACATAGGCCAGGTTGTTATCGGCAATAGTGGTTGTTATTTCATCGCGCTTTAAAAACAGCAGCGGGCGCACCAACCTGCCATTTCTGGGCAAAATGCCATGCATGCCGGCTATGCCGGTACCACGGGTAAGGTTTAACAATATTGTTTCAATTGTATCGTTTTGGTGATGTGCAAGCGCAATAACCTGGTAATCTGATTGCTGGCAAACAGCATCAAACCATTGATAACGCAGTTCGCGCGCGGCCATCTGGATTGATACTTTTTTATCGGCCGCATAATTCAGGGTATCAAAATTGACGGTATGGAAGGGTACACGAAGCTGATTGGCCAGATTATTACAAAACTCCTGGTCGCGCAGGGCTTCGGTACCGCGTAACTGAAAATTACAATGGGCAATGCCAAAGTTATAGCCAGCAGCTTTTAATAAGTGGGTCATTAAAACAGAATCCATGCCACCGCTTACCGCAGCTAAAATTTTGCTTTGAGGAGTAAACAATGTATTTTGTTCAATAAAATCAACAAATTGCTTAAGTGGTAGCATTCACCAAAATTATTAATTTAATAACCCCAACAAAAAACTAATTTTGCCGACGTGAGGAAATACGTTTTAAGCATTTTATTATTGATGATCGTGGGCACTGTTATGGGCCAAAAAAAGAAATCAATTGTAAACTTAATTCAATCAGAACGCAGTACGGGTACTAAAATTAACGGTCGCGATGCAATTAAGGTTTACAAGGGCACATTTAAACAGGATTTCTCCACGCTGCGGTCAGATAGTGCTTATTTTTATCCGCAGGATAATGCCTTTGATGCCTTTGGGAATGTAAATATCAACCAGGGTGATACACTGAACATCTTTTCGGACAAATTGAACTATAACGGTAATACCAAGCTGGCTGTATTAACCAATAATGTAAAAATGGTTGACCGCGATGCCACACTAACAACTGATTATCTTACTTACAATACTTCTACACGCATAGGCACCTATACCGGTGGTGGTAAACTGGTCAATAAGGATAATGTGCTCACCAGTAAAAACGGTTACTATTTTGCTTACTCACGCGATTCCTATTTTCGCTATGATGTGGTGCTTACTACCGTTGATGCCATTATTAAAAACGATACCCTGCGATATAATACCGGTACCCGTATAGCTTATTTTTACGGGCCTACCAACATTTATGGCAAAAAGGATAAAGATACCCTGTATACCGAAAACGGGTTATATAATACCGTAACCGAGCAGGCCTTTTTTGGTAAACACAATTTGTACAAACAGGGAACCAAAACATTAAAAGGCGATAGCTTATTTTACGACCGGTTAAAAGGTTATGGCCGTGCGGTTAAAAACATCACATTTAATGATAATGAACAAAAAATAACGCTCAAAGGCGATTTGGGTACTTATTATAAAGCCGATGAGCGCACAGTGGTTACCCAATATGCTTATATGGTAATGATAACCGAACAAAAGGATACCACCCAAACAGATTCGGCAGTTTCTAAAGCACCTCTCCCGGTGGCCGGCAAAAAACTTAAAGCTCCGCCAAATACTGCGGAAATCACCAATATGGCAAAAATGGTGCAGGACCTTAAGCCTAAAGGAATAGTTGGCAAGGTTGATTCGGCAAAAGCCGATTCGGCGGTTAAGGCATTGGCCGTGCAGGGTAAAGCTATAAACGCGGGTGATGTAAAAAAGATCACGAACCTGGCAAAAATGGCTGAGGATCTGAAGCCCACAAAAAGAATAAGTAAAGCCGACTCAGTAAAAGCGGATTCTGTTGTTAAGGCGCTCACCTCACAGAATAAAAATATTAAGTCCGTTGATGCCGGAAAAATTGCAAACGTGACAAAGGTAGTTAAGGATCTGCAGCCCAAAAAAGGAGACAAGCCACCGCTGTTGACGGATACGGCAAAAAAGGCGGAAAAAATTAAGCGCGATTCTATATTCATGACCGCCGATACGCTTGAAACGCAGATCATGACCTATAAAAACCTGAAGATATATCAGGAAAAACAGCGGATGCTGCATTTTAGAGATACCTCAGAACTCGGCATGAAACTGGCTGTTTTAAATACCAAGCTTAAGGGTATGCCCACCGTGTCGTTGAAGATACCTAAGGATAGCAGCTATTTACACCGCGATTTTTTTGGAAAGCCTAAAGTTGATTCCACACAGATAAAAAAAGATCAGGCAACCGCTTTAAGAAGAGCGAAACAGGATAGCCTGCGAAGGATAGACATGAAAAAGGACCCGGTTTTTGCTACCCGCGAATTTAACGTTAGTGATACTGCCCGGATAAGGATATTAATTGCCCATCATCATGCTAAAATATTCAAATCGGATTTGCAGGGTAAGGCCGATTCAATTTTTTACAGTAACAGCGATTCTACCATACGCTGTTATGTAAAACCAATGTTCTGGACGCAGGGCTCGCAGCTATCCGGCGATACGGTTTATCTGCAGATGCGCAATAAAAAGCTGGATAACATGGAATTGTTCCCATCGGCCTTTATTGTGAATATTGAAAAGGGGGACTCCCTGCATTTTAACCAGGCTTCGGGCCGAAAAATGCGCGGGTTCTTTAAAAATGACAAGCTCGATAAGATGTATATTGCCGTGAATGCCGAAAGCATTTTCTTTAAGCGCGATAGCGGAAAGGTAAATGGCATGCAGCGATCGCTCAGTAGTCGTATCCGTGCTTCATTCAAAAACAACGAGGTAAATGACGTGCTGTTTTTGACCAAGCCTGAAAACAGGTACATACCCATCCATAAAACTACCGAAGACGATAAACTATTAAAAGGGTTTATATGGAAGCCAAAAGACAGGCCGGTTTCTAAAGAGTCGATCATTCCATCACGGCATAAAAAACCACCGGCTCTAAAACACCCGCCTAAAACTAAAGCCGATACCGTAAATAAGGCTAAAACAGATAGTTTAGGCAGGCCGTTGAAACTCGATCAGGATTCAACCCAAACCAAAACTGATTCAACCAAATTGGGGCGGCCAGTTAAAGCCACAAAAGATACCATTGGCAAAGCAGGAGTTATTAAAGCGCCTGGAATTAATACTACTAAAGATAGTTTGAATAAAACACGCACAGGCACATTGCACCCAACAAACACTGCTAAAGACACCGTCAGCAAGGCAGGAGGACCGATGCCTCAGCCCAAAGCGGTTAAGGATACTGTGAAAAGCCCGGCTAAAAAACCGGGGAGTTAAATAAGCGTGCACATGTTATTATGGTATAAAAAGGCAACCTTTTTTATAAGCCATAGCAATTCTGTGCAAGTTTAGTAACAAAACCTGACCAAACGGGATTTAAAAAACGGAGGCTTTAAATAGCGAGTTCCACTTCTTTAATGGAGATAAATAATAAACGCCCTTGATATTCCACCCAAACATCTGCAAAGCCACTACCATCATAACCTAAAAATTTCACGAAGGGGTTATTACTAATGTTCAAATTTTTCCATCTTTTACCAATGTACTTAAGTATTTGACCACGCTTTAGGGTTGTGTGCTTTGCCATAAGTTATTTTTTAAAGGTGAAATAGAATTCTAAGTTAATTAACATTTGCGATAAATTTTAACCTTTAGAAAATAAATTTTCATTTGTATCGGCTATATTACATCAGCAGGGATATTGAACTTAGTTATTGCACAAGCTATGCAATGAGTAACTTATTTATACATAATTGTTTATGAAAGAGCTTTTGTTTAAAGCGGTTTTTTACACACCTCCTTACATTTATCTTTGCATTTATCAATTACTTCCAGGTAATAGTTTTCATACAAAGGCAAAATGGCCGACAGGTCAAATTCTTTAGCACGGGCAAGTGCATTCTCCTTAAAGGTGGCAAGCCTGGCCTCATCCTTTAGTATATAAATGGCTTTTTCGCCCATTCCATCAACATCGCCAACATCTTTCAGGAAACCGGTAAGCCCATCCACATTTAATTCGGGAAGGCCGCCAGCGTTGGTACTGATCACCGGTACTTTACAAGCCATGGCCTCCAAAGCGGCTAAACCAAAACTTTCTGATTGTGATGGCATCAAAAACAGGTCGGCTACTGAAAGTATCTCTTCAATAGCATCCTGCTTGCCCAAAAAACGAACATTGTCTGTAACCTTCAGGTCGCGGCATAATTGTTCGCAAGCGGAGCGTTCGGGCCCATCGCCCACCATCAGCAATTTTGAAGGGATTTTTTTTACCACTTTGGCAAATATCTTGATCACATCCTCGGTACGTTTTACCTTACGGAAATTAGAGGTATGTATCAATATTTTTTCGCCCGATGGGGCTATAGCTTTTTTAAAATGGTCTTTTGCTTTAAGGCTGAAACGGTTAAGATCAATAAAATTCGGTATCACCTTAATATCATTCTCAATCTCGAAAAACTCATAAGTATCATGCCTTAGGTTTTCAGACACCGCGGTAACCCCGTCAGACTGATTGATGGAAAAGGTAACTACGGGGTTAAAGGTGCGGTCTTTACCTACCAGGGTAATATCGGTACCATGCAGGGTAGTAACCACAGGAATGTAAATACCATAGGTCATCAATATTTGCTTGGCCATAAAAGCTGCCGATGCGTGGGGAATAGCATAATGAACATGCAATACATCCAGTTTTTCAAAACGCACAACATCAACCAGCCTGCTGGCCAGGGCCAGTTCATAGGGCGGAAAATCAAAAAGCGGGTAGTTTGATACTGATACCTCATGGTAAAACAAGTTTTCAGAAAACAGATCTAACCGGGCAGGCTGATTATAAGTAACAAAGTGAACCTGGTGACCACGGTCGGCAAGAGCTTTACCAAGTTCTGTGGCTACAACTCCGCTTCCACCAAAGGTAGGATAACAAACAATTCCGATTTTCATTAATGTAATTGATTTTTCGATGCAAGTTTAACAGCAATTTATGGCAAATGTGTTAAGGTTGTGTAAAATGATTTAACTAAGTTACCTAACTTAGTTAAATCATTTATACTAATAGATACATACCTATGGCAACGCCTATTAATTTAGTAATCAATAGCATACAGCATATTGGCATACCGGTAACAGATGTCGGGGTGTCGAAAGAATTTTACAGCAGACTGGGTTTTAGCAATGTAATGGAGGCGCCGTTTAAAGATGGCGGATCAACGGGTACTTGTGTCATGATGCAGCGTGGCAACATGATCATGGAGCTATATCAATTGCCTGAAGCCGGGCTAACCGAAATCAGGAACCGAAGTAACGGTCATATTGACCATGTTGCTTTTGATGTAAGCGATATTGACGAAACGTTTAAAATAATTAAACAGGCAGGGTTTAATGTAATAGAAGAAGCGCCTGTTTTTCTGCAATTCTGGAAAAACGGCTGTAAATACTTTAACATTACTGGCCCAGATGGCGAACGGCTTGAATTTAACCAGATACTTTAAAAGTATCCTTTTGTTGACCTGCAGCGGTGCTATTTCATGAGGTATTATATCGGGTTGGTTATCCACCAGGTGTTGCCAAACGGATCTTTAACTCCCGCGCTGCGCCCATAAGACTGGTCGGCCGGTGGCATAATACTTTGGGCACCATTGTCAATAGCTTTTTTATAGGTTTCGTCGCAGCTATCTACATAAATGAACATACCAGAGTTTTGCTGATGATAAGTGTCTGTACAATCGGCAAACATGATGGTGCTGCCTTTAATGTTTATTTCGGCATGCATAATCGTTTTCTCATCGCGCATTTGTTTGTACTGCTCCCTGGCATCAAATACATTTTGCATAAACTTTATAAATTTTTCTCCATCATTAATGATCAGGTAGGGCATAATGCGCTGATAATTTTCGGGAATGTTACTTGCTTTTTCCATGGCTTTTTTATTCAAAATTAGTAATACTTGCGCAAGGTTACTTTACCTGATAATGGATAAATAACCTGAGAGCAGGCTGCAATTTTTATTAAGGTTGATGATGTAATAATAAGCACCATTTGCCAGCAAGTTGCCCTTAGAGGTACCGTTAAAAGGCACTGGATATCCTTTTGATTCAAATAATTTTTGTCCGTAGCGGTTAAATATCTGTATCTGCGCGTTGGGATAGTTTTCAATGCCTTCAATTTTCCAGTAGTCATTAATACCATCCCCATTAGGCGTAAAAGCATTGGCAATGTGAATAGCCGAAAGACTGATAGTTACCTGTACTTTCGTCCGGCTGCTTTCGCAGCCGCCTGATACCTGGCTTATATAAAAAGCCGTGCTGGTTTTAGCGTTTATTGTAAACCGCCCGTTAGCTTGTTGGGCGAGCGGCGTAATACTATTAACCGATTCGTACAAACGGTAAGTATAGCCAGCAACAGCGCTATTAACCGTAAGTAAGGCATTGCCGGAAGTGCATAATTGCACATCATTAGCAGAAGGTGCAGCAATGATACCGCTATGAGCTGTTATGCTATAGCTGGCAATTGCTTCTGCGCAACCACTGGCATCATTTACTATCAATTTATAGTTGCCAGCGCTTAAACCAGTGGGCGAAACACCTGTTGATACCTGCTCATTATTGGCATTATACCATTCGTAAACATACGGCTGTAACCCTCCGGTGATCTGTATGTTTTTAATACTGCCGGTTTTAAGATCACATTCATCGTCGGTTTTTTGTTCGGTATTGGGTATAATTTGTAGTTGGGGGATTTCATTAATGGTATAGCTGTTGTATAAACTTTCGCAATCATTTTGATCGGTAAAATAAAGTTTATAAGTACCCGCTGCCAGGTCGCTAATCTGCTGATTGCCGGAAATAGTTTGATTCAGGCCGTTGACCCATCTTAATGATTTTACCTTGGCATCAGCAGTAACCGAAATAGAACCGTTTGTTTCACCAAAACAGGTGTTTTTGCGTGTAATTGTATAAGTTGAATAGGTGGTGCCCGGCAATTCCAGGATCTGATAAACCTGGCTGGTTTTACTGCATCCAAAATCATTGGAGGCGGTGAGCCGATAAGCGCCGGCAGGTACATTTTTAAGGTCAGGATTATTGCCCACTAAATTGTTGTTAGCATCACGCCATTCAAATTTGGTAGCACCAGGAGCGATAATGCCGGTAATGGAGCCGTTTGCTTTATTACAGCTGGCATCTGTTTTAGGGTTTGATGGTATATTAAGGGTGATGCCGTTGGTTTCAGGGATTTCAATTTGACTACTGTAAACGGGGCCACATGGAGTGTCATCGGTGACCTGCAAAGTGTATTTGCCTGCAGGCTTACCTATAAGGTCTTTGGTGGTGGCAACTTCCTGGCCCTGCTCATTTTTCCAGCTGTATTTAAGATTGGTTCCGGTAACTGTTATATTAGTAATAGAGCCGATTAACTGGCCACATGGAGTTGATTGAATTGCTTTTGTTGATTCATCAATGTTGGAGCCAGAGGTGTTGGTAAGGATAACTGGGCCATAGGTAGTTGAACAATGAATAACATCGTCTGTCATTGTTAATATGTACTTGCCCGCGGGTAATCCAGAAATATCCACTTTATTTCCCATAAGGGTATTGTTTTGATTCCTCCATGCATAGGTGGCGGTATTTTGTGATCCGGTAATGGCTATTAATCCTGTTATTGAACCTCCAATACCGCAGGAAGGATTTTTGTGGTTTACGTATGTATCAACGATTGATGGTTGAATATTATATAAAAAAACATCAACAGTTTTTGCAAAACATTCTCCGTTAAATCCGATAGCATAATATCTGCCCGGGCCTGCATTTTTAAGTAGTGGGCCTTCGCCAATCTTTTCATTATTCGAATTATACCACTCAAACCTAAGGATATGCTTGTATTTTGTATTAATGATCTCAATAGATCCATTATTTAAGCTACATGTGGGTTGAGTGATGTTAAAGTAATCATCAAAATATGAAAAAGATGGTTGTGTAAATTCAGATGAGTTTTTTAAAAGAAGGGCATTTGAAACGAATCTCTTGTTATTGAAATTTCCTGTTATTTTCCACTGGCCGTTAATATCGGCTGTGATTTTTGTAAAAAACTTTAAAGGACTACATACCGGACAATCTGAATCATCATAGTAAATGTAGATGTTTGAATTAGGCGATGCTGTGCCCGAATACTCAGCGCTATTGTTTACCAAAACTTGTATTTTAGGTATAACAATATTGTTAGATTCAAAATAAACTGAATAAACTCTTCCGCTGCAAATAATTTTGTTTTTTAATATTTGAATATTGTTTGATGATTCATTTGCAATTGTTGAACCATAAAAATCCATGTTGTATGATCCTGTGTTAGTGAAAAAAACGTTTTCCAAGGTTTCATCTTCAGAGCCGATTATGCCGTCGGAACAGTTTACCATATTAATTGAATATCCTGCTGATTGGGGGTAGGTAAAAGCTATGTCCTTATTTGCAAGAATTTTAAAGTTAGTTACATGATTTAACGAAATTCTTAATATTTGGGACGTATTGTAGCTTACTTCGACATTATCAGCTTCTGAAAATTCAATTACAGGCAGATAATATTTACTATTATCGCCATTACCATCAATCCCAATATAATTATTCGATATTTTAAAATTTGAGCCCGAAAGTTGTGTTGCAGTTGCTATGTGATTACCTTCAATCAAGGTAGTCCCCCCAAAAGTCACATTTTTTGCGTTTAAACTTATACCTTGTGGAACATATGATAATGGAACGGGTTCGAAGCCAAAGTAATTAGATTGAATGCGGATGTCAGCGTTATTAGAATTTGAAGGTGAATCGGAAGAGGGGCCGAAAATAAAATGATCACAATCATGTATCCAATTGCCTTTTCCGGGAGCTCCGATTCGAATATTCTGCGAATCAATTATGCTAATGCCGGCCGATATTCCAGAACCAGCGTAGTTTAAATAATAAAACTCTGATGTTTCCAGCCCATACACCTCTACATTGTTCTTTTGAGAGATATACAAGGCTGAAACATTAGGGTTAATCAGTTGAATAAATGCGACGCGGTTTGCTTTTATACAAATTTTGGCATCGCTCATCCCAAACTTGGTGCCCGGTTGAGTGCTTCCGTCAATCACTAAATTTGATGACACATTTGGAAGCTGACTTGATATAATTATCGTCCTTCCTGCCACACTTAAATCCGGCAAATTAAAATTGATATAATCCTTCACCGCGCTACCATTAGCCGCCGCTAAGGTTAAAGCCTCCCGCAAAGTGCCAGGGCCCGAGTCTGCATTACTGGTTACTACAAACGTATCGGCAAAGGCTCGTGAGCCGCAAAAAAGGAACAAAAAAAAGATAAGTATAAGCTTGCGAAACATGGTTCAGGTAATTCCATTGCCAAAATACATTTTTTATCTGTAAACACTTTGTCAATATCATATTAGGTAATTGTTACTCATGTAGCAAAAGTGTACCTTTGCGCTAAATTTAGAGGGACACTTGATTCATGAAGTTGAACGCAGACTACCAGGAGAAGTTTCAGTCGAGACATATTGCTCCAAATGAAGCCGATACGGCCAAAATGTTAAAAACCATTGGTGTAAATTCACTTGATGAATTAATAACCCAAACGGTACCTGACAGGATCAGGCTAAAAAACCCGCTCAACCTTCCAGCCGCAAAAAGCGAATTTGATTATCTGAACACTTTAAAGCAAACCGCTTCAAAAAATAAGGTTTTCAAATCATTTATTGGCAAGGGTTACTATGATGTGATCGTTCCGGGAGTGATACAACGTAATATCCTGGAAAATCCCGGCTGGTATACACAATATACCCCGTATCAGGCCGAAATTGCACAGGGCCGTTTACAGGCGCTGCTCAACTTCCAAACCATGGTAATTGATTTAACCGGTATGGAAATTGCCAATGCTTCGTTACTGGACGAAGGCACGGCAGCTGCCGAAGCGATGTTCATGCAATACAGTTTGCGTAAAAATCAAAACGCTAATGTTTTCTTCGTATCTGAAGAGTTGTTCTCGCAAACTATTGATATTTTAAAAACGCGTTCAGAACCGTACGGTATTGAATTGCAAATAGGCGACCATCGCACGGCCGAATTGACCGACAACATGTTTGGTGCTATAGTACAGTACCCCGCCGGTAACGGCGCCGTATATAATTATACTGATTATGCGGCCAAAGCACATGAAAAAGGCATTAAATTAACTGTTGTTGCCGATATTATGAGCCTGGTGCTGCTAACGCCTCCGGGTGAGTGGGGTGCCGACATTGTGGTTGGTTCTACCCAGCGTTTTGGTGTGCCTATGGGCTTTGGCGGGCCGCATGCCGCTTTCTTTGCCACCAAAGACGAATATAAGCGCTCTATCCCGGGCCGCATTATTGGTGTTACCGTTGATAGCGCAGGTAATTACGCCCTGCGTATGGCCCTGCAAACCCGCGAACAGCATATCCGCCGTGATAAAGCGACTTCAAATATTTGTACAGCGCAGGCGTTGCTGGCCATTATGGCAGGCATGTACGCCGTATATCATGGTCCGCAGGGAATAAAATCAATTGCCGAGAGGATACATGGTTTAGCGGTTTTATTAGCTAATTCTCTTAATGAATTAGGTTACGAACAACTGAACGAGTCGTTTTTTGATACGCTAAAGTTTGATGTTCGCGCATTGGCCGGTCCTATCCATTCAGAAGCGTTAAACAATGAAATGAACCTAAACTATGACGGTTCAGTAATTACCATTGCTGTTGACGAAACCACCTCGCCTGAAGATATTAAAACGCTGGTTAAATTTTTTGCTAAAGTAAAAGGCAAAACCGTCAACGATGTGAATTTTGATGAGTTAAAGTCAAATTTGCAAACCGTTATACCAGCCCAGCTGCAACGTACATCGGCTTATTTAACACATGGTCTGTTCAACTCGCACCATTCAGAACATGAAATGCTGCGTTATATCAAATCGTTAGAGACCAAAGACCTTTCGCTTTGCCATTCCATGATCGCTTTGGGGTCATGTACCATGAAACTGAACGCTACTACCGAAATGGTACCTGTTACCTGGGCCGAGTTCAGTAAGATACACCCTTTTGCCCCTGCCGATCAGGTTGGCGGTTACATGCAGCTTTTTGACGAGCTTAATAACTGGCTTAGCGAGATAACCGGGTTTGCGGCCATGAGTTTACAGCCAAACGCAGGCGCTCAGGGCGAATATGCCGGTTTAATGGTTATCCGCGCCTATCATAATGACAGGGGCGACCATCACCGTAATATCGTGTTGATCCCGTCATCAGCGCATGGTACCAACCCCGCTTCAGCAGCTATGGCCGGTATGAAGATAGTAGTGGTGAAATGTGATGATAATGGCAACATTGATGTTGCCGATATGAAAGCCAAAGCCGAGCAATATAAAGATGAACTTTCATGCCTCATGGTTACTTATCCATCTACCCACGGGGTATTTGAGGAATCGATCATCGAGATATGCGAAATTATACACCAGAATGGCGGCCAGGTATATATGGACGGCGCTAATATGAACGCGCAGGTGGGCCTAACCAGTCCGGCCAATATTGGTGCCGACGTTTGTCACCTTAATTTACATAAAACCTTTTGTATTCCGCATGGCGGCGGCGGTCCGGGCATGGGGCCTATTGGTGTAGCCAAACACCTTGTTCCTTACTTACCCGGCCATGCTGTTGTTGACATTGACAGGGGCAAATCAATCCATGCGGTATCGGCGGCGCCATGGGGCTCAGCTTCAATCCTGATCATATCACATGCTTATATAGCTATGATGGGTGCCGATGGCTTAACCGATGCAACCCGTTATGCCATATTGAATGCAAATTATATTAAGGCGCGTCTGCAGGATCATTTTCCGGTACTTTACGCCGGTGCTAATGGCCGTTGCGCGCACGAGATGATATTGGATTGCCGCTCCTTTAAAGCCTTTGGTATTGAAGTTACCGACATTGCCAAACGCCTGATGGACTACGGCTTTCATGCGCCAACCGTATCATTCCCGGTTGCGGGTACCGTTATGGTGGAGCCAACCGAATCAGAACCTAAGCACGAGCTTGACCGTTTTTGTGACGCCATGATAGCCATACGACATGAAATTGCAGACGTGGCTGACGGTATATCAGACAAAACAGATAATCCTTTAAAAAATGCCCCGCATACTGTGGCCGTAATTACAGGCAACGATTGGGAGCACCCATATACCCGCCAAAAAGCGGCGTTCCCGCTTCCTTATGTGTCAGCTTATAAATTTTGGCCATCAGTAGGGCGCGTTAATGACACTTACGGCGACCGGACATTGATCTGCTCATGCCCACCGCTGGAAGATTACGCTTTTGAGGAAAGTGTAATAGAGTAAAGATTCAAGACATGCGGATTTCAGATAGGCAATTGTAAGCCAACTGAAATCCGTATGCCTTTGATCATTTTGATTCATTTGGTCATTTGCCGATCATTTATTCATTGTTTTTTTTAAAAAATCCCCAGCGTTTGGATTGGGGAAACAGGTATACAATATTGCCGACAATTATATTATTGTCAATAATATTTGTTTTGTGCCTTTAGTCGTTTTGAACTATTAAGTAATGTTTTTACGAAAGAGTAAGGTTTGGTATGCTTTATTGTTATTATTTATCTAAAAGATAACAAGTACTAAAATAAATAATTTACTTTTTAGTTATTAATCCACGCAATCGAAATGATACTTATATCCGCAGTTTATAGGAACATAACTTTTTAATTTCTTAAAGCGTATAAGTATAATCTATTTTAACAAGTATATCTATTTGAAAATGCGTTATGACAATTAATATCAAGCCTGTTAGTGTATTATTGATTGACGATGATGAGATCAATAACTTCATTTCGATTAAGCTAATCAAGAAGGCTTTGCTCAATACGGAGATTATGGCCTGTTTAAACGGAAAATTTGCCATCGACCAATTGGCTGATATACAGCAGAAAGATCCAAGTAAGATGCCTGATTATATTCTGCTTGACATCAATATGCCTATCATGAACGGGTGGGAGTTTTTGGATGAGTTTAAGCGCCTTAATATTGATCCGTCGGGTAAAAGCAAAATATATATCATTTCGTCATCTGTATTCAGTAATGATATTAACAGGGCCAAATCATACCCGCTGGTGAAAGATTTTATATCAAAGCCGCTTAATGTCGAAAAAATAAAAGAACTTTTTGAGGTCGAAAGCCATTATTGAGCCGGTTCAACCTTAAAATGATCGCCGTCACGTAAAACCTTACCTATTGCAAATGATTTTGAGTGATAAAACAGGCAAAGCCATCCTTCTGATGCTGCCTGTTTTCCATATTCTTCACGTAACTGCATTGCCTTACGCCCGTCCATATCATATTTAGCTATAAATTTTCTGATCAGTTGTTCCGGTTCAGGCAGTTCATCGCCTCCAAAAAACACTTTTTCCCCTTCCATATCTATCCGGAATACCTGGTGATAAGGACAATGGCCTCCCGAGAGTTCATAACTGATACCCCGCTGCAGTTGGCCGCTGCCTTCAACAAAGGTTATGTCGGCACTGCGTAGCGCCTCAAATATCTCTTTGTGATATGATGATGACCGGCCCGCAAGCCCGGTTTCCCATTCCTGGCGTTGTATCACATGCCTTGCCTGCGGAAAACTGGGCTCCAGTTTCCCGTTGCGCTCCACTACCAGGCCACCTGAATGATCATAATGCAGGTGCGACATCAATACCAGGGATACCTCATCGGGGTCAAAACCGGCATTGCGTATGTTTTGATGTAACAGCAATTCATCGCGCGTGTCTTTAAAACCAAGTCCTGTGTCCAGTACAATCAAGTCATTATCTGTTTTAATCAGGAAAGGGTTAACATGAATGAATAACGAACCCGGACGGTCTTTTACACTATCGGTTTGAGGGTCAAAGGGAATAAATTTCTTGGTTGCATCAACCGAATATGAGCCCTCACCTAACGCGAAAATTTCCATAGAATATTAAATTTTAGTATCAAGTAGCGGGTATCAGGCGGCAAGACGATCGTCTTTTTTATAAAGTCTTCAAAAATCTTGATACTTGATACTCGCTACTTGATACTAACTATAACTATATTTACTGTTTTTAAGCTACAAAGATATGAATAAACGTTGGGCGGTAAAGGATAATGCTGACGATGACGTGGTCAGAAAATTAGCTGCCGACCTTAATATTGATACTGTTTTAAGTACACTGCTGGTTCACAGGGGGATACGCACCTTTGAGGAAGCACGTTACTTTTTTAGGCCCGACCAACGGCACCTGCATGATCCCTTCTTGATGAAGGACATGGAGAAAGCTATTGAACGCATTGAAGATGCAATGGCAGCCGGCGAAAAAATACTGATATATGGCGACTATGATGTAGATGGTACAACTGCCGTAGCTACTGTATATGGTTTTTTTAGCGAACGTTATCAAAAACTGGAATATTACATACCCGACCGTTATAAAGAAGGCTATGGTATATCAACCCAGGGCATTGATTATGCGGCCGAAAATGACTTTACCCTAATTATAGCGCTTGACTGCGGCATTAAATCGGTTGATAAAATTGAATACGCCAATACCAGGGGAGTTGATTTTATCATTTGCGACCACCACTTGCCAGGTGCTGAGCTGCCTGCCGCTGTAGCTGTGCTTGACCCAAAGCGTAATGATTGCGAGTATCCCTATAAAGAACTTTCGGGTTGTGGCATTGGCTTTAAGCTGATACAGGCTTATTCAGAAAAATATGAGATCCCTTTTGAGGCCGTTGCCCGTTTTCTTGACCTGGTAGCCATCAGCATATCATGCGATATTGTACATATAACCGGCGAAAACCGGGTATTGGCCTACTTCGGTTTGCAAAAAATAAACGAGAGTCCTTGCATCGGTGTGAAAACTTTGATGGAGGTAGCCGGGCGATCAGGCCCTTACACTATATCTGACGTGGTATTTTTGCTGGGGCCACGCATTAATGCGGCCGGCCGTATTGATGACGCCAAACATGCAGTTGAATTGCTCATTGCATGCGATGAGCATATTGCCAAAGAAAAAGGCCTGATGATCAATACCCGCAATACAGAGCGCAAGGGCCATGACCTGGATATTACCGGCGAGGCTTTAAGCATGATTGAGAATGATGAGTTGATGATAGCGCGAAAATCAACCGTGGTTTTTAATGAAAACTGGCACAAAGGGGTTATTGGTATAGTGGCATCGCGCCTCACCGAAAAATATTACCGGCCAACTATTGTACTTACCCGCTCAAACGGCCATGTGGCGGGTTCTGCGCGCTCTGTTTTGGGTTACGATCTTTACGAGGCCCTTTGCGAATGTAAAGATCTGCTTATTCAGTTTGGCGGGCATAAATATGCTGCCGGTTTAACCATGGCGCCCGAAAATGTAGAAGCATTTAAAAACCGCTTTGAAGAAGTGGTAAGCGCTACAATTATGCCTGAACAATTGATACAGCAAATACAAATTGACGCCGAATTGCGTTTAAGCCAGATAGAAGCAAAGTTTTTCAGGATATTGAACCAGTTTGCGCCATTTGGGCCCGAAAACATGTCGCCGGTTTTCATGAGTAAAAATGTGTATGTTAGCGGCAATGCGGGGTTGGTAGGCGCGGCGCATATAAAAATGGCCGTGATACAGGATGGTTCGGCGGCATTTGATTGTATCGCCTTTAATCACGGCGAATACCTGCCCGAGTTGAAACCGGGTGTGCCATTTGATATTTGTTACAGTATTGAAGAAAACGTATGGCGCGAAAGGCGCACCATACAATTGAATATAAAAGGGATAAGAATAGGCGATTAGTAAGCAATACATAAACGCGTGATTCTGAGGAACGAAGCTCAGACAAAAAATAATGATTTTAAGAGCAGAAAATTTAGTAAAGAAATATAAACAGCGTACAGTTGTTAACGATGTATCGTTTAATGTTGCCCAGGGCGAAATAGTAGGTTTGCTGGGGCCAAATGGCGCCGGTAAAACCACCTCCTTTTATATGATAGTAGGGCTGATAAAGCCAAACGAGGGCGTTATTTTTTTGGATGATAAGGACATTACCGGCGATCCGATGTACCGCAGGGCGCAAAAAGGCATCGGCTACCTGGCACAGGAGGCTTCGGTGTTCCGCAAGCTTTCGGTAGAGGATAATATCAAGGCGGTGCTGGAGATGGGGAAAATGTCTAAAGAACGGCAACGTGAAAAACTGGAAGAACTTATTGATGAATTCAGTTTACATAAAGTACGTAAAAACCGGGGCGACTTATTATCAGGGGGGGAGCGCAGGCGTACCGAAATTGCCCGCGCTTTGGCTGCCGAACCAAATTTTATTTTACTGGATGAACCCTTTGCTGGCGTTGACCCTATTGCGGTTGAAGAAATACAGGCTATGGTGGCCAAATTACGGCACCGCAACATAGGCATCCTGATTACTGACCATAACGTACAGGAAACATTATCTATTACTGACCGCGCTTACCTGCTTTTTGAGGGCAAGATACTGGAATCGGGTGTGCCCGAAATACTGGCCGAAAACGAAATGGTGCGCAAAGTATACCTTGGTTCGAACTTTGTTTTGAAAAGAAAAGTATTCCCGCAGTAATCAGAAAAACAATAATAGGTTGACAGCGCTTTATGATTAACTAAATTTTTCATATCTTGATCATAACGCTAACCACGCCAATAAAAACCTATGACGATCTTCAACTCCGTATTTACCTGGTTCATGAAAAAGCGAATCCATCAGATAGAGCTTTTTATGAAATACCCCAATGAGGTGCAGGAAGAATGGTTTGAGCAACTGATATCCGGCGCCGAAAGCACCGAATGGGGCAGAAAATATCAATATAAAAGTATTGAGAACCTGAACCAGTTTAAGGAGCGCGTTCCCATTCAAAACTATGATACGCTTAAACCCTATATTGAGCGTATGCTCCTGGGCGAAAAAAATGTGCTTTGGCCGTCAGAGATCCGCTGGTTTGCTAAATCATCGGGCACAACTAACGATAGAAGCAAGTTTATCCCTGTTAGCGAGGAAGCCCTGGAGGAATGCCATTTTAAAGGTGGTAAGGACCTGCTAACCATTTATTTTAACAACAGACCCAACGCCCGCATGTTCACGGGTAAAATATTAACACTTGGCGGCAGTCACCAGGTGAGCCAGTTAAGCGCCGAAACATCATTTGGTGACCTTTCTGCAGTGATCATGAAAAACCTGCCCCTGTGGGCCGAGTTTCACCGTACCCCCGACCTGGATATAGCCCTGCTTGAAAATTTTGAAGAAAAAATTGAGAAAATAGCCTACGCTACCAAAGATGTGAATGTAACCAGCATCAGCGGGGTGCCTACCTGGAACCTTGTATTATTTAAACGTATACTGGAAATTACAGGTAAAAAAAATCTGCTCGAAGTATGGCCAAACCTGGAGATGTATTTTCATGGAGCGGTTAATTTTACCCCATATCGTGAGCAGTTTAAGAATTTAATTCCCAGCGACGAAATGTATTACCTGGAGAATTATAATGCATCTGAGGGTTTCTTTGGCATACAGGACACAAAAGAGCCCGGGGATATGCTGCTGATGCTGGATTATGGCATATTTTATGAGTTTTTGCCTCTGGAACACCTGCATGACGAGAATCCCACCACGCTTACGCTCGACGAAGTGGAGCTGGATAAAAACTACGCCCTTATTATTACTACCAATGCGGGGCTTTGGCGATATATGATAGGCGACACCATCAAGTTTTCGTCCTTATCGCCCTTTCGCATACAGGTTACCGGGCGTACCAAGCATTTTATCAATGCTTTTGGCGAAGAAGTGATCATTGACAATGCCGAGCGTGCCCTGGAAGAGGCCTGTCATCAAACAGGGGCCATCATCAGGGAATATACCGCGGCCCCCGTTTATTTTAACGGCGACCAATGCGGCGCGCATGAGTGGATCATTGAATTTGAAAAAAAACCTGCCGAGTTTGAGCGCTTTGTTGATCTGCTCGATGAAACCCTGCGTCGTATAAATTCCGACTATGACGCGAAGCGTTTTAAAGACCTTGCCTTGCGCCGCCCCATTGTACGCCGTGCGCCCGAGGGTACTTTCTTTAACTGGATGAAAGAGAAAGGTAAATTGGGCGGTCAGCATAAAGTACCCCGCCTGGCCAATAACCGGGAATATGTGGATGCAATTTTAAAAATCATGGAGCCGGTGGGGTAACCAAACTCAGAAAAATATGGATTAGGAGATAATAAGTAGCTTAAAAAACTCCGCCGCCTGCGCCAATGTTTTGTCCGGTGATCCAACGACCGGCATGGCTTGCTAAAAACAAAGCTACTTCGGCCACATCTTCCGGATCACCAATACGTTTAAGGGGCGACATATCAGTAGCCACCTGCCTGTCGCGCTCCGGTAGCAGGTCGGTATCGGTAAAGCCTGGCGAAAGGGCATTAACCGTGATTTTTCTATTGCCAAGTTCTCGCGAAAGCACGCGCACAAATTGCTCAACGGCGCCTTTGCTGCCTAAATAAAGCGACGTTTCAGAAAAAAACATTTTGGTGCCTCCTGTTGAGGTAACTATGATACGGCCATTATCACGTATCCTTTTTGCAGCCTCCTGCAAAATAAAAAAAACGCCTTTGGTATTGGTATTAAATATACGGTCGTAATCTTCTTCGCTGCAATTGGCCAATGGTTTTACTATGGCATCGGCTGCATTGGCAATCACAATATCTATATTGCCGAATGCTTGTTCTGTTTCATCAAACAATCGTTTAATTTCCCCGGGCTTTGAAACATCGGCCTGGATGGCGATGGCCCTGCCGCCTTTTTCATTTATGCTGGCAGCCAGCAGGTCGGCCTCGTTTTTACTTTTAATATAATTGATCACTACTGCCGCTCCTTCATCGGCCAGTTTGAGTGCCATGGCCTTGCCAATACCGCGGGAGGCCCCGGTGACCAATGCTGTTTTGTTTGTTAATAAGCTATTCATAGGTGATGATTAAATAGTTCAAAATGAGAAGAATTTTCTTTTTGAGCAAACTTATTCCAACAAAAAACCCCGCATACATTGTACGCAGGGCTCATAGTAATATGATAATAGGTCTGTTAAGACATTTTGAGCTTTTTCTGAATGTCGGCAACGTAACCTTTAAATTTCTTATCGGTATCAATAAGGTCCTCAACGGTTTGGCAAGCGTAAATTACGGTAGAGTGGTCGCGGCCGCCAAAAAAGTGGCCAATTGATTTTAGTGAGCTTTTGGTATGCGCCTTAGCCAGGTACATTGAAATTTGACGGGCTTGTACAATTTCGCGTTTACGGGTTTGTGACTTTACCATTTCAATAGGCACCTCAAAGTATTCGCAAACCAAGCTCTGGATATATTCCATCGAAATTTCTTTAGATGAATTTTTCACAAAGTTTTTCAGCATCTGCTTCGCCAGGTTCAGGTCTATCTCCTTGCGGTTAAGGGTTGACTGTGCCAGCAATGATACCATTGCGCCTTCCAGCTCACGTACATTGTTATCAATGTTATGCGCTACGTACTCAATTACATCATTTGAAAGCTCAATGCCGTCCTGGTATATCTTATTTTTAAGTATAGCCATGCGGGTTTCCAGATCAGGGATCTGCAGATCGGCCGAAAGGCCCCATTTAAATCTCGAAAGCAGGCGTTCCTCTAAACCGGCAAGGTCTTTAGGCGCTTTATCTGACGTTATGATCAGTTGCTTGCCCGACTGGTGCAGATGATTGAAAATATGGAAAAAGAAATCCTGTGTTTTTTCTTTACCGGCAAAGTTGTGCACATCATCCATGATCAGCACGTCAATAGCCTGGTAAAAGTTCACAAAATCATTGATGTTATTGTGTTTAAGCGCGTCAACAAATTGTTGGGTAAACTTTTCACACGATACATAAAGTACCAGTTTATCGGGCAGGGAGCGTTTTATTTCGTTACCGATTGCCTGGGCCAGGTGGGTTTTACCCAAACCTACGCCGCCATATATCATCAGCGGATTAAATGATGTGCCACCGGGTTTTGCAGCAACAGCATAACCTGCGGAGCGGGCCAAACGGTTACAATCACCTTCAACAAAGTTTTCAAAGGTGTAGTTTCTGTTTAGCTGCGGATCAACATTTAATTTTTTTAGCCCGGGTATCACAAAAGGGTTTTTGATATCCTTATTGATTGATATGGGGATCGGCATTGACTGATTTTTTGACTCGGCACCATTTCCGTTCGACGGCATATTCGTTGTGTATGGTTTAGTTGATGATTGCTCAACAACTATATTATACTCTAAACGTCCTTCGTCGCCTAATTGTTTTTTTATTGTCTTGCGCAGTAAACCTACATAGTGCTCTTCAAGCCATTCGTAGAAGAATAAACTTGGTACTTGTATCGTTAAGACGCTTCCTTCCATACGTAAAGCTTTTATTGGCTCAAACCAAGTTTTAAAGCTTTGTGCTGGTATGTTATCTTTTATGATCTGGAGGCAGCTATTCCAAACGTTAGTACAAGTTTTTTCCATATATATATTAGTAAAATATTGATTTCCAACCCCCAGCGAAACATCTTTTGGGCTTGCTACGGAACATCGAATATTGCCAAAAAAACCTAATAAAAAAATTAAATTTTCACTTTTTTAACAAATAAATTTATGATATAATAATCTGTTTTATTATGAAAAATCCGCATAAAATATTATATTTCACGGTAAAAATGACAATTATTATTCTATTAAGGCCAATTGATATAAACCGATCAATTTACTAAAAAATTAGGGTAAATAGCAGAGTTTTAATAATTTATTATACAGCTTTGCTGCCGCAATTGTTGGGCCAATAACACATTATATCTACCGTTAAAAATTAAAGCTATGGTATACTGCCAGATAAAGTTTTAACGGGATATTTTGGTCTATAATTCCTGTGATCTTTAACGTAATTAAAGCTACAGTTTATACGTCATTTTTAATATTCTCCAAAAACATTTCGCAGGGTATCTGCAATTTCGCCCAGGGTGGCGTAATGTTCAACAGCGGTAAGTATAAAGGGCATTAAGTTCTGCTGGCCTTTTGCCGCTTCGTGCAGTTGCTGCAGGCTTGTGGCTACAGCCGGGTTGTTTCTGGTGTTTTTTAGCGCGGCTATTTTTGCAGTCTGTGTTTTACGGATAGCGTCATCAACCCTGAAAACGTTTGTCGCTGCGTCTTCTTGTTGTGTAAAGCGGTTTACGCCTACCAGTATCTTTTCGCCGCTTTCAATTTCGTTTTGATATTGATAAGCCGCTGCTGCTATTTCCTGTTGTATATAATCCTGTTCAATAGCTTTAACAGCGCCGCCCATGGCATCAATCTTATCTATATATAATTGTGCGGCAGCCTCAACTTCATTGGTAAGGGTTTCAATAAAGTAAGAGCCCGCCAACGGATCAACCGTATCGGTTACGCCGCTTTCAAAAGCGATGATCTGCTGTGTACGCAGGGCAATTTTGGCCGCAGCCTCTGTGGGCAATGACAGCGCTTCATCATATCCATTGGTATGTAATGATTGTGTGCCGCCCAGTACAGCCGCCAAAGCCTGGTTACTTACCCGTATAATATTATTAAGCGGTTGCTGTGCGGTTAAGGTAGAACCGCCTGTTTGGGTATGGAAGCGCAGTTTTTGAGCGCCGGCGTCTGTTGCGCCAAGTTGTTTGGTGATATTGGCCCACATACGGCGGGCTGCCCTGAATTTGGCTATTTCCTCAAAAAAGTTGTTATGGCAGTTAAAAAAGAAAGATAGCCTTTTGGCAAATACGTTTATATCGAGCCCCTTATTGAGCGCCGCTTTTAAATAAGCTTTACCGTTGGCAAGTGTAAATGCCAGTTCCTGCACTGCGGTTGAACCCGCTTCGCGTATATGATAGCCTGAAATAGAAATGGTATTCCACTTGGGAACTTCCGTACTGCAATATTCAAAAACATCGGTTATGAGCCTCATGGATGGGGCCGGCGGATATATATAGGTACCACGGGCGGCATACTCCTTTAATATATCATTTTGTACCGTGCCCGAAATTTGCTTCAGGTCGGCTCCCTGTTTTTTGGCCAGTGCTATATACATAGCCAGCAAAATAGGCGCCGTGGCGTTAATGGTCATGGAGGTAGTTATATCCCCGAGGGATATGCCATCAAACAGTATCTCCATATCCTTTAACGAATCTATGGCCACGCCTACTTTGCCTACTTCGCCTTCGGAGAGTTCATGGTCTGAGTCATAGCCAATTTGTGTTGGCAGGTCAAAAGCTACAGACAAGCCGGTGGTTCCCTGGCTTAACAGGTAATGATAGCGCTTATTTGATTCTTCGGCTGTTGAAAACCCCGCGTACTGCCGCATTGTCCAGGCTTTACCGCGATACATATCTTTTTGTATGCCGCGAGTAAAAGGAAATTCGCCCGGCAGCTCGTTCATTGATGAGGGCTGGGTGTAAACCTCCTTTATTTCGATACCCGATGTAGTGGTGAACTTTTTTGGGGCCATGGCATTAAAATAATTCTTCTATATCCTGCCTTACCAGGCCGGTGGCTATTTCGTACGGGTCCTGCTCCAACTGGTTCAAATGAATCAAAATGGTTTTGCTTATATCCATGCCTGTGGCGTCATTAGGCATGGCTTTTATAGTGTTATTTACCATGGTTAAGGTATCTTCCTTTACCCGTTTAACTACGTTCCAAACACGGCTGCTTACGTATATCTGCTGAGTAATATTATGCTGAAACTCGTTGCGTATTTCGGTAACCACCATAAGTTGCAGTTCGGCCGCTGATAAACCCGAAACATTCAGGCGAACCAGCATATTGGCCGGGTTTATCCGTTCAATAAATAATATTATCCGCTCATAAGCCTGTAAACGAAGGGGCAATGTTTGGCTGCTGATGCTTTTTTTCAGTTCAAGTAATTGTATTTGATCCGCTCTGTCCAAATAGGGTTTAAACAGGTACAGGGCAACCCATACAACGCCAATGCCGGCAACGGTATATTTTAAAATATCAAGTAAATAAGGTAACGTTTGCATGGTTCATTAAAATGTTAAGCAGAGGTCATAAAATACCGGTTGCAGCAAAAATCCACATTTTACCTTATATTTGTATAGTTAAATAAAAATAAGATGAGTACTGCTGTTGAAATTGCACCGGTATCCTTTACACAAGGAGCCGTTAAAGAACTTTTTAAATTGAAGGATCAGCAAGAAATAGGTGACGACTTTGGCTTGCGTGTTGGTGTTGAAGGTGGTGGCTGCTCGGGCATGAACTACATTTTGGGTTTTGACCAGAAAAAGGACGGCGACCAGGAGTATTATATTGACGGAATAAAGGTATTTATGCATAAGGCCCACGGTTTATATTTGATGGGTATGCAAATTGATTTTCAGGATGGCCTGAACGCTCGCGGATTTACCTTTAACAACCCTAATGCCGCCAGCACCTGTGGTTGCGGCACATCGTTTTCGGTATAATTACAAGTAATAATATATAAGTTTTAAAAGGACAGCCGCAAGCTGTCCTTTTTGTTTTATCCTCTCCCTTTCTTTTTATTGCTGAGCTTAAAGGCTAACCCGTATAGCTAATAATACCGCTTGTCTATTAATTCAATTTGTATAAGCTTACCACCTTGCCATGATGTAGCTACAGGAAACTCGTGTAAATGGCATCAATAAATAATTGATTTTTAGATATATTTTGTTTAAATTTATTATACCAATACATAAAACTAATATTATGAGAAAGGCTCCCCCATAACCTTTTTACCGCCCCTCTCATTGACGTTTTTTTACTTACCCGGTAACAAGATGGTATGCAGACGCCAATAAACCTCATTTGCCCGAAAACGAGTCGAGATCACTATTAAACTTAAACAAAATGAAAAAGAACATAATAGTCGCAGTTTTGCTCATCATGATAATGGCAGGCTGCAAACCATCTAAAAACACACCTACCCAATCAGGTGTATATAAATTGGAAAAGCAAATGCTTAGTGGCGGCGGGAGGGATACAGTTTATGCAAGAACACAAATGAAGATATATACCAACAACCATTTTATGTATGCTGCTATGGCGCCTGATTCTTCCGTTGGTTTCGGTGTGGGCTCTTATAAACAGGATTCTGTTAATAAGATTACTGAACAAAATATTTATAGCAGCCGTATGCTTGATTCATCCCAAACTTTTAATCTGATTATCACCAGAACCGATACCGGGTATACCCAGGTTATTCCCAATATGACAAGGGTGCGTAATGTGCCTTATAAACTGACTGAGAATTACACTAAAGTGGCTTTAACGGATACCTCTGCTTTGGATGGCTTATGGAAAATGGACGCGTTTTATACCGTAACGGGAAAAGATACTATAAAACAAACGCCAACCCAATACAAAATTTTCTGGGGCGGGCATTTTATGTTCGTACACCGGTATCCTATCAATAAAGAGGGCACCAAGTTTAAAAATGGGTTCGGGTATGGTGTATTCAGTTTAAAGGATGATGTCCTTAGCGAAGAGGATGAAATATCAAATCACCCTCAATTATTGCATAAAAAATTTGCCATCAAGATCACCTTTAAAGGTAATAACGAATATTCGCAGGTAATAACCGATTCAGCCGGGAAGTCAATAGAAATTTACAAGCGTTTGGAATAAGGGGCTTATTAAGCCTTGTTTGCGCAAAAAACCAGAGCCGCATTCTATTCAACAGGGGTAGAACGCGGCTCTGATTTTTTAGCGGACTGTTTTTAGGGCCATGTGCCAAATGGCTCTCGCATTTCACAGCCATATCAGTATTAAAACGGATCAAAAAACAGAATCTATTATATTATAGTCTGCCTGTAACAAATTGATATAGTGCACAGTCAAAATCACAAAGTTTTTATAATTTTATACCATGCCGGTTAAAACCTCCTATAAGGAAAACATCTCAATAGCATTACAATCAATAGCCGGCAACAGGCTCCGCACGTCGCTTACTTCATTAATTATTGCTATCGGCATTATGGCGCTGGTTGGTATTTTAACGGCTATTGAGGGGATACGCCAATTTACCAATGACGCTTTTGCCGATCTGGGGGCCAATTCATTTACCATCCAAAACCGGGGCGAAGGGCTTAATTTTGGCAACGGGGGCCACCGCAAAATGTATCCCCCAATTACCTATGACCAGGCCGAGCGCTTTAAGAAAACTTTTAAACTGCCGGTAATAACAGCCATTAATCTGGACGTTACCGGTACAGCGGTGGCTAAGTACGGCAATCAAAAAACAAATCCTAACATTTCTATTTCGGGTTCAAACGAACATTACCTGGCAACCAGCGGTAAAAAACTTGCCTTCGGGCGTAATTTTTCGTCATCGGAACTTGAGCACGGGGCCAATGTGGTACTTATAGGAGATGAAATAAAAACAAAACTTTTTAAAAACGAAGATCCGGTTACCAAATCCCTGTTTATCGGTAATAATAAATACCGTATAGTTGGTGTAATCGCGTCAAAGGGTTCAAGCTCTTTTGGGGGCGACAAATTTTGTATTATCCCTATACTTAAGGCCAAACAGATAGACACTGCAAAAAATGCCTCGTTCACGCTAACCGTTAAGGTTAATGGACCCGGCGCTTTGGATGCGTCAATTGGCGAAGCCACGTCGCTGTTCAGGAATGTAAGAGGGCTTAATATTGCCAATTCCGATAATTTTGAAATAACCCGCAGCGACTCTGTACAGCAGGAACTTTCAAGCCAGCTGCTGGGTATTACCGTTGCAGGATTTGCAATAGGTATCATCACTTTAATAGGGGCTGCAATTGGTCTTATGAACATCATGCTGGTATCAGTTACCGAACGTACACGTGAGATAGGAGTGCGTAAAGCTATCGGCGCAACGCCGGCGGTAATACGCAAGCAGTTTTTAATAGAGGCTATTGTAATATGCCTTATTGGGGGTGCCGCAGGCATAATACTGGGTATGGCCGCGGGTAATCTGATAGCTGTTCAAATTAGCGGGGCGTTTGTTGTACCCTGGGCCTGGCTTATTTTTGCTGTACTGTTATGTACATTTATTGGGTTGATATCGGGCTATTACCCCGCTAAAAAAGCCGCAAGGCTTGACCCGGTTGAAGCTCTGAGATACGAATAAGCTATATTATTAGGGACTATGTGATGTGAGATATTTGTACTTTTTGGCTTCGTCCGCAGATACCCAAACCTGATGGTCTTAAAACTTTTAAAAAAGCAGCGTGTTTTTTAACGGATAATCAAAAAGGAGTTTTTGGATATAGGTCGTGTTCAGCGCATCTTTTAATGCAGCTGCATGTTTGGGGTGGTGCATGTCGCTTGATATAAAATCAATCAGATCATTGTCAACTAAGGTTTCGGCCTGTTTTTTAGCCTCCCTGCCATAATAACCCGTTAGCGAAATGGTATTGAGTTGGAAACTGCAACCCCAGCTGTGCAGGTTCTTGTATTGCTCCAGATCTAAATAAGGATATCTTTCGGGGTGGGCAAGTATGGGTTTATATCCCATATCGTTCATTTTTTGAATAACTGATATGGCATTGGGCGGCTGGTTAATAAATGAAAACTCAAACAGGGCATAATTATCGCCCATGGTTAGTAATTTGCCTTCTTTTACCCGGGTTTCAAAGGTTTCGTCAAAGTAATGTTCAGCAGCAGCCTCAACGGGTATATCAATATTTTCCTTTATCAGCTCGGCCTTGAGTATCTCAAGCGCGTTATTTATAGTTTCGGGCGTGTTTTTGTAAAAATCAATCATGACGTGCGGCGTGGCAATAATTTTTTTTATGCCCAGCTCCATCATTTTACGTATCAGTATAATAGAGTCTTCCGGTGTTTTCGCGCCATCGTCAATACCTGGCAGTACATGTGAATGCATATCAACCATGATTGATTCATAGTTGAAGTTTGCATGTTTCTTTTCCTGCTTCTTTTTAAATAACCCAAACATAGCTAACGGTTAGTATACTGTTCATTATAATACTGCTGATAATGGCCTGATGTAACATCCTCAAGCCATTCTACATTGGCCAGGTACCAGTCAACAGTTTTTTCAAGGCCTTCCTCAAAAGTTATACCGGGTACCCATCCCAAATCATTTTTTAATTTGGAGGCATCAATCGCGTACCGCAGGTCATGCCCGGCCCTGTCCGTTACATAAGTGATCAGTTTAGCCGATTCGCCGGTTGCCCGGTTCAATTTTTTATCAAGTATATTACACAACAAATTAATCAGATCAATGTTCTTCCATTCGTTATGGCCGCCAATATTATAGGTTGACCCGGCTTTGGCTTTATGAAAAATAAGGTCAATTGCACGGGCATGATCTTCAACCCAAAGCCAGTCGCGTATGTTTTCGCCTTTTCCATACACAGGCACAGGCTTACTTTGCTTAATGTTATTAATAGCCAGTGGGATCAGTTTTTCGGGAAAATGAAAGGATCCATAGTTATTTGAACAATTGGATATCACCGTATTTAAACCATAAGTGTCCTGATATGCCCTTACAAAATGATCAGAACTGGCTTTTGATGCCGAATAAGGTGAATGCGGATCATAGGCGGTTTCTTCGGTAAACATTCCTGTGTCGCCCAGCGAGCCGTATACCTCATCGGTTGAAACATGATAAAAACGAGTTTGATCGTACCGCCCCTTCCAGTTTTCGCGGGCGGCGTTTAGCAGGTTAACCGTACCCACTACATTGGTCATTACAAACTCAAGCGGGTTTACAATGGAGCGGTCAACATGCGATTCGGCTGCCAGGTGTATTACGGCATCGGGCTTTTCATTGGCAAACAGGTCATTAATAAATGCCATATCAACAATATCGCCCTTTATAAACCTGTAGTTTGGTTCATTTTCAATATCGCGCAAATTGGCCAGGTTACCTGCATAGGTAAGCTTATCTAAATTAATGATGGTATAATCAGGATAGTTTTTTACAAAGCGGCGCACCACATGCGATCCAATGAAACCCGCCCCACCCGTAATTATGATCTTTTGCATATGATATGTATTAGCAGATACAAGTTTTATTAAACCTGAATTTTAACAGTTATGAACTTTTCGCGTTTTTACCAAATTGCATTGTTTGGTAAAACGCGAAAACTCGTAGCATTCTTGTTTATTTATAACGGATTTTGAGCGATATATTTTTCCCATTCCCAGGCTGATAACATCATCGTATCAATGTCCAGCTCGGCTTTCCATCCTAATTTATTGGCCGATTTGGTTACATCGCCCCAAACTTTCTCTACATCACCTTCGCGGCGCGGGCCTATTTCGTAATTCAGCTTTACACCTGTTGTGCGTTCAAAGGCGTGTATTACATCTAATACGGTATTGCCTTTACCGGTACCTATATTAAATACATCATATCCTTTAAAGCTTTCTTTCTCAAGCAATTTTAAAGCAGCTACGTGTGCCTTGGCCAAATCAACCACGTGTATATAATCGCGAACGCAACTGCCGTCGGGGGTATCGTAATCATCGCCAAATACGGTTATTTTTTCGCGTTTGCCTATGGCGGTCTGTGTAATAAACGGCACCAGGTTTTGCGGAACGCCAATTGGCAATTCACCTATCAGGGCGGTTTCATGCGCACCTACCGGGTTAAAATATCTTAATGAAATAACTTTATAGTTGCTGCCCGAGGCAATAAGGTCGCGCAGTATCTCTTCGGCTATTTGTTTGGTATTGCCATAAGGCGATTGCGCCGGTTGTATAGGGGCAGTTTCGTTAACAGGTAAATGTTCGGGCTGTCCGTAAACTGTGCAGCTTGACGAAAAAACAAAATTCAACGGATTGCCATAATAGGCGTCGAGCAAATTTATTAACGAATAAAAATTATTGCGGTAATATTTTAGCGGCTTTTGTACCGACTCGCCTACTGCTTTTGAAGCGGCAAAATGAATAATGCCCTGAATGTCGGGTTCGTTAACAGCCAGTTCTTTTACACCACGTTCATCGCACAGATCAAGTTTATGAAAAACAGGTTTGTAACCTATGATCCTGGCTATCTGATCTAATATTTTAGGGTCCGAGTTCGACAGGTCATCAACAATAACAGGTTCATAGCCTGCATTTACCAATTCAACAACAGTATGTGAGCCAATAAAACCCAGGCCGCCGGTTACTAATATTTTCATTTTAAGTATAGGTTATCGTTTGTTATAGTATTGAAAATCCTTGTGGTTTATTTCCTTTTCGGGCAGTGATTTAAAATAATCAAGAGTGATCTTTAGGCCCTCGCTTCTGGAAACTTTTGGTTCCCATCCTAAAATAGATTTGGCTTTGGTAATATCTGGGCGGCGTTGTTTAGGGTCATCAACCGGCAGCGGCAGGCTGATGAGCTTTTGGTTGGTGCCGGTAAGTTTAATGATCTCTTCGCCAAACTGTCTGATGGTGATCTCATCGGGGTTGCCAATGTTCACGGGTTGAGCATAATCACTGTGCAGCAGGCGGTAAATGCCTTCCACCAGGTCGTCCACATAACAAAAAGAGCGGGTTTGTGAACCATCGCCAAACATGGTCAATGGCTCGCCCCTCAGGGCCTGGCCAATAAAAGCGGGGAGTACGCGTCCGTCATTTAGCCGCATGCGCGGGCCATAGGTATTAAAGATCCGCACAATACGGGTTTCCAGCCCGTGAAAGGTATGGTAAGCCATGGTGATGGCTTCCTGAAAGCGTTTGGCCTCGTCATAAACGCCGCGTGGCCCCACCGGGTTCACGTTGCCCCAGTACTCTTCGGGTTGCGGGTTAACGTTCGGGTCGCCGTAAACTTCGGAGGTGGAGGCGATGAGCATCCTGGCTCCTTTGGAAAGGGCAAGGCCCAGCAGGTTATGCGTGCCCAGTGAACCCACCTTTAAGGTTTGTATAGGTATTTTTAAATAATCAATAGGGCTTGCCGGCGAAGCAAAATGCAGGATATAATGAAGCTGCCCCGGTACATGCACAAAAGTGGATACATCATGGTTGTAAAACTCAAAGTTCTCCAGCTTAAACAGGTGATCAATATTACGCAGATCGCCGGTGATCAGGTTATCCATGCCAATTACATAGTAACCTTCTTTGATGAACCTGTCGCATAAATGCGACCCCAGGAAGCCTGCTGCTCCGGTTATTAATATCCGCTTACGGTTTGCCATTTTTTAAAATTGATTTTTTTAGTTTAGATACAATAAATTCCTTGGTTTGGTATGCAGATTGCAAATTTATCCCTTCAAAAATAAGCTTCTTTTTTAATAACATTTTATATCCCTGATCTGTAGCTTGATAAAGTCGCTAACTCAAATTAAGCAAGTTGCGGCATATAAGCAGGTCATAATATTTATTGTAATTATTGTTATTACTTTTATGCCCGGCTAAGATAATCATTCATACTTAAATTGATGTTTTTATATAACATTGGGATCAAATTATATTACTTTGCCGTATGGCTCTATTCGTTTTTTAATGCTAAGGCCGCTTTATGGATAAATGGCCGCAGGGAGCAACAAATTGCACAGTTTAACAACAGTACCTGGTTCCATTTTGCATCGCTTGGCGAATTTGAGCAAGGCAGGCCTATTTTAGAGGCTATCAGAACGTTACATCCGGATAAAAAGATCGTGGTTACTTTTTTTTCGCCCTCGGGTTACGAGATCAGGAAGAATACACCGCTGGCCGATGCCGTTTATTACCTGCCCCTTGATACGGCAAAAAACGCGGGCCAGTTTATTGATGCCATAAAGCCCGGCATGGCCATATTTACCAAGTATGAGTACTGGTACTATTATTTTAATGAACTGCACAAACGCAATGTTCCTTTATACATTATTTCGGGTATTTTTAAACCCGAACAGGTGTTTTTTAAATGGTATGGCGGTATTAACCGTAAAATTTTAACATTTGTTACCCACTTTTTTTTGCAAGACGATCAATCAAAGCAACTGCTTTATAACCTTGGCCTAAATAACGCAACCGTAAGCGGCGATACCCGTTTCGACCGCGTATGGACCAATGCGCAGCAGCCTAAAGAACTGCCCCTGATAAGCGAATTTAAAAACGGGCAAAAGGTGTTTATTGCCGGGAGCACCTGGCCCGAAGATGAAAAACTGCTGGCAACTTTGCCGGCTTTATACCCCAACTGGAAATTTATTTTCGCGCCGCATGAAATAAGTGAGGAAAAAATAAATAGCCTCGTGAATCTACTGCCCGGGGGGACTGTTGTAAAGTACTCCCAACTCGGTGTTCACAACTCTCAGTTCACTATACTGATAATAGATAATATCGGGATGCTGTCGTCCCTGTATGCCTATGGCGATATAGCTTATATAGGCGGGGGGTTTGGGGTTGGTATCCACAATACGCTCGAAGCCGCGGCATTTGGCCTGCCCGTAATATTTGGCCCCAATTATTTAAAGTTTAATGAGGCCCGTGAACTGATAGCCTTAAAGGCCGGGTTCAGCATTGGTAATGAGGGCGAGCTAAAGGGGATAGCGGATACCTTAATTACCGACGATGCCTTTTATAGTATCGCCAGTAAAAAGATTCGTACTTATGTGCAGGAGCATACAGGGGCTACGCAAATGATCATGGGGCATATTAATCCCTAAGCCCAAACGGCTCCTGAACATGCATGTCAAAAAGTTCGCCTTTTTGGAAGCGGCGAGGTTAAATAATTGTTAATATTGCCTCAATGGGTTTTTTACATCTGCCCGGTTTGGGTAAAGCACATTTTCATGAGTATGGCAGCGGCCAAAAGCCATTACTGGCTTTTCATGGCTACGGCATGACGGGTAAGCAGTTTCATGTGCTCGAAAAATCAATACTACCCAAATATCATATTTATGGCTTTGATCATTTTTTTCACGGCGGAAGCAAACTTGACGGGTGGACAGAAAAACAGATTCGCGAGGGCATGCCCAAAAGCATGGTACGCACCTATATGCAGGAGTGGTTTAGGGTTTACGGCGAACAGCGTTTCTCGGTAATGGGTTATTCCATAGGCGCCAACCTTGCCCTTATACTGGTTGAAGAATATGCCCACCTGATTGATGATGTGCTGCTGATGGCGCCCGACGGACTTTCGTCATACAAAGGCTTTCATTTTTTATTGCACAATCCGCTGGGTAAATTCATGTTCCGTAAGGTAACCAAAAGCAAGTGGCTGGCTCCATTTGTGCTTAAAAGCGTAAGAAAAGCCGGGTTTATTGATGATAACCTGTACCAGATAGCCTATAATGAGATTGATACCGAACAAAAAAGGCTTGATACTTATTATACGCTAAATTTGATACGCTTATTAAAACCCGACGTTGAAAAAGTAGCTACGCTAATAAATCAGTATAAAATTAATTGTTTACTGATATTTGGGAAAGATGATAAGTTGTTTCCTAAATCTGCAGCGATGCCTTTTATTGAAATGCTGGAGCATGTTGAGGTGCATGAGCTGGCCCTGGGGCATTGGCTGGTTATTAAAGCACTTGATGAATATTTAGTACAATAAATTTATGTTGCCGTCACGCAAAAATGATACGCTAAGTAAGTTGTTCTACCGCTACATGTGCTGGTGGATGGGGCGTAAATTTAAAGAGGTCAATATTTTGCCTTTTGAACCTCGTCCCGGGCATTCGGTATTGCTGCTCACCAACCATTTTAGCTGGTGGGATGGCTTTTTTGCCAATTATACCGCTTTTAATAACCTGCAGCGCCGCCTTTACATCATGATGCAGCATGATCATTTTGTAAAACACTGGTATTTTAAATACTGGGGCGCTTTTTCTATGAAGAAAGGATCGCGGGATATGCTGGAGTCCCTCACTTACTCGGCCGGTTTACTGAATGATCCGCGGAACCTGGTCACCATATTTCCGCAGGGGGAGCTTTGCTCCAACCATATAACCCATATTCATGTTGAAAAAGGTATTGAACGTTTAATTAAGCAAATCAAGGGACCCTGCCAGGTAGTTTATCAGTGTACGCTGATTGATTATTTTGAGAGCCTGAAACCCCGCGCCTATATACATCTGTTTGATTGCGGCACGGCGGGCGAAGTGCCATTTGAGGAATTGAAAGTGCGGATCAACGATTTTCATCAGCAGGCGCTAAAAAACCAGGTTAATATAGCGCATTGATAATTGTTATTAATTAACTTGCCCTGACATGGTATACAATAAAAAGAACATTTTTATTAACCGTATTATCCATTATTATGTGAAGTGGGCAGTAGGCAAACACTTTCATGAACTGCTGCTCAATAACATTGAGGTTGACCAGGACAAGTCAATATTGCTGATAGCAAATCACTTTAGTTTTTGGGATGGCCTCATAATTTATTGTATAAATGAAAAGCTCCTGAAGAAAAAATACCATGTAATGGTGCAAAAAGAAACGGTTCATAAGCTTACCTATCTGAAGTTTTCCGGAGCGTTTTCTATCACCAAAAACTCAAAGGATATCATTGAATCGCTTAACTACGCGTCTGAACTTTTAAATGACCCGCAAAATCTCGTGCTTATTTTTCCGCAAGGCAAACTGTATTCCAATTATATAGATGATGTTCGCTTTGATAAAGGCGTATTGCGGATCATGCAAAAAGCACAAGGCAAATTCCAATTGATTTTTGCCTCAACATTTATTCAATACTTTAAACATAAAAAGCCAACTGCGACCGTTTACTTAAAAAAAGAAACTGAAAACTTTACCGGCAAAACAATAGTTGAATTAAAAGAAGCCTATCAGCAACATTACAGCCGCTCAAAACGACTACAGACTGAATTTGATATATAAACGTGATCATTGCCATTTTAATTACCTTCTTCTTTATTATCCTGCGTTTTTCGGTTACGCTGTTCAACTTTATATCCAACCCTAAACTGCACCGGGTGGGTAAGCAATATCAGGACAGGGTATCGGTGCTTATCCCCGCCCGTAACGAAGCCGGCAACATATCAGCGCTGCTTTGGTCTATCCAGGCGCAGGATTATCAAAATTACGAAGTGATCATATTAGATGATGAATCAACTGACGATACTTATGCTGTCTGTTCGGCATTCGCCGCGCACCATTCCCGGTTCCGGGTAATAAAAGGCGGCAAATTACCTGATGGATGGATCGGTAAAAATCATGCTTGTCACCAGTTAGCACAACACGCCGATGGCAAATATTTGCTTTTTTTAGATGCCGATGAAGTAGTAAAACCCGGCTTGATCAATAGCGCTGTACACCGCATGCACCTGCATCAGCTGGGTTTGCTGAGCCTGTTTGCCAATCAGCAAATGATAACCCCCGGCGAAAAAACGGTAGTCCCACTGATGCATTTTATATTGTTGAACCTGTTGCCCGTACGGTTAATTTATCTCCTAAGAAATGCCGCCGTTGCCGCAGCAAGTGGTCAGTTCATGTTGTTTGATGCGGGTATTTATCATCAGCATCAATGGCATAAAGCCGTAAAAAACAAGGTGGTTGAGGATGTGGAGATCATGAAGCTTGTAAAAGCCAGGGCATATAACGGCGAAGCGTTGCTGGCCAATGGCATGATCAGCTGCCGCATGTATAAAAGTTACAGGGAAGCTGTGAATGGCTTTGGCAAAAACTTTCTGGCAGCATTTAATTATAGTATCATCGGGTTTTTAATTTATATAGTGCTAACCATAGGCGGCCCCATGATTGTGATCATGACCCTTAGCCTGCCGCTCATTTTTTTTATGGCGGGTTTAATTATGCTTACACGGATTATGATCTCGCTGTTATCAGGCCAAAGCCCGGTTGTTAATATTTTGCTGCATCCTTTGCAAATGTTAAGCATGCTGGTTATTGCCGTAGTATCTATACAAAAATATCTCACCAAAACAACGGTATGGAAAGGGCGCAAAATTTGAAAAATCCGTTCCGTGCTTATCCGGCAACCCATAGTATAAGTATTATTGTTATTGTGCTGTTTCATATAGTTGGCCTTGCCGGTTTTATTATTCCCGACCTTAATTTGCTGTTTTTAAGCCTTGTGCCCTGGCATTTGTTGCTCATGGCAGCTGTGATCATATTTGCCTGCAACGCGCCAGGCAGTAATCTTTTGTGGTTTGCCCTGCTCATTTTTGCAATGGGCTTTGCGGCCGAGTATATAGGTGTACATACCGGCTGGCTGTTTGGCAGCTACACCTATGGCGAAACATTGGGTATAAAGCTGTTTCATATACCCCTGATGATAGGTGTGAACTGGTTCCTGCTGATCTATTCAACCGGTGTATTTGTTCAGCAAAACCAGATCAAAAACATGCTGCTCCGGATAGTTGCCGGGGCTACAATAATGGTAATGCTGGATATATTGATTGAGCCTGTTGCCACCAGCTTTGATTACTGGCATTGGGCGGGCGACAGTATCCCTGTTAAAAATTATGTCAGTTGGTTTATTCTGAGCGCGTTGATGCTTTTTATCTTCGAGAAATTTAAACTGAGATCACAAAGCCGCGTAGCCCCCACGTTATTGATCATGCAGTTTGTGTTTTTTATGGTGCTGGGGATATTAGGATAAAGGTTAGGTGTTGCTGTGAATACCTTAAATTTGAACAAAACATGAATTATCATTGCCATCGCCAATTATTTTTGCCGTAAATTTGTAACATAATGGGAGAGTATCAGTTAAAGGTTACTATTGATCAGGATTCGGGCTTTTGCTTTGGTGTGGTTTACGCCATTGATATGGCCGAAGAAATACTGGCCGAGGATGGCTATCTGTATTGCCTGGGTGATATTGTGCATAATGACGAAGAGGTGGAACGGTTAAAGGCCCGGGGATTGCGCATTATTGAACATAGCGAACTGCAAAACCTGCATAACGAAAAGGTGCTGATACGCGCGCACGGCGAAGCTCCCGATACCTACCGCATAGCTTTAGAAAACAACATAACACTTATTGATGCATCGTGCCCGGTAGTTTTAAAACTGCAGAACAGGATAAAAAGCTCGTACGACGCCAACGAAAAGATACTCATATTTGGCAAGCATGGCCACGCGGAAGTAATTGGCCTTGAAGGACAAACCAATAATGAAGCGCTGGTTTTTCAGGACATTGCCGAGCTGGATAATGTAGAACTGCCTCAGAATATTACACTATATTCTCAAACTACCAAAAGCATGGAAAAGTTTTATAGTGTAAAAGATGAACTGATAGCGCGGGGATATAACCTGAAAGCCAATGACACCATTTGTCGCCAGGTATCAAACCGCGACAAGGACCTGCCCCGGTTTGTGAGCCGTTTTAATAAAATTGTGTTTGTATCGGGCCGCAAATCATCAAATGGCAAGGTGTTGTTTGAAGTGTGCCGCAAGCATAATCCCAATACTTACTTTATATCATCGCCGGCCGAGTTAGACAGATCCATGTTTTCGGCAAATGATACTATTGGCATAGCCGGGGCCACATCAACACCCATGTGGCTCATGCAGGACGTAAAAGCCCAGCTGGAAAAATTTTAACAGCACGTTTTTTGCTGTTGTACCAATACATGCAAAAAAGCCCGTCAAATACCGGTTTAGTTATTGCCCTTCTGGTGCTGGGCTGCTGGACTACGTCAATTATTTTATTGATGCAATGGCATTTTAGCTTTACCAACCCCTTGCTTTATGTTTTTATTTTAGTGCAGATGCACCTGTACACCGGCCTGTTTATTACCGCACATGATGCTATGCACGGAACGGTATCGCCGCATCGTGGTATCAACAATGCTATTGGCTATATATGTACCTTTTTATATGCCTCATTCTGGTACCCGCAGCTATATACCAAACACCACCTGCACCACAGTCATGTACATACCCATGCCGATCCCGATTATCATGAGGGCGGTTTTTGGAGCTGGTATGTAAGGTTTATCCGTAATTACCTGTCTGTATGGCAAATTGTGGTAATGGCTGTTTTGTTTAATATTTTAAAATTGTGGATCCCCCAGCCAAACCTCATTATGTTTTGGGTAGTGCCATCGCTGTTGAGCACGCTGCAGCTGTTTTACTTTGGTACTTACCAGCCCCATAAAGGCGAACATGACAACCCGTATTTTGCCAGGAGCCAAACCAGGAACCACCTGTTTGCGTTTTTTAGCTGCTATTTTTTCGGTTATCATTATGAGCATCATGACTCGCCGGGAACGCCCTGGTGGATGCTGTGGAAGAGTCCCCCAGCCCCCTGAAGAGAAGCCCTCCACGGTTGCTCAAGGATAATAGCCTTTTTGCCTGATTGATAACCCTGCCCTGTAAATAACATCCTTGTAATCATTTATTTGTAATTTGTTCGCTCCTCACACGGTTAGGGGACTAATTTATTTTATTTTTGCCGACGGAATAATTATGGGTAAGAAAGCAGTTTTATTGGTGAATTTGGGGACACCCGACAGCCCCTCGACGGCCGATGTACGGACCTATTTAAATGAGTTTTTAATGGATCCCCGGGTAATTGATATTAATCCCATATCGCGCACGCTTTTAGTGCGTGGGATCATAGCTCCGTTCAGGGCTCCAAAATCAGCTAAATTATATCGGGCTATTTGGGATGACAAAACCGGATCGCCATTAATGCACTACAGCCTTTTGCAACAAAAGGCCCTGCAGCAGCGACTTGGCGATGATTACATTGTGGAACTGGCCATGCGCTATCAAAACCCGTCTATTGAATCGGCCCTTAACAGGCTTAAGGCGGCTTTGGTTGATGAAATACAGGTTCTTGCTTTGTTTCCGCAATATGCCTCGGCCAGCACCGGTTCTGTTTATGATAAAGTGATGGAACTGATAGCCCGGTGGCCAACCAAACCCAATATATCTTTCGTGAACTCTTTTCATGACAATGAGGGTATGATAGAAACTTTTGCCGATAACGCCCGGAAATATGATCCGGAAAGCTATGATCATGTACTGTTCAGCTTTCATGGTTTACCCCAAAGGCAGCTTATCAAGGCCGATCATACCCATCAGCATTGTTTAAAGGTTAATGATTGCTGCCAGAAACTAACTGATGTAAACAAGTATTGTTATTCGGCGCAATCGCACCATACTGCTCAGCTGATAGCCCAAAAGCTTAATATCCCAAAAGAAAAATATACTATTTGTTTTCAATCGCGCCTGGGTAACGACCCCTGGGTACAACCTTATACCAGCGAAATAGTAGCGAAACTGGCCAAAGAAGGTAAGAAAAGCCTGCTGGTGTTTTGCCCCGCATTTGTGGCCGACTGCCTGGAAACTGTTTACGAGGTAACTACCGAGTACGGTGATGAATTTAAAGCCCTGGGCGGCGAAAAGGTACAGCTGGTAGAAAGCCTGAATGATTCCCCTATTTGGATAGATGCCCTGGAGAAAATGGTAAGGGAGAATTAGGGGGTAAAGCACGTCATTTGGATTGCAAAAAAGCACGTCATTTCGAACGATAGAGAGAAATCTTGTACGCTTTTATATGCCGACTGGCATGGCGTAGAAGATTTCTCTTTCGCGCCTCCCTCATTCCTCTCCTTGCTCTATCGAAATGACATTTTTAAAAAGATAGCTTGTCCCCACAGGACCTCTCACAGAGGACCCTGTGGGGCTGGATTACCCAAAAGCATGTCATTTCGAACGATAGAGAGAAATCTTATACGCTTTTACATGGCCGACTGGCATGGCGCATAATAGATGCTTCACTCCGTTCAGCATGACAAAGTGTGCGTGTAAAATAAAAAAAGCTTGTCATCCTGAGCGATAGCGAAGGATCTTCTTCGCCCTGCTGAGCGCCGGCTTTTCTGTTGAAGAAGATGCTTCATTACGTTCAGCATGACAAGGGGAATGTAAAAAAAGCGAATGTAAAATAAAAAAGCTTGTCATCCTGAGCGATAGCGAAGGATCTTCTTCGCCCTGCTGAGCCCAAACTTTTCTATGGAAGAAGATGCTTCACTCCGTTCAGCAAACATTTTATTGCATGGGAATATCCTGTTGCTTACCCCCTCAGGCCTTCAATGTCCTTTAATGTTTTAGGCAGGTATTTTCCCAATAAATGACTGCCGGTATCTGTTATTAAAAAGTTATCTTCAATACGGATACCGCCAAAATCGCGGTAGGTTTGCAGTACATCATAATTGATAAAGTCAGCATATTTCTTTTCCGCGTTCCAGCGGTCTATCAGTTCGGGAATGATATAAATGCCCGGTTCAACCGTAAGTACGTAGCCAGCTTCGAGCTCGCGGCCCAACCGCAGAGACTTTAGTCCGAACACGGTATCTTTTTTCAGTGTATCGGTATAGCCAACATACGGCTCGCCCAGGTTTTCCATATCGTGCGTATCCATGCCCAGCATGTGCCCCAGGCCGCATTGAAAAAACATGGTATGTGCACCTGCGGCAACAGCTTCAGCAGGGTCGCCTTTCATCAGGTTTACCTGAGTTAAGCCCTCAACCAGTTTTTCACAGGCCGCCAGATGGATGTCTTTATACCTTACGCCGGGTTTTAACATGCTGATGGCATGATCCATAGAGGCAAGCACAACCTCATATAATTCTTTTTGGCGGGTGGTAAAACTGCCGCCAACGGGAAAGGTACGGGTAAGATCGCCGCCATAGTGCATGTTGTTTTCGGCGCCAATATCGCTCAAAACC
Source organism: Mucilaginibacter pocheonensis (assembly GCF_031456535.1). Taxonomy (NCBI): domain Bacteria; kingdom Pseudomonadati; phylum Bacteroidota; class Sphingobacteriia; order Sphingobacteriales; family Sphingobacteriaceae; genus Mucilaginibacter; species Mucilaginibacter pocheonensis. Next base: position 947,250 of record NZ_JAVDUU010000002.1, read on the forward strand.
ATATCGCCATCCTGCAAGGTATTGCCGTAATAATGGGTATGCAGAGTTTGCCCTTTTGTGGTAATGATAGCCGGGTAACCCAATTGGCCATTGGCTGCCTGGGCCACTTCAATGGCTTTGGCTACCAGCTCATATTCTTTAATGCCCGGCCGGGTGCTTTTTATTACCGCCAGCTGCATATCGACACTGATAGAAACCGCTTTTTCCATTTCAGCTATTTCCAAGGGTGTTTTTATTACCCGCTGGGCAATAACAGCTTTAATAAGTTTAACAGATACATGATCCTGAACATCCTGCAGGCTTACATTAAACCAGGTTGCCAGTTTCATTGTGTTTTCGGGCCGGTATGGCGGCAAAATGTGAACTTTGCGGCCTGCTATAAGGGCTTTATGTACATAATGAAGTACCTGGTTATAAGGCTTGGTTTGGCTAACGCCCACCGCCGATGCCATCTCCATAACGGTAGGTAAGGTACCTGTCCATATAATATCATCGATGCTTAGTTCATTACCAAAAATAACTTCCTCGCCGGTATCGGTATCAATAACAGCGGCAAGGTTTTGCACATCAAGCCCAAAGTAGTAAAGAAAAGTGCTGTCTTGCCTAAAGGGATAGCAATTGTCTTTATAGTTCATGCTGCTATCCTCGTTGCCTAATAAAAGGATAAGGCCATCTGATCCGATATTTTGCTTTAGTGCCTGCCGGCGGTCGGTGTACACCTGTTTCTCAAAAAGCTGAAGTTTCATAACGCAAATATATTTTTCTTTTAGGTGAATCCTTTACAAACCGGTGTTTTTGACAGGCGCGCGACCATGGCTCTTTACATCGCCGTATAACTGAGAATTTAACAGATATGCGCCGCGCGTCAGAGCGCGGGAAGGTAATCGCTCACGATTTTTGCCGACAGCAGGCAAAGGGGGATGCCCCCGCCCGGGTGCACACTGCCCCCGCAAAAGTACAGGCCTTCAATTTTTGACGACCGGTTGGCATGTCTTAAAAACGCGGCGAACCGGCTGTTTGAGCTGTTGCCGTAAATTGAACCCTGGTATGATGATGTACGGCTTTCGATACTCCTGGGGTCAAGTATACTTTCGCACAGGATCAGATCGGTGATGTCTTCGCCCAGTATGCGGGTAAGTTTCTTTAAGATGTTTGCCCGGGCGCCGGCTATCAGGCTATCCCAATCCTGTGTGGTATTGGCGGGTACGTTGATCATGGTGAACCAGTTTTCGCAGCCCTCAGGCGCATCATCCGGTTTATATTTAGAGCTGATGTTGAGGTAAATGGTGGGGTCATGAAAAATATCCCTGTGCTGCCATATATGGTCAAACTCGGCCTTATAATCGGTACTAAAAAATATATTATGCAGATTGAGCCCGGGAAATTGTTTTTTGATGCCCCAGTAAAATATCAATGCCGAACTGCTGCGTTCCTGGCTCAGGGCCTTTTTGGGGAATAACCGCGGGTGCCTTTTTAGCAGTTTATGATAAGTAAACCAAACATCCATAGCCGATACTACAATATCGCCCTGTAAAATATCGCCCTTTACCTTTATCGCCTTTGCCCGCTGTTTTTCAAGAACGATCTCCTCTACAGGAGAATCATAATGAAATTTAACATTTAACGATTCCGCCAGTTTTGCCAAACTGCTAACAATGCTATACATACCGCCTTCCGGAAAATAAGCGCCATAATGCTGCTCCAGGTGCGGTATTACATTGAGCGTGGCCGGGGCGGTATATGGGTTTGAACCGTTGTAAGTGGCATACCGGTTATAAAACTGTACCATCCGGTCGTCCGTAAAAAATGTTTCGTTAGCCGTGTTCATGGTACGGAAAGCGTCTATCTGCCCGAACCTGAGAACAGAACTTACCGTATCCCAATTCAAATAGGTTTTTAAGCGGTGTAGGGAGCTTTCTAAAAAAACATGATTGGTGATGTTATAAATATTGCGGCTGTTTTCAAGATACTTTTCCACAGAACCTTCTGCCTCGCCGGTTTGTTTACTAACCTCGGCTATAAACTGGTCGGTGCTCGCATAAGCGGTTAATGTGGTGCCATCCTCATAAAAATAGCGGCAAAGCTCGTTCAGTTTTTGATAGCTAAAAAAATCCGACGGCTTTTTACCTGCAAGCGTGAACAGTTCATCTACATACTGGGGCATGGTAAACAGGCTGGGCCCGGCATCAAACCTGAAACCATCCTGCTTAAACTCCGACAGCTTGCCACCCGCATAGCTGTTGGCCTCAAAAACCTCAACCTGGTAACCTTTTACAGCCAGGCGAATAGCCGCGGCTATGCCGGCAATACCGGCACCAATGATCAAAGCTTTTTTTGCTGGCATGTGATAAAGATATGGCTGTTAATAGAAGATTGGCGCTCGGCCAGGGCCAGGAAGATCCTTCGTTCCTCAGGACTACAAGACCTTTGCTTTATTTTTTCCCTTCAGAGCTCCGCGAAATTTATAACTCAGCAAAACCTATCTCTTTGCTTGCGGAGGTATAAACCTTGTATAATACTCAATAAAATAGCGCCTGTGCTAAAGCCCATAAACAACCCGTAAATAGAATCGGGCAAGGCCGGGTACATAAATTTAACAACAAAGCTTAATGCTAACAGGAATAACCCCAGTGGAAGCATATATTTTATTGAAAGTGGTTTCATAACTTATTTACTTATAGTAAAGTTATTATATAAGTATTAAAACTCCAAAGGCATCGCATTTATTTGCGGTGCCTTTGTTTATTAAAATTTACTATAACTTATTTATGCTTCGTGGTGTATGCCTTCGCCAATTTCTTCAATGGCTTTGGCATTAAATGCTTCCAGATCGGCCGGGGTACGGCTGGTCACCAATCCGTTATCAACCACAACTTCCTGGTCAACCCAATCGGCGCCCGCGTTTTTCAGGTCGGTTTGAAGCGATGGGTATGAGGTTAGCCGGCGGCCTTTGATCAGCCCTGTTTCAATCAGCAATTGCGGACCGTGGCATATAGCGGCTACGGGTTTTCCTTCATCCAAAAATGCCGATGCAAAGGCAACCGCGTCTTTATTTTGTCTTAATTTATCGGGGTTTAACACACCGCCGGGTAACACCAGCGCGTCATAATCGTCGGGACTCGCTTCGCTCAATTGTCTGTCTACATTAACGTCAATCCCCCAGTTGGTTTTATCCCATGCTTTGATGGTGCCGCTTTTGGGCGATATTACATGTACGGTTGCACCTGCAGCTTCAAGTGCTTGTTTAGGGCTTGTTAATTCTACCTGTTCAAATCCTTCTTCGGTAAGGATAGCCACTCTTCTGTTACTTAAACTTGCCATAATATTATATTATTTAATTTTAAAGTATAAAAATTAAGTATAATATAATTACAGGTGGAATGCCCTGATGGTTTTAGGTATTTAAAAATAGATGGATCTCGCCCCTCGTTCCAGGAGCGGGTTGCCTTAGCGCCTCGATGAAAAGTATTTGTCATGCTCACTCGATACCCATAGGTGGACGAGCCTGTCACCCTGAGCTTGTCGAAAGGCGCGCGTAGAGGCCTTTCCCGCTATCCTTCGACGGGCTCAGGATGACAGGCCTTTTTTGTGTCATTTTACTTTCAAAGTCCGCGGATTTTAAAGCTCAGGATGCTAAAGCTTTTGCTTATAAAGCCTGTTTGTGACGACGAGGTAACAGCCAGGCGGCAATTCAAGCGTTCTGCAATAGGCTTATTCGCTCTGTACAGCATAGAGATTGCTTCGTTCCTCGCAATGACGCGTTGGGGAGTTGTTGCTTTATGGCAACAAGGTAATAGCCACAGTGGCAATTGAGCGCTTTGCGACAGAGCTACTCCCTCTGTATAGCATGCGGTTGCCGCGCTATCGCTCGCAATGACATGTGAAGAAGGATGCTTTTACAGAAAAGTTTGCGCTTAGCAGGGCGAAGAAGATCCTTCGTTCCCTTAGGATGACAAAGCTTTTCTGTTGAAGAAGATCTTTCGTTCCTCAGGATGACGGAGCTTCTATATGGCAATTTTTTTAATTATGGCCACTAACAGCCAAAGGGTAAACTGCGCCAAAAACACCTGTTTTTATAATTAGCAATAAAAAATGTTAAAAAACACACTTTTGTGCTCGTTTTTGCATGAAAATGTAAAAAAACGCGTTTTTTGAACGGAAAATATGTTAAAAACGAGGTTTAGTAGTTTGCATTTATTTGCATGGAGGTTTGAATTTTGTAACTTTGAATATGGCAACAGAGACACTCGAGGATTTTTACCGGAATAAATTTGACTGGCTGCCCAATAATCTGCAGCAAAACATCGGTCATTTTAATGTTTTCAGGATTGAGGACTGTATAGGCCCCAACGCAAAACCGGTTACATACAGCCGCCGCAGTTTTTATAAGATCAGCCTGATGCGCGGCAATGATATTATTCACTATGCCGACAAAAGTATCACATTGTCAGGCGCTTCGCTGATGTTTTTTAGTCCGCATGTGCCTTATACCTTTGAACACCAGTCTGACGACAGGTCGGGTTTCTTCTGCATTTTCACCGAGGATTTTTTTAGGGAAAGGTTCAGGGGCGGTTTAAGCGAGCTGCCTATGTTTGCACTGGGGGCAAAACCCGTATATGCCCTGGACGAGAGCCAGTATGAATATGTGGGCGGCTTGTTCATGAAAATGATGGAGGAGATCAATTCCGAGTACGCGTTTAAGTATGACCTCATCAGGAATTACGTTACCGAAGTTGCTTATTACGCGCTAAAAACGCAGCCATCTGAAAATGTGTATAAGCATGCCGATGCCAAATCAAGGATAACCTCGGTGTTTACGGAGTTGCTGGAGCGCCAGTTTCCTATAGAAACGCCTTCACAGCGGTTTATACTGCGGTCGGCCAATGACTTTGCTCAGCGGCTTTCAGTACATGTAAACCACCTGAACAGGGCCATACGCGAAACCACAGGCAAAACAACTACCGATCATATTGCCGAAAGACTGCTTAGTGAGGCCAAATCGCTCCTCAGGCACACCGACTGGAATATATCGGAGATAGGGTACTGTCTGGGCTTTGAAGAGCCCACTCATTTTAACAACTTTTTTAAGAAACAAACCCAAATAACACCATCCACCTTCAGGAATGTTTAAGGTTTGCAGTCATTAACGGATTTGATTTAATGGCTGCAATTCTTTATATTTGTTATAAACCACGGGTATTTCGTCCAACCCAATAAAGCAAAGTATCGCTGTAAATTCATAAATGTTTGAATTTTGTAACCATTGGTTTGAATAGCGTAATGCTTTGCGCCCCCGCCCTCCTTAATTTTGTTCTATCAAAAAACAGAACAAAATATGAACAACAAAAAAGTATGGTTTATTACTGGCGCCTCAAAAGGATTTGGGCTCAGTTTAGTAAAACAATTACTGGATGCTGGTCAGCTTGTTGCTGCCACCTCCAGGAATCAGCAAGAGTTAATAGAAGCGGTTAATACACAAAGTGACGGTTTTTTGCCCTTGCAGGTCGATTTGGTTAATGAAAGCAGCGTGTCACTTGCCCTGCAGCACACCTATGAAACATTTGGGCGTATAGATGTGGTTATCAATAATGCCGGTTATGGTATTGGTGGAGCTATTGAAGAGCTTACCGATAAAGAAACCCGCCAGGCTTTTGATGTAAATGTATTTGCCACCCTTAATGTAATACGCTATGTAATGCCTTATTTACGCAAGCAGCGTTCAGGGCATATCATAAATATATCTTCAATTGCTGGTATCGCGCCCGGCACAGGCTGGGCTATTTATGGAGCGGCAAAGTATGCGGTAATAGGTTTATCAGAAGTACTTGCTGCCGATGTAAAGTCATTGGGTATTAAGGTTACAGTAGTAGCTCCCGGAGCGTTCAGGACAAATTTCCTTACACCAGATTCGTTGACGCTTACTACCAATCCGATAGCCGATTATGAAGATGTAAGGGCATCGCACAGCAAATACTTAAAGATGGACGGCGAACAGGCCGGCGACCCGGAGAAGGCTGCGGCATCTATTATCAAAATTGCGGGCGAAGCTAACCCACCCTTGTATTTACTATTAGGCGGCGATGCTTATAACAGGGCGCTCACCAAGCTGGATGCTTTACAAAGCGAGATTTATGAATGGCAGGATCTTACCTGCTCAACCGACTTTGAGTACGATCTGAAAAGCATTTAAGATCTCTCAAATCATTAAAAACATCTAACTAAGAAATTAAAAAATGGAAAATAAGAAAGTTTGGTTTGTAACCGGAGCCTCCAAAGGATTAGGGCTCGCCTTAGTAAAAAGATTATTGAACGAAGGCTATAGCGTGGCGGCTACTTCCAGAAGTATTAGCGACCTAAATAAGGCTGTTAACGATGATAGTGATAGGTTTTTGCCGTTGGCTGTTAATATAAAAGACGAAAGCAGCGTGCAGGAAGCCGTTGAAAAAGCCATCAGCACGTTCGGAAAAATTGATATAGTGGTCAACAATGCAGGCTACGGCCTTGTAGGCGGTTTGGAAGAACTGACTGACGACGAAGCACGTGATAATTTTGATGTTAATGTGTTTGGCTCTTTAAACGTGATCAGGAAGGCTTTGCCTTATTTGCGCGATCAAAAGTCAGGGCATATCATTAATATTTCATCAATAGGTGGTTTCGTTGGCGGATATCCCGGGTTTGGCATCTATTGTGCCACTAAATTTGCGGTTAACGGATTTTCAGAGGCGTTAGCCCAGGAGGTAAATCCTTTAGGTATTAAAGTAACTATTGTAGAACCGGGTTATTTCCGTACCAATTTTCTGTCAGAAGGGTCGCTTATTACGCCAAAGAACCAGATCAGTGATTACCAGAATGTACGCGACGCGCAGAACCTGCATCAAAATAACCTCGATCAGCAACAGCCCGGCGATCCGGAAAAAGCTGCCGCAGCTATGATAAAAATAGCCGGAGCCGATGATGCCCCGCTCAATTTATTTTTAGGCGCGGACGCTTATGACCTGGCCCATAAAAAAATAGCCGAGGTTAAAAACGAACTGGAAGCATGGAAAGAATTAACAACATCAACAGCATTTTAACTTAAACATGGAAAAAGATCAGCATATAGGCGTTTGGGTAACAAAAGATGGTTACATACGCCATGAATTTTTACCAAACGGCCGGTATGATGAGGCCCGTGGTAATAAAAAAAGCGCGTACACCGGATTTTATACTATCCGTGGTAAGCATGTAGAATATTTGGATGATACAGGCTTTATAGCCGACGGAGATTTTGAGGACGGTGTTTTTTATCATGCCGGCATGGTGTTGTATAAAGAGTCGGCATAAATTAACAATTCATTAATAAAAGTTTATTTCAGTAAAAAGCTTGCTTGCAAAAGCGGGCTTTTTTTATCTTTATAGAAATCAAACACCAAATAAAATATGAGTTTTCAAGACCAGATCAGTTCGATATTTGTGGAAGAAGGCCAAATACCGGCCGAATTTCAAATAACAGAAGTGCATCAGCGTGAATACCTGTGTGATGGAGAGATGAAGGCCTGGGACGGGCCGGTAAGTGAGGTATATTCACCTGTTTGTTTCCCCACGCCCGAGGGGTATAAACGTAAACTAATTGGTACATACCCCATTTGTACCGAAAAAGAAGCGAATGACGCACTCGACGCTGCCATAGCTGCTTATGATAACGGGCGCGGCGAGTGGCCCACCATGAGCATTGCCGATCGTATTAAGTGTATGGAACGCTTTATTTTTAAAATGAGCGAACAACGCACCCTGGTTGTAAAGCTGCTGATGTGGGAAATTGGGAAATCATATGGTGATTCGGCAAAGGAATTTGACCGCACCATTGAGTATATTAATGCTACTATTGACGCACTAAAAGATATTGACCGTCAATCGTCAAGGTTTGAAATGGCTGAAGGGCTGATAGCCCAGATACGCCGTTCGCCGCTGGGGGTTGTATTGTGCATGGGGCCATTTAATTATCCGCTTAACGAAACTTTTACCACCCTTATACCCGCCCTTATTATGGGCAATACCATTTTATTTAAACCACCTAAGCATGGTACACTTTTACATTATCCGCTGTTGAGGGCTTTTCAGGAATCTTTTCCTAAAGGAGTAGTTAACACGGTTTATGGCCGTGGCGCGGTGGTTACGCCGGGGCTGATGCAGACCGGCAAGGTTAATGTATTGGCGTTTATAGGATCGAGCAAGGTAGCTAACGACCTGAAAAAACGACATCCTAAAATAAACCGTTTACGGGCAGTACTAAGCCTTGATGCCAAGAATGCAGCCATTGTTACCAAAAATGCCGACCTGCAGCTGGCCGTCAGCGAGTGTATTTTGGGGGCATTGTCATTTAACGGGCAGCGCTGTACTGCCATAAAAATGATATTTGTACACAAAGATGTTGCTGATGAATTTTTGAAACTATTGAGCGAGGAAGTGTCCAAACTGAAATTTGGGCTACCCTGGGATAAAGATGTAAAACTTACCCCGCTGCCCGAGCCCAACAAGTCGGAATTATTAAAGGAAATGGTTGACGACGCCATTGTTCACGGTGCAAAAGTTATAAATGAAAACGGCGGAACGTCTGTCGCGTCATTTTTTTATCCCGCTATCGTTTATCCGGTAAACGAAAAAATGAAACTTTACCGCGAGGAGCAGTTTGGTCCGGTAATCCCTGTAATTCCATTTGAATCCATAGAGGAGCCGATTGAATACCAGATTGATTCGCCGCATGGCATGCAAGTGAGTATTTTTAGTAACGATGCACATGAAATATCATCGTTGATCGACCCCTTTGTTAACCTGGTAAGCAGGGTAAATATCAACAGTCAGTGCCAGCGCGGCCCCGATGTTTTTCCATTTACCGGCCGTAAGGACAGCGCTGAGGGTACGCTTTCTGTACATGATGCGTTAAGATCATTCTCCATACGTTCATTAGTAGCTACCAAGATGAACGAAACCAATAAGCAGATCATTAATAAAATCGTAAACGATAACGATTCCAATTTCCTGAGCACTAAGTTTATACTTTGATCGGATTTTAATATTGTTAAAAAGCGGCATTTAAAGTGCTGCTTTTTTGCGCGAATAGAATTTTATGCCGCTTTTATTTTATAAATAGATAAAATTAATAGTATCAAACTTTAGGTATCAATAAAATCTATATTGTATAGATTTTTAGAATAAAAGACAAAGGCAGAAATCCTTATATTTGCATAAATAATAAAGAAATAGTAATTATGTTAACGATAGGACAAAAATTCCCTCAATTTTCTAAAATTGCCGTAACAAATCTTGAAAAAGGCAAAGAGTTTGAAACATTAACTTCTGAATATCTTGTTAATGATGATAACGTTTGGACTGTAATGTTCTGGTGGCCAAAGGATTTTACTTTTGTTTGCCCAACTGAAATTGCCGAGTTCAACAAAAACTACGGTGAGTTCCGTGATCGTGAAACCCGTTTAATCGGAGCTTCTACAGATTCTGAATTTGTACACCTGGCCTGGAGAAACAATCATGATGACCTGCGCGATCTTAAATTCCCCATGCTTGCTGATACTTCAAAATCATTAGCAGAAGAGCTGGGTATATTGGAGCCAAACGAAAAGATCGCTTACCGTGCTACTTTCATCATTGATCCTACCGGTATCATCCGTTGGGTATCAGTTAACGATTTGAGCGTAGGCCGCAACGTTAAAGAAGTTTTACGTGTACTTGATGGCTTGCAAACAGATGAACTTTGCCCTTGCAACTGGGAAAAAGGTCAGGAAACCCTTACAGTTTAATACCCCTGTTAATACCATATATCCCCGTGCATAGCATTTGCGCGGGGATTTTTTATACTTTTTAATATCAATTTACCATGAACGAAAGCACCGAAGTGATCCAGGAAATACTGCAAGGTATTGGATTAGATAAAGATTACAGAACAGAAGCCCTTAGCCTGCTTGAAAAAGGCGAATCACGCTACCTGCGCGATTTAAAGCTGAATTTTACGAGTACACTTACATCGGCTCATTTAACTGCCAAAGAGTGTGCCTTGCTGGGCCTGAGTACTGCTGTTAACAATAATAATGTACCCCTTACTACCTTTTTTACTAAATATGCCGAAGAGCAGGGAGCCGATGCTGCAGAGATAGCCGAAGCAGTTGGCTGCGCGTCATTATTGGCATCAAATAATGTATTTTACAGGTTCAGGCATTTTACTCAAAAGGAAAAATACACCCAGATACCGGCCCGCATTCGTATGCAGCTGATGATGAAGCCTGTTACCGGTAAGGAGTTTTTTGAGTTAATGAGCCTGGCTATATCCGCTGTTAATGGCTGTGAAATGTGCGTTAATGCTCACGAAGATTCATTAATAAAGCTATCAACTACCGAGGAACGGATTTTTGATGCCGTAAGGATCGCATCTCTGATAACTTCTACGGGTAAGATTGTTTTTTGATAGGGATTCACAACTTTTCGTAAAAAAAAGACATGAAGTTCACAAATTTCATGTCTTTTTCACAAATTGTACTTTATTACCGAATTAATTTGCGTTTGTCAATTAAAAACCTCTAAATTTATACCTAAGATTAAACACGCCTCAGCTCTGCAATAATTTTATTAAAACAATTGTATTTATGGGACGGGTACTTAAATTTTAATTGTTAATTTTTTTTGGGGAAAGCCGTTCCAGGTAATAGTGGAACGGCTTTTATCGTTTATTAATGTGCATCTACCGGCATTTTTGCATTGCTCTTCTTAAAAGGCTGCAGATATAATAATGGTATTGAAAATAGCATCACCAAACCTGATATCCAGTAGGCATCGTCATAAGTTAATAGCAATACTTGTTTTGTAACGGCCCCTTCTATAGCTCCGTAAGCCATGCGAGTGGCATCAAACAAGGAATGGCCCTTAGCCATAAAGCCATGCATATAGGTATTAAAGCGATCAACAAAGGCCGGGTTTGTTGAGGTAATATTTGTTAACAGATTATTGCGGTGTACCCCCTGCCTTATGTGTATAAGCGTGGTAAGCGTTGCTATACCAAATGAACCGCCTAACTGGCGCATCATATTATTTAAACCGGTACCTTGCCCAACTTCGGGGCCTTTTAGGTCGGCAATAGCTAATGTAGTGAGCGGCACAAATAACAGCGCCATACCCACTCCGCGTATTACCAGCGGCACAAAGAAATTCCCCGTACCCATGGCCAAAGTTGAGTTGCTGAGCATGGTAGTAAATACAAAAAACAAGAACATACCAGCGGTAGCCATAAATTGAGCCGGGATACCCTTATTAAGCATTTTACCAATAAACGGCATCATAATAATAGTACATAACCCGCCAGGGAACAAGATCTCGCCGGTTTGTTGTGCCGTAAAGCCAAGCAGGTTCTGACAAAATACCGGGAAAACAAACACTGATCCGTATAGTCCGAAACCAAGTATAAAGGAGGTGAACATCCCAACGGCAAAGCTACGGTGCCTTAATATGGCAAAATTAACTATCGGGTAATCTATGCTCATTTCTCGCCATATAAACAGGATCAACCCTAATACGGCGGTAACGGTGAGTACAGTTATATAAGGTGTGGCAAACCAATCTTCCGATTCGCCTTTTTCCAATATGGTTTGTAAGCTACCCACGGCAACCGCCAGCAGGCCAATGCCCCACCAGTCAATTGGTTTACCCTTTTCATCTTTAGGGGTTTCGCGTACAAAGGTGTAGGCAAAAAACGCCGCGAGCGCCCCAACCGGGATATTTACATAAAATATCCATCTCCAGGAAGAGTGGTCGGTAATATACCCACCTATGGTAGGCCCTACAGTTGGCCCAACTACCGCACCTAAACCAAATAGTGCAGTTGCGGTACCAATTTGTTCACGTGGCCAGGTTTCAATCAATATAGCCTGCGAGGTTGATATCAGCCCGCCGCCGGCAACACCCTGTAATATCCTGAATAATACCAGCTCATTAAGATTGGCGGCATTACCACATAAAAATGAGGCTATAGTAAATACTATTATCGATGTTATAAAGTAATTTTTACGCCCAAAACGGCTTCCCAGCCAACCCGACATGGGAAGTACAATTACGTTTGCTACAGCGTAGCCGGTAACCACCCAGGCAATATCTTCCAGCGTGGCGCCAAGATTGCCCTGTATATCGGGCAGGGATACGTTCACTATTGTGGTATCAATAAGCTCCAGCAACGAAGCAATGATAACCGTAATGGTGATGATCCATTTTTTAAAGCCTGTTTCAGCCATGATATTTATCCTTTAATTACAGAAACTTTTACGCTCATTCCGGGGCGCAGTTTGTCAAGCACCTCTTTGCTGGCGTTTAATTTTATTTTAACAGGAACACGTTGTACAACTTTTACAAAGTTTCCGGTTGCGTTATCAGGTGGCAGTAATGAGAACTTAGCGCCCGTAGCAGGCGAAAAATTATAAACTGTTCCTTCAAGTTTCATGTCCGGGTATGCATCCACTTCAATGTCTACCTTTTGCCCGTTTTTCATGTCGGTAAGCTGCGTTTCCTTAAAATTCGCGGTTATATACAAGCTGTTATCATTCACAATAGAAAACAGTGTTTGCCCGGCCTGTACCAGCTGACCCAATTGGATGCTTTTTTTAGAAGCCAAACCAGATGAAGGGGCTGTAATGCGCGTATAACTTAGCTGTAGTTTTGCAAAATCAACATCTACCTGTCTTTGTGATACGCCGGTGTTGGTAACCTTTAACTGGCTGCGGGTTGTACCTACCTGTTCAAGCGCGGCTTTATATTGGTCTTGTGACGCCCTGAGGTTAGCTTGTGCCACATCAAGATCGGCCTTGGCCTGGTCAAATTGTTGCTGGGTAACCGAGCCGTCTTTTACCAGGTTGGCATAGCGCTCATAATCCTTTTTAACTTTATCCAAACGGGCTGCGTTTGACGTAACTTGTGCCCTCGCGCTTGATGAATTTGCAGCATTTGCGAAAATTTGTGACTGGTTTACGTTGATACCGGCGCTTGCACCAACCTGTGCGGCCTGCGCCTGCTCAAGTTTAACTTTATAATCGCGGTCGTCAATTTTAACCAAAACCTGACCCGCGTTTACATGTGTATTTTCTTCAAAGTAAATAGAGTCAACGTAACCGCCAACGCGGGTTACAACCGGGCTTATATCACCGTCTATCTGCGCGTCATCAGTGTCGATGTGCTTGCCAAAATATATATATTCTTTGATCCCGAAAATAATACCGCCTATAAGCAATATGCCTAATATGATTGGGATTACTTTGTTTGGTTTCTTTTTATCCTGTGTTTCTTGTTCCTTTGCCATTTTATTGATTGGTTTAGTATTATTATTTATTGATTTTTCCAGTTGATTTTAATAGGGTGTAGTAGGCAAGTCCTGCATCGGCTTTAGCCAGTTCCAGGTTTATTTGCGCCTGGTAAAGTAATGTTTCCGCATCGGCACGGTCTGTGGCTGATGCTATATTGCTTTTGTATTTCGATTCGAGTATTTTATTGTTCTCGCCGGCTTGCTCAATTGAGGTTTGTAAAAGCTTTATCTTATCCAAAGCCATAGTATAGTTCTGATAGTTTTGGTTTACCTCGTCTTTGATACGGTCAACGGTGATGTTTTTGTTAATTACAGTTTGTTCTCGCTGTATTTTGGCTTCAACAACCTTGTTCTTGTTGGTCCATAATGAACCAAAGTTCCATGACAGCGTTAAACCAACCGACAGCGGGGTGATGAACTGACCACTTTTAGGTATAGGGTTTGAGCTTACGTCAACATAGTACCCGGCGGCTGATGCGCCCAGTGTAGGCAATGTATTAGCTTTAATAGTTTTAATATTGGTTTCAGCTACTTTGGTACGCAGGTCAAATTGCTGCAACTCCGGCCTGCTGCTCATAGCGGTATCCAGGTAGTTGCTCAGCGGTGCAACCTGTCTGTCGGCCTCCGTAATTTGGGCGATGGATAGCTGTGTGCCTTCGGGCAAACCTAATAAAACATTAAGGTTGTAATTGATGATGCGGCGGTTGGTTTCCAGATCGATGCCGTTAAGCTCAATATTTGATCTCTGCAGTTGAAAGCGGAGCACATCATTTTTAGTTACCAGTCCCTGTTCAAAAAAGCGTTGAGCCTGTTTTATCTGGGCGTCAATGGTAGATAGGTTTTGGGCCACTACCTTTTTACTTTGCAATACTTTATAAAGACTATAATACGAACTTATGATATCATAAGTGATCTGGTCCTTATCATTGGTAACGTCCAAACGGGCTACCTGGGTTAGCAGGTCTGTTGACTGGCGGGCGTACTTGAGTTTATTGCCGCCAAAAATAGTTTGGTTTAAAGTAAGTATACCCAAGTAAGCGTCGGCCCTTGACGGTAAATTAAAGCTTTCGGCGCCTAAGGCCAGTTTATTGGCCGGAATTTCTGCGTGGTTGTAGCCATAGCTTATTTTACCGGTTGGCAGGGCTTCGTCTTTAGCCTGATTGTATTCAGAAACAGCCTGCTCAACCTTTGATTGCGAAAGCTTTAAAACCTTACTATTGTCAAGACCCAGTTTTATAGCTTCGTCCAGGGTGATTGTTCTGTCCTGCGCGTTTGCGACTCCCGCAAACAGCACCATGCCTGCTATCACAAACGTGATCATATACAGGTATAAAGGAGGCACTTCATTAAACAGCGTAAAGTGATTGGGGTTTTTATTTTGAGTTGTCATTTTCATTAAGTAAATAAGCTTTTAATAGGTTTTTTAAATATGTTTTGATGCGGGGTTTAAATTGTTCCTCGAGTATATTATCATCCAGTATGTCATATCCCAACATGGATGACGACATAAGTGGTGTATTCAGGATAAAGTTTTTGGTGCCGTAAAGCGTGGCCACTACCATCTGCATATCCGTGTCTTTTCTAAACTCGCCATTATCAATGCCTTCCTGTAATATTTTGAATACTTCTGATACGCTTTTCATCAGTATGCTGCGTATCTTTTCGGCAAGCTCTGTGCGGCGGTTCATGGTGAGTTCCTGGTACAGTAATTTCTGAAAGCAGTTATTATTTACCACACGGTCGCCGTAAATTTCTATGTACGATTCTATTTTCTCCCAGGAACTAATACGCTCATCGTTGCCCAAAATTTGTAATATGTTTTGGAACGAAGTGATCTTGCGTTCAATAACAGCAAGAAACAAACCTTCTTTTGAGCCGAAATAATAATTGAGCATAGCCATATTTACCCCTGCTTCGCCCGATATTACACGGGTTGAGGCGCCATCAAATCCGAGTTCCGAAAACACTTTTTCGGCAACATCAAGGATGTGATCTTTTTTATCTATTTTATCTTTGTCCATTTTTTTAACGGCACAAAATTAATCAAACGATTGATTAATTTAATAGATCAATACCCAAAAGTTAATCATTTGATTAATGATTACTGTTAAATGACAAAATTGTTTTTATTGTGACAATTTTTTTTGAGTTCTTTAAATAAATGTTTAAACAGTTATGTTTTTCATAATCGGCGCCTACGGGTATGTTATATTATTGATACAAAAAATATAAATCTACATCTTTCAATATATTTGTCGCCATGAAGCGGATCAACCTCATTACCATCTTTTTACATCTGTTCACGTTTGCGATGGCACAAACTTCGCCACCGACCGATCTGGGCAGTATACAACAGAACTTTAAAAAGCTGAATACACTGGGCAGCGTACTATATATTGCCGCACACCCCGACGATGAAAACACCCGTTTACTGGCCTACCTGGCGCAGGAAAAACATTATCGTACCGGTTACCTTTCCTGTACACGCGGCGATGGCGGGCAAAATTTAATAGGTAACGAGCAAAGCGAGCTTTTAGGGTTGATACGCACGCAGGAGCTGTTAGCCGCCAGGCGGGTTGACGGCGCTGAGCAATTTTTTACACGTGCCAATGACTTTGGTTTTTCAAAAGGCCCGGAAGAAACGCTAAAGATATGGGATAAGGAAAAAGTATTAGGAGATATGGTTTGGGTGATCCGCAAATTTAGACCGGATGTAATGATATGCCGCTTCCCTACAACCGGCGAAGGTGGCCACGGGCACCATACCTCATCGGCCATACTGGCGCAGGAGGCCTTTACGGCCGCGGCTGATCCGAGCCGTTATCCTGAACAATTAAAATATGTAAAACCCTGGCAGGCCAAACGCCTGTTATGGAACACCTACAGTTTTGGTAGTATCAATACTACCGCCGCCGATCAGTTTAAGATCGATGTAGGGGTTTATAACCCTATTTTAGGGAAGGGATATGGAGAAATTGCCGCCGAAAGCCGCAGCAATCATAAAACACAGGGCTTTGGTTCGTCAAAACAGCGGGGAGAGTTTTTTGAATATTTTAAGACCATTTTGGGCGATGCGCCGCAAAATGACCTGATGGATGGAGTTGTAACCTCCTGGAACAGGGTTAAAGACGGCGAATCGATTGGCTCGGCGATAGGTATTATCAGCAGGGATTTCAATGCCGGAGCGCCCGAGAAATCTGTGCCTGCATTGGTAGCGCTGCTTAGCCGTGTTGAGAAAATTTCAGATACTTACTGGCGCACGCAAAAAACAAAAGAGCTGAGCAACCTGATAGCTGCCTGCTCGGGCCTGTGGTTTGAGGCTTATACCGTAGAGCCAACCTATGCGCTTGGCGATAAGATACAGGTACGCTCACAGGTGGTTAACCGCTATAGCAACAGGGTAAAAATAAATGGCATTAGCTGCCAGGGCAACATTTCAAACCTTAACAGCAAGGTAATACCTGCCAACCAGTTGCAAACATTTGAACAAACATGCTCGGCTGATAAAATTACCCAGCCATACTGGCTGCAAACGCCACATGAAATAGGGGCCTACAATATCCCTGATGACACCCTTGCAGGCAATCCCGAGAACCCCGATCTGCCCCAGGTTGAATTTGAATTTATTATTGAAGGCAAACCGGTGCGTTTTGAGCGCAGGCTGGTTTATAAGTATGTTGATCCGGTTAGGGGCGAGGTTTATCAGCCGCTTGAGATAACACCGCCTGTTACTGCAAATATCGAAAACCAGGATTATATTTTTAATTCGCAGCAGGCACAGACGGTGTTGATAAAATTAAAAAGCTTTACCAGCAGCAGTGGAAGTATCAGCATAAAGCCAATTCCAGGCTGGAAGATAAGCCCTGAAAAAATTGATTTTACAGGAAAGGAAAAAAATGATGAGTGGACGGTCGCTTTTACCGTAGCGCCAACTGACAGTAAGCCCCGGACAAGCAATTTACAGTTTGTAATAACGGCTAACGGAGCTCCTTTTTCTATGGGCCTGCGGCGGATAAGGTATGATCATGTGCCTGCTATAACCCTGTTTCCACAGGCAGAGACCAGGCTGGTAAACCTCGACCTTAAAATTGCCGGTAAGAAGATAGGTTATATTGCCGGTGCCGGTGATCTGATGCCCGAGGCCCTGCACCAGGTTGGCTATGATGTTAAACAATTATCTGAAAATGAGATCATGAACACTGATCTGTCAGCATATGATGCCATTATAACCGGGGTGCGTGCCTATAATGTTAACGAGCGCCTGGCTTATGAACAAAGCCGTTTAATGGACTATGTTAAAAACGGCGGCAACCTGCTGGTACAGTATAATAACAATTCGGGCCTGGTAGTTAAACAAATTGGCCCTTACCCATTCAAGGTGGTTAACCAAAGGGTTACCGATGAGAACGCAGGCATTACCATATTGGATAAACAAGACGCCGTGCTTAATTATCCCAATAAAATTACACAGGATGATTTTAAAGGATGGATACAGGAACGCGGCCTTTATTTTGTAAGCGATATTGATCCGCAATATAAAGCCGTTTTGCAGATGAACGATCCTGGCGAACAGCCAAACAACGGGGCGCTGATAGTTGCCAACTATGGCAAAGGACGTTTTGTTTATACATCGCTGGCCTTCTTTAGGGAATTGCCAGCCGGTGTACCGGGCGCCTATAGGTTGTTTGTTAATTTGCTGAGCAAGCCAAAAGGATTGCAGCCATAACAGCAAGTGTATTACTTGCAGCAGGCGATAATTAGTTTTTTTTGTAAACATCAATTAATCACCTATTTTTGTTGCGTTATAAAAACAGTAGTATGAAACACGAAGAAGAAGAAAAAAGCCTTGATTTTGTATTTTACCTTGTAGGATTGGTTTCTGGCCTTTTTGTAGGGGCGATAATTGACGTAGGATTTATCTGGATACCAGTTGGTGGTGTTTTAGGCTTATTAACCGCCGCTTTCTTTGTGACCGTTTTGGTTAAAGGCCGTGGTGAAAAGGCGTGATCCTGATCTGCCATCATTTATAAGTAATTGGAACCAGTTTTACGGCATTGTAGTCGCATGGCTGGTTTTTTTAGTATTAGTATTTTGGCTCATTACAAAATTTTTTGAATGAGTTTAACCGATTGGATAGTTTTAGGCACAACGCTGTTCGTCATAGTACTTTATGGCGTATGGAAAAGCGGCAGCAATAAAAATATCGATCAGTTTTTAATGGGCAACCGATCGCTGTCCTGGTATCATGTAGGGCTTTCGGTTATGGCTACTCAGGCGAGCGCCATTACCTTTTTATCGGCCCCGGGACAGGCTTATTCCGACGGGATGCGGTTTGTGCAGTTTTACTTCGGTTTACCGCTGGCCATGATTGTGCTTTGCATCACCTTTGTCCCCATATTTCATCGCCTTAAAGTATATACCGCGTATGAGTTTCTTGAAGGGCGTTTTGACTTAAAAACACGCGCGCTTACCGCTTTCTTGTTCCTGGTGCAGCGCGGCCTTTCAACCGGGATAACTATTTACGCGCCTTCCATTATTTTATCTACCATTCTTAATATCAATACAACGTATACCACCTTATTTATTGGCGGTCTGGTTATATTTTACACAGTTTATGGTGGTAGTAAAGCAGTATCATATACCCAACTGCTGCAAATGAGCATCATTTTTTCGGGAATGTTTTTGGCGGGCATACTGGTAGTAGGCTTGTTGCCCGAGGGAGTAGGCTTTACCCATGCGCTAAAAATGGCCGGTAAACTGGGCCGCATGAATGTAATAGACTGGAAATTTGATCCCAACAACCGCTATACCATATGGAGTGGCCTTATTGGCGGGTTCTTTTTGCAGCTATCCTATTTCGGTACAGATCAAAGTCAGGTGGGCAGGTATTTGACAGGCAGTTCGGTAGGGCAAAGCCGCCTGGGCCTTATCATGAACGGGCTGATAAAAATACCCATGCAGTTTCTGATCCTGTTGATTGGGGTATTGGTTTTTGCCTTTTACCAGTTTACAAAACCGCCCTTGTTTTTTAATCAATATGAGGTTAACAAAATAAAGAAAAGCAGCTATGCCACGCAATACAACTACCTCGATCAGCAATATAGCCAGGCTTTTGAGCAAAAGAAGGTCAGGACTAATGAACTGATCAAAGCCATTGACAGTAAAGATGAAAATCAAATCGACCATGCACAAGATGCCTTAAAGGTAGCAGATATGCAATCGCGCATCATCAGGCAGGATGCAATTGCCCTCATGAAAAAAAATAGTTCAGGTGCCGACGGCAATGATACCAATTATGTATTCCTTACTTTTGTTACTCAATATTTGCCTAAAGGGCTTATTGGCTTGCTGGTTGCCATTATTTTTCTGGCCTCTATGGGTTCAACCGCCAGTGCTTTAAACTCCCTGGCGTCAACCAGTGTGGTTGATATTTACAAAAGGATCATCAATCCGAATGCTTCTGAAAAGAATTACCTTAACGCGTCGCGGCTGGCTACCATATTTTGGGGGCTGGTTTGTATTGGCATGGCCCTTTATGCAAGCCGTATTGGCAATTTGCTGGAGGCTGTGAACCAGTTAGGCTCATACTTGTATGGAACCATTTTGGGGGTATTTGTTGTAGCCTTTTATTTAAAAAAAATAAAAGGCAATGCTGTATTTATAGCTGCAATAATAACCGAAGCTGTTATATGTGTTTTTGGATATTTTGACGTGATAGCTTACTTATGGCTTAATGCAATTGGATGCATTTTATTGATCATACTGGCTTATATATTCCATAAACTGTTGCCACAAAAAAGCCCGGCTCAATCTGAACCGGGCCGGTAACGATTTTTTAAAGCTTAATATGATTTGGCATGATTGAGCGCTTCCAGGTTCAACCGCAGGTATTCGTCGTCGTTGCTTGCCTTTGAAAGTTCTATGCCTTCTTCAGCAGCGGCAATGGCACCTGGTTTGTCGCCCTTTTTCAATAAGAGGCGCGATTTCCATAGCTTAAACCACGGGCCTTTCGGATCTTCTTTTTCGGCCTCGGCTACCCAGCCCAAAGCTTTATCAACATCCTTATTGTTTTCATAATACCATTGTATAGCATTAAAATAGTATGGCTTACGGTCGCCTTTCATCAAATTGTCAATGTTGGCCATAATCTTGGCGTCATCGTCAGTTTCCATATGTATCGCGGCGGCAGTATGGTCCCAAACCAGGTACAGATCGGTAGCTTTAGTGGTTGTGTTAGCAAAGGCCATAGTAAAAGTTTCGCGTTTTTCACTCACGCGGATGGGTTTTACCGTAAAGCGTAAAAGGTCATCGGCTTGTTTATAGCTGTAAGCACCCCATTGCTTGGCTGTTTTGTTTAGGATAATGGTCCACTCGCCCCTTTGTGGAATGCTAAACAGCGAGTAGGTGCCTGCAGGTACACTATGACCATCAATCATTATTTTCTCGGTAAATGTAATGGTAGTGGCCGCGTTGGCGCCGGTTCTCCAAACTTCGCCGTAAGGTATAATGCCGCCAAATATTTTACGGTCTTTAACGTTAGGCCTGGAGTAAGTAACGGTAACCTTGCCCAATCCAAAATCCTGAATGATAGTTTGTGTTGAACTGGCTTCGGGTATGCGCGGAATTTGGGCGTAGCTTTTATAGCTTACACATGCCAATAGCATGGTAACTAAAAATAAGTAAGTTTTTCTCATGTTATGTTTTCGATACTAAGATACCAAATGTTTTTAATCGGGAAATATTGTATTGGAGTAATAAAATTTACTAAAGTTTAATTTGGGGAGTAGTAATTGATTATTTACCATATGCTAAATTTGGTAAATTGAGCATACCTATGAATATCCTACCTAATACACTAAAATTTACATTGGTTATTTGCTGCCTTATGTACAGTACAAACTTAGTTCTGGCCCAGGCAAAAAACGCTATAGGGCTTGGTTTGGGCCTCAACCATTCAAAAGAAAGCAACAACAGCGGAGGAGTGATGCAAGGCGAAATAAAATTGGCCAGATCCATAAGCCTTACACCGTCTATAGGCGTGGAAGAACCGTATATAATTTACGCGGGTATCGCGGGCAGGTATTATTTCACCCCTTTCTTATACGGCTCACTTGGTGGTTTTACTTATCACAATGTAGATTATGGTGGCTCCGGTGGAACAGGAGGTATAGGATTCGTACTGTTATCGGGCCACCGGCAAATTTTTGATATTAATATCCATGCAGATTATCTGAATAATTATAATGAATACTCCCCCATTTTTGGCATAAGGTTAATTTATAGCTTTTCATTCAATAAGCTGTATAGATAAATCATATCGCACATTTATTGTTGACACTCTATTTATCAACTATTAACCCCTTTACTTCAAACGTAACTTTTCTTTTGGCATCAGTTTTTACTTTATGCTGCTGCTTGCCAATAACCGTATCTCCCGCCAGGTGCTGCAAATCGTCAGCTATAAATTGCTTTTGGGCAACACCGCCAATGATCACCGTATGCCCGGCCAGGTTTAGCGGCAGGGTAACATTATAATCTTTAAAATGTGCCGATATTATTTTACCATCGCCGGCATCTAACTGAAACCAGCCGCCTTTTGTACGGGTTACCTTGATCACTTTGCCTATGATGGTAGTATTAATACGTGTTTTTTTACCCATAAGGGCCTCTACTCCTTTGGCATCCGTTATCGCCGCGGTATCCGGCCTTTGGCCGTAAACCATGCCATGTGGTAAAGGCACGTGATTTTGAGCAAGTGCTACTGTTGAAATAAAAAATAATATTAGCGATGCAAAAACCTTCATGCCACAACGTGTTTGAACCATAACAATCATAAGGGAAAAATGTTGATTGCCTACTGATGTTACACCAAATTTCAATAGGGTGGTCAAAGGTCCGTTTTAACTTAAAAAACGTTTTTTTAAATATAATTTAATACTCGCTCCCCTCAAATGTTAACGATTGTTAAAAGCTGTTAAGGTATGTTAAAACGGGTTAAAGCCCGATAATATGAAGCCCTGCAACGAGTTAATGAAGTGCTTAATAAAACACTTATTACTTAATCTATTAACTCACATGAACAAAACCTTAACTAAAGCATTTTCATTTACAGCTTATCTTACAATTATTATTTTTATTGCTACCGGATGTAATAAAGGCGGATCAACTACACCCGGCTCGGTTCCGGTGTTAACTACAACCGATGTTACGATTGATGCTACGGGTACAAGTGCCTATAGCGGCGGGTTGATCACAGAAACCCTAACCGAAGGATTGCTGGGTTATGGCGTGTGCTGGAGCTCCACTAATCAAAGCCCGTCCATCGCCGATTCAAAAACTACAGACACCGTTAACCTGGTGGGCTTTACCAGTAAAATAACCGGCTTAAGCCCCAAAACAACTTATTATTTACGGGCTTACGCAACCAACAGTGCAGGCACAGGGTATGGCAATATCATACAGTTTACCACCAGTGCGGATTTGTCAGCCGCCGCGGGTACGGTAAGTACATTTGTCGGTAACGCTTCTGCAGGTTTTATTGACGGCACAGGGGCCAGTGCGTTTTTTGACAGCCCGGATGGATTAACTATTGATGCCAGCGGTAATATTTATGTTGCCGACTCCTTTAACAGCGCCATCAGAAAGGTTACCTCAGGAGGCGAGGTAACAACAGTATCGGGTAAGGGCGCAATAGGTTATTTGGACGGCCCAGTTGCCAGTGCAAAATTTTATGCCCCGCAAAGCCTTATAGCAGATGCTGGAGGCAATATTTATGTTGCTGATATGGGTAATAACATGATCCGCAAAATATCAGCCAGCGGGGTGGTAAGCACTCTTGCCGGAAGTGGAGACGCCGGCTATGCCGACGGAACCGGCAGCAATGCTACTTTTAATACGCCGCGTGGCCTGGCTATTGATCCTCAGGGCGACATATACGTAGCTGACCAGGGTAATAACCTTATTCGCAAGGTTACAGCAGCGGGCGTAGTCACTACTGTTGCGGGCAACAGAACAGGCGGCTACCTTGACAATGCCACGGCCACCAGCGCTGAGTTTAACCATCCCAGTGGCGTTGCTATTGATGCGCAGGGCAATGTTTATGTTGCCGACTTGTTAAACCATGCCATACGAAAAATAAGCACTGCCGGTATTGTTACTACTTATGCCGGCGGACCAAAACAAACCGGCCTGGTTGGTAACGCAGGGGATATTGCATTTGATACCAAGGGGAATTTATTTATAAGCGACCAAAACGGCCGGGTGTTGGAAATAACAACCGGCAAGGTTTTACTTTCAATAGCCGGCAAAACGGCTACTACAGGGTTTGCCGACGGACAAGGGGCGGCCGCTTTATTTAATTCGCCGCAGGGTATAGTTGCTGATGCCAGTGGGAACATATGGATTGCTGACAATGCCAATAACCGTATACGTAAAATAGTACCGCCTTCGGGGATATGATAAGCTGCCCTTCAACGTCTCTCCCGGTTTCGGGGGAGACTTTATTAACGCCATTAGCAATAAAAAGCCATCGCTTTTTGGGAAGGATTAGGTGGGGTTATCCAAACAGCAGGCTAAACACCTCCTCAATACTGCTTACAATTTTTACCTCGATATCATATCGCGACAGGTCCATCCGTTTTTTGTCCTGTCCGGCTGATGGGAGATTATACTTGGATATGAATATCTGATTAAAGCCCAATTTTTGGGCTTCGGCAATACGTTGCTCTACCCGGTTCACCGCCCTGATCTCGCCTGATAAGCCTATTTCGCCGGCAAAGCAAGTTTTAAAAGGGATAGGCATATCTTCATGCGATGAAATGATGGCTGCGGCAAGGCCAAGATCAATGGCCGGATCTTCCACCCTGATGCCTCCGGTTATATTTAAAAACACATCCTTCGCGCCCAGCCTGAAGCCGCAGCGTTTTTCTAAAACTGCCAGCAACATGCTCATGCGTTTGGTATCAAAACCCGTAGCAGTACGCTGTGGGGTACCGTAGGCCGAAGTACTTACAAGCGCCTGTGTTTCAATTAGCATAGGGCGCATCCCCTCTAATGTGGCCGATATAGTGATACCACTTAAAGGTTCATCGCGCTGTGACAATAATATTTCTGAGGGATTGGAGACCTCTCTTAACCCTTCGCCCAGCATTTCATAAATACCCAGTTCCGATGCCGAGCCAAACCTGTTTTTAACCGTGCGTAATATGCGGTATACATGGTGCCTGTCGCCTTCAAACTGTAAAACGGTATCAACCATATGCTCCAATATTTTGGGGCCTGCTATCATGCCGTCTTTGGTGATATGCCCTATCAGAAATACCGGTGTTGATGTCTCTTTGGCAAAACGCAGCATTTCTGCTGTGCACTCCCGCACCTGGGATACGCTGCCCGGAGTTGACTCAATATGTGATGAATGCAGGGTTTGTATCGAGTCGATTACTACCAAATCAGGCTCCAATGCTTCTATTTGCTTAAATATGTTCTGGGTTGAGGTTTCACAAAGTACATAACAGGAATTGCCAACCCCGTTAGAATTTAGAATTCCTGGTTTAGAATTTACAGCCTCCGGCACCAGTCGCTCAGCCCTCATCTTTATCTGCCTTTCACTTTCCTCGCCCGACACATACAGCACTTTCAGATTGGGCATATTGAGTGCCAGCTGCAGCATCAGGGTCGACTTGCCAATGCCCGGTTCGCCGCCTATAAGCACCAGTGAGCCGGCAACAATACCACCACCTAAGACCCGGTTAAACTCCTTGTCGGGGGTGAGCATGCGGTGTTCTTCGCTAAAAGTAATGTCTGCTACCTGTACCGGTTTATTGGCCCGTTGCTGGGTGCTGGAGGTAACTTTCCAGGTAGGCACAGTAGCGGCATTGCCTTTATCAATGATCTCCTCAACAAAAGTGTTCCATTGCTGGCATGAGGGGCATTTGCCCAGCCATTTAGCCGATTCAAAGCCGCAGCTTTGACAAAAGTACGCGATCTTGGTCTTAGCCATTATATATCAGATGTACAGGTTACAGATGTGCAAATATGCAGATTTAAATGCAAATGAATGGCTTATTTGCTAATTAAATTAGCAGTCGTTATGGAATAATAATTACTGTTCAAATGTTCACGTTGCAAAGCATGAACATCGTGAACGCTCATGAACGCTGACAAGTTCATGTCAGTGGTTTTGAGCTTAAAAAGTGGTGTTTTTTGGGAACTTATTTTACTTATAACGCGAGTTATGTAGTATTATGAATGCGTTTTTAACACAAAAACTAATCGTTTTTTTAAAGCTTATGCGAATTTGCTTTGATTGAATTTATATGTCATTTTTATTTTCAGAATCCCCGCTTTTTAGGCTCAAAAAAAATGAGCAGATGCTTTTTAAAACATCTGCTCATTTTGAAATCCGCATGGCTGCAAATAATTTCTTTACAATTTTATTTCTTCGTCTTTTGACGAGAAGAAACGAAACTCGGTGATCTGGTAAGCAGGATTGCTTCTAACCTTGATCCACTGCCCGTATTTAACAAACCACTTCATCTGGCGGTTATAGATACCCTTTTTGATATAGGCCTGAATATATGGGTGAACAACCAGGGTAATCCCCTTTTCGTTTTGCTCATCCAATATATAATTGAAGTTGTTCTCAATATCATCCATCAGCAAAATAGTTGGCCTGATGGTACCTGTACCGTTGCAGGTTGGGCAAACCTCACTGGTAACAATGTTCATTTCGGGCCGCACGCGCTGGCGGGTAATTTGCACCAAACCAAATTTACTTGGAGGTAAAATAGTATGCTTGGCCCTGTCGTACAACATTTCGGCACGCAGGTAGTCAAACAGTTCCTTGCGGTTCTGCGGCTTGTGCATATCAATAAAATCGATCACCACAATGCCGCCCATATCGCGCAGGCGCAGCTGACGGGCAATTTCCTTGGCCGCTTCCTTATTTACCTGGTAGGCGTTTTCTTCCTGGTTTTCTTTATTGGCTGTACGGTTGCCGCTGTTAACGTCAATAACGTGCAATGCCTCGGTATGTTCAATTACCAGGTAAGCGCCGCCGGCAAGGTTCACTGTTTTACCGAAAGCGCCCTTGATCTGTTTATCAACGCCAAAATGTTCAAATATAGGCTCCTTATGCTTATGCATGCGCACTATACTCTCCATATCGGGCGATATTTCATGGATGTATGATCGAATTTCTTCAAACATACTGTTATCATTTACATAAATGTGCTGAAAATCGGGGTTCAGTATATCCCTGAGGATAGTTGATGTACGTCCAATTTCGCCCAAAACCTTCTTTGATGGTTCAACAGAAGGCAGCTTGGTAATAAATAACTCCCATTTAGATATCAGGTCAAGCAGGTCTTTTTGTAATTCATCAACCCCTTTGCCTTCAGATACTGTACGGATAATAACGCCAAAATGCTTTGGCTTAATACTTTCAACAACCTTCCGTAACCGGTTTCGTTCTGTATTGCTCTTTATTTTTTTTGAAATAGAGATAGCCTCCGAAAATGGTACTAATACCACATACCGGCCGGCTATTGAAAGATCAGAACTTAAGCGTGGTCCTTTGGTTGATATAGGTTCCTTGGCTATTTGTACCGGAATCAGCTGGTTTTTTGACAATATTTCAGAGATTTTCCCTCCCTTGTTAATATCGCCTTCCAGCTTAAAGCCGTCCAAAAGCTTCGATTGGTATCCCCCGCTACGTACTTGCTTGGTTAATTTAAGCAGGCTTTGCACCTGCGGACCAAGATCAAGGTAATGCAAAAAGGCATCCTTCTCATAGCCAACGTCAACAAAAGCAGCATTTAAACTGGGCATAATTTTCTTTATACGCCCGAGGTAAATATCACCAACAGTATAATTGTTGCTGATTTGTTCTTTATGAAGTTCTACAAGTTGTTTGTCCTGTAATAATGCAATAGTAGCCCCGTTTGGGGATGAATCGATAATTAATTCTTTTATCAACTGCTACTCCATTTCTTAAAACGGTAAAAACCGCATGTTAATAAGTGGGTAAAAAACACTATTAAAGTTACCTGCCCTATAAAAAAGCAGGTAAGCTGCTTTAAAAGCAGCTTATTTCTTTTTATGTCTGTTTTTTCTTAAACGCTTTTTGCGTTTATGGGTAGCCATTTTGTGTCTTTTACGTTTTTTACCGCTCGGCATAATAATAATTTTTAAATGTGATTAATTCTTTAATTCCTTGATGTATTCATCAATACGCTGCCCAAATACTGGATCGGGCATCATTTCTTTACATTTTTGGTAAGCGTCAATAGCTTCCTTTTTCATACCCAGTTGCTTGTAACTTTCGGCCAAATAAAAAGTTGGTTCCAGTTCCTGCTTCTGGGCAAGTAATGTTTTAAATCTGCCTACCGCTTTTTCGTACTGGCCCGATTTCATGGCAAACATTCCCAAATTAAGGTTTGCGTTCCAGTTGTTGGGTTCCTTTTTAACTACTTCAAGCAATAAGGCAATACCTTGCATAGGGCTGGCGGCGCCGTTTACATAAGCAACGCCTAATCCTGTTTTTCCCTCAAGGCTTTCAGGCTTTAGTTTAAGGGCATTTTGAAATGCCTCGGCCGCATTTGATACAAATACCGGCTGTGTTAAAGTATCCTGTGTAAGTTTGTAAGCATCGTTAAAACGATTGCCCGCGTTGAGCCAGTCTTCCAGCTTATTTTCTTTCCGGGCCAAAGCCTGGTAGTAAAATGCCGCGGGGGCTGGTTGGTTTACATCATCCCACTCAGCGGCCAACTGCTTTTGCAGTTTTAGCTGGTCGGTTTCTGATGCGTTTTTTAATTGCCCTTCAAGGTCATTTATCTTTGCTGTTAAGGCCGCCCCAATTGCGGTTTTAGCAGTTGCAGATACCATATCAACCGTAACAGCGGCAGCCTTGCGGTTGGGCGCCATTACGTTTGCTTTATCGGCTTTTGTGTCTTTGGGTTTTATTAAACCTTTAACGGGTAAAAAAAACAAATAGGTCATCATAGCAACAACTACTACACTAACAACTATTTGTTTCTTATTCATGCTTATAAATTATTTGCTGGTTTTGTTACCTGTTTTAACTTTTTCAACAAAAGTTTTAGCTGGTTTAAAGCTTGGTACAAAATGTTCAGGAATAATGATGGCAGTATTTTTTGAAATATTGCGTGCTGTTTTTTTAGCTCTTTTTTTAACAACAAAACTTCCAAATCCTCTAACATAAACGTTCTCGCCGCCAACCATTGAGCTTTTAACTACTTTAAAAAATGCCTCAACTGTTTCCTGCACGTCTACTTTCTCAATACCTGTTTTAGATGAGATTTCAGTTATAATTTCTGCCTTAGTCATATCTGATTTACTTTTATTTAATTATATAAATACTTAACTGTTTTGGGGTTGCAAAAGTATCGCTTTAAAATTTAAGAGCGAAATATTTAGCGTTTTTTTTTTATTCAGTAAGTAAAACGTACAATGCTGTTACATATTATAGGCTAAAAGGCTAAGGGTGAAAGGCAAAAGGCTAAAGAAAGCACCAGGTTACAGCCATTTAATTACTAACCTTAAAGTATGGGCATTTGCCTGCTTTCAACAGCCGGTAACCGGTGCTTGCAGCTCATATAATTTTACCTTTTACCATTTTTTCTCAATTACATTTGTCATAGGTTTGGGCGTACCGGGTTCTGTACCAAAAACCTTTGGTCCCTTCGCTTTTACCTTTTACCCTGCTTACATTTACGCCGATGAATTTTACCGACGAACTGGTGCAATGGTACCTTCAAAATAAACGCGACCTGCCCTGGCGAAATACTACCGATGCCTATGTAATATGGCTGTCTGAAATTATTTTACAGCAAACCCGTGTAGAGCAGGGGCTGCCATACTTTTACCGCTTTGTTGAAAAATACCCCGATGTAAGCAGTTTTGCTGCGGCCGCCGAAGATGAGGTACTTAAATTATGGCAGGGACTGGGCTATTATTCGCGGGGGCGCAATATGCTTAAAACAGCCCGGCTGGTACAGGAACAATATCATGGCAAGTTTCCGCAAAGCTACGATGAGCTTATTAAACTAAAAGGTATAGGCGAGTACACCGCCGCGGCCATAGCTTCTTTTTCGGCAAATGAGGCGAAAGCCGTTGTAGACGGGAATGTTTACCGGGTGCTTGCCCGCTATTTTGGTATTGATGAGCCTATCAATTCAACCGGCGGAAAGAAAACGTTCCAAACGCTTGCAAACAATTTGCTTAATAAGAAAAACCCGGCCTTGCACAACCAGGCCATGATGGAGTTTGGCGCCATGCTATGCAAACCTAAAAACCCGGCCTGTGGTATTTGCCCGGTACATACCGGCTGCGCCGCATTTTTATCAAATGCCACTACCTTTTTGCCGGTTAAATTAAAGACGGTAAAAGTACGTGAGCGGTTTTTTAATTATTTTTTAGTTACCAATGACGACGCCGTTTTAATGAACAAAAGGGGCGATAAGGACATCTGGGCCAATATGTATGACCTGCCGCTGGTTGAAACCGACTCGTTATTGCCCCTTAATGAATTGCCCGGTTTACCCCGGGTGCAGGAAATTTTTGGCCCGGGCCTTACCATCAGCAGCGATGCCGTGCCCGTGCAAAAACACATCCTTACCCATCAGCGCCTTTATATACGGCTGATAAAAACCACACCAAAACCCGTTAAATTAGAAGAAAACTGGTTTTATAGCACAATTGAGAACCTGCAAAACCTGGCACTTCCTAAGGCTGTTTTTATATTAATAAAAAATATTTTTAATTTATAAAATAATTTTCCGTTAATTTATGGCATGTCTGGAATTAATAAAGTAATACTTGTAGGCCATTTAGGCAAAGACCCCGAGGTAAGGAGTTTGGAGGGCGGTGTGTCAGTAACCAGTTTCCCATTAGCTACTTCTGAAACTTATAACAAAGATGGCCGTAAAGTTGAACAAACTGAATGGCATAACATTGTAATGTGGCGCGGCCTGGCCGATATGGCGGCTAAATTTTTGCAAAAAGGCAAGCTGGTTTATATTGAAGGTAAGTTGCGTACCCGCTCATTTGAAGATAAAGAAGGAGTTAAAAAGTACACAACCGAAGTGGTTGCCGAAAATTTTACCATGCTGGGCCGTAAGAGTGATTTTGAGCATGATGATAAGCATATTGCCAGGCAGGAAGACCACCTGGATTATACAAACGGTACAAACCATAACGATCAGGCTTATTGATATAACTTTCCTTAAACCAAATCATACATAAAATGCCCGTGAGGTTTTCACGGGCATTTAGTGCTGTGTGTTATTTAACAGGCCTATCTGCCGCCCGGCGGGCAATGTTCTTTTAAATACCGGGTGAACAGGGTTTTTAAATGCAGGCCGGTTCCTTCTCCTTCTGAAATACTGTGCGTACGGTTAGGGTACGACATCAGCTCAAACTGACGATTATATTTTATCAGTTCGTTGATCAGTTCTTCCGCATTTTTATAATGCACATTGTCATCACCGGTGCCGTGTATGTACAGCAGGTTGCCCCGCAGGTTTTTGGCATAGGTAATTGGCGAACCGTTAATAAACGCGGCGCGCCCTTCGGCATCAACTGGTACACCCATATAGCGTTCCTGGTAAATATTGTCATAGGTTAGCTGATCGCCTACTGCGGCTACAGCTACCCCTGTTTTATAAACATCGGGATATTGAAACATGAGGTTTAGTGTTGATGAGCCCCCGCCGCTCCAGCCATGCACCGCCACGCGGGTTGAATCAACAAACGGCCATTTCAAAATTTCTTTTGCGGCCATGGCCTGGTCGCGGATGTTAACGATGCCTATTTTTTTATAAATGGCCTTGCGCCAGGCCGTGCCTTTGGGGGCAGGTGCGCCACGCCCTTCAACCGACATGTAGATATAGCCATCATCGGCCATACTGCCGGCATATAGGCCATTACGGCCGGCTCCCCAGGTATCAGTAACGGTTTGCCCGGCGGGTTCGCCATACACCATAAATACAACCGGGTATTTTTTATGCGGATCAAAATGGGTAGGTTTCTTCATCCAGCCATCCATTTCAATTCCATCAGCTGTTTTCACCTTAAAAAACTCCGTTTTGTTTTGAGCGTCTTTATTAAGGGCTACCACTGTACCACCTATGTGTTTATGCGCGGGAAGGCTTACTACTTCGCTTACAGGCTCGGTATAACTGTTTGAAAAATTATGCAGGGCTACCTTGCCATTTGGCGAAATATCATAATTATGGGTTCCGGGCTCGTCGGCCGGCGAAACACGTTCGGGTTTTGTACCCCCGGTAATTTTAATTTTGTATAAATACTTTTGGGTAGCGTTTTGCGGCGATGCCATAAAATAAATATAACCTGATGCTTCATCGATCAAATTAACACTGATCACATCATAATCGCCTTTAGTTAGCAGGGTTTCTTTACCCTCGCGGCTTACCCGGTAAATGTGTTTCCAGCCATCTTTTTCGCTTACCCATAAAAAGTCTTTGCCTTTGTTTATCCATTCCCAGCCAATCGGGTCGCCCCCGTTCCAGCGCTCTTTACCATCAATCCAGGCATCGCTTTTTTCTTCGCGTACCATACGCGTGCTGCCGGTTGATACATTGCCAATAAACACCCGGCTCTCCGTTTGCGCCCGGTTCAGCTGCTCCAGTATAATTTCGCTGGAGTTTAAGGTCCATTCCATACGGGGTATATAATGCTGCACAGCATCGCCGGGAGTATTTATCCAGTTTGTTTTACCGGTGCCAATATCTACCACCCCTACCTTGCAGGAGCTTGGGTCTTCGCCCGCAACGGGGTACTCCACGGGTACCACATAAGGATAAATGGAGTCGGTAGTGTTCAGCATCAGGTAGCTTTTTATTTTACTGGCGTCAATTTGCCAGTAGGCTATTGCCTTGCTGTCGGGCGACCAGCGGAAACCATCGCGACAGCCAAATTCTTCTTCATAAGCCCAGTCAAATGTGCCGTTGATCAGTTTAGTGCTGCCATCAGTTGTTAATTGCTTAACGGAGCCGTCGGTAAGGTCCTCCACATAAATATTATGCCCGCTCACATAAGCTGCTTTATTGCCGTCGGGCGAAAATTTTGCAAACATCAACGACGATGATGGCAGGTTTTTGCCCAGTTGCCAAAGCTTTTTGCTGCCGGTATCATATACCCAGTAATCGCCCCGTGTATCATAGCGCCATACTTTTTTTGTATTGGTGTTGATAAGCACTTTTTGGCCGTCGGCCGATACAGAGAACCTTCTGATGCTTAGCGGAGCCTGCCCCTGTGGGGTAAGCATATCTTTACTTATCCATAAATTTTTTTTGCCGGTATCGCGGGTATCTGATATCCTGATACCATCGCCGGTTATTTTGTAATACTGGTAACCATCTTTTGTCCAATGCGTGGGTAGTCGCTGGGCACTTACTTTATATCCTCCTAATAGGAGTAATACAGCAGTAAGGAATAGTGATCCGGAACGGAAAAATTTCATATACTTATGTGTTTTAATGACGATGCGGCGTTATTTTATAATTATGTAAAGCCGCTGTAAATTTTGCATTAAATTAGCAGAATCAAGCACGCAAACAACCAGTGTAATGAAAAAAATACTTCTATCTTTTATTATCTGCACTTCATTTATCACCGTAACAAAAGCACAACATGCCGACCGAACCAAGTTTATAAGAGACAGCCTGGATATTTATATAAGCCGGGCCCTTACCAATTGGCGCGTGCCGGGCATTGCCGTTTGTATTGTAAAGGATAACAAGATAGTTTTGATGAAGGGATATGGCATTAAAGAACTGGGATTGCCAAACCCTGTTGATGTGAACACCCTGTTTATGATAGGCAGTAACACCAAAGCTTTTACCGCTACGGCTTTGGCCATGCTGCAAGCCAATAACAAACTATCGCTTGACGATAAGGTAACTAAATACATCCCTGAATTTAAACTGGAGAATAAATTTGCCGGACAGGAAGCTATGGTGCGCGATCTGTTATGCCACCGCCTGGGTTTTCAAACTTTCCAGGGCGATTTTACCTTTTATAACAGCAACCTTACCCGGGCCGATGTAATTAAAAAACTGGGCGAAATGAAGGCCACCTATCCTTTCCGCACAAAATGGGGTTATACCAACGCGGCTTTTTTAACAGCCGGCGAAATTATTCCGCGGGTAACCACTAAACCCTGGGAGGTATATATTAAAGAAGCCATTTTTGCTCCGCTGGGCATGACAAATACCCTGGCTTTAAGTAAAGATCTGCCCAAATCATTAAACCGTACCGTACCCCATACCCTGGTAGACGGGCGGCTTACAGCAATACCTTATTGCCAGATTGACGGGCTTGCTCCTGCAGGCGCCATCAGCTCATCGGCAGGCGATATGAGTAAATGGGTGCTTGCTTTGTTAAACAACGGCAAGGTGGGCAACCGGCAGGTGATACCCCAGGCCGCTATTATGGCAACAAGGGAGCCGCAGGATATTGTTGGCAGTCAATACCATCTTAACGGCGAAAATAATTTTGAGCTGTACGGCCTTGGCTGGTTTATACAGGATTATTTTAATCACCGCCTTATTATGCATGATGGGGGTGTAAACGGGTACCTGTCGTCAGTTACGCTGTCTCCCCAGGATAATTTGGGCATTGTTATTTTAACCAATACCGATCAAAACATGTTTTTTGAAGCATTGCGGTGGGAGATACTTGACGCTTATTTTGGCCGCGGATACCGCAACTACAGCGATGCTTATTTAAAAAATTATAAAACACAGGCGGCGGCAGCGCTGCAAACCGACCGCAAACTGCGCGATACCGTATTGCTTAACTTGCGCCCAACGCTGCCAACAACTGCTTATACCGGCAAGTACACCAACAGCCTTTATGGCAGCATGACAGTTACCCAGGGCGCTAACAACGACCTTGAAATGCGTTTTGAACATCATCCAACCATGTTTGCCAAATTACAGCCATTAGGCGGCAATCGTTTTTATGTAACTTTTTCTGATGCGGCGTTCGGTAAAGCTGTCTTTCCGTTCAACGTACAAAACGGCCGGGTTGTGGGTGTAAAAGTTAAGGTAGCCGACTTTGTTGAACGTAATGCTTACGAGTTCAGGAAGGAATAGGGTGGTGAGTGGTGAGTGCGGTGAGTTGTGAGTAGTAGTGAGTTGCGAGTGCGGTTAGTGCTGCAAAAAATACATTGCTGATAATTAACCATTCACCGCTCACCATTGCTGATAATTAACCATTCACTACTCACTACTCACTACTCGCCACTGACCACTCACCATTCCCCACTTAAAACTTAAGATTAGCTTTAAGCCATTGCTGTACGTCTTGCTGCAGGGTAATTTCGGGGGGGAGTTGATCATGTATCAGTTTTTCCATTTTGTTTCCGGTGTTGGCAAAACGGTAGTCCCAAAGTATCATCAGCTTATTGATCAGGTAAACCACCTGGTTACCCTCATCCCTGTTAAAAACAGTTCCATCGATCTTGCCATTTACACGTGGATCGTTTTGGCTGTATGCAGTCCATTTATAATCCGTATAATGTAAATTTCTTCTTGAAAAAAGGATCATGGCCTTGGTAATTTCTTTAAAGGTACGTATAATTAAGATGGGAATTAGCCGGCAGGGCCTTTTATCCTAAATGCAACGGTTATGGGTAACAATTTTAATAGAATATTTTTCCATGATAAATTGTAATTTCAGCGTTATTAATCAGGTTACATGAAAAAAATATTTATAATTACTATTGCTACGCTGTTTGCCGCTGCCGCTTTTGCACAGCAGGACGCACAAAAAGCCATTTATTATTCCGTATCATTTCCAAATGCCGCCCATCACGAAGCAGAAGTAGTGATGACCATACCCCAGGCCCCCGATGGGGTTTTGCGTTTACGCATGAGCCGCTCATCTGCCGGACGTTATGCAACACATGAGTTTGGTAAAAATATTTATAACGTTAAAGTAACTGATATTGAGGGCAACGCGCTTCCCTTTACCCAATCAGAAGGTGATCTGTACGAAGTGAGCACGCATCCGGCCAATGTTAAGGTAAGCTATACCTTGTTTGGCAACTGGACCGATGGCACCTACGCCAGTATTGACCCCAGCCACGCGCACCTGAATATGCCTGCTGCTTTTATGTGGGTAGTTGGTCAGGACAAAAGGCCGGTCAAATTCGAGTTTAATGATCTTGATAAATATGACTGGAAAGTTTCTACACAGCTGAAACACGAAGGCTCAAATGTTTACAGCGCTCCTAACCTGCAATATATGATGGATAGCCCAACTGAGCTTTCCAACTATAAAATAACCAGCTGGGATGTGGTTAATACCGATGGTAAAAAGGAAAAAATAAATGTAACCATCCATTCAGATGATGACCAGGCGGCGGTTGATAATTTTGGCAAAATGGTTCAAAAGCTGGTACTGGAAGAAAAAGCCGTTTATGGCGAGTTGCCCGCCTATGATTACGGCGAATACACCTTTTTAACTGATGTTTATCCAACAACCTCGGGCGATGGCATGGAACATCGTAATTCAACCTGCATTGTTGATCC
Organism: Mucilaginibacter pocheonensis; assembly: GCF_031456535.1. Classification (NCBI taxonomy): domain Bacteria; kingdom Pseudomonadati; phylum Bacteroidota; class Sphingobacteriia; order Sphingobacteriales; family Sphingobacteriaceae; genus Mucilaginibacter; species Mucilaginibacter pocheonensis. Next base: position 983,157 of record NZ_JAVDUU010000002.1, read on the forward strand.
GGTTAATAAGATAGCAGGTAATGAAAATGATCTGCTCGGTATATTCTCGCATGAGTATTTTCATAGCTGGAATGTAAAGCGCATTCGTCCAAAATCATTGGAGCCCTTTAATTTTGAACATGCCAACATGAGCAGCGAACTTTGGTTTGCCGAAGGCTTTACACAATATTATGGTGAATTGCTTTTAACACGCTCAGGTTTTAATACGCTTGATGATTATACCAATACATTGGCAGGCCTTATTAACCAGATACTGAACACGCCGGCGGCCGCCAAATACCCCGCAACACAAATGAGCCGCTATTCGGTGTTTGCTGATGCGGGGGTATCTATTGACCCCAATAACAACGTTAACGCCTTTACCAGTTATTATACCTATGGTGGCGCCATAGCCCTGGCGCTTGACCTGCGCCTGCGCAGCGAATTTAACTTAACACTTGATGATTACATGCGCCAGGTGTGGCTTAACCGCGGCAAGGTAATGAAACCTTATACCATACCCGATCTGCAAAGCGATCTGGCTAAAGTAACCAACAACCCTAAGTTTGCCACCGACTTTTTTAAACGTTTCATATATGGCATTGACAAAAACAACTATCGGGACCTGCTGAATAAAGCAGGCTTAACATTGCGTAAGGCACAACCGGGCAAAGCATGGGTAGGCTCACTGGCGTCTAATCCGGGCCGGGGCCGCGCGGGGCAGCAGCGTGCAGCCGGGGCCGAAGGTTTACCTATCCTATCAAGCACCATGATTGGCACGCCGGTTTATAAAGCCGGACTTGATGCCGGCGATATTATTTTAAAAGCCGATGGTCAAACCATTACCGATCCAAAATCATTTGCTGATGTACTTACAGGCAAAAAGCCCGGCGACAAAATAACCGTAAACTATAAAAACCGTACCGGCGCACATGAAACAACCATCATAACGGAAGAAAGCCCCTATTTTGAAGTGGTTACTTATGAAAAAGAGGGCAAACAGCTAAGCAAGGAGCAAGAGGCTTTCCGTAATAACTGGTTACAATCAAAAGTTAAATAATCAATCATGAAAAGATCTTTAACCGCAATTGCCTTATTGGCTGTTTCCATAAGCAGCTTTGGGCAAAACGTGAACAAACTCATAGGGCAGGACGATGTAACGCGTATTATTAAAACCCTTTCGGCCGATGATATGCAGGGGCGGGCAACGTTTACGCCGGGAATTGAAAAGGCCGCTAAATTTATTGAACATGAATATGAAAAAGCGGGCCTGAAACCACTGGCCGGCAACAGTAGCTTTCGTCAGAATTTTAGCATGATACGCTCAACCCCAATAAAAACAACGGTTGCTATAAATGGCACCAGCGTTGGAGCCGACAGTGTTTTTGCATCGGCGGGTGCATCATTTAACTGGTCCAATAATGCCGATGTACAGATAGTGCAGGTGGGGTCCGAAAAAAACTTTATACAGGAATACCTGGCTTATATAAAGAGCGGCAAAAAAATACTGGTGCTGGTTGATCCGGGCTTCCAGGCCATATTTGCACGGGTACGCAAACATGTATTAAATGGCAGCGCGAGTTTTAAAACCGACAACGGACAGCCGGCCGCCGTGTTTGTGCTTGGTAAGTTTAACAATGTAAAGTCGTTTGATGTGAGCTACGAAGGAAAAACCGAAGAACTGCCCCTGTTTAATATCGCGGGTATGATCCCGGGCAAATCAAAACCGGATGAGTATGTTGTTTTTTCGGGCCATTATGACCATTTAGGTATTATAAAGCCTATGGATGGCGATAGCATAGCCAACGGTGCCGATGATGATGCCTCCGGTACCACCGCGGTGATATCTTTAGCTAAATATTATAAAAAACTAAACAACAATGCCCGTAGCCTCATATTTGTAGCATTTACTGCCGAAGAAATTGGCGAATACGGTTCCCAATATTTTGCCACCAGGGTTGATCCTGATAAGGTTGTGGCTATGTTTAATATCGAGATGATTGGCAAAGCCTCTAAGTTTGGTGAAAATTCAGCTTTTATAACGGGTTTTGACCGGTCGGATTTTGGCTCCATACTCCAAAACAACCTGCAGGGAACGGCGTTCAAGTTCCACCCTGATCCGTACCCCGATCAAAACCTTTTTTACCGCAGCGATAATGCCTCGTTAGCGGAAAAAGGTGTGCCGGCGCATACCATATCAACTGATCAGATTGATATTGACAAGCTTTACCACACCGTAAAAGATGAATTCAGCTCGCTTGATGTTAATAATATCACCTCAACTATCAGGGCTATAGCATTAAGCTCGCGCAGTATAGTTGCTGGCAAGGATACGCCAACACGGGTGGCAAAACCAGAAAACTAAAAAAGACCGTTATTGCAGGCTACGAAAGCTCCACCGGCTCTCCCGGAAGGGCTTAAAGTAAAAAGTCTTCTTTATAGGGGGAGATTTAAAGGATGCTTTAATACCTCGCGATGAAGCGGGAACACGTGTTTATTAGAAGCGCAGATCGGATGGGTCAAGTCTTCGCTCATAAAATTTCTCCATGAAACAAATACCCAAAATAGCGGTAGTTGGCCCCGAGTCGACAGGAAAATCAACCCTGGCTGATTATCTGGCCGCTCATTACCATACCATAGCCGTTCCTGAATATGCGCGGGGTTATTGCGAAAAACTAGCGGAACCTTGTACCTGGCAGGATGAGATCAATATGTTTTACGGACAGCTCGCGCTCGAAGCTGAACTATTGCCGCAAGCTAATCAGCTGCTTATTTGCGATACAACTTTTATCACCGTAAAAATATGGAGCGACCAGATGTTTGGCAAAGCGCCGCAGGAGGTGCTTGATGAACTGCCCAAACACCCTTATGATCTTTACCTGCTGTTAAATATCGACCTTCCGTGGCAGGATGACCCCTTACGCAACTTCCCCAACTTGCGTGAACATTTTATGGATGTGTGGCACAAAGAGCTTACCGCATTGCAGGCAAATTATGTTGTAATATCAGGAACCGGCAATGAAAGATATGATAGCGCGGTAAAAGCTGTTGACGATTTTTTAATCCGTATTAAGTAATCGCACCAACCTGCGGGCCACAAATCCCTTTAACATCACAATAAAGGTTCGGCTAAATCAGGGTAATTATTCAAACAAAACTCCTTATAACAGCAATTTCAACAAAAAATTGCGGTCACGATAAATTATTTTTCACACTGGTGCAACGTTGTAAAAAATGGTGCGTCATTTAACGTGAAGCTTGATCAAAATTTGGAAGCCATTTATGTAGATAAGCATTATAACCTGGTGGTTGAATGCAAACAGGGAAGCAAGAAAGCCAGTTACGAATTGTACCGGTTGTATTCTAAAGCGATGCTGAACATTGCCTTTAGGATTGTGGGCAATATTGGCGAAGCTGAAGATGTTTTGCAGGAAGCTTTTCTTGACGCTTTTAACAAGCTGAAGGATTTCAGGCAGGAAACCACTTTTGGGTTATGGCTTAAACAAATAGTGATTAACCGCTCCATAAACATGCTGCGCAAGCGCAAGCTGGAGCTGATAGAACTGGATGGCGATCATTTAGAGAATATACCTGACGAGGAAAGTGCCGACGAGGAGGAGATACAGTACCAGGTGGCTATGATCAAAGAGGGCATGAAACAACTGCCCGATGGTTACCGGGTTGTACTATCGCTTTACCTGCTTGAAGGTTATGATCATGAAGAAATAAGTCAAATATTGAATATATCAGAAAACACTTCAAGAACGCAGTTTTTGAGAGCTAAAAGAAAATTAATGGAAATTTTAAAAAGGAAAGGAACAGAACTATGAGCAAGCGATTTGAAGATTTCATTAAAAATAACAGGGAAGAGTTTGACGAGGTTGAACCATCGGCAGATCTGTGGAGCAAAATAGAGCAAAGCTTGTCGCTTCAGGAGGAACTGCCAAAAAAGCCGGAAACAAAAACTTTTTCTCTTGCTTTCGTGCTTCGGGTCGCGGCATCGGTAATAATAGTGATGGGAATAGGTTTCGGTATTTACCTGCAAAGCCAAAAAGGAACAAAAGGAATTGACCTGGCTGCTATTAATCCCGAATATGCAAAACAGCAATCGCACTATGCATCGCTTGTTGAAACCAAACTTACCGAACTAAGATCAGTTGCCAAGACAGACCCGCAGCTGTATAAGGAATTTAGCGCCGAAATAGCTAAAATGGATTCTACCTATAAAAAGCTCAATAGTGATTTAGCCACCAGCCCTAACCAGGAACGCGTTTTACGTGCAATGATCCGGAACTTGCAAATACAAACCGAGGTGCTTAATCAGCAATTAAGTGTGATAGAACAATTCAATCAAATGAAAAAAGGTCAAACCAATGAAACCAAAAATATTTAAACCATCACTGCTGGCTTTGGCAATCGTATTAGCTATAAGCACAGCCAATTTTGCCCAGGAGGCACCTGCCGCGCCTCCGGCACCTCCGGTCCCGCCCGTTCAGCTCCAGTTAGCCCCGCTGCAAAATTTACCTCCGTTAAAAATGCAATTTCAATTAAAAATGAAGGACATGCAGCTTAAAATGAAGGATATGCAGGTGAAAATGAGCAAAATCAAAATGCCAAAATTCAACTATCAGATGAAAATGAATATCAAGAATTTTGACAAGCAGTTTAAGCTCATGAATAAAAAGATGCTTAAGCTGGACAGCCTGAAAAACTTCACCTATGAGCTTAATGATAGTGTAACAAATTTCGTCTATAACTTCAGCACTGATATTGCACCGCAGATCGCTTATGGATTTAAGGATTTTGATACAAACTTTAGCTACAATTACACCGATAACGATGAAAACGGCGATGATGGGGTTGAAAAAATTAAAAACTACAGCAAAAGTTACCCGGTTGATGGCAACGATGTAATAAACCTTGACAACCGCTTTGGAAAAATAACCGTAAATACCTGGACAAAAAACGAAGTAAAGGTTGATGTACAAATAAAGGTGGGCGCAAACGATGATGACAAAGCACAAAAATTATTAGACAATGTAACCATCAGGGATAGTAAAGACGGGGCTGGTGTTTCATTTAAAACCAACTTTAATACCAATAATAATGACAATGATAACTCCTGGTCGTTATTTGGGGGCAAACATAACAACATTCGTAAAATTGAGGTGAATTACACCGTGTATATGCCTGCCAAAAACCCTTTGAACATCAGCAATAAGTACGGCAGCACCAACCTGCCCGACCTGGAAGGTAAGCTAAACATCAATAACTCCTATGGCAGCCTTGTGGCTAAAGCCTTAAGTAACCCCGGCAACCAGATCACCGTAAAATATGGGAGCGCCACCATCGGCACGCTTAACGGCAGCGACCTGGATGTAGCTTATGGCAGCCTGAACCTTGGTGAATGCAATAAGCTTAATGCTGATATTAGCTATGGTTCTGCAAAAATTGGCCGGATCACTACCTCGGGAAACATCAACGTAAAATTCAGCGGCGCCTTAAATATTGGCGATGTGGATAAAAATGTAAGGAACCTGGCGGTAAACGCCTCTTACTCAAGCGTAAAATTGGGTATCAGCAATGATCAAAATGCCGACTTTGATGTAACCGTGCGGTATGGCAGTTTTAATTATGGCGGCCATGACGTTAATATTACCAGCAAAACTCCTGCCGACGGCGAACGGGGATATAACCCTACTAAAAACTATAAAGGGCATTTGGGCAAGGGCGGCACCGATAAAACCATAACTATTAATACCAGTTATGGCAGCGTAAGCTTTGATTAAAAACTATACATAGCATTAATTTGCCAACCTCTGCCATTTACGGCAGAGGTTTTATTATTTTAGGGCGTTACAAATTTTAACCCTATGGAAATATTTGCAAATGCCGAATCATGGATATCCCTGGTTACACTTACCCTGTTAGAAATAGTTTTGGGGATTGACAATGTGATCTTTATATCTATTTTGGCTGATAAGCTCCCCGCAAAGCAGCAGTCAAAAGGGCGCAGGATTGGCCTGGCTATGGCTATGATAACCCGTGTATTACTGCTGCTGTCTATCAGTTGGGTAATGACGCTTACTGCTCCCCTGTTTAATCTGGGCCATCTTTTTAATGTAACTGATGCCGGCTGGGTCGAAAAATTAGCCATATCCGGCCGTGACCTTATCCTGATCATTGGCGGACTGTTCCTGATATATAAAAGCACTATAGAAATACATCATAAGATTGAAGGCGACGAAGAAAGCGATGAAAATATAAAGCGTCATAGCTTTTGGGGCACCATTATCCAGATCATGCTGCTTGACATTGTTTTCTCGCTCGATTCGGTGATCACCGCGGTGGGCATGGCCAACCACGTAGAGATCATGATACTGGCAGTAGTGATAGCGGTAGGCATTATGATGTGGGCATCAAACGGGGTAGCCTCATTTGTTAATAAGCATCCAACCGTAAAAATGCTGGCACTTTCTTTCTTATTGCTGATCGGTATCTCGCTCCTGGCCGAAGCATTTGAACAACACATCCCCAAGGGTTACATCTATTTTGCCATGGCATTTTCCATACTGGTTGAAATGCTGAATTTAAAAATGAAAGCAAAAAAGGAGAAAGACCCACGGATAAAATAATAAAGACAAAAAAATAAGATAGGCAACTTAAATTCCCTCCCCCCGGGAGGGGCGCGATGGATTGTGCAGTAGCAGGGAGGGGTTTATGCAGTATATCAAGAATAAACCCCTCCCTTCCCCTCCCGAGGGAGGGAATCGCACATTGGCCGGGCCTTAAATCTAAAGCAGCAATTGGCATGACACTCCAGTTATACGTAGGATGCCGAAATAAATTCAGTATGATTTCCAGGGACTAAAAATCTTGTCTCCATGTTTCCAAAGTCCTTACTCCCCAAAGCCCAAGGGCGCTTTAAAATACCCTACAAAGCAGGCCTTTTAAATATTCACCTTCTGGAAACGATGCCCTTATGGGGTGATCTTCGGGCTGATGGAACTGATAGATGAATTGCACCTGTTTACCGGCATCAAGCGCGGCCCAGGCTATTACCTGTTTAAAGGTTTCCATATCCATAGCCCCGGAGCAGGAGTAAGTTGCAAGCAAGCCGCCTTCATTCAGTAAAAGCATACCCAAACGGTTAAGGTCTTTATAAGCCCTGGAAGCGCGGGTTAATGCCGAGCGCGAGGGCGCGTATTTAGGCGGGTCAAGAACAATAACGTCGAACTTTTCGCCCTCCTCCCTGAATTTGCGCAGCTGCACATTCACGTCTGATTTTATGGCTGTATGTTTAGCTGCATCCAGTTTATTAAGCTGGATGTTTTCCAGCAAAGTTTCAATGGCCAGCGCAGAGCTGTCAACACTGGTTACGGAGGCCGCGCCGTTTTTTAAGCTATTCAGCGTAAAACCGCCGGTATAACAAAAGCAGTCGAGCACTTTTTTCCCTTTGGTATATGACGCCAGTACCCGCCGGTTATCACGCTGGTCGCAGTAAAAGCCCGATTTTTGCCCTTCGGTGATATTGATGCCATACACAATGTCATTCTCCAGCACTTCCACAATTTCGGGCGGCGGGTTACCGGCCAGTACCTTATTCTCCGTTGGGGTCATCCCCTCATGCGCGCGCGATGCGGCATCGCTTTTATCTGATATGCTTTGTGGCTTTAATAGCTTTTGAAGTTCATCAATAATTACCGGCATCATCCGCTCCATACCCGAAGTAAGCACCTGAACGGCCAGATGCCCCGCATACTTATCAATAATTAAACCGGGCAGGTAATCAGCCTCGCTAAAAACCAGTCGGCAGGTATTGGTGCCGTTCTCCAGTACATCGGCGCGACTTTTAACTGCGGTGGCCAGTTTATTCCGAAACCAATCATCATTGATAAGGGTGTTTTCGTCCCATTCCAGGAGGCGCAGTGCCACCCTCGATTGATCGTTATAAAAACCATAGGCCATAAAATCGCCCTTTGAGTTAAGCAGGCGTACTACATCGCCGTTAACAGGTTTTCCTTTAACTTTTTCAATAGCCCCCGAAAATACCCAGGGGTGCCTCTGTAGTACGGCTTTCTCTTTACCCTTGTTCAATATAACATCGATCATAACCGCAAAGGTAATAAAAAGGTGAGTGGTGTGTGTGGTGAGTAGTGAGTGTTGAATGGTGAGTGGTTGAGTAGTAAGTGGGGAATGGTGGAGGGGATATGGCGGGAGTGCTCATGCCATAATCGTCATTTACAATTGTTTGGATGCCGGGGGTATAAAAGAAAACCACCTGTTGTATATACAGGTGGTTTTCTTTTATAACTATTATGTGTTGGTGTTACTTAAAACTTAGCATCGCGGGTTAGTACCGATGGCTCCAGATACAGGTCGCTCGTAAAAAGCTCCTTTATCTTTTGAGATATTTCATTGCGGTTAACAGTAGCCGCATCGCGTTTGCATTTGAAATAGTGCTCCCTTGCAACTTTTTCGGCCAAATCGCCAAGTGTTTTCACTTTTAGTTCTTTGCCAAACTTTCCGGCAAGCATTAGTCCGGTAACAGCTGTTATCAATCCCACAAAAGCCATTGCAGGCTGAAAAAAGAAACCCGCCACCGAGGTCGCCAGGATAAATACAAATACACCTACTACGCCTTGTTTGGGCTGTAAAAGGTTAATTTTAAAGCCCATTTCTTTTTCAATCTCAGCAATCACCTGTAAACGGGTATCGCGCGGAAAAATATCAGACAATTTAGTTTGGGGTTTTATGAGTTCTTTAGGAGGCGAAACTGTGGAGTTTATGGCATTGCGTATTTTATAAAATGCGTGTTGCGTGGTACAACTATCGTTATTGGTTTGTTTTACCTTTTCAACAACAATATCGCAAAGCTTGCCGAAGTTTTTTACATCTTTACATGATGTATCGTCTAAACGGATATTAAAGGATCTTTCAATTTTTATAAGAACATCACCCATATCTTCAGGATCAACATTATTCAGGTTGAACGCCTGTGTATTCGAATTAACTCTCAATCTCAACTAACTAAGTTCAACAATAATTAACCTGTAACAGAGTTACAGGTTAATGTTATCCAAGTCATTAAACTACAGTGATAATTTAATGTTTTAATTATTTTTATTTGCTCAGGTACATTGATTTCTCTTTGTACAAATGCCTGAAATAAGGATCCTGCAAGCTTGGTATAAATCGTATGGCTTCGCCGGTTGATTTCATTTCAGGGCCCAGCTCCTTATTCACTTCCGGGAATTTATCATATGAAAAAACCGGCTCTTTTATAGCATAACCATTTAGCTTGCGCTCAATAGTAAAATCTTTTAATTTGTTTGCGCCAAGCATAATTTTGGCTGCTATATTAATGTAAGGTACCTGGTATGCTTTTGCAATAAAGGGCACAGTACGTGACGCCCGCGGATTTGCCTCAATTACATAAACTTTATCGTCTTTTATAGCAAATTGTATGTTCAGCAGCCCGCGTACATTTAATGCCCTGGCTATTTTTATGGTATAATCTTCCATTTGCTGTATCACGTTGGCCGACAGGTCAAAAGGTGGCAATACGGCGTATGAATCGCCGGAGTGGATACCGGCAGGCTCAATATGCTCCATCATACCTATAATATGCACGTCGTCACCATCGCTTATTGAGTCAGACTCAGCCTCGGCGGCCCTGTCCAGGAAATGGTCAATCAGCACACGGTTGCCTGGTAAATTTTTGAGCAGGCTTACAACAGCTTTTTCAAGGTCTTCGTCGTTTATCACAATGCTCATGCCCTGTCCGCCCAATACATAGCTCGGACGTACTAAAACTGGGTAGCCTACATGATGGGCAACCTCAAGTGCTTCTTCAGCGCTTTCGGCTACACCGTATCTTGGGTAAGGGATCTCCAGATCTTTCAGCAAGTCAGAGAAACGGCCGCGATCTTCGGCAATGTCCATATCATTAAATGATGTGCCGATGATCCTGATGCCATGCTCCTGGAGTTTTTCAGCCATTTTAAGGGCGGTTTGTCCGCCAAGCTGAACAATTACACCATGCGGTTTTTCAAGCTCAATGATCTCGCGAACATGTTCCCAATATACCGGCTCAAAGTACAGCTTATCAGCCATGTTAAAGTCGGTTGATACAGTTTCGGGGTTACAGTTAACCATGATGGCTTCAAAACCAGCTTCTTTGGCGGCCAGTAAGCCATGTACGCAGCTGTAATCAAACTCAATACCCTGTCCGATACGGTTAGGGCCCGATCCCAGCACAATTATTTTCTTTTTATCTGACGATATCGATTCGTTTTCGCCTTCATAAGTTGAGTAGTAGTAAGGCGTTTTGGCAGGGAACTCCGCGGCACAGGTATCAACCATTTTATAAACACGGTTAATGCCTAATGTTTTGCGGCGCTGGTATACATCCTCTTCGGTAACGTTGCCCAGTATATAAGCGATCTGGGTATCAGAGAATCCTTTTTGCTTTAAAGTGAAGAAAAACTCTTCAGGTATGTTGGTTAAGGAATAACGACGCAGCTCATTCTCCAGGTTTACCACATCCATGATCTGGTTCAGGAACCAGCGGTCAATTTTAGTGACTTTTCTTACCGACTCAATAGGGACACCTAAACTTAAAGCGTCATAAACGTGGAAAAGCCTGTCCCAGCTTGGGTGTTCCAGACTGTACATGATCTCATCCAGGTTACGGCTCTGACGGCCGTCGGCACCTAAACCTGCACGACCGATCTCTAAACTCTGACAGGCTTTTTGCAGCGCCTCAATAAAGCTGCGGCCAATGCCCATCACTTCGCCTACTGATTTCATTTGCAGGCCCAGCTCACGGTTGGCGCCTTTAAATTTGTCAAAGTTCCAACGGGGTATTTTAACGATCACATAATCAAGTGTCGGCTCAAAATAAGCCGAGGTTGTTTTGGTGATCTGATTTTCAATTTCGTCAAGGTTATAACCAATGGCCAGCTTAGCGGCAATTTTAGCGATAGGGTAACCTGTTGCTTTTGATGCCAGGGCTGATGAACGCGAAACACGTGGGTTAATTTCAATAGCGATGATAGCCTCATCAGCAGGGTTAACGGAAAACTGCACGTTACAGCCACCTGCAAAATTACCAATGGCACGCATCATGCGGATGGCCTGGTTACGCATTTCCTGGTAACAGCGGTCGCTCAGGGTCATGGCCGGAGCCACGGTGATCGAGTCGCCGGTATGGATACCCATTGGGTCAAAGTTTTCAATGGAGCAGATGATAATAACGTTATCATTGCTGTCGCGCAGTAATTCAAGCTCAAACTCTTTCCAGCCAATAACAGCCTGCTCAACCAGTACCTCATGCGTTGGTGATGCCTGCAAACCTTTGCTCAATGCGGCGTCAAAATCTTCTTTTTTGTGTACAAAGCCACCGCCAGAACCGCCTAATGTATAGCTTGGGCGAATAACCAGCGGAAAGCCGATCTCCTGTGCCGCTTCTTTACCTTCTAAAAAGGAGTTGGCAATTTTTGAATTGGCTACACCTACACCAATATCAACCATTAACTGGCGAAAAGCTTCGCGGTTTTCTGTTTTTTCGATGGCAGCCACATCAACGCCAACAACTTTAATATTGTACTTTTCCCAAATACCGCGTTCCTCGGCTTCCTTGCAAAGGTTTAAAGCGGTTTGGCCGCCCATAGTAGGCAGTACGGCGTCAATTTGTTGTTCCGTTAATATCTGCTCAATGCTTTCGCAGGTTAAGGGTAAAAGATACACATGATCGGCAATTACATTATCCGTCATGATGGTAGCAGGATTGCTGTTAATGATGGATACGGAAATGCCTTCATCTTTTAGAGAAAGCGCTGCTTGTGAACCTGCATAATCAAATTCACACGCCTGGCCTATAATAATAGGACCTGAACCAATAATTAAAACGGATTTGATGGAGTTATCTTTGGGCATAGGGCTTTTATTAAATAAAAAGTTCTAAGTCAAAAGTCAAAAGTCGGTTAAGACGATAACGATTTTTCCTATGCGCTGAAAGCGAAAAATCCCGACCTCAGCGTCGGGGTGCAAAGATAGGGTTTTGTTAAACTTTTCGGCCTATTTTTTTATAAAATTTTAGAAACACGTATCTGCCTCTCTTTATGCTGCTTCGGCACGGTCAAAATGCTATTTGAAAACATACAAAAACGCATTTTTAAATATGGTTGAGCTAACCAATTGAAAACTATAACTATTGATTTTAAGAGTTTTTTTCAAAAAACGGCTTTGAGTACTAAGGTTTATTCCGTAACTTACGTTATAAAGCTGTTAAACTTTATCTGTAGTGTAAAGGATAACCACCTAAGTAATATGAAGAAGAAATTTTCATTTATTCTGATAGCAATAACCTTGCTTTTAGGTAGTTGCGCTATGATGCAAACTATTGTAAAATCAACGTTCCCTTATACAGCCAACCTTACAATTCCAGCATCGGCAAGTGTAGGCGAGCCGCATACTGCAATTAGCACGGCTAACAGTTTTGATCAGGATTTTACCAAAGACGGTAACAACGCGGGCAAGATAAGTGAGGTGCGTATCATATCGGCTAAATTAGAATCAAAAGACCCGTCTAATTATAATATAGGTAATATAGTTTCTTTAAGAGTGTATATGGCCAGGGCCGATGGGAGCGATGAGGTGCAGGTGGCTGTGCGTAAGGATATCACGGAAGCTGTGGGTAACAGCATTGTGCTGGATATTGATAACTCGCATTTCCTGGATGAACTGGTAAGGCAGCCAAGTGTACGCATCAGGATGGTTTACCTACTACGTAAAGGCAGTGATGTTGACGTCAACTTAAAAGTAACACTCGGGCTGGGCGCCTATCCGCGTAATTAAAAATTAAATTCCGGAAGAATAATTTGAATGCAGGGTTATCTGATCAGCTTATTATCGGCATCAGGGAATACCAATATAGGTTCATAAGCGCGGGCCTCCTCCGTTTCCATATAGGCATATGACATAATGATCACAATATCACCTACCTGGGCCAAACGGGCAGTAGCGCCATTAAGGCAAACCGTTCCGCTGCCGCGCTCGCCCTTTATAACGTAGGTTTCAAAGCGTGCACCGTTATTATTATTTACAATTTGTACCTTTTCATTGGGAATTATGTTTGCCGCGTCGATCAGGTCTTCATCAATTGTAATACTGCCCACATAATTCAGTTCGGCCTGTGTTACTTTGACCCGGTGAATCTTGGACTTTAATATTTCAATAATCATGATGCAAAGTTAGGAATATTTAGTTGATAAGAATGTGCACATAATGCGCGGTTCATGGTTCATGGCCTTAAGTTTTACAGTTGTATGTAAAATCAATTGGTCATGCTTGGTTAATTTAACCTATCAACATATTATCTATCAGTCTTGTTTTACCCGCGCGGGCAGCAACCAGGGCAACTATGTTTTTGGTATCGGCATTTGCGGTACGGAGGGTTTGGCCATCCACAATTTCAAAATACTCAAGTCCTATGCCCGGCTCGTTATTCACCATCAATTCGGCCTGTTGTTTTATTGCGGGAATGTTACCGGCATCAAAATTATTTTTAACCCAGTTTAACGTTTTGGATAATATAAGCGCATGCTCACGGTCATAAGCGGTTAAGTGAATATTTCTTGAGCTCATGGCCAACCCATCATTTTCGCGCTGAATAGGGCACATCACCAGCTTAACGGGCATGTGCAGCAATTCAACCATTTTACTGATCACTAAAAACTGCTGGTAGTCCTTTTGGCCAAAAAAGGCCAAATCGGGTTTAACAATGTTAAACAGCTTGTACACCACCTGGGTAACTCCCTGGTAATGCCCGGGCCTAAACTTGCCTTCAAGCAAATGCTCCAGTTCGCCTATATCTAAATGCCATTTCTCATTATCATCATATATTTCAGTAACCGGCGGATTAAACAGAATATCGCACCCGGCCTGTTCAAGTAAACTGATATCGGAGGCTATTGGCCTGGGGTATTTTTCAAGGTCTTTGGGGTCATTAAATTGGGTAGGATTAACAAAAATGCTGCAAATTACTTCGGAGCTAATTTGCTGTGCCTGTTCAATTAACGATAAATGTCCCGGATGCAAGGCGCCCATTGTGGGGACAAAGCCTGTTATTTTCCCGTCTTTTTGGGCAAAATATTGAGCTATTTCTTTTTTGGTGGTAAATATCTTCATTAAATATGGTTTGCCTTTTCAATAGGAATGAAGCTATGGTATGGCCTTTAATTTGATTTTTTTATGAGCTGCTACCCGTAATGGTTCCAGTATAAATTGGGTTTAAAATTTTGGCAAAGGTGTGCATTTGCTCAAAAAATACCAAAAGTTACTTGCATAATTCGTTGACAGTTCATATAATAATGCTTATATTTGCAGACTCAAATTTTTTGACTTCTTTACATTTTTAATACTGATTAAGTGATGGGTAAATCTAAGCTTTTGTTTATAACTCATGAAATGTCTCCCTTTCTCGAACTCACAAAAATTGCTGAAATAACACGCCAACTTCCGCAGGCAATGCAGGAGAAGGGTTACGAGATCCGTATCCTTATGCCGCGTTTTGGCAATATCAATGAGCGCAGAAACAGACTTCATGAAGTGATCCGTTTATCGGGTATGAATATCATTATCAATGACAATGATAACCCGCTGATCATCAAAGTAGCATCGATCCCGGCGGCACGTATGCAGGTGTATTTTTTAGATAACGAAGAATATTTTCAACGCAAGCATGTGTTTGGCGACAAAGACGGCAAGTTTTACGCCGATAATGATGAAAGAATGATCTTCTTTTGTAAAGGTGCGCTGGAAACTGTGAAAAAATTAGGATGGGCTCCGGATATTATCCATTGCCACGGCTGGATGAGCTCGTTAGTGCCTGCTTATTTGAAAACTACGTATAAAGACGATCCGACATTTAAAAATTCAAAGATCATTTACTCCATCTATGAAAATGATTTTAAAGAAAAAATGAGTGTGGATTTTACTCAAAAAGCGGTTATGAGCAACATGACCGAACAGCACGTTGATATTTACAAAGAAGGTACCAATTCTGCATTGTATGCAGGTGCCATCCAATACTCTGACGGTATTGTTTTAGGCAGCGAGCATATTGATTCAGATGTGTTAAATAATGTTAAAAACAGCAATAAATCGGTTTTAGAATTTGATTCTACCGCAGATTTCGAAAATTATTACAATTTTTACGACGAAATTACCAACGACGAATTGGTGCATGTTGCATAATCTTTAATATTATATATGAAATTTTTAAGATTAGACTTATTGACACTGTTAATAAGTCTTTTTATTTTTAACAGTTGTAAACGACAAGACGGGATAGGCTTAGGTGTTGATCCATCAAACGAGATCAACGGGACGCTGGTTGTTGACTCCAATGTTATTGTTAATACCAGGCCTGAAGACCCTGTAGTAACATCTGCACTTACAAAAACACCTCTTGGCAACTTTACTGATCCTGAGTTTGGCACAACCAGTGCCAGTGTGGCGCTTGCCCTTACACTACCAAACAATGCCGCTTACACCGTGCCTGCAGGTACATTAACTATTGATTCGGCTGTACTTGTATTGCAGTATGCTGATGGTTTTTATGGCGACTCGATTGCTACACGCTATACAGCGAATGTTTATCAGATGCAGGAAAAGGTTAATAGCCAAACTTATTATAACACCAAGCACTGGCAGGCCGATTTAGGCAATGCATTAGGTACAAAAACATTTACGGCCCGTACTCATGACAGTTTAACTATTGCCAGGATCAGGGCTGATACAGTGGATACCGTACAGAAAGTGGCTCCTCAATTGCGCATTCCGTTCAGCAAGTCGTTTATTTATAATAACCTGTTCAATGCCAATGGCTCACAATTGGCATCAGTATTGCTTTTTCAGAACGCCATAAAGGGGTTATACGTTAAGTTGGATAAAACCCAGGCTTCAAGCGCCGGAGGTATTTTGCAACTGGCGCTCGCATCGTCTAAGTTAGATGTTTTTTATAAAGCTGTAAATGGTGCAACCATTGATACCGCCACCGTGTCATTGCCATTTAGTTCGTATAGTGCCGAAATAACGCATGTCTATTCGACCGCTATACAGGCATCTTTAAATGATTCTACCAATTCGCAGAATACTTTTTACCTGCAGGGATTGTCAGGTTTAAGGGCAAAGGTGAGTTTTCCGGGCCTGGATAAATTTAATGCTGATTCCATTGTGTTAAACAGGGCCGAACTGGTGATAACACCGCAGCCAGGTTCTGGCATACCTTATGCGCCATTGCCCAAGTTAACCATGTATCAGTTAGATATTGCCCATCAGCGTACTTATATTCAGGATGCTTCGACAGCCGACGGACGAGCCCAGCCATCAATTTTTGGCGGAGGTTATAATAAAACCAAAAAGGAATATCACTTTTTAGTAACATCATACATCCAGGATCTTATACGTAAAAAAACTATTGATTACGGAACCTATGTAGCTCCGATTGATACTACCGAATTGGTTACATCAAATGGTTCTGTTACGGGTACCAGTATTAGACCCAGCGCGCAAACTGCCGCCCGTACCATTGCTGTTGGTAGTGATAAAAGTTCGCCTTATCACATCAAATTAAATATCATTTATACCCGTATACGTAAGTAAAAGAATTCTAATATTAGATAAAAGAATCCCCGTCAAGGGGATTTTTTATTTAAGCTATTTATACTTCTTAAAATTTGTTTTTAAGTGCGATAAAAACTTACCTCTTTTCTCAAAAAATCAAAATAATTAGCTGTGATTTATGTTATATAGCTAATTATTTTTGCTCCATTTGCATTTTATATATTTTAATATGTGCGGAATTGTAGGTTATATAGGTTACCGGGATGCTTATCCCATAGTTGTAAAAGGGCTTCATCGTTTAGAGTATCGCGGCTATGACAGTGCAGGTATAGCTTTGTTAGATAAGGAGCTCAGGGTTTATAAAAAAGCTGGCAAGGTTGATGATCTTGAAGCATTTGTAAAAGGGGTTGACCTTAAAGGATCATTAGGCATGGGCCATACCCGATGGGCAACCCATGGCGAGCCAAGCGACAGAAATTCTCATCCTCATTCTTCGGGTAACCGTAAGTTAACTATCATACATAACGGTATTATTGAAAACTACGGTATTATTAAAGAAACGCTGCTGGCTAAAGGTCATGTTTTTAAAAGCGACACCGATACGGAGGTATTAATTCATTTGATAGAGGATATGCAGCAGCAAGGCGGGCTTGATTTGCGCGATGCGGTGCGTGTGGCTCTAAATAAGGTAATAGGGGCTTATGCTATTGTGATCATGAGCGAGGATGAACCCGATCTGTTAATAGCAGCCCGTAAAGGTAGCCCGATGGTAATTGGTGTAGGTAAGGGCGAATATTTTATAGCCTCTGACGCCACACCCATTGTGGAGTATACCAAGAATGTGATCTATTTGAACGATAATGAAATAGCCTACGTTCATCGTGATAACCTATTGATCAAAAACATTGACAACTCGGTTCAAACCCCTTATGTACATGAGCTTGACCTGAAGCTGGAGATGCTTGAAAAAGGCGGCTATGACCACTTTATGCTTAAAGAGATATATGAGCAGCCCCGCTCTATACGTGATTGTTTGCGTGGTCGTATTTATCCGCAGCAGGGCAAGGTGCAGCTGGGTGGAATAAAAGAATATACTGAAAAGTTAAAAAATGTCGACCGCATCATCATTATTGCCTGCGGTACCTCATGGCATGCAGGTTTGGTTGGCGAATATTTGATAGAGGAATATGCCCGCGTGCCGGTTGAGGTAGAGTACGCTTCGGAGTTCAGATACCGCAATCCCATTATTACCGAGAAAGACCTCGTGATAGCCATCTCACAGTCGGGCGAGACTGCCGATACCATGGCTGCCATTGAGCTGGCCAAGGAAAAAGGGGCCACCATTTTTGGCGTTTGTAACGTAGTGGGGGCATCTATACCGCGTACTACTCATGCTGGTGTATATACTCATGCCGGTCCTGAAATTGGCGTGGCATCAACAAAGGCGTTTACGGCTCAGGTGAGCGTGTTAACACTTATTGCTTTTTACATAGCGCAGCAGCGCGGTAAAATAACACAAAGCAAGCTGGTAGAATATTTGACAGAGTTGAATGAGATACCTCAGTTGGTGGAGCAGGCCTTAAGATCAAATGAGCATGTTAAAGCCATTGCTGCTAAGTTTAAGGATTCAACCAATTGCCTTTTCCTGGGTAGGGGCAGTTCATTTCCTGTGGCTTTGGAAGGTGCTTTAAAGCTTAAGGAAATATCTTATATACATGCCGAGGGTTATCCCGCAGCCGAAATGAAACATGGCCCTATCGCCCTGATAGATGACGAAATGCCCGTGGTGTTTATAGCAACCCAGCATTCATCGTACGAAAAGGTGATCAGCAACATACAGGAAGTAAAGGCCCGTAAAGGCCACGTGATTGCTATTGTAACCGAAGGGGATACCGAGGTGAAAAACATGGCCGACTATGTAATTGAGATCCCCCAAACCAATGAGGCATTTGTTCCGCTTGTTGCAACTATACCACTGCAGCTATTGGCTTACCATATTGCGGTTATGCGTGGCTGCAACGTTGATCAGCCGCGTAACCTGGCCAAATCAGTTACGGTAGAGTAGTGAGTGGTGAGTGGTGAGTGGTGAGTTTGCAATAAAAGGGTTCAAGATAAGTATCTTGAACCCTTTTATTGCTTGTAAGTTTGAATTACCTGAATACTGATTTCGACGTTGTTTTGGTTTTATTGCGGTGGGGCTAAGCCTCCTGACAATACCGCTGCCTAAAATTAAAATAATATTTGCCAGCGTTATTTATTCAATAGAAAAAATCAATAATTGTTATATTTGGATAGAATTTATCTATATGACAATAACGCAGCTTGAATATATTGTAGCAGTTGATACTTACCGGAGTTTTGTATTAGCGGCCGAAAAATGCTTTGTTACACAGCCAACCTTGAGTATGCAGGTGCAAAAGCTGGAAGATACATTGGGGGTGAAGATTTTTGATCGGAGCAAGCAGCCGGTAACACCTACAGAAATAGGTATTGAAATAATTTCACAGGCGCGCATCCTGCTATCAGAAAGTGAAAAGATAAAAGAGATCATTACCGACAGGCAAAAGGAACTGTCGGGCGAATTGCGGGTTGGCATCATACCTACCGTTTCCCCATATATTTTACCTAAGATTATACGTGGGTTTATTGAAAAGTATCCGCAGGTTAAACTAATTGTTTGGGAACAAACTACCGAAGAGATCATACAACAATTAAAGCTGGGGGTAATTGATTGTGGTATC
This sequence comes from Mucilaginibacter pocheonensis, assembly GCF_031456535.1. Taxonomy (NCBI): domain Bacteria; kingdom Pseudomonadati; phylum Bacteroidota; class Sphingobacteriia; order Sphingobacteriales; family Sphingobacteriaceae; genus Mucilaginibacter; species Mucilaginibacter pocheonensis. Next base: position 1,002,509 of record NZ_JAVDUU010000002.1, read on the forward strand.
TTATCAACTCCATTGCATGAAAGTTCCCTTACCGAGATACCGGTTTTTTATGAAAACTTTGTAGCCTATGTATCCAAGAACAGCAAACTTTCAAAAAAGAAAAATATCGTTCCTGAAGACATCGATATGGAAGAAATATGGATACTTAATGAGGGACACTGCATGCGCGAGCAGGTTTTAAACATTTGCCAGCGCCGTAAATCAACCAAAGGGTTCCTGCATTTTGAATATAACACCGGAAGTGTAGAAACCTTAAAACGCATGGTTGACCAAAACAATGGCGCTACCGTACTACCCGAACTGGCGCTGGCCGAGTTGAGCGATAAACAATTGGATAAGGTGCGTTATTTTAAATCGCCCGAGCCTGCCCGGGAAGTAAGCATTGTTATACAACGAAACTTTTTAAAACGGCGTATGATAGAGGCCTTGAAAAACGAGATACTTGAATTTGTTCCTAAGCGAATGAAAAGTAAAAAGAAAAAAGAGGTAATCGACATTTAACCGCCTAAAGGGGTTTAGTCATTTATTATATTATTTATAATTATTCTAAATAATTTGGATTGTAATAGTATGTAACTTATTTTTGAGCCATTATTTATAATTAGTCTAAATAAAATGGCAAAAAACCAATACTCTTTTCACAAAATACTCTCTCTTTCCATTTTTTCAATCCTATTGCTGCTCCATTCAACAATAGTAACGGCGCAACAAACTAAAGGAACCATTAAAGGCCATATTAAAATTCAGAATGACGGGCCTGCCGAAAATGTTTCAGTTACATTAAAAGGCACAAAATATGGAACCATTACTAATGAAAACGGCGATTTTACCTTAAGGGTACCTCAGGGAAGGTACACAATTGTTATCAGCCATGTTAGTCAAAAGGCACAGGAAGCACAGGTTGAAGTAATGGCAGGCCACCCGGCTATAGCTAATTTCGTGCTGGCCGAAAATGCTAATCAGTTAAACGAGGTTGCTATATCAGGTAAAAGACAAAAATATAAAACAGATCTCCCTTCAAACAGCTTGCGGTTGGATGAGCCTTTATTACAGATCCCACAGAATATTCAGGTAGTTACATCACAGGTATTGGCCGATCAGCAGGTGATCAGTATGAGCGATGGTTTGATACGTAACGTGAGCGGTGCAGTAAGACTGGAGCATTGGGGCGATATGTATACCAATATTACCATGCGCGGTTCGCAGATACAAGCATTCAGGAACGGTTTTAATGTAGTGAGTTCCTATTGGGGCCCGCTTACCGAAGACATGAGCTTTGTTGATCATATTGAATTTGTAAAGGGTCCGGCAGGCTTTATGTTGTCTAACGGCGACCCAAGCGGATTATACAATGTGGTTACTAAAAAGCCTACCGGCCAAACAAAGGGCGAAGTTAGCTTTACCACCGGTAGTTTTAATTTGAACCGCGCAACGCTTGATCTCGACGGGAAGCTGAGCAAGGACGGAAAACTGCTGTATCGCCTAAACCTGTCTGCACAAAACAAAGGCTCATTCCGCGCTAATGAGTTTAATGACCGGTATGTCATTGCACCTGTAATTTCTTACCAAATTGACGATAAAACCAAGCTGACGGCCGAGTATGTTTATCAGCGCGCGCATATGTCTGATGTTGGTTCATATTATGTATTCAGTCCTAAAGGCTACGCGGTGCTTCCGCGTAACTTTACCCAGTTACCGGCAGGTCTGCCTCCAACCAATATTAACGATCATAGCTTTAGCTTAAACCTGCAGCACCAGTTAGCCGATAACTGGAAACTGACCGCGCAGGCGGCCCGGTACAACTCTTCGCAACTGGGCACCTCCATGTGGGCCGACACCGTATTTGCCGACGGCAGATATGTGCGCAACGCGGGTATATGGGAAGCAAAAAGCACCATGTCATTAGCCCAGGTATTTTTAAATGGCAAGGTAACTACAGGCAGCATAGTACATAAAATTTTAGGAGGTATTGATATGGCAAACAAAAACTATGTTGCCGATTATGCCCAAACAAAATCACTTGATACCAAAGCAACACCTTTTGATCCTTATCAGGAAGGCATCCCAACGTTAAACAATCCTGCAAATGGTTACCCTACGTTTGACCGCACCTTAAATTTAGAGGCGCGTGCAGCGGCAGGATCTGGTTTAATCAACTCCCGCTATTCAAGCTTATATGTGCAAGACGAACTCGGCTTTTTTGATAACAGAGTTAGATTAACATTGGCGGGCCGTTATACCTCAATACAAATGTCGGACTTTAACACTCCGGAAGAAGCTAAGCATTTTACCCCGCGTGTTGGTCTGAGCGTATCCATAGATGATCAAACTTCGGTGTATGGTTTGCGCGATCAGACATTTTTACCACAGGCGGGCAAGGTTAGTGTTGGTAAATTACAGCCATTAACAGGTACCAACACCGAGTTTGGTATTAAAAAAGATTGGGCCAATGGTCAATGGAATACCACACTGTCAGTATACCGCATCTTGAGAAATAACGAGTTAACCGCCGACCCCAATGCCGCTCCTAACTCAGGTTTAAGTATCATATTCGGTCAAAAAAAATCTCAGGGCCTGGAGTTTGACCTGCGTGGGGAGGTGTTGCCCGGCCTGGCCCTGACCGCAAATTACGCATACACCGATTCAAAAGTTAGCAAGGTAAATCCCGAACTTGCCGCGTCTCCGGATAATACTATTAAAGTAGGCGACATAGTTCCCGGTTACTCAAAACACGTTGCTAACGCCTGGTTAAGCTATAAATTAAGCAGCGGCGGACTAAAAGGTACCGGCATCTCTTTGGGCGGAACTTATCTGGCCGGCCGGCAGACAGATACCTGGAGCGTTGGCCTGGAAAAGTTGCCCAACTATTTTAAAATGGATGCCGGCCTATTTTGGGAAGGTGCTAAAATGCGTATTACCGGCAATGTCTTTAATGTGCTTGACAAATATACCTACAGCGGTTCCTACTATTCGTACCTGAACGCTTATTACTGGCAGGCAGATGCACCACGCAATTACCGTTTGAGTATTGCTTACCGATTTTAATAATGACGCCTTTTAAAAAGATCATATTGTTCTGTCACCGCTGGCTTGGGTTTATATCCGGGCTGGTGGTGTTTATTGTAAGTATAACCGGTTGTATCTTTTGTTTTCAGGACGAGATACAGGATGCTTTGCATAGCTATCGTAAAGTGGAGGTTCAATACAAACCTTATGTTGATCCGTCAATTTTAAAAGCCGAGGCGCTTAAGGACCGGGCCGGGGCAACAGCCAGCTATATGTATTATTACGGTATTGACCGCCCTGCAGGTGTACTTGTCAATTTGCCTAAAAACCAAATGTTGTATGTGTATTTAAACCCTTACACCGGCAAAATAATCCATACGGAAAACCCTGCAAAAAACTTTTTTATTATTGTTGAATTCATACACCTTTACCTTTTATTGCCTGCCAGGGTTGGCAGTTTGGTGGTTGGCATATCGGTGATCATATTTATGGTGATCATGATAACAGGCCTTATACTCTGGTGGCCCAAACGTAAAAGCGACCGCAAACGCAGCTTTAATATTAAGTGGAATGGTCGTTGGCGCAGGGTAAATTATGATTTGCACAATGTATTGGGGTTTTATGCTACTTCTATCGCCCTGATATTATCCATTACGGGCTTATCTATGGTGTTCGAATCGGTGAGGGAAGGTATATACACAACCGCTAACCTGGGCAAGGCATACCCTTCGGAAAAAGTTATACCCAAATCCGATTCACTTTTAAAAGCAAAGGTGAACAGCAAATTTGTTATTGATAAAGCTTTTGCATCCGCACAGACCCGTTCGTCAAAGGCCGAGATGTTTTTGATCTTTGATGATGCCTCGACCTCAGGTACTATTGGTATAACCGCTTTTGCGCAAAGCCTGCACTATTACAAAAGCGATGAATATGTTTTTGAAAAATACACCGGTAAACTGCTCAAGCAAACCCCGCATACTCAAAAAAGCCCCGGCTTAAAAATGAACGACATGAATTACGACTTGCATGTTGGGCAGATTGGGGGATTAACCACTAAGATCATCGCGTTTTTAGCAAGTCTTATTTGCGCCTCATTACCCATAACCGGTTTTATTATCTGGTGGGGCAAACGTAAAAAATCCAAATCAAAAAAGGTAAAAGCGGTTGTGCACCGGCGCGTACATAAACAGCATTTGGCATAGTATTTATAATAATGTCATGCCGAATTTATTTCGGCATCCCACAGGATAAGCTCACCAGTCCGGCAAAACCTCTCAGCAAATGAGATCCCGAAACAAGTCAGGATGACCGGGGGCTCTTTTTATAATAAAGTGATGCTGAACTTGTGTATTATTACTCCCCAAAAGATATTACCACGTCATCGCTAACGGGATGACCGGTACAGGTCAATATCCAGCCTTCGGCTATGTCGGCATCGGTAAGCACATCATTTTTTACCATTTCAACTTTACCGCTGGTGCATTTAGCTGTGCAGGTGGAGCAAACACCATTGCGGCAGCTATAAGGCAGCACAACGTTATTTTGCAAAGCTGCCTGTAATATAGATTGATTTTCGCCAACCGGAAGATTATGTAATTCGTCCTTAAGTTTGATCTTAATGGTGCGGGGCGGAAAGTTGACTATAGTACTGGTAACAGCTACTGTTTCGAGTACAAAATTTTCTCTGCGGATTTGGTTGGGCTCAATTCCCATATATACCAGCGCAAACCTGATCATCCGCATATAAGGAAAGGGGCCACAAAGATAAAATTCCGCCTTGTCCAAACCATACTGTACAATTTCACGGGTTAGGGTTTCAACCCTGTCGGTATTTAAACGGTTAGCCTGGCTGCTCAACAGGTAAATGATGTTAAACCGGTTTGCATGACGCATCGCCAATTCATTAAGTTCATCCTTAAATAAAACGGAATTTGAATCCTGATTGCTGTAAATAAGGGTAAGCCGGCTTTTTCCGGGGCGGTTCAGTACATATTTAATTTGCGAAAATATCGGAGTAATGCCAGTGCCCCCGGCAAATAATAATATATCTTTTTCCTGTTCAAAATTATTTATCGTAAAGCGCCCTGCCGGAGCAAGCGCGGTTAAAATATCGCCCGGGCTTTCTTTGGCAAGCATAAAGCGTGATATTTCGCCATTGCTTACACGTTTTACAGTGATGGATAAAAGATCTTCGTCTGGCGACGACCCTAAAGAATAAGACCGCCTGATCTCTTCGTTACGGTGGTTAAATATGAGCGTGATGAATTGCCCTGCTTTATAGTGAATACGGCTGCCCGAAACATTACTTAAATAAAACGTAGCGGTATCTTTGTTTTCCCATTTTATCCGTTCAATTTTTAATTTTAATATATCCTCACTCATGAAAGCTACTCGGGTTTAGCTGCAAGCTTTTGCATATTACGCTGTTCTTTGTATTGGCAAATTGTGCAGCAATTAAGTTATTGGTAAAATAGCTCAACAGCGGCAGTTATAAATTTTGCAATACAATTTTACCAAACTGCGAGGAATTGGCCATTTTATCGACTGCTTTTTGCGCGTCCTTTAGCGGGAATGTCTCATCAATTACAGGAACTAACTGATGGTTGTTCACAAAATTGAGCATAGCCACAAAATCATCATATGTACCCATGGTAGTACCTAATAATTGAAGCTGTTTCCAAAATATCTTACGCCCATCCAGCGGGGGGATATTGCCGGCCGTTCCGCCAAATATCACGATGCGCCCACCGGGGTTGCAAAGGTCAGGGAACTTGGCAAAACCATTGCCCAGCGCGCTATCAATAATAATATCAAAACCATGAACCATCAGCTTCAGCTGCTCAGCCCAGTCCTGCGCCTTATAATTTACACCTGCCGCTGCACCCAGTTGTTTTGCACGTTCAATCTTTTCGCCGCTGCCCGAGGTTACAAAAACCTGACAGCCTGCAGCAACGGCCCATTGCAGGGCAAAAGCCCCGGTGCCTGCGCCTACGCCTGATATTAAAACCTTATCGCCTTTTTTAGCCTTTGCCTTGGTAAATAACGCGCGATAGGCGGTCAATCCGGCCAGTGGTAAAGCCGCGGCTTGCTCCCAGGTTAAATGGACAGGCTTAGGATGCAGGTATTCTACCCTGGTTTTCACATATTCAGCAAAGGTGCCGTTATCCGGCAATCCTAATATTTTAAAGTCTGCGCCCTGATGGTCATCACTATCACCGTAGTTATTACTGGGGTTAATGACCACCTTCTGGTTAAGCCAGTGTATATCCTGGTCGCTACCAACTTCGGAAACAATGCCCGCGCCATCAGAACCCAATATAGATGGATATTTGATACCCGCATATTTGCCTACGGTTATCCAATAGTCGCGACGGTTTAACGCGGCAGCTTTAATATGTACCAATACCTCGCCCGGGGCAAGTACCGGTTTATCAACCTCTTTACAAATAAGCGGTTTATCGGCGGCTTCTAAAACGATGGCTTTCATAGGGACGGTGTTTAACAGATTTTGACCACGTCATTGCGGGAATATCTCTTGAATCTTCCCCCGGTCGGACGAAAACTTTTTGATCACCCTGTTTTCAAATGTTCTCTCTTTTAAGGAGATGGGTGGGCTAATTGCTTAGTGCTCCGCAGCAGACGTGTTTATAATAGTTATATGCGGTAAAAATTAAACAAAAAGCGGCAGAATGCTTAAATCCCGCCGCTTTTTGTTTATATGCTTGTTTAAAATTAAGCAGTTGCTTTTGTATAAAGCTCGGCAACGTGGTTCCAGTTTACCACATTCCATATAGCTGCTAAATAATCAGGACGGCGGTTTTGATATTTCAGATAGTAGGCATGTTCCCAAACATCAATACCAAAAATTGGCGCACCTTTTACTTCGGCAATATCCATTAATGGGTTATCCTGGTTAGGGGTTGATGTTATAGCCAGTTTTTTATCTGCAGTAACAACAAGCCATGCCCAGCCTGATCCAAAGCGGGTTGCTCCTGCTTCAGATAATTTTGTTTTGAAATCGGCAAATGAACCAAAAGTGCTTTTTATAGCTTCGCCTAAAGCGCCGGTTGGTTCGCCGCCACCGTTTGGAGAAAGCAGGGTCCAAAATAAAGAGTGGTTATAATGACCACCGCCATTGTTACGTACGGCAGGCGGGAACTTTGAAATATTTTTGATGATATCATCAATATTACTCTCTGCTTCAGGTTTGCCTTCAAGAGCTTTATTTAAGTTGGTAACGTAAGCCTGGTGATGTTTGCCATGGTGAATTTCCATGGTCAGTTTATCAATGTGCGGTTCCAATGCATCAGTAGCGTAGGATAACGCCGGTAGTGTAAATGCCATAATTGTTATTATTAAAGTTTAAAAGTTTATTGTTGTGACGTAACAAATATAAGAGTTGAACGGAGTTTTTGTTCTAAAAAATTTGTCAGGTTTGTGTCTGGAATCCAAAATTATAGAATTTGAAAACTAACGGCATAAACTACCGGTTTAACCCAATTCCTAAAAAACTGTGATCTGGTAAATTATAGCGCGGGTTATTTCCTTTTGCTTTTGAAAAAATCTTTTACCAACTGGCTGCATTCCGCTTCACGGATACCTCCGGTAATTACTGTTTTGGGATGAGTTATTTTTTGGTTAAGCCTGCCAAAACCCAGCTTAGTGTCATAAGCACCAAACACAATGCGGCTCACCTGAAACCAATAGGAGGCGCCCGCGCACATTACACAAGGCTCCATAGTTACGTAAAGTGTACAACCCGGCAGGTATTTGCCGCCCATGGAGTTGGCCGCGGCCGTTAAGGCCTGCATTTCGGCATGTGCCGATACATCACTCAGCCGCTCGGTAAGGTTATGGCCCTTGCCTATTATTTTTCCGCCGTACACCACAATTGCACCAATAGGTATTTCATCTTCTTCAAGGGCGTAGCGTGCCTCTTTTAAAGCTTCGCCCATAAAAAAATCATCAGGCGAAATGGCGGGTTCGTCCTCAAAATTGATATATCTCATTTAAATAAGTTTACTGCCGTTTGGAACAGGTTTATCAATAGCAGTTAATACTATATCGCCGTTTTCATCTGCAAAACCGGTAACCAAAAATTCCGACATGAAATTAGCGATTTGTTTTTCAGGAAAATTTACAACGCCAACAATCTGCCGGCCTAACAATTCGTCTTTAGTATAATGTTTAGTGATTTGCGCGCTTGACCATCTGATGCCAAACTCTCCGAAATCAACCCTTACCTTAAAGGCTGGTTTACGGGCTTCGGGAAAATCTGCTGCTTCCAGTATAGTCCCAACCCTAAGTTCTACACGTTCAAAATCATGCCAGGTGATAGTTTCCATGGGGCAAAGGTAAAAACCTCGGGTTAATTTATGGTCAGATATACAAATTTCAGAGGTGTAGACGTATTTTTCAGGAGAAGAATAATGAGTGCATCATTTGAATACTAAGGAATCTCTATGCTGTACATATTTTAAGTAGCGAACTAAAACCCTTTCTTTCGCGTGATCCCCGGTTTTCTGTTCCTCCGTTCTGCAGGTTCTGCAACACCTTCTGCCCCATAGCTGCGGGCCATTTTTGCTATGCGTTCTTCCAGTGTTTCGGTGGTAAGCCGCTCCCTGCCCAAACTGTCAACCATGATGGGGAAGGCAAATGGGGTTGGACGCTCTATCACTTTCAGGATGATATTTTGTGTAGCAATACGCTGCAACGCTGCCCTTAACCTGAATTCTTCCAGCTGAAAAGCAAGCGCTTCGTTGTAGGCCTGTCTTACCAGCAGGTTATTGGGTTCATATTCACTAAAAACTTCAAACAATAAGGAGGTGGATGCCTGCAGGTGCCTGTTTTTTACCTGCTGCCCGGGATACCCCGTAAATACCAGCCCGCCAATATGAGCGATATCCCTGAAACGCCTGCGCGCCATTTCGTTGGCGTTCAAGCTGTGCTGAATATCGTCTAACAGGTTATCTATCGAAAAAAAGCCGGCATCTTCCAGGATCTCTTCAATGGGGATATCATCGTCTGTAAGCAATTCAAAACCATAATCATTCATGGCGATAGAAAAGCTCGCCGGTTTTATTTTGCTGATGCGGAAAGCCAGCAGCGATGCCATGCCTTCGTGTACCAGCCGTCCTTCAAAAGGGTAAAATAGCAGGTGATGGCCTTCGCGTGATTTGAACGACTCGATCAGGAACTCATTGCTTTGAGGCAAGTGCGATAGTTCCTGCTGTAAATTGAACAAGGGTTTAAGGGCTATAACTTCTTCATCTTTTTCTACGCCATGCGCAACTTCATCCAGCTTATCCCTGAATACCGCAGCCAGTTGCGACGATAGAGGCATGCGCCCGCCATTCCAGCTGGGGATAATACCCTTGGTGGAGTTTGATTTTTTTACATAGGCCGTCATTTCCTTTACTCTGATAAATTCCAGGCTGCGCCCCGCGAACCAGAATGTATTACCGGGTTTTAATTTCGATATAAATGATTCTTCAATAGTGCCAAGGCTGCCGCCGCTCAGCCATTTTACGCGTACGCTCAACTCGCTGGTTATGGTGCCAATGCTAAGCCTGTGGCGCATGGCCACCCGGCGACTGTTCACTTTGTATAAACCATTTTCGACCTCTACTTTTAAAAATTCATCATATTGTGCCAAAGTTTTACCGCCGCTGGTAATAAAATCAAGCAACTGATCAAATTCGTTACGGGTAATATCGGCAAAGGCGTAGGTGCTTTTTATCTCGTTAAACAACTCATTGGCCCTGAAACCATCTGATACAGCCAGCGTAACCATATATTGAATGAGCACGTCCATGGTAAGCAGCATGGGGTCTCGGCTTTCAAATATGCCCTTTTTAATGGCTGCTTTCAGCGCAGCGCCTTCCAACAGCTCAAGGGAATGCGTGGGTACAAAATAAGCTTTTGATACCGCACCGGGATGATGCCCGCTTCGTCCGGCCCGCTGCATAAAACGAGCCACGCCTTTAGGGCTGCCCACCTGAATAACCGTATCAACCGGCCGAAAATCAACCCCGAGGTCTAAGCTTGAGGTGCACACTACAACCTTCAATGCCTCGGCATGTAATGCCTGCTCAACCCAGTTGCGCAACTCGTTATCAAGCGAGCCGTGGTGCATGGCCATAATACCGGCATATTCCGGGTAATTATCTAAAATGGCATGGTACCAAATTTCAGATTGCGAACGGGTATTTGTAAATATCAGCGTGGTTTTGCTGCGGGCCACAATCTCCATTACCTGTGGCAGCAGTTTTAACCCGATATGCCCGGCCCAAGAATAGTTCTCTACATTATCGGGGATGATAGATCGTATATCGAGCTTTTTCTCCAGATTGGCCCTTATCATTTTTATCTTTTCGGAAGGAAAATCATTGCCCAACAAAACCTCAGCAGCCTGTTCCAGGTTGCCAATGGTAGCGCTGATACCCCAGATTTTTAGTGGGGTGCGGGACTCTGGAGATCGGGGTGCGTGATGCGTGGTGCGGGGTGGGTGGTCAATTATGGTGTTTTTGTTTTCATCCAACCCATACTCCTCGTTCCCCGCATCGCGCACCCCGATCCCCACACTTAATGCTTTCAACTTTGATAACCCCAGTTCCACCTGTACACCCCGTTTGGTACCTAACAGCTCATGCCATTCGTCAATTACTACTATTTGCAGGTTGCCAAACATTTTTGGATATTCCTTTTGGGCCAGCATCAGGTGCAGGCTCTCTGGTGTGGTAAGCAGCACTTCCGGAAGTTTTTTTTTGAGGGCCTGCTTTTCGGCTGCTGGTGTATCACCGGTACGGGTGGCAATGTGCCAGGGCAGGCCAATTTCGTCGCAGGCCTCCTGCATGGCTTTCCTGATATCGTTGGTTAGCGCCCGCAACGGGGTGATCCACAGCATGAGCAAGCCATTGTTTTTTTGTGTGGTGTAGGTGTCGGGATATTTATTAATAAAACCGGCCAAGAAAGGTAAGAACAAGGCAAACGTTTTACCACTTCCGGTTGGCGCATTGAGCAGGCCGGAATAACCCGAAAGATAGGCGGCTTCCATTTCCCGCTGAAATGCGAATTGCTGCCAGTTTTTTTGCCTGTACCATTGCTGTATAATCTGTTGGCCTTTTGTCATTATTTTGTTCAACAAATTAATACTAATTTGGTTAGGTAAATACCACCCGCCAACAAAATAAATATAATACTGTTATGTTGATATATGATTAAAAACGGCCTTATATTATTGTTACTAAGCGCGGGTTTATGCGCCTGTAATCAAACCACTCCAAAGCAAAACTCCGCTAATACCACAGCTCAAAGCGCAGATAGTACCGTAAGGCAGCCCTTACTGGATGATACTGTTGCAAAAAGCCCGGCATCAACAGATACAACTGCTACCAAAACAACGGTTGCTTCCCAACTGATCATCCCGGGTAAAGGAATTGGTGATATTATATTAAATGACGATGTGGCCAATATTATAAAACAATTAGGTAAACCCGATAGCTCTGACGCTGCCATGGGCAGTGCGCTGATGGTATGGTACACAAAACATAACACAACCGGTTACCGGATAAGTATTTTCTCGCATCACAATATGGGTGGCAAAGACGAAGCCGTAAGCCATATTCGAAAGATACTGGTTACTTCGCCCGAATTTAAAACAACTGATGGCATAAGTACAGGAGCTGTAAAAGATGAAATAGAGAAAAAGTACACCCTTAAACCAACCAGCAATTATAAGAGCGAGGATGGCAAGGTACAAGTTTATACCGATACGGATAAAGGGATTTCTTTTGAAATAAACGCAAGCGGCAAGTGCATTGCCATAGTGGTTCATAAAGCACATGATACGGCGGCAGCCTATTTGAACATGCACTAATTACTACTAAAGCTATTTAAAAACAAACACGCCCAACCTCTCTTGAGGCTGGGCGTGTTGTGCGGACAGAAAAACTCTATTTTTTCTCAGGCATCAATATCAGCTTGATGAAATTTTTATCGTTCAGGTATTTGTTGGCGGCATCTTTGGTGCTTTGTACCGTTACCTGGCTAAGGTTGCTTACATGGCTCAATATCTGATCAGGGTTTTCCTGGTTTTGTGATGAAGATGCCAGGTAGCCTGCCCAGAAAACGTTTTCTTTCAACTGTTCCTGAGTTGAACGGGCCTCTTTAGCAACAAATTTTTGAATGTCGGCTGGTTGCGCGCCATTTTGCTTAATCTTGGCTATTTCTTCCAATGTAGCGTTGATCATTTTATCCACATTTTCAGGAGCACATCCAAAATAAACAGTAATAGAGTACCTGCCGCTTGGGTTTTTGTGGTAGCCAGCCCTTACACCAGGCGCATAAACACCACTTTCCTGCTCGCGCAAGCGTTCTATCAGTTTAATGTTTAAAACCTCTTCCAGGGCATCCATTTGTAAGTTATTAGCTTCGTTATAGTCATACTGGCCATTAAAAACCAATTGCACGCTGCTTTTTTCGCCTACACCCTTATTCACAATTTTGGTAACCTGTCCTGGCTGGGGATGTATATCCTGGTTTTTAAAGGTTTCCTTGCTGTTGGTTGATGGCAGGCCGCCTAAATAATGCTCCAGGTAAGGTTTAATGGTTTCTACATTAAAATTACCTACAAGGGTAAAGGTAAAACCGCTGGCATCAGCAAACCTGCTTTTATAAAAATCATAAGCTTTATCAAGCGATGCCGCGTTTAACCTTGCCGGAGTGGTTACCATTGAACGGAAATTATAATTGCTTAAAACAGCCCCTACGGTATCCTGAAAAACACTTACCGGGTCGAGCCCGCGATTGGCCAGTAAAGAACGGGTTTGATCAATTTGCGATTGCCAGATATCCTTATCCTTGCGCGGCTGCGTAAAATACAGGTAGATCAATTGCATTGCAGTTTCAAAATCAGCTGGTGATGAACTGCCGGATACACCCTGTGTTACTTCGGCGATATATGGCGAGATACTTACGTTTTTGCCGGCCAGTTTTTTATCCAGTTGCCCTTGATTAAACTGGGCAATACCGCTGTTGCTGATGATGGAAGCTGCCAGGTTTGCCGAAGTAAAATCATCATCGCTTGCTAAGGATATGCCTCCAAAAGCATAACCGTTTATAAGTATCTGATCATTCCTGAATTCGGTTGGCTTTAAAATTACCTTTACGCCATTACCTAATGTTAAGGTAGTGGTGCCAATGGCATCATCCTTTGTTTCAGCGGTAACCTTGGTGCCCTCGGGCAGTTTGCTCAACAATGGGTCTGACGACACATTATCAACATAAGCGGTTACATTTTGCCCAGCGGTGCTTATCCATTGCAATAACGTTTTTTCGTCAGGAAGCTTGTCTTTTTCCTTGTCGGGGGCTTCAACAATAACTACTCGGTTTTGATCGCTGATGAATTTGCCTGCCATGGCATTCATTTCGGCAACAGTTATTTTGCTGATGTTATTTACATAAAAACTATATTCATATTCAATACCCGGAATGGCTTCGCCGGTTAAAAAGTTTTGCTGGTATTCCTGTACAAAATTTACAGAACGGGTTTTGTCCCTTTCCCGGTAAGCATTGCCCATTTGTACCAGGGCATCCTGTTTGGCGCGTTCCAGTTCGGTAAGTGTAAACCCAAATTTACGTGCGCGTTCGGTTTCGGCCACAACGGCTTTCAGGGCACCTTCCAGTTCGCCGGGCTTGGCAACAGCAATGGAAGTAAACGCATCCTGTTCACCTATAAAGCTACTATAGTTTGAGCGGCCGTATAAAAACGGTGGCTTAGGCTTTTGCAGCAGCTCATCCAGGCGTGCGTTAAGCATCCGGTTGAATAACTGCACCCTCATTTGCTGCATATAATCTGTAGTGGTTTTGGTAACCGTACCAGGATGTTTTACAACAATCTGGGCCAGTGTGTACGGAAATTCGGCATCCGTAGCTATTTTAACAGCGGTACCCTGTGTTGGCGGCACCGTATATTTTACACGTGGTTTTTCTGCTTGCGGATTTTGCAGCTGCGAAAAGTTTTGTTTAATGAGCTCCTCCACCCGTTTAGGGTCAAAGTCGCCTACAGCAATTACCGCCTGCAGGTCCGGACGGTACCAGTCATGGTAAAAACCTTTAATAGTTTCGGGTTTAAAGTTTTTAAGGATATCCTCCTTACCTACCGGCAGGCGCAAAGCGTAGCGCGAGTTATTAAGCAATACAGGTAAAACCTGGTGCTGTAAGCGCTCCTGAGCGTTTTTGCCGCGTAAACGTTCTTCCTCTAAAACAACGCCGCGTTCTTTATCTATCTCCGCCGGATCAAAACTCACATAACCTGCCCAGTTGGCCAGTATTTTAAAGCCATTCTCGAAAATTTTAACAGTATCAGATGGTATGGGCAGCTGATACACGGTTTCGTTAAATGAAGTATAGGCATTAAGATCGGCGCCAAACTTTACTCCCGATTTTTGAAGGTAATCAACCATCGCGTTCTTGGGGAAATCACGCGTGCCGTTAAAGGCCATATGTTCGGTAAAGTGAGCAAGACCCTGCTGGTCGTCAGTCTCTAAAACCGAACCGACTTTATTTACCAGGTATAGGTCTGCTTTGTTTTTAGGTTCAGTGTTTTGCCTGATGTAGTAAGTTAATCCGTTTGGCAGCTTACCTATGATCACCTGCTTATCAACCGGAAGTACATCAGCTTTTGCCGGCACCCGGGCAGCCGTAGCTTTATTTTTAGATGCAGGAGCCGGTCTTTTTTTAACTTGTGCAAAAGCGCCGCCTGAAGCAATGATCAAAGCCAGAGCAACCGCAGAAAGCTTTAGGTTTAATTTCATATTAATTAGGATATTTTATGCTAAGATGCAAAACGAAATTATTAGTTACAAGCTGCCAAATGTTAATTATTCTTTTGCAGCAGGAGCAGTATCCTTCTGAAATTCATCTTTCATCATTTGCTCCAGTTCGGGACGGTGATCGGCGACAGCCTGCTGGCCAATAAGCATTCCTTTTTGTGTTAATACAGTGAGTTTTGAGCTCACTTTTTTTCCAAGCGGCGTACAGTAGAATGCCGACAGCTTTATAAGTTCATCTTCGGTAAATTCGGCAGCATACAGGGCTGCAATCTTATCTTTAAGCGCATCCCATGTAAAATATTTAGTGATGAAAGTATTCATTACTTTTAAATATGAGGCACGATGTTCTTCTGATATTTGAGCGCTTGACGATTTGATCATGTTATCCATAACACTGCCAAATTGATTATTTACATTGGTGGCGATTAAAAAATCCTGGGCTGCTTTAAGATGTGTTGCTGTTATTGCAGGCGCTGCTGTTTGCGCTTTGATACCGGTAACCGATAAAAAGAATAGCGTAATAAATGTGATAAGGTTTAGGTTTAGTTTCATGTTTATATTTTGATAAAGATTTTTTTAACGTAGAATATCCACATCACCAGCCACAATACAGCTACAGTAAATATGGCGCTTGCCAATGATGCATTAACAGGCGAAAAATAAGGTACAAACAAAGTTTGATAAAGTGATACCCCGCCAATTTTGATCATACCCATATAATGAGGGATGAAACCAGAGAGCACATAGGCGGTAATGGCATTAGCTCCAAACACAACAAAAAAATAGGTAAACCTTTTACGGCCCTGCACATCAATAAGCCAATAGCTAAGCGCCAGTGCAATGGTGGCCAGTCCGCCGGTGTATAACACAAATGAGCTTGTCCATAGGGCTTTATTAATGGGGAAGAACAGGTCCCAGATCAAACCTGCTACAACTGCTAATACCCCATAAGTGAACATCCAGCTCACTTTTACATTTTCATCGCGGTCTTTACGTTTTAGCCAGCTACCAACCCGTATACCAAACAACCCGGTGGCAACAGCGGGCAGGGTACCCAATAAGCCTTCCGGGTCCCAGGTATGTGATTCGCGCCAGAGGTGATTGGTGGTAAATACCAGCCTGTCAATCCAGGCGCCCATATTGGTTTCGGGTTCCAGGTTGGCGTAACCCACACCTGGTACAGGGATACAGGTCATGATGATAAAGTAACCAACCAGAGCGAAGGCGAATACCCAGTCGCGGGTTTTTTGCGATGTTTTTAAGTAGAGGATAGTACAGATAAAGTAAACCAGGGCTATGCGTGGAAGTACCCCAGGCAAACGCAAATGAGCTAATCCTCCTTCGGGATGAAAAATAAGCTGTGTGATCCATGGAATAAGCAATAGTATCACCGTACGGCGTAACGCGTTCAGCAATAGTTTGCCATGCGGCATGGTAGCCTTTTTATTTTCCATAGCATAAACCACAGCTACCCCAACCATAAACAGGAAAAAGGGAAATACCAGGTCGGTAGGTGTACAACCATTCCATTTAGAGTGTTCCAGCGGCGGGTATATGTGGCCCCAGTCGCCCGGGTCGTTAACCAGGATCATAGCGGCAATGGTAGCGCCACGAAAAACATCAAGAGAAAGAAGTCTGTTTGGCTTTTCTATTATGCTTTTTGCATTCATTATTTCTGATAACTATCTATTGCAGGTGTCCTTACATGCAATTTCTAACAAACTATCCATTGCATGTGTCCACACAAGCAATTTTTCTATTTATGAAGATCGTTTGTGAGGACACAAACAATGGGATGAAAAACAGCCTTACGAAGTTTTCAAAACTTCGTAAGGCTTTAAATGCGCCAGCTGATAACAAAGCACCTGAGATTGCCACAGCAATGGCATAGATTAAAACTGATAACGCTTAAAGGCCTCCATGGCTTCATATTCAGCAAGGCCGAGGCGGTCATAGCGCTGGGCCGTATCGCGTGTACGGTCCTCGGCACGCACCCAGAACTCGCGGGCATCATCGCCGGGGAACACCGGGCGGTCCTTTTGCGACTGGTGCTTAAAAATGGCGTTGCGCTTGCGGATCACCTCCTGGGGCGAAAGCGGCACGGCCATTTCGATCTCATAAGTTTCAAACTCATGCCATGCCCCACGGTACATCCACAGCCAGCAATCCTTTACCCATTCCTCGGTAGGTTTAAGGCGTTCCAGGGCAGCCAGGATAATGTTAAAACAAACCAGGTGGGTGCCGTTCGGGTCGGCAAAATCACCGGCCGCAAAGATCTGCTGTGGTTTTATTTGCTGCAGCAGGTCAATGGTGAGCTGGATATCCGCTTCGCCCACGGTGTTCTTCTTGGTCTTGCCGGTCTCATAAAAAGGGAGGGCCATAAAATGGATATGGTCATCAGGCAGCCCGGCGTACCGTGCGCCGGAGATCGCCTCTGTCTTGCGGATAAAACCCTTCACGTTGCGGATCTCTCGGGTATCGATCTGGTTTGGCTGTTTCTGCGGGAAAAAAGCCCTCATTTCTTCATAAAGCTTTTGCAGGTGGCCCGTATCCTCGCCAATGCTGTTGGTAAAATCAATGGCAAACTCCATGTAGCGCAGCACATCATCATCCCAAACGGCGGTATTGCCCGAAGTCTGGTAAGCCACATGCACCTCATGACCCTGGTCTACCAGGCGGATAAAAGTACCGCCCATGGAGATCACGTCATCATCAGGATGCGGAGAAAAGATGATGGACCGTTTTTTGGCCGGCAGGGCCCTTTCCGGTCTTTGGGAATCATCGGCATCGGGCTTTCCGCCGGGCCATCCGGTAATGGTATGCTGTATCTGGTTAAAGATATCGATATTGATGTTGTACACCGGCCCCTGCTCCACGGCCAGCTGCGCCATGCCATGGTTGTTGTAATCCTCCTCGGTCAGTTTCAGCACCGGTTTGCCGATGGTATCGGCCAGCCAGATCACCGCTTTCTTTTTCAGGAGCTGGTCATCCCAGGAACAGTCCTTCACCAGCCATGGGGTATCAAACCGGGTAAGCTCAGAAGCAGCATCCACATCCAGCACAAACTCCACATGGTCAGACAGCTGGAGGTAAGTAGCCGGCACATCGCCCGACATTTCGCCCTCCACGGCTTTCTTGATGATCGGTGCCTTCTTTTTGCTCCAGGCCATCAGGATGATCTCGCGAGCCTTAAAGATGGTGCCGATGCCCATGGTGATGGCCTTGGTAGGCACATTGGCCTTGCCGCCAAAATCGCGGGAGGCGTCATTGCGGGTAAGGTCATCCAGGGTCACCAGGCGGGTACCCGAGTTAGGGGCCGACCCCGGTTCATTGAAACCGATGTGACCGGTACGGCCGATACCGAGGATCTGCAGGTCGAGCCCGCCCAGCTCCTCGATCTTATGCTCATAAGCCAGGCAAAAGGCAGCCACGGCCTCCTGGTCAAGGGTGCCATCGGGGATGTGCACATTGGCCTTATCGATATCCACATGGCTAAAGAGGTTCTCGTACATGAAGGTCACATAGCTTTGAGCAGCATCGGGCTTCATGGGATAATACTCATCAAGGTTAAAAGTGATCACGTTGCTGAAAGACAAGCCCTCCTGCTGGTGCAGGCGTACCAGTTCGGCATACACCCCGATGGGGGTAACACCGGTAGCCAGCCCAAGCACGGCTTTTTGGCCGCGGGCCTGCTTATCCCGTATCAGTTTGGCTATCCTGCCGGCTACCGCCACGGATGCTTCCTGCTGGTTGCCATAAACGCTTACCGGCAGCTTCTCGTACCGGGTCTCTTCCAATAAATTTAATCGGGCCATGTATCAGTATTAATAAGTTTGTGCTTGTTCAAACAAATATATCAGATATTTACATAGTGCAGCTATTAATTTAACTTTCATAAACGCGCAACAAATGGTAACTTAAGCCTATGCTATCGTTTAACAAAAATTTGCAGCGGCTTTTTAATATTGCCCAAAAAACTACTAAAACAGGTGTTGGTTTAATGTCAGGAACTTCTTTGGATGGCCTTGATATAGCCTTATGCAGCTTTACCGGCAATGGCACCCAAACTCAATTTGGGTTGTTGCAATTTGTTACCATACCTTACCCGCAAAGTTTTAAAGATGAAGTGCAAAGGGTTTTTGCCCGCAAAATGGCCGACCTGGAACAGATAACCCTGTTAAATGCTTTTATAGGCAATTATCACGGCGAATTGGTTTTAGAAGCGCTTGCAGGCTGGGGCATAAACGCAGATACTGTTGATTTTATAGCCAGCCACGGGCAAACTATATATCATGCACCTAAAAGGCTGCACCAGCGGGCTGATTATCCCAATGCTACCCTGCAAATTGGTGATGGCGACCATCTTGCCGTAAAAACCGGCATCCTGACCATCAGTGATTTCAGGCAAAAACATATTGCGGCTGGCGGGGAGGGGGCACCCTTAGCTCTGTATGGCGATGTGCTTTTAGGCGGCAAGCCGGGCGAGAACCGGATATTGCTGAATATCGGCGGTATAGCTAATTTAACCTATTTACCGGCCGATGGCGATGCGGCTAAGGTTTTGTGTACAGATGTTGGCCCGGGAAATACATTGATAGATGCCGCCTGCCGAAAGTATTTTAACAAAGCTTATGATCAGGATTCGATGATTGCATACCAGGGCAATGTAAATGAGGATCTGCTAAGGGCACTGCTTCACCATCCTTTTTTTGAAGAAGCGGCCCCTAAAACTACCGGCCCCGAATTGTTTAGCTTAACCTATGTAGAGCAAGCGCAATTGCGCACAGGAACTGAACATATAAAGAGTGAGGACCTGGTATGTACATTGAGTATGTTTACCGCCGTGGCTATTGAAAACTTTATTAAAACAAACGTAAGGGTTGATAAACCGGGCATATTTGTAAGCGGCGGCGGTGCAAAAAATCTTTTTGTGATGGCTCATTTAAAGCAGGCCTTTACTAACGCATCCATTGCAGATACCACCGGCCTGGGAATTGACCCGGATGCAAAAGAGGCTATACTATTTTCCCTGCTGGGTAACGAAGCCTTGTGCGGCGAGCCTGTAGCTATTGGCAATAACCCAGCCGTGCTGATGGGTAAATTTAGTTTCCCGGGTTAACAACTTTACAAAACAAAACATATAATTCCATACTTTAGAATGATATGCTGCCATTACTTACTTCTGCACAAATACGTCAGGCCGATGCTTATACCATAGCCAATGAACCTATCACTTCTGTTGATTTGATGGAACGTGCCTCCAAAGCATTTGTTGGCTGGTTCATCAATCATTTTCCCGATAAGAGAGAATCCATAACCTTTTACTGCGGCACCGGTAACAATGGCGGCGACGGCCTGGCTATAGCCAGGCTATTAGGCGGGCATCAGTACAAAAAAATATATGTTAAAATAGCGCGCTTCAGTGACAGGGTGTCTGATGATTTCACTATTAATCTGGAGCGATTAAAGCAGACCAGCATACCGGTAATTGAAATAAATAAAGGTGATGAACTGCCTGACGAAAATAGCGCGATTATTATAGATGCTTTATTGGGCAGCGGATTGAACAAACCCCTTACAGACGACTATGAGCGCCTGGTTAAATATATCAATGACCTTCATAGAACAGTGGTTGCTGTTGATGTGCCTACCGGATTTTTTTCGGATGCAGAAATATTGCCCGGTGCCACGGTGATCAATGCCAACCTGGTAATCACTTTTCAACAAGCGCGGATCAATTTTTTGTTGCCTGAATCGGCCCCGCATATTAAAAGCTGGGAAACAGTGAACATTGGTATAAGTGAGGGATATGTGCAAACATTAAATTCATTGTACCAGTTTGTTGAAGAAAAGGATATCAGAAGCACGCTAAAGCCGCGGAGCCGGTTTAGCAACAAAGGTACTTACGGGCATACACTTATTATTGCAGGGCAGGAAAAAACAATGGGGGCGGCGCTGCTTTGTGCGTCGGCAGCGGCCCATGCGGGCGCTGGCTTAACTACCGCCTGTGTGCCGCAAAGCGGGCTTACTGCCTTAAATAGTTACCTGCCCGAAATTATGGCTGTTATCCGTAGTGAAAATGAACAGCCCCAGATTGAGTGGGATAAATTTAGCTCGATAGCCATTGGACCGGGCCTGGGCAAAGGCGAAGACGCAACCGCCTTGTTATCGGCTGTTATAAAAAATTACAAAAAACCAATAGTTATTGATGCCGACGCGCTCAATTTATTGGCCGAGAATAAAACGCTTTTACAACAATTGCCTCCTGGCAGCATTTTAACCCCGCATATGAAAGAGTTTGACCGTTTGTTTGGCGAACATAAAAGCTGGTGGCAAAGACTGCAGACAGGAATGGAGCAGGCCAGCAAACTACAGGTTTATATAGTTTTAAAGAATGATTACACCATAACGCTATCGCCGGAAGGTAAGGCTTATTTTAATTCGACCAGTAATGCGGCTATGGCATCGGGAGGAATGGGTGATGTGCTTACCGGCATTGTTGCGGCGTTGCTGGGTCAGAAATACACATCTTTGCAGGCGTGCCTTATTGGGGTGTATGTACACGGCAAAGCAGGCGACGAATTAGCATTACCAAACCGGCTGAATGTTGTTCTGCCGGGTAAGCTTGCTGCCAACCTGCCCGTTACTATGGCAAAATTATTGGCATAAAAAAAACGGTTGCAAGTATTATACAACCGTTTTTTATTAACTATTAACTGATCTTATAAAGAACTAAATACTCAAACTTTAAATGTTAGATTTATGATATAAATCAGGTTTTTTTAATCTAACTAAACATAAGACGCTCGAACTATCCTAATAGTTACAAAAAAAAGAATAATTGAGGTATTTTTTAGTTAAATAATTGTTAAATAACACCATAAAGTGTTCTTTTGTTTCTATAAATAACGTAAAACAACCTCAATAGTATATAAAAGCGCTTAAAAACTCCTAAAAAAGATACGATATATCATGGCCAGCCCGGCGGGTCAATATGATCAAAGTAATAAATTCGCAGGAAAGCTGTGAGGTGAGGACGGTCAGAATTTGCCTAAAACTACCATTTGATCCATTGTTGGGTTAACACTGCCGCCCCTTGGCTCAAGCGTTACGGCAAAGGCATCAGCAAGTGCAATTGACTTCATTTCCTTCATGTGGGTAGAGTCGGCTGAAGCATCAAAAACACCAAGATCAACAGGTTTGCCCCCAACCATTGCCCAAAGCTGATATTGATGGTCTTTGTCATTTTGAGGCAGCTTAACATTGCCCATATCAATCATTACTTTTTTCTTTGCCCGGCTAAATGCAATGGTTACGGCTGAGGCGGGCGTTTTGGCAGTTCCCTGCAGTTTTAGCAATTTGAAAGAAGGGTCATGAAAGATGCTCAATTCCCGGTCCATTAAATTTACCTTGCTGGCAAATTGCTGGTTTTGCAATTGCATGGCAACCAATTGCCCATTTGATTGCTGCAGTTTATTGTAAACGTTTACCAATGCAATTGTGCTTGCTATTAATAAGGCCAAACTTGCTGCAAATGCGTATTTATAAAAACTGTTTTCCTTACGCGCAGGTAAGGTTATTACATCTTCCCCAGTTTCGTATGAATTATTTTCTTCGCGGTGTGGTGCGGCAGTGAAATTGTTATCATCGCCAAAATTGGTGAGGGTGCTGCCTAATACGCGGTTACGTAAACTATCTGGTGGATTAATCGCATTTTCCCTGGCATACAGTTCCATTGACCGCTCAATTTCATCAAGTTCGGCTTTTACGGCCGGATGCTTTTGGGCCATCTCCTCCACTTGCAACCTTTCGTTAGGGGTTACATCCCCTAGAACGTAAAGTTCCAATATCCCTGTTTCAATATATGCCTTTATATCTTCCACTACTTCAATTAAAATATTTCCTGAGTTGTTGTATGCCCATCCTTAATCGTGTTTTGATAGTTCCAAGCGGAATGCCTAATTCATCAGCGGCTTCAACATGTGTATAGCCTTTAAAATACACTAAGTCGATAATTGATTTTTGTTCGGGTTTTAAAGTTTCAAGCAGATCTTTAATACCCATTAATTCAGGCTTGTAAACCGTGTTCCTTTGTTCATCAATAAAAGTTACGGTATTTTCAATCTCCTGGTTTTTATTCTGATTTTTAAAATCTTTTGATCTGATCTTGTCAATTGCAAGATTGCGCGCAATGTTAGCCATCCAGGTAAACAGGCGGCCTTTTTCGGCGCTGTAACTTGAAAAGGAGTGCCAGATCTTTACAAAGGTTTCCTGTAAAACATCCTCGGCAATAGCTGTATCAGTAATGATGCGTGATATTATGCCGTATAGTGAAGCCGAATACATGTCATATAACGCTTCAATAGCAATTTTTTCACGGTTCTTCAGTGAAAGTACCAGTTGCTCTTCTGTAAGCGATATTTTATGTTTTTTACTCAACCGGATGAATGTATAAAGGAAATATTATATATCAAACAGATGTTTTTCTGCATGATAAGATGAACGAACCAACGGGCCGCTCTCTACATATCTAAAACCCTTATCTAATCCAATTTGTTTGAGCCGGGCAAATTGATCGGGATGTATCCAGTCAACTACCGGGTGGTGGTTGCGTGTTGGCTGCAGATATTGCCCTAAAGTAAGGATATGTACACCGGCGGTCAATAAATCATCCATTGCCTCTAATATATCTTCCTCGGTTTCGCCCAAGCCCAGCATAATGCCTGATTTTGTGCGAAGGCCTGCTTCGGATGTGTGCTTCAGTGCTTCAAGGCTGCGGTCATATTTGGCCTGTATGCGTACCTCCTTTGTGAGGCGGCGTACTGTTTCCAGGTTATGAGATACTACTTCGGGCCGGGTTTCTAAAACGCGGGCCAGATTGTCCCAGTTACCCCTAAAGTCGGGCAATAAGGTTTCTAATGTAGTTTGGGGACTTTCGCGGCGTATGGCGTTAATGGTTTCGGCCCAAATAATGGAGCCGCCATCTTTAAGGTCATCGCGGTCAACCGATGTAATAACACAGTGCTTTACCTGCATCAGCTTTACCGATGTAGCCACGCGGTTGGGTTCGTCAACATCAACAGCCAAAGGCCTGCCTGTTGCTACCGCGCAAAACGAGCAGGAGCGGGTACAAATGTTGCCCAGTATCATAAATGTAGCGGTACCTGCCCCCCAGCATTCGCCCATATTGGGGCAGTTACCACTTTCGCAAATGGTATGTAGCTTATGCTCATCAACCAAACTGCGTACGTGAGTATATTCTTTTCCAATAGGGAGCTTAACCCTGAGCCAATCAGGTTTACGCTGTGGCTGGCTAACAGCAGGAACTACCGGTAAATCAATCATAATGCAAATGTAGTTAAAAACAAAATAACCCTTTATGGGCCTTAACCTAAGTTTTACGAATAAATTATAATTGAGCCCCGGGTATAAGTGTTCACGGTGAACATCATGAACGCTCGTGAACGCTGACATGAACATGTCAGTAAAATAAAGCTACCCGGAAAATACCCCGGGTATGAAATAATAATTTACTGATTAAATGCCTGTTAAGCTAAAACCGATAGAGCTTCTTCGATAGAGATACCGCCATGTGACTGGTCAAGGATGCATTCGCCGTCTTTGATCAGTAATAACTGTGGGGATTCATGGTTTACCTGGAATATTTCGGCAACCTGCCTGGATAGGTCGCGGTAAGTAATGAGGTCTAAAAAATAAAGCGGCATGTCTGCGGGAAGATCTTCCCAATCAAGTTCAAAACGCCTTTTAGCCATCATGCTGATGGAACAGCGTGTGCTGTGTTTAAAAATCAGGCTATAACCCTGGTGCTGTTTAATGCTATTCAATTGATCTGCCGACTCCAACGAAATCCAATTCATAAAAGATAATTATATAGTGTTCAATGCTATAACGTAATTATAACATAAAAAACGCGCATAGTTTTTAGCGAAAATAAAAAATGACATTTTCCTGTTAACGCCGGCTTTTTGGATAAGATCCGTAAGCAGGGCATAATTTATTGGAGCATGATGAAACCACACTGCCAACTGTTAAGGCTATAAGCGCTATGTAAATAAATTTTTTCATTTTAATTAAACAGTTTAACGTAAATCAGCTATTTAATGTTTCGGCAAGGTTAGCCATTTTTATGGCTGTAATGGCAGCTTCGTCACCTTTATTACCATGTTTACCGCCCGCACGGTCAATAGCCTGCTGCTGGTTATCAGTGGTTAATACGCCAAATATAACAGGTTTTGAATATTTTATAGCAACATTACTTACCCCATTTGCCACGGCGTTGCAAATAAAATCAAAATGGCGGGTTTCGCCCTGTATAACGCAGCCTAAGCAAATAACAGCATCTAATTTGCCGGTTTTTAACAACAGATCGGCACCTGACGTTAATTCAAAGCTTCCGGGCACAGCGTGGGTAAAAATGTTTTCGGGCAGGGCGCCGTTGTTAACCAGGCTCTGGTAGGCTCCCTGATAAAGGGCATTGGTAATCTCGGCATTCCATTCGGCTACAACAATGCCAAAACGGTATGCCTGTGCCGAAGGTATTTCGGTGTTCGAAAAATCAGATAAGTTTTTAAGCTGTGTAGCCATATATATTGTATTTCGGATTTGAGATTTTCGATTTAAAATTTATCTGATTTCGGAATTATTATTTAAAAAAAATCGATTTCGGATTTATATAGGTGAATCACCAATTTATAAATCCGAAATCGAAATTCCGCATCCGAAATACAGATTATTGTTTCGCTTCCGCGCGTGCTATATATTCGTCAATATTTTGTGCTTCGGCACTTTCCGGATATTCTGTTTTTATCCTTTTATAGGCTTCAGCTGCTGATTTATTGTCTTTTTGCTCTTCATAAACCAAGCCAAGCTTTTTTAAATAAAACGGTGATAAAAACTTATTTTTTGCTTTATCAACGGCCTTGTTAAAGTATGAAATTGCTTTTTCGTAGTCTTTTAATTCAACAGAAGCATCACCTGCACCACCTAAAGCTTCAGCAGCTACCATGCTGTCGTCGCCACGGTAATTATTTAAATTATCAATAGCTTTACGGTATTCGCCTTTGTTTAAATAAGCTGTACCTAAATAAAAATAAGCCAGGTTGGCAGCTTTTGTATTACTGTATTCGCTGATGATTTTCTCAAAACCAGGATAGCTGGCATCACCTTTAATAGCTTTGTCCCAGTCTTTTTTTGCCCAAAAATCCTGCGCAACGTGCATTTGATCGGCAGCGGTAATTTCGCGCGGACCCAAATATAACTTCAGATATAAAAGATAAATAGCAATAAGGGCTATGATGGCCCCACCTATAAATAATAGGCTTTTTTGATTCTCGCGTACAAAGTTACTGCTCTGCCCAAAAGTATTTTCTGATGATGCAACCTTGGTATTCGCCTGGGTTTTTGACATTGTTGTTACAAAATTAAGTTTGCAAAGTTACGGTTTTCATAATTTCTGGCAATAGCTTTTAAATTAAATAATTAAAGTTTTGATTGGCCTGTTAATCCCAGGCAAAAAGCGGGATTTTAATACAGCTAACAGCATCTGTGTTAAAACTGCAAATGACAGGGCAGGTTTTAAAGCGGTATCACAAACTGGGTGGTTTTGTTAGGTATTAGCTATCAGGTTTTATCAGGTTTACAAAAAGTATAAAAAGCGCCTGATTGTGGAAATTTAATAAAGATAGCGAAGAACTAATTGCCTAAATTTGCCTTCCCGTATGTATTTGCAACAGCTGTCAGTTATCAATTTTAAGAATTATGAGGGGGCCGAACTTGTTTTTAGCGCGGGGGTAAATGCTTTTGCCGGTAACAACGGCGCAGGTAAAACTAATCTGCTCGATGCCATTCATTATCTGTCATTGTGCAAAAGCTATTTTAACCCTATTGATAGTCAGCAAATAAAACAGGGTGCCGATTTTTTTATTATCACCGGTGTTTTCAATAAAAACAAACACACCGAGGCGGTGGCATGTTCTGTTAAACGCAACCAAAAAAAACAGTTTAAGCGGAATAAAAAAGATTACCAGCGTTTGGCCGACCATATTGGCTTGTTGCCACTGGTTATGATATCACCATACGATACCAGTATTATTACGGAGGGGAGCGAGGAGCGCCGTAAGTTTATTGATAATGTAATATCACAAACGGATAACCATTACCTTGACGAACTCATTACCTATAATAAGGTATTAGCCAACCGTAACGCGCTTTTAAAGCACATTGCCGAAACCGGCCGTTATGATCCGGGTTTGCTGGAGGTGCTTGACGAACAATTAACAAACTCCGGCAACCGCATTTTTGAAAGGCGTAAGGCCTTTATGGAACATTTCACCAATATTTTTAATCAACATTACAGCTTTTTAAGTGATGGCGCCGAGCAGGTTGAACTGGTTTATGAGTCGCAATTATTGCAGGAGGATTTTGCGGCCATGCTAAAAAAAAACATGGAGCGCGACCGGGTGCTTGAGCGTACCACGGCAGGCATCCATAAAGACGACCTCCAATTTGGCATATATGGCATGCCTATGAAAAAATTTGGGTCGCAGGGACAGCAAAAATCCTTTTTAATTTCACTTAAGCTGGCCCAGTATACATTTTTATACCAGCAAAAAGGGTTTAAACCACTGCTGCTGCTTGATGATATTTTTGATAAGCTTGATGAAGAGCGGGTTACCAAGCTGATGAAAATGGTGTCGAATAATGATTTTGGGCAGGTATTTATTACTGACACCAGTGTAAGCCGGGTTGAAAATGTTTTTAACAAGATAGCGGTGGATGTAAAACTATTTAAAGTAACAGGAGGAACAATTGATGCGCAGAGCTAATGATAAATCAATAAAAGATGCTATTGAGCAAATGCTGAACGTTTATAAAATTAAACGCCGCTTTGATGAAACCGCTGTTGTAGCGTACTGGCCCGAGCTGGTTGGAAAGCCGGTGGCTAACCGTACCAAAGAACTGTTTATCCGCGATAAAAAATTATTTTTACGTATAGAGTCATCAGTAATAAAAAACGAACTAATGATGATGCGTGCGCAGATAGTGGAAAAGATAAACGAAAAAGCTAACTGTATACTGGTTGAAGAAGTTATTTTTCTTTAGAAAAGCGGAATTTTTGCTTTACGCCTATGTCATCATTAATAATAGAGTAGGCAAAAATGAATATGCCGGGGATGATGAACGCAAGCTGAACTTCGGGGTGAGCTTTATAAAGTAATATGGTTGCTGCGCTTAAGCATACTATGAGCAGCAGATATATGATACTTTTCAGAAACCGTTTCATGTAATTAACTTTAAACCCTTTTGTTGTAAAATTACAAAACGTAAATTGGATAAAGCAAAAAAATAATTATTTACAGGTGTAATTAACTGAACCACACCTGTAAATTAGCTAATGATTAAAATCTTTCGAAAGCCGAAAAGAAAAAGTTGCCTTCAATGTCCGCGTTCTCGTCAGAATCTGAACCATGAACCGCATTTGCTTCAATTGACTTGGCAAATAAGTTACGAATGGTACCCTCTTCGGCCTTTGATGGATCGGTAGCACCTATCAGTTTACGGAAATCTTCAATAGCGTTATCTTTTTCAAGTATAGCGGCTACAATTGGTCCCGATGACATGAAATTAACCAGGTCTTTATAAAAAGGGCGTTCTTTATGAACCTCATAAAACTGACCTGCTTTTTCCGGACTTAATGAAGTGTATTTAAGCGCGATCACTTTAAATCCGCTCTTGGTAATCTTGTCTATAATTGCACCAATATGCCCGTTTGCAACAGCATCAGGCTTAATCATGGTGAAAGTTCTGTTAGTTTTCATTATCGCTTTTTAAGATTGGCGCAAAAATAAGATTTTACATCTGTAACATAAAGCGTTTTGAATTAAATAAGATGGTTTGTATTTAATTTATTTATTTAGCTTTGCAACTCTTTTTTAAAATTGATGTTAGATTTAGCTGCGCTTAAAGACCTGTTAGAACAACCACAAAAAATAGTGATCACCACCCATCATAAACCTGATGGCGATGCTATGGGTTCCTCATTGGGTTTGTATAATTACCTGATACAGCAAGGCCATCATGCAAAAGTGATCACCCCTACAGATTATCCTGATTTTTTGAGCTGGATGCCCGGTAATGAGGATGTTATCATTTATACTGAACAACCAGAAAAATCGGCAGCTTTAATTGCGGATGCAAAACTAATATTTTGCCTTGATTTTAATGCGCTGGGCCGTATCAATGAAATGGGTATGCTGGTAGGCGAAAGCAGGGCTTTTAAGATCATGATCGATCATCACCTTGAACCCGAGGATTTTGACGATTACAGGCACTGGAACATCAATGCCTGCGCTACAGCCCAGCTGATCTATGATTTTATTGTTAATGAACTGCATCAGCCCGAATTGATTAATAAAGACGTAGCTACCTGTCTGTATACCGGTATCATGACCGATTCAGCATCGTTCAGGCTGCCTAACACCACCTCGGCGGTGCACCGCATAGTGGCCAACCTGATTGATGCAGGCGCGGTTAACTGGCGCATACATGAGCTGGTGTATAACAGCGCATCAGAAAACCGGCTCAGGTTTTTAGGGCATTGCCTGGCCAATTGCCTCGAAGTTTTGCCTGAATATAATACAGCTATAATAGCGGTAAGTAAAGACGATCTTGAAAAATTTGACGTTGATACAGGTGATACTGAAGGTATAGTGAATTATGCTTTATCAATGGCCAGCATCCGTTTGGCTGCATTTATAGTGGAGCGGAAGGATAAGGTAAAGCTTTCCCTGCGCTCAAAAGGCGAATTTCCGGCCAATGAGATATGTAAAAAATATTTTGGCGGCGGCGGCCACCGCAACGCGGCGGGAGGTTACTCGGATGGAAACCTTGAACAGGTTATACAACAGTTTAAATTAATATTACCCGAATATAAAAAACTATTAATACAGTAAAACAGTAAAAATGAAAAGAAAATTAATGTTCTTGGCTCTTGCGGCTATCGGTTTAGCAAGTTGCAATGGTGGGTTTAAACAGGGAGAAGGCGGCTTGCTTTATAATATTCACACCTCAAAGGGTGCCCCCAAAATAAAGGAGGGTGATTTTGTAAGTTTAAATATGGTGGTTAAAACCGATGGTGATTCCATATTAAACAGTACTTATGAAAGCGGCCAGCCAACACGTACAGCAATGCCTA
The DNA here is from genome assembly GCF_031456535.1 of Mucilaginibacter pocheonensis. Taxonomy (NCBI): domain Bacteria; kingdom Pseudomonadati; phylum Bacteroidota; class Sphingobacteriia; order Sphingobacteriales; family Sphingobacteriaceae; genus Mucilaginibacter; species Mucilaginibacter pocheonensis. The sequence goes on from NZ_JAVDUU010000002.1 coordinate 1,032,563, forward strand.
AAGCACAGGCAAAGGGTGATATTGTTGCAGGTATTGGTTTACTTGGCGAAGGCGATAGCGCTACCTTTAAAATTTCTGCCGATACGCTGTTTAAAAAAGGTCAGCAACGTCCTCCGGGCTTTAAAGGTAAATATTTGGTATTCCAGGTAAAAATTGAGAAGGTAATTGCCAAAGGATCACTTAACGAGCAGGTTTTCCGCGGTCGCGTTATGGATTATATCAAATCAGAAGGCGAAGCATTAAAGAAAGAGGAGCCTGCTAAGATCAAAAAATATATTGCTGATCATAATTTAAAGGTTGAAAAAACAGCATCGGGCTTAATGTATGTAATTACAAACCCGGGCACAGGCGATAAACCTGCGGTTGGTGATACCGCGGTTGTAAACTATACTGGTAAACAGGTTAACGGAAAAGTATTTGATACCAGCGTAAAAGAAGTAGCAACCAAAGAAAAACTGCCGGTTGACCCAATGCGTCAGTTTGCACCTATCCGTATACCTGTTGGCCAGGCCAAAGTAATACAAGGTTGGGACGAAGGTTTGCAACTGTTGAACAAAGGAGCAAAAGCGATATTCATTATCCCGTCTGACATTGCTTACAAAGACCAGGGAATTGGCCCTATCGGCCCATATACGCCACTTGTATTTGAAATGGAGATGGTAAATGTGGTACACCCTAATCCAAATGCTCCAAAACCGGCTGCTCCGCAATTAACACCGCCTGCAGCTAAATAATTAAAAGAAATTGACCACAGCCTTTTTGCCCGCGGGCAAAAAGGCTTTTTTATTGCTTATGAAACATCCTATTTATTTCCTGCTGCCTTTGCTAACCTTATTTGCCGTAAGCGTACAGGCCCAGCAAGCAACTGATCTGAAGCGAACAGACCATGGTGCACTGTACAAGATACTTACCAGTAACCCGGGCGAAAAAGCAAAACAGAACGATGTAATTACTTTCAACTTTATCCAAACTACCGATAAAGATTCAGTTTTATACAGCACTTATAAAACAGGTAAGCCGGTGCAGGCGCAAATACAGCCTTCGCAAAACGTAGGCGATCTGATGGAGGTATTCCCGTTGCTGGCAGCTAAAGACAGCGCGCTGGTTAAAGTACCTACCGATTCGATTTTTAAAGGCCATGAAGAGGCGCGTCCGCCGTTTTTTCCCAAAGGCAGTTTTTTAACTTTCATCCTCAAAATTGAAAAGGTGCAATCGCTGAATGACGCCATCGCCGAGAAAAAAGCGGAAGCCCAGAAGTTGAAAGACAATGAGTCGGCAGCAGCAGCCAGTTATTTGGCCACTAACAAGATAAATGCTACAACAACAGCATCCGGTTTAAAATATGTGATCAAGCAGCCATCGGTAAAACATAAACCCGTAGCTGGTGATACACTGCTGGTTAATTACACAGGCCGTATATTAAATGGCAAAGTTTTTGACTCCAGCATTGAAGCCGATGCTAAAAGCGCGGGGTTAACGCAACCCGGTCGTAAATATGAACCCATAAGCGTTGTGGTTGGCCAGGGGCAGGTAATTCCAGGATGGGACGAAGGCCTGTTGTTACTGAACGAGGGTTCAAAAGCGGTATTTATTATTCCATCGACCCTGGCCTATGGTGAAAAGGGCGCCGGACAGGATATTCCGCCATACAGCACACTGATATTTGATATAGAGCTGGTAAAAGTTAAGCCAGGTAAACAGGCACCTGTTAAAAAAACAGGCGTTATGAACCCAGCCAAAAAGCGGGTATATAAAAAGACACCTGTAAGTAAAAAGAAAAATTAGTGTAAAAAGCCTTCTGCCAAAAACAGAAGGCTTTTTTACTTTTGCACTATGGTATTAACCGACACCCATACCCATTTATATTACGAAACCATTGAGGATAAGCGGGCCGCGCTAATGGAACGCTGCTTAAATAACAATATTAGCCGTTTGTTTTTGCCAAATGTTGATCTGGAATCTGTTCCCCTGGTGTTTGATCTTGTGCGTGCCTTTCCTGAACAATGTTTTCCTATGCTTGGTCTGCACCCATGCTCCGTAAAAGATAACTGGGAACAGGAACTCACGGCTATTCGTAACTCGCAGCAGCAAAATAAGATTTTTGCTATTGGCGAAATCGGCATTGACCTGTATTGGGATAAAAACTTTTTAACAGAACAGATAGCAGCCTTTCGCCAGCAGATCAACTGGGCAAAAAGCCTTAAGCTACCTATAGTTATCCATTGCAGAGATGCTTTTAACGAGGTATATGAGGTGTTGCAACAAGAGCAGGACGAAGACCTGAAAGGGATATTGCATTGTTTTACCGGCACACTTGAGCAAGCCAATAAAATTATAGCACTTGGCTTTTACCTGGGGATAGGGGGCGTGGTTACCTATAAAAATGCCGGTTTGGACAAAATCATACCTCAAATTGATTTAAAGCATATAGTTTTAGAAACAGATTCTCCGTACCTTACGCCCGTTCCGTTCCGGGGTAAACCTAATGAAAGTTCATACTTGATTTATATAGCGCAGAAAGTGGCAGAGCTGCATCAAACAGATGTTGATACAGTGGCCAGGATTACCACCGAAAATTCAAAACGGCTGTTTGGCATATAACAATAATATTTTTAATGGATCTTATACAGCATAAACCTTACTTCATGAGCCAGATACTGATCATCTATACCGGAGGTACCATTGGGATGATGACCGATCCTGTGACCAAAGTGCTTAAACCAATAAACTTTGAGCAGATAATGGATAATGTTCCTGAACTGGAAAAGTTAAATTGCCGCATTAAGGTACATTCTTTTGATGAGATCATTGATTCCTCAAACATGAACCCGGCTATCTGGAGCCAACTGGCAGGTCTTATACAATCAAACTATTATGACAATGATGGTTTTGTAATATTGCATGGCTCCGATACCATGGCGTACACGGCATCGGCCCTTAGCTTTATGCTCGAAAACCTGGGCAAGCCAGTGATCTTTACGGGCTCGCAACTACCAATAAGCGCTATCCGTACGGATGCGAAGGAAAATTTGATGACCGCTATTGAAATTGCCAAATCAAAAAAAGGCGATCGCGCACGTGTACCCGAAGTTTGTATTTACTTTGATTACAAACTATTTAGGGGTAACCGGGCATTTAAATATAATTCCTCGAAGTTTGAGGCGTTTCGTTCGCCCAATTATCCCATACTGGCAGAGTCTGGCGTGCATCTGCGTTTTAGCGCCAATGACATCAGGCAACCGCAGGATGGTACCGAGCTTATCATTCATAATAACCTGATCAGCGATGTTGCTGTATTAAAGTTATACCCGGGTATTGGCACTAAGGTGGTAGAAACTATTTTAAATTCGGATGTTAGAGGCATTGTAATGGAAACATTTGGTGCAGGCAATACCACAACCGACAGCTGGTTTATTGATTTGCTTAAAAACGCTATTGACAGTGGTAAAGTTATTGTTGATATCTCCCAATGTAAAGTGGGTACTGTTGAATTAGGCAGATATGAAACCAGCCGGCACCTGAAAGATATAGGTGTAGCGAACGGGTATGATATGACCTTTGAATCGGCAGTGACCAAGATGATGTACCTGCTGGGTATGTTTGACGATCCAGCAATGGTTAAACACTACATGGAGCAGGATCTGAGAGGTGAAATAACCGTATCGTAAGTTTGGTATAATTATTAATATATCACCGCGGCGCAGCAGCCGCAGTGATATATTTGCCGAACTATATAACGATTTAAGCCCATCTTTATAGTCGCAAATAATTAATTGACCGGCTGTGTTTTATAAATTATGATATCTCCCTCACGGAGTTCTGCTGAGACAGCGAGAAAGCTTTGGATGTGGGGCTGACTATTATGTAGCTGAAGCCCTGCGGCATCCTGCCATTCTTCATGAAAAATATATATTTCGGGGTTATCCTCCACCTGATGCAGGTCATACTGCAAACAGGCGGCTTCCTTTTTTGATTGATTTACCAATTCCTGTAAAAAAGGCTTTAAGGCATCGGCATAACCCTGTTTGCTCTTAATTATTGCAGTTAAGTAAATGCTCATGTTCTTGTGTTTGAATTGTGATAAAATTTTTAGTTAGATGCTCATTATAGATGTTAAGATTATGTTGCATATCGGCGTTTTTCATTACATCGTGAAAATGCAGACTCTCTAAAGGCGTCATTCCGGTAAACGCGTTCATACGGTGAAATCCAAATAGGATGCCTTCATCAACACTGGTTTCATTAAAAAACTCATTAGGCAGCGTAAACGCTTCTTTTGGCGCGTTCCATGATGTGGTTACCATGTATTGCCGGCCATGTAAGGCGCCACCTGTACCATAATTGATAGCCGGGTTCGCTGACGAGCGACCGTCACTGTTATATATGCCATTGGCATGTCCTTCGGTAAATACCACGTCAATATATTTTTTAAGGTTGTGCGGTAGCTGGAACCACCAAATCGGTGTATGATATATCACCACGTCGGCCCATATGTATTTACTAACCTCTTCGGCCGGGTCGTACTCATTGTTAATATCTGTATATTTAACTTCAAAGCCTGGCGTGTTTTCAAAGAAATCGAGGGTAGCCTGTGCTATTGTTTTGTTGAATTGTCCTCCGGAGTGCCCAAATTTTTGTCCCCCGTTTATTATAAATATGTTCTTCATTTTATGTGTTTTAATTTCTATGGCACAAAATTAACCCGACGCTAAATACTATTAAAATAATTTAAATCATACATTTGTATCATAAATATAATAGAAAGTATATGGTTAATTTAGAATGGTACAGAACTTTTAAAGCTATCTATGAAACTGGAACGTTAACAGGTGCTGCCGAGGCTTTATACGTATCGCAGCCAGGTGTGAGCCTTCACCTGGGCTCGCTTGAAGCTTATGTAGGGTATAAGCTTTTTGACCGCACCCCGCGTAAAATGGTATCTACCGAGCGGGGAAAGATCCTTTACAACTATATACAGGAAGCGTTGGAAAAGCTTGAACTGGCCGAAAAACATTTTCATCGAAGTACCGAAAAGGATACGCCTACCATTAGTATAGGTATGTGTTTTGAAACATTTCAAATTACACTGGAGCCTTACCTGGCTGAGTTGCCTTTTAACGTGATCATTAAATTCGGCGAATACCCCCAGATGCTGAGCGATCTTGACAATGGCATTCTTGACCTGATCATTACACCTCAAAAGGGAAGCAATAAAAGTATCGAATATCAACCCTTCGCCAAAGAAACCATTGTTTTAGTTGCCGGGAAAAATACAGACACAACTCCATTTAAAAAGATGCTTGGGCAAAATGATATGTCTGCATTAAAGCATTGGCTTATTGATCAAAGATGGTACGGTACGACCGGCGACATGGAACATTGGATAAGGTTTTGGTACGCCAACTTTAACCGCCGGCCTGATTTTAAGCCAAACTTTATTGTTCCCAATTTAAACTCCATAGTACGCTGTTTAAGCAGTGGCATAGGTTTGGCCGTAATACCCGATTTTTTATGTAAAAGAGAAATAGAGAGCGGAGATGTAAAGCTGATATGGGAAGGAAATCAGAAAATTGAAAATACACTCCATTTTGCAATGCGTAAGAAAACGATTTATACCAAAGAAATAAGCCTGATACAGGAGATTTTTATAAAAGAGATGGCTTAATAGGTTAAACTGTTAAATCGGACAAAAGTGTGGTTACGAAAATTGAAAAATAAAAACGATGAGTAATTTTATTTTATTACTTAATATGATATATTTGCAACCCAATTCGGGGGATTAGCTCAGCTGGCTAGAGCGCTTGCATGGCATGCAAGAGGTCATCGGTTCGACTCCGATATTCTCCACATATTGATCAGTAGGCTTTTAGATTAATTTCTAAAAGTCTTTTTTTTACGGGTACAACATAGGTACAACACTTTCCGTCATCATATTTAAGTTTTCTTATCTGCAAAGTGCGGAAAATCAGATTGCTCGGTTATTTTTAGCCAAATTTGATCACAATTTAATATGACTATTTACAATTATTTTCACAATATCAGTTTAGTTTCTCAATTTATAGGCAGGTCATAAAGTGTTTATTAGATTTCAATTATTATTTAGTTGAGATAAAATCATTTACAGAGATTAAAAACGGTTATTAAAACCATGATGGCATGCAACTAGCACGCCTCTGTTGACTTCAAATAGGTATTAAATAGGCTTTTTTTAACATTGTCTGCAAATAAAGCTAAAACAAAGTACAATCTATTTTAGTAACAATCGATAATAAATAGTTATCTATCGTTGAAAACTACTGATTTGATCGGTGCATAAATCCATTATAATCTATTTTACTGAATTTATCTGATAATGAAGTTGTAATGAATAACCAAAGGAGAGCAAAAGATTATGAGTGGTCGAGTTTGTTCGGAATATTTTGAGCAAAAACTGTATTTTTGCCTTGCTTAGGGCTAATTTACGATTAAATTTTTGTTTTTGCAATTATTCCAATGACGGAATAGTGACGGTTTTTCGTTCAATTCGGCAATTATTGCTGCTGCCCAGTAGTACTTCGGCTTTTGGTCTATAACGATTACCCTACCAGATAGGTACTGCTAAACCATGAGAAATAACTTCTTTTTCCTTTTGCAAGCAAAAACCGTAATTCGATTAACCTCACAAGAATGTACCATTTTAATCATAATTCCATCAATGTAAAATCGTATGTTCGTCATAGTTATGGATGAAAGTACAGATTTGGTTTGGTATGCTTCCTATGGCTCCAATATCAGCGAGGAACGATTCCTCTGTTATATTAAAGGCGGCAAACCAAAAGGGGCATCTAAAACTTATACAGGTTGTACCGATCCTGCCTTGCCGCGTAATATTGAGGAGTTCTATATTACCAGCGAACTCTATTTTGCCAAATCATCTTCTACCTGGAACAACGGCGGTGTGGGCTTTCTCCGGAATGACTTTAATGCAAATGCAGAAACTTGGGGCAGAATGTATCTAATCACTAAAGAGCAGTTTGTTCAGGTGTTGCAACAGGAAATTGGAGGCAAGACCGTTCAGATAGATTTTAACCGTGCGAGAAAATCAGATTACGTTTTTGCGCCAGGCTCGTGGTATGGTAAAATCATTAATCTTGGTGATCAGTATGGGTATCCAATATTTACTTTTACCCATGAAAAAGACCTGCCTGAAACATCCCCAAGTCCAGCGTATTTAGGTACTATCGCGGCAGGCATTAAAGAATGCTTTCCGTACAGTAACCGGGAGATTGCCGAATACTTTATAGCAAAAGCTGGGGTTAAAAATAGCTATAACATCACAACCATAATTGAGATACTTCTTGCATTGGATGAAACAGGTGATCGCTGAAACCCATTAAAAGTCAGAATCTTCAATAATTTCCATTAACGCAGGAAAAGTGATTCGGTTAATTTCGCGATTTAGATTGAGTTTTACTAACTATTTTGGTGCTGAAAGATAATTGGCAATCACCGCCTGAAGACCGAGAGCATTTTTTCCTGTGACATCATATTTACGAATTTGGCTTGTCACATCCTGTCCCAAAATATGAATACTGTTTATGACATCATATTTTACTTGCCCTTCCCAATCAGTCTCAACTGTTAAGGGTGTTGACAGCACATCACATCGATAAAAACATCTTTCGTTTCAGAAATCCAAAACGTCTTAACTTCACTTAATGGCTTGACCAGATCCGCGATAAACTTGAATGATTTTAAGTACAACGAATTCCGACGAAGTGCCATTATTTCTTCAAAACTTTGAGTTTTAAATCTGTCTTTTCGGAATTCGCCATGACTGTCAAAATAAATTTCAAAAAGCATACCGTTTAGGATGATTTTCTCTAGTAATGGAATATGGTTTAAGGCGCTCACTTAAACTTTCAAAAAAATTGGATGTACTGAAAGCATACCCACTTGCCGGGAGCAAATTTCTGCCTAAAAGAAATTGACGGTTTTTATCCATTTGTTGGCCTAGCATATTTAGTAGCTTGTCAATGGCGGGATTTTGTCTATTCCAGTTACTTATCAGCTTATCAGTCTGGCCCAAACAACTTTCGAGGCTAAGTACTACAAATACAATAAGCAAGTTAAATTTCATCAGTTGTGGCTTTTAAACAATTAATTAATAATCATAAATATGCTCTATCGTCACCCCTTTTAGTTTGAGTGTTCTTACCAGCGAGCATAGGTTTTCCACCTTTGTTACTAAAGCAATTCTACTTAAGCCCGGCTTGGTAAAGACCGGCTGAGTGAATAATACTTTATAATTCCCGGTAACATTTAAAGACTTGTCGGTTAAAATAGTAAGCATAATAGCACCTTTATTCCCGGCAATTTCAGTAAAACCGACACAATGTTTGGCCAGCTTATTAACCGCAGTATTAAATTCAGCGTAACGGGGTAAATTAGTTAGCACCATACCGTTTGGCAATACTTTTACATGATGCACAAAGCCGGTGGTACCCAGTCCTGCGGGTAATTTATCCATCACTACTGCTGTTTGCAACGAGGCTGTTTCATAAGCCGATTTAGTACCAAGGCCAATTAACCAGCCATAGCCGCTTTTAATCAACAATTCGGTTGTTAAATAGTACCGCCTTTCCAGTTTACGCAGCAAATGCGGGCCGGAAGTGGAGAAGGCATGGTGATTAAGCCTTATAACTTTATTGAAAGAGACGGTAAAGGGTTAATACAACCAGCCATAAAGATCAGGGGAAAAGAATATTTACGGATCATCTATGGCCCGGAATATACTGCCCTAGAGAATATTGTTTGCCTCAAGTCGCACGGCTTAAATGCCAAGAGAGGGTTGGCTATGCGCGAGTCGGGCAGTCGGGTCTGGGGTTTTGCCTCGCCTGATAGCGGACAAAGATAGTAATGCAATATATTACTTTTCATATCGCTTTACTATCTTTATACATCACTATATCCATATCACATGACTTTTAATTTAGGTAGTCTATTTCCAAAAAAACCGATCAACGAACCTCATTTGGAATTAGATGACTCACGCTGGGCAGAATTGGAAGGTGGCTATAGAGATTCTTTGTACGATGCTTCAGTACCATTAAGTCGGTTGAAGAATGCAAATACATCTGTAGAGGTTACCGCTATTTATCAGGTTTTGTGGGATGAACTGCACCATCAAGGTGATGTAGGTTTAGCCTCATATTATGCAGTTCCTCATATGGTTTCTGCTGCAAAATCAAATCAGATAATTGATTATAACGTATTGGGACTGGTGTCACTTATAGAGATACAACGCCATAAAAATAATCCTGTAATACCTCCGCTACTTTATCCAGCTTATTCTATGGCTTTAAACGAACTAGCCTCACTTGCGATAAGCATAATCAATAATGATTGGGATTTAAGTACCGCCTCAGCGGCATTAACTGCTATAGCGATAGCAAAGAAGCAATTAAAGCTTGCCAATGCTATACAAAACATGGATAGTGAGGACGTAATAGATGAATTCCTGGAAAGTTATTGAATTATGCATAAGCCGCCTATCGAAGCCGAACACAATTGCATTTGCGCTTTCGCAGATATGCCAATACTTGATTTTTATAGCGGATATTTTGATTCGGTTTATATTTTCTTACATCCCTTTTATAAAGTCAATGAAAAATTAGAAACTACCCGAATAGTATCATGGAATGAAATGTTATCACTAACAGGATTCACGCACATTAATCAACTGGATATTGCGCTTAGAAACAATATAGGTGGTTTAGTAAATAAATGGAAGAATGATGAAGATGTTGAAATTCTGAAATCAGTATGTGAAAAATTTGAAATATTGCTACCATCTGAGGGTCTTTTTCAGGAAACACTTGAACGACAAATGCTGTTGAGTTTAAAACAGCGTGGCCACCATTATATGTTTATAGCGGACGAGTTCGGATATGAAAGAAAACTTGCTGATATCCAAGATTATATCGATGGTAAAGACAATACAGCTTTACAATGGGGCCCGCAACGTAACTGGTACACTAATAAGCATGAAATACTTTATACTGTTCATTGGGATAGCCATTTTACAATGCTGTGTTCAGAGAAGGCAACTATTGAATCAATACTTAAAGAACAGCCATTTGAAGGTTTTTACTGCAATGAAGAAACTGAAATTTATTGGAGTTGCGCATCTCGTTAATATGTGTATTGCCTCCTTATTATTAAATGGATGCACAAATCATTCAGTGCAAATAAAGTTTAACAGGACACAATGGGATGATGGCGACATAGAAATTTATCCATATCGCGATGCAATGCTCAATAATCTTCTTAAAAACTACCATTTAAAGGGTATTAGTTACCGTCAACTTACAAAGCTACTTGGTGAACCTAATCGTTGGGAGAATGTAAATATTGATAGCCCATATTATGTAATAAATACTCATTATGTTAATGATATTGATCCTGTTTACACTAAAACGTTAACTTTTTTTTTAAATAAAGACTCTGTGGTTGCGGACTACAAAGTCAAAGAATGGAAAAAGAATGATTAAATCATCATGGGTAATAAATCACAGCAAAACTTTGAAAAGATAGAAAAGCTGAAAGAACGATTCCAGCATCTATCATCCGAAACCATCACCTCACGACTGTTTAATTTTAGTAAGAGTAATTATATTGCAGTTGCATATAAACAGATACTAAAGGAACGCGGTATTGATGATTACCTAATTTACATAGAATCGCTTAAGAACTCGTGAAAAAACTCAAGAACATATTCTGGATAGTGTTTGGGATCGCGATTATCCTTTATGCGATCTGTAAAATAGCGCTCAATTCATTTACTGACCATTTTCTTGGAGATCATCCGGTTCAAACTAAGGCCGTAATTATTAATGAAAAGAACTACATGGGGAATCAGCCCGTAAAGCCAGAGTTCTCTTATTCTTACCTATTCGAAGTCAATGGTGTAGAATACAAAGGCAACGCTCATAATAATTCTTTACAGGTTGGAGATATAGTCATTGTCATCTATAACAGCGAGCATCCCGCTATTAACAAACCTTTAAAACCTAAAGATTAATGTATCCATATAACCCTAAGCGAAAGAAAATCAGAGGTTGGAAACGCCGTATCCGACAAGTGGAACGTTGGGGTGAACTTATTAAACAACCCCATCTTAACCACTTTGTATCAGATAGAGGGCGTCATACATATGAGCGTTGTTACTTGTCTCCATTTTATAGATCAGATAAACATCAACCGCCATTGTGGTTTTTTAAAATAATTACTGGTCAATTTATTAATGCGTTTCAATCATGGGAAGTAGTTTTTAAAGAATTGAGCCAGCCTCATGATCTTCAATTGTGGCTTTATGACCCTGCTTATATTAGTTCTGAAATCATTTGTCATAAGATGCAGCATAGTGGCGATGTAAAGCGATTTAGCTGGGAGTCTGATTTTACAAAGCCATTTCCATTTGAAAAACTTGGTTCACCTGAATATTATCTCACACAATTTGATTGGATTCTTGCGGATGATGCCCATATTCATTTTGAAGATGATTTAGAATATGCAGATTTTACAGAGAGCGACTTACTTGGTGATGGTTACATAAAAAAGATACAAGACGATGACAATGCTTACTTTACTAAGCGAACTGGCGACATTTGGATTGGCAGACGAAAAGGAATATTAAGCAATAGCGTAAATGAAGTTAAACAAGGCTATTATCCACCACCACGATGATTAAAAACATATTACGCTTTATTTTAATTGTTTTGTTGTTATCTGGGTTCAATTACAGATGTAATCCCAGCGATACTAAACTTCTCGACTTCGAATACTTCACCATCAACGTGCCAAAAGCCTGGGAGCAAATTAAGTTAAAAGGAGAAGACTCCTATGTTGGTGAAATAAAGATCGACGCTGATAAAGTTGTTTATTTTGATTTAGGACGGTATTCTAACGCTCTAAATGAGGACGATGATCAGGAAGATTATATGATTGAGAACGGAAATATTTATTTAAGAGATACTCCAAAGGTTGTTAAAGGAAAATCAGCATTTAGCTATAAATATCTTGATACAGCCACAGAGGCAAATCTCAAGAAGGTACGGCAGAATAAGATTTATTGGATAAATATTGACGGCTATAAAACTAAACTGGTTTTATCTAAACAATCAAGCAACGGCATAACCGGGATATACATTGACAGTTTGTGGAACGCCGGAAATAGTAGAGATAGGTTTATGATGAGTTCATATAGACTAACAGAAGCCCAACGGGAAGAATTAATAAGTGCGTTTAAATCATTAAAGTTTTGTAAAGCCCCTAAGCGTAAATGATTCTCAGAATTATAAAACCTTCGGATTGGTGGTTTCTGTGGTCGTTCTTTCAATAGCTCAGATCAATACCAGATTCGTTCGGTAATTTTTCCCTTTGCACACATTCATCACATTATAATGCAGGAGTCTCGCTAGTCATTTGTTCCACAAGCGAACATTTTCCTTTTCAAATACTGGTATTTTCGTGTCCGTGAATAAAATTGACATCAGGTAGAGATATTCTGAAAACGCCACAAACGTTATCAATTTCAGCTAACTTAGTTAAAATTCCACCACACTGCTTTCTTGGGCGGGTCACCCAAAGTATAAGGTTCCCCAATACACGGGACGTTCATCTGTACATTTAGCTTTTGGGCAGCGGGCAGGAGCTTTTCTATAGGCTCGTTCCAGGGATGATCAGCTTCTTTAAACTTAGCCCAGTGGATGGGCTGTAGTAAGCGTGCCTGAAGGTCAACTGTAGCCTGGGCGGCCTGACCAAGCCAAAGGTGAGTCCATGGCCAGTTCGGACTGTATTGTCCGCATTCCAATAGTGCCAGGTCGAACGGGCCATATTGCTGACCTATTTTTTTAAAATGCGGTCCATAGCCGCTATCGCCGCTGTAAAACAGGCGATAGTGGCCTGCTTGTATTACATAAGATGCCCAAAGTGTTTTATTTTCTTTATTATACGTGCGGTTGCTGCGGTGCTGTGCCGGTGTAGCAGTGAACCGGAGACCACCCGGCAGCGTTACCGATTGGTCCCAATTCAGTTCAATTATTTTTTTGGGATTAAAACCCCAATACACCAGATCCGAACCTACCCCCATAGGTACTATCGCCACTTTAATATGATCTTTCAATTTTTTAAGGGTACGATAATCCAGGTGGTCGTAATGATCATGTGAAATCACAAGCACGTCAATTGGCGGCATATCCTCTGCGTGGTAATTAGTGGTGCCTTTAAATGCCGTAATTATTCCGGGTATCGGCCCGGCATGGTTGCTAAAAATAGGATCGATGAGTATGTTGCCCTGTCCGGTTTTGATCAGCAAAGATGAATGCCCGAACCAAACGATGGTTGGTGCAGTAGCGACCAGTGTATTCAAATCAGTTTTAACCCAGGGCAACGCGCGCGAGGGCCGGATGGTTTCAGGGCGGCGGTGAAACAAAAGATTGTGCTTGACTGTCGAGTCCGCACGTTCTGCTAAATTTTCGAAAGCACCATTTTTATAATTAGGTAAAGCCTCCAACCGGGTAAGTTCTTCTCCCTTAGGGTTTGTACCCACCGACTTAACCACAGCACAGCTAACCATTGCCATTAGCAGTAGTGTAAACGGTACAATTTTCAAACAACTCTTTCGCATGCCCTAAGAATGGAAATAACGCTTAAATCCGCTAATTATTTTATGGCCACTTCTTGGCACGAAATCACATGATCTGAGCATATTGACAAGTGCCCCGGGGGCGGCAGATATCGCTGTGATTACAACAATTAATAAACCATAAACGCTTATTAAAGATACCCTTTAATAAGCGTTTATGGTTTAATTGAACTATTCGCTATTTACTTGATATTGCTAACGCTTTACTCACAGTGCTCCTTTAAGCTTTACCACCAATAACTCCGAAGACGCATCGCCGGGCTTAAGTCCCGATAGGTCGATGATACAATCATTTCCTGCATTTTTTAATTTAAGTGTTTTACCGCTCCCCAAAATAGTTGCAGTAGTGCCGGCTTTGGCATAAAAAGCGCGCAATTTAAATTCCGGCCTATATGCGGGTAGGATACAGAACAGATCTTTATCCTTTTTTGTAAAAAACGCTTCTACATAAGCGGTGTCTTTTTGCGGCTTTACGAGTTGCGCAATGCTGTACCCGGCCATAAAGCTTTTGTCGCTTTTCTGACGCTTTATACCACCGCTCCACTGGTACGATTGTTTGTAAGCGTTGGTTTCATAGATGGCCTCGCCATTTATTTTTAACCAGTTACCTATTTCGGTAAGGCGCTGCTGCATAATTACCGGAATTCGGCCATCGGCTGTGGGGCCAATATCAAGCAATAAATTTCCGCCGCGCGATACAATGTCTGCAAGCATCAAAATAAGATCATGGCTGGTTTTATAGTCCTCCAGCTTTTCGTTACGGTTATAGCCATAAGAGTGTCCTATGCCCTGACTTTCTTCCCAGATGACATTGGTGTCCATCCCTGCGCCATACTCCGATGTGGTATAAGTAGCGCCGGTGTTTTTTCCGCGTGTATTACTTCCCCACCTGTCATCCACCACAATTTCTTTAGCCACTGGCGACTCGTTAAATAACCAGGCCAGCAATTCGGGGCTATGCCATGCAGTATCAGTCAATTCCCATTCGCCGTCAGAAAAAATAATTGAAGGTTTATATTTTGTTACCAGATCTTTGAACTGGGGAATCATATGCTCTGTTACAAACCGGTTTTTATCTTTTAGCCATAGCGGATTGTACCACTCATATAATGAATAATAATAGCCCATTTTAAGGCCCTCATGTCTTACCGCATTGGTAAGATCGCCAAGCAGATCGCGCTTTGGTGTACCTGTTACCGCATTCCATGGATGGCCCCAGTCGCGGTCGGCCTCAGGGCTGTTCCATAAACAGTAACCTTCATGATGTTTGGAGGTAAGCACTATATAGCGTGCCCCTGAATTTTTAAATACCTGTGCCCATTGTTGAGGGTTGAACAACTCGGCTTTAAACATAGGCTCAAATTGCGGGTACAGAAAATTTGCGCCATAATTTTTGTTATGAAAAGCAGTGAACTCGTTTGGCGTTTTAGGTTCAATACGATTCCAATACCATTCTGCGTAACTCAAACCGCTGTTTTCAATTACCGGCGCGTAAGATGGAACGGAGTATACACCCCAATGAATAAATATGCCAAATTTATCCCGGTGAAACCACTCGGGCATTTTCCTTTTATTTAATGAGACCCAGTTGGCTTCATACTTTTGAGCCGAACCAATGCTGAAGCTAAAAACCGCGATCAACAGAAGAAGTAATTTTTTCATATTAAGTTACTTAAGGACTATTTAGGTGTTTTACTTGGAAAAGGATAAAAATCAAATATACTGCTGATGAGACAAAACTCATCAGCAGTATATTTGATAACCGACATGCCCATGTTTGATTATGGGAATTAATATCCTTTGGTAGGTACCAGGTTGGGGTTATTTCTCAGTTCCACGCTCGGTATCGGGAACAGAAGTTCTCTATCGGTTAAAACCGGTCCGTAAGAAAATTTATGCCCTACAAAATTATCAAATCCCTTTGTGTCAACATTAAATGCTTTACGCGTACGCGCCATATCAAACCAGGTAATGTTTTCAAAGCATAGTTCATACCAGCGTTCGCGCCAGATGGCCTCCCTAAACTGATCTTTAGACAGCCCGGTTAGTGCTGGCAACTCTGCTCTGCTCCTTATCTGGTTAACCGCGTCAAACGCTTTTGCACCAGGTCCGCTAACTTCATTGGAGGCTTCGGCATATATCAGCAGCACATCGGCGTAACGAATGAGTGACCAGTTCAAATCGCTGTTTGCAGTGCTGGTTTGTGCAGCCACATCAAAAATCTTATAAATAAAGTATCCCCCCAAATCAACCACCAGGCTCCTGTTATCCTGATTGGTGAATTTTGTAAAAAAGAACTGGCCTTCTTTTGCGCGCAGATCTGCAGGGTCATATGATTTTACAAAGGCGGCCGTAGCATAAATGCCCCCGGTTTCGGAAGAGTAGGCAGAAATATTTTTGTTATAAGGAATAATCAATTCCTGCCAGTTTCCGGGTATGATCTGCGTTTTATACTGGATCATAAAAATGTTTTCATCAACATTCTTTCTCGCCGGGTTATGCAAATCGCCATAAGAAGTAAATAGTTTAAATTGTTTCGAATCCAGTACTTCTTCGGCCTTTTTTGCTGCCAGGTCAAAATATGGCGCGCCTTTTTGTAAGGGATAGCCGCCCATAGTAAGGTATACTTTTG
Source organism: Mucilaginibacter pocheonensis (assembly GCF_031456535.1). Classification (NCBI taxonomy): domain Bacteria; kingdom Pseudomonadati; phylum Bacteroidota; class Sphingobacteriia; order Sphingobacteriales; family Sphingobacteriaceae; genus Mucilaginibacter; species Mucilaginibacter pocheonensis. The sequence goes on from NZ_JAVDUU010000002.1 coordinate 1,048,882, forward strand.
CAAGCAATGATTTTACGGCCCCTAAACTGACCCTTCCGCTGGCATCAACCCAGGGTAACCCTGCTGCCTCTGCTGTTTTTAAATCATCCACAATTAATTTGTAAACATCATCTGGCGAGGCCTGCTTAGGTCTTAACTGATCTGATTGCAAATCAACAGGCTCTGTAATTAATGGGATATTACCAAACAACTGAACTAAGGTGAAATAATACCAGGCCCGTAAAAAATGGGCTTCCCCCAATAACCTTTTGGACTCTGCGGCATCCATTGTAATTGATGGTATCTTGGCGATGGAAAGATTGGCATTACCAATGCCTTTATAATAGTTTTGCCAGTAGCTTAACCCATAGGCATTATCAGCGGTGTTTCGCAAATCCTTTATAAAATAGCTGTCAACGGCCTGTCCCAAGTCAGTAGCTGCCTGTCCGGTTGCAAATTCAGTCATTGTCCAGGCGCCTCCGCCAAAGCCGCTGCTCATGGGATCACGCAGGCTGGCATAAATGGCATTTACTGAACTGCGGGCGTGCTCGGGCTTAGTAAAATAATTGTCGACAGTAAAATTACTATGATCGGTTTCATTTAAAAATTTCTTACAGCCGGTAATCCATAACGTACCGGTTGCCAATGCCAGTAACCCATATTTCTTTATTATTGTTTTCATGATTTTTTCTTAAAAAGTTTGCGATAAATTATAATCCGATGTTAAGACCAAGCATAAATATCCTTGGCTTCGGGTAATCGTACAATGTAAGGCCCTGGTCAAACGGCGCGCTGGAGTTAGAAACTTCAGGATCGTACCCTTTAAATTTGGTCGCCACGAAAAAATTCTGAACTGAGCCATATATTCTTAAACGGCTCAGTTTTAACCGCGAAATAGTTTTTGATGGAAATGTATACGCCAGTAACAGGTTACGGCCACGGATAAATGATCCATCAGTTACCTTATGGCTGTCATTATTGGTTGTGTAATAAGCATTAATCGGCCGGATTTGTGCAATAGGTGTATTTTGGTTAGTTTCGGTCCAGGCGTTGAGTACTGTTTTGTAACTATTTGCAATGCCCTGCCTGTCCTCAGCCGAATGTATGCTTCTGTCAAGTACATCATTGCCATACATATATTGTAGGTCTACCGTAAGCGACCATGCTTTATATTGAAAAGTGTTTAAAAAGGTGCCAAATCCGTCAGGTATTCCTTTCCCTATAATGGTCCGGTCCAAATCATTTATGGTGCCGTCATTATTTAAGTCTTTATACTTGATATCGCCGGGCAACATACCATATTTCTGAGCCTCCGCAGCCTCGCCGGTACCCCATGTTCCAAGGCTAACCCGTCCAAAGAAAGAGCCAACCGGTTGCCCCACCCTGATGATGCCATTGCCGGAGTATATATCAGAATTGCCATTGGCTAAGGCTAGCACCTTGTTTTTATTGACGGAAATGTTGAATGTGGTGCTCCATGAAAAATTTTCGGTTTTAACGTTGGTCGAATTAACACTAAACTCAATGCCCTTATTCTCCATGCTTCCAACATTCGAGTAAATACTGCCGTACCCACTGGAATATGGAAGCGGCGCATCCAGTAACATACCGTTTACTTTTCTGCGGTACAAGTCGAGTTCCAAATTCAACCTGTTGGAGAATAGACCAAGCTCCATACCGAAATCAATTTGCTTTGTTTTTTCCCATTGTAAGGTAGAATTGGCCATACGATTGGTACCAACACCGATATTGCGCGTTCCGTTAAAAATAACGTTATAATTACCCAGGCCGGCAAGTGCTCTGTAGGCAGGTATTTCGGAGTTGCCGGTAGCGCCATAACTGGCCCTAAGTTTTAAATTAGAAATGGCAGGGATGTTTTTCATAAAACCTTCTTCCATTACCCGCCACGCAAGAGCTGCTGAAGGGAAGAAAGCAAATTGATTATCTTCTCCAAATTTTGAAGAACCATCTGAGCGGCCAGTAAAGGTGACTAAATATTTATCCCGAAAACTGTAGTTGATACGGGCAAAATAGGAATTTAGCCCATACGCCTGTGCGTTAGATGATGGGGCCTGGGGGCTTGATCCGGCGCCAAGATTATTGAACTGAAAATAAGAGTCGGTAAAGCCTTCCGTATTTGCCTGATCTTCAAAACGGTCCACGTGTTGCCAGGATACGCCACCCATGGCGGTTATAGCATGTACCTTTGCGAATTGCTTATTGTAAGTAAGATAGTTTTCAAACTGCCAGGAATTGTACCTGTTGTTATTTACAGCAGCATTTCCGTTATCTGATATGTATTGCATCCCTTTGGCTGCAAAATAATCCTCCCTTTGGTTAATGATGTTAACGCCAACTGTCGACTTAAAATCTAAACCCGGGGCCAGGTGAATGTTTGCAAACATATCGCCAAGCAATGTCTGGGTATGTAAAAGAGATATCCTGTCGGCTGCTATGCGTAAAGGATTATCGCCTCCTTCCATTCCCGGATAGTCCCTGTTGCTCGCCCATGATCCATCTGCATACTTTACGGGTATGATGGGCAGCTCTTCCAGAACCTGGCGCATCATAGTAATGCCACCACCATCAAGCTGATCTACCTGTTTGTCGTCCTGATTGGTATAGCTCAGTGTACCGCCAACTTTTATCCAGCTTTTAATCTGGCTGTCAAACACAAAACGGCCCGCAAATCTTTTTTGCCATGATCCCCGTGCTAACCCAGCCTGATTACGATAGTTTAAAAAAGCGCCAATACTCCTTTTTTCATCACCATCGGTAAATCCAAGTTGATGGTTTTGCGTAAAAGCTTTTTGAAATGCTTCTTCCTGCCAATCTGTATCATACAGCGGGTTCCCTTGTGAATCAAATAATTTAGGGTTGGTGCGCTTGGTTCTGGGATCGGTATATTTTGTGCCGGTGGCCCACCCGATAGGGTCATATTTTTTTGCGTTTGCATAAGCCAGATCTTCTACAGCCAAAAATTCCTTTGAATTGAGTACCGCAAGTTTTTTTGGCAGCACGCCTATACTGAAATCCGGATCATAAGTAATTTTTCCGCCTGCCGAACTCCCTCGCTTTGTTGTAACCAAAATTACACCATTGGCTCCGCGGGCTCCGTAAATAGCTGTAGATGATGCATCCTTTAATACTTCTATCGAGGCTATGTCATTAGGGTTTATATAATCAATAGGGGTGCTTCCGTTTCGCAGATCTACGGGATTCAAAATCACTCCATCTATTACATATAGAGGATTGTTGGAAACACTTAACGAACTGGAACCACGTATACGAATATTGGCCCTGGCTCCTGGCCTGCCAGAATTTGAGGATACATTTACGCCTGATACACGGCCAGACAGACTTTGATTTAAAGATGAGGCCGGACGCTCCTGCAGGGTTTCGGCCTTTACCGTACCAACTGACCCGGTTAGATCTGATTTTTTAACTGTTCCATAACCAATAACAACAACTTCGCTTAATTTAGACAGATCGGGTTGTAGCCTAACGTTCATAGGCTTATCCTGTACAACAGGCACCTCCTGGGTAGAATAGCCAACAAATGAAAATACAAGAACTGCCTGTGAATTTGGCACATCAATACTGAATTTGCCGTTGACATCTGTACTCACTGTTGTATTCCCGCCTTTCACTTTTACCGTAACGCCGGGCAACACGTTGTTTTTCTCATCATAAACCTGGCCGGTAATCTTTATAATAGCCTGTTGTGTGTTTACAACTAATGGTGTTTGAATAGTTATTGGCTGCTGCTTAATGAAAATGGTGTTGTTGACTATTTCATAGCTTAAATGCTGATTTTTTAAACAGGCTGTTAAAGCCGCGTCAAGAGTAGCGTCAGTAACTTGTATGGTAATGTTTTTATTACGGATGGCTTTGGATTCATAAAAAAATACAAATCCTGTTTGATCATTAATGACTTTTAATACCTTTTTTAAGGGGGCATTAGTTTCATTAAGATTAATCTTTTGACCAAAAACCGAAGCGTTGCATTGCAGTATCGCCAGGAAGATCATTAAGATAGTCAATTTCATAACCAGTATTATTTGTGGGGGTACCCACAGCTTGCCTGTGGGCACAAAAAAAGATTTTAATTTCATACTTTTGAAAAGTTTGAGTTAATGGATGATTACTGAATAAGATCACTTTCTTTAAAAGAGGTTAGCTCAGATATGCGTACCCTGATTGCACTCGGGGTACGTTTCTGTTTTTAACCATCGGTGGGGTTTTTAGGGGATTTTTCTTGTACTTTTTTTTCTCATATTGTATCGCTTAAATGAATAATTGGTTATATGGCCTGATCAAGGCATGATCACTATGGTTTTGTTCTCTATACGGTAATGGATCTGTTCAATACTTAAGATGTGCAGCAGATGTGAAGCATCAATATTTTTATTCATTTGCCCCGAAAACTCCCTTGTCGGAATTTGCCCCTCATATTTTACAGTCACATTATACCAGCGCGAAAGCTGCCGCATTACCGTTTGGATATCATCGTCCTTAAAATAAAAGAACCCGTTTTTCCATGCTATAGCTTCTTCCATATCAGCCGTTGATACCGCTGCATGGCCATTTTGTACTTGCACCTGCTGGCCGGGTTTAATTTTGCTGCTCGTGCCATTGGTTAGCACTTTAACACTACCCTCCAGCAGTGTCGTTTTGATAACCCGTTCATCCTGATAAGCATTAACATTGAAATGTGTACCCAGTACCTCAACCACCTGACCGTTTGAGATCACCCGGAATGGTTTATGCCGGTCATGAGCAACTTCAAAATAAGCTTCTCCCGAAAGTTCAATTTCCCGTTTTGTCCCCGCGAAAGCGACAGGATATTTTAAGGTTGAAGCGGAGTTTAGCCAAACTTTGGTTCCGTCGCTTAAAACAAGCTGGTATTGTCCGCCTTTTGGAGTTAGAATGGTGTTAAACACATCGGTCTGACTTGCGGTATGATGTTTGGTTTGGTCATAGCTTATGCGGCCTGCTGCATTTTTATGAATGATCATGCCTTTTTCGTTGGTCAATGCCCCGTTTTTTTTACTGCCCAGGTCAATTTTGCTGCCGTTAGATAAAATTAACACAGCCCTATTACCTCCAGGGGGCAAATTATTAATAGGTTTTTTTTGTGCGGTTAAGGGTAGTTGATCCTGATGAGGTTTGTGTTGTTTTATGAACAAAACACCGGCACACAGTATCAAAATAGCGAAAGCCGCGATGCTGATAAGCCGTCTGTAATTAATTTTTCGCACGGCTGTTAATTCAGCCATAATGCGCTGAAGAAGCTCATCGTGGTTATTTTCCAGTTCACGATCATCAATTTCAGGAATGGCGGTATTTTTGGTATACTCTGCATACCAGCTTTCCACCAAAGCCTTTTCCTCTTCGGATGCCTGGCCGTTACGATATCGGTTCAACAGATTTGTTGCGTCTTTTTTAGACATAATTGGTAAAGGGGGGATTTCCCTTATTACGCTATATGCACTTCAGAAAGACTTAGGGAGTAGATGAATTAGAAAAAAAATAAAAAAAATTTGCTGCCCAGCTTCAATCTTAAAATTTTCAGAGAGTTATTAACCTGTTTTCTTACAGTAAGGACGCTGAGACCGAGTTGATCTGCTATTTCCTGATGGGAAAAATTATTGCTTCTGCTCATTTGAAATATGAGCCGCATTTGTTGGGGAAGCATAGCTACCTCTGCCTCTACTATAGCCATAAGTTGTTTTAAACGAATAGCCTCATCCGCCTCTGGTTGCTTGTGATCAAGATAGTCCTGAAAGGAAGCTATATAATCGCTTTTAACTTTGAGGTGCCTGAAATTATTAAGCAACCTGTTTCTGGTGGATGTGTACAGATACGCAGCAAGGTTTTCTTTTGGATTTATATTCGTTCGGTTATTCCAGAGATATACAAACACTTCCTGGAGCACATCTTTTATTGCCTCAGAATCGGGTAGGCTTCTGTATGCATGCCTGTAAAGAATTCCGTAAAACCGGTTATAAATTTCTGTAAAAGCGGCTTCATCGCTATCATTTAACAGATAGGCTAATTCTTTATCCGAATAAGCATGATAACGGGGCATTAAAAAAAATTAAATAATTTAAATAGGAACATAGATTGCTCCTGCTACGTCGGTTAAACAAAAAAATTTATAATGGCTTATAAAAGTGATAAATATTTGTTGACGAAAATTTCGCGAGATTGTCATATGATTCAGCGAAATTGGCAAACTGAAGCTTTTCCTGACCTTAAGAACAAATAGTTGCGGCAACTTTCATTGATGCCCTCTTAACCATCAAAGCTTGTTTTTACTTCGCATTCAGGCGCTTTTCTAAATTATCTTTAAAGTTTCGGCCGATGGGAATCTGATGACCGCTCAAAAGAATGTGGTTTTTTTCAAGGCGCTTTATCTTATAAACCGATACGATAAAGGATTTGTGTACCCGTATAAAACGGTCTTGCGGAAAGATATCAAGCATGGCTTTTATTGATCCTTTCAATATGATTTTTTCTGTAGGCGTATAAATTATTGCATAATCTTTCAGCCCCTGTATGTATATTACGTCATTAAATGCAAGCTTTATACGCTTTACGCCGCTCTTAACAAAAATAAAATCCCTGGTTTCGCCGGCGGTAATATCCTCAAGATTTAAATTTTGCTCTTTGAGGCTTAAGAACTCTGTAATTTTAGCAATAGCCTGGCTGAAACGGTTAAAAGACACGGGTTTTAATAAAAAATCAATCACACCCAATTCATACCCGTCAAACGCATAGTGCCGGTAAGCAGTAGTAAAAACAGTCAGCGGTGGGTCTGATAGCTGTTTCAGAAATTCAATACCGGTCATTTCCGGCATTTCAATGTCCAGTAACAACACATCAGCCGCATTATTTTCCAAATGGTGCAAAGCGGCCACTGCGTTGCTAAACATTGCCACTGAATGTACATTGTTGATTCTTTTTAAGTAGCCATCCAATATTTCAAGCGCGAGTGGCTCATCGTCTACCACAACAAATTTCAACATTGCTCTTAAATTAAATTCGTCTTTACAGTTCAATTACCAATTTAGCCAGGAACGCATTTGTCTTATCTTCCAGTTGGAGATTATGCCTGCCAGGGTAGAGCAGAGCCAGTCGCTTTCGCAGATTATCCAGCCCGATACCACCCTTATTTTTAGCGGCAACCGACGGTGGCTTTGCATTTTCTGCAATGACTGTCAATATTGATTTCTCCAATGCTACGCTTACCGTTAACCAGCCATTTTGAGTTTGCCTGCTCAATCCGTGTTTGAATGCATTTTCTACCAAAGGCAATAGGAGCAGGGGAGCAATTTCATATCCTTTTAATTCTGCATCAGTTGTAAAAGTAATAACAGCTTCTGAATTAAATCTCAGCCGCTCCAGTTCAATATAGTTACTAAGATACGCAACTTCTTTTTCTAAAGGCACCCTTACATCGGTACTGTCATACAGCATGTATTCCATCATTTCTGATAGCTTAAGTACAATATCAGGCGCGAGCTCTGATTTCTTAAGTGTAAGAGCATACAGGTTATTTAAAACATTGAATAAAAAATGCGGGTTTACCTGGGCACGAAGAAAATTGACTTCCGTATTTAGTTTTTCTACCGTAATTTTCTGAATAATGAGCTGCTGTCCGTACCAATCCATACTTAACTTAAGCGCCAGCATTAAGCCAAGATACCATAGCGTGCTGAAAAAATTGTAAGATAACGCCCCTGTCAGATCGCTGTTACGCATTGGGCCAACCACAAAACCATACAGGTAAAAATCAAACAGGCTTTGAACTATCAAGTAGCCAAATACGGATAGGATAACTGCTGTAAAATAAGCAAGGTACCGCTTCTTTAATAAGTATTTGGGTAAAAAGTAATGCAGGTTGAGGTATGCGATCACTATAAGCAGCGCAACCCGACCGGTTACACAGGCTACAAAATAGGGCATGCCGGCTTTATAGATAAGGTATTTTTTCTCGTAAATGAAGAATCCTGTAATCAGCAGCCAATAGGCACTATGTATCAAGGCGTATTTTAATGAAACACTGCGTTGGGAAAATGGCAGCTTAAGCATTTTATCCAGAAAATCCATTTTGTTGAAGATTAGCGGGATGGATACTCCTTATACCCATTTATTATAAAAGAAACTAAAAAAGGTGAGCCTTGCAAAATTATATCGACAAACGACCCGGATAGTAGAGGAATGAAAGTATAAAGACCTGATATCTACTATTCTTGTTGTTAGTCTACTAATTTTCTGCCGCGTTTCCTTTTCGCTTAATATTGCCCTAAAGACCAGTAAATATTTTAATTTAAAAATCAAGATCATGAAACACAACACATTCAATCAGGCGTTTATTAAGTTATTTACGCTGATTACACTAAGTTTCACAGCATTTGGTTTCACCACAAAGTTTGGATTGGACGGTTACGAGATCTATCTAAACAGCAAGCTTATCTTAAAGCAGTACGTTAACCAGCCTTTGAGTTTAAGGGTACTGCGGCTGGATAATGCCAATGACAAGGATCAGCTACGTATCGTTTACAAACATTGCAAAGTGCCGGGAGCGGGTACTGACAGAAGCATTGCTCTGAAGGATGAGAAAGGAAATACATTGAAGAAGTGGACCTTTGCTAATGCCAGCAATTCCGATCTGAGCATGGTTATACCGGTAAAGGAATTACTGCAATTGGAGCGGACTAATGTCAGTCATGAGCTCAGCCTCCATTATGCGGCGCGGGAGCTTCCCAAAGGCGAGACGCTTGCATTTCTCAAACCTTAAATAGTTGTTTTAAATGTTCAAAAAGAGAGGACAATAGGGACCTGTTACTCCAAGGTAACAGATCCCTAAATATTTAAATGGCCAATAATTAAAGGACGATCATATCGTTTGCTACAGCTTAGCCGATTTCCAGATCATTAAAACTCAGGTAATTCATTTCAATAAAACCGGTGTCATTAAACTGAAAAACCTGTACGCCATAAGTTTTAAAAGATTGCCCTTCCTGATCACTCCATTCCAATTCAGACCTTACAGCCATACGGCCTTTAAGCGCGCCCCAAAGATCAAGTTTCAGTTTATAATTGCCCTTTGTCTGCCACTCCTGTCTCAAAAAATCCCTTATTTCCTGGCGTCCTTTTAAAAAAGCCACGCCAAACCTAACTTCAGCATCTTGGGTATAGTTAGCAATTACCCTTTCCGGGTCTGATGTATTGAAATCATCTTCTAACATTTGCAGCCTTTTTGCTGCGGTTTCCATATCCCATGGAGGTGTTGGTAATGTTTTTTCTGTTTTCATAAGACAAAGGTCATTATCACCGGCTTGATCAGACATGGATAAATCGTGCTTTGTCATGGACATATTTATTGAGCGTTTGCTTTATCAAATCCTACGGTATCTCTGAAATGTTGTGGGGATATTTTTATCTTGCTTTTAAAATAACGGCTGAAATAGAATTCATCGTTGAATCCAAGTTCATAAGCGATAAGTTTGACAGATTTTGAAGTTAGATATAATTCCCGCTTTGCTTCCAATATTATCCGGTCTGCTATCAATTGTGATAATGTTTTACTGATGTGGTTTTTGATGGTTTTGTTTAATGCTGCAGTTGAAATGTTAAGTAGTTCTGCATATTCGCCGGGACGATGAAACTTATGAAAGTTTTGCTCAATCGTTTCTTTCAAATCGTTCAGGATAAGTGGCTCCTTATCCGCCGGAAATTTTTGCGTTCCCTTTTTCTCAACTTTTAACCTCGAAGCATTAATTAGCAATATTTTTAAATACGATAATAATATCTCAAATTCAGCACTGCCTGGTCTTTTTATCTCCGTTACCATGCCCAGGATTATTTGTAATAAGGACTGTGTTTCAACGGAGGTTAAGGTAAATAATGGGGGCTCGTATATGTTGTTAAATAAAATGCCATTACAGGAAACCTCATTCCTGTGCTTATGCAGACAAAAAAAATCCGGATGAAAATTGACCATATAGCCAGTGCAATCTTCACTGCATTTTATTTTGAAAGGTTGATAAGGAGAAACCGATATTAGCGTGTTTCCGGCGAACTTAAACGGCGATACATCTGCCATAAGTTCTCCTTTACCTTCCTGTATCAGAATTACTGAAAAATAATTAAAACTACCCATATCGCTGAAATAGCTGTCGCTGTAGAATTTGCTTATTTTAAATGACAGAAAATTACTTTGCGGGTTGGTTAGTTCCCAGGTCTCATTATCGCTCATATCCACTGATGATTTGTCCGATCCGTTCTTGCTGTTCAAATATATTCCACCCTGGGTTAATTATGCCCGTATTTAACACTTTTCACATTTAAATATACAATCATACCCGCATTGTTTTTTTAAGCCTGACTTTGTTTGAACTTGCATATAGTTACAGAAACCAGTTAAACAAACCATTATGAAAACTTTAATCACTACAGCACTCAGGCTGGCAGTATTTATAGCCATTGCCTTTAGTTTTTCCTGCAAGAAACTTGAGGACTCGCCACAACCCAGGCGCTCAGAAAGTTTGGTAAGTACTAATGGTACTTTGTATTCGCCTCAAACTATTTTTACAGCAAGCCAACATACATTTACAGACATACATATCTGTTACGATGATAAGGTATTCCTGCTGGAGAACGGTAAGCTGAAACGATTAACAGGTAACGAATTGGTAGATGTTACCTTACCCGCTTCGGTTTACACTAACTTTCATCCAACGTATCTTGCTATATCAAAAGACTTTACTTTTTATCTGCGAGCCACCACTGGTATTAAAGTAATAAAGGGCGGCCAGGTAATCAAAGAATACAAGGTAGGTGAACCGCCCTTACAGGATTTTACCACAGAAACCTTTAGCGAACGAAACATCGCCGTAGATGAAACCGATCAGTCGTTAATTGTTGGCGTGCCAAGACTATTTAATTTCGGTTTGGTGTCAACACTAAAAATTACCAAAAGTGGCCAGGCCAGTTTGCTTTCGCAGGACGATGGCGAAACCGCCGGCGGTTTTTTTACCGCTTTTGACGTCGGTGGTACGCCGGGACAACTTTGGTTAACCGGCTTATCCTCTTTTAATGATAATTATTATTCCAAGCTTTACGTTTATACACTTACTAATCCGCCATTTAACTACACTTTGCAGCATACATACGGTGTCGATTTATCAAATCACTTACCTTTTCCGCGTGAGGGACAGATAAACACTGTGGGTTTTGGTGTAATGGCAGGCATTAAAATATCAAAGGATGCTAAAACAATATATTTGAAAACCGGCGAATATAGCCCGAATCCTCAAACGACAGCTGATACAGGGGACGTTTTTCGGATACGCGACAACACGGTTACCCTTATAGCCGAAAACGTTGAAAATAAAAGAATGGCGATTTCTAAGGATGGTAAAACACTATACTTTGCCGGGAAGGGCTTGTACAAAATTAATTTTTGATCATAATTCAACTTGTCCTTTGCAGGATACTGGCGTATAGCGCAGTACTCTGCTATTTGTATAGTTGACGGATAAAATCCGCTAATAATCATTACATGAAGAGATAAAGTAATGACGCATATTGGTAATTTAGGAGCTGTGCCTGTAAGGCAACGAAAAATGTGTATTTGCCTTCAGGTAAATTACATCGTTTTTAAAGTCCAGGATGGTGTTGAATCGCTTCAGCAGGTCATTGCCTAAAAAATTAATATCAAATCCGCTGGGGTTTCGCCCTCCCAATATAGAACCCGGAACGTTACGAAGGGAAAGGCCGCTTATTGTAAAGGTTGGAACGCTGACGATCTTTGTTTCATACTTTGCCCCCCTGGGGTCTTTAAAGGTTAGTGTTTTGATCAAAGACAACTTTTCCACGAGCTTTTGGTTTGCGGCCCAGGCACTGTCCAGAATCATGGCCTGGTCTGCGCCTGTATCAAGAATAAAATCTCCGCTGCTGTTTTTGCCATTAAGACCAACAACGCCAGAAATGCTTACAAATGACCTGATGAAATTCAGTTTAGATTTCATATAGCCCCGGGGAACCTTAGGGAATTTACCCGAATGTACAATAAGCAGGTTTCGATCATAGTTGATCTCTACCTGCTGCCCTTCAAACAGGTTCCAGCCGAAGCGCCCGTCCATTTCATGCGCGGTAAAACTAGTGGTTACCACTTCCGGATTAACCCATTTCAGACCAGCTATGCGGATGCTTGTAACTTTTTTATTTGCAGCGTTAAGCTTTGTTGCAACTGCATCCCGGGTTAACCTGAAATCAAAGGAGCTGACATCGAAATGCATGGTTAACGTGTCTTTTTCGTTGATGATGGCTTTAACGCCAATGGCGTTATATGTTGTCAGTGTAAACGGAATGGTGTCATGACGTTTCACCATACTTTGCTCAATTTTTTCAGGTGTAATGGTACTTTGAATCCGCGTATAGCAGGAGTCCTTCCCGTTTAAAAGAATTACAAAATCATAACGGCTGCCAGGCTTAACTTTTACCCGGATAGAATCAAGATCGGTATAAAATACGACCCACTTTGTTTTGCGCGTACGATCGGCAGTATAGACATCGGGTCTGGCACCAGGAGTAAGCGTCCAGACATTACGGTCGAGAAAGGCCCCATCTTTGATAGTTACACTTTTAGAATTGGCCCTGATGACCGGAAAAGCCTGTTGAGCTTTGATGATCTTAACCGATGCGAGCGAGAGAAAAAGCAAAAGGTATTTCATGATTGTTGTTGATCTTATTCAAACTTACTGTTTTACCTTCAAAACATTGCTTAGGCACATAAGTACAAAACATTAATATTTTCGAAGAATAGGGTATATACAAGCTTATGATTGTTATTGATAAGCATAACAATAACTAACTTAGCTTTTGAATAAACCTGTGACCTGGTGTACCGGTAGCAGATTAAATTTTAAATTATATATTTGTAAGTAAGCAACGGAAATGGAGTCTTCCGTTTAAAATAACCGCCCTCGTGCTGATGACCCCTGCAAATTGAACCGGACAGGCATTTGTACCTGGCTTTAAATTATTTTGTAGGTGAATAAAGAATTAAGAAGATATCATAAGTCCCAATTTTACGAGATAACCGTATCCATACCAGCTCTGAAATGTTTTTTTGTCGTGAAATTAAACCTGTGGGCAATAACGTCCTTTGCACCAATCTGTCACTTATTGTAAAATAACAAATGATAACTAACGACAAAATATCATTAAAAGAGCATTACGGGATAATTAAACATTTAATTAGATGGACGGTGCTGATACTGCCGATTGCAATTGTCATCGGGAGTGTTGTTGCTTTTTTTCTGTGGCTGCTTGAGGCCGCTATTCATTTCCGGTTTCATCACTATTGGCTGCTGTTTTTACTGCCTGTTGCCGGCGTTGGTATTCATTTTATTTATCAGTTTGTTGGTAAATCGTCTGAAAAAGGGAATAATTTGATTATTGAGCAAATTCACGAGGCCGGCGGCGGCATCCCCAAAAGAATGGCGCCCATTATTTTATTTACCACCGTGATCACCCATTTGTTTGGTGGCTCAGCCGGTCGCGAGGGAACTGCCGTGCAGATCGGAGGAAGCATTGCTTCGATGTTTGGCGGATGGTTCAAATTAAAAGGCGTTGATATGAGGATGATTCTTATTGCTGGTGTTGCCGCTGGTTTTGGCGCTGTTTTCGGCACCCCACTTGCCGGAACTATTTTTGCAATGGAGGTACTAACCATAGGACGGATACAATATGATGCCTTACTACCCGCGCTTATAGCTGCCACAATAGGGGATGCCACGGTGGCCGCCTGGAACGTTCATCATGTGCATTATCATATTGACCATTTTGTTTCCGCACCTTTTTTATTGTCTGGCTTTTTTCATATCGATATTTTGCTGTTGGGTAAAGTAATTATTGCCTCAGCAGTTTTTGGACTGGTCAGTTTTCTTTTTGCCGGTATGGTGCATGAAATTAAGACCATATGCCTGAAGCTGTTTAAGTTTAAATGGATGATACCCGTTTTTGGCGGACTGATAATTATTGGTTTGACGCTGCTTTTAGGTAAACCAGACTATTTAAGCCTTGGAATTGACGCGGAACATGTTGGAGCTGTAACCATTCCGTCGGCATTTTATAACGGAGGTGCTGACACATGGAGTTGGTTGTGGAAAACCATTTATACTACAATAACACTGGGTACCGGATTTAAAGGCGGAGAGGTTACGCCATTGTTTTATATTGGAGCAACTTTGGGTAACACTTTGTCGGGCCTGCTCAACGCCCCGGTTGGTCTTTTCGCGGCTTTAGGCTTTATAGCGGTATTTGCAGGCGCAACCAATACACCCATAGCCTGCACTTTTATGGGTGTTGAATTGTTTGGTGGCGAACATGCCCTTTTATTTGCGGTAGCGTGCTTTACCGCTTATTTCTTTAGCGGTCACTCCGGTATTTATGGCGCACAAAAAATCGGTACTCCAAAAGTATTTGCCGAATATTTTTCTGACGAAACGTCTTTATCAGATGCCATGAAACGCAGGGGGTACATGTATCAGAAATTAAGAAAATACAGAATACAATTTAAAAAGAAGGAAGAGGAATAACAGGCCGGCCACTGCGTAATCATCAAATGGTGTCTGCCTGCATTCCGCTATCGGCCTATATCACCTGGAAACCATGCGCGTATGGGTCATCATCATCTATTTTAATGGTATTGTAGCCATATATCCTGGCCCAGCCTTCAATGCTTGGTATAATAGCCGGGTGCCCTCCTACGGTTGTAACGTCTTCCACAACACCGGTGAATTTGCTGCCGATGATGCTTTCATGGATAAATTTATCGCCCTTTTTTAGTTTGCCTTTAGCAAACCATTGCGCCATCCGTGCCGATGTGCCGGTGCCGCATGGCGATCGGTCTATCGCTTTATCACCATAAAAAACAGCGTTGCGCGCGGTAGAGGTAGTATCAAGAGGCTTGCCCGCCCATAACACATGGGTACAGGTATTAATGGTAGGGTTTTGAGGGTGCACAAATGTGTATTTTTCATTAATGCGTTTCCTTATCTCGCGGCTCCAGGCAATTAGCTGGTCGGCTGCATAATCTTCCAATCCAGCAAAATTTTCCTGCGGATCAATGATAGCATAGTAATTGCCACCGTAACTTACATCAAAAGTAAGCTTCCCGAGCCCGGGGCATTCCACTTCCAGGTCGGTTGCTGCCAGGTAAGCTGGCACATTGGTTAGTTTTACTGAGGTTACCTTGCTTCCTTCCTGCTGGTACGCTATCAGCACTAAGCCTGCCGGAGCTTCCATGCGAATTATTCCATCGATTTTTGGCTTAATAAGACCTTCTTCAATAGCTATTGTAATAGTGCCAATGGTTCCGTGACCGCACATGGGTAAACAGCCACTGGTTTCAATAAACAGCACTGCAACATCGTTCGCAGGTTCATGCGGCGGATACAGTATACTACCCGACATCATATCATGGCCCCTGGGCTCAAACATAAGCCCACGGCGTATCCAATCAAATTCCTGTAAAAAATGCTGGCGTTTTTCACTCATGTTGGCTCCATTAAGTACGGGGCCGCCGCCAGCTACCAAACGCACCGGGTTACCACAGGTATGCGCGTCAACGCAAAAAAAAGTTTTTACTGCCATGTTATATTTTCGTCCTTTGCGGTTTTATCATTTTAAAAACGTTTAATGTACGGGTGTTTTTACCAACCATTCCCCTTATGCTGGTAGCCCGGTTTATCCCCGACTGTCAACACGCACTTGCTTTCTATTTAGGTAATTTTTAACCCGGGTACCTTAAACAGGCACTGCGCCCGACTCAAAATTACCGCTGATGTTTAAAACATATGTGCTGTAAATTATCCATTAATGGCCATATATTAATCAATTTTAACAATAATAGCATTGATTTAAGCTAATATTTATTTGTTAATTCACCACCAGGCTTTCGGCATAACGTGCGAGGTATTGCCTTGGAGAACTGCCGACAGTATTTTTAAATGTGCGGTTAAAATTGGTAATGCTGTTAAAGCCGCAAGCATAAGCTACGGATGCTATACTTTCGATGTTACCTAACGATAATATTTTGCAAACCTCATTAATGCGCAGCTGGTTCAAAAAATTCACAAATGTATTACCTGTATGTTTCTTAAAGTAACGGCAAAAAGCCTGGGGTGTCATATATACTTCGGCGGCAATATTTTCAAGTTTTATTTCTGATGAGTAATGCTGCATTACATAATTGTAAATATGCCCAATGCGGATTCCCTCGCTCTCGCTCATTTTATCTAAAGCCACATCAGTTAGGGGCGTTAACTCATTTCTTATACCATATAACAATTGAAGCAGTTGAATAAACTCAATGAGACGGCCAGCGTTCATGGTGTCCCTTATAGCAAGTATTTTAGGTAATATCAGATCTTTATAGATGGATGGAATTTTAAAACCACTGGTATGTTGCTTTAAAAAATATTGCAGTAACTGCATTTCATGCAGTTCAAATAACGATGAAAGTTTGGCGCAGGGATCAAAGAATATGGTTAGCGAGCATGACCGCAGTTTGTTATCAGGTGCAAAAAATATTGGATCGCTCTTGAAAATATGCGGCTGATTGGCGCCAATAAAGAAAATATCTCCTGCTTTAAAGGGGTGCATATCTGTTCCTGCCACCAGGGTTCCTTCGCCTTCAGTTATATAAGTAAGCTGTGCTTCATTGTGCCGGTGTAAATACGGGTAAAAGTAGGGCAGGTCATCTTCCTGAATAATTACTGAATGACCATGTGCAACGGGTAACGTAAATTGAAGTACTTTCATGACACATTAAATATACTCAATGGTAACGTTATGCCCCAAAAATTCGTTCGCGGGTGGCTGCTAAAAGTATGCAGACAGGCAAAAAACTCATTATAATAAAAACCAGAGCAGGGGCGTTTTGTTTCTAAGCTATCATTGTTACCTGCTGGTCAGGCAACTTTAAGGTGTCTTCCGGCCTTTTCAACTCAAATATTAACAGTAATTATATCCTAATTATGGAACAGGGGCATTATTATAAATCTAAAGCTGGCTGTTAACAACTTGCCGGATTTGTATTAACATCAAACATTATTTTTATGGAACCAGACAAAATTTGTACAGGCAATACCGAAGATGAAGTTTGGCAACAATTGGCCGCCGATATTAACGCAGATATCTGGGAGTACCAGGCTTTGATAAAGCAGGGTGCCAGGGAAATCAAGCTCGATATTGATATTGACCTCGGCGGTGGTTTCGAGGGAGGATATGCCACTACCTGTTTTAGCTCACCCTTAACTGATCCCAATTTTAGATTTGCAGCTCACGAACAGGACTTTATTGATGAAATTGGCAAGTTTTTCGGCATGCAGGACGTAAAAATTGGCTTTAAGCAGCTTGACGATCGTTTGATCATTAAAACAAACGATACGGACAAAGTTAAAGCCTTGTTTGCCGATCCGTCAGTAATAGAAGTTTTTACTGTCCTCACAGATTTTGATTTCGGTATCAGGCTGCATAATGTTGAAGGGAGCGACCAGAAACAAGCGTTTTTAGAACTTAACATCAAAGACGGTATCACAGATGTTGAAATATTGCGCGAGTTGTACCACGCTTTTTGCGTAGTGCTTGATAAGCTTGAGCAGTAATAGCTAACCGCGGTGCGCCGATTTTATATATTAAAAAGCGGCAAAGCCTGATACATACATATCAGGCTTTGCCGCTTTAACAAAACTTAATTTAATGATAACTATATTACCAAAACCTTACATAAAGCGCTGTAAGCAATAACAATGTTACTATAATGAGCGCCATTGTTGAAGGCTCAATTTTGAACATGGATTTATCAAGTTCAAAAGCTTTAGGATTGATCTTCGGTCCGGCAAAGCTTACTAAAACTATCGCGATAACAGTGAACAGGAATGACAAGCCCATACAGATAAGGAAGGGGATTTCATAGCCGCCATGACCGTTTGGAAAGGCAGTATAAAGCCAGGTTTCGTGTCCGAACAATCTCGGGGCGTAGTTATTAAACAATACCGACATGGCAAAGCCGGTAATGATACCCGTAATTGCCGCGGCACCCGTTGTGCGTTTCCAGAAAAATCCCAGTATGAATATGGCAAATATACCCGGACTTATAAAACCGGTATATTTTTGAATAAATGTAAAGCCGCCTTCTCCTCCAATGCCTAAAAGGTCATGCCATGTTAACAGGATTGATAGTACCATTGCAGCTGCAATCACCATCTTGCCCATCAATACCATGCCTTTTTCATCAGCTTCTTTTTTAATGTATTTTTTGTAGATATCCATCGTAAATATGGTGGATATACTGTTTGCCTTGCCTGCTAATGAGGCTACAATAGCCGCGGTTAATGCCGCTATGGAAAGACCTTTTAAACCGTTTGGCAAAAATCCAAGTACGGCCGAATAGGCATTATCTGCATTTAAATGGCCGCCAGCGTTCATTTCGTTCTGCAAACCGCCATTCTTATATAAAACGTATGCCGCTATGCCGGGTAATATTACAATTACAGGCATGGCCAGTTTCATTAAACCCGCGAACAGGATACCGGTGCGTGCGGTTTTTAGATCAGAGCCTAAAGCCCTTTGGGTGATGTATTGGTTACAGCCCCAGTAATTTAAATTTACTATCCATTGCCCGGCAAAATACATGGCAATACCCGGCAGCAGCAAATATTTATCAATATCAGACTGTGAGGCATTTGGCCCTGGTTTGGCTAATATCATTTTAAAATGCTCAGGCGAGTCTTTTAACATGGCGGTAAAACCGGCCAAAGCATCTTTACCCAGGCCAAAATGCTCGCTAACCAGCGTTAATGCAATGTAAGTTGTTGCCAAACCGCCAATTACCAGCACTAAAACCTGTATAACATCTGTAAACCCGATAACTTTCATTCCGCCAAGTGCAATAACCAGCGCGAAAACAGAAAGTCCGATAATTATCCAGTGGAAGGTGTTTGGGTCGCCACCGGCCAGGCTGTTTATGGCCAATGCTCCCAGGTAAAGTATGGAGGTTAGGTTTACAAATACATATAAAAACAACCAGAAAATAGCCATGATCAAACTAACAGTTTGATTATACCTGGTTTCCAGGAACTGGGGCATGGTAAATATCTTGTTTTTGAGATATACCGGGATAAACCACACCGCTACAATAATAAGTGCAATGGCGGCTATCCATTCATACGCGGCTACAGCGATACCTACGGTAAACCCCTGGCCGCTTGCGCCTATAAACTGCTCGGCCGAAATATTGGAAGCGATAAGCGATGCACCTATGGCCCACCAGGTAAGTGATCCTTCGGCAAGGAAGAAATCATGACTGCCTGATACTCCTGTCTTTTTTTTGCGGTTGTATACCCAATACCCGTACCCTGCCACTACAAAAAAGTAGATGACGAATATGATGTAGTCAATGGTGGAAAATTTGCTCATAATTTGGTTTTAATTAGTTTAAGCGGATTAAATGAATTTACCCGGCGGTTTAATTCCCATCGCACCGCCGGATAAATTCAAAAGGGTTTATCTGTAAGCAGCATCGTTCCAGCGTATCTCATTGCGGAACTGGTCTATCTTCGTGTCTTTTCCAATACGTAAAAATTCAATACCGGCCATGTCAGCAAAGTCCTGCAGATGTTCTGCTGTAAGGTTTTGGCTGTAAGCGGTATGATGCGCGCCACCCCCATAAATCCACGCGGCGCAGCCGGTTTTCATATCAGGATAAGGCTTCCACAATACCCGTGCTACAGGCAGCTTAGGCAGGTCGTTTTGTGGTTCAACGGCTTCCACCTCATTAATGAGCATGCGGAAACGGTTGCCCATATCAACAATTGTAGCATTAAGCGCCTGGCCACCAGCTACGTTGAAAACTAAACGTGCAGGATCTGCCTTACCGCCGATACCCAAAGGATGCACTTCCAATGATGCCTTGCCGTTTGCTAATGAGGCATCCACCTCCAGCATGTGCGAGCCCAATACAAGCGCATTGTTAGGGTCAAAGTGATAGGTATAGTCTTCCATAAAAGCGTTGCCGCCTTTTAAGCCCGCACCCATTACTTTAAAGGCGCGTACCAAAGCAGCTGTTTTCCAGTCGCCTTCGCCGGCAAAGCCATAACCATCGGCCATCAGGCGCTGTGAGGCAATACCGGGTAACTGAGCCATACCGTGCAGGTCTTCAAATGTATCTGAAAAACCTTTAAAGCCGCCATCTTTTAAAAATTTGCGCATGCCCAATTCAATTTTGGCAGCTTCATAAACTGATGAATGCTTTGAACCACCTTTTTTCAGTTCGTCGGCCATGGTGTAGGTAGCTTCATATTCATCTACCAGGGTGTTAACTTCCGCGTCACTTATTGCATTGATCACAGCAACAAGATCGCCTATGCCATAAGTATTTACCGAGAATCCAAATTTTAATTCAGCCTCTACTTTGTCGCCATCAGTAACGGCCACAAAACGCATATTGTCGCCAAAGCGGGCAAACTTAGCACCTTGCCAGTCGTACCATCCGGCTGCTGCACGTGTCCATGTTTCTATCTGGCCTGATACTTCAGGGTCCTGCCAGTGCCCAACCACTACTTTGCGGTTAATGCGCATACGCGATACCATAAAGCCAAATTCACGGTCGCCGTGAGCGCTTTGGTTAAGGTTCATAAAGTCCATATCAATGGAACTCCAGGGGATATCCCGGTTAAATTGGGTATGCAGGTGCAGCATAGGCTTTTTAAGCACGCTTAATCCGCGGATCCACATTTTGGCGGGAGAAAAAGTATGCATCCAGGTTATAATGCCAATGCAATTTTCGGCAACGTTAGCTGCTTGCAGGGTAGTATAAATTTCGTCGGTACTTTTAACAACGGGTTTGTAAACTATACGTACCGGAATTGTTCCTGAATTATCCAATCCGGCGGCTATTTGCTGTGAATGTTCAGCTACCAATTTTAATGTTTCTTCCCCGTACAGGTCCTGGCTTCCGGTGATGAACCATACTTCAAATGTTTTTAGATCGATCATTTTATAATTAGTGATTTATTGAATTAGCGAATGAGTGATTTTTTATATCGGTTAATGTTTTTAATTATTGAGGTGACAGCCTCAGCAAAGTTGCTCCGTGCTGATTAATATTTTGCTGGTAGCTTTTCTTGAACTGACCAACATCCTGTTTTTTCCAAAGATCGCGCACCTTTACTTTGCCCTTTAGTTTAAGGGATGCAAAATCAATAGCTACAGGTTTATTACTATCTCCAATATTGAACAAGGCTGCGTAAATATCCTTACTTCCCTTTACGTGCGAATACCAAACCATAGCGCCATCTTTTTTATATAGCTGGCGTGGATCTTCGCCATTTTGGTTTGCAGCAAGCACTTCTTCATTTGTAAACAGCTTTAATTCCAGTTCGCGGTTTTCGGGCAGGTTGCCACCCAGCATCAGCGGAGAGCGGTATATACACCAGAAGGTCATGTGGGTATAAAGCTCATCAGGGGTAAAGCGGCTGTAACGCTCAACGCCAACCGGGCCGCGTTTTGAAAGCTTACCTATCTGGATCATGTCGCAATCAGGCCAGTGACCGGGACCGCCCACGCCTTCCCAGCTTTTAGCATAATCAAACATGTGCAGTATCTCTTTCCAATTATCCCAAAAATCATCGGCCATGCGCCACATGTTAGCATATTTTGTGGCATGAGCAGCCTGGTTAAGCGGTGTTTCGCCAGGCGAAAGACTTAAAACCACAGGCCTGCCGCACTGTTCAATGGCTTTTTTATAACCTTCAACCTCGGCGGCGCTATAGGGACGCGACAGGTCATCAACCTTAATAAAATCAACATCCCATGAGGCATACAACTCCAACAATGAATTCAGGTATTCCTGAGCGCCTGGCTTTTTCATATCGAGCCCGTACATGTGGTTCATCCAGGGGCATGTTGAGTTGGTATCAGCAACCATATCGGCTGTTATGCCATTGGTCCCTTTTACGGGCGATTTGGCCCACACTGCCTGCCTGGGTATGCCACGCATTACATGTATGCCAAATTTTAATCCCTGTGCGTGAACATAATCGGCAAGTGGTTTAAAGCCATTACCGTTAAATGCCGAAGGAAATTTATTAGGCTGCGGTGTTAACCTGCCCCATTTATCCATAGTTAGCCAGGGGATATAAGAGCCATCATATAATCTTTTTTGGAACGGATTGCCAATATTACTGCCCGGTGGATTATCATATGACCATAAAAAATCAACCACGATGTATTGCCATCCGTAAGGTTTTAAATATTTGGCCATATAATCGGCATTGGCCTTAACCTCATCTTCATGCACTGCCGAACCAAAGCAGTTATAGCTGTTCCAGCCCATAGGAGGGGTTTGGGCTACAGGAGCGGTTTGCGCTGAGACTTTGACACTTAAAAAAAAGCATACAGCAAATAGGGCCAGATAACGTAATTTCATATTACTTATAATTAAGATTATTGACCGTAATAAGAATCGGGTCCATGTTTGCGTTCGTAATGTTTTTTAATAAGAGAAGCCTTCAGGCGCGGCGCATTATTATTGATCTGTTCAGTAAGATAGGCCATTTGGGCAACAGCCTCTAAAACCGCGCTGTTGTACACTGCCTTCTCAGCGGTTTTGCCCCAGGTAAATGGAGCGTGGTTACCTACCAAAACCATTTCTACCTCACGATAGTCAATGTTTTTGTCCTTAAAACAGTCCATGATCTGATAGCCGGTCTGGTATTCATAATCACCTTGTATCATCCGGTCGTCCATAGGCGGAGCACATGGAATATCGGCAGTTAAATGATCGGCATGCGTAGTGCCAAAAATAGGAATGCTGCGTTGCGATTGTGCCCAGGCCGTGGCATAAGTGGAGTGTGTATGTACAATGCCATTAATATGTTCCCAACATTTGTACAGCACCGCGTGGGTGAGGGTATCTGATGATGGGCGCAGGTCGCCTTCAATGGTTTTGCCGTCAAAATCTACGATCACCATTTTTTCTGGCGATAGGTCGTCATAAGGCACGCCGCTGGGCTTAATAGCAAAAACACCCAGGTCCCTGTCGGCAGCGCTAACGTTTCCAAAGGTAAACAGCACCAAGCCCAGTTTGGGCAGCTGCATGTTGGCCTCATAGGCAGTTTGTTTTATATGTTGATATTTGCTCATGGCATTAAATATTTTGAAGTTCTGCTGTCTTTGACACTTGTCCGGCTACAAATTCGCCCAGGTTTTTATATTGGTTGTAGCGTTTGCTATAAATATCTTTAAGGTCAGCATTGGGATGATACTGTTCATCAAAACCGCGGCCCATGGCTTGCATTGCTTCCTCAATTGTAGGATAAATACCGGCCACTACAGCGGCAAACATTGCCGCGCCAAGTGCGCAGGTATGCTTAAACTGATGGATGCGGATAGGCATGTCCAGTACATCGGCCATCATTTGCATTACAAACGGCGATTTTTTGGCCACGCCGCCAATGCCGATGATCCCTTTTACCGGTATGCCTTCACTTATAAAGCGTTCAACAATACTTTTAGCGCCGAAACAGGTGGCCTCGGCCAAAGCGCGGAAAACCCGTGGGGCATCGCTGCCCAGGCTAAGACCTGTGATAGCACCTTTTAACTCCTGGTTTGCATCGGGTGTACGGCGACCATTAAACCAGTCGACAGCCAGTTCATTAGGCCCATCAACAGGAAGCAATGCCGCCTGCCGGCTTAGTTCCGGAATGATAAGTTCAGACAACTCGGCTTTCAACGCAGCTGCTGTAGCTGCATCAATCACTTTTGATTGCGACAATAAGTTATTTACAGGCCATGAAATAATATTTTTAAACCAGGCATAGGTATCGCCAAAGGCCGATTGCCCGGCCTCTAAACCGGTCATGCCTGGTATAACAGAGCCGTTAACCTGCCCGCAAATGCCATGAACAAGTTTGTCTTGCATTTCGGCGGCAGGGGCAACCAATATATCACAGGTAGAAGTACCCATTACCTTACTTAAATGATAAGGCTCTATTTGGCCGCCAACTGCACCCATGTGCGCGTCAAAGGCACCTGTGCCAACTACAACATCTGTAGAAAGCCCCAGGCGTTGCGCCCATTCTGCACTTATGGTGCCCGCGGCTACATCGGCGGTATAGGTATCTTTAAAAAGTTTATGCGTAAAACCCTTTAGTACAGGGTCAAGAGATGAAAAGAAATCATCAGGCGGCAAACCGCCAAATTCTTCGGCCCAAAGGGCCTTGTGCCCTGCGGAGCAGCGTCCGCGTTTCATCGTGGTAACATCGTTACCACCGGTAAGTAAAAATGGCACCCAGTCGCAATGCTCAACCCATGATGCAGCAGCGTCTCTTACTTTTTCATCAATCCTTAAAACATGCAGCAGTTTTGCCCAAAACCATTCAGACGAGTATATGCCACCCACATATTGCAGGTAATTGGTATCAAACAAAGCGGCGTGTGCGTTAATCTCGGCTGCTTCTTTAACGGCGGTATGATCTTTCCATAACACAAACATGGCGTTTGGATTATTTTCAAATCCGGGCGTTAAGGCAAGCGGCGTTCCACTACGGTCAACAGCAACCGGGGTAGACCCAGTTGTATCAATTGATATTCCTTTAACTGCTGCTGCCGCTGCAGTACCAGCCTGGGCAATGCAATCTTTAATTGTTGCCTCAAGGCCGTCAATATAATCTTGCGGATGCTGCCTGAACTGGTTTACAGCCGGCTGGCAAAATAGGCCATCGCGCCAGCGCGGATATTCATATACCGACGATGCTATCTCCTCGCCGTTTAAGGCATTAACAATAACGGAGCGCACAGAATCAGATCCATAATCAACCCCAATAACAAATTGGCTCTTGCTCATAAAATTTATAATTGTTGTCAAAAGAACACTTATTTTTTTACAAAAAATAATTTTTTCGTAAAAAAGTGAAAATTAAAAAAATCAAAGAAATCTTAGGTAGAGTTATGCTATAAAGAATCGGGATTAGGGATGAAGTTCATAAACGCCTGAAATTTAGCATAATAATTTTGCATATTCAACTGATAATAGTAGGCACCGCGTTTTGAACCGGCTTTATCTTTATCGGCAAGTTTGATAAGCAAACCTGTGGCCAACACCCTTTTACTAAAGTTACGCTTATCAATAGTAGTGTTAAAAACACATTCATAAAGCGTTTGCAGCTGGGGTATTGTGAATTTGGTAGGCAAAAGCTCAAAAAGGATAGGGTGCATGGCTGCCTTATAACGGATGCGTTTACGGGCCTGTTCCACCATTTCCTGGTGATCAAATATCAATTTTGGGGTGCGTTTAAGCTGGAACCATTCAGCGTGATAATCAGCACTGATCTGAGTTTCATACTTTTGTATATCAATAAGGGCGAAATAGGACACAGAAACGGTGCGCTCCATGGGGTCGCGCTGCGGATCGCCAAATGTATTCAATTGTTCCAGATAAACCCCTTCAAGTCCCGTTAGCTGCTTAAGGATACGGTTGGCGGCCTGGTCAAGGCTTTCATCTGCCTGCACAAAACCACCCATCAGGCTCCAGTTCCCCTTTTCGGGTTGAAAGCCTCTTTTGATCAGTAATAGCTTTAAAACCTCACCGTCAAATCCAAAAACTATGCAATCAACAGCCAATAATAACCTGGTCTGTTTAGAATACTTGAGCATTTTGTGATCTTAAAATTTTAATGGAAAAATAATACTGGTTAACAATCGGGGTAATTATAAATAAAAGAAACCGCAAAAAAAATACATAAATGTGGTTAAGGGGCTAATTGCGAATAATTATTGTTTAAACGACAAATAAAAGCAATCTTTTTTAAGTGTTGTTTTCACAATTAAAAAAAAGATCGCAGGATTTAAACCTTTGTCAAAAGACACTTAGGTTAGTAATATATTTTTTTAATTTCTTTTCTTTTTTGATGGCTTTGCTTCTTTATTAAACTGCAGTGAAAGATTTATCCAATGGTCAAAGTCCTTAGCGGTTTGCAGGTTCTCGCTGTCTACATAAACAAAATCTTTCATCACCCGGTTTCCATGCATCATCTGGCGACAGTTATCCTTTTCAAGTTCTGTTGCAGCCTGTTGCCGGCCAATCCTGCAAAGCAAACCCTCATCGCGCACGCAAACACACATCTTATCATCAACCATAAAACATATCCCCTGAAACATTTTTACTTCGTCAACCACCGGTTGTTCGCTAAGGGCTTCGCGTACGCGGTTGGTTAATAATTCGTCGTATGCCATAATTTTTTATTGATATGCTAAGATATAAAGCCTATGCCAAATTTTCCAGGTCTTTACGTATCCGGTTTTTTTCGGTAGTTGTTTTGGCGAGTTTTAAAGCGGTTTTTAAATGCACCGCGGCTGTTTGTTGGTCAATACCTGTATATAGATGCCCCAACAAAACATGATATAAATGATTGTTATTTAGCTGCAGCTTTTCGGCTTCGCCAATTGCTTCCTGTTTTCCGCGGGCCTTATAAAGTGCATAAGTACGGTTAAGGGCCACAACAGGCGAATAAGCGATTTGCAGCAAACGGTTATATAGCTGCAATATGCTTTCCCATTTTTCAACAGAATCGGCTTTAATGGTATGCCACCAGGCAATGGCTGCCTCCACGTGATACTTGCTTAGTTGATCGCCTTCCGATGACAGGTTCAGATAGTATTTTCCTTTTCCAATCAGTTCATCGTTCCATAAACTGGTATCCTGCTCGTCATAGCGTATCATTTCGCCGTTCACATCGGTACGGGCCTCAAAACGCGAGGCGTGAAAGCACATCAATGCCATTAACGCGTTGGTATCGGGCAAATTGGTGCTTTCGTTTTCAATGAGTAAATGTGTTAAGCGCATAGCTTCCAGGCACAGGTCTTTCCGCAGGGTGGAGTCTTTGCTGCTTGAATAATAACCTTCATTAAACAACAGGTACAGGGTTGTTAAAACTGCTTGTGCTCTCGCGCTGATCTGGGCCGCTGGCGGAAATTCTATCTTAACCTGCTGCTCGCGTAATTTTTCTTTTGCCCTGAATAAACGTTTATTGATGGTTTCTTTATTGGATAAAAAGGCATCGGCAATTTCTTCTATTCCAAATCCGCAAAGGATACGAAGAGCTAAACCAATCTGCGACTCCGGAGGCAATACGGGCTGACAAATAGCAAACATAAGCTGTAACTGACTGTCCCTGATATGCTCGTCTGATAAATTTATTTCAATCTCTTCCCATTCGTTATAAGCCGATTGCAGGTCGGGTGAAATTTTCTGATCAAAGACCTTTCCCCTTCTTAAATGGTCCTTTGCCTTATTACGCGCCACGGTATACAGCCAGGCCACCGGGTTTTCGGGCAAACCCTTAATGCCCCAGGTTTCGGCCGCGGTTAAAAAAGTATCGCTGGCAATATCCTCAGCAATTTCCGGGTGCTCAAAACCAAAATGCTTATACAATACCGATGCTATTTTTCGATATTCTGTGCGGAATAAATGCGGTAGTAATTCATTATTATTCATTGGTGAATGTGCCCCTTTGTTTATTTGAGGGTGATAAATGAATGGATCTGTAATAATTTAGTTAACGGGCGCAAATGCAAAGCCAAGATACGTCTTTTTAAAATTTTGTCAATTTTATTAACCCGGCTGCTATGTGTTGTGATCATACCCGGCAAAGGGATATTATGCATGCGATGTTTTAATCAGTCATCTGAAATGAAAATGAGGTTTTATGGCAGAGTAATACTTATATTTGCTTACACAAATAGCTTTTGTTATCTGACCTCTCGCAGAACTATCCCTTGATCAACTGTTGCAAACCAGGGATCTAAAGTTAATGACCGCCTGTTTTATTAAATTCTTAATTAAATTAGGTCAGTTTGTGAAACAAATTCAACTTTTTAACATCTAAACGGCATGGAAGGCAATAAAATAATAGAAGCAATTACCAATTTGTTCAAAGGCACTGATGAACGCGATTGGGAATTGGTAAAAAGCGTAATGGCAAAAAATGTTTTGCTTGACTATACCTCGATGGCGGGAGGTGAACCCGGAATACTAACGCCTGCTGAAATAGTTGATCTTTGGGCTTCTTTTTTACCCGGGTTTGATACTACTCATCACCAGCTTTCGGAGTTTAGGGTAAGGCTTCACGGGATCGAAGCCGATGTGGATTACGTGGGCAAGGCCGATCATTTTATAGGCAACGAAGTATGGACTATTTCCGGAACCTATCAAACCAAACTTGAAAAACAAAACGGCACCTGGTTAATTACTTATCTTAAATTGAATTATGACAGGCAAAGCGGTAATACCTCTTTACCAAAGCAGGCAAAAGCCCGGCTGGGCAAACTGCAATCATAATGTAAGTATTGTGGTGATAGCTGCTTATCGCAGTCGGCATTTTACACAGTTATTTGAATTTTATAACTTTGATCATGCATCCTACCGAAACACTTGAAGATTTTTATGAAGGCCACCCTGCCATGAAGATGATGCCTGTGGGCAGTAATCAGCAAGGGGCCGGGCATTTTAACGTATATCCGCGGGGTGAGATATGCCATAATCTGACCAGCTATCACCGCCGCGATTTTTACAAAATATCGCTCAGCATAGGCGGCGGTACACTATATTATGCCGATAAGGGTATTACTTTTGATAAATGCGCGCTCGTGTTTTCAAACCCCAATGTACCATACTCATGGGAGGCGGCCCCGGTAAAGCAAACAGGATATTTTTGCCTGTTTACCGAAGACTTTATCAGTAAAAATAACCGCAATGAAAGTTTTATTGATTCGCCATTGTTTAAAGTAGGAGGTAGCCCCGTTTACTTTGTTAACGATGAGCAGGTTAAAACCATCAGCGGTTTGTTTTGTAAAATGCTTGATGAAATAGACTCTGATTACATATATAAATATGACCTCATGCGCAATTATGTAAATTTAATTGTGCACGAGGCCCTCAAATTAGAACCGGCCGACAGCTTTTTTAAACATAGCAATGCTTCATCGCGCATCGCTGCTTTATTTATGGAGCTGCTGGAGCGTCAATTTCCTATTGATTCGCCAAATTATGCGCTGAAATTAAAAACCGCAGCCGACTACGCCAGTCGCTTATCAGTGCATGTTAATCACCTTAACCGCGCCGTAAAAGAAATTACCGGCAAAACCACCAGTACGCACATTGCAGAGCGTGTGGCAAAAGAAGCAAAGGCCCTGCTCAAATACACCGACTGGAACATTGCCGATATTGCCTACAGTCTTGGTTTTGAATACCCGGCTTATTTTAACAACTTTTTTAAAAAGCAAACTGCACTCAATCCAAAAGCCTTCCGGGTTTAAATTTGTTTGAATTTTATAATTTTTGGTTTGATAAGTTTAACTGTCACGGGTTTTAAGCGCTCTATATTTGTATTACAAAAACAAAAAAAGACCTATGGAATACAGAAATTTAGGAAACACGGACGAAAAGCTTTCGGCTATTGGCTTAGGCTGCATGGGCATGAGCTTTGCTTATGGCCCCATTGACAATGATGAATCAATTGCTACACTGAACCTGGCGCTTGATCTGGGTATAAACTTTTGGGATACTGCCGACATGTATGCCAATGGCAAAAATGAAGAGCTGATAGCAAAAGTACTTAAAACCAATCGTGATAAGGTTTTCATTGCTACAAAATTTGGGTTCAGGGTACGTGATGTAAATGCCCCTTATGCAGGCAGCGGAACTTCAAATGTTTATTTTGACGGATCTCCGGCTCATATAAAAAACGCGGTTGAGCTAAGCCTCAAACGCTTAAATATTGAAACTATTGACCTTTATTACGCACACCGTATTGACCCAAATGTACCTGTTGAAGATATGGTAGGCGCCATGGCTCAACTGGTGAAAGAAGGTAAAGTACGCTATCTCGGATTATCAGAAGCTTCGGCGGCAAGTATACGTAAAGCACATGCGGTGCACCCTATTTCGGCATTGCAAAGCGAATACTCTTTATTAAGCCGGGATGTGGAGAATGAAATATTGCCTGTTTTGCGCGAATTGAATATTTCATTGGTGCCTTACAGTCCGCTGGCCCGGGGTTTGGTGACCAATACGATAAATAAAGATGGCCTGGCCGCAGACGATTTCAGAAGGATATTACCCCGTTTTAGTGATGAAAACTGGGACAATAATCAAAAACTGGCAAATGGCTTTGCCGATATAGCCAGTCAGAAAAATGTAAGTCCCGCGCAGCTGGCCTTAGCATGGGTACTTGCGCAGGGCGATGATATAATACCTATACCGGGTACCAAAAAACGCAAATACCTGCAGGAAAACGCAGGGGCCGTTGATGTAAAATTATCCCCGGCCGATCTGCAGGAGATAAGCGACCTTTTACAGAAATACCCGGATACGGGTCAGCGTTATAATGATGCCTCATTAAAAATGACCAACCTGTAATGAAGGCTTTATATTTTGAAGAAACAGGGGATGCCGGGCATGTACTGTCATTAAAACAATTCGATAAACCAATAGCTGGTGAAAACCAGGTAATTGTAAAGCTTTTGGGCAGCCCTATCAACCCGTCAGATTTTTTCTTTATCAGCGGCACTTACCGGTTTAAGCCCGAGTTTCCGCAGATAGCCGGACTGGAGGGAGCTGGTATTATTGAAAGCACCGGCCAGGGTGCCAACCTGTCGGTTGGTATCCTGGTATCCTTTTTCAGCAGGAATGCCTGGGCCGAATACACTGCTGTGTATGAAAAGGATGTGATGGTATTGCCAGCTGATTTTCCTGTTGACAAAGCGAGCCAGTTTGCTTTAAACCCAATTACTGCGTGGGGCCTGCTGGAACGCGCGGGTGTAAATGAAGGCGACTGGTTGCTGATTACCGCGGGTAATTCGGTAGTGTCAAAACTGCTGATACAAATAGCACGGCTTCGTAACATTAACATAATAGCTACAGTACGGGCCTCCAAAGATGCGGCAACGTTAGTAGCTTACGGTGCCCATGTTATTAACGTTACCGACGATAATTTGCTTGAACGCGTACAGGAAATAACGGATAACAAAGGAGTTAACGTGGCGTTTGATGCCGTTGGTGGTAAAACCGGTACCGATGTTTTGAAATGCCTGCAGGCCGGTGGTCGGCTTATCATTTACAGCAGGTTAAGTCCCGACCCAATACAGCTTTATAACGCAGATGTACTTTATAAGAATATATCAATAACTGGTTTCGGCATCCGTGCTTACCTGGAAAGTAAAACTCCCGCGCAAAAGGATGAGATCATCCAGTCGCTTATAAAAATTATAGGTAACCCGGAATTTAAAATGGAGGTTGCAAAAAGTTACGCTCTGGATGATTACCAGGAAGCTATAGCAACAGTTGTTGAAGGTAAAAACGAAGGTAAGGTCCTGTTTAAATTTTAGAGATCTGATTTAAAAACAATAAATGTATGGACAAGCGGCTCGTGGTAAATAAGCTTTATATACTGCCTGCAGGGCATGGAGTGCTTCGTGAATTTTTCTTTAACACCAATCTGGGCGCTGATAATGAGCAGATGGTCCATTCGCCGCTTTCCATTTATTTACTCGATACCAGCGACGGACTGATCCTGGTCGACTCCGGTTTTGCGGAGGATTTTTTGAATAACCCGAATTACTATAATGGTACGCCTATGGAAGGCCTTTTATACCTGTATATGAAAGAGGAGCACCGCATCCCAGCGCTGCTGGGGAGTGTGGGGTACAAACCAGAGGACGTTAAGCTGGTGATCTCAACTCATTTCCATAGTGACCACTCCGGCGGCCATAAGTATTTCCTGGAAACACAAACTCCCGTCATCGTGCAAAAAAACGAACTCACGATACTGGATGATGAAACTTATTCGCCTGCCGAATGCCGTTTGAAAGACCTCAACTACCAGGTAATTGATGGCGATTACCAGCTTTGCGATAATATCCAGCTTATTTATACGCCCGGGCACTCACCCGGACATCAATCCCTCCTCATCAATACCAAAAATTCCGGATATATACTACTTTGTGTTGATGCCGCATTAACAGAGGGCATTTTTAAACAGAACGTACCCTATTTTGCCGCCGACCCGGAACAAGCGACGTTATCATTGAACAGGTTAAAAGCAATTGCTGCTGAGTACAACCCGCTGGTAATTTTTGGGCATGACGAGCAACAGGCCAAAGCCCTTAAAGTTTATCCTGAGTTTTACTAAAAAACACAGTTAATTGCCGCAACCCGGCAATCAACTGCCATGAAATGATAGGTGTTGTAACATGCAGCTTTTTGGGGTTTTGCAAATGTCAGTATAGGGTAATATTTGTCCATATTTGGGTAACAAATTGCTAAAAAACTTATCAAAAGCGTTCAGTTAAATATTTATCATTAATTTAGTTTCATGCCTTTTGTACGGATAAGTTTATTAAAAACATTACCCTCAAACGCTAAGGACAAAATATCAAAAGCGGTACACCAATCATTAATGAATGAATTTAATGTGCCGCCCGATGATTACTTCCACGTTATTGAGGAACTGGACGCTACCCAGTTGTATTACCCCAAAAACTATTTGAATATAGCGCATAGCGGTAACATGGTATATGTGCAAATAACCGCAGGCTCGGGCCGCAGTTATGAGCAAAAGGAAAAACTGTACGCTTCCATAGCCGGTAAAATAGCTGCCGAAACCCCTGTTTTGATCAATGATGTGATCATTATACTGATTGAGAATGGCGGTAAGGAAAACTGGTCTTTTGGGGAGGGCAAAATTCAAAATCTGAGCCATATTAAAACCGAATAATGGCTATCGCGACAGCAACGTTTTTTTAAGCTGTGGCTTTTTTAAAATTACATCACAATGAAAAATCATCACTACCAAACAAACGTAACCTGGACCGGTAACACCGGGGCGGGAACCAAAGACTACAAAGCGTATGAACGCAGTCATGACATACACATTGAAGGCAAACAGGTTATTTCGGGCTCCTCAGATCCAAACTTTCGGGGCGACGCCTCAAAACATAGCCCCGAAGATCTGTTGGTAGCATCGGTTTCATCATGCCACATGTTATGGTACCTGCACCTTTGCACTACCGCGGGGATCATAGTTACTGCTTACGAAGATAAAGCCGAGGGAGTAATGCTTGAAAACAGGAACGGGAGCGGCTGTTTTACGCTGATCTTACTGCGCCCGGTAATTACTATCAATGATGAAGCCCTTATTGATAAGGCCAATGAACTGCACAAGGAGGCTAACAAGATGTGTTTTATAGCCAACTCATGCAATTTCCCTATACTGCATGAACCAAAATATAAGATTGCAGATATTGAAGACTCCGTCATAAAATAATATTTATGAATACGCTAAAAGATAAGGTTGAAGCTTTTAACCAGCTTATTACCAATGACGAAACAGTAAAAGCGATGGAGCTATACTATACCGACGACGTGGAACTGCAGGAAAATGAATCGGCCCCGCGCATAGGAAAGCAAGCCTGTATCATTCGTGAAAAGGCTGTTTTGGCAAAATTTGGCTTAGTACTTGAAATAACCAAGCAAGCTATTGATGATATAAATCAGGTTGTTTTTAGTGAATATTCGATGGCTATTACCAATAAGGAAGATGGAAAAGTTACCAACAGACAAGAAATATCTGTACAGCAATGGGAAAACGGGTTGATAAAAAAAGAGAAGTTTTATTATAACCAGGGTTCGTTGTTATAAACAACGGGCCTGGCCCTTACCTTTCATTGAGGCCGGTATCGTCTCAGCCGTTTATCAAAATAACTAAAGGGGAGATGGCCTTTTATGCCTATCACATTAAACAACTCCAGTAAACCCACCCGATAAATAAAATTTGCAGTGGAACGCGGAACCATAGGTACTTTGGCCCGGGACCGTTAAAGGTGCCTTTTTCCAAATCAATGTGTTTCACCGCAGCATTGATGTTGGCCGGTAACAGCACTATAAAAAACACAATAAGCAACCAGGCCACAACAGTGCGCGTGGCTGGCACAAGCAGGCCAATAGCGGCTGCAATTTCAATAAAGCCGGTAAGATAAACCAACTCCTTTTTAAACGGAATAAATGCCGGGATCATCATGGTCATTCCATGAGTAAATTTAAAATGGCCAATAGCGGTAAAGGCCAGCATAACAGCCATAGCTATTTGTGCCGATAATGTGGGATTATAATTGCCGGTGAGTTTTGTAACCAGCAAACCAATTGCCAGGGTGATGAATAATACAACTAATGGTTTCATGCGTGTGTTTCTTATTGCAAAGCTCAGTATAACAACACAACCAAACAATGAACCCGGGTTAAGTAATACGGCGGCGTATACGGCTTAAGCCCTGTGGTGTAATACCAATGTATGAGGCAATGTATTTTAGTGGGATCTGCCTGATGAGCTGCGGTTGTTCCGTAAACAGCTTTAAATACCTTTGTTCGGCCGTATCACTTAATAACGAGAGCTCGCGTTTTGATTTTGTAAGATAGATGGCTTCACAGGCAAAACGGCCAATGGTATTGCCAATTTTTGTATCCGCGTAAATAGTTTGCAGGTCATCGTAAGATAACCGCCACAATATAGTTGGGCTAAGTGTTTGGACCTGATATACAGTAGGCTTGCGGGTTAAAAAAGAATCATAAGCGCTTATAAAACTGTTATCAAAAGTAAAGGCAAAAGTAAGGTCATTGTCGTTTTTGGGGATATAATATCGTACGATACCTGTTTCCATGAACGACAGGTAATTTTCGGTTTGCCCGGTTTTTAACAGCACTGTTTTTTTTGCGAACTCACATTTGACAAGCTTTGACGAGAATATATGCCAGTCGCGGTCACTCAAAGGAGTAATGCGCTCCAGGTACTCGCGTATTTTTTCCATAAGGTGAAGATAAGCACTGAGGCTTATCTTCGGCAACGGATTAACAAAATAGAAGCTATTTACTGATCTTACTAATAATTAAACTTCTGCCTGCTCCATTACATTCTTCAAATTACGGGCGTTATCTATGTCCGGGCTCCTGTACTTATATTCCGGGATGCTGGCTAATGATGAATCATGAACCTGAGCACCCAGGCCGTAAAATTGCTGAAAGCTCATGATGAGCGGCCTCCATTTATCCGGATCAACCCGGTTAGCATCGCCATTCATCGTGATCGATTCTTCCAGGTACACCTGCACTATCTTTAGTTCCATGGTCACTATCCGCCCGCGCTGCTGCTCATTGTCTTCGCCAATGGGGTGTATGGCAGCTACATGGGCTTCCATTTGCACCGGGCATTCCATAACGCGCGGCGCCGATACCTTTTGTGATGGAACGGGTGTTAACCCGGCAATGCCAAATTTATCGGGTTCGTAGTAGTATCCTCGGCTTTGTTTTACTACCGGTACGGGGTTTACACCGGTTTTAAGGGCTAACCGGTTAACGGCTTGTACCTCGTTAACCGACGGTAGGTTTAAAACACATTGGCCGGTGCGCTTTAGGTTTTGTACTGTTTTTGAAGTTGTTGCCATGCCGATAATGCATCGCCAGCCGAGCCAGAATGCCGAAGACATGGGTGCTAAATTATAGGAGCCATCCTCATTCATGGTACTGATGAGCACTACCGGAGTGCCGAAATACAGGATGGCGGGTTCGCTTACTTTATGCATATTGATATGATTTGATAAGTATTAAACAATTAAGGCAATGCTTTTTGCTTATTCAAAATTGTTCAATTACCCGCTGTGTTAAAACCCGGAACTTGCTGTATTTACATGGCTGTTAAACCCACCGGTCATCGCTTCGTTCGATTTTGATAACCAGGGCATTCGCATAGAGATTCAGTGAGAGGATCTTCTTCAACAGGCATATCATCCTCCAAACCCTATTTCCGCTGCAGGCGGAGAGAGCCGCCAAGCGCAATGATGTTGGAAGAGAGCCTGTCACCGCATCAACTGCACCCATCCTGATAATAAAGGCGCTCCATTTTTAAGGTCGATCATATAATAATAGGTACCAGGTGGCAGTATGGCATTGTTATATGTACCAGCCCAGGGATGGTCATAACCTAAGCTTTTAAAAACCTGCTGACCGTAACGGTTATAAACCCTTAACAAACTTTGCGGATAGGTTACCAGCGCCTCAATATCCCAAAGGTCGTTTTTGCCGTCGCCGTTAGGCGAAAAGGTGTTAGGAATAATTATTTTTTTATAAACCCGTACAAAAACACTGCTGGCATTGGTGCCGCAATTATAGCTTGAAGTTACCTGCAAGGTATAAGTTATATCATTAACCGGGCTCGCGACCGGATTAAGCACGTGCGGGTCGCTCAGGTAGTCAGTTGGTGTCCAGGAATAAGTATCGCCATTTTGAGCGGTGCCATCCAGCTTTACCGACTGTCCTTCAAATATCTTTTTATCACCGCCTGCATTGGCAACCGGCGGCGGCAATACATTTACTGTTACTGTTTTTTCGTCAAAACAATCAAAGGCATTAGTGGCCCTTACCGTATAAACCGTAGTAACAGCAGGGTTTGCTACGGGGTTTGGCAATGATGCATTTGATAAACCTGTAGCAGGTGTCCACAAATATTGTGTGGCTCCGGGAGCCGACGCGTTAAGTACAACCGAGTTCCCTGAGCAAATAGTGGGCGATGGGTTATCAACCGTAAGAACGGGGTTTAAATGTACTGTGAGTGCTGTTGTAGTTGTACTTGAGCAGCCCGCGGCCGATGTTACCTTAACCGTATAATTGCCCGCATCGCCTGGTGTAACGGGGCTAAAAATAAGCGGGTTTTGATTTTTGTTGACGGATGTTATGCCGGGGCCGCTCCATTCATAGCTTACACCCCCTGATGCGGTAAAGGTTGCCACATCGCCGGCGCATGATTGCTGCGGCAAAATATCGGGCACTACCGGGTAGGGGTTTACCGTAACAGAAAGCGGATCTGAATAAACGCGGCAATGCACCGATGTTATATTATCACCTTCGGCAACTGCCAGCCGGTATTGATAGGTTGCCAAAGATGCATTTAGTAAAGTAAAGCGATAAGTATCGGCGGTTTGGCCGCTAATATCAACCCATCCGTTACCATCACCGTTGTTTTGCTGCCATTGTCTTTTAGGGTTATCATAACCCTCGCCTATGGTTGATACCAAAGTGTAGGTTTGTGTTTGGCCTAAACAAACGTTTTGGTTTTGATGAGCGCTAACGGTTGTAAACCCGGTTTGCACAAGCGGGCCACAGGCCCTGAATGATATATCATCAAGCAGCAGGTCGTTACCATTGCCGCCGGGTGCCTTATTGGTCATTTTTATCACCACCCGGGTTGTATTTGCCGGCGTGGTAAACATGAAACTTTCCCTAACCCACTCCGGCGTGTCAGTTGGCTCTATGGTGAAGGTGCGATGAGGAGGTCCTATCGGCACGCCATCAACGGTTTCTACCGAAAATTCAATATCCGGATGGTGAACCGTATTGTCACTTGATGAAAGTTTCATCAGGTTAAGCACATAGGCCGAAAACTCATAAGTGGTATTTGAACAAAGGGCGTCAATATCGGTAGTTTGCGTAAAAAACACATTGGGATCATTATTGGCATTTATCATCATAAAAAAGCCATTGGTATTGCCGGTATGATCTGTATAAACTGTATGCCAGGTAGTATGGCAGCCGCCGCTGTAATGTGTAATGGAATATGATCCGTCGCGCGGGCAATCAGATGTGTAGTTTAAAGAGGTAAGCCCATCAGGTAACGGCCCCCCGTTACCTGCTCCTGCTCCAAAATCAACATGAACAACAGGGTCGCCCAGGCTTCCTTTACAGGTTTGGCCCAAGGCAGGGTTAAAAGTTTGTATAAAAATGAGCAGTAAAAATAGTTTTAAGACATGCAGTCGCATTGATAAGGTATAACTTAAAAGGCTATACGCCAACAATATACTATTTTAATGAATTAATAGCTATAAAATACCCGCGAAATGGACTGTTACTTTTGTATGCACCAGGTGGTCATACAGCGCAAATTTTGAACGTTTGTGGTCTTTATAGGTTCGTAAAGCGTACCTTGTAGCTCGTGGGTATAATCGAGTAAAGTTTGCTCATTTACCAGGAAACGCTCGGAACCATCCGGAAGCAGGTAACGGCCATTGCCGGTGCTATGCACCAGTGTTTCAATCCCTATATCTGTTGCCAGCCGTGCAAACAAATATCCCCCCGGCTTTAATACCCGCCACAACGAATGTACCATGCTATCAAAATGCTGTTGGTTTTTTGCAAAGTGGAGTACCGCACTGCAAATAACCAGGTCAAAAAAGTCATCGGCAAATGGTATCTTTTCTACCGGAGTTATCCTGAATTTGTTTAGCGCATGATTGGACGAAAGCCTGGCCGATAGCTGAATAACCGTTTGCACTGCTTCCGCATTTTGATCAACACCATATACATCATAGCCATTCTGCAGGAAATAGATCATATTACGCCCACCCCCGCATCCGGCGTCAAGTACGGTTTTGCAATTGTCAAAGCGTCCCTTCAATAACTGATCGAACAGATAAATGTCAATATTGCCAAAGGTTTGCTGCAGGTTGTTTTGCATAACGATGTTTTAGCGGGGAAATTAAGGAAAATTATTATACGTCTCAACGCTTCGCAAGCTCACGCGATATTTAAAAGCAAAAACTGATCATTCCCTCTGTAACAATTCCCGGCAAATTAAATCTTATACCAAATGGAAATATTCATCTATCTTTTTACAAGGGCGGTATTATTGGCCTGTTTGGTGGTGGTTATTTATAACGCGGCCTTAGTTAATGTTTGCGCCGGTGGCGTCAAAGAGTAACATTTCCTGACTTATACCACTTTTTATCAACTTAAATCTTCAACTGAATAATAAAGTGTTAAAAAGTATAAAAAACGCGCTGTTTTGAATGTTTTTTATGCAAAAAATGAGCTCTAAATGCTCTTTACGATTCGAGGCGCAAAAAAGAAGAAAATTTAGCCGTAATCAACCTTATAACTTTAAGTAATCCGGGCGAAAATATTACAGTAAGTTTTCTGCGGTAAAACCGTTAAATTTAACCCAATGATTTTCGATTTCAGGTTAAAGGTTTTTTATACCGTTGCACAAAGATTAAGCTTTACCAGGGCCGCGGGCGAGCTGTTTATTACCCAGCCCGCTGTTACCAAGCACATTAAAGAGCTTGAGCAACAACTAAACGTACAGCTGTTTAAGCGCAATGGCAATAATATAGCGCTTACCCCCGCAGGCAAAATACTTACCCAGTATGCCGAAAAAATATTCCAGACCTATACCGAACTTGAAACCGAGCTGGCCCAGCTGAATAACATGGAGGCCGGCACCCTGCATATAGGCGCCAGCACAACGGTAGCCCAAACCATTCTGCCCAAAATACTTGCGCTCTTTAAAAAGACCTATCCCGATGTTACCTTCAATTTTATACAGGGTAACACAGACCATATTTCGCAGCTGATATTGAGCGAAAAGATTGATATTGCCATAGTAGAAGGGGTGGCCCACTCCCCGCAGCTGGCTTACTCGCCTTTTGCCAAAGACGAGATAGTGCTGGTAACCCGGGCCAACAACAGGCTATCGAAAAAGCCGGAGATAAGCCCCCGGCAGTTGCTTGACATACCACTGGTGCTGCGCGAAGCCGGATCAGGTACGCTTGATGTGATCTTTAATGCCCTGGCCGCCGTGCAGATAAGCCCAAAGGACCTCAATATAGAGATCCAACTGGAAAGCAGTATCGCTATAAAGCAATATCTATTGTACTCTGATACAGCCACCTTCCTGTCTATCCAATCGGTACTGAGCGAGCTGAAATATAATGAGCTCAGTATCATTGAGATCAAGGGAATGGAAATTTTCCGCACCTTTCAGTTTATTCAGCTGCATGGCAAAAACAATAAGCTCATTGATCTCTTTAAGCGCTTTTGCCTGGCTAATTATAACGTGAAGTAATCGCATATTACAAAAAGTCATTTGTTTTAGTAATGACCTATGTTCACATTTGAGTGCTGTTTAAAAGCATTTTTATGGAACATATTAGTACCGATATTTGCATTATAGGCGCAGGCCCGGTTGGTTTATTTGCTGTATTTGAAGCCGGTTTACTCAAAATGCGCTGTCATTTAATTGATGTATTGCCACAGGTTGGCGGTCAGCTTTCCGAAATATATCCGCATAAACCTATTTATGACATTCCTGGTTACCCTGATATAACCGCGCAGCAACTGGTTGACAGGCTAATGGAGCAGGGAGCGCCGTTTCATCCCACTTTTAGCTTGGGCGAAAGAGTGGAAACGCTTACTAAAAATGATGACGGCTCGTACTTTATACAAACCAATGACGGTACCACGGTGCATTGCCAGGTGGTGGTAATTGCCGGCGGACTTGGCTGCTTTGAGCCCCGCAAACCCGAAATTGACCGTTTATTGGAGTTTGAGGGCAAAGGCGTAGCGTATATGGTGAAGAACCCCGAAATGTTTCGCGACCGTAAGGTGATTTTGGCCGGTGGTGGCGATTCGGCACTTGATTGGGCCATATTCCTGTCTAACATAGCCGAAAGGGTTACCCTGGTGCACCGTGGCGATACCTTCAGGGGCGCGCCCGACTCGGCCGAAAAGGTTTTTGAGCTGGCTAAAGAAGGCAAGATAGACCTCGTGCTGAGGTCAAATGTGGTTGCGCTTACGGGTGAGGGGCATTTACAGGAGATCACCCTGCTTGACCGTAACAATAACGTGAGCCATATTGCAGCCGACCATCTGATACCGTTGTTTGGCCTTAGTCCAAAACTTGGCCCTATTGCCAACTGGGGTCTTAATATCGATTTTTCGGCCATTGTGGTGAATACGCGCGACTATAGCACCAGTGTGGAACGCATTTACGCCATTGGCGATATCAATACCTATCCGGGCAAGCTCAAACTGATCCTGTGCGGTTTCCATGAGGCCGCGCTGATGGCCCAAAGCGCTTTTAAATACGTTTATCCTCAACAAAAATTAAGTTTCAAATACACCACCGTTTACGGCGTAACCGAATTTTAATCCATGATCAACTTAATTATTGAAGACCGCGCGGGCCATCGCGCCCCGGTTCAAATACCCGAGGGAATTAACCTGAGCCTTATGGAGGTGTTGAAAGCATCTGAATATGAGGTGCTTGCCACCTGTGGCGGCATGGCGCTGTGTGCCACCTGCCATGTTCAGGTAGTGGAAGGCCCCCAACATTTTTTTACCCCAACAGATACGGAGCTCGACATGCTCGATACCCTGCCCAATGCCGGCCCGGATAGCCGCCTGGCCTGCCAAATGCACATCAGCGAAGAGATGGATGGCATGGTATTTAAATTACTTTAAGTTATGGGTTGTTATTGCCGGCATTTTATAAAGGTCTATAATTCCCATGTACCCAGGCAGTAAAAAGAGGCATTTTTACCACTTGTTTTGTGCAAAAAAGTGTTCAAAAACGTACTGTTCAGCTGCTTTTTAACACTTTTTTTGATGGTTTTTTTATCAGATGATGAATTTTGGATAGAAACATGGGTAACTTGTGAATAATGTGCAATTAAACCAATGAGCGTAAGACCCACTGCGGCATTATTACGCGGGCTCTTTGCGTCAAAAGGCGTGAACCGGATGAGTAAATTTTAGCCTGATACCTTTTGGCTGAATTTGTAATTCAGATTAATAACAAATTGATATTTATACTGATTATTAATCATTTTGCCGGTACATTTAACTATGCATCACGAACATCATTTACAAAGTTCAGATACCATCAGGGATATTGTTATCGGCATGTCTGACGGGCTCACCGTACCTTTTGCACTGGCAGCTGGATTGAGCGGAGCAGTAAATTCATCAAACATTGTGATCACCGCGGGTATTGCCGAAATAGTTGCCGGCTCTATAGCTATGGGCCTGGGTGGTTTTTTGGCCGGCCGTACCGAGGCTGACCATTACTCATCAGAACTGAAACGCGAATATGAAGAGGTGGAAAAAGTGCCCGAGCAGGAAAAAATGGAGGTAAAAGAAGTATTTGCCGCCTTTGGCCTGTCAGAAAAGCTGCAGCATGAAGTTGCCGAAGAAATGGCAAAGGACAAAGACAAATGGGTTGATTTTATGATGCGCTATGAACTGGGGCTTGAAGAACCAAAGGCAAACCGCGCTACGCAGAGCGCTGTAACCATAGGGTTATCATACATTGCAGGTGGTATTATACCGCTGTCGCCTTATTTTTTTATTGCCAACTCACAGCAAGCCTTGTATTATTCCTGCTGTATCACCATGATATGCCTGTTTGTATTTGGCTATTTTAAAAGCAAGGTAACCGGCCAACCAGTTATAGCCGGGGCTTTTAAGGTGTTGTTTATCGGCGCCATAGCCGCTGCCGCCGCGTTTTTAATGGCTAAGCTTATTACGGCCTGATACCGGTATCAGAACTTTATAAACTTATCTATCTGTTCGTCGGTGAATTTCAGCGTGTCGGGTTTAAAAAGTTGCCCGTGTTCATCCAGTTCCTTATTTATAGCTGCAATATGTATTTTTAACGACATGATGTTCAGGTGTATATAATGGCAAACCCCGGTAAAGTGATCAATGCCCCTGATATTGCCGTATTTACCCGACGAAAGGCCCACCAAGGCCGCTTTCTTTTCATAAAAACTTTCGGGAAAAGCGCAGGCATCAATAAACACTTTCAGTACACCTGGGTAACTGCCGTTATATTCGGGTATTATAAAAATAAATTTATCTGTTTGGGTAACGATGTCCTGTATAGCCTGAAACTCAGGGCTGCGCTTGCCATACAGATCACTTTGAATCAAATTGGCTGGCAATTGGGTAAGCGATAATAAACCGGCCTCTGCCCCTTTTTCGCGCAGTTTCTGCTGATAGTACTGTGCAAGTTTAAAAGTATGGCTTTCCGGGCGGTTAGTTGCTGATATAATAGTGATCATGTATAGTTATTGAATATTTATTTACTTAATTATTGATTGAAACATACATATTATTGAGGTTTATCTATTCTGTTATTCAATAAATCTGTCATTCAATAGCTCAATAATGCAGTAAATCAATAATTAATTGTTTGTAAATTGCCGAAACCTGTGGATTTCTGAATTGTTTTAAATCCGTATCTTTATCACCAGATAAAAACTTTACGAAAGTAGAAATTTCTGATTCTATTTTTCGTTGTTATAAATCATTGTAAAATAATTTTTTAAATATAGAATGAGTAAAATAATTGCTTTAGCCAACCAGAAAGGTGGCGTAGGAAAAACTACATCATCTATAAATCTGGCCGCAAGTTTGGCCGTATTAGATTTTAAAACCTTGTTGGTTGATGCCGATCCGCAGGCTAACTCTACATCGGGGATCGGGTTTGACCCCCGTAATATCAAGAATAGCATTTATGAGTGTATCATTAGCCAGGTTGATCCTCATGAGGCTATCCAGAAAACAGATACTCCCAACCTTGACCTGCTGCCTGCGCATATTGACCTGGTAGGAGCCGAGATAGAAATGATAAACCTGAGTGGCCGCGAATATAAAATGAAGCAGGTATTTGACGCGGTACGCCATGAATATGATTTTATTATCATTGATTGCTCGCCCTCATTAGGCCTCATTACCATTAACGCCTTAACCGCTGCCGACTCGGTAATTATACCCGTACAGTGTGAGTATTTTGCGTTAGAAGGTTTGGGCAAGCTTTTAAATACCATTAAAATAGTACAATCGCGCTTAAACCCGCAGCTGGAAATTGAAGGTATCCTGCTTACCATGTATGATGTGCGCCTGCGCCTGAGCAACCAGGTTGTTGATGAAGTTAAAACACATTTTGAGGATATGGTTTTTGATACCATTATTCAGCGTAATACCCGCTTAAGCGAAGCGCCAAGCTTTGGTGTATCTGTAATTATGCACGATGCAACCTGCAAGGGCGCAATTAATTATCTGAACCTGGCACGCGAAATTATTGAAAAAAACGGCCTCACTAAAGATGAGGCGAAAACAGAAACAGCAACAGTGTAACCAATGAGTAGTGAAAGAAGAAATGCCCTGGGCAAAGGATTAAGTGCGCTGTTAAATGATTCTGTAAACGTACAACCT
The DNA here is from genome assembly GCF_031456535.1 of Mucilaginibacter pocheonensis. Taxonomy (NCBI): domain Bacteria; kingdom Pseudomonadati; phylum Bacteroidota; class Sphingobacteriia; order Sphingobacteriales; family Sphingobacteriaceae; genus Mucilaginibacter; species Mucilaginibacter pocheonensis. Next base: position 1,093,037 of record NZ_JAVDUU010000002.1, read on the forward strand.
TATAACAAAACCAAGGATAAAGATAAAGAAGCCACCACATCGGCCGTTGAGGTTAACAGTCTTGGATCAGTAAATGAGATACGGTTGGCCGAAATTGAGGTGAACCCGTTTCAGCCGCGTACTGATTTTGACCAGCAGGCCCTGACCGAGCTGGCCGACTCGATAAAATTGCAGGGGCTTATACAGCCTATAACTGTAAGGCGGGTTAATGCGCACAAGTACCAGCTTATATCGGGCGAGCGTCGTTTTCGGGCATCCAAAATTGCCGGACTAACGCAAATACCGGCTTATGTACGCACGGCCAATGACCAGCAAATGCTGGAAATGGCCCTGATAGAGAATATACAGCGCGAAAACTTGAATGCCATTGAAGTGGCCCTCAGTTTTCAGCGTATGATAGAGGAGTGTAACCTTAAACAGGATGAGCTGGGCGATAGGGTGAGCAAAAACCGGTCGACAGTTACCAACTATCTGCGCCTGTTAAAATTGCCGCCAAGCATACAAGCCTCCATTCGCGATGGTGAGTTAACCATGGGCCATGCCAAAGCGCTTATTACCATTGAAGATCCGGCGAAACAATTATTTTTACATCAACATATTATTCAGCAAGGTTTATCCGTTCGTAAGGTTGAAGAATTAGCTCGTGAATTGCAAAAGGCCCCGGCAAAAAAAGAGGGTAAACAACCCGAACCGGTATCTTATCAATTGCAAAAAATACAGGACGATCTGGCTTCAAAGTTTAGTACAAGAGTAAAACTTAAGGTAGGCAGCCGGGGTAATGGTGTTATTGAAATTCCATTCCTTTCAGAAGATGATCTGGGCCGTATCCTTGAGATGCTGGATTGGTAAAAATTAGTATCGGGTAGTTAGTATCAAACATCAGGCAGTTAGTATCAGGTATCAAGAGCTTTGAGAGCGTATAAAAATACAATCAAATCCTGATACTAACCGCTTAATACCAACTACTTGCTGCTTCAATTGTATTCATAAAAAATGTATAAATTTTTGTTTGTTATTGGATTTACAATGGTGTTTGCTTTTGCCGCTGCCGCGCAAACCGCAGATACAGCCTCAACAGGCAAAAAGGATACAATAAAAAAGGCGTCAAACACAGCGCCGGGATCATTCGCCCCTCCTATAAAAAAAGAAAAAGCCTATCATCCTGATAGTTTACACAGCCCCCATAAGGCGGTAATGCACTCCCTAATGGTGCCCGGCTGGGGGCAGTTGTATAATCATCGCTGGTGGAAAGTACCTATTATTTACGGTGGTATTGGCCTTTTAGCCTCAGCGGTAATATTTAATCAAAAATATTATAGTGAATTTATTACGCTTGCCAGATACCGGGAAAGAGGCGTTGCGCCGGTAAAAGGGGATAAGTATTATGATGACTACATATTATATGCTAATGTGTCCGATCAAAATATACGTGACGTTGCCGACAACAGCAGGCGTAACCGCGATTTAAGTATACTGGGTATCTTAGCTGCATGGGGCATACAAACCATTGATGCCTATATCGATGCCAAGTTTATCCATTCTTTTACGGTTGACAATGACCTCTCCATGAAGGTTACGCCGGGGTTAATAGGGCAGCCCGTTTATGCACAAAATGTCAACAGCGCTTTTATTCCGGCTTTAAAAATTACCTTTACGTTTTAATGGCTGATGTGTAACTCTGATCGCCACAAAAACAAATAAAAAGTAAACAATGAAGATAGCATTACTGGGCTATGGAAAAATGGGCAGGATCATTGAAAAGATCGCCATTAGCCGCAAGCATGAAATTGTATTAACCATTGATCATGATAACCTGCATGATCTTACTGCCGAAAATTTACAGAAAGCCGATGCCGTAATTGAGTTTACCACGCCGGCATCAGTACTGGACAACATTGAACATTGCTTTAATGCCGGCGTTCCTATTGTGGTAGGCACAACCGGCTGGTATGACAAGATCCCCGAAATAAAAAAGCAATGCGAACAGGATGGTAATACATTATTATATGCCTCAAATTTTAGTGTTGGGGTAAATATATTTTTTCATGTTAACCGCTTACTGGCCAAAGTGATGAATAAGTACCCGTATTATGATGTGCAGGTTGAAGAAATTCATCACACCCAAAAGCTGGATGCGCCAAGCGGTACGGGTATAACTATCGCCGAAGGGATCATTGAAAATCTTGATTCAAAATCAGAATGGGTCAACGTGTTAACCACCGATGATAAGAACGATGATGAAACTGTAGCTGATAACCAGTTGCTGATCGAATCGATGCGTATTGACAGCGTTCCGGGTACACATACTGTTATTTACGATTCGGAGGTTGATATGATTGAGTTTAAACATACCGCGCATAACCGTAATGGCTTTGCCTTGGGTGCAGTATTAGCTGCCGAATGGATACACGATAAAAAGGGTTTTTATTCGGTTGAAGCCATGTTTGACTTTAACAGCTAACCTTTTAACCAATAAATGGAGGCAGGAGCTTATATCAGGGTTTATATCATATTGGCCCTTGCAGTGATATTAATAACCGCTGGCTTCTGGAAGTTGTTTGAAAAGGCCGGTCGCCCCGGCTGGGAAGCGCTCATTCCCATTTACGGAACTTATGTCATGTTAAAAATAAGCGGCAGGCCCTGGTGGGTGCTGCTGTTTATTTTAATACCGGGCCTGGGTGTTTTAGTGGAGCTGGGTATTTATATTGATTTTATAAAATCGTTTGGCAAAACCCGCATACGCCAGCAAACCGCGGCCATACTGCTGGCTTTTATTTATTTACCCAAATGGGGCTTTGATAAGCAAACCAGTTATTTGGGAGCTTCGGCAAGTGCTGAGTTTCATGAGCAATACCGCAAAGAGCTTCGGAAGTCGCCGTCAAGGGAATGGGCCGAGGCCATCATTTTTGCGGTAATAGCCGCTACATTGATACGCTCGCTTTTTTTGGAAGCCTATACCATACCAACCCCATCAATGGAAAGCTCCCTGCTTGTAGGCGATTTTTTATTTGTAAGCAAGGTAAATTACGGCGCCCGCCTGCCCATAACGCCCGTGGCCTTCCCGTTTGCGCATAATACCATGCCTGTTACCGGGGGCAAAGCTTATTGGGACGGTATTAAGCTTCCGTATTTTCGCCTGCCAGGCTTAAGTAGTGTTAAAAAAGGCGATGTAGTGGTATTTAATTACCCGATGGATGCCGATTCTCCCCTTTACCGGCCGGTTGATAAGCGCGAAAATTATATTAAACGCTGCCAGGGTGCTCCCGGCGATACCCTTAGTTTGATTAATGCGCAGGTATATGTTAATGGTAAGCCGGAGGTAACGCCTCCGCACGGCGAAATGGAGTACCGGGTGCGGGCCGGCAATAAATTCGATAGGCAGCTGGTATACGATCTGCACTTGTCTGATATTCAGCAATTCACCACCAATGATTATATGATGAATATGACGGCAAAATCGGCAACCCGGTTAAAAGGACAGGCGGATATAAGCAACGTTAGGCCTAATATTATATTACGCGGTGTTTATGATCCTGAAATATTTCCGCATGACCCGCGTTACCGGTGGAACGTTGATAACTTTGGTCCTGTCATTATTCCTAAAGCGGGATGGACAGTAGAGCTTAACAGCCTTACCCTGCCATTTTATCGCCGGGCCATTGAAGTTTATGAAAATAACAAGCTACAGATTATCGGAAACAGCATTATTATAAATGGTAAAAAAACGGACAGATATACGTTTAAAATGAACTATTATTGGATGATGGGCGATAACCGGCATAATTCAGAAGATTCGCGTTTTTGGGGATTTGTACCTGAAGACCATATTGTAGGTAAGGCCCTGTTTATATGGATGAGCTGGGACGCGGGCGCGCCGTCGGCTAACAAGATCAGATGGAGCAGGTTATTTAAGGCAATAAATTAATATGTAATATGCCTGTTTAAGATGCCTGCATAGCAGCAATAGTTATAAAAACATTTGCACATCTGTAATTGCATATCTATTTGGTAACATATAGCTTACACAGCAGTCATAGGGAATAAAAAATAATTACATACATTAAAAAAAACTGCAAATTTGAAATCTGCATGTTGGCACATCTGAAATTTGCATATTTGCACATCAATAAAAAATGAACTGGAAATTCTGGAAGAAAGACAAAAGCAAGAATAAGAAAAAAAAAGGTGCTGTCCGTGAGTGGGCCGACGCCATTGTTTTTGCCGTTATAGCTGCTACATTGATACGTACCCTTTTTATTGAGGCTTATGTTATCCCCAGCGGGTCAATGGAGAGCTCCCTGTTAATTGGCGATTATTTATTTGTAAGCAAAGTGAACTACGGTGCCCGTATGCCTATAACACCTGTAGCGTTTCCGTTTACTCACCATACCATGCCGTTGATAGGCACCAAAGCTTATTGGGATGGCATCCAACTGCCTTATTACCGCTTGCCCGGCTTCAGCGATATTAAAAAAGGTGATATCGTAGTTTTTAACGCTCCGATAGAGGCCGACTCGCCTTATTACAGACCGGTTGACAAGCGTGAAAATATTATTAAACGCTGCCAGGGTACACCAGGCGATACGCTGAGTTTGGTTGATGCCCAGGTTTATGTAAACGGCAAGGCGCGACCAGCCGCTGAAAAAGGCGAAATGGCTTATGTTGTAAAAACCGATGGCAGCCAGATAAACCCGCAGTTAATAGATGAACTTCATTTAGCCGATATAGCGACTATTAATAATACCGATTTTAAGACTAATACCACTATAGCTTCGGCCAATACATTGAAGGGATATTCAAATATTAAATCGGTTACTCCTGATATTGCACCCAAAGGTATTTCTGATGATCTGAACCCGGTTTACCCGGCCGCGCATCCTAAATATAAAATAACCCCCAATTTCCCTCATTATAGCTGGAACGTGGACAATTTTGGTCCGGTAGTTATACCTAAAAAAGGCTGGACTGTAAAGCTGGATAGCCTGACTTTCCCGGTTTATGGCCGTGCTATTGAAATTTATGAGCACAATAAGGTAAAGGTAGTAGGTAAAGACATATTTATAAATGATAAAAAAACCGATACTTACACGTTTAAACTGAACTATTACTGGATGATGGGTGATAATCGCCATAACTCAACCGATTCGCGCTACTGGGGCTTTTTGCCCGAAGATCATGTAGTGGGCAAGGCATTGTTTACCTGGTTGAGCATTGACAGTACCGCTTCTTTTGTAAATAAAATACGCTGGAACCGGCTGTTCAGGGGAATACATTAATTAAGATTTGAATTTAAAAATAATACGGTGAATATTATACTATCAATTATACTGCTGATCATTTTGCCTTACATAGGCTTGTGGAAATTATTTGAAAAGGCCGGTCGGCCGGGATGGGAAGGCGTCGTTCCGCTATATAACATTTATATGATGATCAAATTGAGCGGGCGGCCAATGTGGTGGTTTGTTATGATCTTGATTCCCGGATTAAATTTCCTGGTGATGATTGGCATCACGGTTGATTTTGTAAAATCATACGGCAAATTCAGGCTGATTGATCATATTGCCGCGGTTGCGCTGCCATTTATATTTTTGCCCAAATGGGGTTTTGATAAGGATACCAAATACATTGGCCAGTCTGCAAGTCCCGAATTCAGGGAAAAATTTAAAGTGGCCCTGAAAAAGACCGCTGCGCGAGAATGGGCCGACGCCATTATTTTCGCAGTGATAGCCGCTACGCTGATACGTACACTTTTTATAGAGGCTTATGTGATCCCGAGCGCGTCAATGGAAAGTTCATTGCTCATTGGCGATTATCTTTTTGTAAGTAAAGTTAATTATGGCGCCCGTTTGCCAATGACCCCTGTGGCTTTCCCGTTTGCGCATCATACCATGCCGCTTATAAATACTAAAGCTTATTGGGATGGCATTGAACTTCCTTATTATCGCTTGCCGGGGCTTAGCGAAGTTAAAAAAGGCGATGTAGTGGTTTTTAATTACCCGATGGATGCTGATTCGCCTTTATACAGACCGGTTGATAAACGCGAAAATTATATTAAACGCTGCCAGGGCACACCTGGCGATACACTTAGCGTAGTTAATGCACAGGTATTTATAAATAGCAAGGCGGCACCTACACCTCCCCATGGCGAAATGGGGTATCTGGTAAAATCAGACGGAAGCGAGATCAACCCTCAGCTTATCAATGAACTGCACCTGGAGGATATTTCACCCCGGTCAAACACCGATTTTATTACCAATACCACTGTCGCTTCGGCTAATGCGTTAAAAGGGTATTCAAATATTAAATCAGTTACTCCCGATATAGCTCCTAAAGAAGCAGAGGGCGATATTTACCCAAGCAAATATCCAAAATATAAAATAACGCCAAACTTCCCAACCTTTAACTGGAACGTTGATAATTATGGTCCCATCATTGTACCTAAAAAGGGCTGGACTGTTAAGCTGGATAGTTTAACCTTCCCGGTTTATGGCCGCGCCATTGAAATATACGAAGGTAACAAGGTGGAAGTAGTTGGTAAGGATATCCTGATCAACGGAAAAAAAGCGGATACCTACACGTTTAAACTGAACTACTACTTTATGATGGGCGATAACCGTCACAACTCTGAAGATTCGCGTTTTTGGGGTTTCGTGCCCGAAGATCACATCGTAGGCAAGGCCCTGTTCATTTGGATGAGTATTGACGATAACGCCAGCTTCCTGAACAAGATCAGGTGGGGCAGGTTGTTTAATATTATTCATTAAACCCCTAAAGAGGAGCAAAAGTTTTAATGCCCGCTTGTTTGAGCGGGCATTTTTGTTTGACCTGCAGCCACCACGGTATTGTGATGAAGCAAACTATAACTTTTGTCATTCTGAGCTTCGCGAAGAATCTATTATCGAACAGATCCTTCGTTCCTCAGGATGACAGGATTGATAAGCTTTTGCGTAACCCTTACAGCAAGGGCATAAAGGCAAACCAACAGGATTATCAGTTCCCCCTTCAGTCGGTTAGGGGACTCAACCCAAACCGCTCAGCCAGTGCATTGAGATCAGTAACTACCGCATCAACCAGTGGGATGCCGTGTACGCTGCGGTTATTTTCGGCTTCCAGTTCGGGTTCGCCGGGGATGATCACTTTTTTTGAAGGGTCAACCGTGCTGGAGGTTTTGAAACGGGCTATCCAGTTATCCAGGTTCGCTTTAAACTCGTCAACCGGGCGGAAACCATCTACCCTCATGGCACCTAAAAAATGCCCTATGCCTTGTCCCACCGGATTGGCAGGCGGATCTAAAAAGGCCACGAACGGCGGTACCCAGGGGCCATAATTAGCTCCGGATAACACAGCCGACAAAATATCAACCGTGGCACTTAATCCGAAACCTTTATGACTGCCATGATCACTGTCGCTCCCAAGGGGCAGCAACGCTCCGCCCGTTTTTAAGGCGTGCGGGTCGGTTGTATAATTGCCGTGTTTATCCTGTATCCAGCCTTCAGGTACTTGTTTGCCCAGGCGCTGGGCAATTTCAAGCTTGCCGTTAGCTGCTGCCGATGTAGCCAGATCAACTACCACAGGCGGGTAATGACCCGCGGGGAAGGCATAACACATGGGATTGGTGCCCAGCAAACGCTCATTAGAGAAAGTTGGCGCTACCAGCGGACTGGCATTGGTCATGGCAAACCCTATCATATTTTTTTCAACCGCCATCAGCGCGTGATAGCCGGCAATGCCAAAATGGTTTGAATTGCGCACCGATACCCATCCCGAACCATACAACCCGGCCTTTTTAATAGCCACCTGCATGGCAAACGGGGCAACTACCAACCCGAGGCCCGCATCGCCATCAACGGTGGCTGTGGTAGGTGTTTCGTGAACTACCCGGATGTCGGGTTTAGGATTAATGCGGTTCTTTTCCCATAGCCTTACATAGCCGCTCAGGCGCGCCACTCCATGCGAGTCAATCCCGCGCAGATCGGACCGCAGCAAAACATCGGCAGCAAGCGTTGCATGTTCAGTACTGCAACCAATGGCCAGAAAAATATTTTGGGTAAAAACACGCAGGGTTGATGGGTTTATAAGCATGGTATCATTACTAAAAAGTATTGTCATTGCCAGGAGGAACGACGCAGTAGTCTCATCAGGACAATTAGACTATCAATGAGTGATTTGTATTGATGAGATAGCCACGCCACGCCCGCAATGACATAGTTTACTAAATATGTTATTTGCTAAATATATCAATTATCCAACTGTTTAAGCAACTCCAGTCCTTGTGCCCATTCACCGTAGCCTGATGCCACATTGATATGGCCGGCATCGCCAATATTAACCAGTTCGCTGCCCCAGCTGTCAGCAAATAAAGCGGCGCGCTCCGGGGTTACATAATAATCGTTGCTGCTGGCCACCACTATGCTTTTAAACGGAAGTGTTATTAATGGCACGGGTGTAAAACCGCTGGTGCCCGGCGGATAGGTATCAGCCTCGGTATCACTTGGTGCAACTAAAAGTGCGCCTTTAATGTTCACTTTAAATTTTTGCGCCCAGTAAGCTATAGTTGTACAGGCCAAGCTGTGGCCTACCAGTATAACGTTGGATGAGTCATGCTGTTGTACATGGCTGTTCAATGTGTTTATCCAATCGGTACAAACCGGTGTTTCCCAGTCCTTTTGTTCAACGCGGTTAAAACCGAACTGTTTTTCCCAAAGCGATTGCCAGTGCGCAGGGCCCGAGTTTCCTAAACCAGGGTGGATAATAATGGTTGAATTGAAGGTCATTTTTATGATCGGTCAGTTTATTAATATATTCATTGAACAGTTGAGCTTTGGGCTATTCCCTGATCACCTGGTTGCGTTTTTCTAAAAGCTGTATCATGTATTTCTTTAAAAAAACGAGATTAGCAATATGGCCTAAAAAACCGAAAGGTGATTCAAATATAAAAACGTCCTTCATCAGGGTTTGATGTTTTACCGGGAAAAAGTAGTGCTCATGCCTGAAATTTTTAAAAGCTCCCTTAACCATTTCATCGGTAAAAAAATAAGGATATTCAAACTCTGTAATGGTTGAAGTTAAAGTTTGCCAAATGCCAAAATGCCTGGCTCGCCAGGTTACGGATTCGCCCAATTCCATAAGGCCGCTGGTGCGGCCGGCAATAGCGGTTTCGCCGGTATGCCTTGTTGAAGCTATATGCACATCAATGCTCCGCGCCAGGTCAAAACATTGCTCAATGGGGGCATTAATGTGGGTAGCTAATTCAATTACAGGCATTGTGGCTTAGCTTAATTTATGTCATTGCAGCGATAGCTTCGTTCGCCGCAATGACATGTTTTTTAGTAATTAAAACTCCGCGTTCTTCGGGAACCTCGGGAAGGGGATAACATCGCGGATGTTACCCATGCCGGTTACAAATAATACCAGGCGCTCAAAGCCCAGGCCGAATCCTGAATGCGGGCACCCACCGAAACGGCGTGTATCCAGGTACCACCAAAGCTCGTCTTTAGGGATGCCCATTTCGTCCATGCGTTGTTCCAGCTTATCCAAACGCTCCTCGCGTTGTGAACCGCCTATAATTTCGCCAATACCCGGAAACAGTATATCCATGGCGCCTACGGTTTTGCCGTCGTCATTCTGCCGCATGTAAAACGCTTTGATCTCTTTGGGATAATCGGTCAGGATCACCGGTTTTTTAAAGTGTTTTTCAACCAGATAGCGCTCATGTTCACTTTGCAGGTCGGTGCCCCAACCTTCAACGGGGTATTGAAATTTCTTCTTTTTGTTTGGTGTTGATTCCTTTAAAATATCAATAGCCTCAGTATAGGTAAGGCGCTCAAAATCATTGTTTAAACAAAATTGCAGTTTTTCAAGCAACGTCATTTCCGAGCGTTCGTTCTGCGGTTTTTGTTTTTCTTCTTCCTGTAAACGCTGGGTTAAAAACTCAATATCGTCGGCATTTTTATCTAAAGCGTACCTGATCACATATTTCAGCATGTCCTCGGCAAGGTCCATATTGTCTGCCAGGTCATTAAAGGCAACCTCAGGCTCAATCATCCAAAATTCTGCCAGGTGCCTGGTGGTATTGGAATTTTCGGCGCGGAAAGTAGGGCCGAATGTATAAACATCGCTGAGCGCCATGGCTCCCAGCTCGCCTTCCAGCTGCCCTGATACGGTAAGGTTGGTGGGGCGACCAAAAAAGTCCTGCTTAAAATCAATCTCGCCGGTATCTGTTTTAGGAATGTTATCCAGGTCAAAGTTGGTTACGTGGAAAGTTTCGCCGGCACCTTCAGCATCTGAGGCGGTTATAACCGGTGTATGCAGGTAAACAAAACCCCGCTCCTGAAAAAATTGGTGTACAGCAAAAGCCAGGCTATTGCGCACCCTGAATATGGCGCCAAAAGTATTTGTACGGAAACGCAGGTGGGCTATTTCCCTTAAAAACTCCAAACTATGCTTTTTGGGCTGCAGGGGATATTTTTCAGGATCACTGTCGCCCAGTATTTCAATTTCAGTCGCTTTAATTTCAACAGTTTGGCCTTTGCCCAACGAGGCAACCAATTTGCCCGTAACGCTGATGGCGGCACCTGTAGTAATACGCTTTAACAGGGCAGCATCGGTGTTTTCAAAATCAACAACTACCTGTATATTATTATTAGTTGAGCCATCGTTTAAAGCTATGAACTGATTATTGCGGAAGGTACGTACCCATCCTTTAACAGTTACATCAATTTCGGTTTGCTGGCTTTGCAGCAATGCTTTAATCTTTACTCGCTGACTCATATAAATATATTTTTTTAGAGCCGCAAAAATACAATTAATTATGTAAAGCTACCTTGAATTTTCCGCTTAAAAAGCTCACCTCGTCTTGCTGCGTACCAGGCGGATCATCATGGATTTTAACAAATTTAAGCTCGAAAAAACCCTGCATTATTTTTTCACTTTCATTAAATGCAAAAACAGTTATGGTATTGGAATGGGTAGGGTTAAACCCATAGGTACCTGTCCTGGCACCGCCTTTTACAATGTGATAATAACCTTCGTTGTTTTTAAGGGAATAATAACCTAATCCGTCAAAAACAAGTTTAAAAACCAATGTTTCTTCCTGCCCGGAGTTATTATAACTGCCCGATACAATGATGGTATCGCCCCGGATATTTGAGTTTAAGGTATTGGCCTTCCACTCGACGCCATTTTTTTGAGCGAGGATAAAATTGGGCGTTACAGGAAAATCGCAACACTTTTTTTTGGCGCAGCTGGTAAACGTTAATACAGTTGCTGAAAGTAAAAGAAGCAGGGACCTTTTCATATCAGGGAAAATCTGTAACGGTTGGTTGATAGTGGCATCTAAATATACGTATTATCACGCTACTTATAAGCCATTTGCTTAAGTTTGCCACTCATTTTACTACCCCTTTATGAATCCTAAAGTAAGCCTGGTTATTGGTATTTTATGCATATCGTTTTCGCCAATATTTGTAAAGCTTGCAGGGGTTGAACCTATTTCAGCCGCGTTTTACCGGGTGTTTATCGCCTGGCTTTGCCTGCTGCCTTACTGCATAATTAAAAAGAAGCTCCGCATTAATAAAAAACAGCTTATGATAGCTGTAGCAGCCGGTATTGTTTTTGCATCAGATGTTGCGGTATGGAATATCTCCCTGTTAAAGATCAGTGCTACAGTGTCAACACTGATTGCTAACCTGGCGCCGGTATGGGTTGGCTTATTGAGTTTTGTGCTTTTTAAAAAACGTTCGGGAATGCTGTTCTGGGCTGGTACACTCATTGCAATAGCAGGAATGATTGTGCTGGTAGGTTATCAAAATATAATACACCTTAATCTTAACGCCGGCATTTTGCTTGCGGTACTGGCCAGTTTATTTTACGCGACTTATATCCTGATCACTAAAAATATCATGGAGAATATAGATGTATTTACATTTATGTTTTACAGCATGTTGGGCTCTACTGTCTTTTTATTTGTGGTTAATAGTGTAGCAGGCGGTGCAATTGCAAATTTTTCTTTAAATGTTTGGCTTTGTTTTGTGGGCATGGGGCTGATATGCCAGCTTGGTGGCTGGCTCACCATCAATTATTCATTAAGGTATCTTGAATCAACCAAAGTGGCTATTTCTTTATTGAGCCAAACGGTGTTTGCCGGGCTGCTTGCTACATTTTTATTATATGAAAAGCTTTCGGTAACTGAAATAATTGGAAGCGTACTTGTACTTGCCGGTATAGCGGTAACATTTTTAAAGCCGTTACAATCAACTAGATAAAAATTGTATCTTAACGATTGTTAATTTCATTTGATGATTTGCCCTACATTTGCAATTTAGCACATGATCCAAAAATCTACTATCGACCGTATAATGGAATCCATCGACATTGTGGAGGTGATAGGGGAATTTGTGCAGTTAAAAAAACGCGGGGCAAACTATGTGGGCCTTTCGCCTTTTGCTAATGAGCGTACACCATCGTTCACGGTATCGCCGGCCAAAGGGATCTTCAAAGATTTTTCAACAGGTAAAGGCGGCTCGGCTGTTACCTTTTTAATGGAGCTGGAAAAATTCTCCTATCCGGAGGCTTTAAAGTGGCTGGCAAAAAAGTACGGCATTGAGGTTGAAGAAACCATCGATCATCCTGAGAATCGCGAAGAAGACCAGCGCCGCGAAAGCCTGATGATCGTAACGGCATTTGCCGCTAAGTTTTTTCATGAAAGCCTGCTGGATACTGACGAAGGTAAAAGCATAGGCCTGAGCTATTTTAAGGAGCGTGGTTTTAGTACCGAAACCATTAAGAAATTTGAACTGGGCTATTCGCCCGACCAATGGGAAGCTTTTACTGGTACAGCCGTAAAAGAAGGTTACCAGGAGCAGTTTCTGGTAGAAAGTGGACTATCGGTTAAGCGTGATAATGGTACTTTGTATGACCGTTACCGCGGCCGTGTAATGTTCCCGATACATAGTTTTACCGGCCGTGTGATAGCTTTTGGCGGGCGCACCCTAAAAAAAGATAAGAACGTACCCAAGTATGTAAACTCGCCCGAGTCGGAGATCTACCATAAATCAAATGTGCTTTATGGTTTATATTTTGCGAAGAAAGCCATCCGCGAGGAAGATAACTGCTACCTGGTAGAGGGATACGCCGATGTGCTTTCAGTTCATCAGGCCGGTATTGAAAACGTAGTAGCATCGTCGGGCACCTCGTTAACAACGGAGCAGATCAGGCTTATAGGTCGTTTTACCAAAAATATCACCATTTTATATGATGGCGACGCCGCAGGCATTAAGGCCTCATTACGTGGGTTAGACATGATATTGGAAGAGGGGCTCAACGTGAAAGTTGTATCTTTTCCTGATGGGCACGATCCCGACTCTTATGTGCGCAATGTTGGTACCAGCGCCTTTAAAAAACATATTGAAGAAAGTAAAAAAGACTTCATTCTTTATAAAGCAAACCTCCTGTTAAAAGATGCAGGTAACGACCCAATTAAAAAAGCAGAGATCATAAGGGAAATCGTGGAGAGTATTGCCAAGATCCCTGACTCTATTAAAGCTTCGGTCTTTATAAAGGAATGCAGCTATATTTTACAGATAGATGAGCGCTCGCTGCTATCTGAATTAAATAAAATGCGCCAGGCTAAGGCTAAAAAGGATGGGCAGCAGCAGCAAAATACAAGACTGGCCCCTCCACCTGATGAACCAAATTTTTTTGATGAACCAGAAGTAAAAGAGCCTAAAGACGAAAGCACACAAGAAAAAGAGATCATAAGATTGCTATTGTTGTATGGTAACAAAATGATTGACTGGGACGGTATTGCCAATACTTATATCGGTCCGTTTATGATTGCGGAATTAAGCGATGTTACTTTTGAACACCCGGCCTGTAAATTGTTTATGGATATTTACCGGCAGGAGGTTGAGAATGGGGTACTGCCTGATGAAACACATTTTATACATCACCGGGATAAAGGGATTGTTGACCTCACCGTAACTATGCTGGCCACCAAATACACCCTGAGCGAAAACTGGTATGAAATGCATAAAATACTGGTGAACGATGAGCAGGCCAATATGAAAGCTACTATTTTAGGCGCTATATTTCACCTTAAAAAACATAAGGTGGGTAAAATACTGGAAAACCTGCGCGCTGAACTGCAAAAGGCGGATACTGAAGCCGACCAGGAAGTATTGCTCAACCAATATATCCGCATGAAAAAGGTTGAAAAAACCATCTCCGATTTTTTGGGCTCAGTAATTATCAAATAATGGCTTTGCACCTTGACCTGGGCCGTACCGGCGAAGCTTTAGCAAAAACACACCTTGAAAATGCCGGTTATGAAATACTGGATGAGAACTGGACTTACGGAAAAGCCGAAATTGACCTGATTGCATATAAAGACAAGGTTATTATATTTACAGAAGTTAAAACACGTACCGGCAATGGTTTTGGTGAGCCCGAGGATTTTGTGGATGCCCGTAAACAAAAATTACTGGCCGATGCTGCAGATGAATATATTTACCTGATGAACCACCAGGGCGAGGTTCGCTTTGATATTATTGCCATATTGTTCGACAGAAATAAAAATTATATACTAAACCATATCGAAGATGCGTTTTGGCCTTCGGCCACCTGATTTACTTATGAATAATAAAATAAAAGCTCTTTTTGCCGCCTGTGCCTTGCTTGCATTTGGCAGCAGCTGTAATAACAACTCCAAAAGCACAGGAGCCGACTTTAGCATCAGCCCTGAAGCTGGCACTACTTATAAAGCCGGCGATGAAGTAAAAATAAAAGTAAGTTTCCCCGCCGATGCAAAGGTTGATTCTGTGGTATATATGCTGGACGCTTTAAAACTGGGCGTTGGTAAAGATACCCTGGGCATCAGTTTAAAAACAGATACTATTCCGTTGGGCATTAAGGTAATTACCGCTAAGGTTTATGCTGCGGGTAAAGATCAGGATGTGACAACTAATATACTATTGCTTGCTGCCAAAGCTCCCGAACAGCTAACTTATAAGGTTGAAAAAGTGTTTCCGCATGATACCAGCAGTTATACGGAGGGTTTGCAATATGAGGGAGGTATTATGTATGAAAGCACCGGCGACACAGGGCACTCAACTATTCAGAAAGTGAACATCGAAACCGGTAAAGCTATACAGGTAACCAAACTAAAAGATGAATATTTTGGTGAGGGGCTTGCTATAGTTGAGAATAAGATAATACAGCTTACTTATCGAAATAAGGTTGGGTTTGTGTATGATAAAAATTCATTGAAATTATTAAGCACGTTTGCAAATAATGTAGGTGTTGAAGGCTGGGGCCTTTGTTTTGACGGAAAAAAACTATACATGGACGACAGCACCAACCGCATTTGGTTTTTAGATAAGGATACCTATCAGCAAAAGGGATATATTGATGTATGCGACGATAAAGGTCAGATCAATGAAATAAATGAACTGGAATATATTGACGGTAAACTGTATGCCAACGTGTACCAAACAGATACTATATTGGTCATCAATCCAAAAACAGGAGCTGTTGAGCAAAGGGTAGACATGAAAGACCTGTACCCCATGGCCGACAGGCCACAGGACAGGGATTGGGGCAATAACGTGCTGAATGGCATTGCATGGGATGCTGATGGTAAACGCCTTTTTGTTGCCGGTAAAAAATGGCCGCATTTGTACCAGGTGAAATTTGTGAAGAAATAGAATAGATAGGGGATTTGAATGATAGGTTACGGTAGCAGATCATAGATAAATTTTCCGCCTTACATCGTGTTTATCATACCAATTATTTACATTAGATGAACCTTATCATTTAATGTGTATGTTTAAAAATCTCTTCTCATTTAACGGCCGTATCAGGCGTACTGAATATGGTCTCAGCTTTATTATTTATGTGATCGGATATGTAATGATCCGGTTAACAGCTGAAGGCGATCAGGGCGCAAAAATTATTGGTTTAGCGTTTATTCCCTTGCTTTGGTTCCTATGGTCACAAGGGGCAAAAAGGTGCCATGATCTTGGCAAAAGCGGTTGGTGGCAAATAATCCCTTTTTATTTTTTCTTTCTCCTTTTTCAGGACGGCATACCCGAGTGGAACGAGTATGGCGAAAATCCCAAAGGTTTAGGGAATTTTGACGCTGACCAGTATGAAGATCCTTTTCCGCTGACTGAAGAAAAATAATTTACGCAAGTCAGATTCATTCCTGTTGGTAATGAATCTGATTTGGCTAAATAAAAGCTGTAACTGAATTTGCCGATCTCTAAATCCATGGTTTACGGTCCTTGCTTGCCTTTTCCCACTTGTCGAGCTTGTCATTTACAAAATACAGCCAATAGCTTTCAATGGGTTTATTAACATCAGCGCTATTCCATTCGCTGTATTGTACCACCTCTATATATGTTTGGGTATCGGGATAATTTTTTGCAGCTACAATATTGTCCGGTTTCTTTTTTAATTGCTTTTGAACTTCGTCTTTACTCATGCCTAATTTTATAGAACTCAGGTTTACGGTTTTTGATCTGTCAATGCTTTGATTGATTTCGGCACATGAGGTGAGCATAAGAGCCAATAACGCTATTATGATTGGTTTAAAGGATTTAGTCATATTAATTGTGATTAAAATTATACAGGTATAGATGTAGGTTTGGCTATAAAGTTTAAGCCGTTAAAAATTAAAACAGCGCATAAAAAAACAAGAGCCGATCAAATCGGCTCTTGTTTTATTTTATAGATATGTTTAGCAGTTGAACTTATCTCCAGGCTTTATATTGATTAATAAGGCCATTGGTTGATGAGTCATGACTGCTGATCTCGCTATCATCTTTTAGTTCAGGAAGTATTTTACCCGCCAGTTGCTTGCCCAGTTCAACGCCCCATTGGTCAAAGCTGTAAATGTTCCAGATAATACCCTGTACAAATATTTTATGCTCGTACATAGCTATCAATGAACCCAGGCTGCGCGGGGTGATCTTTTTAAGCAGGAATGAATTTGTAGGCCTGTTGCCTTCAAATACTTTAAATGGCGCTATCAAAGCTATTTCGGCGTCAGATTTGCCGGCTGCTTTCAACTCGGCAATAACCTCTTCTTCGGTTTTGCCATTCATCAGCGCTTCGGTTTGGGCAAAAAAGTTTGATAGCAGCATGTTATGATGCTCACCAAGCGGATTGTGCGATTGAGCAGGAGCAATAAAATCAGCAGGGATCAGTTTAGTACCCTGGTGTATCAGCTGGTAAAAAGCGTGCTGTCCATTGGTGCCCGGTTCGCCCCAAATAATAGGGCCGGTTGAATAATCAACCTCTTTGCCATTGCGGTCAACATGCTTACCATTGCTTTCCATATCGCCTTGCTGAAAATATGCGGCAAAACGGTGCATGTATTGGTCATACGGCAATATAACATTGGTTTCGGCATCAAAAAAGTTGTTATACCAAATACCAATAAGGGCTAAAATAACCGGAATGTTCTGGTCAAATTCAGTGGTCCTGAAATGCTTGTCAGTAGCATGGGCCCCCTCAAGCAATTCAACAAAGTTGTCAAAGCCAATGCTTAGAGCAATAGAAAGGCCAATAGCGCTCCATAATGAGTAACGGCCGCCAACCCAATCCCAAAACTCAAACATGTTTTTAGTGTCAATGCCAAACTTTTCAACGGCCGCGGCATTGGTTGACAATGCTGCAAAGTGTTTGGCAACATCAGCTTCGGCAGCACCGGCAGCTAAAAACCAGTCGCGGGCACTATGGGCATTGCTCATAGTTTCCTGGGTGGTAAAAGTTTTTGAAGCGATCAGGAAAAGCGTAGTTTCAGGATCAACAACTTTCAAGGTTTCGGCTATGTGTGTTCCGTCTACGTTGCTTACAAAGTGCAGGTTCAGGTGGTTCTTATAGGCCTTTAACGCCTCGGTAACCATTACAGGGCCGAGGTCTGAACCGCCTATGCCAATGTTAACCACATCGGTAATAGGCTTGCCGGTATAACCTTTCCATGCGCCCGAAATAATGGCATCGCTAAAATCCTTCATGTGATCAAGCACTTTATTTACATCGGGCATCACATCTTTGCCATCAACATAAATTGGTGTGTTGCTGCGGTTGCGCAGGGCAATATGCAACACCGGCCTGCCTTCCGTTACATTGATTTTTTCGCCTGTAAACATGGCTTCAATCGCCTCATTTACTGAACATTCTTTAGCCAGTTGCATCAGCAGGGCGATGGTTTGATCATCAATACGATTTTTGGAATAATCCAGTAAAATGTCCTCAAACTGAACTGAATATTTTTTAAATCGCTGACTGTCAGTATCAAATAATTCTTTTAAACTTTTTGAAACAATATCAATGTAATGGTCTGTTAAATATTTATAACTCTGGGTGGTGGTAAAATCCGTATTTGGCAGCATAATTGAGTTGGTTTTCTACAAAAGTAACAAGTTAATTGTTAGGTGGATATTAAAAGTTAAACTAACGATTCTTCGTGTTATTTTAACACCGTATACATAGTGTTTGTTTTACACTTGAAAATTGCGATAATCTTAAAAAAAAATGACAGTTATTTTGATATTTCAAATAATTATTTGATATATTTGTCTTGTTGGTAATCAAATACTTGATTTATCATCATTTTGTAAATTTAAGTAAAAAATATAGAGGTTATGTTTGAAAAACTTTTTTTGCTTGTAAAAAATAACGCCGGGACGGCTGTTATTAACAACCCTTTAATTCCTGCAAAACATCATAATGCAGTAATGATTGAAGCCTCAAGTTCAATTATCGAGGTTTTAAAAGGCCATATGGAAAATGGTAAATTGAAAGAATTGGTAAAGTATTTTCAATCGTCGGGTATTTACAACAATTCATTAGTATCAAGCATAGTTAACAGGTTTGCTAACCGCCTAAATACTTTTTATCACATTGATCCTGTTCATTCATTGGAAACGGCTAAATTGCTGATACCTACAGTTATGCAGGAATTGGTAAAAGCGTCAAAAAGCGAACAGATCAAAGAGTTTGGATTAACCAACATGCTTACCAAACTAAATGGTAACCGTGCCGACCTGAGTTTGTTGCTCAATAATCTAATGGTCGCTTAACTTAATATAAAAATCTGCCTTATGGAAAGGGCTGCAAATTGATTTATCAATTTGCAGCCCTTTTTTATTTATAGCCGATTATCAAATTGTATATATTTGCCGCATGACTAAAGAACAGATTCAGGATTTAAGGGATAGAACAGCTTCCCTGAGGAGGCATCTTTGACATCGACAAGAAGCTTGAGCAACTGCAAACCGAGCAGGAAATAACTGTTGGCCCGCATTTTTGGGATCATCCCAAAGAAGCCGAAAAAGTGCTGGCATCCATCAAATCAAAAAAAGTATGGACGGACGAATTTCAAAAAGTAGTATCGATAATTGATGATACCGGGGTGCTTTTTGAATTTTACCAGGCTGGTGACGCCACCGAGGCCGAAATGCAGGAACAATATGATACCGCTATAAAAGTAGTTGAGGAACTGGAGTTTAAAAATATGCTCTCGGCCGAAGAGGATCAGTTTAATGCTGTACTTCAAATAACTGCCGGCGCAGGCGGTACAGAAAGCTGTGATTGGGCTGGAATGCTGATGCGTATGTACATTATGTGGGGCGAAAAGAACGGTTACAAAGTTACCGAACAGGATTACCAACCCGGAGATGTTGCCGGCGTAAAAACGGTGACCCTGCAACTGGAAGGTGATTTTGCCTACGGTTATTTAAAAGGCGAGAATGGTGTTCACCGGCTGGTACGGGTATCTCCTTTTGATGCCAATGCAAAGCGCCATACCTCATTTGCATCAGTATATGTTTATCCGCTGGTTGACGATACGATTGAGATTGATATTAACCCTGCCGATATTGAGTTTGAAACTTTCCGCTCGGGAGGTGCCGGCGGGCAAAATGTGAACAAAGTGGAAACCGCTGTGCGTTTATACCACAAACCGTCGGGTATTATCATCAAGAACCAGGAGTCGCGTTCACAATTACAAAATAAAGATAATGCTATCCGCTTGCTAAAATCGCAGTTGTACGAAATCGAGATGCGCAAACGTATGGAGATCACTAATACAATTGAAGGCAACAAAAAGAAAATAGAGTGGGGATCGCAGATCCGCAATTATGTACTGCATCCGTATAAGCTGGTTAAAGACCTCCGTACTGATCATGAAACATCAAATGCGGCAGCTGTGCTTGACGGTGAGCTTAACGAGTTCCTGAAAGCATACCTGATGGAATTTGGCGGACCGAAGAGTTAACCCGGCTCCTTTCATTATATTATTAAGACTGGTAATCTGGTTTTTGCACGGTGGGTAAACAGCATATAAACCAGTTGGTTATACCGTTAAATATTGTAAAAACGGCGCTACATCATGTATCGCCGTTTTTTGTTTCGATCAAAAAGTGTATTTTGCCAGTGCCTTTATATAAGCATCAATTATGAAATCAATTTTATCAGCCTTAATTTTAACAATTGCTACAACTATGGCTTATAGCCAGGAAAAACCTATTCCTTTGTACCCAAAAGGTGTGCCCAATTCAAAACCTACACCCGCTGCTTATATCGAGAAAACAGATAAGAATTTCTGGATAACACAGGTAAGCCAGCCTACGCTTACGCCCTATTTGCCAGCTAAAGGCACAGCAAACGGCACTGCAGTTGTTGTTTGTCCAGGTGGTGGTTATTCGGGTCTGGCCTCGGCACACGAAGGAGTTGCCGTTGCACAGGAGTTTAACAAGATAGGTGTTACCGCTTTTTTGTTAAAATATCGCCTGCCAAGTGATGATATCATGAAGGATAAATCCATAGGCCCACTGCAGGATGCCCAAAGCGCTATATTAATTGTACGCGAACATGCCGCCGAGTGGGGTATAGATCCTAATAAAATAGGTATAATCGGTTTTTCGGCAGGGGGACACCTGGTGTCAACAGCCGGTACGCATTTTGATAAGCCAGTAATTGAAAATAAAGGCGTTAGCGTACGCCCTGACTTTATGATGCTGATTTACCCGGTAATTACTTTTGGTGAACAGGCCCACGTGGGGTCGAGAGAAAACCTGATCGGTAAAACGCCATCGGCAGCGCAGATTGATTTGTACTCCAACGAAAAACAGATCACCGCGAATACGCCGCCAACCTTTTTGATTCACGCACAGGATGATAAAACAGTACCCGTACAAAACAGCCTGTTGTTTTATGATGCCTTGCTGAAAAACAATGTGAAGGCCGAAATGCACCTGTTTCAGGAAGGCGGTCATGGCTTTGGCTTAAACAATTCCAAAAACAAAGGCAAATGGTTTGACTGGGCAACGGCCTGGCTGGATGAGAACGGGTTTTTGAAAGGGAAATGATGAGCACGATCAAACTTAGTTTTTAAAACTAAGTTTGACTGATTTCGTTTCGCCAGGGAACTTTACTCCAATATCCCAAGTAACTCATTCATTTCATCAACCTTGTCTGATGCGCCTAAATTTTCATAAGCGCTGATCAGGTTGCGGATCACCCGTTTGATAATGTCAGTATTGGAGCAGGGTTCATAAAACTGCTTGTCGAACTTAAGGTTAAGCTGTTTTAAAAACATATCTACATCGCGGCGGCCAAATATGAAACCTTTATTAAAAGCGTTGATATAAAACAGTATACCACTCTCAAACTCGCTTTGCTGACTTTCATCAAGATAAGCTAAAATGAAATGCTGCGGAAGGTTTACACCGTATACCGGTATATCCAGTTTCTGGGCAATTATAGAGTAAATTATAGCTAATGATATCTGGTTGCCTTTTTTGGTTTCCAGCACCTGGCTCAGATAGCTGTTTTGCGGGTCGAGATGATTGGAGGTATTACCGCTAAAGCCATAGATGTTATAAAACACATGGTTAATGAGCTTTATCTGTTCTTTAGGACTCGCCTCATGCATCATTTGTATCCAAATGTCGCGTTTAATGGCCTCCACCTGGTTAATTATCTTTTGTTCGTCAAGATCAGGGTATTGGTAACGATTAATGATCAGTATGCCCTGCAGCAGGTCAAAAGCGCCGCTCTGATGCCAGAGTTTAAGGTCGTTTTTAAGGGTGCCAAACTGAATTTCATGAACAAGGTTGGCTATACGCTCTTGCTGCACCGCGTCAAAAGCCTGTTCAAACGCGGTCTCTAAAAAGGAAACGGCCTCAACGCCGTATGACAGCAGTTTATCGTGCACATGTTCATATATCTCACTATCAGGGTCATCAAGTAAGCGGATCAGGGAATTTACTTCAGAGGGATTAATCATACGCCGTAACGCTAAAATACTAAACCTTTATTTATTTTTACAGCGATGTTAAATTTTAGGTTTGTTAAGGATTACCTGTTGCACCGCCTTAAGGCGAAAAACAGACATGGCTTACACTCCCCGTTTGTTTACAAGCTGGTTGATACTGTAATTTACGATTATTCTGCCAAAAAAGTATATCAGGATATAGAAGAGATCCGCAAAAAGTTACTTATTGACAATCGCGTGATCACCATAACCGACCTGGGTGCCGGATCGCACCTGAACAATAACCGGCAAAAGCGCGTTGGTGATATTGCTGCTAATGCTTTAAAGCAGCCCAAACTGGCCCAACTGCTTTACCGGTTGGCCGCCCATTTTAAACCCAATAATATCATTGAACTTGGTACCTGCCTGGGTATCACCACTCTTTATTTGCAAAAGGCCGCCCCTGATGCCAGGGTGTATACCATGGAAGGCTGCCCCCAAACAGCCGGGGTAGCTAAAGAAACATTTAAACAGGCCGGCCTGAACGGGGTTGAACTCATAACAGGCAATTTTGATGATACGCTGCCTGGTGTAATCAGCAATGTTGACCGGCTCGACTTTGTTTTTGTTGACGGGAACCACCAGAAAGATGCCACATTGAAGTATTTTGAATGGTGCCTGCCAAAAGTGCACGAAGATACCGTGCTTATATTTGACGATATTTACTGGAGCGAAGGCATGAAGGAAGCCTGGGCCCAGATCAAGGCGCACCCTCAGGTTACCGTAACGGTTGATCTGTTTTGGATAGGCCTGGTGTTCTTTAAAGCAGGCAGGGTCAAGGAAGATTTTTTGATCAGGTACTGACGAGGTTTCTGATCAAAACCAATAAAAAAGATGCCTTTTATTTTACGTTCGTCGCTTTTTTAACATTTTAGATCAGCATTTTGCTTAAACTGACTGCATGCAGACGTAAAAAGTATTTCGCAGAGCGAACAAGGCGTTAAAACGCCTGCCCCAATCCCACATAAAAACCACTTTGACGGGCTTCGCCTGCAACCTTCTGACCTATGCCATAGTCGGCGCGGATGCTGAGCCCTTTTTCTATGTCGAAGAAGTAACGCAGACCGCCGCCATAATTTGGTTTTAACTCAGAAAAGCTAAAACTTTTGTTAAACACCTCGCCTGTTCCTACAAAACCAACTATGCCTATACGGTCGCTCAAACGGTAACGCAGTTCGGTTTGGCCAACCGTAAGGTTACGGTCGCGATAACGGCCATTATAATACCCCCGCATAATTTCGTCATTACCCAGGGTAGGCATCATGAAAAACGGCGACTGGCTCCCGGTGAGGGTTTGATCCTGTATATCAATACCCAGTACCAGTTTTTTGCTTAGCAAAAAGAATTGTGTATACTCTATATTAAAAAGACCTCCATTGTAATTGAGGCCAAATAAGCCTTTGGTTATTTCAAAAGAGCTGGTGATCAACGCGCCGCTGGTGGTATAAGTATTGTTGTTGCGGCTGTCAAATATAAGGCTTGGGCCTATGTATATGTTGGTGCCACCCCTGCGAAATTGTACCCTCGGGTCAGTATAAAAAACGCTGTTAGGCTGTCCGTCGGTAAAATCATAATGATAGCCCCCCGCTACAAGGCCGATGTAAAAATTGTCGGCCACCTTTTTTTCGGCCGCTAGGTTTACTTTCAATCGTTTCTGGCCTATGCGGTCTTTATTGGCTTTAAAGGTATTATTGCCAATCCCATAAAAATCAAAGGGGAAATTAATATAGCTGATACCCGCGGTAAAATGATATTTGTTTTGAGGTGTCCAGTAGCTGGTGCTCAGGCTCAGGCGGTTTTGCCCGTTGGTGGTAATGGTTGCATAACCAAAAATATTGGATACGCGGGTATTGCGGTTTGCGGTATCGGTATAGAAAGAATATAAACCAGCGCCGCCAACTTCAAGGCCTGTTTCGGGTGCCGAGCTTAGTACAGGTAAAATAACAAAGCTGCTTTTTTTGGTGGTATCCTTATCAAAATACATTTTACGGATAAATTTGGGCAGCAGATGGGTTTGCGAAAAAGCGCCCTGCGCACCAATAAACAGGAGCAGGGTGAGGGTGATTTTTTTCATAGATTATGTGGCCGCTAATATAGGCAGATTTTCAAATGTGCAGATGATAGATGCGCAGATAGCGGTGCCGGGTGAGTAAACTCATCCGGCCAGCGAAGATCGGTGTTATCATTGTGCCATTCAAAATTTTCCTGTTTGCTGCAGCATAAAGTACAAGATGATTGTCGCTTGAATAGCTAAGATAGCGGTGCGGTGAAGACACCGACCACAGGCATGCTTTAGACTTGTGCAGATGATAGATGCGCAGATAGGTTAGCGGCGAATAGACTCACCCCGGCACCGCTTCGCTGGCCGACCCTCTCTCCGGCTTCGCCGCAAAGAGGATGGGGAGGCACTTGAAAACTTACATCATGCCAGGCAGTTCCTCCTACTGGGGTTGGGAACTAAAAACAACTATCTACCCTGCAGGGTAGACTTGAGCGGAGATTAAAGGGCGGATTCCTCACAATAACGCGTGCAAAGATTCCCTCTTTGCAGCGAAGCTGAAGAGAGGGTCGGCCAGCGAAGCGGTGCCGGGGTGAGTCTAACGCGGCACATCGATCCGGGCATATCTGAAATTTGCGTGTCTGTACATCATAAAATTGCCTACTTTTGTGCCGAATTTTATTGATACACTATGAGCATCACAAGAGGACCTATTTCGCAGTTTATTGAAAAAAACTACCTGCATTTTAATTCAGCGGCATTAATGGATGCGGCCAAAGGATATGAAACCCACCTTGACGAGGGCGGCAAAATGATGGTTACCCTCGCCGGCGCCATGAGTACGGCTGAATTGGGTATTTCACTTGCCGAAATGATTCGTCAGGATAAAATAGCTATTATATCATGCACAGGAGCCAACCTTGAAGAGGATATTATGAACCTGGTAGCGCACTCGCACTATAAACGGGTTCCTAACTACCGCGATCTGAGTCCGCAGGAAGAATGGGATTTACTCGAAAACCACTATAACCGGGTTACTGACACCTGTATCCCCGAAGAAGAGGCTTTCCGCCGTTTGCAAAAACATATCCACAAAATATGGAAAGATGCCGACGATAGCGGCGAGCGCTATTTTCCGCATGAGTACATGTATAAAATATTACTGAGCGGCGAGTTGGAGCAATACTATGAAATTGACCCTAAAAATTCATGGATGCTGGCCGCTGCCGAAAAAAATCTGCCAATCGTAGTACCAGGCTGGGAAGACAGCACCATGGGCAACATATTTGCATCTTATATAATTAAAGGCGAGCTCAAGGCATCAACCATGAAAAGCGGTATTGAGTATATGGCATGGCTGGCCGACTGGTATACCAAAAATTCATCAGGCAAAGGGATAGGGTTTTTCCAGATAGGCGGCGGTATAGCCGGCGATTTCCCGATATGTGTAGTGCCTATGCTTTACCAGGATATGGAAATGCACGATGTGCCGTTCTGGAGCTACTTTTGCCAGATATCTGATTCAACCACGTCATATGGTTCGTACTCAGGCGCTGTGCCCAATGAAAAAATAACCTGGGGAAAGCTTGATATACATACGCCTAAATTTATTGTTGAAAGCGACGCAACAATTGTTGCACCATTGATATTTGCCTGGATATTGAAACAATAACTTATTTGTTGAGCTCTGGAGATATACCGTGTTTTTTTGAAGCGGGTATATCAACAGAAGGATGGTAAAAAGAGGATGGCATTTGATGACAAACGGGGGGAAATGCTGAGTTTCATCACCCGGTTAAACGATATTATTTTTTATTTTATTACCCTAATCGCTAAAACAATAATTCAAATTTTCAATATGCCGGTAATGCAACTAAATCATTAAAAAAAATGTTTATCGGCCAAAATGCCTCTCTATGTCGTTTAAAGGGCTTTTTGTCATTATTTAGAACGATTATAAATTATACGTTACTGTCATTTATGTGTCAGCGATACTGTAATAAATTTTACTTTTGTGCCTGAAATAATCAGGTAGAACATACATCTTACTGCAGTTTCAAACATTAATATCAAAACTATTTAGCATAAATACACTTTATGAGAAATTTCTCATTGATTTTTAAACAATTCTCAAGGTCGGTTCTAATTATTGCCGGGCTTGCTTTTTGGGGTTTTTCAAATGCTTATGCCCAGGCCGACGCGGCTAAAGGCGAAGCCATCTTTAAATCCAAATGTACAGCCTGTCATAAAATTGATCAGCAAGTGGTTGGTCCGGCTTTAGGACCGCAGATAACTTCTGAAACTGATGATCAGTACCTGATCAAATGGATCCAGAACAATCAGGCCCTGATCGCTGCCAAAAATCCAAAAGCGTTAAAGATCTACAATGAATTCAACCAGTCAAACATGACGGTGTTTACAGAGTTATCTGACGCTGATGCGGCTAATGTGATAGCTTATGCACGTACCGAGTGGAAAACCATGCAGGACGAAAAAGCAAAAGGTGGCGGTGCTGCCGGAGCTAACGCAGCGCCTGCCGAAACCGGGCCAAGCTCAATGGTTATATGGGGGCTGGTAGCTGTTATTGTTATTGCATTTATTGTAATACTGGTATTAAACAGGGTTGTAGCTACATTGGAGCGCCTGCTGTTAAAAGGCAAAGGTGTTGTAATTGATGAGGAAGCTGAACCAACTGCCGAACAAGTAGCTGAGGCTAAGAAAAAAGATCTGATCAAAAGGATCCTGAAAAATAAAAAACTGGTATTCTTTATCATACTATGCGGCACGCTTGCTATGGGCAGCTGGGGATGGGTTACTTTGTGGAACACTAACGTGCACACAGGTTACCAGCCGGTACAGCCTATTAAATATTCGCACGAGCTGCACGCCGGTACCATGAAAATTGATTGCCAGTATTGCCACACCGGCGCTTACAAATCAAAAAATGCTTCTATACCATCATTAAACGTTTGTATGAACTGCCACAAGGTTGTTAAAACTGAGTCGGCCGAGATTCACAAAATATATGATGCTTTAGGATATGATCCAAAAACACAGAAGTACGACAGTACCCAGGCTAAGCCTATCCAGTGGATACGCGTTCATAACCTGCCCGATCTGGCTTACTTTAACCACTCGCAGCACGTAAAAGTTGGCGGCATCAAATGCCAAACCTGCCATGGCCCTATTGAAACTATGAAAGAGGTTAGGCAATATTCGCCGCTTACCATGAAATGGTGTATACAGTGCCACAAACGTACCGAGGTTAACAGTAAAGGAAACGCTTACTATGATAGCATACTTGCTGCTCACGATAAGATCAAGAAGGGCGAGAAAGTTACTGCCGCAGTATTAGGTGGTATCGAGTGCGGTAAATGTCACTATTAATAAATAAGAATTTTAGCATTACAGTTTATATAGCTTAAATGGACAGCAATAAAAAATACTGGAAAGGTTTAGAAGAACTAAACAGAACACCAGAATTTGTTGAGAAAAATAAAAACGAATTTGCCGAGCCGATTCCAATTGAGGAGGTGCTTAGTGGTGATGGTTTATCAGCTAAAACTCCCCGCCGCGACTTTTTAAAGGCGCTTGGGTTTGGTGTTGGCGCGGTTACACTGGCTGCTTGTCAGCGTGTGCCCGTACATAAATCAATCCCTTACCTTATAAAACCTGAAGAGGTTACCCCTGGGGTGGCCAACTACTATTCTTCAAGTTATGAAGGGCAGGCTATTTTGGTTAAAACACGTGAAGGCCGCCCTATTAAAGTTGAAGGTAACCCTAATGATGCCTTTGCAAAAGGCGGTTTAAGTGCGCAGGCCCAGGCATCGGTGCTTGACCTGTATGATGTTAACCGTTTAAAAGATCCTAAACTAAACGGCGCTGATGCCGGATGGAAAGAGATTGATGCTTTTGTGATGAAAGAACTTGCAGCTATTAAGGCAGCAGGCAAAAGCATCCGCCTGGTAACTTCAACTGTATACAGCCCGTCAACATTAGCGGTAATTGCCGATTTTATTGCGCAATACCCAACTGCTAAACACATTAACTATGATGCGGTATCATATACCGGTATTATACAGGCAAACCAAAACAGCTTTGGTAAAGCCGTGTTGCCGCACTATAATTTTGACAAGGCCGATGTAATTGTAAGCTTTGGTGCTGATTTCCTGGGAACATGGATATCAGGCGAAGAGTTTACCCGTCAGTACGTATCAAACCGTAATAACAAATCGCTTGAAAGCAAAAAGATGTCACGTCACATCCAGTTTGAAAGCGGAATGAGCCTTACCGGTACCAATGCCGATAACCGTTACGCCATTAAACCATCAGAAGAAGGTGTTGCGCTTATCAATTTATATAACGCTATTTCAGGAACCACTTTACCGGGTTCAAAAAAATTAGCAAGCAAAGCAATTGACAACGCAATAACCATTGCTGCTAAAGAACTGGTTGCCGCCAAAGGAAAAGCTTTGGTAGTTGCAGGTTCAAATGACGTGGCAACACAGGTTTTGGTGAATGCTATTAACTCCCTGCTGGGCAGCTACGGCACTACTATTGACCTGGACAACCCATCAAAACAATACGCCGGTAACGATGCTGAGTTTGTTGAGTTTGTGAATGAACTGAACCGCGGCGACGTTGGAGCAGTATTGTTCCTGAATGCAAACCCCGCTTACGACTATTTTAAAGGAAAAGAATTTAAAGACGCGCTGAACAAAGTGCGTTTAAGAATATCATTTGCAGATCATGCTGATGAAACAGCTTCACTTTCAAATGTGATAGCTCCTAATCATCATTACCTGGAATCATGGGGTGATGCTAACGCTGCAGAAGGTTACTACACAGTTATACAGCCAACTATTAATCCTGTTTATAATACCCGCCAGGCCGAGCACAGCTTATTAATATGGTCTGACAACGCGGTTAAGGATTATTATACCTACGTGCGCAACAACTGGAACAACAACCTGTTGGCTAAAGGTGGTTTATCTGGCCAAAAAGGCTGGGAAACCCTGCTGCAAACAGGTATGATCAAAACTGCTGCCAACACACCGGGTACTTATACTTTTAGCCGCGACCTGAATGCTGTAGCGCAAACCATTTTAGATCACAGCAACTCGCTTGTTGCTCCTGAAGGTAAGTTTGAGTTGCAGGTTTATCAGTCGCAGGCCATTGGCGATGGTAAACGCGCCAACAACCCATGGTTACAGGAATTGCCTGATCCGGTATCTAAAGTTACCTGGGATAACTACGCTGCTGTTTCTGTTGCCGATATCAAGAAATTAAAACTGGAAGAAGGCGACGTAATTAAAGTTACCGCAAATGGTTACACTATTGATGTTCCCGTACTGGCGCAGCCGGGCCAGGCTCAAGGCACCATATCAATTGCGGTTGGTTATGGCCGTACCCAGGCCGGACCTGTTGGCGATAACGTAGGTAAAAACGCGTTCCCTTTCTACAGCTTCCGCAACGGTACTTTCCAAACTACCGCTGTTGCATCATTTGATATAACATCTGTAAAATCGCCGCTTGCGCAAACACAAACGCACCACTCTTATGAAGGCCGCAGTGTAATTCGCGAAGCTAAATTTTCTGAATACAAAAAGAACCCTGCTGCACACAGCGGCAATGATGGCGAGCATAAAGATTATAATAAAGAAAGCTTATGGGATGATCATGACCGTCCGGTTTACAACTGGGTTATGGCCATTGACCTTAACGCCTGTACCGGTTGCGGTGCCTGCGTGGTTGCCTGTAACGCAGAAAACAATATCCCTGTTGTAGGTAAAGACGAAGTACGCCGCCGCCGCGAAATGCACTGGATACGTATTGACCGTTACTACAGCTATGACGAAAAAGGCGAATCAGTTACTGAAGAGCACGAAATAGCCAAACTGGAAGATGATGCTTTTGACCGCGTAAGCGTGGTACATCAGCCGATGCTTTGCCAGCACTGTGACCACGCGCCTTGCGAAACAGTTTGCCCGGTATTAGCAACCGTTCACTCATCAGAAGGTTTAAACCAAATGGCATACAACCGTTGTGTAGGTACCCGTTATTGTGCAAATAACTGCCCTTACAAAGTACGCCGCTTTAACTGGTTCAACTACTGGAACGATTCACGTTTTGACAATTACCTGAATAACGAGCATACCCAACTGGTATTAAATCCTGATGTGGTTACCCGTTTCCGTGGGGTAATGGAAAAATGTTCAATGTGCGTTCAGCGTATACAAGCTGGTAAGTTAAAAGCTAAAATGGAGAAACGCCCGCTTAAAGACGGCGAGATCAAAGTTGCTTGTCAGCAAACATGTTCAGCAAACGCTATTGTTTTCGGTAACGCGAATGACCCTAACTCGGAAGTTTCAAAAGCATTGAAGAGCGAAAGGACTTATTATGTGCTTGAAGAGTTAAACGTACAGCCAGGTATTGGTTACCAGGTAAAAGTTAGAAACATATCTGAATTAGAGGCTTAAATTTTTATATACAGAGATTAAAATATATGGCATCTCATAATGAATCAATAATAAGGGAACCGTTAATAACGGGTAAAAACATTACCTACAGTCAGATCACTGACGATATATTGCGGCCCGTAGAAAATATGCCGGGGAAAGCCTGGTGGATCGGTTTTACGGTAGCATCACTTGGCGCCATGCTTTGGGTGTTTTCTATCAGCTACACATTCTGGTACGGGATTGGGTCATGGGGGTTAAATAAAACAGTAGGATGGGCCTGGGATATCACCGGTTTCGTGTGGTGGGTAGGTATCGGTCACGCCGGTACGCTTATATCGGCCGTATTGTTACTGTTCCGCCAGAACTGGCGGAACTCCATCAACCGCTCGGCCGAGGCGATGACCATCTTTGCGGTAATTTGCGCGGCCACCTATATCGGCGCCCACATGGGCCGTCCGTGGATGGCGGTTTATTCACTTCCGCTGCCAAACCAGTATGGTTCGTTATGGGTTAACTTTAACTCACCGCTTATTTGGGACGTATTCGCGATATCAACTTATTTCTCGGTTTCATTGGTATTCTGGTACACAGGTTTATTGCCTGACATCGCTACCATCCGTGACCGTGCTACTGGCCTTCGCCGCCGTATTTATTCGGTATTATCTTTTGGATGGACCGGTTCAGTTAAAACCTGGCAGCGTTTTGAAACCGTATCATTAATATTGGCAGGTGTATCAACTCCGCTGGTACTTTCGGTACACACCATTGTATCTATGGACTTTGCTACCTCGCTTGAACCAGGATGGCATACTACCATTTTCCCTCCTTACTTCGTTGCGGGAGCTATCTTCTCGGGTTTTGCCATGGTGCAAACTCTGTTGCTGGTGACCAGGAAAGTATTAGGACTTGAAAATTATATCACCATGTTCCACATTGAATCCATGAATAAGATTATTCTGGTAACGGGTTCAGTAGTTGGTGTGGCATATATTACAGAGTTCTTTATAGCTTACTACTCAGGCGGCGAATATGAGCAGTACACCTTCCTTAACAGGTTTATTGGTCCGTACTGGTGGGCTGCCTGTATGATGTATGGCTGTAACGTATTGATGACCCAAATGATGTGGTCGAAAAAAGTAAGAACCAACATTCCTATTTCATGGGTATTATCTATCATCGTAAACATAGGTATGTGGTTTGAGCGTTTTGTGATCATCGTAACCTCATTACACCGTGACTTTATCCCATCAAGCTGGGCTATGTTTTATCCAACCTGGATAGATGTGGGTGTGTTTGTGGGCTCTATCGGTATATTCTTTACCATGTTCCTGCTGTTCATAAGGGTGTTGCCTTCTGTGGCCATGGCCGAAGTAAAACTATTGCTGAAGAGCGCGAGCGAGCAGGCTAAGAAGAAATTAATAGCCGAAGGCCACCTTGAGGAAGCTCAGGTAGAGTTCTACAAAGAGAATTTGATCAAGTTTGATAGTATTGACCATTCAGAATACGAAAAAGCATAATAACTGATGAGTAGCACTAAATTTATATTAGGCGTTTTTGATGATCCCGATGAAATGATGCACGGGATTGATAAACTACAAAAGAATAGTATTCCTATTTATGATGTTTATACGCCAATGCCTATCCACGGGATTGACGCTAAACTGGGCATAAAGGATTCAAGATTAGGTTATGCAGCCTTTATGTTTGGCTGTATGGGAGGTACAACCATATTCACTTTGGTTTATTACTTCCTGGTACATGACTGGCCAATGAACATCGGCGGTAAAAACTATTTTGCCATTCCCGATTTTATTCCGGTAACCTTTGAATGGACGGTATTGTTTGCTTCATTCGGTATGGCATTTACCTTCTTTTTTGCAACGCACCTTTTTCCGGGCCGTGCACCAAGGGTAATGGACCTGCGCGCCACAAACGATAAGTTTGTGATTGCTATTGACGCTAAAGGAAATGTACCACACGAGGATATTGACAGTATATTAAAAGAAGCAGGGGCAGTTGAAGTTAAGCATAACGACAGAAAATATGTTAGCTATGAATAAATTTAGAATATTAGGAACAATAGTTATCATTATCGCTGCTTCGATCGTAGTTACATCGTGCAAAGATAAAAGGAGTACCGGATGGGAGTATGCGCCTAATATGTATGAGCATCTCGCATATGATCCGGATCAAAAGAATCCGAACTTTAAGGATGGCAAAACAGCACAGGTACCACCAGCCGGAACTATACCGGTAGGTTTTACAAAGTTTGATTATCCAAACACAAAAGAAGGATATGAACTGGCAAGTGTGGAGGTTAAAACCGTAATTGCCCAAACACAGGCAAACTATAAAGATGGAAAGATCTTGTTTGAGCATTTTTGCTCCCCTTGTCACGGTGTTACCGGCCAGGGCGATGGTTTGGTAGTGCAGCATGGTTACCCGGCTCCGCCATCATACTCAAAAGGTCAGTCATCACGCGGTGGCGCCATGAAAGACTTAACAGACGGTAAAATATACCATACCATTACTTACGGTGTAAATGCCATGGGATCGTACGCTTCGCAGCTTGCACCCGAAGAACGCTGGAAAGTGATCATGTATGTTCACCATTTACAAACTTTATAAGAATTAGAATTGAATGAAGACTCATAATAGTTTTGAAGAGCAATTTGAATTTTCCGGACAGGCAAAAACATTGAGCTTAGCCGCCATAGTTATTGGCGTAATAACCATAGCCGGTGGTTTTTTAACCGGTCACGGTGAGCGTACATTTGCCAATCTGTTATTGATGGGCTATTACTTTGCCTGTGTTTGTACGGCTGGTGTATTTTTCTGCGCTTTGCAATACGTGGCCCAGGCGGGCTGGTCGGCATCTTTGCTGCGTGTACCGCAGGCATTTGCACGGGTACTGCCTATAGCTGCTATTTTATTACTGGTTATTATAGTGGCCGGTTTAAACATGACACATACTACTGTAATTGAAGGCAAGCAGGTTGTTGCTCCTTATTTATATAAAATATGGCATCAAAGCGGCGTTACCACACCCGGCAGCGAAAACTATGATCCTATTTTAGCAGGCAAATCAGGCTTTTTAAATATGCCTTTCTTCCTGATACGTATAGTAGCATTTTTAGGTAGCTATACCATTTTTGGCTGGTTACTTGCAAAATATTCTGAAACTGAAGACGAGTTGGGCGGTTTATTTTACTACAAAAAGAGCTTTACCATTTCAGCCGCATTCCTGGTGATCTTTGGTTTTACACAACCGGTATTTTCTTTTGATGTGATCATGTCATTAGAAGCACATTGGTTTTCAACCATGTTTGGCTGGTACAACTTCGCGGCTATGTGGGTAAGCAGCTTATCAATAATTACGCTGATGCTTATCTGGTTAAGAACCAAAGGTTATATGCAATGGATCACTCAGGATCACCTGCATAACCTGGGCCAGTTGATATTTGGTTTCTCCATATTCTGGACCTATGTTTGGTTTGCACAGTTCCTGCTTATTTATTATGCCAACATCCCAGAAGAAACTGTTTACTTCTTAAAAAGATGGGAACCTGAATTTAAACCATGGTTCTGGCTTAATATCGTATTGAATTTCATGGCTCCTTTACTCATCATTATGGCCCGCGATTCAAAACGTATTACCAAAGTATTAAAAGTTACCTGTATCATATTGGTTATTGGTCACTGGCTTGACTATTTTATAATGATAATGCCGGGTACCGTGGGTCCGCAATCTGAATGGTACACAGAGTTTGGCTTGATTGAATTAGGTGTTTTTGTAGGCTTTGCCGGGTTGTTTATATTCCTGACATTAAATGCTTTAAGCAAATTTAAATCGCTTATTCCTAAAAAACATCCGTTCCTGCAGGAGAGCCTTCATCATCACATATAATAATTGTTATTTTTGCATCAAAATAAAGAATACCAAACAGACATTAAAATGGGATTCAGAAAATTTATAAATTCTAAAACATTACTATCGTTCATCACTGCGTTTATGCTTTTGGGTACAAACCTGCTGATGGCACAAACTGAAGCGCCGGCAGGTACAGCAGCAGGTCAGCCCGAAGCCCCACAGGTTGACTGGACAGGCGTTGGCTATTATTTGCTGCTATTTTTCCTGGTATGCCTTGGTGTAGCAGTTGTAGGTAAAATTCTTAAAATATACGATCTGACCCTTAGGATACAGGGCAAAAAGGGCTTGAAATGGAATACCGTAATGGCTGTAATTTGCCTGGTGTTCCTGCTGGCCGGTTTATATGGCGCTTACTGGTCATTTACAGTACAAGGCAGCATGACACTGCCCGAAGCGGCATCTGTTCATGGTGTTAAAATTGACGAGATGTTTACCGTCACCACCGTTTTAACCATGATCGTGTTTTTTGTTACCCAGATATTATTGTTCGGGTTCTTATTTGGTTACAGGCATTCAGAGAAACGCAGGGCGCACTTTTTACCACATAATAATACTATTGAAAAAGTTTGGACCATTGCACCGGCTATCGTTTTAACCATATTGGTTGTATTTGGCTTTTTCACCTGGCAAACAATTATGGATAACACAGATGCTAAAGGTCAGCCAGCTTCTATAAATATTGATATCACCGGCCATCAGTTTGCGTGGGAATTACGTTACCCGGGTAAGGATGGAAGGTTAGGCCCTAAAGATTTCAGAATGATATCCGGCGCCAATAAGTTAGGTGTTAATTTTAAAAAGAAAAGCAGTTTTGATGACCTGCAGGTTGATACAATGTATCTGCCCGTAAATAAATCAGTTAGGTTAAATATATTCGCGCTGGATGTGATCCATTCCGTTTATATGCCGCACTTCAGGGTTCAGCTTAACGCGGTACCGGGATTGCCTACCTATTTTAAATTTACCCCAACAATTACTACCGAGAAAATGCGCTCCAAACTTGACGATCCTAAATTTGAATACTTAGTTTATTGTAATAAAATATGCGGTGGCGGTCACTACAACATGCAAAAAGTTGTTCGTGTAGTTACCGAGGCCGAATACCAGGCATGGTTGTCAAGGCAAAAACCTTATTTAACTGACCAGTTAAGAAAAGAGCTGCATTTTGCTGCGGCCGGTCAGTCACAAACAGGTTCACAAAATAGGTTAGCGTTAAATAATTAATATAAGAATTAAGATAAGCGATATGTCAACATTAGCAGTTCACGACCACGGAGTAGCACATCACGACGATCACGGTCACGAACATCATCATAACGAAACTTTCCTGTCTAAATATGTATTTAGCATGGATCATAAAATGATTGCCAAACAATTCCTTATTACAGGGATCACCATGGCAGTTATTGCAATGATATTATCTATACTGTTCAGGATCCAGTTGGCTTATCCTGATAAAAGTTTCCCATTGTTAACTACATTGCTTGGCCGTTTTGCGCCAAACGGCCGCATAAGCGCCGATTTTTACCTGTCGCTGGTTACCATACACGGTACCATCATGGTATTCTTTGTATTAACAGCCGGATTGAGCGGAACTTTTGCGAACTTACTGATACCTCTTCAGGTTGGCGCGCGTGATATGGCATCGCCGTTCATGAACATGCTTTCATACTGGTTCTTCTTTTTAGCCAGTGTAATTATGCTGTCATCATTCCTGGTACAAAAAGGGCCTGCCAGCGGTGGGTGGACTATTTATCCCCCGTTATCGGCTTTGCCAAAAGCTATGCCCGGTTCTGGCGAAGGTATGACCTTATGGCTTATCAGTATGGTATTGTTTGTGGCATCATCATTAATGGGTGGTATCAACTATGTAAGTACCGTATTAAATATGCGTACCAAAGGTATGGACCTTTGGAAAATGCCTTTAACCATCTGGGCTTTGTTCCTTACCGCTATTTTGGGTATCCTGGCATTCCCTGTATTAGTTGCAGGTGTAGTGTTGTTGATATTTGACCGTAGCTTTGGCACCAGCTTCTACCTGTCAGACATTGTATTGAATGGTGTGCAGCAACCTTATGAAGGTGGTAGCCCTATCCTGTTCCAGCACTTATTCTGGTTCCTGGGTCACCCCGAGGTATACATCGTAATTATGCCGGCAATGGGTATCTCATCTGAGGTAATGTCGGTAAATTCACGTAAGCCTATCTTTGGTTACCATGCCATGGTTTACTCCCTGATAGGTATCACCGTACTATCATTCATTGTATGGGGTCACCACATGTTTGTAACCGGTATGAACCCTTTCCTTGGTGGCGTGTTCATGATCACTACGCTGATCATCGCTGTACCATCGGCGGTAAAAACATTCAACTGGCTAGCTACTTTATGGCGCGGTAATATCAGGTTTACGCCTGCTATGCTTTTCGCTATAGGCATGGTGTCATTCTTTATATCAGGTGGTTTAACCGGTATATTCCTGGGTAACGCAGCGCTGGATATTAACCTGCACGATACTTACTTTGTGGTTGCTCACTTCCACCTGGTAATGGGTTCGGCAGCTATATTTGGTATGCTTGCCGGTGTTTACCACTGGTTCCCTAAAATGTTTGGCAGAATGATGGACGATAAACTGGGCTATCTGCACTTCTGGTTAACCTTTATTGGTGCTTACCTGGTATTTTTCCCAATGCACTTCATGGGTCTTGATGGCGTACCGCGCCGCTACTATGCATTTACCGAGTTTGTAAGCATGCAGCGTTGGTTAACTGTAAATACCTTTATTACATGGGCGGCAATTATGGCAGCTTGTGCACAGGTTGCGTTCCTATACAACTTTATATCTTCTATATTCATCGGCAAAAAAGCTACTCAAAATCCATGGGAATCAAATACCCTGGAATGGACTACGCCTGTTGAGCATTTACATGGCAACTGGCCAGGTGAAATACCAACCGTTTACCGTTGGCCATATGATTATAGCAAGCCGGGTGCCGAAGAGGATTTTATACCTCAAACCGTTCCTTTTTCACAAACTATGAGCTCAAACTTACCTCATGATTTTGAAGACAACCCTAAAGGTTTAGAGGAACTTAACAAGTTTACAAGTACGCTTAAAGCAAACGAGCAAGTAAAATAAATATCTGATATTATAGAGTGAGTAATGAGTGGTGAGTGGTGAGTGGACATTGTCTTTAAAAAGGCGCCCACTACTCATCACTCACCACTCACTACTTACAGTAAATGAGCATATCCGCATCCAAAAATAGGTTCCAGAAAATTAACCTTGTAACAATCGTTTCGCTTTTTGTGCTGATACTGGCTGGCGGAGTGGTGCGTAGTACAGGTTCGGGAATGGGATGCCCTGATTGGCCTAAGTGCTTTGGCAGGTATATACCGCCAACAAGCAGCGCAGACCTGCCTAAAGATTACAAACAAAAATATGTTGACAAGCGTCTGGCTAAAAATCAGCGCTTTGCCAAAACGCTTGACATATTTGGTTACAGCGATTTGGCCCAGCGCATTCGCGATGACCGGTCAATACTGGTACCCGAAGAATTTAACGCAAGTAAAACCTGGACAGAATATATTAACCGTTTGGTTGGTGCCCTTTCCGGATTGTTTCTGCTCCTGTCGGCTATATATGCCTTTAGTTACTGGAAAAGCAGCAAAAGAATTGCTCTGTTAAGTGTGTTCAACGTGGTACTGGTTGGTTTCCAGGCATGGCTTGGCTCAATAGTAGTATCAACCAACCTACTGGCCTGGACAGTTACTGTGCACATGCTGGTGGCCCTGGCCATATTAGCTATAGTAATATATACGTATCACAGGGCAACGGTATTTGGCAACAATACGTTAAATACCAGCTGGCTTATATATGTTGTTACACTGATCGCTTTGCTATTGAGTATTTTACAAATAGCTTTTGGTACCGAAGTGCGTGAAAAAATTGATGCCGTGGCAACGCACTTTCAGGGCGGGTACCGCAACCATTGGATAGTAAGCGCTGGCGATATATTTTTGCATCACCGCGATATGGCCATATTGGTATTAATTGTCAACGTAGTGCTGTATGTGTTATTACGCAGGCGGTTTAGCAGGCACTCCATACAACAACAGCTGATGAGCTTTACCTTTTTAATGATCATGCTGCAAATAGTTACCGGCATACTATTATCATATTGGGCATTGCCGCCGTTTGCACAGGCAACTCACATTGTTTTGGCGAGCTTGATATTTGGCGCTCAATTCTACTTACTTTTAAATTTATACAGGGCCGTGAATGTTGGAGGGGCAGGTAAATGAACTGGAGCGATTTTTCAAAGCTGATTAAAGCACGGCTCACTTTTTTGGTGGTATTTTCGGCCTCCATATCATTTTTGATAGGCAGCAGGGCAAACGATCATATCAACTGGATAAACTGGTTGAAACTCATTGTAGGTGGATTTTTAGTAACCTCGGCCGCCAATGCTTTTAACGAGATTATAGAAAAAGACCTGGATAAGCTGATGAAGCGCACGATGGACCGCCCCATACCATCAGGAAAGATGAATACCGGGCAGGCATTGGTTTTAGGCCTGGGAATGGGTATGGCCGGTACTTATTTATTGGGCAGCCTTAATTTATTAACAGGTTTATTATCTGTATTCAGCATTTTACTATATGCGTTTGCTTATACGCCGTTAAAACGAAAATCGCCCATAGCGGTGTTTGTTGGAGCAATACCCGGAGCTTTGCCACCGCTTATTGGTTATGTTGCTGCTCACGGAAAAATTGATGACATAGCTTTAATATTGTTCGGGATACAGTTTGTGTGGCAGTTCCCGCATTTTTGGGCTATTGCCTGGGTTTTGGACGATGATTATAAGCTGGCGGGTTTCCGCCTGCTGCCAACAGGTAACCGCAATTTAGGAAGTGCGGTAATTACCTTTATATTTACGTTAATATTGGTACCTGTAAGCTTACTGCCAACCATTTACGGTTACGGTGGTTATTATGTAGGCGGGGTATCATTAATATGTAGTTTAATATTCCTGTACCAGGCCTTGGGCCTTTTACGCACACAGCAAATAGAGTCGGCCCGTAAACTGATGTTTGGCTCATTTATATATTTGCCGGTTGTGCAATTAATGTTTTTGTTTGATTTTATAGGAAAAGTGAAATGATGGCTCAGATACAAAAAGATAACGACAGGCTTGATCTGGCTCCCAAAAAATTCAACATGTGGATATTTATATTCACCTCGTTTATGTTTTTTGCGGCACTAACCAGCGGGTTCATCGTTTACAGCGGGGGCAAGGGACACGGCCTTAATGTAATTATGCCACAGGCATTTTTATACAGTACCATTATTATTTTGGCAAGCAGCGTTACTTTATTTTTAGCGCAAAAGGCATCAAAAAGCCTTCAGTTTCAAAAGCAGCGTATGTTTTTATGGCTCACATTTTTACTGGGTATTGCCTTTTTTGCCATGCAAGTATATGCCATGTATGTATTGGCGTACAAAATGCAGATCTATTTTTCGAATGAAAATGCGTCGCGTTCGTTTGTTTACGTATTTGCAGGTATGCACCTGGTGCATATAATTGCAGCAATATTGTTATTATTAAGTACCCTGAGGGGGGCATACAAGAATATTCCGCAGGTGCGTAACCTGTTTAAAATGGAAATGACCTCTATTTTTTGGCATTTTCTCGGAATTATATGGATTTATCTGTATGTTTTTTTACTTTTGAACCAAAATTAATACACCCATATATTAAGTACAAATGAGTACAGCAGTATCACAAATTGATGAAGTAAAAACAACTCCGTGGTCTGGAGGGAGATCTCCTTTCAATGTGGAGTACGGAAAAATAATGATGTGGTTCTTTCTCCTATCGGATGCATTTACCTTTTCGTCATTATTGATTTCTTACGGCTCATTGCGTTTCAGCGCAAGCGTATGGCCCGCGGCAGATAAAGTTTTCCAATCGGTACCCGGTGTAACGGATAGCGGGGCACCTTTGGTTTTCGTAGGTATAATGACCTTTATCCTGATCTTGAGCTCAGTTACCATGGTATTAGCTGTTGAAGCCGGACATCGTAACGCTAAAAAGGAAGTTATCGGTTGGATGATAGCTACCGTTATAGGCGGATTTATGTTCCTGGGATGTCAGGCATTAGAGTGGTCGCACCTGCACCATGAAGGTTTTTGGTGGGGCAGCACACCTGCTTTAGAAGAACTGGGTAAGTTCTTTAATGAAGGCGGAACCGAGGCTGCAAGGCACATGACCGCGCAGGAGTTTGCTAACCTATTCTTTACCATAACTGGTTTCCACGGTTTCCACGTATTTACCGGGGTTATCATCAATATCATTATTACCGTTAACGTAATGTTAGGTACTTACGAAAAACGCGGCAGTTATTTAATGGTTGAAAAAGTTGGCCTTTACTGGCACTTTGTTGACCTGGTATGGGTATTCGTATTTACATTCTTTTATTTAGTATAAAAAATATTATATGTCAACAGAATCACACGAAGTTCACCACGAAGAGGGCGAACATCAATCAATGACCAAGGGAAGGATAATAAAGGTAGCTCTTATCCTGTCGGCTATCACCGCGGTAGAGTTTATTATAGCACTTATATTAGTGCCTCATGGTTATTTGAATATAAAATATGCAAACCCTGTTTATATTGTTTTAACCTTGTTTAAAGCATTTTATATAGTTGCGTATTTTATGCACCTAAAGTTTGAGAAAATGGGTTTGGCCTTAGCCATTATAGTGCCTATACTTTTTATAATAGGTTTGATCCTGGTACTTACTAACGAAAGCCACCACTGGATTGACCTGCGGATGTAATGAAGGCCACCATAGGGAAAAAGATTATAATCCTGGTGCTCATATTGGCAGTACCAGGATTTTTGTATTATTTACTAACCGCCAAAGGTAAAAACAGGTATAAACCGCTGGCCATTTATGGCCCCAAAGTGGTGGCCAAAACCGGTCATAAGTTTCACGGACAGTTTATTCCGGATACCATTTACCACAAACTGCCTCCCTTTACGCTTACCGGCCAGGATGGTAAGCAGGTAACCGAAGCTACCTTTAAAGGTAAAATATTTATAGCCGGGTTCTTTTACACGCATTGTCCCGCGGTTTGTACTACTATTAACCGTAACCTCGGGTACCTTGCCGATACTTACCGGAAAAATAAAATGGTGTATTTCGCCTCCATCACGGTTGACCCGCAGCGCGATTCAGCGGCTGTTTTAAAGAAATATGCTGATAACCTGAAACCGGCGTCAAACCGCTGGCTTTTTTTAACCGGCGATACTACGTCAATTTACAGCCTGGCTCATAATGGTTTTTTGGTTGATGCTTTGAAGGCCGGGAACGATGATTTTGTTTACAGCGATAAGCTGATCCTGATAGATCAGGAAAAACGCATCAGGGGATATTATTCAGGCGCTAATACCAACGATATTAACCGCCTCACTGATGAAATTAAGGTGCTGATAGCCGAAGAGCTGCGCAAAGTTGATAAAGCTTTATATTAAGTTATGACCGATAAATTTATAATCCGCTTTGTTGCGGCCGTTACCATATTTGTAATCACTGTTGTTATCGTTTTAAACAGGCACCTCATCCCCGGGCCAGCGGTGGCCCCGGCATTTACGCCGTACCTGCCCATGCTGAATGCCGTATTGAACGGTACCTGTACAGTGCTGCTGCTTACATCATTATATTTTATTAAACAGGGCAATATAAAGGTTCATAAAAGGCTTAATATTATCACTTTTTGCTTGTCGTCGTTATTCCTGGTATCATATATCCTGTTCCATTACCTGATGAGGAACGATACCCTGTATGGCGATGCCAATTTTGACGGTGTGCTTTCGCCGGCTGAGCGCGCTGCTGCCGGTGGTATGCGTACCCTTTACCTGAGCATTCTGGTGCCGCATATTGTACTTGCCGCCGGTGTATTACCGCTTATTTTGTTAAGTTTTTATCGCGGATTGCAAATGCAGGTAGAAAAACATAAGAAACTGGTACGTTGGACGTTTCCTATATGGTTATATGTTACAGCGTCGGGTGTTGTTGTTTACCTGATGATACAGCCTTATTACCATTTTTAATGGATACGCATTAATAAATAATTAGTTAAATTTGCAGTATGAAAACGGGTTTTAAAATTATATTATTTGTATTAGCCCTGGGCTTTATGGTTAGCACCAGGCAGCCTGTAAAAGCGCAATGTGCGCAATGCGCC
Organism: Mucilaginibacter pocheonensis; assembly: GCF_031456535.1. Taxonomy (NCBI): domain Bacteria; kingdom Pseudomonadati; phylum Bacteroidota; class Sphingobacteriia; order Sphingobacteriales; family Sphingobacteriaceae; genus Mucilaginibacter; species Mucilaginibacter pocheonensis. The sequence continues at coordinate 1,136,003 of NZ_JAVDUU010000002.1, forward strand.
GCCACGGTTGAAACAAATACACAAAGAGGTGGCAACGCCGCCAGGGGTTTAAATAATGGTATTTTATTTTTATTGGGTGCGCCTTATCTGGTAGCAGCTGCCGGCGGTTACCTGTGGTACAAAAAATATCGCCGTAAAAATATTGATATCAGCGTACGTAAAGAAAAACTGCACCTCAATTAAGTTGCCTGTTTTTGGGGCTCGTGTTGGGTGGCGAGCTATATAATATTACACGAAACCACACTTAACGAATCACACAAAATCTACACCCATTATGCCTGAAACGCCAAAGTCATGGGCCATGCTGCACTGTAAATGCCCGCGTTGCCGCAGGGGTAATATGTTTCAGGGGGGCGCCTATAGTTTTTCGAACAAAATAAACCTCAACTGTCCGCACTGCAATTTGTACTTTGAAATTGAGCCGGGATATTTTTACGCTGCCATGTACGTAAGCTACGCCCTAAACGTGGGCGAAGCCCTGGGCCTGGCCTGGCTTACCTTCCTTATTACCCATAACTCCGATTCGCCGTGGTTGTATTTAAGTGTCATAATTTTAGGTTGTTTTGCACTTGCGCCTATAAATTTCAGATATTCGCGTGTGCTTTTGCTATATTGGTTATCGCCCAAGATACATTACCAGCCATATTTAGATACAGATGATACACCAGGAAAGTCTTGAATTTTTGAAGGATCTTGCAGCTAATAACAACCGTGAATGGTTTTTAGATAATAAAGAGCGGTATGACAGAGCCCGCGAAAATGTAATTGAATTTACCGGCCAATTATTGACCGAAATGCACAAGATTGACCCCGGCATTGACGAGGCCCTTGACCCCAAGAAATGCGTAATGCGTATTTACCGCGATATCCGTTTCAGCAAAAACAAAACCCCATATAAAAATAATTTTGGCATAAGCCTGCCCACTACCGGGTTGCGACCCGGCGGCGCCGAGTATTATTTACAGGTACAGCCAGATAACTCGTTTATTGGCGGCGGATATTGGACGCCTGATGCGTCACATTTAAAAGCCATACGCCAGGAAATTGACTATAACGCCCATGACCTGAAAAAGATCATCGATGATAAAGAGTTTATCAGGTTATTTGGCGATTTCAGGAAACAGGAGCAGCTGAAAACAGTTCCGCAGGGATACGCCGCAGATAATGAGAACATCGACCTGTTAAAGCTTAAAAGCTTTGTGGCCTGGCACAAAATAACCGATAAGGACATTTGTAAAAAAGACGCGGCCAAACAAATTGCTGATGTGTGCAGTCATATATACCCGCTTAATGTGTTTTTAAGGAACGCGCTTGCTTAGTTGGTTCATATTAGTTGGCTGGTTCAATTGAATCCAGGCCAAACACATTCAAATTTATTTATATCCGAAATCGAACATCCGACATAAGAATAACCCTATATACAATGAAGATCACCTACTACCTGTTGGCCTTTGCTATGTGTCTTACCTTTTATTCATGTAAGGTCATGTCGCCAAAGGCGTACAAAGCTTTGATAGCAGAGCGCGACTCCCTAACCACCCGCACCGAAACGCTGGAAGCCCAGGTTTTTGAACTAAAGGCTGATACCATGCGCCTGAACCGCGAACTGGCCGATTTAAGAAACAACAACAGTACACTGAACAGTAACCTGAACACCAGTTCGTCCAAATTAAAACGACTGGCGGCCGACCTGGAGAAACGCGAAGCCCGTTTAAAAGAGGTAGAGGACATTCTGCATAAACGCGATGAGGCTGCCAACGCGCTCAAAAATAAATTACAGCAGGCGCTGCTTGGTTTTCAGCAGAGCGGTTTAACGGTTGATATCCGTAACGGAAAGGTATATGTTTCGCTCGCCGATAAGCTGCTGTTCCCATCGGGCAGCATCATTATTGACGACAAAGGAAAAGCGGCCCTGAAACAGCTTGCAATTGTACTGAATAAGGAACCTGATATTAATATGGCCATTGAAGGTCATACTGATGATAAAAAGGTAATAAACCTTGGTCAGATCAAAGACAACTGGGACCTAAGCGTATTGCGCGCCACATCAGTGACCCGCTATTTGACCGAAACCGAAAAAGTTGATCCGCACAGATTAACAGCTACAGGCAAAAGCGAGTTCCAGCCCATAGATCCGGCCCCAACCAATGAGGCCCGCGCCAAAAACAGGCGCATTGAAATTGTGCTTACACCAAAATTGGATGAGTTGTATAACCTCATCACCAAATAACAAAAAGCTCCCGGTTAATTACCGGGAGCTTTTGTCTTATATCAAAAGATTTTCTTTGCTTGCAAATAAACACTCGTCTTTGCGAGGCACGAAGCAATCTCTATGCTATACAGAGCAAATATGCCTATCGTTACCCCTTCGCAATAAAGCATCATCTTCACATGTCATTGCGAGCGATAGCGTGGCAACCGCATGCTATACAGAGCGAACATGCCTATCGCAGAGCGCTCAATTGCCGCTAAGGCTGTTACTTTGTCTTGATACAAAGTAACCAGACCGAGCGAAGCGAGATAATGAGCTCCAATAAAAACAAATTATAAGCGAATAACACCAAGTCCCCAGAAATGCTTCTTTGCCGCACACGGCCTTTGCCCTGCAAACCAGGCAGAACCACGGGCTGCTAAATTTTGCCGCTACTGCGTTCACTCACATCCTGCGCTTCAGGCAAAATTGCTGATGCCCTTCCGGCCGCACCGGTCCAACGTGTTCTGCCTGCTTTCACCCGAAGCTTATCTGCTGACCGGGGAAAGGTAATTTGGTTCATTCTTCACGCCCCTGGCGTACGAAGACAACGAACCACAGGAGCTCATAAATACCAAAAAACACGCGTCATTGCGAGGTACGAAGCAATCTTTATGCTATACAGAGCGAATAAGCTTATCATAGAGCGCTCAATTGAGGCTAAGGCTACGCTGTATGTCGCCTTAAAGTAACCGAAAAGGCTTTTAGCAGAAATGCTCATTTATGTGCATGGCCAACATTATTCCACCTCTTCCATTAACGTATTAAACATTACAAACTTTTCGTCGAAACGTTCCTGATGTATGGCCTGAAGCTTATACAGGTGGTTCATATAATATTGCTGAAACTGCTCAATACTATCGGCTTTGTATTGTATGCAGTAAGTAATCCCTTCATTTGGCGAATCAATAACCGTTAGCATTTTGTAGGAATTGAAATAGCCTGTAGCCATTACAGCCGGTATATGAACTGTTTTTATCCAGTTAAGCCATTCATCGTGAATGCTTTCTTCAATTATTATGGTGTCGTTATATACAATCATGGTGATGCAAAAATAGTTAAATGGTTTATTAGTTTATTGGTTCATTGGTTCACTTATTCATTAGTTGAATGGCGCAAATAGTAGCTATGCTTAATGAACTATTTACTAATGAACCAATGAGCAAATGAACCACTGAACACTCACGAATCCGCCTTGTCGCCCCGCAACAACCTGAAACGTTTGCGGGCTTCGTTGATCCAAAGACTGCCGGGATAGTTTTTTATGATCTTTTCGTACCATACAATGGCACTGGCCTTATCATTAAGGCGGTTCTCATAAATATCGCCCAGCATGAAAACAGCATCATCGGCCCAAAGGTCGTTAGGATGGCCATCAGCTATTTTTTTTAACAGGGGTACAGCATCCGCATAGCTTTTTTGTTGTATCAATATCCGCGACTTCGACATCAGGATATCATCGTTCAGGCTGTTGTTCGGAAATTTTTTATCAATACTATCCAGCGTTATCAGTGCCTTATCCGTGCGTTCAGCAAATATCTGCAGATCAGCCCGCGCATAAATTTTCAAGGCTCCCCCTGTACTGTCCGCCGCTGTATTATCAGCAATAAGCAACAGTAGATTGAGGGCATCATTGGCAATTAATTGCGATGTAGCGGCTTTTAACACATCCAGCTGACCTTTAGCCCATATAAAATCGCCGGTATAGTAGGCCAGTTTAGCGTTCCTGAATTTGGCATCCTGATTTATATCGGTATTTGGAAAATCTTTTTCCACCTGACTATATAACAGGGTAGCTTCCCAGGGCTGGTTGTTGATGAGGTACACATCGCCAAGGTCAAGCTTGCACGAGGCGAGCAGCTCGGGCCTTATGTTTGGAATATTTACAGCATCCTCCAGCAGTTTTTGCGCATCATTAAGTTTATGCAGTTTAAAGGCCTGCAGCTGAGCCAGCTTTTGCATTGCAAAAACCGTTCTGCTATTACGGCCAAACTCGGTAAGCAGGTCGGTATAGTCCTGCTCCAGGCCAAGCAGGTCGGCAGGCAGGTATTTGCCCGATGTTATCTTTAAATTTTTGGTGTTGATGAGTTCAATTTTTGCCGGGATATACAACGGAAGTGTTTTGCCTTTGCTAACAATGTAGTCGTACCCGCGTATGGCAGCATCATAAGCCTCGTTTGAGTTTAGGGTGCGGCACAGTTCAAAAATACTGCTGCCATCGTCATTTTGCCTGCGGCTTAAAGCCAGTGCCTGGTTAAGGGCAAGGTCAAACTCCTTTTGCTGCATGTATTGCCAGGTAAGCAGCTCGGTATAAATAATTTGCTGCGGATCTTTTTGTAACCGCCTCAGCAAGTTCGCCTTCAGCATATTATAATCAGCATCACCTTCATATATGGTTACAAAAGAGTTTTCGGCCTGCGAGATAAAGCTGGGATTGGAAGGCAAAAAATTAAGATATTCTTCGGTAAGGGCCGCCTTATCTCTTTTAAAACGGTAGAGGTTTATTAGCTCATAGGTAAATGCCTCGTTATTATTTAATATTTTGCGGCCCTGCTGAAATATTTTAATAGCATAGTCAAGGTTTGTGCTCTGGTAAAACTGTCCGGCCAGCATGGATATCTCATTACGGTCGGCAGGCAGGTTTTTTATCAGGGCATTGTATATATCGTCTGCTTTATTGACGTTGCCCTGCTGGGTGTAAACCGTGCCCAGCATAATCTGGTATTCAGATACATTTGGATGTTTACGCACCAGTTTTTTAACAACGTTTTCGGCCTCGTCAAATTTTTTAAGATTCAGCAGCGTATTAATATAATATGAATAATAATTTTCATTATTCTGTTTATATAGTTTCTGATATATTTCAAAGGCCTTTTGCGGTTCGCCGTTGGTGCTGTATTGTTTCGCCAGCTGCAGGTCGTTATCCTGGGCAAAAAGGCTGGTAACCATTGCCAAAACAATAATAATACAACTTAATAATGCCCTCATTTGCTCAAAAATAATCAATTAATTGGTATGGTACCGGCAACCCGGTCTATTATTCATATAACGCTGTAAACGGGTAAAATTATAGTGACATTTTGCTATCATTAAGTTATTTAATTAATTTGACCAGAATAACAAAACGGGACTATCTTATAATGCTTGGCCGACTTAAATATATATTGTTTATTGTTTTTATAGTATCCTTATGGTCCTGTAAAGAGAAAGTGAGGCGCATCCCTATAACAGATTTTTTTAAGACCCCCGAAAAAAGCTCCTATAGAATATCTCCTGATGGCAAATATGTTTCTTATTTAAAACCGTATAAGGATAAGCAAAATCTTTTTATACAATCATTGGCCGATGGTAAAGAGCGAATGGCAACCTCTTTTGATGATTATTCCATACGCTCAGATTATTTCTGGACCTATAATAACCAGCTGGTTTTTAGCCAGGAGATCATTGATCTTGACCGCTATAAAATGTATACCATTGACCTTGCTACTTTTAAGATACATAACATACTTGATCAGGAAAAAGTAAAAGTAAGCATGCTTAACCGGAACAGGCAGCGCCCCGATGTGATCACTATTAAGATGAACAAGCGCGATCCGGCTAATTTTGATATATACCGGCTCAATATTAAAACAGGCGAGCTGGTTCCATACCTAATAAACCCGGGCAATATAACCGAGTGGTTCCCTGATGCAGATGGCAAAATACGCTTGGTAAAATCGTCAGACGGAGTGAACGAAACCATCTTATACCGGCCTGATGATAAGACGCCATTTAAGCCCATTATTGAAAATAATTTTAAAAACTCGGTAAAGCCGGTTGCTTTTACAGGCGTAAAAAATAACTTTTATGCGCTGTCAAACGTTAATCGCGATAAAACTGCGCTTGTTGAAATTAATGCCGAAGACGGTAAAGAGCAAAAAACAATTTTAGGCTGCAACAAGGCCGATATATTGTATGTGGAGTATTCAAAGAACAAGCACAGGGTTGAGTTTGCCGCATGGGAAGAAGCAAAACCGCATAAGCATTTTTTGATACCTGATATTGAAAGCATGTACCATAGCCTGCAAGAGCGGCCGGAGCTTAAGGGTAACGAAATAAGGGTGGTTGACCGTGATAGTGCCGAAAACAGGTTGATTTTAAACACCTATACAGACCGCAACCCGGGATCTTATTACCTTTATGAAAATAATACGGGCAAGCTAACCAAACTTGGCGATATAAACTCAAGCCTGCGGCCCGGAGAATTGTGCGCCATGCAGCCCATTGCCTACAAGGCACGCGATGGCTTGCTGATAAACGGCTATTTAACGCTGCCCTTAGGCAAAAGGCGAACCAATTTGCCTGTAGTTATAATGCCGCATGGCGGGCCCTGGAGCCGCGACTCTTGGGGGTATGACGAGCAGGTTCAGTTTTTGGCCAATAGGGGATATGCTGTTTTTCAGGTAAACTACCGGGGGTCAAACGGTTATGGCAAGGCCTTCAGGAGCGCCGGCTTTAAGCAGGTAGGGGGCAAAATACAGGACGATATAACCGATGGTGTAAATTGGCTTATTAATCAAAAAATAGCCAACCCTAAAAAGATAGCCATTTTTGGCGGCGGCTTTGGCGGTTTTTCGGCACTATATGGCGTTTCCTTTCATCCCGAGCTTTATAATTGCGCGGTGGTACAATATGGGCTCATTAACTTTTTTACCTTTATTAAGGATGCACCACCATTTTTTAAACCATATTTAAAGATGATGTATGAGATGGTTGGGAACCCCGAAACTGACGCCGACCAGCTAAGGGCTATTTCGCCTGTGTTTCATACTGATAAGATAAAAGTACCGTTAATTATTTTTCAGGGCGCAAAAGATCAGCGGGCAAACATCAGCGAGCTCAACCAGTTTGTACGTGAGCTGCGCAAACGTAATGTTGACGTAAAGTATTTTTTAAAACCAAATGAGCGTACCTATTTCAGAAGCGAGCACACCCGCATGGAAATGTATTCTGAAATTGAGAAGTTTCTTGACTATAACATGCGGGTTAAACCTTAATACCCCTTATGCCTGTACATAAAAATGTTTACCGCAAAAATTTTTTGCTGATCATCATATTCCTGGTGCTCATATCGGTAACTTTTGTGATCGCGCTTTTTGTATCCTATAATCTTACTGCAAAGTATGTGGAAAACGAGTTTGCCTCAAAAAAAATAGAAGTACTTGAGCAAACCATAAAGCCATACAATGATTTTTTTCAGAATAAAGTACCTGAAATCACCTCATACCAGGGGTTTTTAGATTCGGCTTCTGCGGCTAAGTACGCGGCTTCGGTTTTTCATGATTATGCTTTTGTAAAAAAAGTTATATTTTATGATGTACTCATAGGCAGCAAAACAAACATCACTATCCGCCAAAATAACCTTAACATATCGGTTAAAGCGATATATCAATACTGGTATCAGAATGACAGGGTGCTGGGCGCCCGGCAGGTGGAACCGGCCGACGACTCGGATTTTAAAGATATGGCGGTTAAACTAAGTAACTACATCGCCTTTTCTGATACATCGCGCGTATCAAGCCAGGATGAGTTGTTTAAAACATACTGGGACGTAAAGCCCGATAAAATAAGCTATACTAATATTTTGCGGCGCGAGGACATCAGAATATACCGCGATATGCAGCAACGCAACGCAACGGCTGCATACAAGCAAAACATGATGACCTTTTACCTTGATCCGTATTTGTTAAAAGTAAAAAACTCACACCCAGAGCTTTATCAGAATGTATCGATACAGCCTGTGGTGTATGACCCAATTGACAGTGAAGGTGATAAAATGATTACCGAGGCCTCGTTTCCCGGCGCCTTTTCTGATTATAAATTGTTTTTTAGCTCGGGGCAGGGTTATCTTGCCAATGAAATTAACCGCCGTTTTATGCCTATAGGCGCGGTGGTATTATTGATATCGCTTTTCCTGGTGCTTATAGGCTGGCTTATTTACCGCAATTTAAATGTGAATATAAAGCTGTTTAAATTGCAGTATGATTTTATAAATAATTTTACCCACGAGTTTAAAACACCCGTAAGTGTTATAAAAATTGCCGGCTCCAATTTGCGTGGCGACGGCGAACTTACCGAAAGGCAGCGTAAACATTATGGTAAAATTCTGGACGAGGAGGCTGATAAGCTGAATGACCTGATGAACAAGCTGCTGTCATTTACCCAGCTGGAAAATAAATCTATTACCCTGAAAAAGGAAGAAATAGATATTAATGATTTTGTGAGCCGCTACACTGATACATTTAAAATTAAATATCCTGATTTTAAGCTGCAGTGTAAGGTAAAAGGTGTTCGTACTTTTTATGCCGATCCGGTGCTTTTGGGCAGTGTTTTCCAAAATCTTATCGAGAACGCCTACAAATACTCACACCCTCAGAAAAAGGAACTTAACATAAATATTACACAAGAAAAACGCAATATTACGTTTTCATTTGTTGACCGGGGCATTGGTATACCCAAACATGAGCTGAATAATATTTTTAAAAAATTTTACAGGATAGAGAATCAATACAACCAAAACGGGAGCGTTGGCTTGGGTTTGGCATTTTGTAAAGAACTGGTTAATTTTATGGATGGCGAAATAACCGTTCACAGTAAAGTTAATGAGGGTTCGGAATTTGTAGTTACGCTTCCATATGAAAATTAAAATATGAATAAAGAGATTAAAATTGCGCTGGTTGAAGATGATGAGAACCTGCGTTTCCTGGTTGCCGAACGTTTGCAGTCAGAAGGATATAAAGTATTGGAAGCCGACAATGGCGACGATGCCGAAAATATCATACTGGAAGAACAGCCCGACATTGTTTTACTGGATTGGATGCTGCCGGGTAAACCGGGATCGCAGGTGTGCAATAACATCAGGGAAAAAGGGTATGATAAGCTTATCATCATGATGACAGCCAAGGCCCAGGACGTTGACAAGATAGAGGCTTATAACTTTGGCGTGTCTGACTATATTACCAAGCCTTTTAACATGGACGTGTTGGTAGCTATGATTGATAATAAGATCAAATTTTCGCTAAACAGCGAAAAGTCTGAGTCATATCGTTTTGCCAATATGGAGCACCTGCCCAATACACACCTGCTGATAAGGGATGGTCGCAAAATTGAACTTACCATATTGGAAAACCGGATATTACTTTATTTCCTGAAAAATAAGAACAAAGTAATAAACCGCGAAGAGCTGATGATGGAAGTTTGGGGTTACAACGCCGACGTAAATACCCGTACCCTTGATATGCACATTGTGCGCCTTCGCAAAAAGATAGAAACCAATGCCGATTCGCCGCAATACCTGCAAACGGTACGAGGCATAGGATATAAGTTTGTTTACGCCCAGTAGGGACTTTTTTTGATAATTTCCAGCATGTCATTGTGGGAACGAAGCAATCTCACCAGGACGGGTTATTTGCTTAGCAACGGTGATTTGTACAATAGGATTGCCGCGCTGCGCTCGCAATGACAAATTTTAGGTTGCTTATGAAAGTGTAGGGGTACAAGTGATCTGTAGTAGGTTTAATACAAGAGAAGATTGAGCTGATTATTGCAAAAAAACCATCATGGATTGATAAGTACCTACAGGTATGATTAATTCATGATCATCACTTCCTATACACTTTAGCCATAATAAAGTCTCCAAAAAAAGTTTTTTCGCTGATCACCTGGTAGTTATTAGCGGCGAAATAGCTTTCAATGCCAGGCAGCTTACGGGCTTCGATGCCGCAAATCGCTTTAAAAAAAATGAACATACTTTTTAGCAGAAGCTGCTGCCACCACTTGCCGGTGAGCTGAAAATCGGCATTGAGCCACAGGCCATCAGGTTTGAGCAAGTGATGGATATGGGTAAATACGGTTTGGAAAGTTTGCTCGGTAAAGTTGTCGAACAAAAAGGGGGTTATCACTACGTCAAAATCAGGCGCGAGATCTACATTTTCAACAGCGTTATTAATATAAACCACCCGGTTGCTACCGGTTTCTCTCTTTTGCGACAGGGCCATCATCGCTTCGGCTACCTCTACATAGGTAATGCGCAAACCCGAGGAGTGAATCTTTGTTAACTCTTCCAGTATCCAGCCGGTGCCGCCACCCACTATGAGCACATTGCTGCCCGGTTCAATGTAATGCAGCAGGTACAACTGGGTATTTATAAGCGCACGGCCATATACCAGGCGCGCAAGCCTGTCATAAAACCAGGCAGAGTTATGATAGTTGGCCGCCATTTTAATGACCTCCTATCAACCGGAATGCCATCAATACCGCATATTGTAATATGAGTACACCGTCCATAAAAAAGAAGTAATAGTATTCGTCTTTTTTCCAGGCCGATTTAAATATGAGCCAACCTGTTAAAACAACGGTTAGGGTTAGTGCCCAAAAATCAACATTGAACCCGTTTTTCTTGAAAATGAACAGTAAAACCACATAACCTGCAAGCAATATCTGGCAAAATAAATACGCATTTTTTTCGCCCCAGGCCACCGGAATGGTTTTTAGCCCCTGCGTGCGGTCATCAAACAGGTCGCGGATATCAAAGGGAATGGTAAGCGCGCCAATAAACAGAAAGCGTTTGGCTATCAATATGGTGGTATCGCGCATGGATATATCATTGGTATGCCGGTGCAGTACCTCCAGCACCGGGAATAATACGCAGCTCATGGTCCATACCAATGTGATCAGGAATGGTTTTAACCCGGGGATGTTACGCAGGCCAAATTTATGGTCGCCAACGGTAAACAAGGGCAGGCTGTAGCTAAAAGATAAAACACCCAAAAAGATGAGCAGTATCTTTGATTCCGTAGTAATTAAAAAGAACAGCGGCACAAGCGATAGCAGCGAAACAATGGTAAACGTTACCATAAGCCGGTAATGTTTAAAAAACCAGCGTACCCGTTTATGTGGCGATTGCTCAGGCCGTGCAGGTTTGGTTAACAGTATACAAAAATTATAGATGCCCAGGGTTGATGTAAACAGCAGGCCCACAACGGTAAACATGGGTTTTGCATCTATAAGCTCAAAGGTTATTAATGCCTGCGCAACGGCGCAAAGCGACATGAAAATATTACTGAACAGCAAAAAATCAAAAACAGATAGAAGTGCTTTTTTCATTTAGGTAATGAATATCTGCCTGCATTGAACCTTTACTACGCGTTTTTGGAAGGATCCTGACCGGCTTTTAATGTAAATATCGTAATCTCTGGTAATATTCCAACCCTGCCGCTTAAACCAATAAAACCAAAGCCCACATTTACGTATAATTGTTGACTGCCTTCCTGGTAAATACCGGCCCATTCCTTGTAAACATACTCAATTGGGCTCCACTGAAAATGCCTGGTGCGCACACCAAACTGCATACCGTGTGTGTGGCCCGAAAACATGGCATCTATTTGCGGATATTTGGACAATACCTCGCCGCGCCAGTGCGAAGGATCATGTGACAACAACAGTTTTACGGGCAGGTCATCGGTGTTTTTAGTAGCCAGGTCCATACGGCCATACTTGGGGAACCTGCTTAGTTCGCCCCAGTTTTCAACACCCAGTATACCTATTTCTTCGCCATTAACTTTTAAGCGGCGGTGCTCATTAAGCAGCAGGTCCCAGCCCATGTTTTTGTGGGTGGCAATAAGATCGGCGTGGTTTTTAATTTTGTCGGCCGGCGATTGCCAGTTACCATAGTCGCCATAATCATGGTTGCCCAATGAGCTGTAAACTCCAAGCGGTGCTTTTACTTTTGTAAAAATTTTTTGGTAATGATTCATTTCCGAAGCTTTTTCATTAACCAGGTCGCCTGTAAAAAATATAACATCTGGTTTTTCCTTCAGCAGCATTTCAATACCCCCAAGTACCGCTTTATGGTTAAAAAAACTGCCTGAGTGTATATCTGATATCTGCCCCAGCTTAATGCCGTCAAACGCTTTGGGCAAGTTTGGCAAATACATGGTTTGATATTTTACCCGATAATCATATAACCCGGCGGCCATACTGATCCTGATAGCGGCAAGCGGAACCGCTCCGGCAAGCAACCCGGCTTTCATCAGGAATTCTGAACGGGGTATGGCATGTTCATGCGGAGGAATGCGGGTGCCCTCTGTTTTTCTTTTAAACCTGTTTTTTCGCACAATAAGCATCCGCCGCAGATCGTCAGCGAGCAGGAATGGTAAAAAAGATATTTTACCTAAAAAAATAAGGAAAAAAGCCAGCATAAACGCCGCCCGCAGGCCAACGCCCAGATTAACATACACAGCAAGCAACAGGCCCGCTATCAAAAAAGCCGAGGCGAACCAGTAAAAAAAAGTAAAGTTGCCCGAGTGGGGCAACTTTACTTTTTTAAACGCGCCGCGTATGCCATGCAATACATACAGGTCAATAAGCAGCAATACGGTAATTATCAGGATGATGTTAAGCGTGTGTTCCCTCATTTATTACCGGCGTGTAATTAATAGCGGTCGTCATCAAGGTCCAGATCATCGTCATCATCAGGCTGCAGGTTAAACAGGCTGTTAAACATATCTGAAAACGCAAAGCCGTTATCTAAAAAGCCTTTGTTAAGCTGCGAAAATTCGGCCAGGCCATGCAATACAAACTCCATGAGCAGCAGCTGTTGATTTTCGGTAAGGCGCGGGTGTATCTTTTTAACCAGGTCCTTTAAGCCAGCAACCTCGTTAAGTTCTTTTTTGTAATCCTGCAGCGGCATGTCATCAACCAGGGCCAGGTTATTGCCTTCGCCAAACCAGTTAATAATAGCGGCGTACGGATTTGGCGCTTTTCCTTTTTTGGCCTTTTCCGGATCGGGGAAAAATTCCAGCAACAGGGTTTTAATGGCCTTGCCTATCAGTATATTGGCCACTTTGCCGGGGCCCTCAAGTTCGCCTTCATATACAAGCTCAATTTTACCTGTTATAGCCGGTATTACACCCAAAAAGTCGGTAATACGTACAAATGTGCTGGTTTCGTTATTGATGATCATGCGGCGCTCGGCATTGCTGATGAGGTTTTCAAAGGCCGAAATAGTTAAACGTGCTGATACGCCGGATTTTTTATCGATATACTCGGAGTTACGGGCCTCAAAGGCAATTTGCTCCACCAGGTTTTTCACCAGGCTATCGGCTTCAATATTAGCGCGCTGCTCATCAGTAAGTGATGCTTCCTGCTGGGTTATTTTTCTGGAGATCTCGACTGAACGCGGGTAGTGTGTTAATATCTGGCTTTCAATACGATCTTTAAGCGGAGTAACTATGGAGCCGCGATTGGTATAATCCTCAGGGTTGGCGGTAAATACAAATTGAATATCCAGCGGTAAACGCAGTTTAAAACCGCGTATCTGTATATCCCTTTCCTGCAGAATATTAAAAAGCGACACCTGGATGCGGGCCTGCAGATCGGGCAGCTCGTTGATCACAAAAATGCCGCGGTGTGCACGTGGTATCAGGCCAAAATGGATAACCCTTTCATCAGAGTAGGTTAATTTAAGCGTGGCGGCCTTAATGGGGTCAACATCGCCTATCAGGTCGGCAACGGTAACATCAGGGGTAGCCAGTTTTTCGGTATAGCGCTCAGAGCGGTGCATCCAGCCTATGGGGGTATCATCGCCCAGGGTGGTAACCGTATGATGGCCAAACCACGAAATAGGGTGGTAGGGGTCATCAAAAAGATCGGATCCCTCAATGTAAGGTATATATTCGTCGAGCAAGTTAACCAGTAAGCGTGCTATCCGGGTTTTGGCCTGGCCACGCAGGCCCAGTAATAAAATATTGTGCCTTGACAGGATAGCGGTTTGCAGATCGGGTATAACGGTGTCCTCAAACCCTACAATGCCTTCAAACCCGCCCTCGCGTTTTTTTAGCTGCGCAATTAAATTAGCACGTAATTCATCTTTAACCGATTGGCTTTTATAGTTAGTTTTTTTAAGCTCGCCAAGAGTTTTTATATCCAGTAGTTTATTCATTTAAATGCTTTGTTATACGTAATTACTAACCTCTATCAGGTTTTGATCGGGGTCACGGAAATAGATCGACTGTATTTTGCCTGTAGCACCTGTACGTTCAAATATTCCCTGTGTTTGTATGTTTTTGTTTTCGAGTTCTGTTTTAAGCAAACCAATAACATCTGTTGTAATAAAACAAATATCGATGGCACCAGGGGTGGGCATATGTGCCTTTGGTTCAAATTCATTATCTTTTTGGTGCAGGTTAAGTTTTTGATTGCCAAATTTTAAAGCTTTTCTTCCTCCGCCAAATGTTTCTACCTCCATACCTAATACGTTTGTATAAAACGCACAGGTTGCTTCAATATCTTTTACTGTTAAAACCAGATGATCTATACGGTCAATTTTCATTATTTGTTTGCTCCGGAAGCTTGAAAAGATCAAATGTTGTTATTTTCAGCCCCGCACTTGCTAACCCTCCTGTTATCTTACGGTCTTTCTTCTGTTTTTAATATAATCTTCAAAAATGTATTCGCCCAAACCATTCAGTGAACTGTAAAAAGCCTTGCCGCCGTTGGTTTCTGTAAATTTACGAACAAACTGCTGCAGGTAGGGGTCTTTAGCAATCATAAAAGTAGTGATGGGGATTTTTAAGCGTTTGCATTGCGCGGCCATGTTCAGGGTTTTGTTTACCACCTTCCTGTCCAGGCCTATGCTGTTTTTGTAATATTTTGTGCCTTCTTTTAAACAAGTAGGCTTACCGTCAGTTATCATGAATATTTGCTTGTTATGCGTTTTGCGCCTGCGCAGCAAATCGGTAGCCAGCTCAAGCCCGGCATAGGTATTGGTATGGTACGGGCCAACCTGTAAATAGGGAAGGTCCTGCAGGGTTATGGGCCAGGCATCGTTACCAAAAACTACAATATCCAGCGTATCCTTAGGGTATTTGGTGCGGATAAGCTCGGCAAGGGCCATGGCCACCTTTTTAGCGGGTGTTATCCGGTCTTCGCCGTACAATATCATGGAGTGCGATATATCAATCATCAACACGGTTGAAGTGAGGGTTTTATAATCCATTTCCTCTACTTCCAGGTCGCGCTCGGTCATCATAAAATCGCCGATGCCATGGTTTACCTGCGCGTTGTGGATAGATTGGGTCATATCTATCTGGTCCAAACTGTCGCCAAATTCAAACTCGCGGCGTTCGGCATTCTTTTCATCACCCTGGCCCGATTGGGGCGTACGGTGATTGCCTTTTCCCGATTTTTTAAGCTTGCCAAATATCTCTTCCAGCGCCGACTGGCGTATACTTTGTTCTGTTTTTGCAGTGATGTTGAAGCCACCATTTTGGCGGTCTTCATCCAGGTAGCCCTTTTGTTTCAGCTCGTCAATAAAATCACCCATACCATAGTCGTCATTGGTAAGGTTATATTGTTTGTCGAGTTCATTAAGCCAGGCCAGTGCTTCGCCTGCATCGCCCGAAGTATAGTTGAGCAATTCCAGGAATAACTTTAATAATTCGTCAAATCCGCCTTTGGGGATTTGGTTGGGTTTAAACTTGGAAAATCCAAAACCACGCATATCTCGTCCTTTCTATACTATAAAGGAACGGATAATTATTCTTAAAAGTTTCGCGACGTGGGTATTAAAACAAATTGTTAGGTAAGGATGACAAAAAGGAAGATGGGGTGGTGAGGAGGTGAGGGGTGAGTAGTGAGTGGTGAGTAGGGAATGGGTGAGGAGCGAGTAGGGCGCAGGGAGTAGTGAGTTCGGGTCCCTCAAGGTCCCTCCGGAGAGGCTCTGAGGAAACGAAATACGTTTTTCACGTCATTGCGAGGAACGAAGCAATCTCTATGCTAATCAGGGTCCAATATGCCTATCGCAGAGCGCTCAATTGCCGCTGAGGCTGTTACTTTGTCTTGATACAAAGTAACCAAAGATCAAGTCACCAGAAATGCTTCTTTGCGCACATGGCCTTGCCCTGCAAAACAGGCAGAACCACGGGCTGCTAAATTTTGCCGCTACTGCGTTCGCTCATTATCCCCGCGCTTCAGGCAAAATTGCTAATGCCCCTCCAGCCGCACCGGGCCAACGTGTTCTGCCTGCTTTCATCCGAAGCTATTCTGCTGACAAGGAGGAGAAAGGGGATAATGGTATCATTAAGATTTTTCTTCACATGTCATTGCGAGCGTAGCGTGGCAACCGCATGCTATACAGAGTAAATATGCTTATCGCAAAGCGCTAAATTGCCACTACTTTATCTGATACAAAATAATTTCACCACTCACTACTCACCATTCACCACACCCACTCACACCTCCCTAAATATAAGCCAGGCTATTCAATAATTCAGGCGGATAAGTTGGGTTGGCGCCGCGCTGACTGGCTACAAATGCGCCTACAGAGCAGGCTTTATCAACTACAGACTGCATGGGGTGATTGTTGAGAAGTCCGGCTACAAAGGTGGCCAGGAAGGCATCGCCGGCACCTACAGAGTCGCCAACCTTTACGGGGCAGCCCGGACTTTCATAAAACTCATGATCATGCCATACAATGGCGCCGTTTTCGCCCCGGGTTACGCAAATGGTTTGGTTGTGATATTTGGAGCGGAACTCTGTGATCTGCTCTCTTAATGAGCGGTTGCTGCCACCTATGAGCAGGTTGGCCTCCTCTTCGTTCATCTTTACCACGTTGGCGCTTGCCGCCAGGGTTTCAATTGTAGAGAGTGTATAGTGAGGGGACCTTAAGTTTACATCGAAAATTTTAAGGGCCCTGGTTTCATCAAGCAGGTTCAACAGGGTTTCGCGGGTGGCGGTATTACGGCAGGCCAGGCTGCCAAATACTATGGCCGATGCCTGTTTGCCTGATTGGTTAAGCGCCTCGGTAGTAACAATGTTGTCCCATGATACCGGTTCGGGTATTATATAGGTAGCCTGGTTGTTTTCATCAAGCTTTACAGTTACCTCGCAGGTAGGGAATTCGTCATCGCGCTGGATCAGGGGAGAGTACAAACCGTTTTTTTGCAAAAAAGCGATCAGGTTATCGCCACTGTTGTCCATACCAACAGAACTTGCAAAAGCTACGCTAACGCCTTGTTGCACCAAGTGCATTGCCACATTCATGGGTGCGCCACCCGCTTTTTTACCATCGCCAAATGCGTCCCATAAAACTTCGCCGAAGCTTAATACCCGATTGTTCATAAAGTTGATGTAAAGTTTGGTGTAGAATAATCCAAATATAACAGGATTTTTTTGTCTGAACCACGATTTTCCTGATTTGAGGATTTGATTTTTTTCGTGGCTTTTTTTTCATGCGAACCCAGGTTCAAACAAAATTGTGGTTCAGGCAATTTCTTTATCTTTAATTCATGAAAAAACTATTTTTATTTTGTTTCCTGATACTCATCTCTTATGGTTCACACGCACAGGACAGGCAGGCTATATTAAAAGTAATGTACGATCAGCAACTGGCCTGGAACCGCGGCGATATCAATGGATTTATGCTGGGATACTGGAAATCAGACTCGCTCCTGTTTGTAAGTAAGGCGGCACCTTCCTACGGCTGGAAAATAGCACTTGATCATTATAAAAAGGCATACCCCGGCAAGGCGGCCATGGGACAGCTTACCTTTACCATATTGCAGGTAAAAGTACTTGATGCCACCAACGCCTTTTTGTTAGGCGGCTGGCGGCTTAAACGCGCCAAAGATGCACCGGGCGGCTATTATACCCTATGGTTCAGGAAAATAAAAGGCGAATGGAAAATTGTATGCGACCATACATCGTAGATTGAGATATGAGATGTTAGATATGAGATGTGAGATCAGTTGGTTATAAAAATAGCGAAGGATTTTTCCCCATAGTCTGTGTCCTCACAGACTACTATGTGCAGAAATTCACAGCTGGTGAGCGAATAAAAATAGCGATGGAAAAAATCCATCGCTATTAAATAACTTATAGCTCGACACTGCAAACCCACAACTCAATGCGGTTTTCCGGCAGCCAGTTCGCGGTTAGCCCATTTTATGGCCAGTTCTTCGCGAAATTTGGCATATTTTTCTTTAAAGGCCATTTTCAGAACGCTGTCAACCCCGCCTTTGATGGCCAGGTTATAAAGACTTGCGGCTTTGCGGCTGATGGAAGCGTCCCAGGCGCGCAGGCTCAGAGAGTATGATCCGTCGATATATTTCATCCAGTGCCAGTAACCGGTAGGCATAAACAGGGTATCGCCATGCTCTAAAAACACTTCAATGCCCTCAACACCATCGAGCGCCGGGAATTTTTTAAAGTCGGGGTTTAATACATCATAGTCTTCCAGCGCGTAAGTAGCGTTGGGTATGCAGTATAAACGGCGTTTCCACTTATTTTCAAACAGGATCACGTGCTTGCGCCCACCAAAGTGGGTATGAAAAATATGCGGCAGGTCAATATCATAATGTAAAAAAGTAACCGAGTTGGAACCGCCGAAAAACATAGCCGGCATGCTTTCTAAAAAACCGCCCATTAGGTCTTTGGGCAGCACAATATCATCCAGAAGCTGCGGGGCCTGTTTGAAAATATTAAAAAAGAATATCCTCAGCTCGGTAGGCTTGCTGCGGATCATATCGATATATTCATCAAAAGGCATTTCCGTAGCCGATGAATTGATAGGTTTTGATGGGTCGGCCTTGGAGTTATCATACAGGGGCACTACCTTTTTACCAACCACTTGTTTTAAATATTCCGGGGTCCACTTTTCGCGGGCGGGCCAGCTTTTGGTAAGCCCTTTTATTACCAGCGGGCGGCGGGGATCCAAATAGTTCTTCTTGAAATCTTCAGGAGAAATATTTTCAACAGTATCAATAGGGCGGAGAATAAAACTCATATTTTAATTACTTTTTGGGCTGTTTTATTGTTAAATAGCTACGTTATAATACCAAAAAGCAAACAAAATAACGAAATAAAACCCCAAAAGGTATAGATTTTTGTTAAAATTTGATGTTGTCGGGGTTAACTTGTTATTAATATATTTTTGACGAGCTTGGTGGTCTGTTTTCCCTTCCGGTCCATGTAGCCCTGAAAACTTAGTTAGGCATTAAAACGGTATTTACTACCTGTATTACGCCATTGCTTTGGTTTACATCGGCAATGGTGATCCATGATTTACCGCCTTTTTCATCAACCAGGTATAATTTGGGTCCCTGCGCCATAACGGTAATAGTACCACCGCTTACGGTATTTAACTCGGCCTTACCCTTACCTTCTTTTACTTTGGCTAACAGGTCGGCAGAGGTTAGCTTACCGGATACCACATGATAAGTTAAAATTTTAATTAAGGTTGCTTTATTTGCCGGTTTAACCAGGTTATCAACCGTGCCTGCCGGTAGTTTATTAAAGGCTTCATTGGTTGGTGCAAATACAGTGAACGGACCAGCAGATGACAAAGTTGGTACCAGGCCCGCCGCTTTTACAGCAGCCACCAATGTGGTATGGTCCTTTGAGTTGGAAGCATTTTGAACAATATTTTTATTCGGATACATGGCCGCACCACCTACCATTTTTGTTTGCGCATTTGCCTTAGGCGCTATTGCAAAAGCTGCTAATGCAAAGGCCGCTATAATTATTTTTTTCATGCTGTGATCAGTTTATACGTTTTTAAGTGACACGTAAAAGTGCCTGTTTGTTTTTGTTTTAAATGTAACAAAGCTATCACGAGCTCCTGACAGTTTCATTAAATTTATAAATGGTTAGTATTTATATCAAAATACGACAGGTAATAAATAACGGTTTTTGTTTAATATGCTAATTGTTACAACTTATTGATTTAAAAAACATCAAAAGGTTTAAAAGAATAAGCCAGCGGCTATATTATCAGCATAAAGTTTACCCGCCGGGGTAAGGTATAGGATGTTATCTTTTTGAATTATCCAGCCGTTGTCAAAATAGCGTTGGGCCGCAATGAGAAGTTGGCTGGCCGATGCACTGGCTATCGAATTAAGCTTATCAAGATTGAGGCCCCACATGGTACGTATGGAGGTCATGATATATTCGTTAAGCCTGTTCTCTTCTGTAAGGGTTTCGGTTTCGGCCGGTAGCTGGCCGGTTTCAATGCGTTGTATATATTGCGGGTTGCTGGCTATGTTCCATTGCCTGGTATCGCCATTGTAAGAGTGCGCCGACGGACCGATGCCCAGGTATTTTACGCCCTGCCAGTAATTGGAATTATGCCTGGAATAATGCCCCGGTTTGCAAAAGTTGGATATTTCATAATGCTCAAAATCATGATCAGCCATTGCCTCCATCAGCATTGTAAATTGTGCAGCGCTTTGCTGTTCATTCATGGGCGGCTGTTTATTTTTATTGATGAATGCTGCCAGCGCGGTTTGCGGCTCAACGGTTATGGAGTAGGCCGATATATGCGGAATGGACAGTTCAAACATCATATCCATGTTTTGCTTCCATTTGGTATCGGTTAGCAGCGGGTAGCCATATATCAGATCGGCGGTAATGTTTTCAAAACCCGCGTCCTGCGCCCTTTTAACCGACGCCTCACCATCCTTGCTGCGGTGCGCACGGTTCATCCATAACAGATCATCGTCAAAAAACGATTGTATGCCAATGCTGAAGCGGTTTACATCGGTTTGGCGCAGTCCCTTTAACTTGGCGTCATTCAGGTCATCGGGATTGGCTTCCAGCGTTATTTCTGCATCTGATGACACGGTATGCAGCTCTGTAACAGCGTTGATCAATAAGTTTATTTCGGAGGCATCCAGTAACGATGGTGTCCCTCCACCAAAATAGATGGTTTCAACTGTTTCGTTGTCCAGATAGTTTTTTTGCAGCCTGATCTCTTTTACCAGCGCATGAAGCAATTCATCTTTATATTTTAAAGATGTACTAAAGTGAAAATCACAATAATGGCAAGCCTGCTTGCAAAAAGGTATATGTATATAAATGCCGGCCATGCTTTGAAGAGTATATAATCCCATAAAGAATGGGATAGATTAGTTGTGTTAAGGTGTTGATTTTCAATGTTAAGTTGTTTTAATCGCTGCCTTGATCTTTTGTTGTATGTTATTTTTTGCTTGAATGTTAGTATTCAGGTTTCAAAAGTAACAAATAAAAAGTGACTAATATATCCTGATAACGATAAGCCAACGTATGTAATTCTTTTCTCATTTGCCGTTGCAAAAGTCAACAGTGTTTACAAAAAATTCTGTAATTTTATCTCTCAACACAGGATATTGTTATTTGTTAATGAATTGTTGTCAATCATTTTACAAGCAGAATCCGTACCCTTTACTCCCTTTTATATGCTTTTCTTATTCCGAACTCACGTTAATAAAAATTTGAATGGGGTTAAAAACTATTGATGCGTCGTCATTAACGCCGGCGGAAATGCAAGGTTATTTGCACTATGCCATTGCACCCCGGCCGATATGTTTTGCATCCACTATTGATAAAAATGGCGAGGTTAATTTAAGTCCGTTTAGTTTTTTTAATGTGTTTAGTGTTAATCCACCGATTTGCGTTTTTTCGCCGACAAGCAGGGCGCGGGATAACACCAGTAAGCATACGCTTGAAAACGTTTTGGAAATACCTGAATGTGTGATTAATGTTGTAAACTATGAGATGGTTCAACAGGCCTATTTAACCAGTATGGATTATCCAAGAGAAGTAAATGAGTTTTCGAAAGCGGGGTTTACTGAATTGGCTTCGGAGACTGTAAAGCCACCCAGGGTAGCGGAATCGACCGTTCAATTGGAGTGTGTAGTGAATGATGTGATATCGTTAGGGAAAAACGGAGGAGCAGGAAATTTGGTTATTGCTGAGGTGAAACGGATTCATATCAATGAAGATATTTTGGATGCTAATGGCAAAATAGACCCTCATAAAATAGATCTGGTGGCCCGTTTAGGCGGTGATTGGTATTGTAGGGTAACCAGCGATAATTTATTTAAAATTGCCAAACCAATAGATTATGCTGGAATAGGTATAGGCGTAGATGCTTTTCCTAAAGAGGTTAAAAACTCCAACGTATTAACCGGGAATAATTTGGGGTTATTGGCGCTTGTTAAAACGCTGCCATCCGATGAGGAGGTAAAAGCCTTTAGCAAAACCGGTGAAATGAAAGAACTGCTTGATGCTACTATCGACAGCAACACCCGCACCATGCGCCTTCATTTAAAAGCCAAGCATTTGTTAGATAACGGCCGTGTAATGGATGCCTGGAAAGTGTTGTTGATGTAGCTTGTACACCTTGTCATTTCCAACTGGAGAGATCTCCTGGCAGTATACAGCAAAATATCCCGCACGATCGTTCGAGGTAACGATTTGATTATTTATTCTCATACTACCCACTAAAATATTTGATTGCCAGCTATTGAAGCATTATTTTCTTATTTGCTACTTTGCCATTTTGATTAAGGTATACTATATAAGTTCCTTTTGCCATATCAGCAAGATTTATTTGAATGGAAGTGCCATTTAAATTTCTGGTTAAAACTATCTTACCAAACAAATTATAAATTGTTACGGTGCAATTTGACCAAAAAGACGATGCTTGTAAATTTAATATTCCCTGGGTTGGAACGGGCCACACTTTAAAATCGTAATTCTCCACGGCTTTTTGCGCGCCTGATTCGCCCGGATGCTTAAATTCGGCCTTTGCTGTTTCAGGCTGATCTTTTAAAACTGTCCCGGTTAAGGAATCACTTGCAGCAAGCAGTTTATTGTTGTTGTCTTTAGTGTTTATGCGCGCAGTGCTATCGGTGTCTGCCGCTACTTTATTGATACTGGATGCCTGTAAGACGATAGACAAAGGTGTATAAGCCTTAAAATTAAAAGTCTGGCCCTGAATTATCGCAGTTGCATCCCTGTCTGTTTCTATTTTACTGATTTTGCCGGCTTCTAACTGAATAATAAATCCTGTAGTTGCATTGAAGGCTACGTCGGCCTTGCCATCGTTATTGATATCAATAGATGTCGCAACTCCCCCTGCTGATGTTCTTCCTATATAGGTATCCCCCTGAACTTTTCCCAATACCGATGAAAAATCATTTCCCGACCGCAAAAAACTTGCTCTTACCGATTCTGCAGATGGATCCGTTGAACTGCGGGGATAAATAAACGTTACATTATTTGTATTTCCTGAAACCATTCTTACGGGCAGAAGATCGCCGTAAGAACTTCTTATTGCTTTATCCACTGCTGTAATAGTGGGTTTGGTATGCAAGGCAATAAAATTTTGCTGGTCTGTTTTACTTGGAGATGATACACTCGCGGTATTTGAGGTAATGCTGGTACTAAGATGGTTTGCCCCGTCAAAAGTTAACAGGGGCCAGGTTATTCCGAAACTTCCGGAAGTGGAGGTAAGCTTTGAAAGGATGCCGTCGGGGGTAATAATAAAATCATTAGTGAAAGTGGGCCCGGTTTTACCAGTTTTTGGTTTATATACTACCTGGCAACGAATGAGTAATGGGTGTGTAAATTGAGTTGTAAAAAAAGCTTCGTAACGATCCGGTACACTGGCCAGGCGTATCCATTTGCCATTTTCCAGAAATGTAGGAGCAAAGGACACCCCCAGCATGGTTGATACTTCTCTTATTCCATCCGAAGGGCCGAGACGCGAATCCCAGCCGGGCCTGGCAAAACGAACAACTCCTAACGTAGTCCAGTAACGATCATATTGAACCGCTGTTGAACCCCTTAGGCATATTTGCATGGCCATCCCGCCCGCGTTGGCAACAGCCGTAGCAAACTGACTGTCGCTTATGATGGTATAACCGCCAATTTCATTTGGCATGGGCTGTTCGGTTATGGCAGATGTGTGCGTCAGATAATTCTCTGCCATGTGTAGCATCATGTTGCCGTTGTAGTTAGTTAAGAAGCTATAGCTCGCGTACCCTACCCTCTCAGACGGATCAAAATGGTTTTTTGTAACAGAATAGGTGCCGGTTGGCCTAACCCACCTTTGTGCACTTTGAAAAGCAAGAGCAGCTGCATGGCGGTATTGCCCGGCTAAACGCAGATCCCCATCTTTGTTAACCACTTCGGCCATTGTTTCATAGCCAGTTGCCAACAGGATATCATTCCACGTATGATTACCGCTTCTGCCACCTGCAATTATCTGGCCCGAAGGATCCTGAAACAAAAGACTGGATTGGGTCCCTCTTTTCAACATGGTTAAAATTTCATTCCTGGACGCTCCGCTATACCCATCAGCAATCATTGCCAATAAATTACTCCTGCCTACTGATTCATAGGGCCACGCATCCGGATCAGTACTTGTATCGTGATAGCAATTCCAGGAATTGTTTGTTATGCGGCTCCTTTGTGTAGTGATCCAGCTACTTTCAATCCAGCTAACCGCTGCAACCTTGTCTACATATCCATTTTTTGCACGGAGCCATTCTCCTTTCATTGCATATGATCTCCAATTATTGGTTCTTCCGCTAATAACATCAGCAATTGGCTTTGCCATTCTTGTTTTCCATGTTTGTAATTGTGTGGCGGAAACATAGGGCGTATAAAGCGGGATAGCACCCGACAGCGCACCAAGGAAAAATTCGCCGTGATTGTCGGGGATAGATGACGATCCGGCGGCTACGTCGGCGGTGGCGTGGTTGATAGCCAGTATACCGGCGTTTAGCAGATCCTTAGCCCGACCAGCGGATAACAGTGCCCCTACGGCATATGCGAAATAAGGGGTGGAATATTGTATTTCGCGACGACCATATGGATCAACAATGGCGCCAGTTGAACTTTGGTATTTTACTATCTCCCGAACTACGCCTTCAACTCTGGATAAATAAACATCCCTTGAAATATTTAACGCATGCCATGGCCTCGCTGTCAAATGATATTGAATATCAGGCAATGTAACAGGCGAAGCTGTTTCTAACGCGGCAATAGCCAGGTTATTTGATTTGAGTGAAACGTTGGACCCTGCAGTTTGGGCGTAGCTGGCTTGGAGGCAACAGGAAATTATTAAAAGGTTTAAAATAAGCTGTTTCATAGGGAGTTACGGGAGATTAAATCACCCTAACTAAAAATACACTTATTTTTAAATTAAAATGTGATATATATCACGCAAAGTGTTGATTTTAAGCACTTAACAAATAGTTAATTGCGCAAAAGGCTTTTTGTTATGTTGATACAAGACGCGGCTTGGATTTTATATAAGAAAGCACTATTTGTTGACTAATAGTTAAAAGTAAGGAACGTATCCTGCCGACTTTTTAATGATTTTAGGTTCAACAAAAAAGGATTCAACAAAAAAGGAAGATCTGCTTCGAATCTTCCTTTTTTTGTTGAACTGCGGATTTAATTAGTTTATTCCCTAAGCAGGTAATAGCCAAATACAGCAGGCATGCTTATTCTCTATTTTATTGAATCTCGGTTTTTAGCTGATCGCCATTTGTTTTTATTCTGATCACGGTGAGTGAATATGGCGCTACCCCATAAACAAAAGACTTTTCGGCCGCAAACGCCGACGTTTCCGGAACAATATTATGAGGGTTTGCAAGGGTGTTCTCAGCGCGGGACGTGCCCGAAAGCGTAGTGCGGCTCGCTTTTGGGTTGATTTTTTTAAAGCCGGTAAGGTCTACCCGGGCCTGCCTGGCTACACCGCCAGCATTTACCAGCTTCACAATAAGGTCGCCTGTTTTGCTGTCCTTTACACAAGATGCGGTAAGTGTTGAATCTTTTAAGCTTTTCTTGTCGGTAAAGGAAACAATGTTTGAATAATAACGATCGCCCTGATTGGTGGAAAACAGCTGCTGTACATAATAATTAACTGTTGGCGTTACAGCTGTATTTGTAAAGTAAATGAGGTTGGGGTTCCAGGAAGTATGACCCTGACGTGCAATAAGCGGCGCGTAAGAAGCCATTTTCACTACATCTCCATTACGTTCAAGCGCCGTCATGTAAGCTGCCTCGGCCAGCGCATTAAATAACGCATTGCCCTGCGAGGCATACTCTCCTAAATAAACTTTGGATTTGGAACGGTTATAGGTATCATACCGCAGGTTGTTGCGCAGAAACCATTCTGGTTTTTCATAATAATGCTCATCAACTACGGGCACGGCTAATTGACCGGCAAATTCCCAGCCCAGCTCAAAATCCTGGCCCGAGGGGCTGGGGCCAACCGTACCAACCAGCGTAATCTCGGGATGTTTGGCGCTCACAGCGTCATAGATCATTTTAAACCGCTCCCTGAATCCGGGCGTAATTTTATCTTCATTGCCAACACCAAGGTATTGCAGGTGAAATGAAGCAGGATGTCCGGCCTGGGCCCTTTTTGCTCCCCAGGTTGAGGAGGTTGGGCCATTTGCGTACTCAATTAAATCTAAAACGTCCTGAATGTACGCCTGCATTTCGTTCATAGGCAACGCGCGCTGCCCTGTTCCGCCGATGCGCCAGGTACCGCCTGAATTTTGACAGCTTACTGCTGCAGCTAAAACTGGTACGGGCTTAGCTCCAATATCTTCACAAAACTGGAAATACTCATAATAACCAAGCCCTGCGCTCTGATGGTAGTTCCATATATTCCGTTGCTCTGTACGTTGTTCCACAGGACCTATGGTATTTTTCCAACGGTAAATATTTCCAATGCCGTCGCCATGTACCAGGCAGCCCCCCGGGAAACGCATAAACTTAGGTTTTAGATCGGCAATTGCCTGCGCAATATCAGGCCTAAGGCCGTTAGTCCGGTTTTTAAACGTTTTTTGAGGAAAAAGAGAAATTATATCCAGCGCTATTTTGCCTTTAGCTTTGGCCACAATAACCAAACGGGCGCTGTCATCGCTTTGAGCTGCTGTAATGGTTGCCGTATATTTTTTCCAATCTTTACTCTGGGCAGAGAAAGTTGCCTCGCCATACACAGTTCCTTTTTTGCCCTGCAATTTAACCTGGATTGGAATTGACTGATCAGAAAGTTGGCGGGCAAAAGCCGAAAAGTTATATTGTTCTCCGGCCCTTACAACGATGCCATCAAAACCCGTATTGGTTAAACCAACGCCCTCCCTGCCTTCTTCTTCTACATTTAAAACAACATAATGCGGATTATTTACGGATAAAGGAGCTGCTGTTTCTACAGAGATAGTTCCGTAACCATAGCCTTCGGTAGTATATTCCCAGCCGGTAAAGGAATTCCAGCCTTTTCTGTCAGCCGGATTATATTCAAATGAACGGTTTTGAATCAGTTCTGCATAAAGACCGCCATCGGCAGCGTAACTCAAATCCTCAAAAAATATTCCGAACAAATCCGGGCTGATGGGTTTACCGGCGCGAGCGTTTTTTTTAACAGATGAGTCCCTGCCAACTACCGGGTATCTTTTGTGGTTGTTCACATTACCAGATACACTGTTAACCACCAATAATGCGCAGAGCATGGCGCCAAAAGAGCAAATAATTTGTTTTTTCATTCCTGAATTAGAAAGCGCTAAAGCTATTGTAATTATTATATTAAAATTATACCGTTAAAGCTGTACAAAACAGGTTTAAGGGTTATAGATCTCTACCTTATCATCATTGATGCTTAGTGGCAACCATAGATAGGAAGATTTTTCCAAATCGGTCTTATTCCATACATCTCCCATAAAAATAAACTTTCCCGGCTCACCGGCAACAGGCAGTACAAATGCACCCTGAGAGAAAAAAGTTACCTCGGCGTTTGGTCCTTTACACGGATTGCCCTGCTCTGTCCACGGCCCCATTATATTATCGGCAACGGCGTATGATGCCGCATTTGGCGACCAGCCAGTACAACCCGACGTAATTAAAAAGTATTTCCCGTTGTGCTTAAAAATAGCCGGACTTTCCCGCTTTTTATTCTCAAATACTCTTACATAGGTTTTTGTTGGCTTTAAATAATCATCGCTCAACAGGCAAATGTGCATGGTATTGTTGTCTTCGGAAGAGTAAATAAGGTAAGCTTTTCCGTCCTCATCCTTATACAAGGTCATGTCTCTCAACATTTGATCATTCGGTTTTACACTGCCCAGGTATTGGTATGGCCCAACCGGACTATCACTTATGGCAACACCGCCCCGCGAATAGTTATAGTCGTTCTTATCTATATGCATCCACATTACAAATTTCCTGGTTTGCTCATTGTAGATCACTTTGGGCCTTTCAATCACTCTGCTGGTATCAAGATCATTGCCGGGATCATTAACCGTCGGTTTTAAGGCTATACCCCTTTTTTTCCAATGCTTCAGATCGGTAGATGAATAGCAGGATATACCTCCTGCCGGAACCCGGTAATCTTCCCAGTTTTGACCGGGAACAAGCCAGGTTTTTCCGTTTTTTATTTCACCAAAAAGGTAATAAATCCCCTTATGATACATTACGCCGGCGCCATGGGCATTAATGGGTTGGCCGTCGGTATCCAACAGTACGCTGCCATGTTCCAGGGTATCAGCAATGGGTTTGCCCGTGTTTGCAAAAGCTAAACTATTGCAAGCCAATAGTAAAGTGATAAGAATAAAATATCTCATTTTATTTAGGTAGTTATGTGATCGGGTACAAATTTGAAAGAAAATGCCGGGTTGGCAATTTTTCTATCAAATTTGTTTAATTATTATTTGCAATTCAGGCTTTTTCGGATAGCCTCTGGGTGTATGCTTGTGGTTAATTTCCTAAATTCGGATTTAACTGAAGGTCCAGCGGAGGGAATAGACAAATATTATTGAGGCGTAACTGTTTATATAAAAGTGTATGCAAATTTGGAAGGCAGAATTGTTGCATCAAACTGGTTTAATGCTTGGCGAGGGAGCTATCTGGCACAACGGATGGAAGAAGTTTTTATTTGTAGATATTGAAGGAATGATGGTTGGCGCTATTGATCCGGTCACCAAAGCCATTGAATCGCGAAAATTAGATAAAAGAATAGGAACTGTTGTGCCCGCGACAAATGGTAACTTAATAGTTGCCTTGCAAGGTTCTGTTGAAGTGCTGGAGTTTAAAACGGGCAAGCGACAGAAGCTCCTGGATATTGAAAGTGATAAACCGATGAACCGTTGCAACGATGGAAAATGCGATGCGGCAGGGCGTTTATGGATTGGTACAATGCATGTCGACGCAAATTTGCACGAAGGGGCTCTATATTGCTATGATGGTTCGTTTAAAAAAGTGATAGAGAACAGGAGCGTATCCAATGGCATTGGGTGGTCTGGTGATAACCATACGATGTATTATATTGATTCATTTGATTATGATGTTAAAGCGTATGATTTTGATTTAACGACAGGAAATATTTCCGGAGAGCGAATTGCTGTAAAGATAGAAGAACCCGGCTGTATGCCTGATGGAATGACAGTTGACAAAGATGGCATGATATGGGTAGCCATGTGGGGTGGCGCTTGTGTAAACCGTTATGACCCCCATAACGGGAACCTGATTGGGAAAGTGATGGTTGTCGCTCCTCATGTTACTTCTTGTGCATTTGGCGGAGATAATATGCAAACGCTTTTTATTACCACAGCAAAGCAGGGGTTGAGCAAAAGCCAGTTAAATCAATATCCTTTAAGTGGTGCTTTGTTTACGGTTGAAACGGATATCAAAGGAGCGGGCGCGCATTTTTTTAAAAACGACCAGGTTTTATAACACCGGTCAGGGCTTGCCGGGAACGGTTATACAGACATGATCTTGTTATTGCTGAATGATAATATGTAAGCCGGTATGCCATAGCTGTTTATTTGAATAAGCACTGTTTTTAAGCTATATTTAATTATCCGTTTGTGCGGCCGATCTATAGAGATGAAACCGAAAATCATTGCGTCATTTATATTTTGTATCCTGATTAATATTGGTGCTTACAGCCAGCAGCCAGGACGCGAGATCCAGATCAATATTGATACGCTTTTAAACGCGCGTCCGATAACTACCCTAACCAAAGGCAAGCTGGTTACCTGGACTAAAGGCATTGATGGAGATGGGCAGGGCGATGGCTATCTTACCATGGCCGCCGCCTTGTTTAATAAGGACATTGCTCCGCATGCTTTGCCTGATAATCCGCATATCGGGGCTACTACTAAACATCCGTCAATTACGTTGCATTATAAAAACAAAGACGGTATTAACTCCCAGGCCCGCTATGTTTCGGGAGTGGGCAATTTTGGGTTTTATGTACCTCAAAAAAAATATATGGGCATGTATTTGGGCCTTACCAGTGCCGAGGGCGGTTCGCAACTGCAGGTTGAGCTTACGTATAAGGACGGGGTAGCCGTAAAAGATTTCTGGCTGCCTGATTATTATAATGATATTGTTGCCAAAGACAGCTGTTTGAGCTATATAGTGCATGACCTGGCCAAGTGGGACAATAAAAACAAAATGGCCGAAAGCGATCACCATAACATTAATGCCCTTAATATATACCCTGATCCTAAACGGATTTTAGTGCATGTAAAGGTTGAAAAAAGCACAGGAGGATACCTGGTTTTTTGGTCAGCCACCGGCGTGCCGATTAAATAAGCTTTTATTGCTGCGGTGTGGGTAAATTATACCGTATTTATAAAACAACCAATTATTACAATAAATTTGCAACAAAATCAAGGGGTTTATTTATTGCTTTAAAATGCGTTTGGTTGCCTGGTGCTTTCTGTTTATCTTAATTAATTGTCCTGTGGCTTTTGCACAGCAGGATTCGGTAGCAGATGCCCCTAAAACTTTACCCCGCCATATTATACGCAGCGAGGGAGTTTCTCTGCTCGATTCGGTAGCAGCCGCTATGCATGCCCGCAAGCTTTTTGTGGCCGATTCACTGGCCATGCGTTATATACATGCCCCCGACTCAGCATCAAACAGCGAATTTGCAGATAGTTTGCTGGCCCATACCTTGTATAAAGGTTACGGGTTTTTAGATATACATTTAAAGTCAAAAAGCCTGGTTAAGGATGGCCATGTGCGGCCGCTGCGTGATCCCTGGATCATTATCATCATTATATGCCTGCTGCTATATACTGCCATACTTAATATCGCCTTAAATAAGGATATAAGTTACGTATTACAATCATTTTATAGTAAAAGGATATTATCGCAGGCTGGCAAAGAAGAGGGCTTTGTAAGTCCCTGGGCTTTTTTGGGATTGTTTTTGTTGTTTTGTTTAACCTGTGGCTTGTTTTTATACCAGTTAGCTGCTTACAATGGAGTTTATTATATAGTAGGAGGGAGCAGGCTTTACATATCGCTTACTATACTGATTATAATTTTGTTCGCGCTCAAATTTTGGGTGCTCAAGTTTTTAGGGTTTGTGTTTGATATTGGCCGCTTAGTAAGCGAGTATCTTAATATATTACACCTAACTTATTTTAACCTGGCATTTATATTTTTACCCGTAGTACTTTGCTTTAGTATGCTTAGTAGCCTGTATATACCTGCTTTGCTTATCGTAACGCTAATTATTATCATAATTATATTTGCATGGCAATACCTCAGGAGCAGCGTAAATATAATTTCTACTTTTCGATTTCATAAGTTTTATTTATTTACGTATCTTTGTGCCCTCGAAATTTGCCCCATTTTAATTTTGATAAAGGCATTGAATATTAGAATTTAGGTAGTTAAACGAATTGACTTGGAAGACAGAAAGAAAAAGGTTAAAAGTATATTAGTTACTTTATCAAAACCCGAAAACGATAAGAATCCGTATGCTGAACTGGCTAAAAAGCTAAACCTGAAAATTGATTTCCGATCATTCATTCATGTTGAAGGCGTTCCGGCGAAGGATTTTAGAAAGGAAAAGATAAACCTGAGCGATTTTACAGCTGTTATTTTTACCAGTCGTAACTCTGCTGATCATTTCTTCCGTATTTGTGAAGAAATGCGTTTTGAGGTGCCTGTAGAGATGAAATATTTCTGTCTTTCAGAAACTATCGCCCTTTACCTGCAAAAATATATCCAGTACCGTAAACGCAAAATATTTTTTGGCAAACAAACCGCTGCCGATCTGGCTGAGGTGCTGAAAAAGCATTCGGCCGAAAAATTTCTTTATCCATGCTCTGATGTTGCTGCCGAAGAAACTCAGCGTTTCCTGCTTGAGAATGGTTATAACTTTACACCCGCTGTATTGTTCCGTACCGTTTGCAGCGATCTTTCAGACCTGGCCGACGTATTTTATGATGTGATCGCTTTTTTCAGCCCTTCAAGCATCCAGTCATTATATAAAAATTTCCCTGATTTTAAACAGAATAACACCCGGATAGCTGCCTTTGGGGCTACAACCCATAAAGCTGTGCTCGAAGCCGGCCTTATCCTTGATATCCCGGCGCCTACCCCTGGCGCCCCGTCTATGACAATGGCCATTGAGCAGTATGTTAAGCTGGTGAATAAATAATATCCGGAAATTATACAATCCTACCGCAACTTTTTATGGCATAATTGCGTATTAATGGCAACTAATTTGCATTGCTGTAATTAGTATGAGCAACGTCTATTATACAATAATTTGTCGTTTAAATAACGCAAAGGACATTTATTGTCTATATATTAGCTTAAAATTAAATGTTTTTTGGCTTTGATAGCACAAATTTTGATATATTCGGGGGGTGCATAATGTTATAGTTTATATAACTGAATCTTGATTTTAAAATGAAGCAGATCTACTTTTTTATAATAGTTATAGTTAGCGGGGTATTGGGTGGTTGCAGTAAAGGGGGTGACAGAGGCGAGGTGACGGGGGTTCCACAACGTTCCTTCAGGTCCGAGGTGCCGTATGGCATGGTGTATATTCCGGGCGGAACTTTCCTGATGGGCCAAACAGACCAGGATGTAACCTTTTCGCAAATAGCGCAAACCAAACAAGTTACCGTAGCTCCATTCTTTATGGATCAAACCGAGATCTCCAATAGCCAGTACAAACAATTTGTTTACTGGGTACGTGATTCAATTGCTATAACCAATTATCTTAATGATAGCAAATATTACATACAGCAAAAAGGCGCTGCCAATAATGCTACCGGTAAAAAGTTTATCAATTGGGCATTTGTAAAGAAAAACTCTATCTGGAGTGATAAAAAAGGACAAGCCGGGAATGGGTCAAAACTTCAGGGTATGTATTACCAGGGCGAAGACCGGGTGTTTGACAGTAACGAGATCGACATCCGTTTGTTAAAGTACAACTACTCGCTGATGGTGCTCCGCGACGCGGCCAACTATAAAAATGATAAAACCAAAAGACGTTCTGATTTTATTTTGCATGATACGGTAACTGTTTATCCCGATACACTGGTATGGCTCAGCGATTTTTCATACGCTGCCAACGAGCCCATGGTTGAAGGATATTTTTCGCATCCGGCTTTTCGTAACTATCCGGTTGTAGGGGTTACCTGGAGACAAGCAAGGGCGTTTACGGTATGGCGTACCCGTTATAATGAGGCGTACAAAGCTTCGCGCCGCTTACCCCGCCGTTTACCTTATGAACTGCCTACCGAAGCCGAATTTGAATATGCCGCACGCGGAGGCAGGGTAGGTACCGATTATCCATGGGGAGGCCCTTATATTAAGAACGCAAAAGGTTGCCTTCTGGCCAACTTTAAACCAGGACGCGGTAATTATACCGATGACGGTGGAGCTTATACCGTTAACGTTCGCTCATATTTCCCTAATGATTATGGCCTGTACAATATGGCCGGCAACGTAGCCGAGTGGACATCGTCAACATTCGATGAGTCGGCATCGTCATTTGTTCATGATCTTGCACCAACATTTAACTACGAAGCCAAGGCTACCGATCCTGAAGTACTTAAACGTAAAGTTGTACGCGGCGGGTCATGGAAAGATATCGGCTATTTCCTTCAAAACGCTACCCGCAGCTATGAGTATCAGGACACCGCGAAATCATACATCGGTTTCCGCTGTGTAACACAGTACCTGGGCCGGGATATTAAAGACAAGCGGTAAAATCAATAACCTTCATCTTATAAAAACAAATTAACAAACATCTACTATTAAAAGTTATTTCTGATTATTATGGCAGGAAAGAAAAAACCTTATGGAATTGGGAACGTAGTATCATGGGGAGCTACAATTGTAATTATTGGTTTATTATTTAAAATCCAGCACTGGCCAATGGCTTCATTATTTATAACCCTGGGGTTAGGAATGGAAGCGGTGTTGTTTTTCTTATTGGGCTGGCAAAGGGAAGATAAAGATATTGATTGGGTACGTGTTTACCCCGAGCTAAGCGAAGACTTTAGAGGTGAGTTACCAACAGCATCTGCCAGACCTGTAGCCAGTGCATCTTCAAGCACAGCCGCTTTGGATAAGATGCTTGATGACGCAAAAATAGGCCCTGATTTGGTGCGTAGCCTGGGTGATGGTTTACGGACTTTTGGCGATAAAGTTGCTGCCATATCAAAGGTAGCAGATGCAGGCGAAGCTACTACTGCCTTTACTGATAAAATTAAAGCAGCAGGCGCAAGCTATGATAAACTAAGCAGCGCTTTTGAAAAAGCTTCGGCTAATTTGGCCGAAATGGCTAATTCAAATGTTGATTCAAAAGCTTATCATGAGCAGGTAACAAAATTGGGTCGTAACCTTTCGCAACTAAATGCTGTTTATGAACTTGAGCTGCAGGATTCAAGCGCTCATTTAAAATCAATGAACAACTTTTATAAGAACTTGTCATTAACCATGAACAACTTTAATGAATCATTAGATGATTCAAGACAGTTTAAGGAAGAGGTTGGGCGTTTAGCTAAAAACCTGGCCTCCTTAAACTCGGTTTATGGTAACATGCTTACAGCGATGAACCAGCCACGTGTTAATTAATATAATTAATAGATTTTTTACAAGCTAAGATTTATAGAGGATGGCCGGAGGTAAGGAAACCCCAAGACAGCGGATGATAGGTATATTATACCTGGTACTTTTAGGCTTAATTGCCCTTAACGTGCCGGATAGCCTGTTGGATGCGTTTAAAAATATTACAAGCAGTTTAGATCAGTCAAGGAAAAATGTTACTACCAGTTTGCAAAGTACCTATTCGGCATTTGAGGCAACCAAGTTAAAGGAACAGCCCGAAAAAGCCCAGCAGTTACTAACACAAGCTAAAAGTGCAAGTAAAATTGCTGATGACCTGAACGGATATATTGAAGAATTAAAAGCAGAGTTGATAAAAAAGGGAGGCGGCATTAACGAAGAAACCGGTGATGTGGATGCAAGGGAAAGCCTTGATATATCGCCCGAGGTAATGATCAACGCGAAAAAAGCCGATGTGCTGAAACAAAAAATTGAGGACACCAGGGCACGTTTATTGCAGCTATTAGGTAAAGACGCGGCGGGTGTTAATTTTTCATTAAATGCAACCGGACCAAAGAAAAAATCATGGCAGCAGGCTTATTTTGGCGATGGTATTCCACTGGGTGCCGCGTTAACTACCCTTGCCAAAATACAAACTGATACAAAAAATGCCGAGAACGAAGTAGTGAAAAAGATATTAGGCAAGGTTGATGTGGCGCAGGTAACTTTAAATCAGTTTAAGGCAGTGGCGGTTGCGCCAAGCAGTTATGTTTTGGCCGGACAGCAATACAAAGCCGAAATTTATTTGACAGCGTATGATCAAAACTCAAACCCTGCGATAACTATAGGAGGGGCTTCTATACCAACTTCTAATGGTGTAGGTACTTATACTACTACCGCAAGCGGCGAAGGTTTACACACCTGGACCGGTAGCCTGTCAGTAAAACAGGTAGAAGGCCCGCCAAAGGTGTACCCGGTAAGCGGCAGTTATATGGTAGCCAAGCCGTCGGCAGTGGTATCGCCCGATAAAATGAACGTATTATACATCGGTGTGCCCAACCCACTTTCGGTATCGGCACCGGGCGTATCAAAAGAAAGCATGAAGGTAAACATGTCTGGCGGTTCCTTAAGCGGCAGCGGCGGTCACTATACCGCTATTGTGCACAGCATAGGCACAGCGCGGGTTACCGTTACGGGCGATAAAGGAATGGTATTAGGCACTTCGGAATTTCGTATTAAACGTATCCCTGACCCTAAACCACAGTTTGCCGGTAAAAGCGGTGGCAATACCAGCGCGGCCAACATCAGGGCACAGGACAGGGTATTTGCCAGGTTGGAAAATTTTGATTTTGATGCTAAATTTAACGTAACCCGTTTTACGTTGCTTATAGTAAAGCCCCGCCAGGATGCCATTATATTATCAGGCAGCGGAGCCGAGTTAACTGGTGCTATGCGTTCAGCAATGAACACTGTTACACCGGGTACTACTGTGGTATTTAAGGATATTGTTGCAGTTGGCCCTGATGGAACGCCCAGAGGACTTGATCCTATTGTATTATCCGCAAATTAAAAGCGTATGAAAAAGAGAATTTTGGTAGTTATGCTTTGCTTAGTTTGTGTTTCGGCAGTATTTGCCCAAAAACGCCCGGCTAAAAAGCGTACCAGGAGACCTGCAGCAACTACTGCACCTCAACAGCAGCCACCACAACAGCTACAGCAGCAATCCAGTCAGCAGGATAATGTGGTGAGCCAGCCAACGGTTGCTGATACTACTAAACGCAAGGGTTTTGACGCCAACAAACCGTTTGAAAGGCCACTTGATGGCTATTACAAAAGGAACAATATTTTGAGCGCCAGGGTTACGCCGATGCCAAATCTTCGTGAAAATGATGTGGCTTTTGCCAAGCGTATATGGCGCGAAATTGATCTTCGCGAAAAAATGAACCAGTACCTGGCTTCGCCTAAACGCCGCCTGATAGATGTTTTGCTGGAAGCTATTGCCGCCGGCGAGCTTACAGCTTATGACCCTACACCAGGCAAAAAGGATGACCCGGGTGGTGATGGTTTTACTACTCCTTTAACAGCCGCGCAGGCCCAGGGCCGCATGGCTTCGGATAGCAGCGTGGTTAACAAACTTGATAAGGATGGTAACGTAGTGTCATCATCAATGGTAGCAGGCGAATTTAACCCCGATAGTGTTGTAAGGTTCAGAATAAAGGAAGACTGGGTATTTGACAGGCAGCGTTCTGTGTTTGAGCCGCGTATTATTGGTATTGCTCCAATGATCAAACCAAAAATAAGTAACTCCAGTATCGATCTGGATTATCAGCCGGCTTTCTGGATATATTTTCCTGAAGCAAGACAGGTGCTGGCTACAAAAGAGGTAGTGAGCCGCAACAGCGATGCTACCGGCCTAAGTTTTGATGATGTTTTTATGAAACGAATGTTCACCAGTTACATTGTTAAAGAAAGCAATGATAAGGATGAACGTATAAAAGATTATGCGCAGGGTATTGACAGGCTTTACGAATCGGAGCGGATTAAAAAATCGCTGATGGACTGGGAGCTTAACCTTTGGTCGTACTAACCAATTACAAACCTAAATTTCAAAGTCAAAATTCCGGGCCTTCGGGTACCGGGTTTTGGCTTTTTTGTTTTATTGATAATGCAACAATGCTCAAAAGCTAATTGCTGCAGGTTTGTATTTTCCGGCGCACCTGGTCGACAGGTGAATTTTAATTTTGACTTGTCTCCACCTCTCCGCCAAAGTATCCCAATATTGCTTTCGCTTGTTTCAGGTTAACTACTTCCAGCAGCATTTCCTCGCTGGCTTCGCGGATCTTTTTTACCGACTTAAAGTACTTCAGCAGCTTTTCGGCAGTGGTTTTGCCAATACCGTCTATCAGTTCCAGCTCGGTGGCCAGGGTGCCTTTATCACGTATCTTACGGTGAAAAGTGATGCCAAAGCGGTGCGCTTCGTCGCGCAGGTGCTGGATCACTTTAAGCGTTTCTGATTTTTTATCCAGGTACATAGGGTACTGGTCGTTTGGGTAGTATAGCTCTTCCAGGCGTTTTGCAATACCTATCACCGTTACCTGCTTATCAATACCCAGCAGTTTAAGGCTATGCATAGCCGATGATAACTGACCTTTACCACCATCTATAATGATCAGTTGCGGCAGTTCGGTACCTTCGTCCAGCATACGGCGGTAACGGCGGTGTACGGCCTCTTCCATGGTAGCAAAGTCATTTGGCCCTTCCACGGTTTTTACATGGAAATGCCTGTAATCCTTTTTCGACGGCTTGCCATCCTTAAACACCACAATGGCCGAAACCGGGTATTTACCCTGAAAATTGGAGTTATCAAAACACTCAATATGACGGGGCAACTGGTTCATGCGCAGATCCTTCATCATTTGGGTAAGCAAGCGCTCGGTACGGATCTCGGGGTTCAGCTTTTCATACTGATCTATTTTTTCCTTTTTAAAGAACTGTACATTTTTTTGGGAAAGGTCAAGCAGTTTTCGTTTTTCGCCCAGTTTGGGCACGGTAAATTTTATGCCGGGATGATCTTCCAGGTCGATATTAAAAGGCACAATGATTTCTTTAGAATCGCTGTTATAACGGCTTCTGAACTCTGATATAGCCAGGGTGAGCAATTCCTCATCGCTTTCATCCAGCCGTTTCTTAAGCTCAATGGTTTGCGTTTGGATGATGGTGCCGTTCATTACCTTTAAAAAGTTTACAAAGGCAATTTTTTCTTCAGAGGCGATGCTGAAAACATCAACATCGGTTATAGACGAATTAACGATAGTTGA
This sequence comes from Mucilaginibacter pocheonensis, assembly GCF_031456535.1. Taxonomy (NCBI): domain Bacteria; kingdom Pseudomonadati; phylum Bacteroidota; class Sphingobacteriia; order Sphingobacteriales; family Sphingobacteriaceae; genus Mucilaginibacter; species Mucilaginibacter pocheonensis. The sequence goes on from NZ_JAVDUU010000002.1 coordinate 1,174,751, forward strand.
TTTGCTTTGGTAGTTCTCCAGCAGGTCGAACTTTCTTTTAAGGCGATGGGCAAGTTCGTAGTTGTATTCAGCTACCGCGGTATCCATTTCGCCTTTTAAACGCCGCAATACAGCCCCTATCTTGCCGTTCAAAATATCTTTTATCTCCTCAATGCTGTTGTTGTAATCGTTTTCGGTTTGGTAATTTTGACAGGGACCTTTGCAGTTGCCCAGCTGGTACTCCAAACAAACCTTAAATTTACCTTTGTCTATGTTTTCGCGTGTAAGCGGCAGATTGCAGGTGCGCAGGGGGTAGGTTTCTTTAATGAGCCCCAAAATGTTATGCATCATGCTGATGGAGGCATACGGGCCCAGGTATTTTGAACCATCTTTTATAATACGCCGGGTCCAGAAAATACGGGGATAGTTCTCGTTCTTGATAATGATCCAGGGATAGGTTTTATCATCCTTGAGCATTACATTATACCGTGGCTGATGCTTTTTGATCATGCTGTTTTCCAGCAGCCAGGCATCCACTTCGGTATCAACAATAGTAAAAGTGATGTTGCGGATCTTTGATACCAAAACCTTTGTTTTGGCATTTACGTTCAGATCTTTATTAAAATAGGAGGCAACGCGGTTACGGAGGTCTTTGGCCTTCCCAATATATATCAGTTCCCTCTCGCTATCCCAATACTGGTACACACCTGGTTTATGAGGTATGTTTTTTAATGCTTCCCTATAATCAAATCTCTCCATTTCTTTAACGAGTGCTCACAATGCGTATTTTTGTTATTCAGAATTTTAAATCCCCCGTCTCTAAGTGGAAATGACTTAAAACGTTTGTCATCCTGAGGAAACGAAGGATCTTCTTCGCCCTGCTGAGCACCGACTTTTCTGTTGAAGAAGATGCTTCACTCCGTTCAGCATGACAAATGCTTTTTATAATAAGTCATTGGGAGGAACGAAGTGCCTATTTTACGACCTGCAAATGGTTTACAGATTCTTTACTGTCGTTCCTAATGACGAATTTATTTAGTTCTTATTGAACCACCTAAAATCCCAGCTTTTTATCAACTTCATCAGTGCCCTGTTGTTCCTGGTTATATTGCTGGCAATCCATTACAATACTTACGCCGTTTTTGGGGGCGTCAAAGTCCACATTCTTTTTAATACCCAGTGCCGCGTTGGCATACACTTTTTTCATATACAGCGCAAATATAGGCAGGGCACTGTTGGCGCCTTCGCCCAGTCTGGTTGATTGGAACGCAATGTCACGATCTTCGCAGCCAGTCCATAAGCCGGTAACCAGTTGCGGTGTAATACCAATGAACCAGCCATCAGAGTTATTTTGAGTGGTCCCCGTTTTACCGCCGATTGGATTGTTAAGCTTGTATTTCCATTGCAGCCTTGAGCCGGTTCCGTCCTGTATTACGCCTTTAAGCATATAGGTCATTACATAAGCTGTTTGCGGGTTCATGGCCTGTACTACTTTTGGCGTATGGGTGTATAGCACGTTGCCGTTTTTGTCCTCAATGCGTAATATATAGGTAGGCTCTGTCCACAGGCCGTGATTGGCAAATACAGAGTAAGCAGCCGTCATTTCAAACACCGAAGCATCAAACGTACCCAGGCAAATAGATGGATATGGGGGCACTGCGCTGGTTATTCCCATTTTTTTAATCAGTTCAACAACCGGCTCGGGCTTAACCTCGCTCATCACATGGGCGGTTACCCAGTTTTGAGAGTGGGCCAGCGCCTGGCGCAGGGTGATAAAACCCGGCAAGGTTTCAGATGGCGACGATCGCGGACTCCATGGCGCGCCGTAACCGCGTATAGTATCGGGCACGTTATTGATCTTCATACAAGGCGAGTAGCCATTGTCAATAGCTACGGCATAAGTAAATGGCTTTGCAGTTGAACCCACCTGGCGGGTACCATTTTTTACCTGGTCATACTTAAAATGTTCAAAGTTGGTGCCACCCACCCATGCCTTCACATAGCCGGTGGTAGGGTCCATGCTCATGAGGGCGTTGCGGAGCAGCATCTTACAATAAACAATAGAGTCGATAGGTTTCATCAGCGTATCGATATCGCCATGCCAGGTAAACAGGTTAAGTGTGGTTTTGGTATTAAAATTAGTTTTAATATCCTCGTCATCCATGCCCTGGGCCTTTAATTGCTTGTATCTGTCTGATTTTAGCATACCCTGTTGTATCAGGAACTTATAGTTGTGTATGTTTCTTGCCAAATTCTGTCCGCGCCAGTGATCATTAAACTGCACCTGCAAATTGCGCATATATTCCTGTTGCGCTTCTTCGGCATATTGCTGCATGGTGGCATCAATGGTGGTATAAATTTTAAGGCCATCCCGGTCAAGGTCATACGGTGTACCATCGGGCCGGTTAATGTTTTGTTCCTTAAATAATTTTTGCAGCTCTTTTTTGAGTACCGACCTGAAATATGGCGCCGGTCCGTCAAAATGATTGTTCGGATGAAAATCAAGGCCGAGCGGTTTCTGTTTAAATTCCTCAACCTGGCCGGCACTCAGCGCGTGTTGTTCCTGCATGCGGTTTAAAACCAGGTTACGGCGCCTCAGCGCATTATCGGGATGCCTTATAGGCGAATAAATACCCGGGCCGTTAACCATGCCTATCAGCAAAGCGGCCTGGTCGGGCGTAAGTTTATCAGGCGTGGTATTAAAGTAGGTGCGTGCTGCTGATTTTATGCCGTAGGTATTATAGGCGCCAAAATCAACGGTATTAAGGTACATGGTCAGGATTTCCTGTTTGGTATAGTGGCGTTCCAGTTTAACGGCGGTTACCCACTCCTGCATTTTTTGAATAAAACGTTTAAACGGATTGGCGGCCCTTTCAGAGAACAGGTTAAGCGCCAGCTGCTGGGTAATGGTACTGCCGCCTTCTTTTTGCCCGATAAGCAAATGCAGGAAAATAGTGAAGCTGCGCCCGAAGTCGATACCGGAATGGTCATAAAAGCGCTTATCCTCCGTAGCTACCAACGCGTTGATAACGTTGGGCGACAGTTCTGCATAGGTTACGTTTGAGCGGTTTTGTATGTAATAAGTACCCAATACCTTTTTATCAGATGATATTACCTCTGATGCCTGGTTGCTTTTTGGGTTTTCCAGGTCGCGGAAAGAGGGTAGCTGTCCAAACACATCAAAAATAGTGAGCGCTATCATGAGCGCAACAAATACAAAGCCGGCTATTACGGTTCGCCATATGTACCAATTATATCTTCTTATATCCTGCTGAGTAAGCTTGGGCTTAGTGGTTCTCATGTTAATTTAATTCAATAATTTTTCTGATAGTATTCTATATAACTATCCACTGTTTTTTGATCGGCTAATTTATCCAGATTTTCCTTTGTTATGATAAAAAAACTGTATTTATCCCTTGGTACCTTCATAATATCGGGCAATAGCGGAATAATGCCTTTAGCGTATTTCCTTACATCGGCCAGGCTGTAAAAGCGACCTACGTAAATGATCTGATCGTCGGGACCGGCATTAACCAACTGGTGCCTGAAGCCATAGCCCCCGTAATGGGTGCGGTTAAACTGCCCTATACCAAAACGTGAAGAGGCAAGGTTAGTTGTGCCTGTAGTAACATTTATGGCGAAGTAATAATTATCACTGTCGCGCTTTGAAAATATGGATAGTATATTTTGATCCTTTATATCAACTTTGGCGGCAGCGTTAGCACTGTCTGCCGGATTGGCTTGGGCAGCCTGCGGTAACTGGTATGCCGGCTGTTGTATGTGGTTGTCGGCCAGTTTTCCCTGCTGTATGCCTAACTGTGTATTGATCTGTGACTTTGTGGGCGACAATCCGTTTAGTGGCGCATTTACAGGGTGCCTGTATTCCTCTTGCGAGGGGATGAATGCTTTGCGGTATTCCGTTTGTATCTGATAGGCAACCGGCGGGGTGAACGGGATCTCGTTAGGATCATCTCCGGCTAAAACCACAGGGCGCGCCGCTACCTCTGCCTTATTAGCTTCAATATAGGCCAGGTGCTGTTTTGCCAGCGGGGTCACTAAGGGATCATCCGGATACTTATCCACTATCCTTTGCATATCGGCTAAAAAGGGCGGCAGCGTTTCCTGATGGCCCGCGGCTATGGCTTTTAAATAATATAACTGGGCCGCAAACCGGCTGTCGGGATACCGTTTCAGGAGGTCATCGGCATCATTAATTACCTGGGTGTATTGTTTTTTTGTATAAAGGTCATATACCTGGTTATAAAATACATTGAACCCTGCATTGGCGTCGTCCAGTTTTTTACCGTATTCGGGGTCGAGGATTATTTTGGCGAATACCGTTTGCGGATACTCTTTCAATATCCTGTTTTTGTACGAATCGGATTTCGTCGCATCAATATCAGCGTACAGGCGATACAAATTATAATATATGGCAGGCTTATCCGGGTTATCAGGGAAACGCGACAGCAATTTTTCAAAAGCGGCTATCGCCTCTTTTTTATCCTCCAGTACATCACGGTATAAATTACCCAGATCAAGGTAGGCATTATAAACACGGATGTTTGATTGTTTAAGCAGCTCGGGCGTAAGCGGCAAGTCATGGACCAGCTGTTGCTTATACCCCTGGTTGCTTGCTGAGTCTGCAGCCTTACCGGGCTGACCGGCGGGTTTATCCGCGGTGCCGTTTTGCGCTACAGATCCTGTATTTGCGGGTATACCGCTGTTTGACCGTTTGCTTCGGCGCCAGTTGTCTTCCAGTTTGCGGTTGCCCCACTGGCGTTTAAAAGAGGTATAACCCTGGCTTACCGCGGCATTGTTATAAAAATAGAATGAGCTTGCTGTTTTTTGTGCATTTTGAGGCAATGGCGAATCGGGGTCGCTCGATATAAAGTTGTTGTTTAAAGGCTCAGTGGTATTTGAAGTTGCTTCGGCCGCTGCTTTTTCCTGTTTGGCTTTGCGGGCAGCCATGGAGTCAATACGAGCGGCGCGTGTTTTTTCGTCAAGCGAAGCCAGCACCTGTAAAGTATCCTCGCGGGCAATAGTTTCAAGCAAACCGGCTAATAGCTGCAAATTGTTGCTCTTTTTCAGAATAAGCTGATAGCCGGGATAGCTGGGCGCGAGATAAGTTAAGGTACTGTCGTAATACAGCTTGGCCTGGCCATAGTCGGCCTTGTTTTTAAAGTTGATGTCGGCAATACGCAGGTATGAAACACCTTTCTGGTTTTGGTTCTTTGTGCTATGCCGTACAGATAACTTGTAGTTTTTCAAGGCGTTATCTATATCGCCGGCAGCAAAGTATTGTGCAGCTATCTGGTAATAGATCTGGTCGTTAAAATCACCGTTGTCGCTATTTTTTAACAGTTTACGCAACAGGTCTATTTTGCTTAGTTTAATCCCGTCGCGGTTATCCTGTATGCGTATCCGGTTTAGGTTGGCGTTAAATGCCATCTCAAATGACGCGTTGCTTTGAACAATACGGGTATAGTTGTTATAGGCATCGGCAGGTTTTAAATTAAGCTCCTGCAGCTGGGCCAAAATAAATATCCAGCGAAGCTTTAACTTTTTTACGGTACTGTAAGCTATGGCCTGTTTAGCATCTTCCTCGGCATCGGCATAGTTTTGGGTATTGATATTGTATTGCAACCTGGTAGCATACACATCGGCGGCAAAGCTTTTCTTAGGTTTCTTTGGGTCGATATTTTGTAAGGCCGAATCTATGGTGGTTTTGGTCTGCGGCAGGTTATTTAAATATAAAAGTGCCCGTCCTTTCCAAATCCGGGCCTGCTGGGTTAGGGCGGTTTCATTCTCAAATGAACGTATCACATAATTAAAATACTCCACCGCGTCAAAATAGTTGCCCTCCAGGTAACGCGCTTTGCCCAAAACCAGGTAAGCATCGCCAATATAATGGCTTTGCTCTTTAATATTAATGATGGTATTGGCCTTGGTGATGGCCAGTTCCAGGTCCTTATCGGGTGTGCCGGTTTGGCCGGCGGTATCCGGATAAACGTTCAGCAGCTCCGTATAAGCATCGGGAAAGTTTGCAGCGTAAGTTTCCTGTTTAACCCTTAATAGTTCATTAGCGTTGAATAAAATATTGTAGTGGGCTGTAAGGTTTTGCAATGAGCGGTTTAACCCGCTTTTTTTTTCGAGCGAACATCCTGCGGCAATAACAATAAGCACCAGCAGTAAATATTTACCGCTTTTATTTGCAGAAGATATGGGTAGTTGCCTCAAGCTAAATTATCGGTTTTTAAAAGCATTGCTAAAATACTAAAGATTATACAATAGGTTTAATAAATTTGCGGATGGCTAAAAATGAACAGGAGGACGGATCTGAAAACGGCAGAAAAATAAATAGTTATGCCAAATTTAGCGGTATAGCCTTCCAGATGATAGCTGTTATAGGTGTTTTTGCTTTTGCCGGTTATAAAATTGACCAGGCCGCGGGCCATGCTATAAAATGGGCAACAGCGGCGTTGTCGCTCATTGGTGTTTTTATTGCATTGTATATTGTTATCAGATCTGTAAAAAGTTGAAAATACTACCCTTTGTATTATTTTATTTGTTGTTTATTATTATCATAGCCATACCTCCTTTGGTATTAACCTATACGGGCTATGCCGGCTGGATAACCCCTAAGTTCTGGCTGCTGTTTTTTTTCCTTTCGGGGCTTACCTTTTTAACCATAATTTCTGTTTTAATGGTGAGCAAAATCAATCCTGATATGTCGGCCCAGGCATTTTTGGCTGCTACTACAGTTAAACTATTGGCCTGTATGTTCTTCGCACTTGTTTTTCTTTTAAAAAACGCTGTAAACAGGTATGTTTTTGTGGCCGATTTTTTTTATATATATTTCTTAAATATGGCCTTTGAAATTTATGGTTTGTTACGTAACTTGCGCAACCAAAAAATTAGGTAGAAAACATCATCTGAATGAATAATTGCTCGATTTTGAACTCAAAAATATTTAAACCATTACTGATTTCCGCGCTTTTTTTGCTGATTTGTGTTAAGCCTGTATTATCTTTTTCGCAGGAAAAGGAAGCTGCAGGCAATGAAAAGCCATTTGATCCCAAAGAGGTCGTATTTGAACACATCGGCGATTCGCATTCATGGCCTGTAGCAGTGCCATTGCTTGATGAGCATTTTATTCCGTTACCTATTATCCTGTATACCGACAAGGGGATGGAGTTTTTTTCTTCGGAACAATTAGGCCATCACCATAAGGAAGGCCACGAGGCCCCTGTTTATAAAGGCGCGCATTACAGCTACAAGCTGGAGGGTAATAAAATAGTTGCCGTTAATGAAGCGGGCGAAATCAACAAGGATGTTAAAATATATGATTTTTCAATAACCCGTAACGTGATCAGCATGTGGATGGGTATGATCATATTATTACTGGTGTTTTTCACCGTTAGTTCGGCATATAAAAAACGCGCCGGTAAAGCGCCAAAGGGCTTACAGTCATTACTGGAGCCTGTTGTGCTTTTTGTAAGGGACGATGTGGCTATTCCAAACATTGGTGTAAAATATGCCCGGTACATGCCTTTGCTGCTTACCATATTCTTCTTTATATTAATAAACAACCTGTTGGGTTTAGTTCCTTTTTTCCCGGGAGGCTTTAACCTTACGGGCAATATCGCGGTAACCTTAACGCTGTCAGTTATTGTGTTGATTGTTGTTAACTTAAGCGGTAATAAATATTACTGGAAGCACATTTTTACACCTGATATTCCATTGTGGCTGTATCCTATCATGCTTCCTGTTGAACTTATCGGTATCATATCAAAGCCATTCGCGTTAATGATACGTTTGTTCGCTAACATTACCGCAGGGCACATTATTGTGCTGAGCTTAATATCATTGATCTTTATTTTCAAAACCGCGTGGATGTCGGCAGTGTCTGTTCCGTTTGTGGTTTTTATGGACTGTATTGAATTGCTGGTTGCATTTTTACAGGCCTTTATTTTTACGATGCTTACTTCCCTGTTTATTGGGATGGCTGTTGAAGAGCATCACCATTAATTTGAATTAATTATAATTATATATACACGTTAAATTATCAAACAATGATTGGAATGATTGGAACCATAGGTATGGTTGTAGCTCAGGCGACCGCAGGATTACACGGAACCCTTGGTGCAGTTGGTGCTGGCTTAGCTGTAATTGGTGCTGGTATCGGTATCGGTCAAATCGGTGGTAAAGCCGTTGAAGGTATCGCTCGTCAGCCTGAAGCTGCCTCAAAAATTCAAACTAACATGATCATCGCTGCAGCCCTTGTTGAAGGTGTTGCTTTGTTTGCTGTGGTAGTTGCTTTACTCTAATATTTATTAGAGAGCGAACGAAAAAGAACAACCCGGGGCGATTGGCTCCGGGCTTGTTTTAATCACGTTAAAAAGAATAAACATATAAAGTAAATATCTATACAGAATTATGGAATTAGTTACACCTGAAATAGGTTTGGTTTTTTGGACAGCAGTATCCTTTTTGATCCTGTTATTTTTATTAGGAAAATTTGCCTGGAAACCCATCTTAGGAGCGCTTAATGATCGTGAACGCTTTATTGAAGATTCACTTTCAAAAGCCGAAGCCGCCAAAGAGGAAATGGCCCGTTTAACTAACGAGAATGAGTCATTACTGAAACAAGCCCGTATTGAGCGCGACCAGATCTTGAACGAAGCCCGTAAAGTTAAAGAGCAAATGATAGCCGATGCCAAAGAGCTTGCCCACAAAGAAGGCGCACGCATGATTGAGCTGGCCCGTGTTGAAATTAACAACCAGAAATCAATTGCAATGGCTGATGTGAAGAACCAGGTAGCTACATTGTCATTAGAAATTGCAGAGAAAGTATTGCGCAAGCAATTTGAAGATCAGCAAAAACAGGATGAACTGGTTAGCCAGTTATTAAAAGAAGTGAAACTATAGGGATTTCGGATTTGGGATGTCCGATTTCGGATTTATTTCCTTATCGGGTCCCGAAGTTAAATATCCCAAATTCAAAATAAAAAATTCCGAAATCGAAAATTCGAAATCCGAAATAAAAAAGACATGTCAGAATTAACAGTAGGATCCAGGTACGCCAAATCGCTTATTGACCTTGCACAGGAACAAAATATTGTTGATGTGATTAAAGCTGATATGGACCTGTTTTTAAATACACTGAAGGCAAGCCCCGAGCTTAAGGCAGTTTTAAGCAACCCAATCATCGCCCATACAAAAAAGGTAAAGATACTTGACGAAGTGTTTTTAGGGAAGGTGAACAAGGCTACCATCGCGTTTTTTAAACTGATGATCAATAAGGGCCGTGGCGAGGTATTATATACAACCGCTTACGAGTATATTAACCTGTACAATATTAAAAAACACATCACTAAAGCTAAAGTTAGCTCGGCAACCGAATTATCGGCAGCCAATAAGCAAACCATAACAGCTGAAGTGCAAAAAGCTATAGGCGGTACTGTTATTTTGGAAACAAAGGTTGACCCATCATTAATTGGTGGTTTTGTACTAACAGTAGGCGACAGGCAGGTTGATACCAGCATTGCGGCCAGCTTAAGAAAATTAAAGAAGGAATTTGCCGGACAGGCGGTTTAATATTATTACACTAAAACTCTAAATAAAATTTAAACAATGGTAGAGGTAAGACCAGACGAAGTATCGGCAATTTTGCGTCAGCAATTGGCAGGCTTTAAGTCAGAATCTGAATTAGAAGAAGTGGGTACTGTGCTCCAGGTGGGTGATGGTATCGCACGCGTTTATGGATTAACAAAAGTTCAATCAGGTGAGCTTGTAGAATTTGGCACAGGATTGCAAGGTATCGTTCTTAACCTTGAAGAAGATAACGTGGGTGTGGTATTGTTAGGTAAATCTGACGATATTAAAGAAGGTGATACTGTAAAACGTACCAACCGCATTGCATCAATTAACGTAGGCGAAGGTATGCTTGGCCGTGTTGTTGATACTTTGGGTAACCCAATTGACGGTAAAGGCCCAATTACTGGCCAAACTTATGAAATGCCACTTGAGCGTAAAGCCCCTGGTGTTATCTACCGTCAGCCGGTAACCGAGCCTTTGCAAACCGGTATCAAAGCTATTGACGCGATGATCCCGATTGGCCGCGGACAACGTGAGCTTGTAATTGGCGATCGCCAGACAGGTAAAACCGCTGTTTGTATTGACACCATTATCAATCAAAAAGAATTTTATGATGCCGGCAAACCGGTTATCTGTATATATGTAGCTTGCGGTCAAAAAGCAAGTACAGTAGCAAACATTGTACGTACACTGGAAGAGAACGGCGCTATGCCATATTCTATCATTGTGGCTGCAAACGCGTCAGACTCTGCTACCATGCAGTTCTTTGCTCCTTTTGCTGGTGCTGCTATCGGCGAGTATTTCCGTGATACCGGAAGGCCAGCTTTGATCATCTATGATGATTTGTCAAAACAAGCGGTTGCTTACCGTGAGGTGTCATTGTTGTTACGCCGCCCACCGGGCCGTGAGGCTTACCCTGGTGACGTGTTTTACCTGCACAGCCGTTTACTGGAACGTGCCGCTAAGATCAACGCTAACGATTCTATAGCACAGGCCATGAATGACCTGCCTGAATCTATTAAAGGTATTGTAAAAGGCGGTGGTTCATTAACCGCTCTTCCAATTATCGAAACACAGGCTGGTGACGTATCTGCTTACATCCCAACCAACGTAATTTCAATTACCGATGGTCAGATATTCCTGGAATCGAACTTGTTTAACGCAGGTGTTCGTCCGGCAATTAACGTAGGTATCTCTGTATCACGTGTAGGTGGTAACGCGCAGATCAAATCAATGAAAAAAGTAGCAGGTACCCTGAAACTTGACCAGGCACAGTTCCGCGAGCTGGAAGCTTTCTCAAAATTCGGATCAGACCTTGACGCTTCAACCAAAACTGTACTTGACAAAGGTATACGTAACGTAGAGATCCTGAAACAAGGTCAATACTCTCCTGTAACCGTTGAAAAACAAGTTGCCATTATTTATCTGGGTACTAAAAACCTGATGCGTAATGTGCCTGTAAAAGACGTTAGGAAGTTTGAAACAGAATTTACCGATCAGTTAGAAGCTCGTCACCCGGAAGTATTAGCTGCCCTTAAAGCAGGTAAATTCGACGATCAGATAACCGGCGTACTGGAATCAGTAGCCAAAGATCTGTCAGCAAGGTATTAATTTTTAGATATGAGATGTTAGATATGGGATTTGAGAATATCAAATTTCATATCTGACAGATTAAATTAGATATAGGGATGATACGGGACAATGAGTTTTTCTCATATCTCATATCTCAAATCTCACATCTCAACAAAGAATGGCTAATTTAAAAGAAGTAAGAAACAGGATATCATCTGTATCATCAACGCAGCAGATCACCAAGGCCATGAAAATGGTTTCGGCAGCTAAGTTGAAACGTGCTACAAATGCTATTATACAGTTGCGCCCTTATGCCAACAAGCTAAAAGAGTTATTGGCTAACTTGTCTGCAAGTTTAGAGGATGGCTCATCACCATATTTGCAGGAGCGCGAGCCCGTGCGTGTGCTGGTGGTTGTGGTATCATCAAACCGCGGTTTGGCGGGTGCTTTTAATGCCAACGTTATAAAAACGGCCAATAACCTTATTGCCGAGAAATACAGCAAGCAATTGCAGGCCGGTAATGTATCCATAGTGGCTATCGGTAAAAAAAGCCAGGAATATTACCAGCGCCGCAAGTACAACGTAATTGGCAACAACAACGATCTGTACCTTGACCTTAATTTTGAAAATGCTTCCAAAATTACCGAAAGCATTATGGAAGGTTTTGTTAATGGCGATTTTGACCGTGTTGAACTGGTATATAATCATTTCAGGAACGCCGCTGTACAGTATTTAATTGCTGAACAGTTATTGCCTGTGCCAAGAGCCGATAAAAAAGAAGTAACAAAAACTGCCAACGTTGATTATATCCTGGAGCCATCGCAAGAGGAGATCGTGGAGCAGCTGATTCCTAAAAACATCAAGATACAATTGTACCGTGCTGTTTTAGATTCAAACGCTTCAGAACATGGCGCACGTATGACAGCTATGGACAAGGCTACTGAAAACGCCGGCGAGTTGTTAAAAGCCCTTAAACTTTCATACAACCAGGCCCGCCAGGCAGCCATCACCACCGAGCTTACCGAAATTGTGAGCGGTGCCGCAGCATTGTCATCAAATTAAATAAACTCATTAACTTGATATGAAAAGCCTCCTTGTACAAGGAGGCTTTTTTTGTGGGCACTGATAAGTGAAATCTTTTTAAATTTTCAAAATGGTATTGAAAAAGTGTTAAAATGAATGTTTTTAAACACTTTTGATGCTGTAACGAACAGATAATAATCAGTTCGTGCCCGTTTTGTAGCTGATTTATGTTAAAAAATCACTTTAAAAAGTTTACGCGATACTGGTTTAAGTCCAAACGTTTACACCATCTCCGTGACCTGAAACTCAGGACAGGCTACCCGCTTTTTCATTGAGTACCGCGCGCTTCAGCGCCATCATATAACCGCAATGCAGGCCTTCATGGAAAGGCAAAAAGTGCAGGGCATCATCAAAAGAGGTAATTTCGGTACCATAACGGCTTAGCCATGCTGAATAGCCGGTGAAAAGGTTATTTTGTATATCTGTTTCAAGTTGGTCAATAGTTGTAAGAAACAGCTGTTTAATGGCGGCTATTTCGTCGGCGTTAATAAATCTTTCAGGTTTAGTATCCGGACGGTATGGGGTAAAATACTTATCCTCAACAGCTACAGGTAGTCCGGCGCGCTTATAGCAAATTCCCTGCTGCCCAGATATAATATGCGCGAGGTTCCAGATGAGGTTGTTGTTAAACCCCTGTGGGATATGGTTAAGTTGCTCTGTAGTAAGGTCTTCAACCAGCTTAAGTATAAAAAATCTTGGTTGTTTTATTATTTCTATTGATTTGTTCATTAATGATTATTTATAGGGACAGCTAAATTAGGAAGATTACCGGCATTATTTAATCAAATTACTTAATGATGATCACCTTTGCTTTATGCCTTATATCTTTTATTATACCTTTGCCAATTCAATTTTCAACATTGTTAATGCAGCACAGCACATCAAATAATACGCAGGCACTGGTAAAGTATAACCGCCCTGTTATTTATTTTTTACTGTTGTGGACGGCATTAAACATATTACAGGCCGCTACCCTTGAACTCCATGCCGATGAGGCCTACTACTGGGTGTTTTCGAGGATGATGGACTGGGGGTTCTACTACCATCCCCCCATGGTAGCCGTATTTATCCGCATTGGAGATACCTTAATGCACAACGAGTTGGGGACCAGGTTGATAACCTTGCTATCAAGCAGTGCAGCCATGTACATGGTGTGGGTTATGCTGCAACGATATGCAGTGAGCGCCAAATGGTTTATCCTTTTTATGGCAGGTATATTGGTTTTTCACGTATATGGTTTTACCGCTACGCCGGATGCCCCTTTATTGTTCTTTGCTGTTTTATTTTACTTCTTTTATCAGCAATATCTTGATCAGGATAGCTGGATATTGGCATTAATACTGGGTGTTGTGGTAGCCTGCCTCATGTATAGCAAATATCATGGTATACTGCTTGTTGGGTTTACCCTGTTATCAAACCTTAAACTGTTAAAACGCGGCTCTTTTTATTTCATTGCGGTGCTGGCTTTTGCTTTATTTGTGCCCCATATAATATGGCAGTATCATCATAATTTTCCGGCGGTAAACTTTAACCTGTTTGAGCGGTCGGGCGGCGGGTTTGATATTACGTATGGCTTTACCTACCTGCTTACACAGCTGCTCATTGGCGGACCGCTCATTAGCTGGTTTATATTTTATAAAGCCTTTACCTCCAAAATTAAAGATGCTTTTATGCGCTGCCTCATGGTGAACGCCGCGGGAGTCTTTATTTTCTTTTACCTCAATACCCTAAAGGTAAATGTACAACCGCATTATACACTTATAGCTTTTGTGCCGTTGCTTATGCTGGCCCTTATCAATTTAAAGCAAAAAGCATATAATCCCGCATGGCTTTATCGTTTAGCAGTGCTTAATATTGTGCTTATTGTGGGATTCAGGTTATGTTTGGTTGCTGGTTTTTCATTTCTGAAACAAAACGGGCAGCTGGCAAGCTACTATGGCTTCAGGGATTGGGCAAAGGCGGTTCATGCCAAAGCAGGCAATCATTATGTAATCATGAAGGATGAATACCAAAATCCGTCAAAGTATTGCTTTTATACCAACTCGTTGAAAGGCTTCGGCTATGATTCGCGGTATTACCGTACTACTCAGTTTGATATGTGGCCTTTTGAGGATAGCCTGCAGCATACTGATGTATATTATCTTACCCAGAATAAAATATCAAGCATATCTGTAGATAGTATTAACACATCTGGTACCGCTGGTAAATGGTATGGCGGCTGGGTTAAAGATGCACGCACTTATCAAAAAGTGATCTGCCAGCCCGCAATAAATAATATGACATTAGCGCCGGGACAGCAACAGGGAATAGATGTGGCTATTACAAATCCATATCCCTTTGTTATTAATTTTAGTAACAAGGATGCCATTAATAAACTCACCGTGGAGGCATGCTTTTTCCTCGGTCCCGATATTGTGGAGATACAGCCAGCAAAAGATGATATTTACAATCTGCCGCCCATAAAACCCGGTGAGCAGGTGCACTATAATTTTACATTCAAAGCCCCGCTGAAAAGGGGCAGTTACGCGTTGTTCTTTTCCTGGCGGACTGATCCGTTCGCGGGGAGCAGGAACAGCGGCTTTGTTAATTTAACTGTTAAATAATACATTACCCATGTTTAAAAAACTATACCTTTTTGCACTCTTTACCGTCATTTGCAGCACCGCTGCTTTTGCACAAAATAGCCTTGATATTCATTTTAATGGAATGGGTTTTATGGACAATCGTGAGTACAAGGATTTTGTACTGCGGTCACGCACCTATTCCGGCGTACGTACAGCGCTTGATCTGGGCTTAAATATTGATAGCGTACATCACTTTATTGTAGGTGTAAGCGGTATCCATGAGTTTGGCGCCCAGCCTTATTTTTTAAAGGTAGATCCGGTGGCTTATTACAGTTATACCGGCAAAAACTGGCTGTTTAATGCCGGTGCCTTTCCGCGCGAAGGGTTGTTGAGCGATTATCCGCGTGCATTATTGAACGACACCTTACGTTACTATCGCCCCAATGTACAGGGTTTATTAACTCGTTACACCAATGAGCATTTCACAGAAACCGCCTGGATAGATTGGGTGAGCCGCCAAACGAATACAGACCGTGAACAGTTTTTATTTGGATTTTCGGGCAAATACCGGCCTTCACTTTTTAGTCCCTTTTATATATCGCATTATTTTTTGCTAATGCATGACGCCGGGCCTGCCATAGCCATACCAAACGACCATATACAGGATAATGGCGGCGCCCAGATACGTTTGGGACTTGATCTAAGCCACAAAACAATTTTGGATTCATTGAGTTTTGAAGCAGGGGGCATGATGTCATTTGAACGCACCCGTGGCATTGATGGTTTTCAAAAGCCAGCGGGTTTTGTAGCGAGCGCCTATTTGAGCTGGCGCCGTTTTGCTTTGTTTGATGAATTTTATAAAGGAAAAGGCAGCCACATCATTTACGGGGATTCTTTTTTTGAGAAGAAAACCTATAACCGTCTTGACATTATGTACACACCATTTTTATACAAGCGCATAAAAGGACAATTTATTTTAAGTTTGCACCAAACGCCGGGCTATTTCAGCAACCAGGAAGCGTTCAGGATCACGTTTGATCTGGGCAGGCAAACCCTGGTGCGTTTTAAAGATTAATAGTAATAACCTTAACAAATACTATATACCTATGCAGTTGAAACAAAAATTATCAGTTCTTATTGTTTTGTTATTTATAGTGCCTGCAAAGCTATTTGCCCAAGACAACCAGTTTTCGGGATGGGCGGCATTGTTCCATAGCCAGAAACTGTCTGAGCACTGGGGCTATTCGTTCGATGGTCAATTCCGCTCGCATGATCAGATAAGTTATTTAAAAAATGTGCTCCTGCGTCCGTCTGCTAATTACTATTTTGCCAAAAACAAGGTGACCGCTTTGGGTTATGCTTATATAGCCACAAATGGCCGCACAGCCTCGGGCGACAAAACCTTCAGGCCCGAACACCGCATCTGGCAGCAATATACCTATTCGCACAAAATGGGTAAAAGCATTGCCGTATCACACCGCTTTAGGTTGGAGCAACGCTTTTTAGGCAATACGGCAGCTAATAAAAACGACAATTATTTTGCCCAGCGTTTCAGATATTTTGCAAGGGGGGTAATACCGTTTAAAAATGATTCGGCCGTATTTAGCAAAGGACCTTTCCTTGCATTGCAGAACGAGGTATTTGTTAACGTGCAGCATAAAAACAAGGTAAACAAACATTTCTTCGATCAAAACCGTGCTTATGTGGCCGTAGGCTATCGTATCAGTAAAATGATCGATGTGGAAACAGGTTACCTTAATCAATACATTAAACAAGCCGAAAGCTACACGCTGAACCATGTAGCCCAGCTGGCATTTTATACGCGATTTTAATTAGCCGTGAGTTAGTGAGTAGTGAGTGGCCAGTTAGTGAGTGGTGAGTAGTCAGTGGTCAGTTAATGAGTTTTTAATTGGTGAGTGGTCAATAATGGTGAGTAGATAGCGGTCAGTGGTGAATAATGAGTGGTTAACAACAGGTTTCCAAATAATTTACTACTGACCACTGACCGCTCACCATTACAGCCTTGAAATATCTCCGCTGCCCGCTTTGGTGCTGCTGATATTTTTAGCGCCACCGGTGTAGTGTATATCTCCTGATCCGCTTACCGCGGCTTCAACTTTATTGCTGGCGTTTACTACGGCATCGCCAGAACCGGCTACGCGCACCGCCGTGTTAACGGTTGCCAAATCACGGGCAGTAAAATCACCTGAGCCTACAATGCTCACTGTCGACTCATCGGCACGGCCCGAAAGCTTCATATCGCCTGAGCCGGATATTTTGCATTCCAGTGTTTTTACACTTACTCTACCCAGCATGTCGCCAGAGCCTGTAACCCTTAACTTTAAAGAGTTGGTGGTGATGCCTTCTTTAAAGAATATATCGCCCGAACCGGTTACGCCTACGCTGTTCAAATCTTTTGCAGTAACGTAAATTACCATTTTCTTGTTCCCAAAGCTCCAGTTCCAGTTTATGTCTTTTTTGCTGTGGATCTTTAAAACACCATCTTCAACTTCGGTGATAATACGATCAATAACGTCTGAAGGTGCCTCTACCTTTACCAACTCTGTAGACCCTTGTGTAATGTAAACATCAAAGGAACCGGCCAGGTCTATGGCCCTAAAACCAGATAAATGACGATCCTGTGTAGTTTGCTGTATAGTTTTTACAATCGGCGCCGCTTTAGCGAAGGTATGCCCCGTAGTACCAACTGACAATGCAGCAACCAGTAATAGTGTAGTTAATGATTTCATATTAAAAATTAATTGTTTGCCTATAAGACGCACGGCGTGTTTTATAGGTTGCAGTGTTTTAAAAATAAAAGTTCCTGGTATGTCCAGTTATTTAACCTAATACAACTCAATCAACCAATACCCCTATGTAATAATTAAAAGTATCAACTTCTATGTTTTCGGCAGTAGCGCCGTCAAGCTTAACAGAGGCAAATTGGGTAGTTGGGGTAATAAATTTATAATCGCCGCCTTTAATTTTAACCCTAACCGGCATGTTAAATTCTTTTGAGTTTACGTTGATCCAACGGCAAAGCGTTTTACCTTTCCTCGTTGTAAACTCCAATATCGGAATATTGGTATAATGCAGGTACTGATCAAATATTGGCGATAAATTCATGGCCGCCTGCTCGCTGATGTAATTTACCACCTGGTCATAAGTAACGGTTTGATGATAAAAAGTTTTATTGAGGTCACGCAGTATGCCACGCCATTTTTCATCATCATTAATAACGGTACGTACCATATTAAGCAGGTTACCGCCCTTATAATACATATCGCCGGAGCCTTCGCGGTTTACATTATATGGCCCCACAATTGGGCGGTCATTTTGTATATTCATACGTGTGCCATGTACATATTCCTGCCCGGCTTGTTTACCATAATATGTTTCAATAAACAGCGATTCGGAATAGTTGGTAAAGCTTTCATGTATCCACATATCGGCCACATCTTTTGAGGTAATGTTATTGCCAAACCATTCATGCCCGCTTTCATGCACCACAATAAAATCCCATTTTAAACCCCATCCTGTGCCTGAAAGGTCACGACCGAGATAGCCGTTTTGGTAGTGATTGCCGTAGGCTGTGCCGCTCTGGTGCTCCATACCTAAGTGTGGTGTTTCTACCAGTTTGTAACCGTCTTCGTAAAATGGATAAGGGCCAAACCAATGTTCAAAAGCTTTGAGCATTTTGGTCGCGTTTTCGTTCCACTGTTTTTTGGCTTTGTTAATATTATAGCTTAACGGCCAGTAGTCGAGCGTCAGCTTGCCTTTTTCACCCTGGTAAATGCCGTCATAATGAACATAATCGCCTATGTTGGCTTCAATATCATAGTTGTTAATAGGATTGGCAACAAACCAGTCGAAACGGGTATAGCCGTCCTTTAGCTTTGTAACCTTACGTAAACGACCGTTTGATACATCTTTTAAACCCTTAGGTACGCTGATGCTGATCAGGGCACTGTCTACCTCATCATACTGATGATCTTTAGTTGGCCACCAGATACTGGCCCCTATGCCTTGGCAGGCAGTAGCTACCCATGGCTTTCCTAAGGAGTCGGTAGTATATACTATACCGCCATCCCAGGGAGCGCGTTTAGCAATGGTTGGGTTGCCTGAGTAATAAACCGTAAATTCATCTGTGCTGCCTTTGGCTATGGTTTGCGGAAAGGTGATAAACACGGCGTTAAACTCACGGGTATATGGCAGCTCCTGCCCCTTGTATACCACCTTATCTATTTTGAGGTTAGCAAACAGGTCAAACTGTAATTTGGTAAAATCCTGCGTGGCGGTAAATTTAAAAAGATTACTGCCGCTGATGAATTTTTGATCGATATCAAACTTAACATCAAGGTGGTAATAATTAATATCGTAGCAGGTACGCAAAGGTGTTAAACTGCCGCGAAGTGTGTCTGCCCGGGTAAACGTTTCGCGGGTTGCGCCGAGTTGGGCATTGGCCGGTAAAAAGCAAACACTTGCCAGAAGAAGCGTAATTGAAAAAATGTAAAAGGTATTATTTCGCATGTTGTTATCGTATAATCTTTAACTTAATCTTTTAATATACCAATGTAGTAGTTAAAAGTATCCACCTCAATATTGTCTTTGGTAGCACTATCAACATCAACAGGAGTAAAGTGAGTGGTAGGGGTGATAAATTTATATTCGCCTCCTTTAACCCTTACTTGCACAGGCATAGTAAAGCCATGAGCGTCAGCTATCCAGCGACTAAGCAACTTGCCGTCCTTCATGGCAAACTCAAGCGTAGGCAGAGTTTTATAGTGAAGGTACTGATCAAAAATAGGCAACAGGTTTTTGCCCGACTGCTCGTTAATATAATTAACTACCTGATCATAAGTAACGGTTTGATGGTAAAATGTACTGTTAAGGCCGCGTAAAATAGTACGCCATTTTTCATCATCATTAATGATGGTGCGTACCATGTTAAGCAACACAGCTCCTTTGGGATACATATCGCCCGAGCCCTCTTTGTTTACATTGTATACACCAACAATAGGACTGTCATTACTAATACCGGCTCTTAGCCCTTTATTATACTCCTGGCCTGCTTTTTTACCCCAGTTATCTTCAATAAATAACGATTCGGAATAACAGGTAAAGCTTTCGTGGATCCACATATCAGCAAGGTCTTTACCGGTAATATTATTGCCAAACCATTCGTGCCCGCTTTCATGAACTATAATGTAGTCCCATTTAAGACCCCAGCCTGTGCCAGACATGTCATAACCCAGGTAGCCATTCAAATAATGATTGCCATAAGCCGTAGCGCTTTGGTGCTCCATGCCCAGGTGCGGAGTTTCTACCAGCTTATAGCCATCTTGATAAAAAGGGTAGGGGCCAAACCAATGTTCAAAGGCTTTAAGCATAGGTTTTACGTTTTCGCCAAATTGTTTTTTTGCCTTTGTAAGGCTGGCTGGCAATACCCAGTAATCAAGCGTAAGTTTACCCTTCTCTCCGTCGTAGCTGTCGCTAAAATGGGTATAGTCGCCAATATTGGCTGCAACATCGTAATTGTTAATTGGGTTGGCTACAAACCAGTCAAACCGGGTATAGCCATCTTTTAAAGCAGTAACTTTACGCAGGCGACCGTTCGATACATCTTTTAGTCCTTTAGGCACACTGATGCTGATCATCATGCTGTCAACCTCGTCGCTCAGGTGATCTTTGTTGGGCCACCAGATGCTGGCCCCCACACCCTCACAGGCGGTAGCCACCCAGGGCTTACCCAATGAATCTTTTTGGAATACCAACCCGCCGTCCCAGGGTGCATTTTTAGCAATTGTAGGGTTGCCAGAATAGTATACTTTAAATTCATCCCTGCTGCCGTTGGTAATGGTTTGCGGAAAAGTTACAAATACGGCGTTGCCCTCGCGGGTAACAGGCAGGGTTTTTCCTTTATAAACTACCTTATCTACATTAAGGTTGGCAAACAGGTCAAATTGTAATTTGGTGAAATCCTGCGTGGCGGTAAATTTAAAAAGGTTACTGCCACTGATGAACTTTTGATCAATATTAACCTTAACATCAAGATGATAGTAATTAATATCATAACAGGTACGCAGCGGGGTAAGGCTGCCGCGCAGCGTATCGGCATGGGTAAATTTTTCTTTAGGTTCTATCAGCTGGGCGTGTGTGCTGCCAATAATCCCTAATAAAATAACAGGAAGGAGTAATTTTTTGATCATGTGTAAGCTCAATAAAAATATTTCAGGAACTAAGCTACTAAGTAATTCAGTAATTAGCTATTCCTTTCGATACTGTTACACTAAACAGAGCAAAATTTTAATTTATTTGCAGGTATAGAGTTTATTTACTTTTACGGTCAATTCTACCTTCAAATCTTGTCATGATGCCAACTTTCCCTGTACAATATTCTACTCTTTCAGCTACCGCGCTAAAAATACATATAGAAAATGCTTATCATTTAAAGCTGGTATCCTGTAAATACCTGTTGCGCGGGGTTAGTGATACTTATATTTTGGAGGCAGCCGATGCCAGATATATCTTCAAAATATACCGCGAGCAACACCGGTCGCATGGTGAGATCCTTGGCGAAGTTGAACTGCTGAACCTGCTTAAAGAGCGGGGGGCAAGTGTGGCTTATCCTTTACGGGATATAGCAGGGCAAACATTGCAAACCTTTAATGCGCCGGAAAGTATCCGCTATGGTATACTATTTTCTTATGCCGAAGGTGAGCCGGTTTCGGACCTTAACGACACGCAGCTGAAAACGGTGGGCAATCAAATGGCTATTGTGCATAACATTGCTGTTACGGCAGAGTTAGATTATTCCCGCAAGCCCTATACTTTCGAAACTACGCTAACCCGGCCGCTGGAGATACTGGAGCCTGCTTTTACGGAGCTTCCTGCGGAATATGTGTATTTAAAAGATATATCTGCAAAAGTTATTGAAAAACTAAGCTCATTTGATCTCTCCGGATTTAGTTATGGTTATTGCCAGTATGATTTTCTGCCCAAAAACTTTCATTTTACCAATGATAGCAAGCTCACATTCTTTGATTTTGATTTCGCAGGCAAAGGTTACCTGGCAAATGATCTGATGTCATTCTTTGTGCATTTTTTTATGCATACCTATACCGGTAAGCTTACCGATGAGGAAGCCGACCGCATGTATCATGTTTTTATATCAGCGTATCGCGAAGTAAGGCCCGTATCAGATCAGGAGATTGAGGCTATACCTTATCTTGGGGTGGGTTTCTGGGTGTTTTACCTGGGCTTCCAATATGAGAATTTTGATGATTGGTCGAACCTGTTTTTCGGGCAGCGTTTTATAAAAGACAGGGTCGCTCTTATAAAAGCCTGGGTAAACAAGTATTGTGAATTTTGACCATATATCTATAAAATAATAGCCTAATAACCATTAACTTTGCCAACCAAAATACTCTACTATGCAATATGATGTTATCGTTATCGGTTCGGGCCCGGGGGGCTATGTAGCTGCTATACGTTGTGCCCAGCTGGGTTTAAAAACTGCTATCGTTGAAAAATATGCCACTCTTGGCGGTACCTGCCTTAATGTAGGCTGTATCCCGTCAAAGGCTTTGCTTGATTCGTCTGAACATTATCATAACGCTGCCCATGCTTTTAAAACGCATGGTATTAATTTAGACAACCTGAAAATTGATTTCGGGCAAATGATCAAACGCAAGCAGGAAGTTGTTGATGCCAATACCAGCGGTATCAGCTACCTGATGAAGAAAAATAAGATCGATACCCATTTTGGCATCGGATCATTTAAAGATAAAAATACCGTAATCGTTAAAAAAAGCGATGGCACCGAAACGGAGATTACCGCTACTAACGTGATCATTGCTACCGGCTCAAAACCATCGGCACTGCCTTTTTTAAAGATTGATAAAAAGCGCATCATCACGTCTACCGAAGCTTTAACATTGAACGAAATCCCTAAACATCTGGTGCTGATAGGCGGCGGAGTTATCGGTTTGGAGCTGGGTTCTGTTTATGCCCGTTTAGGCGCCAAGGTATCTGTAATTGAATTTATGGATGGCATTATCCCAACTATGGATAAGGCATTGGGCCGCGAGCTGCAAAAAGTATTAGCCAAACTGGGTATGGAATTTTACCTCGGTCATAAAGTTACAGGTGCTACCGTAAAAGGGAAAGAAGTTACTGTAACTTTTGATACGCCTAAAGGCGAGAAAAAAGAACTTAAAGGCGATTATTGCCTGGTAGCTGTTGGCCGTGTGGCTTATACCGATAATTTAGGCCTGGATAAAATAGGTATTACTGTTGAAGAACGCGGCCGTAAAATTACCGTTAACGATCATCTGGAAACCAGCGTTAAAGGTGTTTATGCTATTGGCGATGTTATTAAAGGCGCGATGCTTGCCCACAAAGCTGAGGATGAAGGTACTTTGGTAGCCGAAATTATTGCAGGCCAAAAACCGCATATTGATTACAACCTGATACCTGGTGTTGTTTATACCTGGCCCGAGGTTGCAGCAGTTGGGCAAACTGAAGAGCAACTCAAAGCAGCCGGTGTAAAATATAAAACAGGTTCGTTCCCGTTCAAGGCCAGCGGCCGTGCCCGTGCCAGTGGTGACCTGGACGGTTTTGTAAAAGTATTGGCCGACGCTACTACCGACGAAATATTAGGTGTACACATGATTGGTCCGCGTGCCGCGGATATGATTGCGGAAGCTGTAGTAGCAATGGAATACCGTGCAAGTGCCGAAGATATTTCGCGCATGAGCCATGCTCACCCAACCTATACCGAAGCTATGCGCGAAGCCTGCTTAGCAGCTACTGAGAACAGGGCGATACATATATAAGATTTTGGATTTGGAATTGCGATTTCGGATTTGATTTAGATAACATTGGTTAGAAAAGCAGAAACAAACTCAAATGTTTCTGCTTTTATGTTTAATAAGTTTTTATATCGTATTGATGATCGTCCTGATTAATACCGGCATTGTACTGCTCTCCATTGTTGTGATGGAAGCGCTCTCGTGGGCTATGCACAAATATCTTTTCCACGGTCCGCTTTGGTTTATCCATAAAACGCATCATCAGGAAAGTCACGGCTGGTTTGAGCTGAACGATATCTTTAGTATTGGTTTCGCCGCATTTGCTTTATGGCTTATGTGGATAGGGCATATTAGCCTAGATTACCACTTTTGGGTTGGTACCGGCATCAGCATATATGGCATCATTTATTTTATTTTTCACGACTGGTTTATCCACAACCGCTTTAAATCTTTTAAAAGCAATAACCGTTACTTGATGGGCATCCGCCGGGCGCATAAGATCCATCATAAATCCATGCAGAAAAAACCTTCCGAAGAGTTTGGATTATTGGTGGCAAGCAGGAAATGGTTTAAGAAGTGAATCCTGAGCCATAATTTGTTCAGTTAAGGGTTCCGATGATCTGCTAAATCAGGGTAATACTTAAAATCCTTTAAATCATGGCTCAGGCCAAAATATTTATTTTATACAGCTATCACATGTTTTCCTTTTTTATAGCCTATAGTCGCAAAATAAAGGATGAACAGATAAATAGGGAGCAATATCCAGTATGATGTCTGGGCAGCGGCTTCGGGTCCGGCGCTTACTTTTGATTGATCAACTAAAAAACCATAAACAGGCGGAAAAACAGCAGCACCGGCTATTCCCATTACTAACAATGAAGAACCTATTTTGGTAAACCTGCCCAAGCCTGATAGAGCCAGGGGCCATATAGCGGGCCACATTAATGAGTTGGCCAGGCCTAAAAGGGCTATGCAGCTTATTGAAGCATATTTAGGGACAAATAGAGCGGTCATAGTTAAAATTACACCCAGCATAGCCGAATATACAAGTGCTTTTTGCTGCGAAATATAACGGGGAATAAATAAAATACCCGCGATATAACCAATAACCATACAGGCAAGTGTACCGGACGCAAAATATTTTGCTGTAGATAGAGGGATATGGTGTGCAACGCCGTAACTGATAATGGAATCGCCGGCAATAACTTCGGCCCCTACGTATAAAAACAAGGCTATTACTCCTAAAATCAAATGTGGGAACTGCATTATGCTGGTTTTACTGGAGTTAGCGGCTGCCACCGTTTCATCCTCATGATCGGTATCAATTTCGGGCAGACCAGAAAAATAGATCAGTACAGCCAGTATCACCAATACAACAACAATAAGTACATATGGTAATATTACCCTTGAGGCCAGTTCATTAAGTTCGGCTATTTTTTGAGTAGCATCAAGTTTAGCAAGGTTGGCGGTAAAGGCATCAATATTTTTTAATACAACAGCACCAAGGGCAATAGGCGCCAGCACGCCGGCAAATTTATTGCAGATACCCATAATGCTGATGCGCTTGGCGGCGCTTTCTGGTGGGCCAACTATTGTAATATAAGGGTTTGATGCAGACTGTAAAACAGCCAGTCCTGAACCCTGGACAAATAAACCGATCAGGAAAATGGCGTAAGTGCGTGTTAACGCCGCGGGTATAAATATCAGCGCCCCCACTGCCATAATGATTAAACCTACAGCCATGCCATTTTTGAAACCAAATATTTTGAGCAACCAGGCCGAGGGCTTGGCCATAAGCAGGTAAGCGATGTAAAAGGCGCTGGCCACTAAAAACGATTCGATGT
Source organism: Mucilaginibacter pocheonensis (assembly GCF_031456535.1). Taxonomy (NCBI): domain Bacteria; kingdom Pseudomonadati; phylum Bacteroidota; class Sphingobacteriia; order Sphingobacteriales; family Sphingobacteriaceae; genus Mucilaginibacter; species Mucilaginibacter pocheonensis. The sequence goes on from NZ_JAVDUU010000002.1 coordinate 1,200,204, forward strand.
TATTGAGCTGGCAGGCGATCTTTAAATAGGGTATCAATACTGAATTTAGCCAGGTTACAAACCCGAAAATGAAAAATAGGGCACCTATAATGATTATAGGATTTACAGCTGATTTTTTTAGGGCCGGCTTTTGTGTATTGATAACAGTATCCATTTCTTTTAGTTAAATTGTTAAGAACTTAATGAAGTTTCTAAAATAATTAAAAAAGTTGGTAGATTATATGGCTAAAATGAAAATTAATAAAATTAAATTCATTTTGAGTATAAAAATCATGATCAACCGATGGGGCGTCAATCCAAATTAAAATTCCGAAATTCGGACGCTCACATTGTTCGGCCGCATGAAAATATTAATAGTTAACAATACCCAAATACCCGCTGCTAAATACGGCGGTACCGAAAGGGTGATCTGGTGGCTGGGTAAAGAACTTAACCGGCTGGGGCATGAGATTACCTATCTGGTAGCCCCCGGCTCTGAATGTCCGTTTGCAAAAGTGCTGGTATATGACCCAACTGTTGATATGAACCAACAGGTGCCCGGTGATGTTGACGTGGTACATTTTCATTTCCAGGTTAATGGTTTTACAAAAAAGCCTTACCTTATTAATGTGCATAATAACCCTGGCTATGGGCAGTTTTTAGATAAGAACTCGGTATTTGTATCTGCCGACCATGCTACCCGTCATGGATCATCGGTTTTTGTACATCATGGTCTTGACCCCGACGACTATCCACGGCCGGATCTGAAAAAAGATCGTACCCACACCCATTTTTTGGCAAAGGCGGCCTGGCGCGTTAAAAACGTAAAAGGGGCAATTGATGTAGCCACCAAAAGCGGTAACAAACTTATAGTTTTGGGAGGTTCACGTCTTAATTTAAAAATGGGCTTGCGCTTTACCTGGCATTTAAATGTAAGATTTAAAGGGATGGTTGATAATGTACAAAAATCAACAGTACTCAATAGTTCAAAAGCTTTACTGTTCCCGGTTTTATGGAACGAACCCTTTGGCTTGGCCATTATTGAGAGCCTGTATTTTGGCTGCCCGGTGTTTGGTACGCCTTATGGTTCCCTGCCCGAACTGGTATCGCCTGATGTTGGTTTGCTGAGCAATAGCCGGCAGGTGCTCAGCAATGGACTTAAAGCCGTAGGCCAATTTAATACCCAGCTTTGCCATGATTATGCTGTTGACAATTTTACTGTACAAAAAATGGCTCAAAAATACCTGATGCTGTATCAGGAGGTTTTAAACGGTAAAACTTTAAATGCAGTTAACCCGACACTATTGGAAACCGCACCAAAGTATTTACCCTGGAATGGGTAAGACATGAATTATTGATTTGCCTGGTTGAGAAGGCGTCAGGCGTAACATAGCCGGATGAGTCAATTCGCTGCAATTCCGGGTTCAATTTTAAAGAATCTTGATTGCGCCACAAATGATTAATTTTATAATGCGTTATTTTGCGTCCTAAATATACCAGGTGAATAGTTCAGCGTCCACATTATCCGCCGTTCAAAAAAGGCCATATATAGTAGTATTGGTTTTAGCCGTACTGGTTAATATTGCTGGTATAGGCATTAAATATTTTACTGACGATCCGAGTCTGTATAGTGTGCTTGCCCGTAATATGGCCCAAAGCAATAATTTTACGGATCTTATATATCACGGCAAAGACTGGCTGGATAAACCGCATTTTCCCTTCTGGATAGCTGCCCTGAGCTTTAAACTTTTTGGCATAAATACCATAGCTTATAAATTACCCGCGCTGTTGTTTTTTCTGATGTCGGTTGTATATACTTATAAGCTTGCCCGAAAATTTTACGATCAGCAAACGGCTCTCATAGCCATCTTAATATTACTTACAGCGCAGCACGCTTTAATGTCGAACACCGATGTGCGGGCCGAACCTTATATTATGGGTTTGCTGATGGGGGCTGTATACCACTTTTATAAAGTGAAGGAACGATTTGGCTTAGCTGATATTTTGCTGGCGTCGTTATTCACTGCCTGCGCGGTAATGACTAAAGGGATATACCTGCTGATACCTGTTGGCAGTGCTATTATTGGTGACTACCTGTTTAAAAAGGATATCAAAGGTCTTTTTCATTGGAAATGGTTGCTTGCCTTTGTACTGGTGGCTATTTTTACCCTGCCCGAAATTTATACCTTATATATACAGTTTGATCTGCATCCCGAAAAAGTGGTTTTTGGTAAAACCGGTATATCAGGCATTCATTGGTTTTTGTGGGATAGCCAGTTCGGTCGTTTCAACAACAATAGCTTTATCAAAAACACACATGGCAGTATCTTCTTTTTTCTGCATACGCTTTTATGGGCTTTTGCCCCATGGATGCTTTTATTTTATTATGCGCTGGTAAGGCATATTGGTAAAATGATAAAAGGAATAAAATTGCCAGAGTATATGACCATTAGTGGTTCTGTGGTGATGCTGCTCATTTTTTCGGTCTCTAAATTTCAGCTGCCATTTTATACCAATATCCTGTTCCCGTTCTTTGCTATTATAACGGCTGGCTTTGTACGCGAAGTTTTTAGCAGCGGTAAAAATAAGTTTTTTACTATTGCTCAGTATGGGATTGCCGGTTTGCTGATCATTGCCGTTATAGCGCTCAACTTTATTTTCGCACCCGAGCGCCTGACTGTATTTTTGCCACTCTGTATTTTATTGGCGGGTATCACTTTTTATATTTATAAAAATACAGCCTCAACACCACAAGCTTTATTTTTACTCACCTGCTGTGTTAGTTTGTGGGTTAATGCCTACCTCATGGGTGTGGTATATCCTACGCTGCTCACTTTTAAGGGCGATCTGCATGCTGCCGAATATATCAACCAGCACCATCCGAATGAGGAAGTGATAGCGGCCTTCAATGTGCCGAATGCTTTTGAGTTTTACACTCATCAGCCTGTTACGTTTATGAGCATAGACGAAGCCGCCAAGCATAATTACGCGCTTATATTAATTAATGACGACCAAAAAGCAGCACTGCAAAACAACAATACGCCTTTTCAGTTAATAAAAGCGTTTAACAACTATCCGAACGAAAACATGACGTTGCCATTCATTATTAAAGCAAAACGGTTAAGTACGCTAAATCATTTCTTTTTGGTGAGATTAGGCAGCACTGCAAAATAAAAATCCCGAAATTCGCCCCAGATAAATCCGAAATCTCCCCATGCTGCAAATACAGGAAAACGTATCCCTTAAAAACTTTAACACTTTTGGTATTGATGCCATGGCCCGTTATTTTGTGGAGATAGCACATGAAGACGAACTGGTGGAGCTGTTTGCCGATCCGCAATGGCAGCAAACCGCGCGACTGGTGATCGGCGGTGGAAGTAATCTGTTATTGGTCAATGATTTTGACGGGCTGGTAATCCGTATGAACATTCGCGGTATTGAACACCGCATAAGCCATAACGATGTTTTTGTAGAAGCCGGCGGCGGCGAAGTATGGAACGATCTGGTAAATTTTTGCGTCGCCCGCGAATATGCAGGTATTGAAAACCTGAGTCTCATTCCCGGTTCGGTAGGTGCATCGCCAATTCAAAATATCGGCGCTTATGGTGTGGAACTAAAAGATACTTTTGTTAGCTGCAAAGCTTTTGAAATTGCAACGGGTACATTTAAAACCTTTACCAAAGCCGATTGTAAATTTGGTTATCGCGAAAGCGTGTTTAAAAATGAACTTAAAGAGATGTACATTATAGTATCTGTGAAGTTTCATTTATCGCTTATTCCAAATATCAATACCCAGTACGGCGCTATAGGCCAGGAGCTGGCTAGCCGGGGCATTACATCGCCTACTATAAAAGACGTTTCGCAGGTGGTGTCGCATATCCGGGTATCTAAGCTGCCCGATCCTTCTACTATTGGTAATGCCGGGAGCTTTTTTAAAAATCCGCTGATCAGTGTTGACGAGTTCAAGGCGATCCAGTTAAAATTTCCTGATGTGGTTAACTACCCGGCTGGCGAGGGCCTGGTAAAATTGGCCGCGGGATGGCTCATTGAACAATGCGGATGGAAGGGAAAAATAGCGGGAAATACCGGTACTTGGAAAAATCAGGCCTTGGTATTAGTGAATCATGGAGGCGCCACCGGCGAGGAAGTGTATAGCTTTTCGTCGCAAATCATAGACAGTGTGTACACTAAATTTGGCGTTATGTTGCAACGGGAAGTGAATATTATTAATTAAATAATTTTATTTTAATTAAATTTTCGTTTCCGTTTTTTGACCTCTTTATAACATTTTTGTTACACAGCCGTAATTTAACAGTCTTTTCATCTGCTATGGTTATTGTATTTAAGTATTTGTATATCAGCATATTAAATATATTGTTTGTGTATATTGTACACTGTTGTGTTTTTAATTAAAATTTCATCCAGCATATTGTTTTAAGGTTTGAGTTAACAGGTAAATGGCATTATGGTTGTCCTACTGTTGATACAAAACTTTAACAAAATGACAAAGATTGAGTTTAACACCCTAGTACTACGTCAGGCAAGTTCATTAAGGTCTTACGCCCTTCATTTTACACATGACGCAGATGATGCTAACGACCTTGTCCAGGATACAATGTTGAAGGCCATAACTTATTACAATAAGTTTAAAGAGGGTACAAATTTAAAAGGATGGTTATATACCATCATGAAAAATACTTTCATCAACAATTATCGCCGTTTTGTTAAAATGAGCACATTTGTTACCAAGTCTGATGAAATATCATCTCCAAACCTGGTATTCAGTTCAACAAAAAATCAAGGCGAGGCTAAGTTTGTGATGGATGATATTAAAAGAGCTCTCGACAGGTTGCCTGAAGATTACTACGTTCCATTTACCATGTATTTTGAAGGACATAAATATCATGAAATAGCCGATCATTTGGATATCCCTATCGGAACGGTAAAAACCCGCATCCACGTAGCGCGTAAGTTATTAAAGAAAAATTTAAAAGCTTATGATAACGGTATTGCCAAACCCGTTTATGCCGAAAATTAATAGATTAAACTCACCATATCATATATAGTAAAAACCCGCCTAATAGCGGGTTTTTATATTGATGGTTAACCTTACTTGTAAATTATACCGCTAATCCCGTTTGCAGATCATACGTATAGGACGATCCGTTTATGGTGATCTTAACTTTATGATCACCTAAAAAAACAACGGTTCCTTTATAATCCCAAATTCCATCGGCATTGCTGCCTTTGGTAGCAAACGTACCCGAGCCTTTTATAATATCGCCGTTTTTGACAGGATCAATAACCAACGAGTTCAGCGTAAAATTATAGGTACCCACGGTAGGTTTTTCCGATGCTTTTTTGGGTTGGATTGTCGCGTTAACGTTTAATGACCCGTTCAATGAAAGCTGTGAGTTTTTATCACCGGGCACTAATCTTTTAAGTACCAAGGTTTCGCCGCTTTTTGACACTATAGTAAAAGTATTTGTTGTTGCCGATACATTTAAACTGTCATAAACGCTAACGCCAGATAGCACGCCGCCGGTGCATAGCACTTCATATTTTATTTTATTCCACACATCAAATTTTGCGGTATCGCTCAGGTCAAGGGAAAACTGAAAAGCAGTATCAATCTTAAAGCCACATTCAGGTTGAGCAGTGGCCGACTGTATTTTCAAACGGCCTTTGTGGCCAATATCCATATTTACGGGCATATCTACCCCATCGGCAATGCTAAAGGATCCATATTCGCCGTATAACATTTGTTTAAGATTTAAAGCTATCTGATTGCTTACCACTTTGGGGGCAACCATATTCGAGCTACGGGTGATGCTTGATTTGGTACATGCAGTATAGCCAACAGCTATACAAATAAGTAATAAAAAGATGAGTTTTAACTGGTGTTTCATAATAAGGTTTATTGAGTGATTATGCAAACTTAACTTATTATCAGCAAATTAAGAAAAACTGATCTGTCAGTTATGTTAAATGGTTACACCTGTAAATCCGGGTGAACTTCTGTAACAACGATAAACAAAGCATCAATTAACTACCAAACTAATAGGGATTTTCTTAATTTCGCAACCTCATACGTGTAAATAATAAAATGGATTATCAATTTAAAGATATAGAGCAGAAATGGCAGCAGTTTTGGGCCGCTAACGGAACATTTAAAGCCGAAGACAAAAGCGCCAAACCTAAGTATTACGTGCTGGATATGTTCCCTTATCCATCGGGTGCCGGGCTACATGTAGGCCATCCGCTGGGTTATATTGCTTCTGATATTTTTGCACGTTACAAACGTTTAAAGGGTTTTAACGTGTTGCATCCTATGGGTTATGACAGCTTTGGCTTGCCAGCCGAGCAGTATGCCATACAAACCGGGCAGCACCCTGCTATTACCACTGCTGATAATATTGCAACCTATCGCCGCCAGCTTGACCAGCTGGGCTTTTCGTTTGATTGGAGCCGTGAGGTGCGCACCAGTTCGCCCGATTTTTATAAATGGACGCAATGGATATTTATGCAGTTATTCAATTCCTGGTATAATAAGGATACGGATAAAGCCGAATCTGTTGCCAAACTGATTGCGCATTTTGAACAAAATGGATCGACTGGTATTAATGCCGTGTGCGATGAAGAAATATTAAGTTTTACCGCTGATGAATGGAAAGCGTTGAGCTACCGCGATCAGCAGAACGAATTGTTAAAATACCGCCTTACTTACCTGCGCGAAAGCACGGTGAACTGGTGCCCGGCGTTGGGTACTGTATTGGCCAATGATGAAGTAAAGGACGGCTTTAGCGAACGCGGCGGCTATCCTGTGGAGCAAAAGAAAATGATGCAGTGGAGCATGCGCATCACTGCCTATGCCGAACGTTTGTTGCAAGGCCTTGATACTATTGACTGGCCCGAGCCGCTAAAAGAAATGCAACGCAACTGGATAGGTAAAAGCACCGGCGCGAGCGTAAAGTTTCCGATAGAGGGGGCTGGGAGCGAGGATGGGCGTCCGGGAAGCCAAAATACTCCCACAACCGCCAACACGCAACACACAACACACAACTACATCGAAGTTTTCACCACCCGGGTTGATACCATTTTTGGAGTTACCTTTTTGGTGATAGCGCCCGAGCATGAGCTGGTAGCATCATTGACCACGCCGGAGCAAAAGGCCAGCATTGATGCCTACATTGCCCAAACCAAAAAGAAATCGGAGTTGGACAGGATGGCTGATGCCAAAACCGTATCGGGCGCGTTTACGGGAAGCTATGTGCTTAACCCGCTGAATGGCGAAAAGATACAGATATGGATAGCCGATTATGTTTTGGCCGGATATGGCACAGGCGCGGTGATGGCCGTACCATCGGGTGATCAGCGCGATTATTTGTTTGCTAAACATTTTAACCTGCCGATAGTACCGATCATAGACATCCAAAATATTGAAACCGAGGCCGACCCAACCAAAGAAGGAACGTATATTAACTCCGACTTTATGAACGGCCTGGATTATAAGGCAGGTACAGCAGCCGTTATTGCTAAATTGGAAGCCATTGGCGCCGGTAAAGCCAAAGTAAACTTCAGGATGCGTGATGCCATATTTGGCCGTCAGCGTTACTGGGGCGAGCCTGTGCCGGTTTATTTTAAGGATGGTTTACCTCACTTAATTGAAGAAGAGCATTTGCCTTTATTACTACCCGAGGTTGATAAATACCTGCCAACCGAAAGCGGCGAACCCCCATTGGGCAGGGCCGAAGGCTGGAAACATTCGGAAGGAGAGTACGAATTAAGCACCATGCCTGGCTGGGCAGGTTCAAGCTGGTACTGGTACCGCTATATGGATGCACGCAACGATCATGAATTTGCATCAAAAGAAGCAATTGCTTACTGGAAAGACGTTGACTTGTACATTGGAGGCAGCGAACATGCTACCGGGCACTTGTTGTACAGCCGTTTCTGGAACAAGTTTTTAAAGGATCTTGACCTGGTGGTTGAGGAAGAGCCGTTTAAAAAGCTCATTAACCAGGGGATGATACAAGGCCGGAGCAACTTTGTGTACCGTTTAATTGACGAAATGGGACGCGGCACCAATACCTTTGTTTCCCACGGGTTGATCAAACAATACCACACTTCGCCAATACATGTTGATGTTAATATGGTGGAGAATGAAGTGTTGAATATAAACAAGTTTAAAGAATGGCGCCCTGAGTTTGCAGATGCCGAATTTATTCTTGAGAACGGTAAATACATCTGTGGGGTTGAGGTTGAAAAGATGTCAAAACGTTACTATAACGTGGTGAACCCCGATGATATAGCACAACGTTACGGTGCCGATACTTTGCGCATGTACGAAATGTTCCTTGGTCCGCTGGAGCAGAGCAAGCCCTGGAATACCAATGGTATTGAGGGGGTTTTCAAATTTCTGCGTAAATTCTGGCGCTTGTTCCATAACGATGCCTGGGAGTTTGGCGTAAGTAATGCTCAGCCATCAAAAGCCGAATTAAAATCATTGCACAAGATTATCCGCAAGGTAGAAGAAGATATTGAGCGTTTCTCGTTCAATACTTCGGTATCCAGCTTTATGATAGCGGTTAATGAACTTACCGATCTGAAAAGCAATAACCGCGCGATATTGCAGGATATGGTGATCATACTTTCGCCATACGCCCCGCATATTTGCGAGGAACTCTGGACCTTGCTGGGTAACCCTGCCGGTACATTATCATATGCGGCGTTCCCTAAGTTTAACAGCGCCTATTTGGTTGAAGACGAATTTGCTTATCCAATAAGCATCAACGGTAAAATGAAATTAAACCTTAATATATCATTAAGCCTGGAGCCAAAAGCTATTGAAGAATTTGTTTTGGCCAATGCCGATGTACAAAAATATCTTGACGGTAAAACGCCTAAAAAGGTAATTGTGGTAAAGGGCCGAATTGTAAACATGGTGGTTTAACCCCACCATGTACTGATGAAGTATGGTGAGCTTAAAGACCGGCGTTCTCTGAAAGGAAAATGAAGTGAAGGTCTTATCATCTAAACTGGTACCTGGGGTGACAAAAAGGGAATGGGTTAAACAAGCTCAGGACAACCCATTCTCTTTTTGTTAGATGTTACCGGAGCGTCAAATCAAAAAGAAGATATATCTTAGCGTTAACCAGGCAAAAATCTTCTGGTTAAATAATGACCGCACCGAGCAGGCAAAAAACACATATACCACAAGTGGATTACATCCGGGCTATAGCTTCAATAGCTGTGGCATTATTCCATTTGGGTGGTAAGGCCTTACCTGTTTTAAACTATGGCTGGCTCGGTGTATATATGTTTTTTTTGGTGTCGGGCTTTATCATTTGCTGGGCCATACCCCGAAATTATACCTGGAAAATGAGCGGCCGCTTTATCAGCAGGCGTATTATCCGTATTGAACCTCCTTATATCATATCCATAGGGTTGGCTATTTTGGTAAAACTGATCATGACGCCCCATTACAGGCCAGATTGGTTTAATGTACTGAGCCATTTCGCTTATCTCAATTCCTTTTTAGGTGAACCTTATCTTAGTCCGGTTTACTGGACGCTGGGTATAGAGTTTCAGTTTTACCTGTTTGTTGCCCTGTGTTTTCCTTTTTTTGTTAAGCGTTGGGGAGCGTGCTTTTTATTGTTACTAAGCGTTTTATCTGTTGTAATAAAAGCGCCCGGATCAAATTTACTGAATGCTTTTCCGCCGTTTGCGTTGGGTATTTTATATTACCTGTACCTGTCAGGAGGTAAAAATTTAAGGTGGACGCTCTTTTGGGGTATTCTAATTACCGTTTGCAGTGTTCACGCGATTGGCTGGCTGCAAACCTGCGCTACGCTGTTTGCGTTAGGCTTGCTGATGGCGCCATTAAAGAGTTATCCGATAATTACATTTTTTTCGAAAATTTCATTTTCACTGTACCTCACGCATGATATGATTGGGAGCAACCTGGTGGTTTACATGGGTACACACCTGCCAAAAACATTGATCTTTAAAGGTATATCATTTTTAACCGGGATTTTGATAAGCGTTTTATTCGCCTATTTTTTTTACCGCTTGGTGGAAGCTCCTTTTTTAAAGCTATCAAAGCGTATAAATTATGGCCTCAAAAAAGTAAGTCAACCAACGTTTTGAGCGGCTTGCAACGGTAATTGTGTCACATTAACACATTCTTAGTGTAACATATACATGACAATTTGTAATTTATTAAAAAAATAGGGTTTTAGCATGTAACATTTAAACTATTTTCGCCTCCAATTACGAAAATACTTAGCAATGAAACATTTTTACATATTTATAGCACTTTTTTGTTTTGCACTGACGGCGAATGCGCAGTTTGGCGTGGGCGGCGGCGGGCCAACTACTACGGGACGTATATCAGGTACGGTAATTGACTCAATAACCAAAAAACCCATGGATTACACCACCGTAGGTTTATACCGCAGCGGAGGAAAATCACCCATTACCGGCGTACTAACAGATGATAAAGGTAATTTTAAACTGGATAACGTAAAACCAGGCAATTACAAATTAGTGATCTCATTTATCGGTTATCCGTCAAAAACCATTGAGCCGGTTGTTACTACCGCGTCAAAACCCGATAATAAACTGGGTACTGTTTTTATATCGCCAGGCGCAAAAGCATTGAAAGAAGTTAATGTGGTTGGCCAGGCGCCCCTGATTGAGAACCGGATAGACAAAATTGTTTACAACGCCGAAAAAGACCTTACTGCCGCCGGCGGTAATGCTACTGACGTACTGCAAAAAGTACCTATGGTAGCGGTTGACCTTAATGGTAACGTATCTATTCGCGGCGACCAGAACGTTCGTGTATTGATAAACGGCAAGCCATCGGGTGCTACCTCGGCCAGTTTATCTGATGTGTTAAAAACCATTCCTGCCGATCAGATCAAAAGCATTGAGGTGGTAACTTCTCCATCGGCCAAGTACGATGCAGAAGGTTCCGCCGGTATCATCAACATCATTACCAAGCAAAAAAATGTATCAGGCATCAGTGGCTCGGTTAGCGGCGGCATTGGCACACGCCAAAATAATGGCAATGCCAATATCAACTATAACCATAACCGTTTAAGCTTATCAGCTAATGTGGGTGGTAACATGACCTGGCCGCAAACCTCGCTTACCTCATCTGATCAGGATTTTAATTATAATGACCCGGCTACTCATTTTTCACAAAGCTCAAATGGTACAAGCAGGGTTAAACGTCATGGTATTATAGGTACCGCATCAGCAGGGTATGATTTTAATGCCTTTAACAATTTAAGAACATCTATCAGGTTAAATCAGGGTGGTTTTGATCCTAACAGTCACTCAACCACCACGCAGACTTATTATTACGACAGAACGCTTGACACGGCTTATACCAGCAATACATTAGGGCATAATAGCTTTGGCGGGTTTGACTGGAATCTGGATTATACCCACAAGTTTAAAAAAGAAGGCGAAGAGTTAGATTTATCTACACAATGGAGCCATAGCAAAATTGTAACGGATTATACCAGCGTTTTTTCATCGGTGTTTGATAATCAAAAAAACAACATTAACGGTATCAATAACGAATACACTTTTCAAGCAGATTATACCCTGCCTGTAAGTAAGTTGCTTAAAATTGAAGCAGGTGGCAAAAATATAATCAGGAGGATAAGCAGTACCTCAGATTACTTTGTTCCTTCTACCGGTGATGATTTTGTGTTTGATCCAAACAACTCAAACCTGTATAAGTATAATCAAACCGTATTTGCCGGCTATACAGTGCTTACTTTTACACTGAAAAAGGGTTACTCCATACTGGCTGGTGCAAGGGTTGAAAATACAGATATACATGGCGAACCTACCAGTGCGGTACAAAGTTTACAGCCTTTTGATCAAAACTATACTACTTATATACCAAGCTTAACTTTGCAAAAACAATTGAGTGCAACGCAAACTATTAAGCTATCATATAGTAAACGTATTACACGCCCAAGCTTACAGTTTTTAAATCCGTTTGTTAATAAAAGCAATATAACTGCACAAACTGTGGGTAACCCGGCTTTATCGCCAGAGGTATCGCAAACTGTTGAACTGGGGTATAATACTTTTATCAAATCATCGGTTATTAACTTATCGGCTTATTACAAACATACAGGCGGATTGATCGAAGGCCTGGCTACACCTATTAAGGTGTCGGTAGATGGCGTTGATCAGGACGGAACCATTACAACCTTCCGTAACATTGGTGTTAATAATTCGTTTGGTGCAAGCTTTTTTGGATCAATAAATCCTATTAAAATACTCACCATACGTGGTAGTATCAATGCCTATACTTATAAGCCAACCCCTTCAGGTTCATTCCAGGGGCAGCAAACACAAACCAATACCTACGTACAGTATAATGCATTCCTGAGTGCATCGGTTACTTTACCAAGCGGGTTTATTGCAGAAAGTTTTGCGGTTCAAAATTCGGCCCGCCGTACTATACAGGGATCAAATCCTTCGTTCAGTATATTTGGCGTTGGTGTTAAAAAACAGTTTATGGAGAAAAGAGCGTCAATTGGTATTAATGCCATTGAGCCGTTTAGCACTTACAAAAACTTTAATTCAAATATTAAAACGCCAACCTTTAACCAATCGAGCAAGTTTGCGTTTCCATTCCGCTCATTTGGCGTAACGTTTAGCTATAGCTTTGGTAAGCTAAGCTTCAGCAACCCGCAGCAGCCTAAAAAAGGTATCAATAACGACGACCTTAAACAAGGTGATCAGGGCGCACAAGGAGCTCCAACAGGCGGCGGACGTTAATATCTCCGACCATTGTTAGCGTCAGGAATCAGGACTTAAAAAAGAACGCGGCTCGGGAATCTCCCGGGCCGCGTTCTTTTTTATCATACGTAAAAGGCCGGCAGGTGAAGCGATGTCATGCCGGTCCAGCTTTTTCTAATGAGCTTCCACATTGATGCCGATCTGTTTCAGCAGGAGCGAGGCGTTGAAGGTTTTGCATTCGCCATGCTTTATTTTATAGTCAAACAGCATTTCTCCGTCCTTTACCTGTATGTCAAAATAAAAGTTGCGTACATAGTCGGGATATTTAGTTTCCAGATGCGCTATCTGCAGATCATGAGTGGCCACCATACCAACCGCCTTCTTGCTGATCAGTTGTTCAATAACCGCTTTTGACCCCAAATATTTATCAACAGAGTTGGTACCGCGCAGCATCTCATCTATCAGGAAAAAAACCTTTGGTTCATGTTCAACGGCGGCCAGCAGCATTTGCAGGCGGTCAAGCTCGGCCTTAAAGGTGGAGGTGCTTTCGTTGAGCGAATCCTTGATACGCATATAGCTGATAAGGGTAATTACCGACACCCGCATGGCTTTGGCACATACAGGCGCACCGCAAAGTGCCAGTACGGTGTTGATACCTATGGTACGTAAAAAGGTGCTTTTGCCAGCCATGTTTGATCCCGTAATAATATCTATCTTAAAAGCATCATCAAGTTCATAATCGTTATCAATACGTTTGCCGGCATCAATAAGAGGATGCGCGAGCTTATCGGCTGTAAGGGTATAGCCGGGCCTGTCATCAATTTGCGGGAAACTCCACTGTGGGTAATTAATATGTAATCCCGCCAAACTGATCAGCGCTTCAAACTCGGCAATTACATTAAAGGCAGCCTCCAGGCTATCGTTGTTTTGCCGTTTCCAGTTCTCAATGGCTATCACCTGGCGTATATCCCACAAAAAAAACAAGTTCAGTATAAAACCTATGATCATGTTTAAATGATAATTAAGCTTATTGATCAATACCGATAGTTCCTTTATTTTATTTGATGTTTGTCCTGTTTTTAACTGCCCCGCCAGGGCCACAGTATAAGCGGCCTGCCATTTTTCATCTTCAATACGTTTAAACACATCGGCATAGTTGGCCAGGGTATCGCCTATTTTACCGGCTATCAGATCAGCTTTCCTGATATACATGGCCTTTGAAAAAACAATGCCCATATTGATAAGGCCCACTAAAATGGCGGCAAGCTTGGCAACGGGAAAAAACCAGGCCAATACCAGTAAGCCGGTAAACAGGTAAGGAGCAATTTTTGAATATGCATGCAGCCATTTTTCGCCAGGCATGTTTAACGACAGGTGCAGGTATTTAAATAAATTTTGTAGTTGGTTGGCATCATGCTGTAAGGCAAACAACAGCCGGGTTTGTATATCCAGCTTCCAGTTGTTTTTAACAGCAATTTCTTTAACGGCATCCTGTCGCGGTAAAATGGTTTCTTTTGATGATGGTTTGTCAAACCATTTGGCCAGCTTGTTATTTCCGGTTGAGGTGGCAGTACGGTTTACCAGCTGGTACAGGGAAGCATTACCGAAAATATCAAGATCGGCGGTGTAAAAATGCTTTTCGGCGGCAAACCGCGAACCATCATGGTATATATTGGCATGACTTTGTATGCTGGCTATCTCATTAAGGTTTACTTTTTGCAGATCGTCAAAATACTGTTTTTGGCGCTCATACCTGCTTTGCCGCGATACCAGCCACGCAAAGGCAAAAACAAGCGCTATAAAGGACATGGCTACTATACTAAAGCTATCCTGCTGCACAGCAAAGTATATGGATATGGCTATCAGCACAAAAATACTAAGCCTGAGCAGCGAATAAGTGTTGGCCAGTTTTTTATATTTATCGGCTTCCTGGCTGGCCAGTGCGGCACGTTGCTTATAATTATCAATGATATCCGGTTCCATTGCTGTTAAAAAAGTTGAGGCTAAATAAACACATATATTTTAAATAAACGTTTATTTGTTGAATATGAAGATCACTTTTTTAACCGTTGGCAAAACCGAAGATGCTTATTTAAAAGAAGGTATTGACAAATATGTAAAGCGCCTGAAGCATTACACCAAACTGGAACTGGTTGAGATTAACGAACTGAAAAATACCAAAGCGTTAAGTACGGAACAGCAAAAAGCCAGGGAAGCGGAATTGATACTAAAAAAAATAACCCCGCTTGACCACGTCATATTGCTTGACGAAAGAGGCGTTGAATACTCGTCGACGCAGTTTGCGGCTTATATCAATAAAAAGGAGATCAGTTCATCAGCTAACCTTGTTTTTATAATTGGCGGCCCTTATGGGTTTGATCAATCCGTTTACCAACGGGCTAATGATAAAATATCCCTTTCGCGCATGACCTTCTCGCACCAGATGGTGCGCCTTTTTTTTGTTGAGCAGTTATACCGCGCATATACCATTATCAAAGGCGAACCCTATCACCATGAATAATATCAGACAGGTAAATTTTTGTCTGAACCGGGATTAATCAGATCGTTGGATTTTGATTCGCGTTTAGGTGAAACGGCGATGATCCATTAATCTGTTAACGTACCCCGGCATTGAAAAATAATAAATGAAAAATCGGGGTTCAGATGAACTTTCGATTAAGACAAACATCGGTATACCTGATATTTGTATTTCTGCACATCAAAAGTCCTATCTTTGCTATATGTCAGCAGGTCACGATCATTCACACGCGCATGGGCACCATCACCATGATCATGCCCCTAAGTTGGATCATTTGAATTCGGCGTTCATTATAGGGATCATTTTAAACTCCGCTTTTGTAATTGTTGAAGCTGTGGCCGGCTTCATAACGCATTCCTTATCGCTGTTAACAGATGCCGGGCATAACCTGAGCGATGTTGCTTCGCTGGCTTTGGCCTTGCTGGCATTTAAGCTTACCAAAGTAAGCGCCAACAGGCAATACACCTACGGTTATAAAAGATCAACCATCATTGTTTCTTTTTTTAACGCCATCATTTTGTTTGTGGCGGTAGGTTTTATTGTTTATGAAGCCATTGTTCGCTTTATGAATCCCGAAACCGTATCCGGAGGTACAATGGCCTGGGTGGCTTTTATCGGTATTGTTATCAATGCGTTTACTGCCTGGCTGTTTGTAAAGGATAAAGATACCGACCTGAATGTTAAAGGCGCTTACCTGCATATGGCGGTTGATGCCATAGTATCATTAGGGGTTGTGGTATCAGGTATAATCATTTACTTTACCGGCTTGTACTGGATAGACAGCGTAGTAAGCTTAATTATTGGCGCGGTTATATTACGTGGTACCTGGAGCCTGCTTAAAGACAGCCTGCGGCTGGAAATGGACGGCGTACCAGCCGAAATGGACCTCACCAAAATACGGGCCGAACTAATGAAATGCAAAGCGGTTGTTGATGTACACCATATGCACGTATGGGCGCTTAGCACTACAGAAAATGCGCTCACCGCCCACCTGGTGATAAAGCCTGAAAATATGGCCGACTTTGACAATATTAAACACGACCTGCGCCATCGCCTGCAGCACCTTGACATTAACCATAGTACCTTTGAGCCCGAGTTTGCTGATGAAAAATGCAAGCAGCCGGAGTGCTTGTAAAATGGGTAAACAAAGGTGGCATGCTGAGTTTTAAAATCCGCTTTGAAAGTGTAATGACACAAAAAAGAGCTGCCATCCTGAGCCTGTCGAAGGATAGCGGGGAAAGGCCTCTACGCGCGGCCTCTCGTCCCCTTAGGGTCTCTCGCAGAGGACCCTGAGGGATACAAATTCCACTTTGTCATGCTGAACGGAGCGAAGTATCTTCTTCAATGCAAAAGTCGGCGTTTAGCAGAGCGAAGAAGATCCTTCGCTATCGCTCAGGATGACAGGTGTGGGTAAGTATGTTATTGCGCAGTACAAGCAATCGCGAACTACACAGGGCTGCCCTGCAGTGCCGGGATTGCCGCGCTATCGCTCGAAATGACATAAAAGCTACCCATGACGGCCTATTTTATTCAACGAAGCAAACCATATTTTACCTAACATGCTACCTGCTAATTTAAGAGGAGTGTAGTTTCCTCTCGCATTCAATGATCTTTAAATAATTCTTATTAATTTAAGCCATTATTTAGCCTGCAATGAAAACAAACAGACGCAAATTTATTACAACCACGGCAGTGCTTGCCGCTGGTACAATAGCCGCATCGGCAATGCCATTTACAGTTCAGGAAAAAGAAGAATGGCCGGTAGTTCATCACGTATTTTTTTGGCTTAAAAACCCCGGCTCTGTTGAAGACCGCGATAAATTGGTAGCCGGTGTGAAAACCTTATCAAAAATTGAAACGGTAAAAAAACTGCGTGTAGGCGTGGTAGCCAGTACGGAGAAGCGTGATGTGGTTGATAACAGCTGGGCTGTATCTGAACTGATGTTCTTTAGCGATTTGGCCGGACAGGCTACCTATCAAACCCACCCTATACATTTGGAGTTTATTAAAAATTGCAGCCATCTCTGGGAAAAAGTTATTGTTTATGACGCAGTAGATGCGTGAGAATGCCACCCGGAATTTCCTTTTGAAATTAACAATAAATTAATGCCTGGCATAAAACCATGTGTACATCTTTTTGGTTTATAGTTGAGTTAACCTTAATATAGATCACTATGAAAGCCAAACATTTAGTTTTATGTTTCACATTTTTAGCGCTTGCCCAAAATCCTGGGTTTATATCAGCAAAAATATTAACATCCCCTCCAGAAGTTGCCGGATGGTATTTTAGGGCGGTAAGCGGTTATCCTGCCGCCATTGCGTTTGAGCCGGTAGTGCTTTTTAAAAACGGCGAATATTTTGACATTGGTGAAGAACCGCTTGAGTTATTAGATATCCGTGCCTCCAAAGCCAGCCGGCCCAAAGCCTGGGGCACCTGGAAAAAAACGGGGGATACTTTTTACCTTACTGGCAGCGACGGCAAAAGTTATGATTATAAATTAGGTGCAGGTAATTGGTTCCCAGCTTACGCCTACACCGGATCCATTAAACTTAAAAGGTCGTATGAAAAAGTAAGCGGCGGCGATTATGGGAACGGCACCAACGCGCTTGTTATCAATAAAATTAACTTTGTAGACGATACTCATTTTACGCAGGGAACAAACGGCGGTATCTCAACCCCAAATGCTGCCGCCTGGAAAAAGAGCGGATCAGCAGGCACCTATCGCATTAACGGCAATACCATAGAGTTTAATATTAGTGGAAAGGTAGTTAAAAAATCATTTGCACTGGGAGCCATGGGCTCTCCGGCCCACGCTACCAATACCATCATCTTTATTGGGGGCGATGCCTATACCGATACGGAATAGTTAAAGAATATGATTTCACAAAAAAAGCCGATTATTCGGCTTTTTTTGTGGTTTTTTTTGTCTTTGGTTTCGGGGCTTCGGCAGGTGCCTTTTCCGCAGTTTCTTCAACGGCAACCGGTGTTTCAACAGCAGTGGGCTCTTCAGCTTCTGCGGGCGCAACGGTTGGATCCGGCTCGTTAAAAAGCGGCAGGTCTTTAAGCAGCTGATACCATGATATTATCTTTTTCATGTCAGAGGCATAAACTTTTTCCTCGTCATGATCAGGGGCTACCTCAAAAAAGAACTCCCTAAGCTTCTTACCATCAGCTTTTGCATCAGGTATGCTGGTTGCATTTTTCATCTGCTCAAATACATCCGTAAGCTTAATATCATCATCAACACCAAAAATGGTGATTTCGCTCAGGGCAGCTAATTTGGCGGTTGACAGGTTGGCCACCAGTTTTGTTTTTTGAGCATCAAGGCTCTCCAGTACATAACCATTTTTATTTTGCGCCAAAGCTTTCCATAAGCCCGGTTTGCCCGATACAGCTACAATTCCTTGTAAATTCATTTGTTTTGGTTGATTAGGTAAGTGGTTGATTGAGTAACGCGATTAGTTAGTTTTAAAAACTGATCAGCTTAATCAACCACTCACTATTCCCTATTCTTCTATTACTTCAATGGTTAAAATTTTGTCGCCCTGGCGTATCGCGTCAACCACCTCAACATTTTCAACAACTTTGCCAAAAACGGTATGGTTGCGGTCTAAATGCGCGGTGTTATCCCGGCTGTGGCAAATGAAAAACTGCGATCCGCCGGTATTGCGGCCTGCGTGAGCCATTGAAAGTACACCACGGTCATGGTATTGGTTTTCGCCGGTAAGTTCGCAATCAATTTTGTAACCCGGGCCGCCGGCACCTGTACCGGTTGGATCGCCACCTTGTATTACAAAGTTTGGTATAACGCGGTGAAATATCACGTTGTCATAAAAATTTGATTTGGCTAATTTTTTAAAGTTAGCAACAGTATTTGGGGCGTCTTTGTCGAAAAACTCAACGGTCATGTCGCCTTTTTCAGTTTTTATAATTGCTTTGCTCATTTTTGTTTGTTTTTTTAAAAACAGTTGGCAAAGGTAATAAAATTGAGATGAAAGGGAAAAGATTTGGAGGTTAAAGGTTAAAGGACAGGCGAAAAGAACAGGCAGCAAAAGATAGGAGGCCGATCGTAATACATTAAGCGTTTATTCGTTACATTTGATAATCAGCATCAATAAAATCATACCGAATAGTGAATAATCAAATCCATAAAACACACCTTTTACCTTTCACCTTTCGCCTTTCACTTTTCTGTCTGCTTTTGATTCTTTTACCTGCCCTCGGCCGGGCCGCTTCCATTTTGCTGCCCATGGATGATGAACAAAAAGATCACCTGAAATCATATGGTATTGCTTTTTGGACCTTAAAGAACGGCGAGGAGGTTGACTGGCTGCTTAACTACCGCGGTGGAAGTTTTATGATGAAGTATGATCCCAAAATAGAAGAGGAGTGCAAAATACGGGGCGTAAGCTACCAGGTGCTGGCCGATGCCAAGGTGAACGAGATCATCACCGAAGTAAGTGATCCATCTGTAAATATGGACATTGTGAAACTTGAAAAGGCGCCTAAAATGGCGGTTTATTCGCCAAAGAATAAACTACCCTGGGATGATGCGGTAACACTGGTTTTAAAATATGCCGAAATACCTTATGATGTGGTATATGATGAGGAAGTGATACGCGGCGACTTACCCAAATATGACTGGCTGCACCTGCACCATGAAGATTTTACCGGGCAGTACAGCAAGTTTTACGGTGCTTTCAGGTTTGCGCAGTGGTATAGTGATGATGTGAAGGGGCAGGAAGATCTGGCCCGCAAGCTCGGCTTTAAAAAGGTATCACAAATGAAACTGGCGGTGGCTAAGAATATACGCGATTTTTGCGCGGGCGGCGGCTTCCTGTTTGCGATGTGCTCGGGCACCGATACCTTTGATATTGCCCTGGCGGCAGCTAACACCGATATTTGCGAACGGATGTTTGATGGCGACGCGGCCGATCCGGATGCGCAATCAAAACTTGATTTCGCCCAAACATTTGCGTTCCAGAATTTTACGCTGGATATGAACCCCATATCGCACCAGTTCAGCAATATTGATGTTACCTCGACCCGGCAGATTGAACGCGCCAAAGATTTTTTTACGCTGTTTGATTTTTCGGCCAAGTGGGATGTGGTGCCCAGTATGCTCACCCAGGACCACGACAAGGTAATCAAAGGTTTTATGGGTCTTACCACCGCATTTAATAAAAGTATGCTTAAGCCCGGCGTTACCATCATGGGCGAGATGAAAACAGCTAACGAGGCCCGCTATATACACGGCGAATATGGTAAGGGGCAATGGACCTTTTACGGCGGTCATGATCCCGAAGATTACCAGCATGCTGTAGGCGACCCGCCAACAGACCTGAAACTGCACCCCAACTCGCCGGGGTACCGCCTGATATTGAATAATGTACTGTTCCCGGCGGCTAAAAAGAAGAAACAGAAAACGTGATTGTTCAGGCACTGGTTCGGGGCCTTACCTGTTACACGCAACGGACAACCCGCTACTGGCAACCCGCTTCCGGAACCTAATTATAAAATGTCCAGCTTACTCCAAATTTGAGCAGGTGGTCCTGTTGCGGATAGCGGTTTACAGTATAGTAACCCTTGCTTGACAGGCCCTGGTTGGCATAATCATACATCAGGAATAAATTGGTGCGCTGCAGGGTAGCCTTAAAATAAACGCCCGCTATCGGGTACGATGAGAAGGTGACATTCGGCCCGTTGTAAAACTGCCCTAAACCCACCGCATATGACGGAGCCACATATTCGGTATTGTACCGTACATTAATACCTATGCTTGATTGTAAAACGTTAAACAGGGTGCTGGTAAAGTACAAATTGCTGTACGTATAAATTTCGGGGGTGCGCAGGGTTGACTGGTAGTCTGTTTTCTGATATACCACATAATTATCAAAATGCAACCTGCGCCACTTTAAATTTTTACCGATACTTATTTTAAGTAAGTTAATATCATTCCCCAGCTGTGCCGGATGGGCATCATTGCCACCGGGCTGCGCGGTAAAATACAGGTAATTGGCAATTAAGAAATATTCTGCCTTGATATCCAACTGCAGCGGATTGTTGATATAGTTGAATGATAAACTGGTGGTTTTTTGATTACTAAAGTCGTTATGAAAAATGTAATGATTGGATACCCAGTTAGTGTATACCATAGGGGGCGAGCTGTTTTGAGAGTAGGCCTCTAAAATGATCTTGCCTACCCGGTTGCCCCCGGCAAGTATAAGTTTGGCATCATATAAATAATTGCCAAAATTACGGCCCTGTGCTATCTGCCTAAAGTCGGCATCAAGGCCAATACGGTCGCTAAAGCGATAGCTTAACTTTGCTTTAAGCGTAATATCCTGAAAGGTTGAGCTTTGTACCCTGGCCTGGTGTATAAATTTGGCGCCATATTGATTTAAAGCAGTATCGCTTACAAACTGGGTATAGTGCCAAAAATCGTGCGCCAGGCCAAGGTCGAGTTTAAGTTCGTTTTTTACAAACTTTACCGATTTGCTTCTCAAATAAAAACTATAGGAAAACTCGTTTTGAATATGAGTATACACCAAAGAATCACGCGACCGCCTGTCGCTGTAATAATAATCAGGGAACACGTTGTAAGTATCCTGATCACTTTGTATGTAATTATACCGCCCGTTTTGTACGTAAAAAGTATGGGCTACCCGTTGGGTGGGCAAAACTTTTGAATTATCTTTCCCCTTATTTAAGCTGTCAATGCGGCCCAGATAGTAAAATTGTTTAATATAAATACTCTTATTGTTCCAGTTCTCGTAGCTGTTGGGGAGGCGTACCGGAGCCGAATTTTTAAAAAAAGGCTGGTTACTTGGGTCTGTAAAAATATCATCCTTTAGTATGGAACCTGTTTCGGGAGCCTTCAGGTTGTTAAATATAGCATTGCCCAACAGGTTATACCGTTTGCTTTTTGATTCGTACCAGGTAAATATTGCTGCATTGAGGCCGCTGGCATTTTGGCCAAGCACGTTGCTGTAACTGTAAAACCCTCTTGAACCATTAAAATTTAAATTAAACCCTACGTTCCAATTAGGCTTTACGTTTTGGGTATGAATTATTTTAAACAACTGCTCGGCCGAGCTCCCAAAACCATTAAAGAGCGAGAGTAAACTATAAGGCACCCTTGTGTTATAGTATTTAATATCCTGCGGCCTTATTTCGTAAATGTCAAGCGCGTGCAGGCCAACGTCAAAACCTATTGTTTTAACAGGCTCAAACAGCAGGCTCCTTTGGGCAAGGCCGGTATTGCCCAGGTGTATACGCGGGTTGCGCGGATCAAGCAGGGGGCTGTAGTTTTCAAAATTGGTAATACCGGTATCAATTGCAAATGTTTGAGTGCTGTCATTGAGCAGGCTCTCATTGGTAACGCGTATAAACTTTGAATTATAAACTACGGAGTCCTTCTTATTATCTTCTTTTTTACGCAAGCTGTCAAGCATCTCATCATCGCTGATCTGCCTGGTGGGCTGTTTAATGGTATCGCGGGTTGGTAGCGGCCGGGTGCGGTTTGGCTGGCCATATTGCGCAAAAACATGCTGTGCCGACAGGCACACCAGCAACAGTAAAATATATTTTAGCTTTATGCGCATTAACTACCGGCTATCAGTTCTTTTAGTATCAATGTAAGTTTGGGTTCTGCCTCTTCGGCAACCTTTATTATTTCTTCAAGCGATACCGGCTCCAGTACTTCCGTAAACCCTTCATCAGTTAATACCGATATGGCAAATACAGGCAGCGCCATGTGGTTTGCAACAATAACTTCAGGTACGGTGCTCATGCCAACGGCATCGCCGCCAATAATCCTTAAATAATTGTATTCGGCTTTGGTTTCAAGGTTGGGGCCGGTTACAGCTACATAAACTCCTTTATGGCAGGTAATATTGTTTGCTTTTGCTATTGTTAGCGCTTTATCAATAAGGCTGCGCTGATAAGGCTGGCTCATGTCAGGAAAGCGCGGACCAAGCTCGGCGTCATTACGGCCAACAAGCGGGTTTTGCGGTTGCAGGTTTATATGATCGGCAATAACCATCAGGTCGCCTTTCTTAAAATCAGGATTAAGTGAGCCGCTGGCATTTGACACAAACAGGGTTTTAACGCCCAGGTATTTGAGCACCCTCACCGGAAACGTGATCTGCTGCATGTTATAACCCTCATAATAATGCAGGCGGCCCTGCATAGCCACCACCTTTATACCGGCCAGTGTGCCAAAGATTAATTTACCGGAATGGAACTCTAAGGTGGATATTGGAAAATCAGGGATATTGGAGTACATCAGCTGCTTTTCAACTTCAATTTCCTTTACCAAGCCACCAAGCCCGGTGCCTAAAATTATACCTGCTTCGGGTTCAAAATCGCCTATACGGCTTTTAATATACCTAACGGTGCTTTCAATATTTTCTAACATATGTATGTACTAATTCGTCAAATTGCTGTTGCGTATCGTTTATAAAGTTTATCCCTATCGGCAGCACCAAAAAAGGCAGTTTATTTACCAGCGGCAACAATTCCTGTTCCCCTAAACGCTGTGCATCCTTTTCTGTTGTGATGATCAGTTTTTTTTGTGAAGTACAGCCTAAAAAATCATCGGCAAGTTTACTGATATTTTTTAAGCTAAACCGGTGATGATCGGGATAATTATGATGGATAATGTGCCGCGTTTGCTTTTTCAGGTGTGATAATAAGGGCACCGGATTGGCTATGCCGGTTAATACAAATACTGTGGTATCCGCGTCAATAGTATCATCGGCGGGTGTGCCTGCTATGTGATACAGGGGCAGATAGCTTATTGAGGTAAAAAATAATTGCTGGTGCGGGTAAGGTTTTATCCGTTCAATAATATGGTTTTGTTCGTCCTGTGTCAACGCTGACGGGCATTTGCTGATCACAATAACATCGGCACGTTTACGGCCGGCAAAGGGCTCGCGCAAATTACCCGCAGGTAATAATAAACGGGGTTGGCGCATACGGCTATGATCGAACAGCAAAATGCTGAAACCCGGTTTTACCGCCCGGTGCTGGTAGGCATCATCAAGAATAATAACATCATGATCGTTCTTTAGTCGCTCAACACCCTCAACTCTCTTTTCGCAAACGGCCACATCAATACCCGAAAATTTATGCTTGAATTGTGCAGGTTCATCGCCAATGTCTGATGCTTTGCTTTCGGCAGATGCCATCACAAAACCTTTGGTAGTACGTCCATATCCGCGGCTGAGCGTTGCCAGTCTGTAATTGTCTTTAAACAGGCGGATCAGGTATTCGGTCATCGGGCTTTTGCCGGCTCCGCCCACATCCAGGTTGCCAACAGCTACCACCGGCAACTCAAATTTGCGGCTTTTAAATATGCCTGCGTTATAGCACCAGTTGCGGATAACCACCACCAGGCCATACAGCAGCGAAAACGGAAACAAAAGCCAGCGCAGGTATATCATATATGTTAAATACAAACTTAGGGGATTTTTGAGATGAAATGGTATTGGTTTTAACAAACCTTAGCTGAATGTGGCTAATATCTGTTTTGAAGCTTTGGAAAAAAACTATTTTTCATCCCGGCGATAGTGAAGCGTCTTCTCAAATAAAAAAACCGGCGCTTGGCAGGGCTAAGAAGATCCTTTGTTCCTGAGCACGACAAACTTTTTAATATTTTAAGCTCATTTTTATAACTTAGTATTTCAACCACTCCTTCAATGAAACTCAGGCTCCTATTCCTTTTTTTATTTATTACCCCGGTAGTTTTTGCACAAACTGATAACAGGCTTACCCGGCAATTGCAGGATGCCATCAGGGGCTTTCATGGTCAGGCGGGCATTTATGTGCATAACCTTAAAACAGGTAAAACCGCTGCTATAAATGCTGATACACTGTTCCCTACCGCCAGCATGATCAAAGTGAGCATACAATGCGGCCTGATGGATAAGATTGAAAAAGGCGAGATGCAATACAACCAAAAACTGGTTTACCGCGATTCGTTATTGTACCCGGGCGAAGATATACTGGGTTCGTTTAAAGATAAGGATACCATACAGCTGAGCAAGGTTGCCATGCTGATGATCACCATGAGCGACAATACAGCAAGCACCTGGCTGCAAAAGCTGGTAGGCGGCGATTATATTAATAACTGGCTGCAGCAAAATGGCTTTAAGGTAATGCGGGTAAACTCGCGTGTGCCCGGGCGCGAGGCCATACGTAAAGTTTACGGTTGGGGAGTGAGCACGCCGTTTGAAATGTGCCGCCTGTTCACAATGATCAGGCAGGGTAAGGCGATTAGCGCTGCGGCCAGCGAACGTATGTACCGCAATATGATGCGAATATATTGGGACGATAAGGCATTGTCGCAAATTCCGCCATATGTACAGGCGATATCCAAACAAGGGGCCCTTGACGAATCGAAATCAGAAACGGTACTGGTGAACGCCCCGCATGGCGATTATGTGTTCTCGATCATCACCAATCATAATGCCGACCAGCGCTGGCTGCCTGATAATGAAGCCGGTTTGCTGATAAAAAAGGTATCGGCCCTGTTGTGGCACTATTTTGAACCGGGCAGCGATTGGGAACCCGCCGAAGGGATTGACAAATACATGAAGAACGAATAAAGTAAAAACTTCGACAAACGTCATTTAAACCGCCCTTACAGCCATACGCTACTGTGAAAGCTCCCTCTAAATCTCAATGGTAAACCAAGCATTTTAAAGCCCTCTCCTTTGGAGAGGGTTGGGTGAGGCATCTCTTCCAAAAAAACGAATAAAACCTCCTTTACAACCCTACGCTGTGGCGAAAGCCCCCCTCTAAACCTCAACGGTAAACCGAGCATTTTTAAAGCCCTCTCCTTTGGAGAGGGTTGGGTGAGGCATTTTCAATTTGACAAACCGGCAAAAGCCTTGCTATAATTGGAAATTATATCTTTGTGTTTAATTTACACTTATAAACTACTGCCAGTTATATGAAAAAAACGCTTACTTTATTAGTATTGATCCTGTTTGCTGTTGTTGTAAAGGGGCAAACCCTTGCTACCTTATCAGGTACGGTAACCGACGATAAAACCCAGCCCATACCGGGTGCTTCGGTTTACCTGCTCAATACCAATTATCACGCAATTGCGGATAAAAGCGGAAAGTTTTTATTCAGAGGACTGAGCGCAGGCAACTACACCATACATATCAGCGCCGTTGGTTACGCGGCTAAAAGCCAGGAGATAACAGTTGGCAGTAATGGCCAGTTGTTGAGCATACAATTAAAGGATGCGGGCAACCAGCTGGATGAAGTAACCGTAACCGCTCAAAAATATGAGGAGGATGCCCAGCGGGTACCGTCCAGTATCTCAACGCTATCGGCAAAGCAGGTGCGCGATTACCGGTTATCGGATTTGAAAGACCTTACCGCTATAGCACCCAATCTAAACTCGGCCGGACCGGGTGATAACCGTACGGTAAGCGGTATAAGGGGTATTGTAACAACGTCATATGACCCGGCTGTGGCCACTTATGTTGACGGCGTGAACCAATACGGACTTGACACTTATATACCCCAGTTGCTTGATGTAGAAAGGATTGAGGTTTTAAGAGGGCCGCAGGGCACACTGTATGGCCGCAATGCCACCGGCGGGGTTATCAATATCATCACCAAACAACCCACCAACACGGTAAGCGGTTTTGCAGGTCTTGATTTTGGTAACTACGGACAGCAGCGCTACAGTCTGGGCCTGCGCACGCCCTTGATAAAAGACAGACTGTTTTTAGGCGTTGCGGGCATTTACTCTGCCTTTAATGGTTTTTATACCAACACATTTAATAACAGTCATTTTGATAAACAACACTTTTTTTTAGGTAATTACTACCTCAAATTTTTAGCTACTTCAAAACTGGCGCTTACCCTTAATGTTAAAAATTATAACAACCGCAATAATGGCGCGTTTGCGCTGGCGGGCTCGCCCGACGAGGCGTTGACTAACCCATACAAGGTAGATCAGAACGCGACTACCACCATGATTGATAATACGTTTAATACCTCGCTGGCCCTTAACTATGCCGGCAGCGATTTTAACTTTACTTCTCAATCGTCATACCAGGTAAATAACAGGTATTATACCACACCTATAGATGGTGATTTTTCGCCTATTGACGGGGTTTCCATAGTAAATAATTATGGCGGCAACTGGAATAAGGTAAAAACCGGTATACAGGAGTTTAGGTTTACTTCACCGGCATCGTCAACCTCGGCCCTCAAGTGGACCGCCGGTACTTACGGTTTTTATCATTATGCCCCAAATAGGGTAGGTACGCATTTTGGCGCCGATGCCGCGG
The DNA here is from genome assembly GCF_031456535.1 of Mucilaginibacter pocheonensis. Lineage (NCBI taxonomy): Bacteria > Pseudomonadati > Bacteroidota > Sphingobacteriia > Sphingobacteriales > Sphingobacteriaceae > Mucilaginibacter > Mucilaginibacter pocheonensis. The sequence continues at coordinate 1,227,814 of NZ_JAVDUU010000002.1, forward strand.
CTGTAGGTTCGCCAATGACCGATTTTACAAGCATTAACACTAATACCGACAGAAATTTTGGCCTTGCTGTGTATGGGCAGCTTACTTATGCCATTAACGAGGAATGGGATGTTACGGCGGGCTTACGATATGATTATGAGCACAAAAAAGAGAGTGTTAAAGGCGAGTTTCAGCCCGACGGTCAGGATGCCATAGTTACACAGGGTGATACCTCATCAAAAGCCAACTTTAAAGCTTTTTCGCCAAAATTGAGTATTGCTTATCATTTATCGGCCAATAATAACTTATATGCAAGTTACAGTCGCGGGTTTAGGGCGGGCGGTATTACGGAATTATCATCTGACCCATCACAACCGCCATTGTACACTTTTAAACCCGAGTACAGCAACAATTATGAGATCGGTTCAAAAAACAGTTTCCTGGATAACAAGCTGCGGGTAAATGTAGCCGTGTTTTACACCCGTGTTACTGATGCGCAGGTGCCTACGCTGATACTGCCCGATGCTATTACCGTTACCAAAAATGCGGGGAAATTAAACAGTAAAGGCGCCGAGCTTGAACTGAGCGCTACGCCGGTAAAGGGTTTATTGTTTGATTATAATTTTGGTTATACCCACGCCCGCTATACCAGCCTGGCTGTAGGCAATAATGGCGAAGTAGTCGACCTGAAAGGGAACAAGCAGATTTATACGCCCGATGTAACCAGCATGCTGGCCGCGCAATATGCTTATGAGCTTAGCGGCCCGCAGCGCGTAAAGCTGGTAGCTCGTGGCGAATGGCGCTATCTGGGTAACCAATATTTTGACCTTGCCAACAAAATTGAGCAAAAGGCCTATAGCAAATTTAACGCAAGGATAGGCGTTGATACCAAAAGCTTCAGCCTGTTTTTTTGGGAAAGCAATATTGGCAACAAAAAATATATTGATTACGCCTACGATTTTGGCGCGTCGCACTTAGGCAACCCGCGCACTTATGGGGTATCATTAAGCACCAATTTTTAAATTGAAACCGCAAATAAGCAAAGGTGTTTTGCAATAAATTTGCGTATTTTTGTATACATAACAGCCCGGTGTTCCTCATAATGGAGCACCGGGCTGTTATGTTTAATAGCGTGAAATAACTCAAATAAAATCTGTTTTGCTTCTTTTAGTTGTAAAACAGCTTATTAAAGTTTTAAAAACTATCAGAAAAGAGGCTGTAAAGTGTTAAAATTTATGTTCTTTGAAAGTTTAAAACGCTGTTTCAACCATTTTTGAGTCATTTTATAGCCAATTATTGTTAAAATAAAGCTTTAAAAAGTCTTGGTTCAAAAATCGGTCAGAACGAGGGGTTTTAAAAGATCAGTTGATCAGCTCTTCATTTTTTTTAACAAAGCTTCCACAACTTTTGGGAAGTGGTGGTGCTCCAGCTGCTGGCCCTTAAATTTTATCATCTCCAGGTTATCCCCGGGCTCTATCTTGAATTTAGATTGATGGATGATCTCGCCCTCGTCAAACTGTTCGTTCACAAAGTGTATGGTAATGCCGCTTTCTTCTTCCTTAGCATCAAGAATAGCTTTATGCACATGATCGCCATACATGCCTTTACCGCCGTATTTAGGCAGCAGGGCAGGGTGCAGGTTAATGATCTTATTGGGGAAAGCCTTTAATAATGAGGCAGGTACAAGCCATAAAAAGCCGGCTAATACAATGAGGTCAACCTGCAGGTTTTTGAGCAGCCTGATCACATCGTCTGTTTCAAAAAACTCGTGCCGGGTAAATATATGCGATGGTACCTCAAAGTTGTCGGCCCGTTGTAATACGTAAGCCTGTGGGTTGTTGGTCAAAATGAGTACTACTTCGGCGTCGGCATTGCGTTTAAAATGCTCCATTAACTTTTGTGCATTTGACCCTGAACCCGAAGCAAAAATGGCAATTCGTTTCTTCATTAAAATTAGTTGCTTTTCAAACGTGGTGATGGTAGCGGTAACAGTTTATTTATATTGGTTTGATGTATGTTCCCGGTAACTTTATAATAACAAACCCTTTTAATCATGACCCAAATATAAAAGTTTACTTATTGTGTTACTGCTTTTTGCTTGATAAATCCGTAACGGATTATTTTTCTTCTCTTGGTTGACGAATAGTTAGGTTGCACATCTCCGGTTTGCAGTACCAGGGAATACACGCCTAAAGTATATATCTGGGTGTTTTCAAAAGGTTTCACATTCTCCAATGTCCCTTTTCCGCCGGCTACGGTATCTTTGCAAACCATATCTGAAGCGAAAAACAGCCGGTTTGGCGTTAGTGTCCATGTACCGCTTGTGGTTTGATTTATGCAGGCAAAATTGGTATAAGTACAGGTGTTATCAGTATGAAAAACGAAAAACTGAGACAAATTACAGCTGTCATTTAGTGTATCAACCGAAATCTGGGCATCGCCTATATAATTGGTAACCTGAATAGTGGCCAGTTCCCAGGTCCCTGTTGTGAGCAAATGGGCAATATTGCTATTTGCATCCTTTTTGCACGAATTACTCAACAGGTTAATAATAACTAAACCTAAAATAAAAAGGAGCGGAAATTTAGCTTTCATTGAATATATGCAGGCAAAAATAAATATTCCCGGTTATTAGTTGGCAACCGCGATGTAATAATAACTCTTTTAAAATGAAATTATTTTACCAGGGTACAAGGTACCCCATACTCAAAAATTGGACGTAAAGTTTAACTTACTGCTCTTGAATTTTTACTTTTGGTTCTGAAATTTACCTGTCTGCTTATGCGTATCCCTTTTGAAGAACTGAAAGCTGAATTTAAACGGATATTAACCAAACTTGATTTTACCGCCGAAAAGGCAGAAAAATGCGCGACTATTTTTGCTGAAAACAGCCGCGACGGAGTATATACCCATGGATTAAACCGTTTCCCGGTTTTTGTAAAGCATATAACAGATGGCTTAGTGAAACCTGCGGCCGAGCCAACAAAGGAAGGTGGTTTTGGTGCAATTGAACAATGGGACGGTAACTTTGGCCCAGGTATGCTTAATGCCGGTTTTTGCATGGCCCGGGCTATTGAACTGGCAAAAAATAATGGCATAGGTTGCGTAGCTATTAAAAATACCAATCACTGGATGCGTGGCGGCACTTACGGGTGGCAAGCTGCCGAAGCGGGGTATATAGGTATTTGTTTTACTAATACTATTGCCAATTTACCACCCTGGGGCGGCCTCGACCCGCGTTTAGGCAACAATCCACTGGTTATTGCCGTGCCGCGTAAAAATGGGCACGTAGTGCTTGATATGGCCATATCACAATACGCGGTAGGCAAGTTAATACAGTATCAATCAAAAAATGAAGAACTTCCGCTGCCCGGCGGTTATGATAAAGATGGGAATTTAAGCACCGATGCTACGGCAATATTGCAATCACAGCGTCTGCTTCCTGTGGGTTTCTGGAAAGGATCGGGTTTATCATTAGTGCTTGACCTACTGGCCACTGTTTTAAGCGGCGGTAACTCTACAGCAAAGATTACCCAAAGCGGTAATGAGGCGGGCATATCGCAGGTGTTTATCGTTATTAAACCTAATGATGACGATCAAACCGCTGCATTGATTGAGGAGATTATCGCTTATACCAAAACAAGTAGCCCTGAGCATGAGGGTGTAACTATATCATATCCAGGCGAAAATACATTATTAACCAGGGAACGAAACCTTAGGGATGGTGTTTTGGTAGACGAAAAGATATGGAATACTGTATTGGGGTTATAGTAGGAGAGAGTATATTTATGTCTTCCTTACTGAATCATCATGCCTTCAAATTTTTCCCAGAAGCCGTCGTGCGGAACGGGAGCAATGATTTCAATGGGTTCGTTTTTTACCGGATGGATAAAAGTTAAACGACGTGCGTGCAGGCAAATGCTTTTACGCAGGCTGCCACGCGGATAACCATATTTATTATCGCCCACGATAGGTGTCCCAAGGGTTGACAGTTGCACCCTGATCTGGTGCGGACGGCCGGTAATTGGATCAACTTCAATTAAATAATAGCCGTTAAGCTCTGCAACCAATTTATAATGCAGTTCGGACCGTAAACTGCCCTGAACCTCGCGATCATGGGCCTTTGTTACATTTTTCTGTGAGTTTTTAACCAGCCAGTGAATTAAAGTGCCAGTCTCTGGATGTGGTCTTTTGCGTACAACGGCGTAATAGGTTTTATGCATATCGCGGCTTTTGAACATTTTGTTGATCCTGTCTAAAGCCTTGCTGGTTTTGGCAAACAAAATAACACCGCTTACCGGCCTGTCCAAACGGTGTACAACGCCCAAAAAAGCGCCATTGGGTTTATTGTATTTTTTTGCAATGTATTTTTTTACCTTCTCATCCAATGATTCGTCGCCGGTTTCATCTACCTGTACAATGTCACCGGCACGTTTATTTACGGCAATAAGATGGTTATCCTCGTAAAGGATATCCTTATCGGTAATATCATAACTGGTATAATTAAATTCAGGCCTGGCCATTGTTATATTTATTGCGGAAAAACTATCACATTTAGTAAAAAATGGTCGGATTTAGTATTGTTCCTGTTCGTTCGGGAAGCTGTTTGATTTTATATCCCCAATGTAATTTTTTATAGCCTCATTCATCTGCTCATATAAATTGGCATACTGACGCAAAAAACGGGGTTTAAAACCCTTGTTAATACCCAGCATATCATGTATCACCAATACTTGTCCGTCGCAATACTGGCCGGCGCCTATGCCTATTATAGGTATCTGTACGCTCTCAGTAACCTCTTTAGCCAGTTTGGCTGGTATTTTTTCAACCACAATGGCAAAACAGCCCAGTTCCTGCAGCTTAATTGCATCTTCTCTTAATTTTTGCGCTTCGGCATCATGTTTAGCGCGTACGGTGTAAGTGCCAAATTTATAAATAGACTGGGGTGTTAATCCTAAATGGCCCATTACAGGAATACCGGCGGTGAGTATACGGCTTACTGATTCAGCAATTTCAACCCCGCCTTCCATTTTAACGCCGTGTGCCCCTGATTCTTTCATGATGCGGATAGCAGAGTTCAATGCCTCTTTTGAGTTACCCTGATAGGATCCGAAAGGAAGATCGACCACTACCAAAGCCCGTTTGGCTGCGCGTACTACCGATGATGCATGGTATATCATCTGGTCGAGCGTGATTGGGAGTGTGGTTTCATGACCGGCCATTACGTTTGAGGCCGAATCACCCACCAGGATAATATCCATCCCTGAATCGTCTACAATGGTTGCCATTGAGTAGTCATAGGCAGTAAGCATGGCTATTTTCTCGCCACGGTTTTTCATTTCCTGCACAGTATGCGTAGTGATCCTTTTAACTTCTTTATTTACAGACATGATAAATATTTAAGTCCTTTAGCATTAGACATGCAAAGGTATGGCAAATTATTTCGGTTTTTTGATGTTCGCTTTCGGATTTTTTATATACGGATTTCGATGATAAGGTAGTACAGGTGAAGGCCGCCGGAACGGCCAAAAGCTATTCCAAGGGTCAAATTCAAAAAAACCTAAATCGTAATTTCAATTTCCGAAATAAAACCGTAATTTTGCGGCGTGAATCAAGAAGTTCCTTACTTCAATATTTCAATCAGTTTTCACGGGGCTTTGAACCAGGCGATCCGATTTAATAATCCATTAATTTTTTTTAATAAATGACCTACTTCACCAAACTACCGGCTGTGCTGCTACTCGACGATGGAACCGTGTTTCATGGTAAAGCTGCGGGAAAAATTGGTACTACTACCGGCGAGATCTGCTTTAATACAGGGATGACCGGGTACCAGGAGATATTTACAGATCCATCATATTTTGGACAAATAATGGTTGCCACTAATGCCCATATAGGCAATTACGGCATCGCTAATGCTGAAGTTGAATCAGGTAATATTCAAATTGCCGGCCTTGTTTGTAAAAATTACAACATTGCTTATAGCCGCAAACAGGCCGATGAGTCAATACAGGATTATTTTCAATCGCAAAACCTGGTAGGTATATCTGATGTAGATACCCGCGAGCTTGTTCGTCACATTCGCGATAAAGGAGCCATGAACGCAATCATATCATCAGAAATACTGGATATTGATGCGTTAAAAGCTAAATTGGCTGAGGTTCCTTCCATGGATGGGCTGGAACTATCATCAAAAGTTTCAACTACAGAAACTTATACTTTTGGTGATGAAAATGCTGCTTACCGTGTAGCCGTGCTTGATCTTGGTGTTAAGAAAAACATCCTGCGTAATTTTGATGACAGAGATGTTTACGCTAAAGTGTTCCCGGCAAAAACCTCATTTGAAGAAATGGAAAAGGATTTTGCACCAACAGGCTACTTTATTTCAAACGGTCCCGGCGATCCTGCAGCTATGCCATATGCTATTGATACAGTTAAATCAATTTTGGCTGCGGATAAACCGATGTTTGGTATATGCTTAGGCCACCAGTTACTGGCTTTAGCCAATGACATACCAACCAAAAAGATGTTTAACGGTCACCGCGGATTGAACCACCCGGTTAAAAATATTATCATCAATCACTGCGAGGTAACTTCTCAAAACCACGGTTTTGGTGTAGTGCCTGAGGCGGTAAGGGCTTCTGAAAAAGTAGAGATTACCCACGTAAACCTCAATGATCAATCAATAGAAGGTATCCGTGTAAAAGATAAAAAAGCATTCTCGGTACAATATCACCCTGAATCATCACCAGGCCCGCATGACTCAAGATACCTGTTTGATGACTTTATTAAACTGATGTCGTAAGTTTGCTGATATAAATATTAAAAGCCTTTCAAGTTTAAAACCTGAAAGGCTTTTTTGTTACGCTAAACTTCGATAACTTTCCTTAAACTTTACAAATGTTATGCCTACTCAGTTTTTATTACAAGGTACAGCTAAGTGGAGCTATGATCATGAGTTGGCCGAAATATCATCAAGCCGAAAAATACTTGCGGGAATGGTATCCGGGGTGCAAGCGCTGCAACATCATCAAGGTAATATAGCTTTAAGTACCACGACCCTGATCATTGAAGGAATAAATGATGATGAGGACCTGATCATACCCCTTAGTAATATGAAGCAGCTGTATATTGGTTTTGATGACCTTTTCCCGGTTACGGCTGTAAAAAGCCTGGGTATACTTTGGCAGCCTTTAAGAATAGAATATTATGTAACTGCATTTGAAACTAAGCGTATCTATCTTATCATTGATTTTAACGGGGTATACACCCATGATAAAGAGTGGTTCAATACCTTAACTGAAATGTTATCTTGATAAGTAGCTGTATATAAGCTTTTTTTATTTTTATTTGGATTTATTCTAAATAAGGTATTACTTTGCTCTTGTTCAATCGATAAGGTTTGTTCAAAGCTCGGTATCATGAAAAAAATCCCCGGTCTTATAGTATTGCTTATTGCTTCACAGGCAACATTAACAAAAGCTCAAAGTAAACTGGAGCAGGACAGGGCAGCTATACTGGCGCTTGGCGGTTTTTATAAGGTAACATTTGATTATGCCGAAACTTTTTCGCCTGATACGTCTTACCGTAATCATCCCCAATATCACAATTATGGATACGAATGGGCGGTTGTTGAACAGGAAACCCCAGGGAAAATAGTAATTCAGCACATACTGGTAACCGGCGATAGCTCGGTAATTAAGCACTGGCGTGAGGACTGGGTATATGAAGAACAAAACATATTAACCTTTGATAAAAACAATACCTGGAAAAAAACAAAACTTACCCCAGCCGAAACCAAAGGACGCTGGGTGCAAAAGGTTTTCCAGGTTGATGATAGTCCGCGATATGAGAGTATTGGTACCTGGGTGCATGTTGATGCCCGTCATCAATGGCAAAGTGAGTGCGACTCACCGCTGCCTCGCCGGGAATTTACCAAACGGAGCGATTACAATGTGCTGCGCCGGGGCAACCGGGTATATTTAACCGCTAATGGCTGGATGTATGAGCAGGATAACCAAAAGATTATCAGGACTGCGGACGGTGATAAGTTGCTGACCAGAGAGAAAGGCTACGAAGAATTTACGCGTGCCGATGAAGCTAAATTCGCTTTTGCCAAAAACTGGTGGAAACAACAGCAATCTTATTGGACAGCCGTTCGGCAGGTATGGGACCAGGTATATGCTGCCCCGGGCACACTGCAATTAAAAGGAAAAGTAGATGGTAAGCTGTTGTTTGAGCGGCTATTTGAAATGGCTGATCAATCGATAAAAGAAAAGTGGGATGCGGAAAAAAGCAAAGCCGCAACCCGCAAAGTAATAACCAGTTACCTGGAAAAAACGGTTTAAAATATAAAGTCCTGCCCATGAGCAAACGCCGCGCGCAATGGCTTTGCCGCCGGGCAGGCACAAATTTAAATTAACAACCTCATGTGCGATTCAAAAGTTATAAGTCAAAAAGGCGTATCGGTTATAAGCCGGTGTGCTGAATGCCGTTGTATTTTTATTTGGAATAATAACCTGATACTGAGCTTTTCGCCAGAACAGTTTACAGCGTTTAAGGATTTTAGTGCCGAACTTGATTTTGCCGAACACATGCATGCTTTTCCTGATGGGCAGGACCGACTGGTAATGCGCACTCCTGTAAATGATGTACAATTTACCTTTACAATGGATGAATGGGAGGATTTTCAGGCAGCCATGGATGAGGCCGTCTATATGCAGGAAATATATGCGCTGATGAACAATAACTAACAGTTATATATTTATTTAAGATACTTTATTGCCTCCCGGGCCACGATCTGTCCGGATATAATTGCGGGCGGCACACCTGGTCCGGGTACAGTTAGCTGGCCGGTATATAACATGTTTTTAATATGTTTGGCCCGCATTGCGGGTTTAAAGAAGGCGGTTTGAGCCAGTGTATTAGCCAATCCATAGGCGTTACCTTTAAAGGAATGATAATCGGCTTTAAAATCATTGAGCGCATAACTGCGTTTAACCACTATAGAATCGCGTATATCATGCCCTGTGATATGTTTAAACCTGTTAAGCATCAGATCGAAATACTTTTCGCGGATACTTTCATCATCGTGCAGCCCTGGTGCTATCGGCATTAGGAAAAAAAAGTTCTCACCGCCTTCCGGAGCAACGCTTTTATCAGTTTTTGAAGTACATGAAACGTAAAAAAGTGGCCTGGAGGGCCATTTTGCAGTGGTATATATCTCTTTGGCGTGCAATTCAAAATCTTCGTCAAAAAATAAGTTGTGGTGCTTTATGCCTTCTATCTTTTTATTGATGCCTATATAAAATAGCAAACTTGATGGCGACATGACACGGGTATTCCAATATTGGGATGTGTAATTTTGATACTGATCGCTTAATAAGTGCTGGTCAACATGCTCATAATCGGCGCCGGCTACCACAAAATCAGCCTGAAAAGTGCCGTTTTTTGTATCAATTTGACTAATTAAATGATCTTTTACATCAATTTTAACAACTTCTGTATTCAATTTTAATTCGACGCCTAATTCATGACACAGGCTCACCATAGCCTTCACTATTTCGTGCATACCGCCTTGCGGGTACCATGTGCCCAGGGCCAGATCGGCATAGTTCATCATGCTGTACATGGCCGGTGTGTTTTGTGGTGTGGCACCTAAAAAAAGCACCGGGAACTCTAGCAGTTTTATCAGTTTTGGATTCTTAAAATACCGGCGTACATGTTTACTCATGCTGCTCAGCAATTGCATGCGCATACTTTTTTTTATCAGGTTCAAGTCTATAAATTCGGTTATTGAATGTGAGGGCCGATGCACATAATCGCCCATGCCAACCTTGTATTTATAAGCCGCCTGTTTTAAAAACGCTTTTAATTTAACACTGCTGCCTGGTTCTGTTCTTTCGAAAAGGGCCTCCAGTTCGTCCATACCTGCAGGTATGTCCATTATATCGTCAGGGCCATAATAAATGCGGTATCCGGGATCTAAACGCTCCAACCGGTAATAATCGGCTGTTTTTTTACCAAACAGGGCAAAAAAGTTCTCGAAAACATCAGGCATCCAGTACCAGCTTGGGCCCATATCAAATTTGAAACCATCCTGCTCCCAAACGCGCGCCCTGCCGCCTGGCTGATCGTTTTTTTCAAGTATGGTAACCTTATGCCCTTCCTTAGCCAATACACAAGCAGCAGACAAGCCCGCGAAACCTGCCCCAATAACAATAATATGCCTGTTGCTGTTCATTTAAATATGTTGGCCCAATTTAAGTAAATTGTTTTGCCGCGATAAAAAAAACAATAACGGTTTGAATTTGTACTTTTGAAGATCAGCGCAACTGTAAATGATGAACCTGTACGACGAAACCTGTTTTGAATGCAGTAAATTAATAACTAATAAGTATAGCACATCATTTAGTTTGGGGATAAAGGCCTTTGACAAAGGTTACCGTTACCCTATTTACGCTATTTATGGCTTTGTGCGGTATGCCGACGAGATAGTTGACACTTTTCATGAGTTTGATAAAGCACAGCTCATCAGTGATTTTAAAAACGAAACATTTAAGGCCATTCAAGAGCGCATCAGCCTAAATCCGGTTATCCACGCCTTTCAGCAGGTGGTTAACACGTACGGCATAGGGCTTGAACTCATCGATGCGTTTTTAAGTTCAATGGAGATGGATCTGGACAAAAAGACCTTTGACCGTACCTGTTTTACAACATATATCTACGGTTCGGCCGAGGCAATAGGTTTGATGTGCCTTCGTGTTTTTACCGGTAATGATGATAAACAATACCAATTGCTGTTGCCAAAGGCCCGCAGTTTGGGTGCAGCCTTTCAAAAGGTGAATTTTTTACGGGATGTAAAGGCCGATTACCAGGAGCGCGGCCGTACTTATTTTCCTGATATCGATTTTAATAATTTTACCGAACATGACAAGCAGGCCATAGAAGCAGATATAAAGAAGGATTTTGACCAGGCATTTGAAGGGATAAAAAGTTTGCCCGATGGTACAAGACTGGGGGTTTATATAGCGTACGTTTATTACCTGCAATTGTTCAAAAAAATAAGCTATACCCCGGCCAATGTTATTCTGCAAAAAAGAATACGTATATCTGATACCCGTAAAATGGGTTTATACGTTAAAGCTGTTTTACAACAAAAATTGAATGTGATTTAATGAAGAAGAGTGTTTTTTTAATAGTAAGTGTATTTTCATTTTTGTTTTTTACACAAAGCGCAAAGGCCGACGAGCCCAATCTGAAAAATATACGCAAGCAGCTAAGATTGGCCATTAATGATAGCAAAACTACAGATTCACTGTATAAGAGCCTGAATGAAGTAAAGAACCGGCCGGCTATTATTGATGGTTTTATAGCAGGTTTACAGGCACTAAAAGCTAAGCATGCCTGGAATCCATACTCAAAAATAAAATATTTGAAAAACTGCGAAAAAACCTTCCAAAAAGCCATAGAAGCCGACCCTCATAATATTGAGATACGGTTTATGCGTTTTTCCATTGAGGATAGCGTACCGGGCTTTTTGGGTTTTAATAAAAACCTGCATACTGATAGTGAAGAAATAATAGCACAGCTTGATAAAAAGAACTACGGCACGGCCGATAAGGTGCTAACCATTGAGATTATAAAGTACCTGGCTAATTCAAGAAGATGTACACCCGCTCAAATTGCCGAGCTCAATAAAAATTTAGCTGTTTTGAAGTGAAATATACCTATTTAATTATCAATGTATTAACGGTTATTTTTCCCGTTTTGCTATCATTTGATAAGAGGGTTCATTTTTACAGAAGCTGGAAGTTTATATGGCCTGGTATGGGTATAACCGGGTTATTCTTTTTATTTTGGGATGTATTATTTACCATAAAAGGGGTATGGTCTTTTAATCCGCAATATATAATTGGCGTAACATTTTTCGCGCTTCCTATTGAAGAGATCTTGTTTTTTTTAACTGTGCCATTCTCCTGTATTTTCATATATGCTTGTCTTAATCATTATATCAGCTGGCAGATAAATAAGCGGCTGGTAAATATCATTAGCGGTTTAATCATGGCGTTGTGCGCCCTGATGCTTATTTGGTATCATACCCGTTTATATTCGGTTATTACATTTGGATTGTTATTTGTTTTGATCCTGTTGCTGCAGTATGGGTTTAAAGTAAGCTGGCTAAACCGGTATTATATAGCCTTCGTGGTAGCGCTTATCCCTTTTTATATTGTAAATGGCATACTTACGGCTATACCGGTTGTAATGTATAATAACCAGGAGAACATGGGTTTAAGAATAGGAACTATTCCGTTTGAAGACCATTTTTATTTAATGGCTTTGCTGTTGATGAACATAGGATTTTTTGAGTACTTTAAACCCAAAATCAATCACCGTGAGCGAACTTCCTGAATATACCAGATCACAGCTGGCATTGCGCAACGGACAGGATAAGCCGCAGATATGGGTTGCCTACAAAAGTATAATTTATGATGTTACCGAAAGCCGTTTATGGAGAAATGGCAAACATTATGAACATTGGGCCGGGCAAGACCTTACCCATGAACTTGTTGACGCCCCGCATACCCATACAGTGTTTGAGAAATTCAATAAGGTTGGCCGGTTAAAATAAAGCCCGGGACGTGTAGTGAAAAAAAAACTTACGATGATTTTAAATCATCGTAAGTTATAAAGTTAAGCAGAGCAATAGTTAAAAGGTTCTTTGCAAAAAAAAATTAAGAAAGTTCTATCTCAAATTTAGCCAGCCTTATAAATTCCTGAATGCGGGTAGCAATTTCTTGTTGTGTTAGGTTTCTTAATTTTTCGGAACCAAACTTTTCAACACAAAATGAGGCCAATGCCGAGCCAAATATGATGGCATTTTTCATGTTATCAAAGTTTACTGTACCAACTTTAGCCAGGTAGCCTATAAATCCTCCGGCAAAGGTATCGCCAGCCCCTGTGGGGTCAAATACCTCAGTCAGCGGAAGGGCAGGCGCGCTGAATACTTTATCTTCGTGGAAAAGAAGCGCTCCATGCTCGCCTTTTTTAATAATAACATATTTTGGTCCCATGGTTAATATTTTGCGGGCCGCTTTAACCAATGAAAATTCGCCTGATAACTGACGGGCCTCCGCATCGTTAATAGTTAACACATCAATTAGCTTAATAGTGGCAAGCAGCTCATCAAGGGCAATATCCATCCAAAAATTCATGGTATCCATTACAATAAGCTTTGGGCGCTTGGTTAAGCGCTTAATAACCGTTTGCTGTACCTGCGGCGATAAATTGCCGAGCATCAGGTATTCACAATCCTGGTATGCCTCCGGGATAATCGGGTCAAAAGCCTCCAAAACGTTAAGTTCAGTAACAAGCGTGTCGCGGCTGTTCATGTCATTGTGATACCGGCCACTCCAAAAAAACGATTTTTCGCCTTGTTTTATTTGCAAACCTTCGGTATTAATATTGTGTTTTTGAAGGTCCTGGATCTCACTTTGCGGAAAGTCATCGCCAACCACAGCAACAATTTTTATACGGTCATAAAAGTAAGATGCGCCTAAACTTGCGAAAGTTGCCGATCCACCAACGATTTTATCTGTCTTTCCAAAGGGTGTCTCAATTGCGTCAAATGCCACAGTACCAATAACTAACAAACTCATGTAAAAATATTTTAAATTTTTTTTTCGCAAATATTGTGAAATTACATCAGAAATCATACTTTTGCACACTCCAAACCGGAAAATACTCCTGAGTAGCTCAGCCGGTTAGAGCATCTGACTGTTAATCAGAGGGTCGCTGGTTCGAGCCCAGCCTCAGGAGCACAAAATCAATGATTTAACCCCACTCTGGCGAGTGGGGTTTTTAGTTTCTCATACTTTTCGCATAGTTTTCCAATAGTCGCATATTAAAAAAATGGATCAAGCAGAATAATTGTAGGATAGGATAAAAAGTATATAAGTAGTTACCTGTTTTCTGAAGCCCCTATTAGTTTAGCTTTTATACTTTGTGATCCGGGGTTTAACGCAAATGCCTTTTTATAGTAAACAATCGCTTTTGAATGATCACCCTTTTTTAGATATGCATCGCCTAACTGGCTAAAAGCAGTTGGTGATGCAGGATAGTTTTCGGTATTCATTTCAAGTAAACCTATTGCATTATCCAATACCCCGGGCTGGCTTATTAAATCCATTGCGCGGTTGCTAATATTTACTTCTGTTGGTATTACAGCATATCCATACCGTTGAGATAGTTGCTGATAATGTTGTTTTACAACAGAGGCGTTCAATGATTTTGGATCCATCTGTGGTAGGTCCCATTGCCTGTAAATAAATCGTAAAGCGTCATAATAAGCTTTTACCGGCTCCGTCATATGTATATCCTCAGGTTGTTAGCCATTTGTATTTTTCCCTAAATTTTTTCAATAATTTCTAATGAAATCCCCTTAATAAATTACATGGCAGGTATAGCTCCTATTTGAGTTAGTAAACCAAGCAAATCAGGTTGTCCTATTTCTTCTATGATCTGGTCGTCAGACAAACGGTAAAAATTCATTGCGCTAACTGCGAACGGTTTTCCGGTTGCTGGTACGCTAAAGAAAGTTCCTTTATGGGTTCCCTTCATGGTAAATCTAACGGCTACTTTGTCATTCTCAGTGATCATATCTTCAATACTCCATTGAATATCTGGAAAGCTGCTGCGCATCATTCCGATGATCGTCAGATAACCTTTGGGCCCTTGCAACGGGTCAGCCTGAAAAGGCACGTAGAATTTTGCAGCCGGGCTTATTAACTGTTGAGCCAAATTTTCATCGGCACTATTGATGAATTGTAAAAATTGATTAAAGAATTCTTTTGCTGCTCCCATTTTGTATTTTTTTGAATTGTAAAACTAATTTGTTATACAATGCAAAGATGGTTTGCAAATGTCTTTCCAGCCAATAAACAAGCTTAAGAAATAGTCTTAATGTAGATTAAGGGTAACTATTATTTTAATGATATGTCTTTTCTGATTTTGCTGAGAAATTCAGGAGTAATGCCCAGATAGGAAGCTATTTGAGTATTAGGTAATCTCGAAGATAGCTCAGCATATTGTTCCAGAAAATCCAAATATCGTTGCTCGGCATTTGAACTGAAATTTTGCAATAAGCGGGTTTGAAGTTCAATGAATTTTTCCTCCACGATCACCCGAAAGTTTCTGTCAAACTTTGGTGAATTCACAAAAAGATAGAGCAAGTCCTGCTTCTCAATTTGCAAAATTGTTGAAGGTTCAATTGCCTCTATGAATAGTTTGCTTGGTTTTCCCGAATAGAAACTTCCCAGGTCAGCAACCCAATCATCTTCTGCTGCAAACCTCAAATTATGTTGCGTCCCTTTTTCATCGATGCCATACATTTTAAAGCAGCCTTTTTCAACAAATGTATAATGCTTGCAAACAAAGCCCTCCTGCAAGATCATTTGCCTCCGTTTTATTTTCCTACGTGTTACTCTTTCGGAAAGCGAAATTATTTCATCGGAATTTAGAGGAAGGTACTTTTTAAAATATTCAATTAATGGTTGTATCGTCAATTTTTTGATATTAAGCCTATTCAATTTTTATAGGAAAGAGTTCCCGAATAAATCAGCAATTTAGAGTTGCAACAAAAAGAACTAAAATCCTGAAAATCATTAGCAAAGGTAAATTGGAAAAATGGATTTTACTTCATTTAAGCAAAGGTAAATTCAGCCTGTGGTAGGATTTATGACTGACTATTAAGGCCTGGTAATTCTTTACGTCTCGTCCAAAAATAAATGGCCAGCATTAAACTTACCGATGGTAATGCAATACCGAACTCTCCAATAAAATACTTGGTATGAGAATTCTCAACAGTGATGGGATTAAAGACAGCCTGAACAAATAAATTATGACTGGCATGCAGCATCACACCTGTCCACAAGCTATTTGATTTTAAGCGGAGCCAGGTAAAAACAAAAGTTATGCTCATCACGCCAATTGTAAAAGTAATTAACGAATACCAGCTGGGCGCACCGGCATTATAATTTCCGAAAATGAACAAGGGATAATGCCATGTGGCCCAGATCAATCCCATAATCAGAGATGTTTTGGTATAACTTTTTGTGGTTCCAGCTATTTCTGGCAATAAAAATCCCCGCCATCCTATTTCTTCACCCAGTGCAGTTGCCATACTCGGTAAAATACCAATTACGGCCTGTAAGCTCAAAAACAAAATCAGAAAGACACCAGGCGGCAGGTTGGCCCAGCCCAAATCATGCTCCATTTGTGCCAGAAAAATTTTATTATAAAAACCACCTCCACCGCAAATCCAAACTGCTGTATAGCCTATCACTGTGTAAAACAGGGGTATCAGATAGCTCCATAACAAATACTTCGCCTTACCCCATTGCCAGGCCAGATCTGAAATATTTCTTCCTAAGACTTTACAGGTGATGTAGGCTGCCAGAGCCGGGCACCACATAATCCCGTAGCCATAAACCCGGTTACCAAAGCTTCCGGTTTTACCGGCAGTATGTATCGTTAGCAGCCATACCACCGAACTCAATGCCAGTGTGACGGCCAAATATATATATATGGCTTTATGCCTCGAATTTTGCTCTTTTTCCATTTTTGAACAATGAGTTTAATAGATTATTCTATGTTGTTAAATAAGGTGCTGATTTAATTTATCAGGCGAACTATTAGTGTGCAAACTTAGATAGCTGCTGTGTAAAAGAGCGTTAAGTTTGGTTAAATAGCGTTAAATCGTATTTAAGACATTCAGGGCTGTAGAAAAAATTGAGACATTTGCTGTATGAACAGGTTGTCGACAAAATATATTTATCTTTTGGTTGTTTTGTCCATGATCATCAGTGTCCTGCTTCAAATTGCATGGTTAAGGCAGCTTTTCCGGGAAGAAAAGCGACGGACGATCAATGACATCGAAAATATGACTACTGCTATATCCAAAAGAAACTTATATCGCTCATTGGATGAAAAATTCACCGGCAATGTAGCTCTGAACAGGTTTTTCCTTTCTCCGGAATGGGTGGATATCTGGCGGGGATTTGACAATGCCAAAGATGCCAGTTTATACAAGGCATTTGATGTTAACCCGCAGAAGGATTCTACCATACTGAACTTTCGCCTGGTTTTTTTACAACACCGGCCGGCACACCGGAGCTCACCAAAATACGGCATGGGATATACTGTCAGGCAGATGGAAAAATTGGACAGCCTGTCCCTTCTCGATTTTAAACGTTCAATCGCCACAGCGTTAGGTAAGCTGGAACTCAACAAAGACTACTTTTTCCTTACGCATTCCTATGTGCAGCCGAACGATGAATCATCTGAAAGGCTGAAGGCCGCCGACTTTATTAGTCAAAGATATACTTATAACCTTTTGCACCTGCGTACCGTGCAGCTTGTCATCGATTCGGTTACCAATCAGGTATGGTTTAAAATGCGTTATTACCTAATATCATCCATTTTGATGATTGTTTTGACAGCGATCGCGTTTTACTTCATTCTCAGATTGATGATCAGCCGTCGGATATATGCGGACGCCCGTATAGCGTTTACCAGTAACATGACCCATGAGATCAAGACTCCTATTGCTACGGTAGCATTGGCACTTGAATCTATCAGTAAATACAATCTGATTAATGAGCCGGTAAAAATGGAACGTTATCTTCAAATGAGCAAACAGGAACTACAAAGGCTCAGTCATCTGATAGAGAAGATATTAAATTTAAGTCAGGAAGGTGAAGAGATTAAACTGAGCCCGGTTTTTTATGATGTCCAGGCCGGGCTTTCCGATGTTATCCGTTCCATGGAACTGCCTTTACAGGATGCAGGTGCTGCCTGTGAGCTGGTGGTTTCCCCTGAGCCGTGTTTTATTGAAGGAGATGCAGTACACCTCACGACGGTGTTTTTTAATTTAATCGAAAACGCCATCAAATACACAATTAACCCGCTGAAGTTGCTGATTACCTGCTCAAGTGACGGGGAATGGATAACCATCAGTTTTAAAGATAATGGCCCTGGTATACCGAAGGCTTTTCAGGATAAGGTGTTTGAACGTTTTTTCAGAGTTCCACAGCCGGGCAACACCCTCACAGTGAAAGGCTCTGGCCTGGGATTGAATTATGTCTTCGGGGTAATTCAAAGTCATAAAGGTACGATCACATTAGAAAGTGAAGGAGGAAAAGGCAGCACATTTACCATTAAATTACCGGCGGCGAGCAATGAATTCTAAAATTTTATACGTTGAAGATGAGCCCTTTATTTCACAAATTGTTAGTGAAGGGCTGGTAAGCAGCGGTTTTGTTGTCAAAACAGTAGCTGACGGAAATTTAGTTATGGATGCGGTCAGGGAATTTATCCCTGATATCTGTGTTATGGATATTATGTTACCTTCAATAGATGGTTATGCATTAACGGCAGCCATACGAAAGATCAATCCTCATATCCCCATCATCTTTGTCAGCGCTAAACCACTCACTGAAGATGTGGTTAGAGGGTTCAAAACCGGCGGAAACGATTATCTTAGAAAACCGTTTAGCATGGATGAGCTTTTGGTCAGGATCGAATCCCTCCTGGCGCGATTTAATAATTCGTTTCCGGTTGACTCCGGGAAGGAAGACGGCATGTATGAATTTGCCAACTGCAGATTCGATGCGACTCATCAGCAGCTTAGAACTCCTCTTTCTACTTATCTCTTGTCTTTCAAGGAAGCGGCGTTGCTTGAACTGTTGCTTCAAAGAAAAAACGATGTGCTGGAGCGGCAGGAGGTCTTACTTAAAATTTGGAACGAGGACAGCTATTATAACACCAGGAGTATGGACGTGTTTATGGCCCATTTGAGAAAACTGCTTAAGGATGACCCCGATGTGCAGATACTCAGTTTACGTGGCGTTGGCTATAAGTTGATCTGTTAATTGAATTAATGATCCGGGAATAATCACAATGTATCTGTTTTCGAATCGACATGATAGCGTAACTGTCCCGGTAAAATAAAAAACACGGATCGGTCTTTCATTTCGATCAGTTTATCATCAACCATCAGGCTGAGATATCCCATCTTTTGAAATAAGAAAACATAGTCTGAATCACGGTGTGGTAAATTTACCGGATCAGCAGCTTCAACATTTGTAAAATGACTGATATCTATTTCGGGCATTAACATGTCTTCTAACACATTGCCTGGATTAAAACTTCTAACTTTCATGACTTGATATCTTTTTCGCGTTATTCCTACGGTGACGGTAGGAGGCCATCAAAATTCCTTTAGTATTGCTGTCAATAATGTAGACTGCAAATATCACACAAGTACTTTCCAGACAGCAGTTGTTTACGATCTAATGCTTTTCGGTGATCTCAAAGCCCTCCGGCTTTGTTAAGGACCGTATCCTGCACACAGGAGATAAAACCGTTGTTCAAGACCGGTATTTTTGAGTTGGGAAAAAACTCTTGTTGAAATTGCCAACGTCAGTATAGATAAAAATGCTGATTTCATGATGATTATTTGAATGTGGTTATGGTGCGTAACCAGATGATGGTAGTTAAAGTTCACGCACTTACTATAGTCAAATATTCAAATGTAATACCATGTGTTAATTGGTTGAATAACAGTTAATTGTAAGATTATCTATCTTTAAATCCTGCGAAATTCCGTTGATATGATCTTGAAATTATTGATATGTAACCAATTATGTTATTGGGATGGGTTTGCTTGTAAACGAGAAACGCCCCAAATCCTATGATTTGAGGCGTTTTACAAAAACTTTGTTCACTTGATGCGGAGAGGGAGGGATTCGAACCCTCGATACCCTTTTGAAGTATACACACTTTCCAGGCGTGCTCTTTCGACCACTCAGACACCTCTCCTGGTTAAATAGGATTGCAAAGGTAAAATAATATTGCTTTTCCTGGTAATAAAAAAGCGGGGCCCTTTTTACAGGGCCCCGCCTCACGAAAACTTTAACTCAACTTATAAAAAATATGGCATTTATAGTATAGAGTGCAAAAATTACCTTTGGTTTAATTTGAGTAAAAATTATTTACCCGCAATGCAGATAAATAATTTTAGCTTATGTTTGCTCCATATTGCCAAATGGCAGTTTTACACTTATAAAAGCTTGTTTAGTTTAAATGCTGAGCATCAACAACATTAAGAAACCTATTGCGGCCGATATTGATGTGTTTGAAGAGAAGTTTAAAGCTTCTATGCAAAGCTCGGTGCCTTTGCTTGATCGCATAACCCATTATATTGTAAAACGCAAGGGAAAACAGATCAGACCAATGTTTGTGTTTTTTGCCGCCAGCATTTGCGGTGGAATCAATGAGTCAACACACCGGGGAGCCGCGTTGGTTGAGCTGCTGCATACGGCCTCACTCGTTCATGACGATGTGGTTGATAACTCTTATCAACGCCGTGGTTTTTTTTCCATCAACGCCTTATGGAAAAATAAAATAGCCGTTTTAGTTGGCGATTACCTGCTATCAAAAGGTTTATTGCTATCAATTGATAATAATGATTTTCAGTTACTCAGAATTGTATCGGACGCGGTAAAGCAAATGAGCGAAGGCGAGTTGATGCAAATTGAAAAAGTGCGCCGTATGGATATTGGCGAGCCTGTTTATTACGAAGTTATCAGGCAAAAAACCGCGTCGCTTATAGCTTCCTGCTGTGCCTGTGGGGCTGCTTCGGCCGGGGCATCTGACGAGGTGATTGAAAAAATGCGCTTGTTTGGCGAAAAAATAGGTATTGCTTTCCAGATCAAGGATGATATGTTTGATTTTGGGACCGATGATGTAGGTAAACCTTTAGGGATCGATATCAAGGAGAAAAAAGTCACCCTGCCCCTTATATATTCGCTGGCCAATACCAACAGTTCTGAAAAGAAGCGGATTATAAACCTGGTTAAAAATCATAATGACGACCCGGTTAAAATTGCGCAGATCATCAAGTTTGTAAAAGAAACCGGGGGATTGCAATACGCCGAAACCCAGATGAAAAAATACCAGGACGAAGCTTTTGCCATTTTAAACACCTTTCCGGATAGTGATTCGCACCGCGGGCTTGAGCAATTGGTGAGGTTTACCACTGAGCGTGATAAATAAACAGGCTGCACATAGTTGTGCCTAAGCATTGCACTTTTAACTTAAGCCTTACTCTGCTATCTTTATGGTAAATTAAACCTACAGGGATGGATAATATAAATAAACCAGGCGTACCTACACTTTTTGAATGGGCCGGAGGTATGGAAACTTTCGTGAACCTGTTTGATAAATTTTATGATAAGGTACTTGACGACGATTTGCTTGAACCGGTATTTAAACACATGTCTGACCAGCATCGTTTGCATGTGGCACATTTTGTGGCAGAGGTTTTAGGTGGCCCCAAAATATACAGTGAGCAGGAAGGGAGCCATTTTATTATGATAAGCAAACACCTGCAAAAGTATTTGACCGAGGCACACCGCAAACGATGGATGGAATTGCTGCTGCTAACCGCGGATGAGCTATCATTGCCTGATGACCCGGAATTTCGGTCGGCTTTTATGGCATACCTGGAGTGGGGTACGCGTATAGCGGTAATAAACTCAAAAACAGACGAGGTAACAGAGCCAACAGACGTACCTATGCCGCAATGGGGATGGGGCGTAGTTGGAGGGCCCTATATTCCCTGATTTTTGCACTGCTTATAGTCATGCCGATTTAAAAAAACGGGAGCTTATATTATCCAACGTTAACTTCATCTTAAACTTATTAACTTCGTAAATGCAATCCATATTCCTCAGCTTTCCAAAGATCACTTTTTTTGATATTCTTGATGTAATATTGGTTGCGTTTATTATTTACCAGCTGTACAACCTCATCAGGGGCACCATAGCAGCTAATATATTCATAGGTTTCGCAGTAATATTTGCGCTCAACTTTGTGGTAAAGGCTTTAGATATGAAGCTGCTTACCGTGATACTGGGTAAGTTTGTTGATGTAGGCATTATTGCGGTTATTGTGGTTTTTCAACAGGAGGTGCGGCGCTTTTTACTGCTGGTGGGTAAAAATGCATCCCTGCAGCGCAATAAGGCTTGGTGGCAGTATTTTTTTGGTAAAACAGAGGTCGAGAAAAACAACTATGCCCGTATAAAACCTATTATTGATGCCTGTAAAAGCATGAAACAAACCCGTACTGGCGCGTTAATAGTATTTGCCAAGTATTACGACGAACAATTTTATCAGAACAGCTGTGAGGTTGTGGATGCCAAAATATCAAAACGCCTGCTCGAAAGTATCTTTCAAAAAACCAGTCCGCTGCATGACGGCGCGGTGGTGATATCTGAAAATAAAATTAAATCGGCCAGTTGTATTTTACCGCTTACCGAAAAAACTGATCTTCCGGCGCAGTTTGGTTTGCGCCACCGCGCCGGTATAGGCGTAACAGAAGCAAATGAGGCAACGGCTATCATTATATCTGAAGAAACCGGCGAACTCTCTTACGCCAAGCAGGGCCGTGTTAAAATGAACATCAGCTTCGCCGAGCTGGAAAAAGTGCTAAACAAGGATTTTTGATCTGTAAGTTAAGGACGCACTACTTTCAACAAAGAATCAGAGTTAGCTTTACCATATCTTTTTATGAGCATCGTGTAGCGCGTATTGGGCTCACCGATTTTAATTACCGGCATTTTATCGGCCGACCGTAATTTGGCTATCGGCATATTGTCAATCGTTTGAGGCGTAGCTAAATTATTTATGCCAGGTATGGTGATCAGCGGCTTGGTGATTTTAGGCATAGCAGGTGCAGGTATTAATATATTATTACCTGAATTGTTCATAAATGGCTGATAATTGACATTGTCAGCTTTTTTATCTGTTAAAGGCGGCACTGTTAATTGCTGTGCTTTTAACTGGGTAACTCCGCCAATGATTAAAATAAATAGCCATAGCTTTTTCATAACACCAAGGTTTATACTAATATAAATAATAATTGGTTGATCTGGATGTTAAAAATTGTTATTTAACATTGGCGGTATTCGTGAGAATATGCTGTGGTAATAGTTTTATATTCTAAACACACTCTTTTGGCTCAATATTAAATATGATTACTCTATATGGCAGTGAGTAAATGATAGATTTTATTACTTTTGTGAAAAATTAAAACCAATGAGCGAACTCATTAAAAAACAAGTGACTGATGCAAAGGCTTTAATGGACAAAGCCATTGACCATGCTGATAATGAATTGAATAAAATACGTGCCGGTAAAGCAAGTCCATCTTTATTGGATGACGTTATGGTTGACTATTATGGCAGCCCAACTCCGTTGAGCCAGGTTGGCAGTGTTAACACACCTGATGCGCGCACAATTGTTGTTCAGCCCTGGGAAAAATCACTACTTGGAGCTATTGAAAAAGCAATTAAAGAAGCTAACCTGGGTATTAATCCCCAGAATGACGGTATCATTATTCGTATCAACGTACCGCCGTTAACAGAAGAGCGCCGCCGCGAACTGGTTAAAAAAGCCAAAGCGGAGGCCGAAACCGGTAAAATAGCCATTCGTAATATTCGTAAGGATGCCAACGAGAAGATCAAGAAATTAAAAAGCGAAGGTGTATCTGAAGATGAAATAAAAGTAGGCGAGGCTGACATACAAAAATTAACTGATGCCTATATTATAAAAGTTGATCAGTTATCTGACGCTAAAGAAAAAGATATCATGACGGTCTAATATTAACGTTGTGTCAAATTAAAAGGGAATGAGCTACTTAGCCATTCCCTTTTTTTATTTTTGTTATTGAACATGAATATATTAATATCTTATTTAAAAAAGCACCGGTGGATAGTTGTACTGGCCCTTTTCCTGGCGGCCATGAACATTGGCTTTTCACTGCTCGATCCGTGGATAACCGGCCGCATAGTGGACCGGGTTATCGAAAAACGAAATATCCTTCATTATGACGAATACCTGCATCAGGTATTGATCCTTATAGGGGCTGCAATTGGCGTGGCTATGGTATCACGTATCGCCAAGAATTTCCAGGATTATTTTACCAATATTATTACACAAAAAGTGGGTGCGGAAATGTATGCCGATGGCCTGAAACACTCTTTAGAACTACCTTACCAGGTTTTTGAAGATCAGCGCAGCGGCGAAACATTAGGCATTTTACAGAAGGTAAGGCTTGATTGCGAAAAGTTCATAACCTCGTTCATCGGCATATTGTTTGTATCCCTTATTGGGATGGTGTTTGTAATAGTGTATTCGGTAAGTGTTAACTACCAGGTAACACTGGTTTATTTTGCAGCTATACCTATTATTACATTTGTGAGCATGGCCATGAGCCGCAAAATAAAATCCATTCAAAAGCGCATTGTGTCTGAAACAACGGCCCTTGCAGGTTCAACTACAGAATCGTTACGGAATATTGAACTGGTAAAAAGTTTAGGCCTGGCCAAACAGGAAATTGAACGGCTAAATAATACTACCTACAAAATACTTGACCTTGAACTTAAAAAGGTGAAATATGTACGCAGTATGAGCTTTGTGCAGGGTACAACAGTAAACTTTGTACGCAGCGTAATGGTGGTGGTATTGTTACTGCTTATTTTTAAAGGTTCCTTATCAGCCGGGCAATATTTCAGCTTCCTGTTTTATTCTTTCTTCTTATTTAATCCGCTGCAGGAACTGGGCAATGTGATCCTGTCATGGCGCGAGGCCGAGGTTTCATTGGGTAACTTTAAACGTATACTGAGCATTCCTATTGATGTAAAACCCGACAAACCGGTATTGCTTGAAAAAGTTAATACCCTAACTTTTAGTGATGTTAGCTTTAAGCACCTTACTGCTAACCGCAACGCGCTTAACCACATTAGCTTTGAAACAAATACGGGCGAAACAATTGCCTTTGTAGGGCCGTCAGGATCTGGTAAAACAACGCTGGTGAAATTACTGGTCGGCTTGTATCAGCCTTTAAACGGTAATATTTTGTATAACGGCATTTTAAGCAAAAATATTGACCTTGACCAGCTGCGCGAAAAAATTGGTTTTGTAACCCAGGATACACAGTTGTTTTCCGGTACTATACGCGAGAACCTGCTGTTTGTAAGGCCCGACGCTACCGATGAGGAATGTATGGACGTTTTACAACGTGCAGCTTGCCAAACGTTGCTGGCCCGCGCCGATAAAGGCCTGAGTACGGTGATAGGCGAGGGCGGCGTAAAGGTATCCGGCGGGGAAAAACAACGTCTTTCTATTGCCAGGGCATTGCTGCGCAGACCAGACATTTTGGTGTTTGATGAGGCCACCTCGTCACTTGATTCCATAACTGAGGAAGAGATAACCGAAACCATTCGTAATGTATCTGACCTTGAAAATCATATCACCATTCTGATAGCTCACCGTTTATCGACCATTATGCATGCCGACAATATTTATGTACTTGAAAAAGGCCGTATCATTGAATCGGGCAAGCATCATGACCTCATAGGTCAGAAAGGCCTTTATTACGCCATGTGGCGTCAGCAAATAGGCGAAAAAGACGCGGTTGAAGAAGTAATAAAATAAACCCTTACAGGCTATGCAAAGGGTATTGGCTATCATGCTGATCTTCAAAACATAGTGCGGACTAAAAAGGTGGGTAATTGATTTAATTACCCACCTTTTTAATACTATTGACTTACGCACTCCAAAATACTAAATGGCGAGGTTGTGGGGATAATCCTGTTTAATTCAAGACCAGCATTATTGAATAGTTGCCTGTATTCCTGTTCTGTTCGTTCACAGCCGGGTAAATACTGCAGCATTTGCAGGTCAAGTAATTTTGCCGGCGACGGTTCGTTTCCTTCAGGTACTATCATTTCCACCACCAGCACCTTGCCGCCATCGGTC
The DNA here is from genome assembly GCF_031456535.1 of Mucilaginibacter pocheonensis. Lineage (NCBI taxonomy): Bacteria > Pseudomonadati > Bacteroidota > Sphingobacteriia > Sphingobacteriales > Sphingobacteriaceae > Mucilaginibacter > Mucilaginibacter pocheonensis. Next base: position 1,253,674 of record NZ_JAVDUU010000002.1, read on the forward strand.
ATCGCGTTACGACAATTTTGAAGCAAAGTAACACATTGATCATCGTCCCAGTCATGTATAATATGTTTCATGATGTAGGCATCGCAACCTACGGGCACGCGTTCAAAAAAATTACCGCCTACCAATTCGCACCGTTCTGATACGCCATGGGTTTTTATTAACTTTTCGGCTTCAGAAACAATAGCCGGCATATCGTACAATACCCCTTTTACAGTGTTATATTTAGCCAGTATAGATGCCAGTAAAAACCCATGCCCGCCGCCTATATCTGCCAAAACCGAAATAGAAGAAAAATCGTAGCCAGTCACTACCGCCACACTTGAAAAAGCACTGTTGCTCGTCATAGCGTCATTAAATACCCTGCCGGCATGCGCATTGCTCCAGAAATAATCAAAAGCAGGCATGCCATGTACTTTTTCAAAAGAAGGCATGCCGGTTTTAACGCTGTACGATAGCTCGGCCCAGGTTTGAAATTGCCAATCGGTAGTGATCATTTCTGCAAAGGCCCGTAAACTGCCTGCCGAATCACTGCGTAAAGGTTCTGCTAAGGGTGTAAGGGAAAACTTCTTTTCTGCATCCTCTGAAAAAACACCTACGCTCGCACAGGCCCGTAATACCCTATAAAGAGAACGGGCATGAACATGTGATCGTTGCGCTAATTCTTCCGCTGTTTTTGCACCATCTTTTAAAAGATCGGCGATATACAATTCTGCACATACACCAATTGCCCGCGATACTGCAAAACCAAAAAGCAATTGCATCAATTGCACCGGGGGCGGAGGGGCTTGTGTCATAAACGGTTGCTTTATAGTGAGATATGTAAAGCAATTTACAATAAGTTTTGCTTATTAAATGCGGCTTTACACATTATGGTCAGCTTTTCCCAACTTTTGTAAAGGTCACGTTTATTTGAGCTATTAAGATGTTAAATATTCTTATCCTCTATGATCCTGAAAAACTCATCGCGATAGGTATCGCCTACTGGAATGATCTTATCACCTATTTGGATGCGGCTGCGTTCAATGCTATCTATCTTATTGAGGGCTACTATGTATGATTTGTGTACCCGCACAAAATGTCTTTCAGGCAAGGCATCTTCCATCTTTTTCATACCCTGCAGGGTTATGATGCGCTCCGCGGGGGTAAATATGGATATGTAGTCTTTTAAACCTTCAATAAATAAGATATCGTGCAGGTAAACCTTTTGTATTTTATGCTCCGTTTTAACAAAGATAAAATCGGTCGAAAAATCGTCTTGCTGCATCAGTTCGGGTTGCTGCAGAGGTTTAATTACTGGCTGTATAATGCTTTGCGCCTTTTGAACAGACTTAAAGAAGCGGTCAAACGCAATAGGTTTAAGCAGATAGTCAACCACGTCAAGCTCATAGCCCTCCAGGGCATACTGCGGATAGGCTGTTGTTAATATCACTTTGGCTTTGCCGTTGGCTATCTTTAAAAACTGTATGCCGGTAAGCTCAGGCATCTGCACATCTAAAAATACCAGGTCAACATTGCCAGCTTGTACCAAAGTTAAAGCTTCAATGGGATTGGTTGTGGCTTTAGCCAGCTGCAAAAAAGGCATTTTGGAAATATAATCTTCCAATATATGCAGGGCTAAAGGCTCATCATCAACTACCAAACATCTGATCATGCTGTAAAAATAAGTGTTTATCGTTAATTTTTTACTGCTGTTAAAGCGGTATAAGTTCAACAGACTTATAAAATATTTCGGCCCCCTCTGATTGCAGAAGTATCTTTCCTTCAGACAAAGAAGCCTTGCCCCAGTTTACCAGGTGACCGTTCACATAATGCTCTATCTGGTTGCCGTTGCATATAATTTCAATAGTGTTCCATTCGCCGCGCGGGTTCTCAAAGTTTGCTGTACGAAAGATATGTTTTTGGTCCCAGGCTGTTTCCCATTTATTGGGCGAATCTACGTTAGAATGTTGTACGCACCATATATCGCCGCAATCCTCTTCCTGCACTTGGCATTCTATTGATTTCGGCCAAACGGTGTCCTTCTCCGTTTCGGCAAAATGATACAGTATTCCCGCGTCGCGTTTGCCTGTTTGGCGGGGGGCATATTGTTTGGTGCCCCATTTAAATACAACTTTGAGGTAATAATTGGCATACGATTTTTTTGTGCTCATATAACCAAAATATTTACCCATTACATGTACTGCTCCGTTTTCAACAGCAAAGTTGTTATGAATATCGTTGTCTTTACCCAAGGTATCCAGGTATGTGTACCAGCCTGTTTTGTCCTTGCCGTTAAATAGTTTTTGTACGTTGATCTCCCTGATCCAAATATTGCGGAATGATACCGGAAATTCATGTTCCTGTAGCATTAAAGGCTGTGTGAACGGATGTTTCTGGTATTTGGGCTGTCCAACATGAGCAACCGTTCCCTTTATTTCTACGTGGTTTTGTACCAGAATGCCGTTGTGTACAACTGTAATATAAGCCGGTGTTTTTATAGTACTGTCCAGGTTAAAGCGTGGGGCAGTATAAAATATATCGTATTTTTGCCATTCACCGGGCTTGAGCGAGGCATTAACCAATGGCACATGCTGCTTATAGATAGCACCCGCCTGTCCGTTTGAGTAGGTGCGGTTTTTATAGCTGTCCAATATCTGCAGTTCATAACGGCTTTGGAGCAAAACACCGCTGTTGCCCCTTTCCTGACCTTCACCCTTAACAATGGCCGGCGAACGCCATTCTACATGCAGCTGGCAATCAGCAAAGTTCCTTTTGGTTATGATTGACCCGCTGCCAGGCTTAACCGTTAGTACACCATCTTTAATTACCCATCCCGGTGGCATACCCTTTTGGTTGGTCCATTGGTCAAGATTTTTACCGTCAAATAAAACAATAGCATCAGACGGAGGCCCATTGCCAATACCGGGCGTTACCAATGCAGGTTCGGGATCCCAAACCTCTGTAAGTTTCGGGTCATTTTGAGCAAAGCAGTTATAACCGCAGGCTGAAAGGAGAAGAATCAGCAAGGTATTTTTTAATTGGCTCATGGTTTGGCTTTTATACTATAAAACTATGGATAATTCACAAGTATAAGTATCAACCTCGTCCCTTATATTTAATGTGTGCTTTTCGGGATAAAGCAAATTGAGCCTTCTTTGTACATTGTTTAACCCTATTCCGCCTGATGGATCGCGGTTATGGGTATGCTTTTTATTTTGGATGTAAAAATGCAGCTTACAATCATCTACATTGATCAATAATTTTATAGGTGTTGTTACGTCATTCGCCACCCCGTGTTTAAAGGCGTTCTCAATAAATGCAATAAGCAATAACGGTACAATTTGCTGATTGGTGACGTTGCCCATGACCTTAAAATCAATGAAGGCCTTGTTTCCAAAGCGTATTTTTTGCAGGTCGATATAATTATGCAGGTATTGCAGCTCCTTGCTCAAGTCAACTTTGTTGTCATTACATTCATACAGCATATAGCGCATAATTTCTGACAGCTTAAGGATTGCTTCGGGCGTGGTTTCAGAACGCTGGTAGGCCAGCGAGTAAATGCTGTTTAAAGAGTTAAATAAGAAATGCGGGTTTATCTGCGATTTAAGAAATGCCAGCTCAGCGCTCAATCGCTGGTTTTCAAGGTCATGCTGTATACGTTCATTCAAAAACCAGTCGGTAGTAAATTTAAGCACGGTACTTAAAAAAACGAAGATAAGACTGGTAAAAACCGTGCTCAAAAAATAAGAACCAAATGTAATTACCTCGCCTTTCATACGCACCAGCACATAATCCTTAAACAGCAACCCTACGCCATATTTGCCAAAGCCATAGGCAATAATGGTAACAATAATAAACAGCGCATATGCCCAGTAACGTTTTTTATCCAAAAACCTGGGAATATATATCAGGAAATTAATGTAGAACAAGCTTATGTTAATGGCCGGGTATAACAGGAACAGGATCATGAGTTCCCTGTTGCTTAATTTGGTATTGCTATGTGCCAGGAATATAAAAAGAGATATGATGCCCAACCAAAAGAACAAGTGCCAAAATATCTGCCAGCCGGTTTTTATGATATGGGTTTGTTTATCTGACGAAATTAAAGCCTGCATGCTTTTGTTTTTTAATTGCCTTTATATAAAAGGTAATGGCATCTAATTTAATATTTTGATTGTTATGTGTTGATACATTTATATGTAGTATTCTATTTTATCGATGAACGGGTAATTATAATCGATGAACCGGTTATTTTAATAAATTAACCGTTCATCTATAAACTAAGTGTGTTGGTCTAATACTTTTTAGCAGGTTAAATTTTTAGTATTTCTTTGTTCTATCAAATCACACACAATGAAAACGCTTATTAAAAATTCGAATCCTTTTGTAATGTTACTGATACCTGTAATGTTTGCACTTATATTAGGTGTAAGCTATCAGTTTAAACAAAAAAAGGAATCATCATTAATTGGTACTTCGGTTCATGCCACTTCGTTGTTTTATAAAGGTGTAACGTTAATTAAAACAGTTTGCACCGTAGCGAAGGATAATAATTTATGGTAATACAAATTGAAGCGTAATCCTTCAATTTTAACGACCGGCAAGTAGCTAATCATTAGCATTGCAGGTTCCCGAAAGCGGTATATGTGGTTTTCCCGCTCCTAAGCGGCGCCGGGGAAACCACTGCTTCAAACTAAACTCCTGTTAAACCCGCTAACAACCCACAAGGCGGCGTCTGTCTTTAAACAGGATCTTCAAAAAAATCATATCGATATATTATCCCCAATGGAGTCGCTCATCGCGCGCCTGTATTTTATCAGCATCTTAACGGCAAATGGAATGTATTAACCGATGCTTTGGTTACAGAGACCGGAGCGTATGGACATACATGTGAGATACAATGATTACTGTAAACTGCCGTTCAAGATAACGTAAAGAGTTGGAGGCTTCCGCCCATATAGTGATCAGCTCTCTCCTTTATCATTCAATATCTCAGCAATCAGGCTTATCCTGATAGAGCGCTTATTAAGCGAGCAGGTACAAGCTAAGAGTTGGAATGTAGATTTGCTACGCCTGTGAAAGGCTGCGAATTTTTTACAGACACCTGGCATCGGGGATAGGTTTATCCAGATAGTGATTCGGCTGGATGAAAAACGAGTGGGGGGTAAACCCATGACAGAAAAACCTTTAAAAGCAAAGAAGGCTCCGGGTTATCCGGAGCCTTCACAATAATATTTAATTGATATTATTTTTGTTTGAATTGAACGCGACGGTTTAATACGCGGCCTTCTTCAGTTGAGTTATCAGCAATTGGGTTGGTTTCACCGTAACCTTTTACTTTAACTTTTTTAGCATCAACACCTGAGTTAACTAAGTAAGTTTTTACTGAGTTAGCGCGGTCTTTTGATAAAGACATGTTGTGAGCAGCAGTACCTTCAGATGAAGCGTAACCATCAACTTCAACAGCTTTACCAGATGACCTTAAGTCAGCTGAAGTAGCATCTAATACTGGGTAAGATGAAGTCCTTAATACTGAGCTGTCAAATTCAAACTGGATGTTTGAGTAAGCAGTAGCAGCAGGAGCAGCAGCGGTAGTATCTTTAGGGAATACGATAACGCAACCTGAACCATCAACTACGCTACCAGCAGCAGTACCTGGGCATTTGTCAAACTGATCAGCAACACCGTCACCGTCTGAATCTTTTTTCAGATCATTAACAGCATTTTCAACATTTGTTACACGGCCTTTTAAAGCTTCAACTTCCTGACGTAATGCAGCATCGTACAATTCGTCATACATTAAAGCTACTGGGTTTACCCACTCTAAGCTTGGTTTTGATTTTGAACCTAAAGTAAACTCTAAGCCAGCATATCCGTAACCATATTTATCTTTAGTAGGGTAGCCTCTTTTAACACCGTCAAAGTTATCACCATCAACAAATGTTTCAGTGTAGCCTAAGTTTAAGGCAACCGCATCGCTCAGTCTGAATTTAACACCAGCACCAACTGGGATAATCAGTTCTTTAACGAATTTGCTGGTTCCTGTACCATCAGGCTCGCCTGCGTGGCCATCCCAATCAACTACTGTACCGTTTTTGTAAGTAACTTTAGGTGTGTATAAAGCTAAACCGGCACCTGCAGTAACGAAGAAATTCACTGAATTTTTGCGTCTTAAGAAGTCAATTGTAGCAACGTTTACTACACCGCTTAAAGTACCTGACCAAAATTTGGTTTCAAATTCAGAAGCGCTGTAAAGGCTTTCATAGCCATTGTCTTTGCTGTTATCGCCGGCTACTTTACCACCACGTAAATCCAATTGTAAACCAAATGAATGTGCAAGTTGCTCTCTGAATGAAATTCCGTAACCTAATTGTACTTTGTTGTGTGTAAAGTCATTTGAGCCACCGGTCGCAACTGATGGTGACGTTGCACCAACGTTTACTCCAATGCTAAATTTTTTGTACTGTCCTAAACCACCAAATACCTTGGGAGTAGTAGTTTCAGACGACGTTGTAGTTGCTGTGGTAGTTGTTGCGGTTGAATCTGTTTGTGCATTCACCATACTTACAACCATCAAAGAAGCAAATGACAATGCGACTGTTTTCTTTAATGTAGAATAATTCATAGTTTTTAAGATTAAACGATTTTAATTGTGATTTTTTTCAAATTTAGTAATTATGTTTGAAACCATGACCAAACATTGTTCCAAAAATTGTAATAGTTACACAAATAAAGAAAAAAAAATGATAATTAGCAGATAAATATGAAATATCCCCCAATTGAAAATATTCTATTTACAAATAATAGAAAAAATTTCGTTTCAAGAACAAAACATAACTCGATCGCCATTTTTCATGCTAATGATGAATTTCCAAGAAGTGGCGATCAAGCCTTTTTGTTTAAGCAAAACCCGGATTTTTTTTATCTCACAGGGATAGATCAGGAGCAAAGTATACTTGTTTTATACCCGGATTGTCCTAATAAGGCATACAGAGAAGTACTTTTTTTAAGACAAACCAATGAACATATAGCTATTTGGGAAGGGTATAAATATACCAAGGAGGAGGCCAGGGCGGCTTCTGGTATTGAAAACATATGCTGGCTTACAGAATATGAAACCACTTTGCAAAGTATTATTAACTATGCCGAACATATATATATAAATACTAATGAGAACGATAGGTACAGTCATGAAGTACCTTACCGCGATTTGAGGATGTACGAAGCTTTAAAAGGAAGATACCCCTTACATAAGTATGAGCGTTCGGCACTGATATTGCGCGACCTGCGCGTTGTAAAATCAGAAATTGAGATAGCGCTGACCCAAAAAGCCTGTGATATTACAAATGACGCGTTTGTAAGGGTGCTGAAATTTTTGAAGCCGGGTGTTGCTGAGTATGAAATAGAAGCCGAAATAACACATGAGTTTTTAAGGCAGCGCGCCACCGGGCACGCCTATAACCCTATACTCGCCTCGGGCAAAAATGCAGTGGTGCTGCATTATACCGATAATAACCAGGTTTGTAATGACGGCGATGTGATACTTTTTGATTTTGCTGCCGAATATGCTAACTATAACGCTGATATGAGCCGGTCGGTACCGGTTAACGGGCGCTTTACCAAACGCCAGCGAGCTGTTTACGATGCGGTTTTACGTGTAATGCGTGAGGCTGTTAAAATGATAGTTGCCGGAACCGTGTTGAATGACTATCAGGATGAAGTGGGTAAAATAATGACGGGCGAGCTGATAGGTTTGGGTTTGCTGGATAAGCATGACGTTGAAAAACAGGACTCTAAGGCTCCGCTTTATAAAAAATACTTTATGCACGGCACCTCACATCATTTAGGTTTGGATGTACATGATTTTGCAAGCCGGTATAAAGCATTTGAGGTAGGTAATATATTAACCTGCGAACCCGGGATTTATATACCGGAAGAAGGTTTGGGCATCAGGATCGAGAATAACATCCTGATTACAAATGATGGTAACCGCGACCTGATGGCTCATATACCTATAGAAGCCGAACATATTGAGGAATTGATGAATAGTTGATTTTTGAGCGGTTAAAACAATTTAGCCAGTTATTAAATTGTTAATTAATCATAAACTATACATAAGTATCTACAAAACTATACAGATTGAACTTTTTATCGCTTAAAGCTTTGGCTACATCCTGCCAAAGCTTTTTTTTATCAACGTGTTGCGTTAATTTTTGCTGAATAAGTTTGTATGCTTTTTCGGTCATTAACAATTCGCGACGGTTATTTTGCAGGTTTGCTGATGACCTGATAAATGCCGCAACTTCGGCAATACCACTTGCCTCTGATGCGATGGTTTTAAATACCGGTGGTTGTTCTCCGTTTTTTTGCCCGATTATCTTCTTTAAATTATTTTCAAATACATCGGCACCGGCCCTGTCGGCTTTGTTAATGATAAATGCATCGGCAATTTCCATTAAACCGGCCTTTATATGCTGTATTTCATCACCTCCCTCGGGCACCAATACCACAAGGGTGATATCGGCAAGCCCTGCAATCTCAACTTCCGACTGGCCTACGCCAACCGTTTCAATCAATACATAATCAAACCCGGCTGCACGCAGTACATCTGCCATTTCAATGGTTTTGGCCGATAAGCCGCCTAGAGAACCGCGGGTGGCCAGGGAACGTATAAAAACATCAGGATGGTTAAAATGCGATGCCATCCTGATCCGGTCGCCAAGCAATGATCCAAAATTAAATGGCGAAGTAGGGTCGATGGCCAAAACCGCTATTTTACTGCCATCCTTTAAAAGCAGGTCAATTAATGAATTTACCAGGGTGCTTTTACCGGCTCCCGGTGGCCCGGTTATACCTATAATAGGTGTGTGTTCTGCAAAGCTTAAATTTTTCAGCAGTTCATTGGCGCCCGCCAAATCATTTTCAACAACAGTTAAGGCACGAGCAACCTGTTTAAAGTTGCTGCAATTAATTATCGCCGGTTGGTTAAAAATAGTTGCCACATTAATGTTTGTAAGTACAAATGAATAAAATTATCGTTACATAAGTTAATTTAATCTTTATTATTGCAGTTGTACAACTGTTAGTTTGGTAACAGGTTATTACATGTAAAAAGCACGATGCCCGGTATTGATAAAACAAAAATATCACATATTTTAATCAGCAGGACTGATGCTATAGGCGATGTAGTGCTAACATTATCAATGGCCGCTTTTATAAAAGAGCTGATTCCTGGCGCTATGATATCGTTTTTAGGGCGCACCTATACCCAGCCTGTTATAGATACCTGTACAGCGGTTAATAGTTTTATAAACTATGATGATATCAGGAAATTGCCGGTAAATGCGCAGGCTAATTATCTTCGGGATAAAAATATTGACGTTATTATTCACGTTTTTCCAAACAAACATGTGGCGGCTATAGCCAAAAGCGCGGGCATCAGGCTAAGAATAGGCACCACAAACAGGCTATACCATTGGTTTACCTGTAATAAACTGGTTAAGCTTAGCCGTAAAAAGTCAGACTTGCATGAAGCCCAGCTCAATCTTATTTTATTAAAACCATTGGGATTAACCAATGTCCCTTCACCAAACCAAATAATTAAGCACTATAGTTTTGAGCGTATTATATCACTGCCGGCATCATTGTTAAATATTTTGTCCAAAGATAAATTTAACCTGATTTTTCATCCAAAATCACATGGCAGCGGTATGGAATGGGGGCTTAACAATTTTGCCGGGCTCATTGATAAGCTATCACCGGGTAAATTCAATATCATCATCACCGGATCCGAAAAAGAAAAACTGTTATTGAGCGAGTGGATAAAAACGCTGCCGCCGCATGTAATTGATATGAGTGGCAAAATGACACTGCCCGAACTGATAGCATTTATTTTTAACGCGGATGGCCTGCTGGCATCGGGAACCGGACCATTGCATATAGCTGCTGCAGCAGGCATCAACACGCTTGGTTTGTTTCCGGCACAAAGGCCCATACACCCGGGCAGGTGGGCGCCTTTAGGTAAACGGGCTGGTTATGTGGAAAGCGTTGCAGATAATTTAAATAGTATTACTATTGATACGGTTGCCGCTAAAATTAACGCGTGGACTAAATAACTTATCTGATGCAAATTACCAGTAATAATACCGGCATATCTGTTGTAATACCTAATTATAACGGTAAAAACCTGTTGGCTAAAAACCTGCCATTTGTATTTGCTGCCCTTGAAAGGACTGGATGTTCTTATGAGGTTATTGTATCTGATGACGCTTCAACTGATGATAGTGCCGATTTTATTTTGAAAAATTATCCCGGGATTATATTGATCAGGAGCGACGAAAACAAAGGATTTTCTGTAAATATTAATAAAGGTATAGCAGCAGCCAGCCTGGAGCTCGTTTTACTCTTAAATAGCGACATTAAGCTTAGCGAAGATTATTTTACTGGCCAGCTTAAATATTTTACCGATGCCGATACCTTTGGTGTAATGGGCCTTGTTCTTGATGAAGCAACTGATAAAATGGTTGAAGCCTGCAAATATCCGCGCAACTCTTTATTCAAGATCAATCACCTGAAAAACCTGGATATTGATGGCCACGGTACGCCCGTATACAGTTATTATTTAAGCGGAGCCAATGCTTTGGTAAACCGGCAAAAGTTATCAGAACTGGGTGGCTTTAACGAAATATTTTCACCATTTTATCACGAAGACCTTGACCTCTCCTTAAGGGCGTGGGAAAGTGGGTGGAAGTGTTATTATGAACGCAGCGCTGTATGCTGGCACGCGGTATCGGCAACTATAAAAGCGCACAGCTCAAAAAACACTGTCAAAATTATAAGTACACGCAATAAGCTGTTGCTGCATTATTTTCATCTGCAGGGCATACGCTTATATTTGTGGAGCGTTATTACATTTTTATCATTGCTGGTTAGGTGGATAAGCGGTAAAATGTATTATTACAAAGCATATAGCCTATTTATAAAAAAAATACCTGCAATGCGCAATACTAAACAGCGTTTTATAAAAACAGCTGTTGCAAAACAGCAATATATACCTTTTATAACTGTTAAGAAAAGTATTATTAAAACGCTTGATCAAACTTTTAAAACCGATAAAAAATGACCGTGCTACCGGAATTTATTAGGCAAATTGAAAAGCCGGTTTATAAATACAAATACTCTGTATGCACCCTGGTTACCCGTAAAGAGCAATATCTGGAGATGTTAAGCTCCTTTATAAAAGGCGGCTTTACAGAAGATATTTGCGAATATTTGATTGTTGATAACAGCGTCACCAATCAAATGGATGCTTATCAGGGGCTCAATTCTCTTCTGCAAAATGCAAGTGGCGAATATGTGATTTTATGCCATCAGGATATTGAACTTATTGGCGAAAATAGCAGGCTGCAGCTTGAACAACGGATTGCTGAGATCACTGTAATTGATCCTAACTGGGCTGTTTTGGGCAACGCGGGTGCTGCCGACAGGCTATACAACCGTTTGGCTATAAAAATAGCCTATCCCGATGGCTTTGTTGATATAAAAGGACAATTGCCGCAACAGGTTGGCAGTCTCGACGAAAACTTTATGCTGGTTAAAAATAGCGCTAACCTTGCTCTTTCAGGCAATATAGGCGGCTATCATTTATATGGATTGGACCTGTGTATGGTGGCCAGGCTATTAGGATACTCGGCTTATGTAATTGACTTTTTGCTTATTCATAAAAGCGCCGGTAATGTTGACCAATCTTTTAAAGAAACATTTGTGCTGGTAAAAAGAAAATACACCCTGTTTATGAAGGGGCGTTATGTAAATACCACTATAGTTAAATTCTATTTATCAGGTTCAAAAATTAAAAACTGGCTTTTTAACACCCGCGTGTTCAGAAGGGTTATTAAAACAGCTGAAGAAATAAAAACTAAATTGAGTAAAGCTTAATTATATAATGCTTTCCTGACGTTTATCATCAATACATGAAACAAACATTAGTATCTGTTGCGCTTTGTACCTATAACGGCGAAAAATATTTAAAAGAGCAATTAGAAAGCATTATTAATCAGGTATATGAAAATTTAGAGATCATAATTGTTGATGATTGCTCAACTGATAAAACTTTTTCAATAGCCTCTGAATATGCAGCGGCTGATCCGAGGATAAAGTGTTTTCGGAATGAAAGTAATTTAGGATTCAATAAAAATTTTGAACAAGCAATAAATTTAACCACGGGCGATTTTATTGCAATAAGTGATCAGGACGATATTTGGCTTGATACAAAAATTCAGGATTTATTGGATAATATCAAAGACAATTGGATGGTTTTTTCTAATTCTGTTTATATAAATGCCAACGGTGCTGAAATAGATAAAAAGCTATTGAACAATTTTTCGTTTGAAAACGGAAATTATAAGAACCTGCTTTTAGGCAATTTTGTTACAGGCCATACAAGTTTAATTTCCAGGGATTTTTTAAAGTATGTTTTACCTTTTCCCCCAACTGGATATTATGACAGGTGGATGGGTTTTGTTGCTATTTATCATCACAAATTAACTTATTTGGATAAAGTACTAACAAAATACCGCATACATGATCAGTCTGTAATTCAAAAAAGTTTGCAGGACGATCAGGAAAGTTTAAGGAGGTTACACTATAGCCTAAACAAAAATATGCTGACGTGCTGTTTAAATTATAAAAATTTAAAAGATGAGCATAGAAAGTTTATACAGGATTTAACAAATGAATATAAACAAATAGATTACCCATATTACAACATTAAGCTTATAATAATCCTTTACCGCCATTATTTAGAACTATTTCCTGAACTTAAAAAAAGGAAGGGAATATCCCGGCTTTTATTTGTTCTGAAATATACCAGACGAGTTAGAGAATAATTGGTAATAATTTATTTGCCGGATAGAATAAATTGACCGGCCCGTGTACCATAACTATTGAGTTATAAGTTATGTTACCGGTAATATACTAATTACTATTAGCTTTGCATCTTTTATAATTACAGATATAGATGAAGATTTATTTCAGACTTCTTTCTTTTGCCAGACCAATAGGGAAATTTGCTTTTCCATATCTTATATGTACCATATTTTCGGTTATATTTAATACGCTCAACCTGGCCCTGCTGGCCCCCTTGCTAAAAACAATTTTTGATCCGGCGCCCGCGCATCAGGTATTAAAAAAGCCCGAGCATTGGCTAAACCTTTTAGAAAATTTTAACTACTATGCCCATTTGGCAAATCAGCAATACGGAGCTTTAGGGGCGTTAAAATTTGTATGTGTAGCTATTGTTGTTTCGGTATTGCTGAGTAATTTGTTCAGATATTTTTCGCAGCGTATAATGGAAAGTTTGCGGATATATACCTTATTAAATTTAAGACGGACTGTATTTAACAACGTAATGAACCTGCACCTGGGTTATTTTAGCAATGAGCGTAAAGGCGATATCATTTCAAAAATTGCGGCCGATGTACAGGTAGTGCAGTTTTCAGTAACTGGAACATTGCAGGTAGCTTTTAAAGAACCTTTTCAATTAATAGCTTATTTGATAGCCTTGTTTGCGTTGTCTGTTAAACTCACCTTGTTTTCTATGCTTATTATACCGATTTCGGCATTCATTATTTCAAGGATAGTTAAACGTCTAAAGGAGCAGGCGGCCGAGTCGCAGCAAACGTATGGCAATATGATTAGTTATCTTGACGAAGCATTGTCAGGCATAAAAATTATAAAAGCATTCAATGCTGTATCTTTTATAAAGAACAGGTTTGATCAGGAAAATCAAAAATATTCAAAGATCACCCGTTCAATGGCCAAAAGGCAGCAAATGGCCTCGCCGGTATCTGAATTTTTGGGTGTTTTAATGGTAGCCGGTATCGTATTATACGGTGGTTCACTGGTTATTAATCATACCGGTACATTAACTGCCGAGAATTTTATTGTATATATTGCATTATTCTCGCAGGTAATGCGCCCGGCAAAAGCCATATCCGATTCGTTCAGCAATATACATTCAGGCATTGCCGCAGGCGAGCGGGTACTGGCGCTTATTGATGAAAAGCCATTGATAACGAATGCTCCCAATGCCGAAACAATCAAAGACTTTACAAAAAGCGTGCGGTTTGAAAATGTGTCGTTTGCCTATAAGAACAAACCTGTTTTAAATGAAGGCGGGACCAGTAGCGTTGAAGCAGATAAATATGTATTAAATAACCTTAACCTGGTTATTCCAAAAGGTAAAACAGTGGCGCTTGTTGGTCCTTCGGGTGGCGGTAAATCAACCCTGATGGATCTGCTGCCCCGCTTTATTGAACCGCAATTGGGCTCAATATGTATTGATGACAAGGACATTCAATCAGTTACCATGGAATCATTAAGGGCGCTGATGGGGATTGTGAACCAGGAATCAATATTGTTTAACGATACCATATTTAACAATATCGCCTTTGGTAAAACCGGGGTAACGCAAGAGGAGGTTGAAGCCGCCGCTCGTATAGCCAACGCTCATAATTTTATTATGGAAACTGATAAAGGTTACCAAACCAATACCGGCGACAGGGGTACCAAGCTATCGGGGGGGCAACGACAAAGGATTTGTATTGCAAGGGCAGTGTTAAACAACCCGCCCATTATGCTGCTTGACGAGGCTACATCGGCTTTGGATACAGAATCAGAGAAACTGGTTCAGGACGCGTTGAACAATTTGATGAAAAACCGTACTTCATTAATTATTGCACATCGTTTAAGTACCATACAAAATGCCGATATTATTCTTGTATTGGAAAAAGGGACGGTTGTTGAACAGGGCAACCATCAGGAATTACTTCAAAATAATGGTATCTATAAAAAACTGATAGATATGCAAACCTTTAATGTGGATTAGAAGGGTTCAAACGTAAAAAGAAGCAGGTAAAATACTTCATTTAACAAAGCCTAAATGGCACTTGAAACCCGTTTTGCAGGCCGTTTAGCGATCTTATGGATAATAAGATTTAATCTGTTAAAGCGGGACTTGTATTCGCGGTCAAATACTTTTTTAGAATATAGAACTTTAACTTAAGAAACAATTTGACGTTAAGCTGTAAATATTTTTTATTCATCCACAGTATCCGGAAAGCTATAGCCATAGGGTATTTAAATCCGATCAACTGATCAATGAAGTTTTTAAAGGTGCTTTTTTCAATATAAATAATTTGCTTCGGTGTAAGGGTTTCAACATTTATAGGCAAATGCCGGTGCCATTTATTATGAAATATCAAACTTTCTCTCATCCAGGTTTTATCATAAACACCTTCAGAAAAATGGTCAAGCAGTATCTCAAAAGTAACAGCCACCTTATATTTCTGACCTACAGATAAAGAAAAATCCAGATCGTATCCGTGAAAGCCTTTAAAGGTGATCTCATCAAACATAATTTCCTTCATTACACTTTTGGTTGTGCACATCCATACGCCATCAACACAGGCCACTTTTGAAATGCGTTCGTTATTAGGATTGCGGTAAATATGTTTTGATTCTTTCTTCTTGTGTTTAAATGACTGTATAATATTAACATACGTTGTATTTACACCCATTCCGCCCCAGCCTGATGGTGTTAATGGTTTATAGCTGCTGCCCGCAACACCCACTAAACCTAATTGAGGGTCGTTTTTAAATAATGAAACTATTACCTGGCCCCAGTTATTGGTTTTAATAAGTATGTCCTCATGCATAAAACATAAAATATCATACCGGGCCTTTAACATGCCTTTATTATAAACAGCGCAAATGCCCTGTTCGCCGTTACTATTATCAGTAGCAATTATTTCGAAGGGTACGCCAATTGTTGCCGCAACATTTTCACTTACTTGTTGTAAAAAAGCGCTATTGGCAGATGAAATAATAATAGAGATCATTAAGTAAAATGTAAAGTAAAAAATAGCAGATGTGTTAAAACAATCACAAAGATGATGTTTTAGGCACAAAAATCATTCCTATTTAAACGTTGTGCCATGTTATAAACGTATGGTCGCTATATTTTGCAAGTTGTATTCATTTGATCAAAACGTTTATATTTAAACGCTAATTCGTGAAAAAACTAATCAATAAATTTTTGAAACCACACCCGGGAACGCTAAGCTGTTACCCGGTTACAAAGATATACATATTTTGCCCGGCTGCATCTGCAACCGGCGGCCCCGAGGCGTTACACCAGTTAGGGGCGCATTTAAAAATGTTGGGTTTTAACGCCTTTATGTATTATTATTTTACATCTGACAAGCAATTAGCATCTGCACTTGTTCATGAGAATTATAAGAAATATAATGTGCCGCAAGCAGATACGCTTGAAAGCCGGGCTGAACATATTATAATATTACCCGAAACGCACCTGCTGCCCATCTTTGATGAAAACTTAAAACTCATCAGGAAAGTGATCTGGTGGTTAAGCGTGGTCAACTATTACATTACGCAAAAAAACCTGGCAGAAAGTGTTAAAGATGAGAGATTTTCTAAGCTTCGACAGTATTTTGGCGGTTTGGGTTTAACGCCGCTTAGATGGCTTAAAAGGCAAAAAAATATTGTACATATCAGTCATTCCTATTTCTCAAAAGTTCACCTGCTCTCCAAAAATATTAAGCCAATAGGGCGTATATCTGATTATATGAACAGTGCTTTTTTTGATCTTGTGAACGACGCGTCCCCAAAACATGACATGATCATTTACAACCCCCAAAAAAATGACGAGTTTTTGGATGAGATCATGCAACTTACTCCTAAATTAAATTGGGTGCCTGTAAAGGATATGACACCCGTGCAGGTGGCTCATGTAATGAACAGCGCTAAATTATATATCGACTTTGGGTATCACCCGGGTAAGGAGCGGATGCCGCGCGAGGCCTGTATTATGAGATGCTGCCTGATAGTTGGCAAAAGCGGTTCTGCTGCTTATCAGGAAGATATGCCAATTCCTGACAAGTACAGGTTTGAAAAAAGCAGGGACCAAATTCCTGTAATTATTCAGCGCATTAACGAATGTCTTACACGCTATGATGAACTGGTAATCGATTTTAAACCTTATCGTGAGGCTCTTTATCATGAAGAGGAGGAATTTACAGCCGATATAAAAAAGATATTTATAAAGGTGATAAGATAAAAAAACATCCGGGGTCTACCCCCGGATGTTTTTTTATCCTTTTTACTGAAACTTAAATCCTAATCCTATTTGCCAAACCTGGTTGCGGTAATCGGGCAGGTCTGAGTTATCTGATGTATTTCTTGAAAAATCAATATTATACCTTCCTCTCAGTTCCACATTCCGGTTCAGGTCAACGCTTATACCTACCACACCGGCAACATAGCTCTGGTCGCCCACATGGTCATTATAACGTTCTTCATAACTGGTGTTAAAACCGGTTTCATATGTATTTTTGGTAGAGGTTAAAAAAGTAAGCTGTGGTCCTAATAAAAGGCCAAACCCACGGGCAAGCCTGAACTTAACCAGCAATGGCACGTCAATGTAATTGGTGCGCTGGGTAAATTTGCCATAATCGGTATAAGCCTTAAATCCCTTTTGCGAAAACAATAACTCAGGGGCAAATGATACAGGATATGCCAGCGGCACCTCCACGGTAAGCCCGGCATTTAAACCCGCTATTGTTCCTGAGCTAAAGCGCGAATCATAAGCATCAATAGTGTTTGAAAGATTTAAGCCAGCGGTAAGGCCTACTTTTACTTGATTAAAATCATCATACTGCCTTGGCCTTTCATGCCTTACATAACGGCGTGGCGGCCTGTGGCGCGGACCATCATAATAACTTTGGGCACTTGCAGTGCCAACCGCAAATAAGCATATCGCCAAAAAGATAAATTTTTTCATTTTTTTAATTTTTTTTTTAAGGATAGCGAAACAATCATAAGCGTTTCATTTATGCCGGCTCATGATTTTTCATGATTAGTTTGTTTATATCCATAGAGTAAAAATTAACGCAAAGGTTTATTAGCTGTTTAATTTTTATAATATTTGGCCTCCTGCATCCAGGTAAAGTATACATTTACACTACATTTGGCTATGTTAAAATTAAATAAGGGGTTCTGCCTCACCTTAATTATTTCACTTAATTTTATTGCTCTTAGCGCTTTTGCACAAAAAGAAAGCTATATACAAAGCCTGAACACCCAAAACCGCTGGGTTGATTCTGTTTATAAAAGCTTAAGCCGCAAGCACAAAGTAGCGCAGCTGCTTTTTATTCGGGCACAAACCAACAAAGGCAAGGTTTATGAAGATTCTGTAGGCAAGGTGATCAAAGACCAGCAAATTGGCGGATTGGTTTTTTTTCAGGGCGGCCCGGGCAGGCAGGCAAATCTTACCAATAAATATCAGAAGCTGGCCCAGGTTCCGTTACTGGTATCAATGGATGGCGAATGGGGACTTGGCATGCGCCTGGATTCAACCACATCATATCCCTACCAAATGACGCTTGGGGCCATACAAGATAATAACCTCATTTACAAAATGGGGCAGCAGGTGGCTTATGATTTTAAGCGCCTGGGCATGCACATAAACCTTGGGCCCGATATGGATGTGAATAACAACCCCAACAATCCGGTGATCAATTATCGCTCCTTTGGCGATAATATGTATAATGTAGCCAAAAAGGGCATCGCTTATTTTAAGGGGATGCAGGATGCTGGTTTACTAACTACAGCCAAGCACTTTCCGGGTCATGGCGATACCAATGTCGATTCACACTTTGACCTGCCGCTGCTTCCATACAGCCGCGCGCGCCTGGACTCGCTCGAAGAATACCCTTTCCGCGAAGCCATTAACGCCGGTATAAGCGGGGTAATGATAGCGCATATGAACATACCCGCGCTTGACAGCACCAAACATTTGCCTTCAACATTATCCCGCCCCATTATTACAGGCGTTTTAAAAGACTCACTAAGGTTTAAGGGCCTGGTGGTGTCTGATGCTATGGAGATGAAAGGTGTTACCAAGTACTTCCCCAATGGCGAAGCTGATGTGAAAGCCTTTTTAGCCGGTAATGATATTATTGAACTATCAGAAAACTCCGACAGGGCCATTAAGCTTATCCGTAAGGCGGTACGCAAAGGCCTCATCAGCCAGGAGGAATTTAAAACACGGGTAAAAAAAGTGCTGGCTGCCAAATACTGGGCGGGGCTTAGCCGCAGGCCGCAGATTTCACCTGTTAATTTAAGTCAGGATTTGAACAGCCAGGCAGCTAAAGATCTGGTTCAGCAGTTAAGTGATGCGGCTGTAACCTTATTAAAAGGCAGCTCCGCATCGTTAAAATTAAACCCGTTTGTAAAAACCGCCATAGTAAGCATTGGTGTTGACACGCATACGGTTTTTCAGCAGGAGCTGGCCAAAAACTTTCCTAATTGCAGGCTATTTATAGTAGCTAAAAATGCCCCGGCCATTGAGGTAAGGAATATAACTAACTGGTTAAAGCAGTACAGCCAGATAATTGTGGGCGTACATGATACCCGCCTGCGCCCGCAGAGCAAACTTGATTACAGCAGCGACGTGCGGTTAATGATAGCCGATCTGGCCTCACGGAAAAATACCATCATGAGTGTTTTTGCCAACGCTTACACCATAGCGGGTTTACCGGGCATTGAAAAAAGCAATGCCTTAATGGTATGCTACCAGATGAACCCGGAGTTGCAAAAGTCGGCAGCTAAAGTGATCACAGGGACTTTAAAACCAACGGGTAAATTGCCGGTAAGTGTCAATGTATTTTTCCCTACAGGGACGGGGATAGGCTTGCAGTAACCCCCGGGCATACTTCAGGAACGTATAAAAGGCTCTCCCTCAAGGAGAGATTTTGAGGGGGTATTTGCTATCTTTACTAAACAATTATGCAATCGAACTTCAATAAATATAACGATAAATTCCAGGCGGCTTTGGCCGGGTTAAATCCAGAACAATTGGCCGCGGTAAATAAAATGGATGGCCCGGTGTTAGTTGTAGCCGGCCCGGGTACCGGCAAAACGCAGATACTGGCTGCACGCATTGGCAAAATATTAACTGATACGGATGCCCTGCCAAGCGAGATCTTATGCCTTACCTATACCGATGCCGGCGCAGTGGCCATGCGTAAACGCTTGTTTGAATTTATTGGGCCCGATGCTTACCGCATTAATATATACACGTTCCACGCTTTTTGTAACGAGATTATACAGGAGAACCTTGAATATTTTGGCAAGCTGAACCTGGAATCCCTGTCTGACCTGGAATCGGCCATGCTGTTTCGCGAACTGGTTGATGATTTTGACAATGATCATTTACTGAAGCGCTTTACCGGGGATATTTATTACGATACCAAACGGCTCAAAGAACTTTTCTCGACAATGAAGCGCGAGAACTGGGATGTAGGAATGATTGAACGGGCTGTTAAGGAATACCTTGACGATATTCCTAACCGTGATGAATTTGTTTATAAAAGAGCCAACGCTAAAGCCGGTATAAAAATAGGCGACCCAAAACAAAAGGAGATTGACAAGGTTCGTGACACCATGAGCAAGCTGCTGGCCGCGGTGGGTGAATACAAAAACTACGACGCTAAAATGAAGGCCCGCGGACGGTATGATTATGACGACATGATCATTTGGGTGCTTAGCGCCTTTAGCAGCAATGAAGAAATATTGCGCAAATACCAGGAACGTTACCAATACATTTTGGTTGACGAGTTTCAGGATACCAGCGGTTCGCAAAATGAACTGCTGCGCTTTTTGTTAAACTACTGGGATGTACCAAATGTGTTTGTTGTGGGCGATGATGATCAGTCAATCTTCAAGTTCCAGGGCGCCAATATGAAGAACATTCTTGATTTTGCTAATGATTATGTAGATACACTGCACACCGTTGTGCTTAAACATAACTATCGCTCAAATCAGCACATACTTGATATTTCAAAGGCGCTTATCAATAATAACTTCGAGCGGTTAACCAGTCAGCTCAAGCTGGATAAAGACCTGCGATCCTCACATCCTCGCTTTGCCGAGGTATTGGTTGAACCGCGCATCTGCGAGTATGAAAATCCCAACCAGGAACTGGTTGATGTATCGTCGCAAATAAAAGCACTGATAGATAATGGCACTCCTCCCGGCGAAATAGCGGTAATATACCGTAACCACAGCCAGGTTGAGGAAATGATCAAATATCTTGATGTTCAAAAAATAGCGGTAAACACCAAACGTAAGATCGATATCCTTACACAGCCTTTTGGCGAAAAGATCATTAACATTTTGCGTTACCTGGCCATGGAGCTCGATTCGCCCTACAGCGGCGATGAATTGCTGTTCGAGATCATGCACTATGATTTTTTTAATATCGCGCCAATTGAAATTGCCAAAGCAAGCATCGCGGTAGCAAAAGATAATTACGGTACCATTAGTAACAATAAGCCCAAAACATCACTGCGCCGGTATATCAGCGAATTGCGCCCACCGGCCCAGCCCGATCTGTTTCAGCCCGATAGGTTTACGGAGATGAAATACCTGATCAATAATATCGAATACCTGCTTCAATCGGCCGTGAGCGTAACGCTGCAGCAGTTTTTTCAGGATGTGATAGCCAAAATGGGCATTCTGCGTTATATTATGCAACAGGCTGATAAGGGCGGCCATATGCAGATGCTTACCAGCTTTTTTGATTTTTTGAAAGATGAAAGCCGCAAGAACCCCGAAATTAAACTTCCAGACCTGATTACCATCATTGAGCTGATGAAAAAGAACGGCATCAGGCTTGACCTGAATAAGGTGATATTTTCAGACAATGGCGTAAACTTTTTAACCGCTCATGGCTCCAAAGGCCTTGAGTTTGAGCATGTGTTTTTTATAGGCTGCGATAAACGTACCTGGGACAGTAAGGGCCGCAACAGCGGTTTTAGTTATCCCGACACCTTAACCCAATCGGCTTCTGATGATATTGCCCACAAGGAAGAAGCGCGCCGCTTATTTTATGTGGCGGTTACCCGTGCCAAGCAACATCTTTCTATATCCTATGCTAACAAGGATAAAAACGGCAAAGATCAGGAGGCCAGCCAGTTTATAGGCGAGATACTGGCCAGCACCGATCTGCAGGTACATTATCCGCGTGTGACCGAAGAAACGATGCTCAGTTTTTACATGACCCAATTTAGCGAGACCGAAAAACCAAAAATTGAACTGCTCGACAAAAATTATATCAACCAGCTGCTTCAAAATTATACACTGTCGGTAACGCATCTGAGCAATTATCTTGATTGTCCGCTACGGTTTTACTTCCAGTGTTTAATACGGGTGCCATCGGGCAAAAGTCCGTCGACTACGTTTGGGCAGGCAGTGCATTGGGCGCTTAATAAAACCTACCGGCTGTTAAAGGAAAATGACAACGAGTTTCTTTCAACCGAGCAATTTATGAACGAATTTCGCTGGTATATGGCCCGGAACAGGGATTCATTTACCAAAGATGAATTTAAACTGCGGGTAGCCTATGGCGAAAAAATATTGCCGCCCTATTATGAGAAAAATGTAAATACCTGGAATAAAGTGGCTATTACCGAACGATCCATTAAAAATATTGAAATAGAGGGCGTGCCTATAAAAGGTAATCTTGATAAAATGGAGTTTGATGGCAAACATGTTACCGTGGTAGATTATAAAACAGGTAAGCTTAGAAATGCGAAGGACAAATTACTGCGACCAACCAATGACGCTCCCAACGGCGGCGATTACTGGCGGCAAGGCGTTTTTTATAAAATTTTGGTTGACCATGACCGTACCAATGACTGGGAAGTTGTGAGCACTGTGTTTGACTTTGTGGAGCCCGTAAGCGAAGGCGAATATCACCGCGAAAAATTTGTAATAACTCCCGATGATATAGAGATAGTAACAGACCAGATAAAAGATACCTATTCCAAAATAATGGCCCATGATTTTAGCACAGGCTGTGGCAAAAAGGAATGCGACTGGTGCCATTTTGTAAAAAGCAATTTTAAGCAGGCCGATGAAATACTGACCGCGGCAAGTGAAGAAGAGGAAGAATAAAAGAGGATTCTTTATGATACCATCACAATAAATAAAAAAACTTCGGTTATATCCGGCCAATCTAAAATTATGAGCAACAGAAGAGATTTTTTAAAGAAAGCATCATTGGCAGGGGCAGCGGCAATTGCAGCGCCCGGATTGGTATCAGCTTCGCAAAAAGATGACCAATATTTACCTGATGATGGCGATGCAAAAAAAATCCTTTTCCAGGGCGATTCAATAACCGATGGCGGACGCAGCTTTGACAAAGACTGGAACCATGTATACGGCCAGGGTTATGCCTATTTAATAACCGCCCGCATTAATTTTGATTACCCCGGCAGAGATTACCAGTTTTTTAACCGGGGAATTAGCGGTAATACCGTTAACGACCTTGCCGCGCGGTGGCAAAAAGATACGCTTGATATTAAGCCCGATGTGTTGAGCATACTGGTAGGTATCAATGACACGCATAGGGCAATAATGCAGGCAGATAAAGCTGCCGCTGATAACTTTGGCAATGTTTATGAGCAGCTTTTAACCCAAACTTTAGCCGTACTGCCCAACACTAAGCTTGTTTTGCTGGAACCATTTATTTTGCCTGTGGGCGTGTTGAAGGGGAACGCGGAGCTATGGACAAGTGAGGTCCAAAAACGACAGGTAATAGTTAAAACACTTGCCCAAAAGTTTAATGCCATTTACGTGCCTTTACAGGACGCTTTTAATAAGGCTACGCAAAAAGCCAAAGCTGATCACTGGATCTGGGATGGCATACACCCAATGCCCGCCGGGCATGAACTGATTGCCCGGGAATGGCTGAAGGCCGTAAAGAAGCTGTAGCTTAAGTTTGCAACATGCGGCTTCAAACTGGCTATACAAATACTATACTATGAAACACCTGAAACTATTTTTCCTTATTCTGATAACCTTTCCGGCAACCGCGCAAACCATCATAAAGCAGGATGTTGGTATTAAACAAATGGTTGATGAGGTATCATCCAAAAATATTGAGGCCACCATTCGCAAGCTGGTGAGCTTTAAAAGCCGGCATACCCTCAGCGATACCAGCAGCAAAATCACCGGCATCGGCGCTGCACGCAACTGGATCAAAGCCGAAATGGAAAAATATGCGGCACTCTCCGGTGGGCGTATGACCGTACAATTCGACACTTTTACCCAACCCAAAGGTACACGCATTGATAAGCCGGTGAAGCTTAAAAATGTGCTTGCCACATTAAAAGGGACCGATCCGAATGACACGCGGGTTTATATTGTATCGGGGCATTATGATTCACGGATAAATGATGTAATGGATGCCAATGGCGTTGAACCGGGTGCTAATGACGATGCTTCGGGTACCGCGCTGTCTATGGAACTGGCAAGGGTAATGGCTAAAAGATCATTTCCGGCTACTATTATTTTTATGACCGTGGTGGGCGAGGAGCAGGGACTGTATGGTTCGGCCAATGTAGCCAAAAGGGCTAAAGCCGAAAACTGGAATGTTGATGCCATGCTGAATAACGATATTGTGGGCAATACCCATGGCATGGAAACCGATTTGAAAGATAACCGGAGTGTTCGTGTTTTTAGTGACGGCATTCCAACCAATGCCACCGATAAACAGGTAGCGGCATTAAAATCATTAGGGGGCGAAAACGACAGTCCGTCGCGCGAGCTGGCCCGTTACGCCAAGGAAACAGGCGAGCGCTATGTTGACCAGTTGGATGTAAAGCTCATTTACAGGCGCGACCGCTACCTGCGCGGCGGCGATCACCTGCCTTTTTTGGAGCAGGGTTTTACCGCGGTGAGGTTCACGGAAATGAACGAAGATTTTAATCGCCAGCATCAGAATATCAGAACAGAAAATGGTGTTGAGTATGGCGACCTGCCTGACTTTGTCGACTTTAACTATGTGCAGAAAGTAGCCCGCATGAACCTGTCGGTTTTAGCCAACCTGGCATCTGCCCCTGGCAGGCCGCAAAACGTAGGTATTGTTACCAGCGGTCTTACCAATAAAACAAAACTCATTTGGGAAGCCCCTGCTACCGGTAAAAAACCAGCGGGATATTATGTGCTGATGCGCGAAACCACCAGTCCGTTTTGGGAACGCAAATTTTATGTAAGCGATACAACTGCTACGCTGGCCTATTCAAAAGATAATTACTTTTTTGCCGTGCAATCTGTTGATGCCGACGGCCATGAGAGCCTGCCGGTATTTCCGGGGCCGGTGAAGTAGAAGCTTTACCCCGGCTTTCCAAAAAAGGGGATGCAAAATAAAAAAGCAAAACCTGCAAAACCCAGCCCTCTCCTATGAAGAGGGTTGGGTTGGGCTATTTTTTTATTAATTTTGTACTATGTATTTCTTTAGAAAAAAAGATCCAAACAGGCCCACTAACATTAATTTGCGCATTATGCATTTTATTAATGCACTGGCTATCCTTATGTTTTTGGCGGGGATCATTTATAAGCTGATACAAGTGTTCATACTTAAAAAATGATGACAATAATAAACACCAATAACGCGCCAGCCCCAATAGGGCCTTATAGCCAGGCCACTGTAGCCGGAAATTTTGTATTTGTATCAGGACAGATACCTCTTAACCCCGTTACCGGCGAATTGATAACCACCGGCATTACCGATGAGGCCGTAATGGTAATGGAAAACATTAAAGCCATTTTAACCGAAGCTGGCATCGGTTTTGAAAATATTGTTAAAACCAGCATATTTTTAACTGACCTGGGCAACTTTGGACAGGTTAACGAGGTTTACGGAAAATATTTTACAGCCAATTTCCCGGCCCGCGAAACCGTGCAGGTATCTGCATTGCCTAAAGGGGTAAATGTAGAAATATCGGTTATTGCTGTAAAGTAAGAGCCTTACTCAGCCTTAACGCAGGCGTCATAGCGAGTACTTCGCTATGACGCCTGTTGATGATTGTTTAACAATAAAAACGTTGCACTTTTGGATCCTTTTCAAACGCCGCTTGTATATCTGAAAGGTGTGGGCCAGTCCCGCGCTGAGGTGTTGAAAAAAGAATTGGCGCTGTCTGATTTTGAGGATCTTTTACGGCATTTTCCCTTCAGGTACATTGACCGTACCCGTTTTTACAAGATAAAAGATATCCAGGCCGATCTGCCTTATGTGCAGGTGCTTGCACGTGTTACCAATAAACAAATTGTTGGCGAAAAGCACACGAAGCGCCTGGTAGTGCAGGCGCGCGATGAAACCGGCACCCTTGAACTGGTATGGTTCAAAGGCATCAACTGGATAGAAAAAACGATTAATCCGGGGAGTGTTTATATTGTGTTTGGCAAGCCTGGCTTTTTTAACGGTCAGCCGCAAATGGCGCATCCCGAAATGGAACTGTACTCGCCCGCAACCATGCAAAGGCAGGGCAACGCCACCCTGCAACCGGTTTACAACTCCACCGAAAAGCTCAAGCAGTTTCAGCTGGATAGCAAAGGCATTCAAAAACTTACCGCGGCCTTGCTGGCACAGCATGCCAAAGATATCCACGAGAATTTGCCGTTATACATCATCAATAAGTTTAAGTTGATCAGTCGCGCGGATGCATACCGCAATATTCATTTCCCGGCTGATGCCAATTTGCTGAATGAGGCCATTCACCGTTTAAAGTTTGAAGAACTCTTTTTGCTGCAGTTAAAATTATTGCGTAATAAATTGCTGCATACACAAAAGTTTAAAGGCAATGTTTTTGATAAGGTTGGCCATTACTTTAATGATTTTTATCATCACAAACTACCTTTTGAGCTAACCAATCCGCAAAAGCGGGTTTTAAAAGAGATCAGGCAAGACACACAGCGCGGCATACAAATGAACCGCCTGTTACAGGGAGATGTAGGCAGCGGGAAAACAGTGGTAGCCCTCATGAGCATGCTGATAGCGGTTGATAACGGTTTTCAGACCTGTATCATGGCGCCTACCGAAATCCTGGCTAACCAGCATTATCAAACTATAAAAGGTTTGGTGGGCGATGATTTTATTGAAGTGGCTTTGCTTACCGGGTCAACAAAACAAAAGGACCGTAAGATCCTACATCAAAAGCTGGAAAACGGCGATCTTAAAATACTTATTGGTACCCATGCCCTTATTGAAGATAAGGTACAGTTTAAAAACCTGGGTTTTGTAGTGATTGACGAGCAGCACCGTTTTGGTGTGGAGCAGCGCGCAAAGTTATGGCGAAAAAATAGCGTACCGCCTCATATCCTGGTCATGACGGCCACGCCCATCCCCCGCACGCTTGCCATGACCCTGTATGGCGATCTGGACGTATCGGTTATTGATGAATTGCCGGCAGGCCGCAAGCCTATTCAAACCCTTCATTTTTATGAGAACCAGCGCCTGCGCGTATTTGGTTTTATGAAAAAGGAGATAGGCCTGGGACGCCAGATATATGTAGTATATCCGCTGATACAGGAAAGCGAAAAGCTCGACCTGAAAAACCTGGAAGATGGCATAGCGGTGATGTCGCGCGAGTTTCCGCTGCCCGATTATAGGATAAGCATTGTGCACGGAAAAATGAAACCTGCCGATAAGGAATTTGAAATGCAGCGGTTCATAAAAGGCCAAACACAGATCATGGTAGCCACCACCGTTATTGAAGTGGGGGTAAATGTGCCTAATGCCTCGGTAATGATTATTGAAAATGCCGAACGTTTTGGCCTGTCGCAATTGCATCAGCTGCGGGGCAGGGTAGGGCGCGGGGCCGAGCAATCTTATTGTATATTAATGAGCAGCCATAAGCTGAGCCATGACGGTAAGATAAGGCTTGATACTATGGTGAAAACCAATAACGGGTTTGAAATATCTGAGATAGACCTGCAGCTTCGTGGCCCGGGTAACCTGGAAGGTACACAGCAAAGCGGCGTGCTTGATCTTAAAGTTGCCAACCTGGCTACTGATCAGGAATTGTTGATAAAGGTGCGCAGGTGTGTTGAACAGATATTTGAAAAGGACCCTCAGCTGGCAATGCCCGAAAACCAGGTGCTGCATCATGCCTTCGCTACAAAAAACGCGGGTTTAAGCTGGGATAAAATCTCCTGAGGCGCATTTTATAAATGTATCTATCGGTTAGTCATTTATCGATAGAACAGGTAAAGGCTGCAGTAAGGAACGAAAGAAAAATCTTATACGATATTCTGGCATACATGCGAAGGCGCAGAAGATTTCCCTCGCTGGTAAAAAATGACATCTGTTGGGTTTATTTTACAAAGATACCAGGGCTGATCAGGCTTAATTTTACCTTCAAAATATTACATTTGCTAAAACTGATCTTATAATACTCATGAAGAAACTAACCTTATTTGTGGCCGTGCTTTTTACGGCCCAACTGCTCCACGCGCAGGACTCATTGACGATACGCAAAATTTATGACGAAGCCCTGGTGAATGGCAAGGCTTATGATAACCTGCATTACTTGTGTAAAAACATCGGTCAGCGTTTAAGTGGCTCCGCAAATGCCCAAAAGGCGGTAGACTGGAGCAAAAAGCTGATGGAAAGTTACGGTTTTGACAAAGTGTACCTGCAAGAAGTAATGGTACCGCATTGGGTTAGGGGAGCAAAGGAAACCGCTTTTATTATCGACGGAAAAACCGGTATCCCGGTTCCTGTTGCTGCATTGGGTATGTCTGTTGCCACACCAAAAGAAGGTATTACCGCCAACGTGGTTGAGGTACGCAGCCTTAAAGAACTGGAAACTTTGGGCGAAAGCGTGATAAAAGGAAAAATAGTTTTCTTTAACCGTGCTTTTGATCCGCGTTTTATTGAAACCGGACATGCCTACGGCGCTGCCGGCGATCAGCGTTTTATGGGCCCCGCTGCAGCCGCTAAATACGGCGCTGTTGGCGTTATTGTACGTTCATTAACCGAAAGCATTGATGACTATCCGCACACCGGCGCAACACTTGCCGGCGAGGGTATGAAACTTATACCAGCCGCGGCCATATCAACCAGGGCGGCCAATAAGCTGAGCAATATGCTGCGTTTGCGAAAACTGCCGCTTATTAAATTTTACTTAAAACAAAGCTGTGAGCTGCTGCCCGATGTAAAATCATACAATGTAGTGGGGGAGTTAACCGGCACTGAAAACCCCAATAAATTTATAAGCGTAGGCGGTCACCTTGACTCCTGGGACCTGGCCGAGGGCGCTCATGATGACGGTACCGGTGTAATGCAGTCGGCCGAGGTGCTGCGGATATTTAAAGCGATAGGTTATCGTCCTAAAAACTCTGTTCGCGCGGTGTTTTTCATGAACGAGGAGAACGGTCATAAGGGAGGCCTTAAATATGCCGAACTGGCCGCGCAAAATAAAGAAGAGCACATAGCGGCTATTGAGACAGATGAAGGCGGTTTTACTCCACGGGGCTTTAGCTTTGACGGGGTATCAAACGATTTTATTAAAAATATAAACACTAAGTATAAAGCCCTGCTTGAACCTTACGAAGTTGACCAGCTGGTGGCAGGTGGCAGCGGTACTGATATTGAACCGTTGAAAGAGAAGCTTCCGGGCATTACGCTTATTGGCTTCCGCCCGGATTCCCAGCGTTACTTTGACATTCACCATACCCCGAATGACGTTTTTGAAAATGTGAACAAACGCGAGCTGCAACTGGGCGCCGCAGGCATGGCCGCGTTCATTTACCTGATAGACCAGCACGGGTTATAGATTGTGCAAATGTATAGATGATTCTCCCCACCGCCTGTGCCCTCACAGGCGGTTTTTTTATATAAGAATGGCTGGCTGTGAGGACACAGCCAGCGGGGGTGGATTGTGCAAATGTATAGATGATTCTCCCGCCGCCTGTGTCCTCACAGGCAGTTTTTATTTATATAAGAATAGCCTGCTGTGCGGACATAGCCAGCGGGGTAATTGAGAAACCATTTCTCCTCCCACTGCCTGTACTCTCGCGCTAATACCGGTATTTATCCAATAAAATCCTTAAATCGTATTTAATAATCCCAAAACGGTGTTGTAAATTTGCAGCACATCTAAAACATCACTGTGACCGAAGAAGGAGATAGTAAACCCCAAAAAATTGATTCTTTTGCAGCATTGCGATATAAGGATTTCAG
The DNA here is from genome assembly GCF_031456535.1 of Mucilaginibacter pocheonensis. Lineage (NCBI taxonomy): Bacteria > Pseudomonadati > Bacteroidota > Sphingobacteriia > Sphingobacteriales > Sphingobacteriaceae > Mucilaginibacter > Mucilaginibacter pocheonensis. The sequence continues at coordinate 1,283,762 of NZ_JAVDUU010000002.1, forward strand.
ATCTTACATCGGGATGCGCTTTTGTTTCACCTTTGCGTATCAAATGCAGGCCGTTGTTATCGGCTTCTACATTTACCAGATAACTAAAAGCGTTTTTGCCCTCGGACTTGTGGGCTTGTGCGAAGCCATACCCGCTATAGGCATTGCCCTGTATGGAGGTTATATTGCCGATAAATCTGAAAAGCGGAAAATGCTGCTCATCATATTTGCTGGCGTTATTATTACCTCATCGGTTTTATTTACCGTTACACTCAAAAGCATGAGCGGAATTATCCATGCCGGTTGGATAGTGCCTATTATTTATACTATGATATTTTTCAATGGTGTGGCCCGCGCGTTTTATGGTCCGGCTACTTTTACCATTTACGCGCACAGCATACCCAAAGAAATTTATCCCAATGGTAGCACCTGGAGCAGTTCAAGCTGGCAGATAGCGTCTATTATTGGTCCGGCGGCGGGCGGACTTATTTATGGTTACGCTGATAAAATTATCCCCGGCTTACCGGGTATCACCGCTACGTTTGGCGTTATTATTTTTTTCCTGATCGTATCATTGGTGCTGGTTTTTATGCTTCGCAAATATCCGCCGGTATTTATCCCGAAAGAAAGTATCTGGAAAAGCCTGTCTGAGGGTATTCATTTTGTGTTCCACAATAAAATGATGATAGGCGCCATGAGCCTTGACCTATTTTCGGTATTTTTTGGTGGTGCTGTGGCTTTACTACCCGTTTTTGCAAATGAAATATTAAAGGTGGGCGCCGAAGGCTTAGGTATTATGCGCGCCACATCATCACTGGGCGCTGTACTAACCATGCTGGCGATGGCGCGTTTTTCGCCAATGGGTAAGCCGTGGCGCAACCTGCTTATAGCGGTTACCGGCTTTGGTCTCAGTATTATTTGCTTTGGCTTATCGCGTAGTTTTTATTTGTCTCTCTTTTTTATATTCACCGAGGGTGCCTTTGATAGCATCAGTGTTATCATACGTGGTACTATCATGCAGCTTTTAACACCCGATCATATGCGTGGCCGGGTATCGGCAGTAAACCAGATGTTCATTGGCTCATCAAACGAGATCGGCGCTTTTGAATCAGGAACGGCCGCCCGTTTGCTGGGTACGGTGCCTGCTGTAATATTTGGCGGCAGCATGACCATGCTTATTGTAGGTATCACTTATCTAAAAACCAAAAAGCTCATTCCCCTATCGCTAAACCAGATTCAGCCACCGGTGGCTGAATCTGCGTTGTGAGAGCCTCACCCTGCCCTCTCCAAAGGAGAGGGTTCTAAGGAGCTCTTATTTTAAAGTATTTTCTTTTGGAGAGGATTTAGGCCCCGCCCTGCCCTCTCCGGGGGAGAGGGTTCTGAGAAACTTTTATTTTGGAGTATTTTCTTTTGGAGAGGATTTGGGCCTCACCCTGCCCTCTCCAAAGGAGAGGGTTCTAAAAGACTTTTATTTTAAAGTATTTTCCTTTGGAGAGGATTTGAGCCTCACCCTGCTCTCTCCAGGGGAGAGGGCTTTGAGAAGCTTCTATTTTAGAGTATTTTCCTTTGGAGAGGACTTGGGCCTCACCCTGCCCTCTCCAAAGGAGAGGGTTCTGAGAAGCTTTTATTTTGAAATCCTCTCCTTTGGAGAGGATTTAGGTGAGGCTTTTCATCTGGGAAAGGGTTCTGAGAAACTTTTATTTTGGAGTATTTTCATTTGGAGAGGATTTGGGCCTCACCCTGCCCTCTCCAAAGGAGAGGGTTCCAAAAGACTTTTATTTTAAAGTCCTCTCCATTGGAGAGGATTTAGGTGAGGCTTCTCATCCAGGCGAGGGTTCCAAAAGACTTTTATTTTAAAGTCCTCTCCTTTGGAGAGGATTTAGGTGAGGCTTCTGCGTTGTAACAGATATATAGTAGTTGCGTCTTAGTATTTATCAATTCAACTTTATAACTTAGACTTTTTAGGACTGACATTAAAAAAAGTAACTTATGAGAATTACAAAATGGGCTTTGGCGGTGATCCCCGTCGCTATTTTGGCATCATGCGGCCAAAAAAAGGAGTCGTCATCTGCTGATGATGTTCCAAAACGTACCGTATTTTTTGATAAAAGCGGTATGGATACCACGGTAAAACCCGGCGATAACTTTTATTTATATGCCAGCGGTGCCTGGTTAAAGAAAACGGAGATCCCGGCTTCACAACGGGGATGGGGATCGTTTTATACCCTGTATGACGATAACCAGAAGAATCTGCATAAGATACTGGAAGAAATTACCCAAAAAGACAACTCTGCCGGCAGCAAGGAACAAAAGGTTGCCGATTTATACACCAGCGGTATGGATACCGTTGGTATTGAAAAATTAGGATATGAGCCTGTTAAACCATTGCTTGCAAAAATTAACGCGGTAACCAATTATAAAGAGCTGATAAGCCTGGCTGCCGACGGATATAAAAACGGTAACGGCTTTTTATTAGGGTTTTACGTAGCGCCAGACGATAGGGTGAGCGCCATGAACATTGCCCATTTTGACCAGGCCGGGTTGGGATTGCCCAACAGGGATTATTATTTTAACAGCGACTCGGCCACGGTTAAAATACGTGCCGAATATGTAAAATATATAGCTAAACTGTTTACACTAACCGGTACCGACGCGGCCACTGCCGCTAAAAAGGCCGATGGTATTTTAAAGCTGGAAACGGCTATTGCCAAATCGCACCTTACACCTACGGAACTGCGCGACCCGGTTAAAAACTATAACAAATTCGCGGTTGCCGATCTGCAAAAGCAAGTTCCTGACATTGATTTGAAAGACGCCTTTAAGCGTATGGCGCTAACTACAGATACCGTATTGGTTGGCCAGCCCCAGTATTTTAAAACCCTGGATGGCCTGCTTAAATCTGAGCCTATTACCGTTTGGAAGGATAAGGTTACTTTTTCAATGCTCGATAATGCTTCTACAGCGCTGAGCAAAGCTTTCAGGGATGCCAACTTTGAGTTTAATGGCAAAACCCTGAGCGGTCAAAAACAACAGCAGGAACGCTGGAAAACAGTTATTGAAACGGTTGATGGCGGTATAGGCGAATTGCTTGGCCAGCTTTATGTAGAAAAATATTTTACTCCTGAAGCCAAGGAGCGTATGCTTGCACTGGTGAATAACCTGCAAAACGTGTACAAAGATCGTATTGAAAAGCTTGACTGGATGAGCCCCGAAACCAAATCAAAAGCATTAGCTAAGCTTGCCGCCTTTACCAAAAAAATAGGTTACCCCGATAAATGGAAAACCTATGATGATGTGCAGATAAGCAAAGACGCTTATTACAAAAACCAGGAGTCAATTGCCCGCCATAAATACAACGAAATGATAAAAAAGGCAGGTAAACCGGTTGACAGAACCGAATGGGGGATGACACCGCCAACGGTTAACGCTTATTACAACCCAACCTTTAACGAGATAGTTTTCCCGGCAGGTATATTGCAGTTCCCTTTCTTTGATAAGGATGCTGATGATGCTATTAATTATGGTGCTATTGGCGCGGTAATTGGTCATGAAATGACCCACGGTTTTGACGATCAAGGCCGCCAATACGATAAGGATGGTAACCTGAAAGACTGGTGGACAAAACAGGATGCCGACAAGTTTAAAAGCCGGGTAGGGTTAATGATTGAACAATACAATAAGTTTACCGTGCTGAACAATCTGCATGTAAATGGCAGCCTTACCCAGGGCGAAAACCTGGCTGATATTGGAGGTGTTGCTATTGCTTATGAGGCGTTTAAAAATACAGAACAGGGTAAAGGCGATAAAAAGATTGACGGCTTTACACCTGATCAGCGTTTCTTCCTGTCATTTGGTCAGGTATGGCGCATCAAAACCCGCGACGAAACTATGCGTATGCGCATCAGCGTTGACCCGCATTCGCCAGAGATGTACAGGGTTAATGGTCCGCTATCAAACACCCCTGCATTTTACAAAGCATTTGACGTAAAACCAGGTGATAAACTTTACCGCCCCGAAAACGAGCGTGTGAAAGTTTGGTAATAATTATTGCCTGTGAAGACAAGGCAATGAAAAAACAAAAACAGCCCGGTTATCTTTTATCAGATAACCGGGCTGTTTGGTTAAGCGTATAATCGTTTAAAATTGCGGTCGCATTTTTAACAACCTAATCTCAATTCTTTAAAGCTTTTTAAACTTAAAAAAAGAGACTAAAAAAGTGTTAAAATGATCAATTTTTTGTCGCTTTTAAAGCTCTTTTGAATACATTTTGGCGGGTGTAAATGCTTTTTAAAAGGAATTGTGTTAAAATATAACTTTAAAAAGTTATTAGCCCAGCACGTCCTCTACCCAGGCTTTTCCCCAATTTTCTATTTCTTCGCCGGCCCAGAGGGTGGGGTAAAATATACGTTTCTGAAAACGGGGCGGCAGGTACTTTTGCCAGTTGGTGCCTCCGGTTGCCCTGATCTCTTCAGGCTCACGGTTCAGGTACCTCACCGCCGATTTATAATGCGATAGCGGCCAGTTCACATTTATATTGATGTCCAGCTGTTTAAGCTCCTGCTTTAACGCCGGGGTTAATTGCCCGCCCGCTTCAAACTGGCGTGCCAGCGCGTTAAAGTTGTGATTTACACAGGCTTTCCCTAATTCAATAAATGAGCGCGAATACTTTTTTTCGAACTGCTTGAGCGTCAGTGTTTTTTTACCGGTTGATAGCTCGGTTGCACCGAATTTCCAATACAGGTACTCAAATTGACTTTCTATGGGTGCGGTAACTAATTCCTGGCGTTTATCCTTGTCTACCAGGTTTATAAAGTCAGTAGCATATATTTCTATCATACGGTACTGGCCCGACTGGAAGCCGCTGGCCGGTAGTAATGACATACGGAATTTCAGGAACTGTTCTTTCTCCATCCCATCAACCATAATCTCGAATGATTGGGTAAGCGCGCCAAAATACCGGTTAATGCGTTTTAGTCGTGCTGTAAAAAACTCAACAGTAAGTGGCTGTGCCTCTGTAATTTGCCTGCATTCGTGCAGGGTCAGCTTAAAATACAGTTCGGTGATCTGGTGATAAATGATAAATATCTCTTCGTCCGGAAACGGTGTTTTAGGGCTTTGAAGGCTCAGCAACGTGTCCAGGTGAATGTAATCCCAATAGGTTAAAAAATCGGCATATAGCAGCCCGTCAAGGTAGGAGGTCATGTCCTGGCCCATGGCTTCATATTTTTCCTGCAAACGAGCCAGGCGATCTTCAATTTCAGGGTGGAAGTTCATGATCAAAGGTAATAAAAATGGTTTACCGGCTATGATGTGTTAGTACAGGCAAAAATTATAAACTTTTTTTAAAGGTAAATGTCTTTATAGCAACAGTGTGATCAGGATTTATTAGCTTTAATAGCTCGCCGGATCTTTTATGGGGCGCTATTAGTTAAAATTTCGTTTAAACAGATATATACCTTAAACCAATGAAAGTCAGCAAAATAATTATCGGTATTGATGATAGCCCCTATGCCCGTAATGCCGCCGCATACGGCTTTGATTTAGCCCGTACCTACAAAGCCTCTGTGGGCCTGGTTCATATTGTTGAGCCTGTTATTATACCTCCAAACCCGGCAGATAACCTGACAGGCATACCTATGGATAGTACCATGGGCATACAGGAAGCCGAATTAAATGATATTCAAACCACCCAGTCACAAATGATCATTGAACGTACCATAAAGGAGTTTGGCGAAGGTTTGGAAGTAACGGCATTTACCCAATATGGCCTTACTTCCGACGGGATAATTGATTGCGGCAAAGAGTTTAAAGCCGACCTGATAGTTGTAGGAACCCACAGACGCTCAGGCTTTGACCGATTAATTTCAGGCAATATAGTCGAAGTATTGGTCCGGCATTCCAGTATTCCGGTATTAGTGGTGCCGTTTACAGAGTAGTTAGCGGGTTTGTAAGCAACGTGTTTTAAAACAACCTGCTACATAAAGCCTGTCACCTGCCAATTAATACAGCAGTCTGAATTTTATAGTATGTTCAATAGCTTTTAGTTCGTTCAGCACCTGGGTATCATAACCTGTGTTCACATCGGTAATTACATAACCAATCTGCGCATTGGTAACCAAAAACTCACCAACTATATTAATATTATGGCGGGCAAATACCTCATTTATTTTGGCCAGTATACCGGGTATGTTTTTATGGATATGTATTAAGCGGTGGGCATTATTTATACGGGGTGGTTGCAGGTCGGGGAAATTGCAGCTGGTATGTGTTTTACCCTCATTCATAAAAGCCATTACACGGCGCGGTATAAAGTCGTTATTGTGCGGGTTATGCTTAGGGTCGTCAAATATGATAATGCCGTTCTCGGTAGCGGTATCAGCAAGTTTGCGGTTGCTTTTACCAAAAATGCCAATTACTTTTAGTCGGCCGGCATTCTGTATCTGCTCGGGAGTAGGCTGATTGGCTTCGTCACAAAATAAAACACCGGCTTCTTCCAGGTACTTTTCTTCAACGTTTTCACGATGGCGCAGGTTGTACCCTTCTTTTTTCATCTGGGCCAGCGCATCATCGTCTATATCGCCAACAATAAGGCATTTGATCCGGTTTTTAGGGTATGATATAGCGCGGGGAAGTTTATTCAGGTACAGAAACTCGTCGAAACTTGGAGTAATATGATCTGCCTTTTCAGCTACTGATTTACGCTCAATATTTTCGGTAAAGGCAAAGAACTTTTTGATCAGACCCGATTCTTTTAGCTGGAAATCAGAATACCCATCGCCAATGCCGTAAATATCGCCGGGCAGTTGCAGCTCTTTCAGCAGTTTTACTTTGCCGCCTTCCTGCGAAAGCGGGTTTTCGCGGTCGTAACCAATGATCTTGCCCTCGTCATCAAACACAAAAGTATTGGCGTAAATATTTTCCTTTTTTATATGGTATTCGGTTACCACAGGAGTGATAAACTCTTTGAACCCGCCCGATACGATAAGCACCTCGTCCTGGTGATTTTTAAAAAATATGGTATTGCGTGAAAATGAAGTAGATACCTTTTTTTTGAGATGGGTAATGAGTTGCTTTAAATGATCACGGTTGGCCTGTAATAACTTAACGCGGTTTTCCAGGCTTTGTGTAAATGATAGCCGGCCTTCCATCGAGGCGTTTGTCAAATCTTCAATCTGTTTGTAAATATCCTCGCGGTCGGGATGATTTTTGAGAGAAATGCGGGCCAGTTCGTCAAGGGCCTCAACCTGTGTAAACGTGCTGTCGAAATCAATAATAAAGTACTGCTCCATCTTGGGTGCAAATGTGCAAAAATTTTTGCTGATGAGATCGGTAGAGTTTAATATATTGACTCTGCACGTATAAGAGGTCCGTTTGTCGGGATATTATATTAGCAAATATCCATAGCCGCTATGCATTGCCGTTCCTCCCTGTAATTGACCTGAACAGCTTATTGGTTCAGCGCTTTGCAAATTTCCAATATCGTTTTACTTATTGGTTTAAATTCAAAGTTGATGGCCGCTTTGATCTTTGAATTATCAAAATTGCGCGTTTCTGAGGCTGCCAGGGCCGATATTTTATCAATTGACGGAGATTTGCCCGTTAATGCGGCTATCACTGCTGCTCCGCGCCAGGCCAGGCCCATCATCCAGGGTTTGGCAAGGGTGCCTGGCGGTTTTACCCCGAAACCTTGTGCAATTTCAGTAGTGATATCTTTATAGGTATAATTTTCTGCACTGATGATATAACGTTCGGCGGTAATATTACTGTTCATAAGGGCAACCATACATTTGGCCACATCCTCTGCGTCAACAAAGCCACCGCTGCCTCCGGTATAAAACTTAAGCCCTTTGCGTACAGTTTCAAACAAGGCTCCTGTGCCCGAAGTGCCCGCGCTGACTCCTAAAATAAGCGATGGATTTACAATTACAGCATCGAGGCCCTCGGCAATACCGCGCCACACTTCCATTTCACTTTCCAGTTTGGATATGGCATAGCCATCATTTTCTGCCGATTCCTCCAGGTGATGATTTTCGGTGATCAGCTCGCCGGGTTTGGCTATCCCAATTGCCGCGATAGAACTGACATGCACCATACGGATACCCTGAGCGGTACATAAGTTAACCAAATTGGCTGTACCGGTAACGTTGGTATTGATCATAGGCCGCTTATCGGCTTGTTTTAACGATACCCATGCAGCGCAATGATAAACCTGGGTAACATCCTGCAGCGCATCTGCAAGGGCAAAAACATCCATCATATCGGCTTCCACCCATTCAATCCTGTCATGGTAAGACGCCAGCAATGCCGGTATTTTTGAACTGTTCCTTTTGGTGCAACGAATACGCCCGCCCGAACTAATAAGTAGTTTTGCCAGTTCGGCCCCCAAAAAACCTGTCGCGCCGGTAACTAAAATCATATTTTGATCTGAAGATTTGAAAATGTGCTCATTTGAAAGTGTAAAAGTGCACAATATGATTAGAATCATTAATATTAAAATGCACCTATAAAGAATGAAATTTAAATACTGGTTTTTAAAATTTGCATATTTGTACGCTGATGAAACAGTAAGTCTCATTTTCAAATCTTCAAATTAGCACATTTTCAAAATAAAATTATTTAATGTCTTTAGCTGATTTTTTTATACCTATTGATCTTAAAAAGATCGCTCCTAAAAAGGGATATTATACCAGCCAGCTCGGCGATAAAATTGTGCATTATTCTGTTGATTTCCCGGATCTGGATCAAAAGACCGACCTTGCCATTATTGGTGTTATGGACGACCGTAATGCCACCGATAACCAGGGTTGCGCGCTGGGACCCGATTATGTCCGCGAAAAACTTTATCAGCTTTATGAAGGCGGTTACAGCGTGAAAATTGCCGATCTGGGCAATATACGTGCCGGCGCTACGGTTACCGACACCTATTTTGCGCTTAAAACCGTGGTAAGCGAGCTTGTTAAAAAAAATATTATCCCGGTTATATTGGGTGGCGGGCAGGACCTTACCTATGCGCAATACCTGGGCTATGAGGAGCTGGAACAAAAGGTTGACCTGGTTGTGATCGATTCGCATTTTGACCTGGATGAAGACGAAACCACAGGCAATATGGAAACCACCTCGCGATCATATCTCAACAAAATATTTTTACACGAGCCTAATTACCTGTTCAATTATAGCAACCTGGGCTATCAAACTTATTTTGTAAGCCAGGAAAGCCTGCGGGTAATGGACAAGCTTTACTTTGATGTGCACCGACTGGGTGAAGTGAGCGGTAATGTTGCCGTAACCGAACCTGCCATCAGGAATGCCAGCATGATCAGTTTTGACATAAGCGCCATCCGCTCGGCAGATGCCATGGGTAATGCCAATGCCACACCTAACGGTTTTTATGGCGAAGAAGCCTGCCAGCTATGCCGTTATGCCGGTTTTAATGATAAATTAAGCTCCATTGGTTTTTATGAGTTTAATCCGGCTTATGACAGTAACGGGCAAACTGCAACACAACTGGCACAAATGATATGGTATTTTATAGAAGGGGTTTATAACCGTAAACGCGATTTTCCGCTTAACCCTAAAAATCAGTACCTCATTTATAAAACAAGCTTAAAGCATGAAGACCAGGAAGTGGTATTTGTAAAAAGCAAAAAATCAGACCGCTGGTGGATGCAGGTACCTTATCCTACCGGAGGGTCGCGCAATGAGCGTTTTCACCTGGTGCCCTGCAGTTATGATGATTATAAAATGGCGGCCTCGGGCGAATTGCCTGATCTTTGGTGGCGCACCTATCAAAAATTAAACTGATAACTACAATTCAAGCAGCATTTTAACGTTACAATGCTTATAGTTTTTATATCCTGATGAAGAAATTGTTTTTTTGTATAGCGGCTGTATTGCCCGCAATGGCCTTTGCTCAAACTTCAGATACCTTTACCATTAACGGTAAGTTGGGTACTACCGGCGCCCCGGCAAAAGTGTATTTGATATACCAGCTGGGTGCCAATAATGTTGTCGATTCGGCAAATGTGGCCAATGGCAGCTTTAGTTTTACCGGCAGCGTGTTAAACCCCGTTAACGCAACCATTGCGGTTGATTACAAAGGGATTGGTCTTGCAAAGTATGTGCAGCAGAACTATCCTGACGGCGGCCCTTCAAAAACTGCCGATGACCTGAACCTTTTTTTGGAAAAAGGAACCATAACCGTTAGCAGTAAAGATTCAATATCAAAAGCGCAAATTACAGGCTCGCCATTAAATGATGATAACCGGAAGCTTACATCGCAGCTTGCCGTGATCAATAAAAAGGCGCAGGCACTTATGGCCGAAGCAAAGGCAGCCACACCAGAGCAGCAAAAAGCGCCTGATTTTCAAAGCAGGCTGCAAGCCCGTTATAAAAACATACAGGCCGAACAAAAAGCCGCGCTTAAAAACTTTATCACCAATAACCCTAATAGCTATCTGAGCCTGCTGGCTATTAATTCAGTAGGCGGCCCGGCTCCTGACCCCTCTGAGATAGAGCCCTTGTATAACGGTTTGTCGCAAAGTTTAAAGGATACAGAAACAGGCAAAAACCTGAAACATGGTATTGATGGCTTAAAAGTAACCGCCATAGGATCTATGGCTCCTGATTTTGTACAGAATGATACAAACGGTGCGCCTGTTAAACTGTCATCATTCAGAGGTAAGTATGTGCTGCTTGATTTTTGGGCGTCATGGTGCGGGCCGTGCAGACAGGAAAATCCTAACGTGGTGCGTAATTACAATAAATACAAAGCAAAAAACTTTACGGTGTTAGGCGTATCATTAGATAAGCCCGAAGGTAAATCGGCCTGGCTGGCGGCAATTAAGAATGATGGCCTGATCTGGACGCAGGTATCAGACCTTAAATTCTGGAACAATGAGGCTGCCGCGTTGTATCAGGTAAGCTCCATTCCGCAAAACTACCTGATTGATCCTGACGGCAAGATCATTGCCAAAAACCTGCGCGGGGAAGATCTGGATGCCAAACTACAGGAACTGTTTGATAAAATATAACAAACCCGTACGGGGATGTTTTTATTGTATAATTTTTATCAATAAGTACTTATATAAGTATAATTATACTAATTTGCAGTATGAACATCTCCGGAATAAAAAAAATAACTTTGTTGGCATTGGCGGGCATTCCCGCTATTGCTTTTGCACAGGATGCAAAGTATACCGTACAGGGTAAAATAGGCGAGAATAACGCGCCTGCAAAAGTATATCTCGAGTATCGCCGTAAGGGCAAAGTTGTTATTGATTCGGTTACTTTAAAAGATGGTAAGTTTGAGTTTACCGGAGTGGCGGGCAGCAGCCCTAACTATGCCGATATCGCATTTAATGCTAAAGGCACCGGGGTGCATGATGCATTAGATTACCGGTCAATTTATTTGGAGCCAGGCGTTATTACCGTAACTACACCCGATTTGCTGGCCAACGCAAAGGTTGAAGGAACTAAAACCAACCTGGAAAATGAAAAGTATCAACTGGCTCAAAAACCCATAAATGATGCTTATAAAGCCCTTGAAGAAAAACAGAAAGCGGCCACGCCTGAGCAGCAAAGCTCGCCTGAATTTGTAAAACAGGCAAAAGCCGAGGAAAAGGCTATAGACGACCAAAGCGCTGCCACCGATAAAAAATTCATTAAAGAAAACCCTGATTCATACATTAGCTTAAATGCGCTGGAGTCATATGCCTATAGCGCCGACTATGTAGATATTGAACCATTGTTCAATGCTTTGTCGCCTGCTATAAAACAAACCGAGGCGGGTAAGAAATTTGCTGAGCGCATGCCAAAGCTAAAGGCTGTAGCACTGGGTGCCATAGCGCCCGAATTTGCAGAGGCCGATACCAGCGGTAAAGTGATCAACCTGTCATCATTCCGGGGTAAATATGTGCTGATTGATTTTTGGGCATCATGGTGCGGCCCCTGCCGCCGCGAAAACCCAAATGTAGTTCAGGCGTATAACCATTACAAAAATCAGAAATTCACTATTTTGGGTGTATCGCTTGACAGGCCCAACGCCAAAGATAAATGGCTGGCCGCAATTCATAAGGATGGCCTCACCTGGAACCACGTGTCCGACCTTAAATTCTGGGACAGTAAAGCGGCAGCTTTATATGCTGTGCGAGGTATCCCGCAAAACTTTTTACTGGATCCCAATGGTAAGATCATCGCTAAAAACCTGAGGGGAGATGACCTGGAAGCCAAACTGGCCGAGATATTTGGGAAGATATAATTGGTTCATTTGTTTATTGGTTCACTTGTTCATTAGTCAGCACCTCATTAAAAAAGCCAGATCATTTCAATATGATCTGGCTTTTTTAATATGGAAGTATAGGAGATTTCTCCTCGTATAGTTATAAATTAATGAACTACAATAAGTCAAACCCAATGTCGCGCCTGAAATACATGCCATCGTAATAAATACGGCTGGCATCGGCAGTAGCTTGCTGCAAGGCTGTAAACATGGTATCCTGCAGCGTGGTTATAGCCAAAACGCGACCACCGGTTGTTATTACATTTTCACCATCAGGTGATGTGCCCGCATGAAAAACTATCGATTCATGTACATTTTCTGTTCCGGTTATTACCCTGTTTTTCAGGTATTCGCCAGGGTAGCCGCCTGCAACCATTACCACAGTAGCAGCGGTTTTGTCGCTTATAACTAATTCTCTTTCATTCAGGTTGCCTTCGGCAACGCCCAAAAGCAGGTCAACAAAATCCGACTGTATGCGTGGCATAACGCTTTCGGTTTCTGGGTCGCCCATACGGCAGTTGTACTCAATTACCCACGGCTCGCCATCACTGTTCATTAGGCCAATAAAAATAAAGCCCTTGTAGGGGATATTATCTTTTTTTAAACCCTCAATAGTAGGAATGATCACTCTTTGCTCAACCTTTTGCATAAAGGCAGCATCAGCAAACGGCACCGGCGAAACAGAGCCCATACCGCCTGTGTTAAGACCGGTATCGCCTTCGCCAATACGTTTGTAGTCCTTTGCTTCGGGCAGTATTTTATAATTGGTGCCATCGGTCATTACAAAAACCGAAAGTTCAATCCCCTGTAAAAACTGTTCAACCACTACGCTTGAGCTGGCTTCACCAAATTTAGCTTCCACAAGCATTTGGGTAAGTTCAAGCTGGGCTTCTTCAAGGGTAAGGCATATTAAAACGCCTTTACCTGCCGCCAGGCCGTCGGCTTTTAAAACAACGGGCAAGCCTGCTGTTGCCAGGTAAGTAAGGCCATCCTGCAGGGTATCTTTAGTAAAAGTTTTATAGGCAGCAGTGGGTATGTTATGCTTTTGCATAAACTGTTTCGAAAAATCCTTGCTGCCTTCCAGTTGCGCGGCGTGCTGTTGCGGACCAATTACCGGGATATTTTTTAGTTGTTCATCGGCGAGGAAAAAATCATGGATGCCTTTCACCAGCGGCTCCTCAGGGCCAACAAGTACCAGGTTGATATCGTTGCTTAAAACAAATGCCCTGATGCCTTGAAAGTCGGTAACCTTCAGGTTAATATTTGTGCCATATTGCCTTGTGCCGGCATTTCCGGGAGCAATAAAAAGTTTTTGGCATTTAGCGCTTTGAGATATTTTCCAGGCGAAGGCGCTTTCCCTTCCGCCCGAGCCGATGATCAGGATATTCATGGCGGCAAAGATAGTTATTTGCCTGTAAGTTTCTGTTTTAGCGCGGGTAAGAGTTCAATTGCCGAAGGGGCAGTCATTAAATATGTTCCCACTTAATATAAAGGCCCTTTAATTGTTAATACTAAAGGGCCGTTTGCAGATAGTTACCTCAGGTTAAATTACACTTCCAACACGGGCGCGTCCTTTATTTTTTCAAGTACCGATGGCGGTAAATAGGGCCTGCCGCCGGTGGCAGGGATGCAGGTTCCGGTAAAAACCGCTTTGGTCATTACCTTGCCGTTAAGCATAATAGCCTGTTTAAAATGCAGCTTGGGCAGCCCGGACTTATCGGCGTACAAGGTGCAGGTAACGGTAAATTCGTCGCCCTTTTTTAATGATCTTAAAAAGCTGATGCTGTAGTTGGATAAAACCATATACACGCCATTTTTTGCCTCTGTTTCAAAATCAAAGCCAAGTACCTCCCTGATGTAATCATGCCGGCAATACTCCATATAAAATGGGTAATAAAGCCCATCCATAATTTCCTGAACATCTATATGCTCTTCTTTTGCAACGTATGTTTTTGAATATTCCATATATATTTATAGGTAGAGGGCAAATATATCAAAACAAAAAATCCCGGCTGTAAGCAGCCAGGATTTTTATTGGTTGTGTTGCGGGGTTTATTTAGCAAGCGCATTTTTAATTTCAGTACCGGCCTGAACCACAACAGCCTGGGTGCCGGGAACATGGGCTATTGGGTTAAGCAAACCCCAGTCATGGATCATGCCGTTATAGCGCATTGATTTTACTTTTACACCGGCTTCATCAAGTTTGCGGGCATAAGCTTCGCCTTCATCGCGCAGTACATCGTTTTCGGCTACTGCTACTACCGCGGGAGGCAAGCCTTTTAATTGATCAAGGGTAGCCTGCAATGGCGATGCATATATTTCTTTACGTTTTTCAGGGTCGGTAGTGTAATTATCCCAAAACCATTTCATGACGCTTTTTGTAAGGAAACGGTCTGTAGCAAATTTATTATACGATTCTGTTTCAAAATTGGCATTGGTTACGGGCCATAATAGTACCTGCAATTTAATTTCGGGCCCTTTTTTATCTTTTGCCATCAGCGCAACCACGGCGGCCATATTGCCGCCAACGCTGTTACCAGCTACCGCCAAGTTTTTACCGTCAACGTTAATCTCGCTGCCGTTTTCAGCAACCCATTTAGTAGCGGCATACGCCTGGTTAATAGCTGTTGGGTATTGCGCCTCGGGCGATGGAGTATAATTTACAAATACTGCTGCCGCGCCTGATGCTGACACAATATCGCGAACCAGGCGCTGATGAGTGGGGAAATCACCAAGCACCCAGCCACCGCCATGGAAAAACATAAACACCGGCAACACGCCTGTCGCATTGGCAGGTTTAACTATATGAAGTTTAAGCGGCTCGCCATCGGCAGTAATTGTTTTTTCGGTAATGGTTATATCGGAGTAATCGAACTTTACAGATTCCTGGGCGCCGGTTAACACGGCACGTGCATCTTTTGGCGAAAGCTCTTCGAGTGGCTTGCCTGTACCAGAATTGAGGACTTTTAAAAATGCCTTAACATTACTTTCAATATTAGGGTCTTGCTGCGGATCAATAGGTTGCACATTTACTTGACCTGTGCTAAGTGTTAAAATAACTGAAGCGGGTTTGGCAGGAGTGTTTTGGGTTTTCATGATGTATATGTTTTAGTAGTTGATGATTCATTTTGGCATAACAAATATACATCGACAATTAAGGTCGCCCAGTGCACAATTTTAAATATATACAACACATTTTTTCCTCTGAGCCCGCTCTGTGCTTATTTTAAGCGGATAAAGAATTTACTGTTTGACTGGCTGTTTTGATGTTCTTTTTGAACTGGGCAGGCGATTCTCCCCTGTATTTTTTAAATGTTTTAGTGAGGTGGCTTTCATCAGTAAAACCAAGTTCAAAGGCAATTTCATTCAATCGCATATTGCTGTGGCGCAGCCTGGTTTCGGCCAATGCTAATTTATAATTGATGATAAACTGCTGCAGGTTTTCGCCGGTTTGCTTTTTAAAGTACTCGCTGATGTAGTTTGTGGAGATATTGAAATGATCGGCAATATTTTCGGCCTTCAGTTTTTCATGGTCATATATGTTGAGGTGTACATAGTTGATGATCTGCAGAGCAATGGTATCGCCACCTGTTTTGGCATCGCACTTAATGGTAATGTTCCTGGCTATAATGGTAATCAGCGTGTTAATCAGTTGCTCTATCACATCTTTCTGCATGTTTTGTCCCATTGCATACTCGGCAACAATAGCATCTATAATGGCTGCTGTGAGCGGTTTATCCCTTTCGTTTTTTATAATAGCGCCCTGATCCTGTTTGCTCTGAAAAATGTATTCCAATTTTTGCAGCCAGTTCCCTGAATTGTGCTCGTCATTTTTTGACAATACCCCTTTAAGATAGATGTTATTAAAGCATACAAACACAAACGACGTAAGCTGCTCCACAGTAAAATGGTGAACCATCATTGGGCTAAGCATATACAGGCTGCCCGGACCGTATCTTAAAGCGTTGCCGTTGATGTTGTGTATGCCTTCGCCCTCCATAATATACACCAGTTCAAAAAAGGTATGCTGATGCACCTTCATCGGACATTCGTTTGATTTGAACAAATGAATGTCAAAAGGCTGGAAGAGGTGTTGAGTTTGCATATCCTTTAAAACTGCATTTTTATCCCAAAATTGTACCTGAAATGGCCCGGGGCTTCTCCCTACATTTGGGTATACAAAAATAAAGATAACATGAAAGCTATAATATTAACAGAAAACGGTGGTACCGATAAACTAATTTTAAAGGAAATTGACAAACCTGTTATTGAGGCCGACGAGGTTTTGATAAAAACCAGCTCCATAGGTATTAATCCGGTTGATGGTTTTGTAAGGCAGAACGAAGCATACGTGAAAAGGAAGTTACTGATAAACCCCGGCGAACAAATGATATTGGGATGGGATGTTTCGGGCACAGTTGTAGAAGTTGGTGACGAGGTAACCGGGTTTAAAATTGGCGACGAGGTATTTGGAATGGTAAAATTCCCCGGCCATGCCAAAGCTTATGCCGAATATGTAGCCGCTCCTGTAAGCCACCTGGCTATAAAACCTGCTAACGTATCACATAACGAAGCGGCCGCTGCCTCGCTTGCCGCGTTAACTGCCTGGCAGGCATTGGTTACTTACGCCAGGGTAAAAAAGGGCGATAAAGTGCTGATCCATTCGGCCGCAGGTGGTGTGGGTCATTATGCCGTGCAGATAGCCAAATACTTTGGCGCTTACGTAATAGGCACCGGATCGGCTACGAGCAAAGATTTTATATTGGCATTGGGTGCCGATGAATTTATTGATTACAGTAAGGAAAAATTTGAGGAAAAAGTACAGGACGCTGATGTGGTTCTTGACGGCATTCCCGGCGATCATATATTGAGATCATTAGATGCTGTTAAATGGGGTGGCCGGGTGGTAAGCCTGCTTGCTTTTTTTGAAGGCGAAAATGCCGAGAAAGCCAGATTAAAAGATGTGCAGGCATACAGGCTGGCAGTGGAATCAAACGGTGAGGATATGAAACAAATAGCCAAACTGCTTGAAAATGGAAGCCTGAGATCACACATATCTGACGTGTTTAGTTTTGAAGACATCCCTGCCGCGCACGAAAAGGTAGATGCTGGTAAAACCAGGGGTAAAATCGTGGTAGAATTATAATGGCTTTAAAACAAAAACCGGCGCTAAGCCGGTTTTTGTTTTATGATATATGTTTAATTCAAAGAGAGCAATTGTGGCCCAAACTCTTCAAAGTAAATGTGTTGCTTATTTACCCCTGCGCCAACAAGGTCATGATATTGCTTTTGAATAAACGCAGAAGGGCCGCAGATAAAGTAATGCGCATTGGGTTGGAGGTTTAGCGACGGCACTTTGCTAATATCCAAATAACCCTCTAAAACGCCTGCTTCCCTGTTTTCGTCAGTTACCTGGTTATAAAAAACATGTTGCTTTACGTTATCCTTTGTTTTTACAATATCATTCAGCTGGTTTCTGAACGCATGAACGGACTGATCACGGCAGCCATGAAGCCAGGTAATAGGGTGTGTGTAGTCATTTTCAACCAGGCTGTTCAGCATGCTCAGTAATGGCGTAATGCCCACGCCGCCGCTTATCAGGGTAACCGGGGCGTCAATATCTGGCGCCAGGGTGAAGTTGCCTGCCGGAGCGGTAAGGTCAACCACATCATTTTCGTTGATAAAGTCATGAAGCTGATTGCTGATCATGCCGTTGGTATCCAGGTTTGCGCCTTTTTCGCGCTTTACAGATATGCGGTAGTATTCATGACCCGGAGTACTTGATACGCTGTACTGCCTGGCTTGTTTCAGGTTAAGCTGCGGTAAAAACAAACGTATGCTTATAAACTGACCGGGTTGGTGCGGTGCTACTTTACCCCCGTCGGCAGGGTAAAGGTAAAACGAAGTGATCTCGGCTGATTCCGGTGTTTTTTTACCTACTTTAAATGGTCGCCAGCCGGTCCAGCCGTTGGTTTTGTGGGTTTGCTGCTCGTATAAATTAGTCTCGTGCCCGGCCATTAACCCGGCCAGTTGATTGTATGCTACCGTCCAGGCCGCTACAATTTCAGGTGTGGCGGCATCGCCCAAAACTTCCTGTATGGAAGCTATCAGGTGCTTGCCCACTATAATATAATGTTCGGGGCGAATGTCAAGGCTAACGTGTTTTTGGCCTATGCGGTCAACTACCGGAATCAATACCGACGGATTGGCTATGTTTTCGGCATAAGCCAACACAGCCATTGCCAGTGCGGTTTGCTGTCTGCCGCTTTGCTGGTTGCCCATATTAAACATGTTTTTGAGCTCGGGGTTATGGGTAAACATTCTGTTATAAAAATGTTTGGTTAGCAATACACCGTTTTCCTTTAAAACCGGTACGGTTGCCGTAATAAGCGCTTTTTGTTCGTTTGTCATAATAAATATATTAATACCTTTTTGTCTTTTATTGTTGTGCAACAATCCACGTGATTTGATGATTGAACGCGACAAAGCTATACATAAAAAAATAAAAGACAAAAATATCTTTTATTAATTTTTTTGCTAAATTTGAGGTGTTCAAATTATGGCAATTTTTTCAAAAACATGTGAGTATGCTATCAGGGCGGTTTTTTTTATAGCTCATAAAACATCATCGGGTAACAGGGTGGGCATTAAAGACATTGCCGAGGGGATTGACTCGCCCGAGCATTTTTTAGCTAAAATATTGCAGGACCTGAGCCGCAAGGGCCTTATCAGTTCATCAAAGGGGCCGCACGGCGGATTTTACATGGATGCCGCGGCGTTGTTACGGCCACTAAGCGAAATTGTGGAAGCCGTTGATGGCGACAGCTTATTTTACGGTTGTGGCATGGGCTTAAAGCAATGTTCTGAAATTAATCCATGTCCTTTGCACAATGAGTTTAAAGATATCCGCAACCGTATACACCTTATGCTCAGTACTACCACAATAGGCAACTTTAATGAAGAGTTGATAAACGGTTTGCTTTCCCTAAAAAAATAAGCACAATATACTAAGCTGCTTAACTGCTGAAACGATTTGTTGGCTTAATTTTACGGTACATATTTAACTGTTATCTTAATTTTAAGAATAATAACAAATAATAAATACGATATTTGGTTCAGCATCTGCCAATGCCGTAATATAAATTGATAAGCCTATGCAATAAGGTATTTAATAAAACTGGTATCTGTATTTAATATAGTTTGTAACTACGTGAACTTATTAAGGCGGATAAAGGTGAATGGCAGATAAGCTTCTTTTAACCATTAAACTTTTATGCCTATGAAAAAGATCATTCTATTATTAGCATTATCAAGTATTGGTTTTGCTGTTTATGCTCAGAATACTCCCAAAACCGATACTGCAAAAAGATGGACCATACACGGCGAGAATACTTTTTTAATCAGTCAAAGCTCATACTCCAATTGGTCGGCAGGTGGTGTAAATGCCTTTGCGGGTAACCTGGTATTCAATTACGATTTTAACTATAAAAAAGATAAATGGAGCTGGGATAATAAGGTGATCCTGGGCTATGGTTTGAGCAAACAACAGGACGCAGGCTGGCGCAAAAACGACGACAGGATTATTCTGAACAGCTTATTAGGAAGACAGGCATCGCAATATTGGCTGTATACCTTTTATATGAACTTTCAAACCCAATTTACCAGGGGATATGATTATACAACAGAGCCCAAAACGCTGATCTCAAATATTTTTGCCCCGGCTTACCTTACCTTCGGTCCCGGATTTGCCTATAAGCGGTCGGATAATTTCAGGATCAATATTTCGCCGGCGGCAGCGCGTATTATTATGGTGAATGACGATTATCTTTCGTCAATTGGTGCCTTTGGTGTTACTCCCGGCAACAAAAGTCTTTTCCAGTTTGGTGCATCACTTGATGCTTATTACAAGGTTAACCTGGTGCAGAACATCAGTCTTGAAAATATCCTGAAACTGTATTCAGACTACCTGCACAAACCTGGCGATATTTATACTGATTATACCGCCAACCTGTTCATGAAAGTAAACAAGTTTGTGACCGTTAACGCGGGTGTACAAATGATTTATGATGGTAAAACCCGGATCCCCAATAAGGATGGCAGTACCAAGATAGCACTGCAGGTTAAGCAAATCCTGGGCGCAGGCATAACGTATAAATTTTAAGCTCTTACGGCCGTAAATTATAAAAGCCTTTAGCAAACACTAAAGGCTTTTGTTTTGGAGGCAAGTTATTTTACTGCTTCAACCTTGAAATTTTCAAAGGTAACAGGGAAGCTTTGTTTGCCTGGAGCGGCAGCTACCATACCTATTTGTACTTTTTTATCTGGCGGGAAATAAGCCAGGCGCAGCATATCGTACTTATGGCCGTCAAAAGAATATTTGATCTCAACATAATCGCCTTTGCGCAGTAATTTAAGCCAAACCGATTTGGGACTGTTATGGCGCGGCACTACAGACCAGTCAGAAACTTCGCGGGTTACTACTGCGCTGATGTTTTGAACGCCGTCAACAAATTCTATTCCGGTTTTGATCCAGTTCTTTTCGTCAATACGTATCATTAAACCAGCCTGGTGAAAAAGCTCGCGGTAACTGCCGTTTACTTTTACGCTGGCCTCAAAATTTCCGGCCGTTTCCTGGTAGTAAAACGGGCCGTTATCACGCTTAAAGCCATAATGCGTAACCTGCCAGTAGTCGGTACCGGGATCAACCGTAAAAGTTAATTTTGAGGCGTTCCCAATCCATTTTGCAGGCTTATTATACCAGTTCATGGCAGGCTGGCTTTGGGCAAAGCTGCCGGTAGCGGCAAGTAAACAGATCATGATAATGAGGTTGATTTTTTGATGCAGGGTGCTACAGGATGTTTTCATTTTTATAAGGATAGTGCGGGGCCAAGATAATAAAATACCGCATGATATATGATTTTGCGTTTCATATGGTATAGTAATTGTTAAGCATGTGGCGGAAGTGACTCCCGGATGAGCAATGATGCTAACAAAAGGGTCATAAAACCCCATTCGTGTGATCTCATTTCAGGGGCCTGCAAAATTTAATAGCATAATGCCCGTTATTGCAATGCATCATTGGTATTAATAAGTTGTACCTGCACGCATTAAAGAGGCAGCGTTGGTTAATGCCGGGGCAGGTTTAGTGCTAAATCAAACTTTATGCTTAATAATTAGTTAGTTATAATATATATTTAAATAAATGTAAAACATGAAATATCGAATATCCATACTGGCCTTGTTAGTTGTAGCAACATTAGGCCAAAGCTGCGTAAGCAGTAAAAAATACAAAGAACTGGATGCTAATTACACGCAATTGCAAAATAGCACCCGTGATTTAAGCGTAAAATACCAAACAAGTGAACAATCGCTTGCTTTGGCAAACGGCCGGGTAAAAAGCCTGGAAGAACAATTAACATCTGAACGGAATAACGTAAAAGCCCTGCAGGATGCACTGAACAAATGTTTGAACAGCAGCAGCCAGGGCAATGTGAATATTTCAAAATTGGTTGATGAGATCAACAGCTCAAACAAATACATTCAGCAACTGGTGAATGCCAAAAGCAAAAGCGACTCGCTTAATATGGTGTTAACCAACAACCTTACCCGCTCATTAAGTCAGCAGGAAATGCAGGATGTTGATGTAAAAGTGTTAAAAGGCGTAGTTTATATCTCACTTTCAGATAATATGCTCTATAAATCGGGCAGTTATGAGATATCTGACAAGGCTGGCGAAACACTAAGTAAAATTGCGAAGATCATTAAAGATTACAGCAATTATGACGTGCTTATTGAAGGTAATACAGATAATGTGCCTATCAGTCAGAAAAATATCCGTAACAATTGGGACCTGAGTGCTTTAAGGGCATCATCAGTAGTGCAGGCCCTGCAAAACAATTATGCGGTTGACCCTAAACGTTTAACAGCTGGTGGCCGCGGTGAATACAACCCGATAGCCGATAATAATACTCCTGATGGTAAAGCCAAGAACAGGCGCACCCAGATCATTATTACACCAAAGCTTGATCAGTTTATGGACCTGATAGGTAAAGCTCCGGAAGCGCAATCAACAACGCCACCGGTAACACCTCCAAAACAGTAAAATTGAAAATAGCATATAAAAGAGCTGCCTTTAGGTGGCTCTTTTTGTTTGAGGATATTAGTAAGAGCAAGTGCCCGCCTATTCGGTCTATTCAAGCGTCTACGCTTACTTTATTTGTGTAAGCGTGGACGCTTGAACTAACGGGGGTGGTCGCAGGGAAACTTGTAACCGTGGGCTTGCGATAGCGGAGATAGCATTAATTGATAGAAGCGACACGCATGTAGCAGCAGAGGATTACATAACAAATGAGATCTCTAATAGATTTAATCTTTGTAACTTTGTAGAAACTTTATTTTATGCGAGATTTTGACATAAGACAAATCTTAAAAAAAACTAAGCTATATCACTTTTCGCAGGACGGCTCATCAAAAATCATTGATGAATTTAGCTTTCCGTCTACTAATTCGCGGATTGATATTGCTGTTATAAATTGCAGTTTACATGGATATGAAATAAAAAGTTCAATAGATACTTTAAAAAGATTACCTAATCAATTAATTGGATACTCTAAAGTTTTAGATTATTTGCACATAGTCACCGAACATAAACACGCGAAACATATTGAACAAATCTTACCAGATTGGGTTGGATTAACTATTTGTGAAGAAGTTAATGGACAAATTAATTTTATTGATATACAATCAGCTATAAAAAATCCACATAAACAAGCGTTTCATATTGCTAAACTTTTATGGAGAGATGAATTGTTAGAAGTATTATCTGAAAATCAAATTAAATTTAGAAAAAAAGATCGAAACTGGCTTCTTTGTGAAGTTATAGCGGCAAATTTAGAAATTGAGCTTATTTCTGACATAGTCAGAAATAAGCTCAAAAAAAGAATAGATTGGAAATTAATTAAGTAACGAGACTATTTTTTCAATATGTCTTGCAGTACTTATTTTGACCCATGTTTCAGGGTTACCTGAATTGATCACTTTGGCTGCGCAGTCGTTAATTAAACTATCAGCTGCACTAAATGCAGCTCCGTCATAAACTGAAAGACCTATTAATAAATTACACTTATCATGATATTGCCCCATACCATCTGGATGATTTCCCGGAACATGACCTCTTAGAATTACAAAATGGCTCTTACTTGTATACCGAATACTTGAGGAGCCAGGAAAACTTTGAACCGAATCGTCGTAAATCGGATAACGTGTAGCGTAGTCGCTATAACTTAAAAATTCGGCCATGGTATCGTCTGAAGTAATTTCATTCCACATATCCCATTCATATCTTATGAGACTCTCCACGGAATCCGGCGGTATTAAGCTTAAATCTTTCACAAAAGAACCTGCGGCTAATATGATTGCCAAATAATCGCCTAAAGAAATATGCCTAAGTAAAGCATCTGCAGATGAGATAGCTGTATCAACAGTTTGTTCTTCTATATAACTGTAATCGATAATTAGGCTAACGTTACTTTCATCAAAAGCAAAAAAACTTTTTAGTTTTTCAATTGCCGAATCAAAACGCCTGGGTATAGCATACCTTTTGGTCACCCTAATTGCGATTTCCGAATCATTATTTAGTATGCTTGCAAATTCAGATAAAAGGGTATCCGAATAATCAAGTCTTATTACTGGGACGGCATTTACTCCTTTACTATTTAAAAAATCTAAAATATTCTTAAATATATCAAAAGAGCTTTCGTCTTCATTCAATAAGATAAAAGGGTCAAGTAATACTTTATTTCCTTCAAATGCCCAATCTGCCGTTAAATAAGATTTTACATTCTCTTCACTACCTCCAACTAATTCTATTATGGGTGTCACAAACCTTTTAGTACCATTGTCTAATATTCTTAAGGCTTTTAATTCTCCTCTTTTCGCTTTTAGTATCGGATAATAGCTTAATACTTCTTTTTGAGTAGTGGCAATTACTTCTTGCAATTCTTTTTTTTGTAAGTTTTCTTTCATAAAATTTTTAATTTTTTTACTTTATTATTCTTAAGTAACTGATTATTAAGGTTAAGTAGTAAAAAATTAAAAATTTGTTTTATTGAAATTTTTTATATTTTTGTCTCGTCCTCCACAGACATAACTACTTAAAATAGGGTTTACGAGCCCTCTGAATGATTTCTATAATTGAAATCTTTGTTTGTTTACGTATGTATTAATTTCGTTTAACAAGACAATAGACATGCCATTTCAATGTGTGGCATTTAATTTTAACCCCATTCTATCTACGAGAAATAAATATTAATAACATTTAATATAATTAATATATAATTAACCTATTGAGAATATTTGACTGTTTGTCAGTATTTTATGCTTAATGTATTTTGACATTCTGTCATGCGGACGCCATATTAGTATGGCGTTAATATTATACTGCTCTGCCTATTCAAGCGTCTACGCTTGAATAATTCCTGCAGTAAGCGCCCACGCTTACTTTTTTTATAATTATTTGTGTAAGCGTGGACGCTTATATTGATATAAGTTCAAGCGGAGGACGTTTGAACTGGCGGGAGCTTTTTTTGTTTAAGGAAACCGTTGGTTCACAAACTGTGCAACCGTCATCGCCTATTCAAACGTCTGCACTTGAATAAATTGCCGGGGTAAGCGTCCTCACTTACCTTGTTTAATAATTATCACTGTAAGCGTGGAATTACATTAATATAAATTCAAGCGAAGGACGCTTGAACTGGCGGGGTGACTAAAAGAACTGGAATAAAAAAGGCCACTTTTAAAGTGGCCCTTTTTTATACGGTCAAATTATATGCCTTACCAAGGCCTTATAAATGTTTATAACTGATAATCTTTTGTTCATATACCTCGGTTACTATAATCTCATCTTCGCTATTTACAGTTAAGCCGCTTATTAGGCTGCTAAACTGACCAACTCCTATTTTTTCCCTTATCTCTCCTTTTTCATCTGTTTTCAAGATAAAGCCTGCACAAGCTATATAAAGATAATTGTTTCGGGCTTTTATTCCTTCCGTGGTGGTTCCGGCATCCAATGAGTTTAAAAATTTACCGTTTTTGTCATATATTCTTATAATGCTGTTATAGGGAGAAGTAACAAAAATTTTATTGTTATAATAGCAAATTCCAAATGGATATGGCCCATGTGCCTGGTTGGGAGCCTGTATTGTTGCTGTGAATTTTAGAAGAAACTTTCCTGTTTGATCGAATTTCTGCACTACATTATTAATGCCATCTACTATATAGATATTTTGGTCATCATCAACAGTTATTCCTTCAATGTTTTGAAACTTGCCGTTACCTGTACCAAAGCTTCCCCAGGACGCTACCACATTCTTTTGCTTATCAATAATCTTAACGTAATTGTCTGATAATGTTAACTGAGTTACAACCGCATTGCCATTCTTTAAGAAAGCCAGTCCTCGTGCTGACCTGATGCCTGCAAAAAATAACTCCAAAAATTTACCTGTTTTATCGAATTTCTGAATCTTACCATTTTCAAGGTCGGCTACATAAATGTTGTCATCTTTGTCAACCTCCACGTAATTGGGGTAAACAAATTGTCCCTGGCCAGAGCCCGGGGATCCAAAAAATAGATTTCTGCTATAGGCTTGCCCAGTAGTGTAGCCGTAATCGATATCACTAAACTTACTATATTCTATATTGCTGTTATACACCATTACTTTATAAAATACTTTGGTTAATGGTGTTACAGTTGCTAAGTCGGTATAGCTCGTATCTGCCGATTCTTTTAGTAATTGATAGTCTTGCTTAGTATCGTCAAATTTAAATAACCGGTAATTTTTTGCCTTTGGTATTGGAGTCCAGGTTACAATTATCCTGTTGCCATATAATCCTTTAGAAGCTTTTAAATTAATCGGCCGGTCAAGTTCATTAACATTAACTTTAATAGTATCGTTAATTTTAATGGTATCAATGATCGATTTATTTCCGGTGGCTTCTTTTTTACATGCGGAAAGTGACGCAATAAATGCGATCGTTACGAGTAGCAGGTATTTATTCATTTAATTGTGATAAGGTCTTTATTAAAGACAAAAGTACTGATATATGAATTTCTTATCGAATAACCAATCAAATTTATTTTACCTGCCTATTCAAGCGTCTGCGCTTGAATAATTGCCGAAGTAAGCGTGGACGCTTACTTTTTATAATTATTTGTGTAAGCGTGGACGCTTATATTGATATAAGTTCAAGCGCAGGACGCTTGAACTGGCGAGATTTTTAAATTAAGCTTCTAACCCGGCGCATGAAGCGAATAAAAACCACTTGCGCTTAATGAATTAAAAGTGGTGACAGGATTTTGTCAGTAGGGATAAAAATATAAACTATTGATTATTAAATGTTTAATTGGTGTTCATGAGCGTTCACGGTGTTCATGAACACCGTGAACGCCATTCAAAAAAAGCAATACGGTAATAAACGGTTGCTCTGGCCGGCAAAACAACGGAAACATTATTGTTACAAAGACATTTAAAAACCCTGTTGCTTTTTAGTCAATTTCTTCGATATTTGATTTAACCGGTTGCGAAAACCGGTCATTAACCAATTTACCTACTTCATGGAAAAATCACGCCGTACTTTTATCAGGCAGGCCGCGTTGGCTGGTGCCGGTGTAATAATTGCTAAAAACAGCTGGAGCGCCAAAAGCTACAAACGCATCATTGGTGCTAATGACCGTGTGCGGGTTGGTGTTATCGGCTTTTCAGACAGGCACCGCAGTTCGCACATCCCCAGCTTTATGAACCACTACAAAGAACTTAATTTTGAAGTGGTTGGGGTATCTGATATATGGAAAAGACGGCGCGAAGAAGGCGCGGCCACCTGGAAGGAAAAGATGCAGAATGATGTGAAGGCTTATCGCAATAATGAAGAACTGTATGACAGTAAAACGGTTGACGCGGTATTCATCAGCACAGCCGATTTTCAACATGCCCTCCATGCTATTGAAGCTGTAAAAGCAGGGTGTGATGCTTACGTTGAGAAACCTTTTGCCGAAACCATGGAAGATAACCGTGCAGCTCTTAAAGCGGTTAAGGAATCCGGTAAAATTGTACAGATAGGTTCGCAGCGTCGCAGCGGGGCCAATTACCATGCTGCCAATGACTTTATACGCTCGGGCAAGTTTGGGCCAATTACTATGGTTGAACTTACCTGGAATGTTAACCAGCCCGGTCGCTGGCGCCGTCCCGAACTGTTAGGTGTACTAAAAGAACAGGATACCGACTGGAAACGCTTTATCATGAACCGCCCGTATGAGCCATTTGATCCGCGCATATATCTGGAGTACCGCTTGTTTTGGCCGTATTCGTCGGGTTTGCCCGGTCAGTGGATGAGCCACCAGATTGATACCGTGCATTGGTTTACCGGTTTAAAACACCCTCGCAGCGTTGTAGCCAACGGCGGTATTTATATGTGGAAGGACGGACGCAGAAACTGGGATACCATTTTGGCCGCCTTTGATTACGGCCCGCTTGATGATCCATCCACAGGATTCCAGGTAACTTTTGGATCCCGGATGCACAACGGCGATGAGCACCCTGCCGAGATCTACTACTCCAACGGCGGCGAGCTGAACCTGAATACCAACAAAGTATCGCCGGAAGGCGGGTTGACCCAAAAAATGGCTGACGCCATGAAAATGAAAGCTAACCTGCTGCCCGAGCTTAGCTTGGAAAACACGGAACAGGTTGTAGCTTCGGCCAATACCGGTGGCGACAGGCTTACATCAAACCACATACGCAACTGGATGGAATGTGTACGCAGCCGAAAACAACCCAATGCGCCGGTTGAGGCGGGATACAGCCACTCTATAGCAAATATCATGACCAATGCCGCTGTACATACCGGCTATAAGGCCACGTTTGACGAAAAAACACAAGAAGTAATGGCCAACGGCAAAGTGTTTAAGTATTAACCACCATTATAATATGACCAGATTAAAATCTTTAGGTTTTGCCATGGCTATGACTGCTTTATCATCGGTAACATTGGCCCAAAATAGTGAACCCGTAAAAGTGGTAAAGTCAACGGCAGAGAACAAAGTTGATATTTTTATTGGCAACAAACCGTTCACCACTTTCCTGTATCCGGATACATTGGAGAAACCGGTGTTATACCCTGTGCATGCCGCGAACGGAACGGTGGTTACCCGTGGCTTTCCGCTCAATCCAAGGCCCGGCGATCCAACTGATCACCCGCATCATATTGGCATCTGGTTCAATTTTGAAAACCTTAACGGGCTGGATTTCTGGAACAACTCTTACGCTATTCCGCAAAGTAAAAAAAGCGCTTATGGCTGGATCCGTACCGACCGCATCCTGGAAGCCGAAAGCGGCAAAACCGGTGTGCTTGCTTATCATGCCAACTGGACTAATCAGCAAAAAGAGATTATCCTCCAAGAAACCACCCGCTTTGAATTTAGCGGCGATGCCAACCAGCGTATCATTGAGCGTGTAACCACCCTGAAAGCCGATATGGATGCTGTTTTTAAAGACGCTAAAGACGGTATGCTGGGTTTGCGCCTGGCCCACGAATTGCAGATACCCGATGCTGTAGATCAAAAATTTACCGACGATAAAGGCAATGTAACGGTAGTAAAAGGCGGCTCTGATCATGTAGCCAACGGGACATACCTGACCAGTGCCGGTAAAACTGGGAACGATGCCTGGAGTACCCGTGGCGTATGGTGCAAAGTATATGCTAAAATGGGTACCGACTCGGTAAGTATCGCCATTATTGACCATCCTAAAAATGTTAACTATCCAACATTTTGGCATGCCCGCGGATATGGCTTGTTTGCAGCTAACCCACTCGGCGAAAAGATATTTACCAATGGTAAATCTGAGAAGAATTTAACGCTTAAAAAAGGCGAGTCGGTAACATTCCGTTATCGTATTGTGATCACTAACGGCAGCGAAACCATCAGTACGGCTAAATTGAATGAGTTGGCTGAGGGGTTTGGCAAGAAGTAGATTTAGAAAAGAGTGGTGCCGGTCATAGCTCCGGTGCCACTCTTTTCTGTTTATAATCATTCCCATTGTTAGCTTAAAGCTTTTGAACCAATTCTGAGTGTATAAGCGGCTTATTTATTTGCATAATTGCGTGATTTATTTATAAACTATCTGGATATTGCATTGTTATAAATATCAACTATACGCATAATTAGCCCCTAACCCCATGGACAATAACTGGCCCGAATTAAAATTTGCAGATTTAAAAAAAACGCTTGAAACGGTTCAATTATGGTCGCAAATAATTGGGAAGATAAGGCTTGTAAAAACGCCCTGGCTTAACCACTCCTGGCATGTAACCTTATATGTATCTGCAACAGGGTTAACTACCGGAAGCATACCATATGAACACGGCATATTTCAAATTGATTTCGACTTTATCGCCCACCAGTTAATCATCACCTCAAGCACAGGTAAGCGAGAGCAAATAGACCTTATTCCGCGTACGGTGGCCAATTTTTACAAAGAGATTTTTGAAAAACTGGCCATTATGGGAATTGACGTTGAAATTTACGCAAAGCCTAATGAAATAGAGGTAGCCATTCCGTTTGAAAAGGATGACATTCATTTTGAGTATGATAAGGACCAGATGAATTTGTATTGGCAGGCGCTGGTTAAAATTGAAAGTGTTTTTACCCGGTTTCGTGCAAAATTCAGGGGTAAATGCAGTCCGGTTCATTTATTCTGGGGTGCATTTGATTTAGCGGTTACCCGTTTCTCGGGCCGGGAAGCGCCTGTACACCCCGGTGGCGCTCCAAATATGCCTGTCAAAGTAATGCAGGAGGCTTATTCACATGAAGTAAGCAGTTGCGGTTTTTGGAGCGGTGCTGATAGTTTTCCGCACCCGGTTTTTTATGCTTATTGTTATCCCACTCCCGAAGCGTATAAATCACAAAATGTTAAGCCGGAGCAGGCATTTTATAATAATGATTTAGGCGAATTTATGCTTCGTTATGACGACGTCAGGAATTCGGCTGACCCTAAAGGCGCCCTTCTGGACTTTTTACAGTCTACCTATGTGGCTGCGGCAAATACCGGAAATTGGGACCGGAAATCTCTTGAATGTGACTTAACCGATTTTGAAGCATAAGATAGGATTGCCTGTAAATTACTTATTCAATCAATAATAAAGGCTATTAAGGAGATAAACACACTTGTGAAAAATTCCAGATAGTTTAACAAATATTGATAAGTTTTTGAGTAATTTCTAAATACATAAATCAGCTTTTATTCGTTACTTTTAGGCCTTTCGCGAGCCTGGAGCTGAACTGTGCGCTAATCGGCAAGCGGCTATACCGGGAGCATTTATAATGGAATAGTAATGAATCGTTTATATCTACGATTACTCCATTCGATACAGATATGCATTTCTAATATTTTATTAACTACCAATCAAAAACAGATGAGCAAAATTACAGTAAAAGACGGGACCGAAATTTATTACAAAGACTGGGGAACCGGGCAACCACTTTTTTTCCACCACGGTTGGCCTTTATCCGGCGATGACTGGGACGGACAAATGATGTTTTTCCTTAACCAGGGATTTAGGGTTATTGCTCATGACCGCCGTGGGCATGGAAGATCTGCCCAAACTGCGGTCGGACACGATATGGACACCTATGCCGCCGATGTAGCTGAGCTTACAGAGGCACTTGATTTGAAAAACGCTGTACACATCGGGCACTCTACTGGTGGTGGCGAAGTTATCCGTTATGTTGCAAAACATGGCAAGGGGCGAGTAGCCAAAGCTGTGCTAATTAGCGCGGTTACTCCAATTATGGCACAAACTGAAAACAATCCCGATGGTATCCCACTGTCTGTATTTGATGAAATACGCGAAGGCACGGCATCACAAAGACCTCAATATTTTCAGGATTTTACCCTTCCGTTTTATGGATATAATCGCGAGGGAGCAAAAATATCACAGGGTATCAGAGATAATTGGTGGCGCCAGGGCATGATGGGCGGAATAAAGGCACATTATGATTGCATTAAAGCTTTTTCGGAAACTGATTTCACTGAAGATCTAAAAAGTGTGGATGTTCCGGTGCTTGTTATGCATGGCGAGGATGACCAGATAGTTCCATTCGCGCTTACCGGCGTTAAGGCAGCAAAGCTTTTGAAAAACGGAAAGCTTATTTCATATCCAGGATTCCCCCATGGAATGCCAACAACAGAAGCGGCGACCATCAACAAAGATCTTCTGGCTTTCATCAAATCGTAAAGATCAGTCCTTAATTGTTCATTATATAAAAAGAGGCTGTATCGCAATGAGCAGCCTCTTTTTATATAATGTATTTCCGCAAAGTGGTATTACTTATTAAAGGCTTGCAGCTATTCCGCTTTGTGTTGAAGCTGGAAGAGCATACCTGGCCGGATACAATTTTCTGAACATGGCATAAGTAACACTAACCATAACAAATGCTACAATCGCATCAATAGTAGCTGGAAAGCCCAGTACCGCGATTTTAGAGAGAAAAGCAAAGATAATATCGAAGAATATACCGGCGAAGATCCATTCTTTTAACCTTAGTAATTTGTTGGGAATCAGCAGTAAAGCAATACCGGAGAGTTTCGCAACGCCGAGAATATAAATAAAATGCGACGGGTAACCGAGCTTCACTGTAATATCCCATACGACAGGATTTTTGGTTAATTCGCAAAAGCCGCTTGCTCCAAACCACAATGAAGTTAGCGCTACGCCTGTCCAATAAATTGTTTTTGCTGTTAGTGTTTTCATGATTTTTTAATGTTTTGGTTTAAAGATGGGCTCTAATGAGCTAAACAACCAGCTGCATCCGGCCGAACAGGACAAATTGCAGGATAAACCAGACATTCCTACTGTCGAGACCAGCGTAGGTTATGAGCATACAAGGTTTAAAAATCAGGTCGTTTTATGTAACTATTTTAGCCAAATCGGTGTCATGTAGTTATGAAACTACCACAAGTATTTTTTTTAACCTTATTCATGATCTTGCTATTCGATTTTGCCGACGCACAAACCGCGGGTGGCAAAATTTCCGGGGTAGTTTTAGATTATGCTAAAAAAGCGCTCGACGGCGCAACCGTAGTCCTACTTGCCGCAAAAGATTCGGCAGTTATAAGTAACCAATTTGCCAAGCCCGATGGCAGCTTCACCTTTCAAAACTTAAAAGACAATGTTTATATAGTAAAAGCAACCTATATAGGTTATAAAGATTACACCAGTGGACATGTAGTTATCAGAGAGCAAAAAGCTGTTAATTTACCGGCCTTTATTTTATCAACAGCCGGAAAAACGTTAAATGAAGTAGCTGTGACTGCTCAGAAGTCATATGTTCAGGAAAAAATTGACCGCACTGTTGTTAATGTCGGCGCATTGATATCTAATACCGGCGCCAATGCTTTGGAAGTGCTGTCAAAGAGCCCCGGAGTGCAGGTAGACGCAGATGGCAACATTACCTTTAAAGGAAAAAGCGGCGTGTTGGTGATGATTGATGATAAACCAACTTACCTTTCGGCCGCAAACCTGGCCACTTACCTGCGTTCTTTGCCATCATCGTCTTTAGATCAGATAGAACTGATGGATAATCCGCCTGCCAAGTATGATGCAGCGGGAAACGCGGGCGTAATCAATATTAAAACTAAAAAGAATACTACCAGGGGATTTAACGCGGTGGTGTCGGCTAATTTTGCTCAGGGCTTTTATAGCCGCACTAATGAGAGCATCAACTTCAATTACCGGATAAACAAAGTCAACCTGTTTGCAAATCTTGCTTATAATGACCAAAAAACGTTTAGAAGACTTGAAATTGACCGGAGTTACTTTGATGAGGACAGAAACCCTACATCTTCCTTAAAGGATATTTCTTATTTCAGACCAAAAAATAACAATACCAGTATTAAGGCAGGAATGGACTATTACTCATCGCCAAAAACAACCTGGGGGGTAGTATTTACCGGCAACATATCGCCCAACCATGACAGCAGCCCGGTATATAGCTTATTATATGACAACAAGGGTCAATTGGATTCAACCATCAATACACTAAATACTTCTAAAAATAAGTTTACCAGCAAAGGCGTAAACCTTAACTATACCCATAAATATGATAGCACCGGCAAGACGTTGACCTTTGATCTGGATTATATCCGCAACGTATCAGGCAGTAATCAGCTGTTTGTAAATAATACATTTTTGCCCGACGGCACTTTAACAAATTCGCAAATATTAAGCGATAATTTGCCTTCTACTATCAATATTTACTCGGCCAAGGTTGATTATTCCCATCCGCTCAAAGGCAAGGCAAAATTAGAGGCCGGTGTTAAGAGCAGTTATGTAAATACAGATAACGCGGCTAATTACTTTAATGTGGTTGATAACGTAAGCACTATTGATTATAATAATACCAACCGTTTTTTATATAAAGAAAATATAAATGCAGGTTATATTAATTTTAACAAGACGTTCGGCAGGTTCTCATTACAAACCGGCTTGCGGTTAGAGAATACCAATGGCACCGGGCATCAACTGGGAAATGTTCAAAAACCCGATTCATCATTTGCTAATCATTATACCAATCTGTTCCCAACCGCTTACTTTTCCTATAACCTTGATACAGCCGGCCACAACGTGTTGGTTCTTTCTTATGGCCGCCGGATAGGCCGACCAAATTACGGAAGCTTAAACCCTTTTACCTTCTTTGTTGACAAGTTTACTTACTTTTCAGGCAACCCGTTTCTGAAACCACAGTTTACGGATAATTATAAACTGGCTTACAGTTTCAAAAGCCTGTTTACCATTGCGGTTGCTTATAATTATACAACTGATGTTCAGAATGAAACCATCCACAAAAATGGCAGCGTATTTATAAGTACTACCGGTAACATAGGGCAGCAGAAAACGCTGAATTTTTCCGTTAATACCAATCTTCAGCCAGTCAAATGGTGGTCGGTCAGTTTATATGCCGAGGTATATAACAATACCTATCAGGGTGCATTTTACTCAGGTCATCTGCATCAATCCAAAAATACTTTCAGCGCCAATGGCAATAATCAGTTCACTTTATCAAAAACCTGGAGTGCTGAATTAAGCGGATTTTATCGCACCAGCGGTACTTACGGTCAGTTTGTTTCCATATCTACGGGCATGGTTAACGCCGCTATTCAAAAAAAAATACTGAACCAGAAGGCTTCGATCAAGTTAAATATGCGTGATGTTTTTCATTCATTTAGCCCAAGTGGTACTATTACCAATATTGTAGGAGCCACGGCAACTTACCACAACTTTGTGGATACACAAGTGGCAACTCTTGCATTTACCTATAGTTTCGGCAAATCAACCAACGTACCGCCAAAACGTAATACAGGCGGCGCCGATAGTGAACAAGACCGGGCACATTAGTTTGTAAGGCACATCACTTAATGATACGGATGGGTAATTGTCAGTCATGAAGGTTTATATGTAACCATCTATAAATAAGATAATAACATTTTTTTAAGCGGGTAAAATAGTGCAAGCTTTGGCCAATATCTGATCAAATAGGATTAATTGTAAAAATATCTTTACAGATTATGAAAGATAAACTAACAATTAAAAATTATGCAGATTAAGCCACTACACAAGAAAATGATTATGACGCCGGTATGCATCATAATCATGGTTTGTGCGTCATTTGCACAAACCGTTTTAAAAGGGCATGTTACCGGGCCCGATAGCCAGCCTGTTGTTGGCGCCAATGTAAAATTAAAAGATGCATCATCCGGTACCACTACAGATGTTAATGGCAACTTTAATATTATTTACGCAAAGCCGGTAACGCTTGTTATTACGGCAATAGGTTTTAAGAGCCGTGAAGTTAGCATCACCAATGAAACCAATATAAAGATTGAGTTGCTGGAGAATATTACCGAGCTTAATGATGTTGTTGTAACGGCAATAGGTGTAAAGCGTGAAAAGCGCTTGCTTACTTACAGCACCCAGGAGTTAAAAAGTGAAGAGCTGATCAGGGCAAAAGAACCAAACTTAATTAACGCCATGGACGGCAAAGTGTCGGGCGTGCAAATTACTTCGTCTTCAGGTACCGCGGGTGCTTCGGCAAGGATCGTGGTGCGTGGTGCAATATCAGCAAACGGCAATAATGAAGCTTTATTTGTTGTTGATGGTGTGCCTATTGATAATTCAGAAACCGGGAATATTGCAGGTGGCGCCGCAGGCGCCGGAAGCAGCCGTTTAATTGATATTGACCCAAACACTATTGAAAGTGTTAACGTGCTTAAAGGAGCGGCTGCAACAGCCCTGTATGGTTCAAGAGGGGCCTCTGGAGCTGTGCTGATCACTACTAAAAGCGGTACGGCAAATAAAAAAGCCGCCATCACTTTTTCATCCGATTTTTCTTTTGAAAAACCGCTGTTGCCCGAAAGACAGACAATTTACGGGCAGGGTACAACCGGCATTTTTTACAATGGCGAAGATAAGAAAACAAGCCAGTCATGGGGGCCGCGTATGGATACGCTCATAATCAATGGCAAAAAAGCGCCAACTTATGATCCGTATTCCTATTTCAGAACGGGCACTACAACCAATAATACTTTAAGCATAGGAGGCGGAAATAACAATTCAACTTACTTTATATCCTATTCTTATTTCAACCAGCAGGGCATCTCTCCTAAAAACGACTTTAAAAGGCACTCATTTTTCACCAAATATTCAACCAATATATCTAAAAACTTTACTACAACTTTTCAATTAGGTTATTCAAACTCCAAACAGGATCGTTTACCCGAAGGTGCAAGCAACGGGCCTTTATTTGTTATTTTGGTACAGCCTGTATCATGGAACCCATATCCTGTGCTTAACCCTGATGGCTCGCAACGGCTCTATAGGTTTTCGAGAAACGCTCCCTTATGGACGCTTGACAACATCAGCAATACCGCCATCGTTAACCGGTTTTTACCTGTAACCACCTTTAACTATACAGCTACCAAATGGTTAACCATTACAGAGCGCATAGGGGCTGATATTTATACAGAGCAGGATAAGTATACCGAAAACCCAAGCGCAGCCATCGACTTAAAAGGGCAGATCAAAGATCAGGATGTGAACTATAGACAATTTAACCATGACCTTATTGTCAATGCCAGCAAAACATTCGGCAAGTTTGATCTGAACATGTTATTGGGAAACAACTACAATTCCATTTACACTCAAAGCACCAATTTAACCGGGACAGGATTAGTTGTTAATAATTTTTATAATGTATCTGCGGGTTCAACCCTCACAGGTTCAGAAGGGCATAGCTCGCAGCGAAAGATTGGTTTTTATGCGCAGGCAAATATGGAGTACAATAAATTTCTGATACTGTCCTTAACAGGCCGATATGATGGAAGTTCGGTACTATATCAGCAAAAACAGTTTTATCCTTATGGTTCAGTTGCCGGTGGTGTAATATTTAGTCACTTTTTACCCGAGTCGGTAACCCAGGTTTTAAATTTTGGTAAGGTTCGCCTTTCATACGCGACAGTGGGTAATGATGCAGTGGGTCCTTACTCACTGCAAACACCTTATATTTTAGCAGGTCGCAATACCAATGCAGGTTATTTCCCATTCCCATTCCAGGGTCAGCCAGGATTTTTGCTTAGTTCAAACCTTGGCAACCCTTACCTGCAAAATGAAAAGTTAAAAGAGTTTGAAACTGGCTTGGAGCTTAAGTTTTTTGACAACAGGATCAGTTTTGAAGGTTCATATTTTAACAGAAAGTCGCTCAATGGCATCATCCCTGGTATACAGATTTCAAATACAACGGGTTATGGCGGTACTACAGTAAACTCGGCAAGTATCAGGAATAAAGGTATAGAGCTGTTATTGACAGGTGTACCCGTGCGCTCAAAGGATTTTAATTGGGATGTAACTGTAAACTTTACCCGCATCCGTAACAAGGTGCTTGAAATTAATGACGAAAAAGGGATTACCCAGCTGGGGCGTGTTATTAAAGGGCAGCCATATAATATTTTTTATGGTGTGCGGTATAAACGCAACGCAAGCGGGCAAATGCTGATAGATGACAGCGGATTGCCGGTGGTTGACTCTGAACAGGGTATTGTAGGTGATGCGAACCCCGACTGGACGGGCGGTATTACAAATACCCTAAGGTACAAACAATTTGCTTTAAGCTTCTTTTTTGATGTGAAAATGCACGGCGATGTGCAAAACGATGTGGAGAGTGTTGCATTCTTTTACGGAACTGCTAAAGTTACCGCAAACCGCGCTCCCATTGTTGTTAGCGGTGTTAATGAAACCACCGGCAAACCCAACACTATTGCCGTTGATGCACAAACTTATTATCAAAGCAGGCAATATGAATCATCCATTCAGGATGGTACTTATGTAAAACTCAGAAATGTAAGCTTGTCATACCAGTTGTCGCCTTCGGTAGTGAAAAGAACACCGTTTAAAAATGCTTCATTTACGTTAACCGGCCGCAACTTGTGGATATACAGCCCGCATTTTACAGGAGCCGATCCTGAAGTAAGTTCCTATGGTAGTGCAAATGGTAACCAGGGCATCTACGCGTTTTCTACCCCAACATCGCGGTCAATAAACCTTTCATTGAAATTAGGATTTTAAGCGCAAACATTAAAAATTATAAAATGAAAAAGATCTCAATATATGTACTTGTAATTTTAATATTGACAAGTAGTTGTAAAAAGGTGCTTGATGTAAACAAAGACCCCAATAACCCTACAGACGTTCAGGAAGCATTATTGTTGTCGCCTATTGAACTATCGGTATCTGACCAGGTTTACGCGGGCAATGCCAGCATAATTGTTCAAAATTTTATGCAAACCATCACAGCAAACCAACCCAACCCGGGTATTTGGAGCTATCAGCTTTTTAATACCGATTTTGACGGGGACTGGTACAACTTTTATGTGAACGTTTTAAACAACCTCAATATCCTGAATAAAAAAGCCGAAGCAGGCGGAAGATATAACTATGCGGGCATATCCAAGATCTTAACTGCTTATACTTTAGGCACAGCTACGGATATGTGGGGCGATATTGCCTATTCAAAGGCATTTAAAGGCAGCGATGATTTTACACCAGCCTATGATAAGCAGGAAGATATTTATAAAACGGTACAAAGCCTGCTTGATAACGGAATTGCCGACATCAACAAAAATAGCATTACCAAACCTGCAGGCGATGATTATTTTTATCAAGGGGATATGACCAAATGGAAAAAACTGGCTTATACCTTAAAAGCCCGCTATTACATGCACTTAACCAAAGCGCCCGGGTACACTGCCGCGCAGCAAGCCGACCTTGCCTTAACGGCTTTAAGTAACGGGATGCAAAGCAACGATGACGATTTCAAGTTTGCATATTCGGGTGCTGCAGGTAGCGAAAATACTATCAATCTTACTTTTTCGGCGGTTAGTACTTATATATTAAACGATACCTATGTTGAAGGTTTTAAAAGCAGGAATGACCCGCGACTGGCCAAAATTGTAAAGCCTGCCAAAGCAACGGGCTTGTATACAGGCCGTAAAGTAGGAGACCCACTGGGTGACCTGTCCAAATATTCATATCCCACTGATTTTTATGCAGGCGCGTCTTCTCCTAATTATATTGTAAACTATTCTGAAGCATTATTTATTAAAGCAGAGGCAACCTTTATAAAATCTGGAGCATCAGCAGCTCAGCCTGTTTACCAGGATGGGGTTAAATCAAATCTGACAAAACTTGGCGTCGCTTCTGCGGATGTCAACTCCTACCTGGCTGCCCGGGGCACTCTTACCCAGGCGAATGCTATTCGGTTGATCATGGAAGAAAAGAGCCTGGCAAACTTCTTCAATATTGAGAACTTTACTGATTGGAGAAGGACCGGCTATCCGGCAATAACAAAAGTAAACGGCGCTCTTTCCGATATTCCAAGAAGGTTATTATATCCGCAAAGTGAAATTTTAACCAATAACCAACCCCAACTAAGCGCAAAACTTACAGACAGGCTATGGTGGGATGTTCAATAACATAACCCTTTAAACAGGGTTTAATAGTTAAATATTAGCAAAAGCAACCTCACTAAAATTTTAGTGAGGTTGCTTTTTTTATGAATAAGGGGTAATTGAAACCAGCGATTTTAACAATACATCCATCTTGTTAAATGCACAATATGATACCCAATAAATGCAGAAAATTTTGTTCAACAAGAAGGCCCTTTTGTTTCATGAAACAAAAGGGCCTTCTTGTTGGTAATGATAGCTATTTAACAGCCCATTCATGAATGCCTGAGGCATTATCAACGGGTAATTGTATTTCCATTCTTAAAGCTGTTGTGCTAACGGGTTCAAATGTTACTACATTAAAACCATCCTTACTAACAGTATATGGCGTTGTGTTTTTTACGGGTATCCATTGGCCGTCTTTTTTATAAAGGATCTTGTATGATGCTGGAATGCGGCAGCCGCCCCAAGGGCCATCATCATACCAGTAAACCTTTGATTCGCTAACCGTATATTCAGCATCAAAATCATATTGAACAAACTCATTGGTGTTTTTAGCTGGCCACCAATGCAGATAAGGATAATTGGTGTCTTTTGAATCTGCCGGTTCATATTGATCTTTTATAGCATTAAACATCCTTTGGTTTTTTAAGGATGCTGTTACCTTGCTTTTGCTGGCAATTGTTGGTGCAGGTTTTGGTCTTGCTGCCGAAGCTTCATAGGGTATCCATACGGTCATTTCGCTGGGCCCGCGGTTTGCCCAGGCATAATAGGGAATAGCCTTAACCTGCTGGTCTGTTTCTATTAAACTATTACTGTTTAGCTGCCGTTTAGCACTTTTACCTTCGGCATTTATTACATCAACACCATTTAAAAGGTCGGCGTGGTAGTTGGCGTTTGCAATTGCATTTTTATCGATCAATATATTTTGTACCAGGCTGTCCTTATTATCGGGTCCTTCAAGGCAATATACAACCGGACCGCGTTCAAATGCAAAGCGCCCTCTGTCATCTTTTACCTGTTGGTTGGCCAATACCTTCTCTGTTTCCATTGGCAGTGTAAGGGTAACTTTGTCTCCCTTTTTCCAGGTGCGTTTTAATACTGCGTAGCCCTTTTCGGTGGTAAACGAGTTGATTTGGCCGTTTACTGATAAAATAACCGGCAATGGTTTCTTATCCATAAATGTGTACAGGTCGCCAGGTACAGGTTGTTGCTTTGCCCAGCCCGGAATGCGTATCCTCAATGTAAACAGGTTTGTTTTATCAGGATTTACGGTAATATCAATTTTTCCTTTCCATGGATAATCTGTTTGCTGTACAATATTTACGTTGCCCGAGGTAAGCTTGATATTGCTTGAATTGCTCATAAACAGGTTAACATACAGGTCATTTTTATTTTTAGCGTAAACATAACCCGGCAATGATGGCAAAAAACGCGTCATGTTGCTGATACAACAGGCACAGCTGATCCATGCGCTGCGCTGGTGCTGAAACATA
The DNA here is from genome assembly GCF_031456535.1 of Mucilaginibacter pocheonensis. Taxonomy (NCBI): domain Bacteria; kingdom Pseudomonadati; phylum Bacteroidota; class Sphingobacteriia; order Sphingobacteriales; family Sphingobacteriaceae; genus Mucilaginibacter; species Mucilaginibacter pocheonensis. The sequence continues at coordinate 1,324,561 of NZ_JAVDUU010000002.1, forward strand.
GAAGCCAGTGGGTTTGGATAAAAGAAACGGTCGCCGCTTAAGGATACACCAGATAACAGGCCATTGTAAAGTGTTCTCTCCAGCACGTCGATATATTTTGAATCACCATGCAATAAAAACATCCTGTTGTTCCAGTAAACATTACCAATAGCTGCACAGGTTTCGGCATAGGCCGACATATTAGGCAATTGATAAGCATCGCCAAATGCTTCGCCTGCACCTGTTGCGCCAATACCGCCGGTTATATAAAGTTTTTTATTTACAACATCGCTCCATATATCATCAATGGCTGTTAAATAACGGGTGTCGCCGGTTAAGGCGGCAATATCGGCCATGCCGGTATACATATAAGCAGCCCTCACCGCGTGACCTTCGGCCTCGTGCTGGTCAACCACTTTTTTATCTGCCTGGTTGTAAGAGTCGCCCTTTGGTCCGCGAACATCTAAAAAGAACTTAGCCAGGTCAAGATATTGTTTGTTGCCGGTAACACGGTACATTTTTGATAAACCAATCTCTACGATCTGGTGGCCCGGATATTCCTCAATTTTACCAGGACCGAATGTTTTAACCAGCAGATCGGCATTTTTTATGGCGATGTTAAGCAAGGTGCGTTTACCGGTTGCCTGGAAGTGTGCCACAGCTGCCTCATACAGGTGACCGCTGTTATATAGTTCATGGCTCAGGACCTCTTCCTTTTCCCAGCGTTTTGAACCTATCCATTCATGCGGCTTTTTAGCATGTACGGTTCTGAAAGTGTACAGATAGCCATCTGGTTCCTGCGCTGCACCAATAATGCTGATCAATGTATCAATATATTTATCAAGCTGCGGGTTCTTTTTGTTTTGCATGGAGTATGATGCACCTTCAATAGCCTTATAAACGTCGGTGTCATCAAAAGGAAATTCACTCAGCTTATCACCATCAAGTTTTTTGGCTGCACGCAAAAAATTATCCATGCGGCCATTGGCTTTACACTGGGCCAGTACATAGGGAATGGTAACAGTGGCATTTACTTCCATTTTGGGCTGCCAGAAATTATCGTTTACATGCACGCTGGTAAACGCAACCGGTTGGATAGGATAATCCTTTTGCTGCGCAAATAATGAGCCTGCAAGCCCTATCAATGCGAGGGAGAGTAAACAGGCCGGTTTTGTTTTATTGATCATGATCTTGAATTTCTTTACTTATTAAAGGTTAGTTTTTACCATGCGGCTGCCGTAAACCGGGCCCGCGCTGTTTTCTTTTTTCGGTAATAATTTAACGGTTACTTTTTGTTTGCCTTTTGTTAATTCAATGGGCAGTGTGTAGCTGATATCATAAAAGCGGCTTTCCTTGTACTGGTTCAAATCTTCTGATGCAATTTTTACACCGTCAATTAAGATATCAAAACGTCGTCCGCGGTTATCCATTCCCCAATAGGTATTAATGAGCGTATTTTGTACACTGGCATCAACTTTCATGTCATATTGCAGATAACCACCATTCTCTGTCGACCGCCATTTCTTTTGATGATCTTCGCCCGTTGTGGCATTTTCACCGCTGAAATTATGATCGCGTTCCGGTTGCATTTCGCCTATACGTAAAACATCCATGGTACGGGCTTCCAGCTCCTGCTGCTTTTTCTTTTGTTCGTCATAAGCTTTTTGCTGTACCACCCATGCTTGTGGGGTAAATACATCCCAGTAAACAGAGTAATATTGGTTTTGGGTTTCATTAAATGGCATCAGGGTAACTTCTTCGGGTTTCGAAATATTTACCGTACGGAAAGTTAGCTGTTTTTTGTCAACCATTTGCAGCCATTGATTAGGATCGGTTTCGCTGGTTACAAAAACGGGCACGCCTTTAAGCGGATCAGGTTCTGTATTACCCAAAATACCGGCAAGCAATACCGGACCGTAAAAAATCGCCCGCCGGTTAGCATTATCAGGCATCGCTTCAGTATACAAACTTTCCGGGGTGATGAATTCAATTTTATCGTTGTTGCGCCATTTGCGGTTTAAAACAAAGTATCCTTGTTCATCGGTAACAGCATTTTGGGCCTTTCCATTGATACTGATGGTTGCATTGCCTGTCCATTTTGGTTTGCGAATGCGAATGGCCATAGCGACAGTTTTTTTTGTATTAACTGTAAAAGCAATATGATCAGATGCGGGGAAATTATTCACCTGTTTAACTGATAAACCCTTTGATGTCCAGTTAAGCACTGACGGGATAAACAAATTAATGTATAAACTGCCGTCAGCACCTTTAAAATAGATGCTTTCGTTGTATTTAACGTGGTTTTCCATTCCAGAGCCAACACAGCAGGTAAAATCATCAAAGGGGGTGCTGTAATGTTTTGTTCCCCCCATTCTAAGCGGCACAAAATAACACATCATGCCATTCGTATGGTTTTGCGACGCAAGAATATGGTTGTACAATGCCTTTTCATAATAATCCATTAACATGGCCGAAGGTTCAACTGCAAACAAGTGCCTGGTTAATTTCAGCATGTTATAGGTATTGCAGGTTTCGGTAGTGTTTTCGGTAAGTTTTTCGTTTAGTTTGCGTGGTTCGCCAAGATATTCATAATTACTGTTGCCGCCTGTAGCATACGAATGATTATTAACGATGGTTTCCCAAAAGAAATCTGCAATGGCCTTATCTTTTTTATCGCCGGTAAGTTCATATCTGCGGGCGCTTGCAATTACCTTCGGAATTTGGGTGTTAGAGTGTTTGCCAGGCAAAATATCCTGTTTCTGTGATAGCGGGTCGAGGATCTTCTTGTCATAGAATTTGTATGATAGTTCAAGGTACTTTTTATCGCCATTGATAGCGTATAGGTTGGCAAGTGTTTCAGCCATTCCTCCATATTCGCAGAGCAGCATTTTTTGCAGCTTCTCATCATCCAGGTTTTTGATGGTTTCGGCTGTCCAGTCGGCCATGCCTTTAGATATTTTTAATGCCTGGGTATTATTGCCATATAAGTAGGCGTCGAGCAGGCCCGCCATAACTTTATGAACGGTGTACCAGGGTGACCAGCCACCATTTAAATCAAAGCCTCTTGAACGGATATCGCCCCTGGAAACTTCGGCCCAAATGGTGTCTTCTTTAGGAATAGCGCCTACATAGCCTGTTTTGCGGGCTACCTGGCATTCATCAAGCTCTTTAACTATATAATTAATGCGTTTTAAAAATTCAGGATCACGTGTTGATGCGTAGTGCATAGAAATGGCCGACAAATAATGACCCAGGGTATGGCCTGCCAATCCTGATGATTCCCAGCCCTCATAAATTTTGCCTTTAGGTTTCAGGCCCGAATGTGAACGGAAGCCAGAAAGCAGCCTGTCGGCGTTTATGGATAATAAATAGGCAGCGTCAACTTCCATTGCCTTTTTAAAAGGGCTTTCAAGTAACTGAACGTCTTTTAAATCAAAGGCATAAGCTTTTATTGCAACTATCGGTTTTATTTTTATCCGGGCATCGTTCCATTCAGGTACATAGGATTGAGCCCTGGTAGTTTGCGCACTTATAAAGCAGGCTACAAGGCATAAGTTTAATTTAAACCACTTTTTTATTACCATAACATTGAGTATTAACTAAAAAATTATAATTATCTAAATTACCCTGGTTTGCTTAATAATTGTAAATGATATTTTGCCGGTGATAGCAGTATTTTAACTGGTTTTGAAATTGACAAACCACGGTGATATATGTTTCCTATATGTTTTTGCCTGATATGCACATTGTGGCTTTTGAATAATTAAAAACATTTAATTTGGCTAAGCGATCCCGCTGTCAATTATTGTTTTGATTTTAAGTGTAAATAAAACATTTAATGTTTTAACTTTTGTTCAAAAGTAAGTTTTTCAGCAAATTTTTATGCCTCAACCAACAATAAATTAGCAGATGCTAATCATATTTTACCCTTTCATCCTCATTTGTTGGTACTTTGAGTTAAGTAATTGTAAATTCAACAATTATAAATTAATGTTGGAGATGAAGGTTTTACAATTTACCATTCCGGTATCGCACGAAAAAAGTGTTATTGTAGAAAGGGTTTGTTTACCATATCATTACCCTTATCTGCACCGGCACAAGGAAATTCAACTCACCTGGATACGTAAAGGTGAGGGCACTTTGATTGTTGGAAACAATATGCATGATTATAGTGCCGGAGACGTTTTTTTAATTGGGGCAAACCTGCCGCATGTATTTAAGAGCAATCCGGAATACTTTGATCATAATTCAAATAAAAAGATTGAAGCTTTAACGGTTTTCTTCAATCCCGAAGGAACATTGTTACCACTGTTTAACATGGCTGAAATGAAACCCGCTTTAACTTTCTTTCAGCAATATCAGCAAGGCTTTAAAGTTCCGCATTCTATTGCCGATAAGGTTGTAGCTGCCATGGTTGCGCTTGATAAGGCATCCGGGCTCGACCAGATCATCCAATTTTTTAATCTGATCAAGGGTATAACCTCGGCTAAATGTAAATTAAGTCCCTTGTCAACATATGGTAACTTGCCGGGTATTACCGAAAACGAAGGGATAAGGATTGGTAATATTTATAATTATATCATACAGCACTACAGCGAAGCCATTACACTTGAAGATGTGGCTAAGGTAGCGTATATGACACCCGAATCCTTTTGCCGTTATTTTAAAAAACACACCGGCAATACCTTTATCTCATTCTTAAACGAGATCAGGATAAACGAGGCCTGTAAGAAACTTATAGCCCATAAATTTGAAAGTATAAACAATGTGGCCTATAAGTGTGGTTTTTCAAGCATCACTAATTTTAATAGGGTATTTAAATGCGTAATAGGAGTAACCCCCAAGGGCTATATTGATAGCTATAACAACAATGTGATCAGTCTTAACAGGGCCGCTGGTTAGTCTGTACCTGGTTGAATATTTACCTTAAACTTAACATATAGCGTGTTTATTACTTTTTTCAAACCAACTCAAAATGGTTTAATTTTATTTTTTTTGGTTATTCATGCATTCACAGGTAATGCGCAAACCGCCACTGTAGCGGGCAGCTTATATGAGCAAACCAGCGAAATTGGCGGAACGATTGTAAGGTATGGGCAGGACATTAATGCGATCAAAGATTTTTATTCGCCGTATAATGTAAATGAGCATGCTGAAGGTCAGTACAAGCAAAATGTAATTAATTCACCTGAGCAACGTAAAAGACTTATTGAAGTTGACAGCGATTATCTGAAACAGCTTGACCAAACAAATTTTACTGCCCTGAGCATATATGGCAAGGTTGATTATATCCTGCTCAAGAAACGCATCAATTTTGACCTGAAAGATCTGAAAAAAGAAGATGAACTCTACAGTCAGGCTGCCCAATATGTTTCTTTTGCTGATGAGATATATTTATTAGAGCAAAAACGTCGCCGGGGTACATTTGTTGATGGGCAAAAGGTAGCAAGTGACCTTAACAGGATATTAAAAGACCTTGAAATTCATATTGCCGCGTTAAAAAAAATACCCGCGCTGGATATGCCTGTGGCAAAAACAACCCACGATGCCTTATTCGGTTTAAAAGGCCGGTTGCGCGACTTTTATGGCTTTTATAATAAATATGATCCATCCTTTACCTGGTGGGTGCCCGAGCCTTACAAGGCCCTCGATGATGAACTTGGGCGGTTCGGTGAACTTGCCATTGCTAAAGGAAGGATCAACACCACCCAAAAAAGTGATAGTAGTGGCATAAAAGGTGTCCCAATAGGGAGGCAGGAACTCATCAGTCAGTTGCAAGCTGAAATGATTCCGTATACCCCTGAGGAGCTTATAAAACTTGCCAATATTGAGTTTGCCTGGTGTGATAAGGAAATGCTCAAGGCATCGCAGGAGATGGGTTTGGGTAACGACTGGAAAAAAGCGCTTGAAAGAGTAAAGAATAGCTATGTACCGATAGGTCATCAACCCGAATTGATTGTTAAATTATATAATGATGCCGTAGGTTTCATCAAAGAGCGTGATTTGATTACCATACCACCGCTCGCAGAAGAAACCTGGGGCATGGTCATGATGTCGCCTGAAAGACAACTGATAAATCCGTTTTTTACGGGCGGTAAAGAGATCAGTATTTCATATCCAACCAATACCATGCAACTTGATGACCGCCTGATGAGCATGCGTGGCAATAATCCTTATTTTTCAAGGGGCACGGTTCAGCATGAACTTATTCCGGGCCATAATCTGCAGTATTTTATGAACAGCCGGTATAAAGCTTATCGGCAGGATTTTTCGACACCGTTTGCCGGCGAAGGCTGGCCATTATATTGGGAGATGTTACTATATGATCAAGGCTTTGCCAAAACGCCCGAGGAACGGATTGGCATGCTGTTTTGGCGTATGCATAGATGTGCCAGGATCATATTTTCGCTCAACTATCACTTAGGCAATTGGACGCCACAGCAATGCATTAATTTTTTGGTTAACAGGGTAGGGCATGAAAAAGCCAACGCCGAAGGTGAGGTAAGACGATCATTTGAAGGTGGTTACAGCCCGCTTTACCAGGTTGCCTATCTGTTGGGCGGCCTGCAATTAATGGAGTTAAAAAAGGAACTGGTAGATAGCGGTAAAATGACCTATAAACAATTTCATGATGCTGCTGTCAAAGAAAATCTTATCCCGGTAGAAATGTTAAGAGCTACCTTAACTAACCAGGCATTAACAAAAGATTTTACCACCAGCTGGAGGTTTTACGATTTTGGAAGCAAGTAACTGCATTTCAAAATCTGCATTAACAAATACAAACATTTGATTATTTATTTTTATGGAGAACGGTAATTCTTTTAAGCCTTCACTGCGGTTAATTGATGCCACTATGCTGGTAGCAGGCAGTATGATTGGTTCAGGTATTTTTATTGTGAGCGCCGATATTACCCGCAACGTTGGCAGTGCTGGCTGGTTACTGTTTGTTTGGCTTATTACCGGATTTATGACGCTTACGGCGGCACTCAGTTATGGCGAATTAAGCGCAATGTTCCCCAAGGCAGGTGGGCAGTATATTTACCTCAAGCAAGCGTACAGCCCGTTGGTGGGGTTTTTATATGGGTGGAGCTTTTTTACAGTGATACAAACTGCTACCATAGCTGCAGTGGGCGTGGCTTTTGCAAAATTTACAGCTTATTTGTTGCCTCAATTCAGCGAGGACCTGGTTGCCATTAACCTGGGCTTTATCACAATATCGCCTGCGCAGCTGCTTTCTATTTTAGTTATCGTTTTGCTAACCTATATTAATACCCGTGGTGTTAACAGTGGTAAAATTGTGCAAACTATTTTTACCATGGCCAAGTTGCTGAGTTTGCTGGGTTTAATTGTTTTTGGTCTTTTTGCAGTAAAAAGTTCTGTGTGGACAGAGAATTGGCATGATGCCTGGAGTTTGCACAACTTAAGGCCGGATGGTACCATCACCTCCTATACCACTATAGCTGCTTTAGGTGCTATTGCATCAGCAATGGTAGGTTCTATATTCAGCAGCGATTCATGGAATAATGTAACTTTTATAGCCGGCGAAATTAAGAATCCGAAAAGGAACATTGGTTTAAGCCTGGCTTTAGGTACACTGATAGTTACCCTTATCTATATTTCAACTAACGTTATGTATACAGGGGTTCTTTCGTTGCATAACATCGCAGCTGCCGATAAAGACAGGGTAGGTGTGGCAGCATCGCAACAAATTTTTGGTACATCAGGGACGGTGATTATTGCACTGCTTATTATGATATCAACGTTTGGCTGCAATAACGGATTGATTATGTCAGGTGCAAGGGTTTATTATTCCATGGCAAAGGATGGGTTATTTTTTAAAAAAGTCGGCTCGCTCAATAAAAACTCGGTACCGGGCTTTGGCCTGTGGCTGCAATGTGTTTTTGCCTGTTTGTGGAGCTTAAGTGGGAAATATGGCAACCTGCTTGATATGATATCGTTCGTTGTTGTAGTCTTTTACGTGCTCACCATTATCGGTATTTTTATATTACGCAAAAAAATGCCGGATGCCGAACGGCCATATAAAGCGTTTGGATACCCGGTTTTGCCCGTCATTTATATTATTATGGGGCTTGCTTTTTGCCTGTTGCTCATTAAATATAAGCCGGCCTATACCTGGCCGGGGCTGCTCATTACCCTAAGCGGTATTCCGGTTTATTATCTTATCGGAGGCCGTAAACAGGGCAAACCTGTTGAACTTGTCGAGGGCTTATAAATTACTGATTCTATCTGCATAAATTGATGAAAAAGAATATTATCGCTGGCGTGGATTATTTAGTTTGAATATGATGCATAACTTTTTCATCCGGTTTGCTTTTTTATGGTGGTTATGCTTAAGCGCTTTAATAAGCTTTGCGCAACAACAATCGGACGTAACGCCAGGTAACGGCAACCCTATTCTGCCAGGCTATTTTGCCGATCCCACAGTACGGAAATTTGGTGATACCTATTATATTTATGCAACTACTGATGGCAACGGGGGAGGACACGGACCATCGCAGGTATGGACATCAAAAGATTTTGTGAATTGGACCATGCGTGACATGAATTGGCCAACGTCTGATTACTACTGGGCCCCCGATGTTATTAACGGCAATGATGGTAGGTATTACATGTATTATTGCCAGCCCGTAGATATTTATGGCGCATCCTCATCAAGCCCTGTCGGTCCGTGGACACCGCTTTTACCGGGTGGTAAGGCAATGATCCCTAATTATTTTATACCCGGCGTTATAACATTGGATGGGCAAACCTTTAAGGATGACGACGGAAAGATATATATGTTTTGGGGTACCTGGGGTATCTATCCCGATCATGGTTGCGGTGTGGGGTTATTAAACTCCGATATGCATTCTTTTTCAAAAACGGCAAAGATACCCAACACTATAGCTAAGGACTTTTTTGAGGCGCCGTTCATGTTTAAACGTAAAGGGATCTATTATTTTACCTATTCATCCGGGCGTTGTGAGGATTCTACTTATCGGGTTCAATATGCTATCAGCAAAACCAGCCCTATGGGCCCTTTTGAGTTTGGTAAAAACAACCCCATACTGAACACTAACACCGATGGCACAATTCATGGGCCTGGTCATGAATCGGTTATACAGGTAGGCGATGATTTTTATATGGTTTATCACCGGCACAATAACCCTCACTCCAACGGTGGCTATCACCGGCAGGTTTGTGCAGATAAAATTGTTTTTGACGATGATGGCAATATTGAAAAGGTGATACCGACGCATACCGGAGTGGGACTATTAGGAAAAAGCACTTACAGTGTCACTGATCAGGCTTATGTGAAAAAGGTGACAGCATCTTCATTTTATAATAACAATTACCAGCCTTCATTTGCGGTTGATAATAATAACGGCACATTATGGAAACCAGCTGATAATAGCACAGCGCCTGCATGGCTTACTATAGATTTGGGGAATGTAATGCCTATTAAACAGGTGCTAATACAGTTTGAGTATGCAACCTGGTACTATCAATATTTTATAGAAACATCAGTAGATGGAAAAATCTGGAAGCTGTTTTCAGACAAGAGATCAAATAAACAACATGGCTCGCCAATGTTGGATTCAGGCTCGGCCATGGCCAGATTTATCCGCCTTACCATAACCGGAACTGAATACCCCGGTTTGTATAAAGCGGTATGGAATATTAAAGTGTATGGCGAGCCTGTAATAAGCGGATATGCTAACCACGCATCCAAAACCGGTTCTTTACCGTCAAATGCCTCGCAGATGAACGCTAAAAGTGTCCCAGCTCAGCAAAAAGGCTTATTGGTAAGTTTAGATGCAATTAATTTTCAAGCTGGCGAAGCAGTAAACAAGTGGAAAAATAAAGGATCATTAGGTGGCGATTTTACCACAACTGGTAAGTCTCCCGTTATTGATATTATTGCGGGTAAAAAAGCATTGGTTTTCAATGGTGCACAATTGCTTAAATCTACTGTTGATGTTCCTCTGTCGCTTGCCGGTAATAATAGTTATACGGTATCATATTGGGTTTATAGCAGCCAAACCAGGGATGAAAACCCTGTATTAAGCTGGACAAATGGTGAATCAGATCACAAGAGCGCCACCTTTGGATATGGAAGCAATTCAACTGCGGGTGCTGTGCAACATTTTGGTGTTTCTGACCTTCAATACCAAGAGATGCCACCAGCTGGAAAATGGCATCATGTTGTAGTTACGTTTGATGGTACTTTTGAAAAGCTTTTTGTTGACGGCGTGCTTAACAATAAAGAAAATAAAATGTTGTTTTTACAGCCCGCAGTTAAATTCACAGTTGGCGCAAAAACAAATCTTTCGGCTTATTTTATGGGTGCTTTATCATCACTTGCCATCTATGACAGGGCATTACCTGATAGCACCATACAGCAGTGGGCAAAGCATCCTCATAGATCAGATATTGCCGTTTATCTTGATGCTTCCAGGCTTAATTACGGCAAGCTTCAAAAATGGAAAAATGACGGAGATACAGGCAGCGAATTTCAATCGGCAGACGGAACACTTCCTGAGGTTGCCGATATCGGTGGGAAGATAGCGGTTGGTTTTAACGGGGAGGAATCCCTTACATTTAATACAAGTTTAGCCTGGGATAATAATGGAAAGCAAGATTATAGTATTGCCTTAAGCGTATATCAATCTGCACCAAAGCCTGGCTTGCCAATAATAAGCACGCAAATACCTGTTAAGCCAATAATAAGTACAGATAAAACATTAAGGAGCGGCCAGTGGCACTACATTACAAAAACTTTTAAAGGTACATTGGTTAAAGAATATGTTGATGGCGTGTTAGTTTCATCAGCTTCAACTCAAACAGAAAGCCATATCCCCGGCGGTTTATCAATTGGTAATGGATTTAAAGGCGCTTTAAGTAACCTGGTAGTTTATAAACATGCCTTAAGCTATACAGAAATTAAACAGATTAGTCAAAATTGGAAACGGAACGATCATCCACCCATAAAGCGGGTACCTGTATTTGAAATTGCTCCTCGAGCAATAACTCCCAATATGGTTGATATGCAAGCTCACGAAGACGCATCAATAAAGTCAAACCTTCAGTATAATTTTATTAATGAAACCGACACCAGTAAATCAAGCGGCTGGCAGACCGGTGCACATTATATTGATTATGGTTTATTAGCAGACAAAAATTATAGCTACTCTTTTAAGGTAAAAGATAGTTATGGTAATGTAAGCGCAAAAACTACCGCCTTGCCCGTGAATACATCTTCTGCACGATTCAATATTGCTACTGATCAGTTTTTTATAAATAAAGATTTTACTGCTGATAGCCTTACCGGAACTATATGGAACGGCCTTATAGGTGCGGGCGGCAAGCAGGAAGGTAAAATATTTGCCGGTAACCATACATTAACACTTGAATCAAAAGGTTCAAACTGGGACGGAAACATGCCATACGGTCCATTTATTTATCAAAATGTTTCCGGAGATTTTGTTGCAGAGGTGGAGGTAATCGATGTGAGTGGTTTGACGGAGAAAAAAGTTACCGGTAACAATGATGCCGGATTGATGGTGAGAAGAATGAAACAACCAGGAAGCGAGGGTAGTGAAGCGCTATTGCAAAATGGCATTTTCCCGGCATGGAACTGCGGCAATCTGTTTACAAATTTTAAAGACGGTGACAGGATGCAAACTAATACTCAGGCAGGGTGGAATTACGATCGCCACCTGCAGATCCAAAAAACCGGCAAGCTGTTTTACATAAGGAGCAGCAGCGACGGTACACATTGGACTGATTTACCCGGCAGCCCGGTTTTAAGGCCTGATCTTGACGGCAGCCCGGTGCAGGTGGGGCTTTATCAAAGCACTTATGGTCCGCAAAAGGCATATATTAAATTCTCCGGCTTTAAACTCATCACTCGTAAGAAGTAAACTGATACCGCCTTTATATCTCAATATAATGATTATTATAAAAAATGTAATATTTGTTTGATATTTTTACTTATAGGTTAATTTTGGTTTTATTTTGTTGTTTGTGATAAATATTAATATATTTATTAAATATTAATTAAGTTTGTTTAAATCATTAGTTATAATATATAGTTATCTAATATATATTCTGATTATTACAAACCAATTTAAATACCTAAACCTAAGAAAATGAACAAACACAGAATCCTATGGATAGTAATATCCGTTTTTGCGATAGCTATTATCGCCAGGTGTACCTCCAGCGACCACAATGGTACCTCATCTACAAAAACAGAAGACGAAAAAAAAACTTTCCCTGACTTTGGGGTAATGATCCCTATTGATTCGTTCATAAAGCATTATCCGGGCCAAAAGGTTTTTAAACTAAGCCAGGATTTTCCGGAAACGGGGCCAGGTGATGATAAAATGCCCGCCTTTTTCAAGATCCCTTTCGATGACAAGAGCAGGTGGAAGGAATGGCTGCTGGCTGCCAGGGATTATTGCTTTGACGGCATGATAGAGGCTAATTTTATTGCCCAGGATAATAAAAAACGCAGCTGGTATCATATGCCATGGCTGCATTACGGTCCTCTTGCTTCAGAAGGTTTTAATGGATTGGCAAAAGAGGCCCCAGTTAGTCCGTACCAGTTGGCGCCCGGTCAAAAACGCGGCGGGCAGGTTTACGCCTTAGGGTTTTATAATGATTTTGCCGGCCATGTTTTATATAAAATGTGGAACACGTCAACAGATCCCGATCCATTTGTAACTCAAGGCCCTAAGGGAGGTTTCCCGGTAGGTACAGTAATATTCAAACTATTATATACCGATCTGGATTCAACCGATGTGCCTTACCTTAAAAATTCTTATGAAAGAACAGCCTTTATTTCGCCTACGTTTAAAGATAGCGTAAACCGTATAGTTAAAAAGGTACACCTCATCCAAATGGATATCATGGTTCGCCAAAAAGAGGCGGAGAAATATGGAACCGGCTGGATTTTTGGTAATTTCTGTTACAACGGCGACCTCAATAAAGGTAAAACCATGCGTGAGAGGGTAATGAATTTGGTGCCTGTTGGCATTCAGTTCGGTAACGACCCGCAATATAAAACCAACTGGATAAATCCTTACCCCGTGAGTAAAACAATGATCAATGACAGCCTGAAAGAAACTTTTATCAACACCTCTGCAGATCTGCCTCCGCAGCACTTAGGATGGGGCGGAAGACTTGATGGTCCTGTGGATCTGAATACCGCATCATGTATGTCCTGCCACCAAACCGGTGAGTTCCCACAATTTGCTGCACTCGTACCTGATGAGGCATTTATAGGGGATACACTGCCTAATGGCTCTATGAAATACCTTACAAATACCAACACCGCAGCCTGGATAAAATATTACCAGAATTTAAAATGTGGCACTGCATATAATCCCGCAAAAGCCTCGTCAACAGATTTCTCATTGCAGGTTTCTTTGGCGCTGGGTTATTATTGGGAATGGAAAGATAAAACCGTCGGAGGGTTTTATGCTAATCAATTCAGCGGCACCGTACACTCGGTACGCAGAGGCGGAATGCCGTTCAGAAGGGCCAAGGCACTTAAAAAAGGCGGGCCAAGGCAAAAAGCTAATGTGTTACCTAATACGCTGGGTACTTTTTAATAAAGGCTATCAACAATAAATCAAAATCTGAAATCACCATGAGTAATTCCATATCGTTTTTTCTGAACGGTCAGCAGGTTGTAGTAGAGAATCCTGCTGTTGATACCTTATTAATAGATTATCTGCGTTCGCCAGACGTGCACCTGGCCGGACCTAAAAAACCTTGCGGACAGGGTGGCTGCGGTGGATGCACCGTGATACTGTCGCACTGGGATAGCGACCATAACAAAGCTGAGCACCGGGCCATCAATTCCTGTTTACGACCGCTTATTGCAGTTGATGGCATGGTGGTAACCACGGTAGAAGGCACCGGCGGTGCTCGTCGGCCAAATCCTGAGTTTCTTACACAAACCCCTGTCGCGAGCCGTTTCGCGCCGCCTGCAGATTCACCGCTGCCAGAGGCCATTTTAGAAGCCCATGAGAAAGCGCAGGCTAAAAGGGCTGATGTAGCACATGCAATAGCCAAAGTGGAAAAGGCAGCTTTATCGCCTGATTTGTTGCTGAAGACCCAGACATCGCCGCATCCGTCAGAACAAAGTAATTTGGGTATGAACCCTGTAGCACATCGCCTGGCTATGAATAATGGTACCCAATGTGGCTATTGTACGGTTGGGTTTGTGATGAATATGTCTGAGTTCATATTAAATAATCCCCAGGCCACACAAGAAGAGATCGAGGCAATATTTGATGGTAATATTTGCCGCTGTACAGGCTATCGGTCTATACTCACCGGCATGAAAACCTTTGCTTCTGACTGGACCGTGCAGGATGAGGAAGACCGAATGAAATGCCTGGGTGACGAGTCTGTACAGCAGCAATTACCGGCGCCTTTTATTGTGATCCCTTTTCCGCCCGAGGCAGAGCAACCCGTACCGGCAGCTTCTATCCAAACTAAAGAAAAACAATGGATCAGTCCGCTCACGCTTGTTGAGCTGGCAAATGACCTTAATAACTTTAAAGAGCGCAGGATACATATTGTTCATGCCAACACGGCTTACGGTATTTATAAACAGGAGTTTTTAGACGCGGATATTGTGATAGATATTAGTCATATACCAGAATTAAACACACCAACAGAAGTAACTGCCGAATATATTAAAGTGAGTGCAGGTACAACCTACAGCGATTTTATAAGTATCGTGGAACAGGCATTGCAAACCTTTGAACACAATATTCCTGAAGGCCGCGACCCGGAAACTACACCCTGGGGGGCGGCACTTTTTATGGCACAGCGAACAGCGGGCCGTATAGTACGAAACGCTGCCACTATTGGTGGTAATGCTATGCTTGTTTTTAAGCATATAGCCGCTGGCACAGGTGAGCCGTTCCCATCGGATATGCTTACAATATTGAGCGCGTGCCGTGCCGAGGTACTGTTTATTGATCCGTTTAGTACATACGGATTAATAATTGAAAGTGCCTCAATAGAAGATATATGTGGCAGGTTTGAGAAAAACCCGGACTTGGCTAAAAGTTTTATCCTGGTGGGCTTTAATTTGAGGTTTGGCGATCCAAACACGGTGGCTTTGGCACAAAAGGTAGCATTGCGCGATGTTAACGCACATAGTATTGTTAATGCAGGCTGTTCTATCAGGTTTGATGCAGGCTTGAAAGTAATCGAATCTACGTTAATGTTCGGTGGTTTGGCGCCATATCCGTGGATGGCAGTCGGCACCAGCATGTTGATGGAAGGCAAAGAGCTTACGCTTGACCTGATACCTGACCTGATAGATTCGTTGAACAAAGAAACATCAGCGGTACTGTCGCAATATGAATCGCGCATGAGCGGTTTGCCAAGCGAAGGTTTCACACGCGCTTACAAACAACAGTTGGCCGCTTCATTCCTTTATAAAGCGATTGTAAATGCACTGCTGCAAAAAGACGTGCCGGTGCCACTGCACATTCGTTCAAGCGGAGATATTACGTGGGGTAGGTGGGGTGTAAGTACGGGTTATCAATATTATGAACCACAGGAGTTTAGGGCCCCCGTTGCACAGCCGTATATAAAATTCACGGCAATGGAACAGGCTTCGGGCCAATTGCACTATACTCATGAGCTTGCGGTTCCGCCCAATACGGTTAACGCGGCGTTGGTGCAGAGCCGGCGTGCGTTGGCTAATTATCACTTCATCGTACCCGGTACCGAAGGTACTGCCAGCACGGCTGATCTGCGTAACCACCTTTCGCAAAAATTTACCGGGTTTATTGATCTTGTTACTTGTGAAGCTTTTAAAAACGGCGCCACAAATATGCAGGGTATGGGAGCCGATCAACCTGTGTTTGCAATTGAGCAGGTTAACTACGTAGGACAGTCCATCGCTCTGGTTGGAGCCGATAATGAAATAGAAGCAGCAACCATTGCAGATTATGTAGCGGATCAATGTGTAGCGTACACTGCTGTTCAAATCGATCCGGATCCCAACAACTGGAAAAATAAGCCCGTTTTAAGTATTGATGATGCTATAACGCATGACAATATTTTTCCTGACTGGCCTACTACAGCCAGCTTTATATCTCATATCTGGGATATTACGCGGCCCGGCAGCCAACTGGAATGGGTAACCCAGAAGGATGCGCTGGATAAAGCCATCGTAAGCAGAACCGGACTGGTAGACGGAAACAGTTGTCAAATTACCGAAAGTACGCAGCTAACGGGGGGGCAGGCGCATTTTTATATGGAAACGCAAGCAGCCATAGCCCAACCGGTTGATGGCGGTAAAATTGTGATAAAGTCGTCGACCCAAAGCCCAATGACCATTCATGGAACCATAGCATCGGCATTGGGAGCGCAATATAATAGCATAGACATACAGGTACCGCCTGTAGGAGGAGGGTTTGGCGGCAAAACCGAACAAACACGTTTTGTAGCCGCGGCGACGGCTGTTGCAGCCAAAGCATTGAAAAAGACGGTGCGATTGGCGCTTACCCGCGAACAGGACACCGCTATGGTAGGTAAAAGGCATGCTTATTATTCACAATACCAGGTAGCTATTGACGATGGGAAGACCACCCCAACAAACAAAGGCATCATTAGAGGGCTATCCAACAAAATGTGGGGCGATGGTGGGGCATTTTATGATTGTTCCTTTATTGTTTCCAATTGTATTATCACCCGTGCTGATAATGCTTACCGTATAGCCAATTTCCAGGCACAGATTGATGTTTGCCGAACCAATACAGCTCCTTCAACCGCTTTCAGAGCTTTTGGTGATGTGCAGGGCAAAGTGATGATGGAAAACGCTATTGACGATGCGGCTTTTTCTATTAACATGTCTGCCGAGCAGGTAAGGAAAATAAATTTATATGATCGTGGCGATGTTACACCGTTCGGCCAGGCACTTTCTTATTGTTATATGAAGGATGTTTGGGAATACCTGAAAACGGTATGTAAATACGATATAAAAGTAGCAGCTGTTGAAAAATACAACAGGGAGAATAAATGGCGTAAGCAAGGGCTTGCCATTATTCCGGTTAAATATGGGTCGGGTTATAACCTTACCATGCTGGAGCAGGCGGGTGCTTATGTTTCCGTGTATCAGGGAGATGGAAGTATTATCATTCACCAGGGCGGGGTAGAGATGGGACAGGGGCTGCTGACGCAGGTTCGTCAGGTGGCGGCTTATATACTGAATGTGCCTATGAGCCTGATTGAGATCGAAAGCCCTAAAACGAGTATTATTACCAATCCAACAAGTACAGGGGCGTCAACAGGCACTACTTATAGTGCTGAAGCGGTGAAAAGGATATGTGAGCAACTGCGTAGCCGGTTAACCGAGTTTGGCTACGAAATGTTGAAACAATATGGCGATGAGTGGTGCGAAGAGCGGGGAATCGCTTTTTGGAATTATGGTGTACAGGGTTGGCAGGCCAAGCCGACTAAAGGAGGCTTTCACCCTATTATATGGCAAAACCTGGTAGCAATGGCTTACCAGAACCGGGTTAGTTTAACCAGTACGCTAAATATCCCTATTCATGGCGGCGAAGTGCCATTCCCGAATATTACCTACAAAACATACAAACAGCAACCCATTATACCGGGTTACGAAAGTAGCCCAAAGGGTGTACCGGGGGAATTTGATTCCTTCAGCGGGTTTACATATTCTGCTGCCTGCGCTGTAGTAGATGTCGACATTTTAACAGGTGAAACCAAGATATTAAGCGCTGATATTGTTTACGATGCTGGCTGGAGCATGAACCAGGCTATCGATATTGGACAAGTAGAAGGCGCTTTTGTACAAGGGATTGGTTATGTGCTCTCCGAAAAACTGGTATTTGAACCGGAAGGCCCTAATGAGGGAAGATTGAATACCCTGAATACCTGGACTTACAAACCACCTGCAACTACGTCCATCCCGCTTGAAATGAACGTACATCTTTTTCCAAGAGGTTCGGTGAAGGTGCCGGAAAGTCCTACAGATATTATGTCGGCCAAAGAGATTGGTGAACCACCATTGGTTTTAGCGTCTTCCGTTTTTTTTGCAGTAAAGGCTGCTATCAGGGCCTCCAGGATCGAACGTGGTTTAAGCGGCCTTTTCAAATTTGATTCGCCTGCTACCGTGCAGGAAGTTAGCCGGGCCTGTGAGATAGATAACCAATATACTTAAGCGGTTAATTATCTCCAGCGGCTTGATGGGCACATATGCTTGAAGGTAAGAGTGAAAGGCAATTGTGAAAAAAGTTTCACAGGATCTTTCTCGGGGAGAATGACTTATTGGATAAAAAATGCTTTTTCAGCCTATGGTTGGTGATAACACCGATCATAGGCTGAATTACGTTTTAAACGAGGCATGCCATATTTGCGTCTGAATTTTGCATCGTTTGTTTCTATGTATCGGAAAAAATAACTAATTACGCAGAAGCATCTGACTTTATTGCCTACACTCTTTTTCAAAGATGTCCGAGGAATAAAGAGCGGAAGCAGCCCAAGACAAAATACATCAATAGTTAAACCCAAACCATATTGGTCATGAAGTTTGCGAAAGTCGTTATTTATGATCTGGATAATACAATTTATCCTGTTAATGCGATCTCGAAGGAGGTCGCGTCACCTGTTTTCGATACAATCATTGATGTAGGGAAAGAATATTTCACCAATAGGAGACTCAGGGAAATTATGATTGATTGTTATAAAATACCTACCCGTGAGATATACAAAAAATATAAATTTCCGGCGGAAATGGTGAGTGCTGTTGAAATGGCTTTCGACAAGATAAGGATTGACTATCCGTTAAATGCATATTCGGACTATCCGGCAATAAAAAGAATATCCGATCAGCGCTTTTTAGTCACTTCCGGACCTTTTAAATTTCAGAACCTAAAAATCGACAATCTTTGTATTCGTCAGGATTTTAATGAAATTTTTATCCATGACGATGATGAAGAAAGCTGTATAGGAAAGATGAAGATATTCTCACATATTTTATTGTATTATGGCTTAGATAACGAACAAGTTGTAGTTGTTGGCGATAGCGTTGGCTCAGAAATAACCGCCGGAAACAATCTTGGTCTCACAACAGTACAAATCCTTCGTCAAGGGGTTAAAAAATCTGATGGAGCTAAGTATTATGTAGATAATTTTTATGATTTGGCGCAATTATTAGAAAACTAAAATGCAGGATGGTTATACTCGTGCATGAAAGTTTAGAGCTATCAATAACTGCGAACAGACCAATATTATTCAGCCTACTCGTCTGATAATGACGTTTCCGACTTTCTCTTGCGATTTTTTATGATCACGTAAATTGAGAACAGGAATGTAATGATGTAAATGACAGCTAATGCCGGTTTCTCAAATTTTAAATTTTCAAAGTCAAATTGCTTATATAGGGTGACACCCAAAATTATCGCAATAACACTGAAAGTAAACGTTGGTGCTTTTCTCTTTTCCATATTTTTATTGTTTTATGATATCGACTATAGATCCTAAAAGCATAGCCGTCAGGGAAAAAGTTGTCATCCCCAAAATGTAGGCAAAAAGCGCCTTGAAATAAGAAGAGAATCGTTTAGGAGCAAAAAACTGGCCGACGGCCCATGTGTAATAAACTATACCCGCCATACCGGCAAACGCCATCAGATCGAGTTTGGTCAAACCTTCTAATATGGCAAAGAACGCGAAAATAAGCATGCCTATTCCCATAACGAAGCACAGTAGGATCAATATTTCAAATATGTTATAATCAAACCGTTTGAATAGAAGTTTCAGCCAGGTGGCAATAAACAGACCCAGGATAATATTGGCGTATCCATAGTGCGATGTTATCCACAAAAAAATTGCGCTTGTTGCGGAGTGCTTGTCCACCTGATAACTTATATATTCCGTTTCTAAGCGGAAAAAATGACTTACAGTGGAATACAACAGTGAAGTGATAATAATGAATATCACCGGTTTAACTAAACGGCTCCTGTTATCTGAAATGAACGCTTTCACATTTTGGCCCGGCCTGCTTAACAGCTCTTTGATCGTATACAAGATTCCTTTTTCAAAATGCAGGATATGTTGTAGCTCATGCAAAATATAATGACCATTGACCCTTGGTAATTGCGCAGGTTGCCCGCAGAAGTTGCAAAATTTACCCGTTAAAGGACTCTGGCATGTTCCGCAGGGGGCTGACGTATCCGTTACAGCATATTTCATGTAACCGAAGGTCTGCATTAATTTATTTTGTGCTCCTACACTTGAGTGTAGATTTGTATTTTAGCAATAATGGATAATAAAGATTTTTCGGGCCTGCTCACCAAAAACAAGATCAAATCAACTTCTGGTGAGGATCGTTCTCAACAAGACAATTATCTGGACGTGATCAGAGCCTTTTCGCGACTGACCTATGAAAGTATATATGTCATTGATTATGAAAAAATGGGATTTGAATATGTTTCTGAAAACCCTTTGTTTTTATGTGGTTATACGCCTGAAGAAGTATTGTTGATGGGATACGCGTTCTATTTCAAAAATGTACCCGTGCCCGACCTGGAATTCCTCACCATCGTCAATAATGCCGGATTTGATTTTTACGACACATTGCCGCCGTGCGACCGGATGTTGTACAGCATCACTTACGATTTTCATTTAATCAGTAAAGATGGCAGGCAACTCCTCATCAATCATAAACTAACGCCGCTATTTCTCAACGCGCAACAAAAAGTATGGAAAGCCATGTGTATTGTATCACTGTCTCATCAGAAAACTGCTGGTAACGTTCATATTTATAAACAGGGCAGTGCGGACAGATGGGAGCTGGATATAACAACAAGTATTTGGCGCAAATCATTAAAAGTGCAGATCAACGAAAGGGAACTGGAAATACTGCGTTTGCATGCCCGTGGATTTTCTATAAATGAGATTGCAGAAAAATTATTTGTTGTTCCCGATACGATTAAATATTACCGGCGACGCATATTTGAACGATTGCAGGTAAGCAATATGGCGGAAGCGCTGTTTTATGCAATTGACAGCAAAATGATTTGATATAGCGACCGAACTGGTTAAACGCCAGATTGAAAATATCTTTGCCTTTTATGCTTGAGTCCGTTTTGAGTCACAGAATTTTAATGGCATATATAAAAAAAAGAAACAACTCCTCAACCTTATTTCTGCATAGTTAACTGTAACGCCGGTCCATAAAGGGCCATCTCCAGGCTTTTGTCCATGTCATAAATGTCTTTATAGGTTACACATTCACCTTCATTCACTTCACAGGTCAGGTAGGTGATCTTTAACGGAATAGCTTTTTTCAGGTAGATATTCCGGTTCACATAAGCGGCCATTCCCTGGTGAAGGGCAGTGATTTGATCAGTTGAACCGTCATTTTTAAGCAGTAGTGTTCCCAGTTTTTCTGCCTGTTCCACTCGGATACAGCCATGGCTCAGGTCACGGTCGTCTCGGGAAAACAGTTTTTGTTCCGGCGTATCGTGCAGGTAAATGTCATAGACATTCGGAAAACGGAAAACCACCTGTCCGAGCGCGTTATCACACCCCGCTGACTGCCGGGCGAAGTACAGCTCCGGATGCTGGCGGACCAGGTTAAGTGAAGCACGGCCAGGCGTTATATATTTGCCTTTGCTATCATAAATGGAATAATGATTTTGCTCCAGGTAGCTGCTGTCAGCGAGGGCTTTGGGCAAAAGTTCCTTGCGGAAGATTTTCGCGGGAACCTTCCATTCCGGCGCTGTGGTAAAGTAGCGCAGCGCGCTCAGCAGCGTCGGTGTCGGTGTGCCGGGTTTACCCACAATCACTTTGAATCGGTAGGTCGAATCCCTCAGGTAAAGCTTCAACGTATAGGACGGGATATTGATGTGGATATAAACGCTGTCGTCCAGGTTGGCCCAGCGTAGCCTTTCCAAATTAATGGCGATCTTCCTTACTTCAGCCTGCGGCACTTCGTAACAATCGTCCTGGTAGATCCCTTCCAGCAGGTGCATGTGGCGCTGCATATCAGTATATTCCCTGGCTTTCGGCTGCACGGCTTCGATCACTTCCATGATCTTTTTCGCTTGTAAACCAGCAGCCAGTACCTGCGTGGCCTGGAAACTGATTGTGGTAGTCGTATCGATGCGACCGGCCGGATAACCCGGGTTGAGCTTGCCGAAGTGCAGGTGGTTTATCAGTGCGAGCATCGCATCCGTCAGCATAATATCATACCTTGCCTCCAGCGCTAAGCTAACCTTGCCCGGGGTATCCAGGATGTTGTGCAGCTGGCCATAGGTCAATTCCTGCGGATGATAGTCTGCATGGGAAAGGCCAAACTGCAAAACGCAGTCGATCATCAGCATTGCCTGCCAAGCCGGGCCTACACCGTTTTGCGGCTTGATCCAGGCTGGGTCGAAATCTGCGGTCGCATAGAACTTCGAAACTGATTTCGGAAAATAAAGCTGGTCCTGGAGTCCCTCATCTGCCATCTGGCGACGGATCTCGTCACGGAGGGCACTGTTAATCGCCCGGAGTGTTTCGGTATGCCGGGACGCGCTGCCGGCAAAGCAGGCGGAGAGTTGCAAATTGAGCAGCAGCACTGCTGATAATAAAAGTTTATAGGATGAAATTGCTGTTTTCATAACCGTTGATTTACAGGCTAAAGTTCAGCTAAATCCACTGCTTTAATAATGATGCTCCTGCCCGCAAAAAAGTGATCTTCGGCACAAAAAACCCATAAAAAAGAAAAGCGCACGTAAAAATCACGGCGCCTTTCAGGGTATTAATTAGAGGTCGGTCAATAATCAATTGGGAAATAGCCGGTCGTTATGCCGGGAATCCAGCACCAGCCGGAAGATCTTTTGTTTGACGGTGCGGAAACTTCGGTTCAGCTCGCTCATATAATACTCCAGCTTTACCTGTACGGCTGCCAGCGCGTCGACGTCTTCCGGTATAACGTCTTCTGCCATCAGTTCCAGTTGCGTGATCTGGCGTAAAAGCAGGTCGTCAACCGATAACTGTTTTATCTCCTGCAAATCCTTCCTGGCTTCTACCAGTTTTTGCAGATGTGCCTCATCCTGTAAACGGCTGATACACCTGTCCAGTAATTGATGCAGGAAACTGCTTTCCAGCCTGAAAAATTCAAGGTCGGACGACCATCTTTTGGCTATAACATAATATTGTAATGATCGGGAGGAAATAGGTAACAGGCTTTCCATGGTGTTTGTTTTAAGCTGTGTTTTGATTGTACTAAAGTCGGCCATATGGTGAACCCTGCAAATGATACAGATTAGTTTTAAATATGATCCGCGTCATTTTTTGTTTTCCGGGATGCTCATACACTGATCGCAGGGCTGACCAAAGCTATTGTACACAAGGTATCCGCGATCAAGGCGATTAAATATACGCTCCCGACCCTCCAGGTGATCGGCATGTGCAACCCGGTAAGCGCCTGTGCGCGTTGTTTCAAATTTTTTCCGGATAGCCGCCGGCGGCCGACGTCACTCTGCCCTATCCGGTGTCTGATAGCGGCAATCATTAAGCCCAGTCATCGAAAAATAGCTACTTGGCAAAAAAAATGACCATGATCACATTTTCCGGAGTAAAGTATTACATTTTCTATTGATGTAAAATATAGATATTTGTGAGAATAATCACTAACCGGATAAAACAGTATATGGAAAGCGCTGCCCTTCTTAAAGCCATAATTGACAATGCCATCGATGGTATCATTACCATCAATGGACGGGGGATCGTGGAATCTATCAATCCGGCATCCTGCAAACTTTTTCTGTATACACCGGAGGAGGTAATAGGGAACAATATCTCTATGCTGATGCCTCCCCCTTATAAAGAACAGCATGATGAATATATCGCGAGATATCAGCGTACACGGGAGCCCCATATTATCGGCATTGGGAGGGAAGTAACTGGTTTGAGGAAAGACGGCACGACTTTTCCATTTCGTCTCGCTGTCAGCGAGGTTCCCTATGCCGAACGTAAAATATTCGCCGGTTTTATCCATGACCTTTCCAGGGAGAAAGAAGCTGAGGAACAGCTAAAGGAATACGCAACGCACCTGGAAGAGCTGGTGGAAAACCGAACCTATGCGCTGAAGGAAACGGTGACGGCCTTACAGCAAGCTAAGGAAGAGGTAAGTTTTTCCCTGGTCAAGGAAAAGGAACTTGGACAGTTGAAGAGCCGTTTCGTTTCCATGGCCTCGCATGAGTTCCGGACACCATTAAGCGCTGTTCAGCTTTCTGCTTCACTCATTGAAAAATATGCTCTGCCCTATGATAACGAGAATATCCGGAAACATGTGGCGAAGATAAAAGGCTCGGTAGGCATACTGACAGGAATACTCAATGATTTTCTTTCGCTGGAAAAACTGGAAGCCGGCAAAGTGGAAGTATCCTGTACGCCGTTTGACCTGGTTAAATTTTCAGAAGAGATCACCGAGGAATTACAGTTGGTGGCCAAGCAGAACCAGAGCATTATCTATCAGCATACCGGAACAGCAAGCCTGGTCAGTCTTGACCCGAACCTGCTGCGCCATTGTGTGACCAACCTGATCGGCAATGCCATTAAATATTCCGGAGAAAACACCTTTATTGAGTTTAATACCGAAATTGGTCAGGAGCGCTGTGTCATCACGATCCGGGATAACGGCATCGGCATCCCCGAAGCCGATCAGAAACATCTTTTCGAAGCATTTTTCCGCGCCCACAATACCGGGAACATTCCGGGAACCGGGCTTGGCCTGAACATCGTGGCCCGTTATGCCAGCCTGATGGACGGCAGTGTTGATTTTAAAAGTAACGTAAACCAGGGCACCTTATTCACCATTACATTTCCAATAGCATGAAAAAGAAAGTATTGATCATTGAAGATAATAATGACATCCGCGAAAACGTGGTAGAAATCCTGGAACTGGCCGGCTATGAAGCCCGTGAAGCAAAGAACGGGAAGGCTGGCGTCGAACTCGCTTTGAGCTATTTGCCGGATATCATCCTATGCGATATTATGATGCCTGAACTGGATGGTTACGGTGTACTCTACATGCTGAATAAAAACCCCGATACCGCAGCTGTTCCCTTTATTTTTCTAACCGCCAAAGCGGAGCGGGTAGACCTTCGAAAAGGTATGGAAATGGGTGCAGACGATTACCTCACCAAGCCGTTCGATGACATGGAGCTGTTAAATGCCATAGAAACACGGCTTAAAAAAAAGGAACAGCAAAAAGATTTTTATAGCAAGTCGCTCGACCGTTTAAATACGCTGATCGGGAAGAATGAGGGACTGAACGAACTGAAAAAGATCATCCAGGAAAGAAGGAGCCGCGTATTTAAAAAGAACCAGGTGATCTATTACGATGGCGACAAGGGCACCGGGCTTTACCTGGTCATCAGCGGGAAGATCAAAACGATTCGGTTAGCCGAGGACGGACGGGAGCTTATGACTGGGATCGTCGGAAGTGAAGAATACCTGGGGGTCAACGCGCTGCTTTCCAATGAGGCTTATACTGACACGGCCACAGCGCTGGAGGACAGCGTGGTGGTCCAGATCCCAAAAGATCAGCTGGAGCAGCTCCTGAACCTATACCCGGAGGTAGCCCGCGAGTTCATTAAACTGCTGGCCAATGATATCCGTGATAAAGAGGACCAGCTCATGCAACTCGCTTACCATTCGGTACGGAAAAGAATGGCAGAAGCCATGATCCGTCTGCACCGCCAGGGTGGCGCTTCCCCTGAAGGTTTTAAGATCACCCGTGAGGACCTGGCCGCCATGGCCGGGATGGCGACAGAAACCGTGAGCCGCACCTTATCTGATTTTAAGGATGAAGGCCTCATCGAAAAGAAGGGGAGCCTGATCACCCTGCTGGCACTTGAGAAGCTGGAGAAGATGAAAAACTGATAACCATCATTAATTCAGCTGACGACGCTCATTCTGCGGCCCCTACCGTAAAGATAGCTTTGTAAATCAAAACTATTTCGAATGAAAGCGGTAGCTTATAGTATCAAACCTTTTGAAAAGGAATACCTGGCCAAGGCCAACCAGAAAAAGCATGACATCACGCTAATCTCAAACCCGCTGGGGGCGGATACAACAATTTATGCCCAGGGAAAAGACGCCGTAATCGTTTTTACCAATGATGATGTCTCCGCACCCGTAATTGAGCAATTAGCGGCGTTAGGTATCAAATTTATAGTCACCCGTTCCGCGGGGACTGATCACATTGATCTGCCAACGGCGGCAGCTTTCGGGATAAAGATTGCTAATGTTCCTTCTTATTCACCCCAAGCCATCGCTGAACATGCCGTCGGCATGGCCTTCGCCCTGAACAGACAAATGATGAAAGCCGATCAGCATAGTCACGGATTCGATTTCAGGAACGATGAGCTGGTTGGCTTCAATTTTTCAGGAAAGACGGTCGGTGTGATCGGGCTTGGTAATACAGGGCAGGCAGTAGCGGCGATCTATCATGGGATGGGTTGTCATGTGATTGGTTATGATTTGAAAACACCCCCCAACCTGCGATATGTTAAACCGGTTTCGCTCGAACAGCTCCTGCAAACAGCCGACATTATATCCTTACATATTCCTTTGACTGCGGAAACCCGACACTTTATCAATCCGGAAACACTGGACATGATGAAACCCGGGGTGATGTTGATTAATACTTCCCGAGGACTGCTGGTCGATACATCCGGCGTGCTGGATGCACTGGAAAACAGGAAGATTGGCTACCTGGGACTCGACGTTTACGAATTTGAAAAAGGTTTATTTTTTGAAGACCACCAGCAGGACCCGGTCAAGGATGCGCTCCTGGTCAAACTGATGAGCCATCCCAATGTGCTGATCACCCCGCACCAGGCTTACTTAACCCGCGAGGCCTTGCAGGAAATTGCCGATCAAACCATCAAAAACCTCGACCTCTGGCAGGCTGGAAAATGCGTAGGCAAAGCCTGCGCCTGCGCTAAAAATTGTCAAAAAAATCCTGAAACCGAAAAATCTGTACATTCCTGAGTTATGGAAAATTACCTGAAAAACCTAAGCGACAAATACAACGTTCCGGTTCCCCGATACACCAGTTATCCGACCACGCCCTATTGGGACAACCAGACCTTCAGCGAAAAAGCATGGAAGGATACCGTCAAATTATCTTTTGATGAAAGCAACCGCGGCTCTGGCATCAGCTTATACATCCATCTGCCTTTCTGCGAAAATTTATGTACCTACTGCGGCTGCAATACCCGGATCACCAAGAACCACAAAGTAGAGGAGCCCTACATTGCGGCGGTGTTAAAGGAATGGGCATTGTACCACGATGTGTTGCAGGATGCACCCGTTATTCGGGAAATCCATCTCGGCGGCGGGACACCCACGTTTTTCAGCGCCCAAAACCTCCATAAACTGATCGACGGTATACTCGATGGCGCACACATCCACGAAAAGGCAGAATTCAGCTTTGAGGCGCACCCGGCAAATACCACGGTTGATCATTTACAGACCTTATATGACCTGGGATTCAGACGGCTGAGCCTGGGCATCCAGGATTTTGACCCCAAAGTTCAATTTATCATCAACCGGCAACAGACTTTTGAACAGGTGCTTGCCGTTACCCTGGAGGCACGGCGGATCGGCTACTCGTCAGTCAATTATGACCTGATCTACGGGTTGCCGCAACAGCATCTGGATGGGCTGATCAATACCATGAATATCGTTGGCAGTCTCAAACCGGACCGGATCGCCTTTTACAGCTACGCACATGTGCCATGGATCAAACCCGGGCAACGCCGCTTTACAGAAGCCGACCTACCTACCCCCGAATTGAAGGGCAAGCTGCATAATGCAGGTCGGAGCCTGCTGACCAGCTTTGGTTATCAGGAAATCGGCATGGACCATTTCGCGCTGCCGGGCGACGAACTGCTCGAAGCGGCCCTAACTGGAGAGCTACACCGTAATTTTATGGGCTACACCCAGCAGCATACGCAGCTACTGATAGGCCTCGGCGTTTCTTCGATCAGTGATTCCTGGTACGGATTTGCTCAAAATGTCAAAACCGTAGAAGAATATCTTGCCATTACAGCGGCAGGTGAATTTCCGTTAATGAAAGGGCACCTGCTTTCGGAAGAGGACCTGGTCCTGCGCCGGCACATTCTCAACATCATGTGTAAGGGTGCAACCAGTTGGAAAGGACAGGAAGGCCAAACTGCGCTGATTGAAGGGCTGCCAAGACTGGAAGAAATGGAAAACGACGGTTTGGTACAACTTCATCCGGATGGCCTGAAGGTTACCCCGCAAGGCAAAAGGTTTCTGCGGAATATCTGTTTTTGCCTGGATGCGCGTTTATGGGCTGCACAGCCAAAAGCCCAACTTTTCAGTATGGCCATTTAAACGGTCATACTCTCAGGCCCACAAATGGCCTTTCGGTACCTCGCTGATCTCCCGCAACATGCGGATAAATAAAGGCGAATCGTTCAGGCTTTCCACCAGCAGTAAATCACTTCCCCCAGCCTGGATAAATTCTTCGCGGCATTCCGCAGCGATCTCCTGGATGGTTTCAAGGCAGTCGGCGACAAAAGCCGGACAAACAACCAGCACCCTTTTTTTGCCGGAGGCAGCCAAGTCCCGGATTACGGAGGAAGTATAAGGCCTGATCCATTTCTGTTTGCCCAACCGTGACTGGAAGCAAACCGTATAATCGGTTGCCTTCAGGCTGATCTCCTGCGCAATAAGCCGCGCCGTTTCATGGCATTGGGCGGTATAACAATGCTGATTTTGTGGGGTAAGCCGGTCACAGCAACCCTCCTGACCACAGTGGTGGCCATTGTGGTATGAACTCTGCAACTGCCGCACGGGCAGCCCATGAAAACTGAACAGGATATGGTCAAAATCCGAGAGATCATAACGGCTGATGTTTGCCGCAAACGCCTGGATGAACATCGGGTGGCCATAAAACGCCCCGGCCAGGGTTAGCTGCGGAATAACAACCCACCGGCTTAGCAGGCGCATCACCTCTGCCATTACCGAGCCTGTTGTGGCGGAGGCATATTGTGGAAAAAGGGGAATAACATGGATGCTATCTACGCCGGCCGCCAGTAATTTGTTTAAGGCAGCTTCAATGGATGGCGTTTGATAGCGCATACCGAGTTCAACCACATAATCTTCGCCGAGCTCTGCCTGAAGGAGTTGCTGCTGGAGGCGGCTGTAATACTTCAGCGGTGAGCCGGTTTGGGAGTTCCAGATCTGCCCGTATAACTTTGCGGATCTGGGGCCGCGGAAAGGAACGATAATCCCTCTGACGAGGAGCAAGCGCAAAAAAGGGTGAATATCAATCACCCTTTCATCCATCAGGAACTCCGCCAGATATTTGCGGACATCGGCAACCGCCGGGCTGTCCGGGGTTCCCAAGTTGACTAACAAGATACCTTTTCGCATATATCAGGGTTTGGCGATCTCCAGGACGACACGTCCGTCGATCAGCCCTTTTTTCATATTGTCGAAAACAGTATTAATATCCTCCAGTTTAGCGGCATGTACCGTAGCTTTTACCTTGCCCTCTACTGCAAAGGCTACTGCCTCCTGCATATCTTTACGGGTACCCACAATAGAACCTCTTACGGTGTAACGGTTCAACACGGTATCAAATATGGACAGGTCGAAATTACCTTTCGGCAAACCGTTCAAAGCAAGCGTGCCTTTACGGCGCAGTGCAGAAATTCCCTGTTGAAAGGCGATGGGGGAAACCGCGGTCACCAATACCCCATGCATGCCCCCGGTTGCTTTTTGGAGGAAGGCACCGGGATCTTCCTGAGCGGCGTTAACCACCAGCTCTGCACCGAGACTTTTTGCCAGCTCCAGTTTGTCGTCAGCTACATCTATTGCGGCAACATGCATACCCATGGCTTTGGCATACTGTACTGCCAGATGGCCCAAACCTCCGGCACCAGAAATGGCTACCCATTCGCCGGGCTTCACTTCTGTTTCCTTCAGCCCTTTGTAAACCGTTACGCCTGCGCAGATGATTGGCGCCATCTCCGTAAAATTGATGCCCTTCGGAAAATGTGCCACGTATCTTGGGTCGGCAAGCACGTATTCCGCAAAACCGCCGTCAACGCTGTACCCGCCGTTTTGCTGTGTTCCGCAAAGCGTTTCCCAGCCGGTAATACAAAATTCACAGCAACCGCAGGCGCTGTGCAGCCAAGGTACCCCTACAATATCGCCTTCCTTTACGTCTTTTACATCCGCGCCCAGGGCAACCACATATCCAATGGCCTCGTGGCCAGGGATAAGCGGCAGTTTAGGCTTTACCGGCCAGTCACCGTTACAGGCATGCAGGTCGGTATGGCATACCCCGCAGGCAATCACTTTCACCAGGATCTGGTTGGCATGGGGCATTTTTACGGCCACTTCTTCTATCTGCAGCGGTGCGCCGAACTGGTGAATCACAGCAGCTTTCATTTTTTGAGGGATCATGTGCATCGGAATTAAAAAGCGTAAGCATTAAAGGATAAAAATGGTTATCATCAACAGATGAATAATGATGCTTGAAGCAAAAAGCCAAAGCAGGGTTTTGATCCCCGCGCCCCCCATGCCCGCGATGATATTGGCGAAGAAAAGCGTCAGGGTAACAACCAGCACCAATACAGGTGCATCGAAATAATAGATCAGTGCTGCAGGAACAGGCAGTAAAAATACCCCTTGGAATACCAGGGAAACAAGGAACCATAGGGTCTTACGGTCGGCCTGGCCTTCCATCAATAAATTCCATTTAGCTAAAAGTGTTTTTTGTTGGGCCTGAGTTACCGTACCGGCTACCCATTGGTTGTTTGCAGTTATCGTTGTCATAATTAATATCTTTTGATGACCCAAATATCCTGCAGCACGGTAATTTATGCCATGACCCTTGTCGTTCGGAAAGATGATACTGGTCACTTTTTCAGCAGGCGAAAATGGAGGCGGCGGTAATAACGTTTTGCGCGGATCCGAAAGACATCATAAGTCAGGGTAAACGACAAAAGGCCAAGTGGAAAAAGAAAAGCGCGGTAACTACAATAACGGAACAAGTAAGCTCCGGCAAGCGCGCCCGACAAAAAACAAGCAATGATGGTTACGCGGAGCTTGAGTTTGGCTGTTAAATAAGCTTTCTCTTGTTGCCCCGGCCTGATCCATTGCGCCAGCTCAATGCCCAGATCTGTAAAGGTCCCGGTCAGGTGGGTTGTCCGGACCTCGGCACCCGAAACCAGTGAAACCATCGCGTTTTGAATGCCCATGACGAAGAGCAGGCTGCCCGCAAAAAGCTCGCGAGCCAGCAAAGACTGGTCGAACCGGTAACCTAAAAGGGCAACCAGCAGCAGGACCAGGCTTTCAACCAGCAATGGGATAACATAGGAAAACCTTTGGTTACGGCCGATGGTGTTAATGATCAGGCTGGAAGAAAACGCACCCGCTAAAAAAAGAGACATCCATAACGCGATGACCCGGGCGGTTTCCCAGTCCTTCATAACCAGTCTTTCGGCAAATAAAGCCACATGCCCGGTGACATTGGTGGTCAGCACCGCGAAGGCAAGGAAGCCTGCAGCGTTGACAAAACCAGCAACCAGGCTCAGCATTGCCGCTATTTTAACGTTATGACCATAGGTGCGCCGAATGCCTAAATGCCTTAGCATAATTTTTTTACTAATTTGAATTAATGACAGACCGCAATGCCTGTGCTTTGTTTCGGTGGGCTTAGGTAAGGAACATCAAGGGCCATGCCACGCAAAAGAAACCAAAAACCCAGGCAAACCATTAGGTAAGGCATCGCCCTGTTGATCCTTCGCCGAAAAACCGGACCTATATAACCCGAGCCTACCGTGGCAAGCAGCATCAAAGGAAAAGTGCCCATACCAAACCAAAACATATATTGGGCAGAAGCAGAAGGCGAAGCTGCGTTGACAGCCCCAACCAATGCAAGGTAAACAAACCCACAGGGCAGAAATCCGTTGAGCAATCCGATGGCAAAATGGCCGGCCTGGTGGTTAAGGGCATAGCTGATCAGCTGATTAACCGGCTTTAAAAGCGCCGGCATCATCCTGCTCTGGCTCAATTTTACCTTGAACATCCTGGAAAAGCCCGCCGAAATAACAAGGATCCCGCTGATGACGCTGACGCTTTGCTGCCAGCCAGCTAGCCAGATCTGTTTGCCCAGCATACCGATGAGCAAGCCTAAAAAGGTGTAGGAACATACTCTGCCGCAGTTATATATAAGTTTATCAGAGATCACCCGCCACCACTGACGGTGGAAGGACGGAACAGCGAATGCCAGCGGACCGCACATACCAATGCAGTGGATGCTGCCAAATAAACCAATATAAAAAGCGATGTGGTTGGCGTCCATTAGAGATCAACCTCCTTTTCATACAAATAATTCTTGTTGCCGCTTTCCCACTCCAGTACAATACGCCAGCGGCCCTTCGCCAGGGAACCCACCGGCAGTATCGCCGATTTCTCCGCTTGCGTATGGATCGCAAAGGTTTTATCCAGTGCCTCACTTGACGGGCGGACAAATCTGGCGGTACCACTCGCTTGTTCGGTGAAGAGGATATTCACCACTCCGCCCGAAACCCAGATCAGCGGCTGCGCCTTGTCGGCCGCCACTTGCTTTTCTTTTGCATAGTCCTTATCAAAATTAAGCCCCTTTTCGTAATAGTGGTGGTCATAATCGTCTGCAGGCAGGAGGAACATTTTTACGCACATGAAGATGATGAAAAGCATAAACAGTCCCATTCCAATAATTATTCCTTTTCCCCAATTCATAAGTTTAATCATTAGCCGGCCCCACAAAAGTGGTGCTGACGGTTTGTATTATTTTATTGTTTAATAACAGGTTGATCTTAATATCGGTCTTTGGCATGTGGATCATGGATGCAGGGATCATGAGAAAGAAAACCGTTTTGACTGATCCTCCGGCTGAGATCCGGCCCGGCTGCTGGATGTATTTTACTTTAACTGCCGGATTCTCCGGCTTGATCACGATATCCCGGCTGGTATTTGATTTATTGATGATCTCAGCATTGTAAATATTACTGATAAGGCCGCCCTTTTGTTCCTGGTAAAGCATCCCGGCACTGCGCATCACAGTCATATCCATATCGGCCCGGCTGAAAATAAAATAGCAGAGCACGGTCATCAGAACCACGATGATTCCGCTGTAGCCCATCATCCGCCCGGTAAAAGAAGGCTTTTGCTGCTTATGGATCATGTTCTCCGAGTAAAACCCAATCAGGTTCAGGGGCTTATGTATCTTTTCCATAACCTCGTTACAAACATCGATACAAGCAGTACAGTTCACACATTCCATTTGGGTTCCCTGCCGGATATCGATCCCTGTTGGGCAAACGCTAACGCATAATCCACAGTCCACGCAATCCCCTTTCGGGTTCAGGGAATCTTTGTTTTTAACGAGTTTTCCACGTGGCTCGCCACGTACCTCATCATAAGCGACCACCAGCGTATCCTGATCGAGCAAAACGCCCTGCAGCCTGCCATAGGGGCAAATCACGGTACATACTAGTTCACGAACCTGGCTGTAAACCAGATAAAAAATAATGGTGAATAACCAGATACTGAAAAAGCCCGACCAGTGCAGCTGCACCGGTTCCAGGATGATCCTGAAAAGTGCAGCGCTTCCCACAAGATAGGCCAGGAAAGTATTGGCGATCAAAAATGAGAAGATCAGGAACAGCAAATGTTTACTGCCTTTCCTAAAGATCTTTTCTTTGGTCCATGGTCCGGCATCTAATTTTTTCTGTTTATGGGCATCGCCCTCGATCCAGTTCTCAATTTTCCGGAAGAACATTTCCATAAATATCGTCTGTGGGCAAATCCAGCCACAGAAGATCCGGCCGAAAGCGATTGTAAATAATACAATGCAAACCACAAAGACCAGCGAAGCCAAAACAAAAAGGAAGATATCCTGTGGCCAGAAGACCTGCCCAAGGATCACAAATTGACGATCCATGAAGTTGAGGAGCAAAAGTGGTTGCCCGCCAATACGGATCAGCGGCCCGGTGAAAAATAGCAGCAGATAGGCATAACTGATCCAGGAACGCCATTTATACAACTTTCCCTTGCGTATCAGCGGATATATCCATTTGCGCTTTTCCGTTTCCTTCGCCACCAACAGTCCGTCCATTTTATTTATTATTTGCTACCAGTTTGTTATCCGCATCAATTTCTTTAGTACCCTGTGGCTCCTTAGCGCCGGCCGGGTTGCTGCCACGCAGGGACTCGATGTAATTAGCCACATCTGAGATCTGTTTGGGGCTAAGCTGCTTCTCCCAGGTGGGCATCCCTTTGGCTAATACGCCGTACTTAATGGTTTTGAACAGGTCATTGATCTTACCACCATGCAGCCAGTAATCATCCGTCAGGTTCGGACCAACATTACCTTGGGCGTGATCGCCGTGACAGGGCGCACATGTGGTCTTGAAAATAGCCTGTCCCGAAGCGATTACCGCCGGATCATGTACAATCTTCACCGTGTTTTCATCAACCCGGTTGGCGGCCTTGCTTAAAAATGCTTTTTTCTCGATATCGGCCTGCGCCATTTCGTTACGGTATTCCGCATATTGCAGCGGCGCGGTCTTGAATACATGGTAATTCAGAAGATAGCCAACACCGAAAATAATGGAACCGTAAAACAGATACATGAACCAGGCGGGGATCGGGTTGTCCAGTTCCTGGATGCCGTCGTAGTCGTGGGCTATCAGCAGTTCCTGCTCCTGGGCCATTGGCTTAAGAGAAAGTAATTTCTGCCAAACCGCTGCTTTGGGTTTCTTTTCCTTTTTAGATTTCACAGGGTTCATTGCCGCCTCGATCTCTACAGTGCTTAAGCCTTGCTGCCTGAGCACGATCCGGGTCATTACGCGGAACGCCTTTAAAACCATTAGCATAGCAGCCACGACCAATAAAAGGGTGAAGAAAATTGCACCATAACCGATGTAATTCATGACGTCACCCGGGATCAGGCTGTCGTCCTTAGCCATTGTCGGCTGCATGGCAAACAGCACAAAGACTGAAATGAGTGAGAACCGGATATATTTCATGATAGTAAGTGTTGGGTTGAATCGTTTATACTGTCCTGCAGGGGGAGGTTACTCATATGATCGACATGCTGTTTCCGGACGCGGATGAGCATGACCGTCACCACAATAAAGAATACGAAGAATATGCCCAGTGAAAATAGCAGGTAAGCCTGGTTTGCGTTGATGTTTTCAGTGAATTGCTTGAACATGATCTTATTTATTTGCTGTTTTATTTGCTTTAACATCGGTGCCTAACCGTTGGATGTAGGCGATAATAGCGATGATCTCTTTATTGCTATTAACCTTAATATGATCTACATTCAGATTGGCGGCGATCTCTTTTGCCTGCTTATTCAGGTCTGCATTGGCTTCATTTTCATAACCGGGGGCATAAGGCACACCTAGCGCGCGCATGGCATTGATCTTACGCCGGGTTAAGGATGTATCCAATGTTTGGGTGATCAGCCAGCTATATTCCGGCATGATACTGCCGGGCGACATCAGGCGCGGATCCATCAGGTGGTTATAATGCCAGGCATTCCCGTATTTCTGCCCTTCCCTCGCCAGATCGGGGCCGGTCCGCTTGGAACCCCATAAAAAAGGGTGGTCATACACAAATTCGCCAGCCTTGCTGTATTCGCCATAACGCTCAGTTTCCGAGCGGAAAGGCCGAACAGTTTGGGAGTGACAGTTGACACAACCTTCGCGGATATAAAGGTCCCGGCCCTGCAGTTCAAGCGGGGTATACGGTTTAACCGCCACAATGGTAGGGATATTGGAGGAAATGGTTAATGTTGGCATCAGTTCGATGAAGGTACCCACCAGGATAACCAGCAGTGCAGCGATCAGCATTTGGATCGGCTTGCGCTCCAGCCTGCGGTGCCATTTATTTTCCTTAACAATAGTATATGCGGGGGCCAATGGCATAGCCTGCGCGGCTTCATTGGCAACAAGCTTGCCCTGCAATGCGGTGCGCGTTAGGTTATAGGCCATAACGATCACTCCTAACAGGTACATAGCTCCGCCTGCTGACCGCATCATGTGCATGGGTAATATCTGCAGGGTGCTTTCTAAAAAGTTAGGATATTTCAGCATTCCTTCAGGCGTGAATTCTTTGAGCATAAGGCTTTGCGTAAACCCGGCCCAGTACATGGGAATGGCATAGAATAGGATACCCAGCGTTCCGATCCAGAAATGGAACGAAGCCATCTTCTTGGAAAACAGCTCGGTTTTATAAATGCGCGGAATTAGCCAGTATAGTATTGCAAAAGTTAAAAAGCCGTTCCAGCCCAGGGCGCCAACGTGAACGTGCGCGATGATCCAGTCACTGAAATGCGCGATACTGTTCACCTGTTTCAGCGACAGCATCGGTCCTTCAAAGGTGGCCATACCATAGGCGGTCAGTCCCACCACCATGAATTTCAGGATGACGTCATCCCTTACCTTATCCCAGGCGCCACGCAATGTCAGCAGGCCGTTGATCATCCCGCCCCAGCTTGGTGCAATCAGCATGATGGAAAAGGCAACGCCCAAAGACTGAGCCCAACCCGGTAAGGTTGTATATAATAAGTGGTGCGGCCCGGCCCAGATATAAATAAAGATTAGCGCCCAAAAGTGCAGAATACTCAGTTTATAAGAATAAATAGGGCGGTTGGCCATCTTGGGCAGGAAATAATACATCATGCCCAGGTAAGGTGTTGTCAGAAAAAAGGCGACTGCATTATGGCCGTACCACCATTGTACCAGCGCGTCCTGCACACCGGCGTAAACCATATAGCTTTTAAAAGAGGAAACCGGTAATTCAAAGGAGTTGACAATATGCAGCACTGCGATCGTAACAAAGGTGGCGATGTAAAACCAGATGGCTACATACAGATGGCGCTCGCGGCGCTTGAAGATCGTACCGAACATGTTCCAGCCGAAAACGACCCAGATGACCGTGATGGCGATATCTATTGGCCATTCCAGCTCTGCATATTCATGGGACGTGGTAAACCCAAGCGGAAGCGTGATCACCGCCGATAAAATGATCAGCTGCCAGCCCCAAAAGTGAATCTGACTGAGCACATCGCTAAACATCCTTGCTTTAAGCAAGCGCTGCAACGAATAATATACCCCCATGAAGATGGCATTGCCAACAAATGCGAAAATTACCGCATTGGTATGTAATGGGCGGATACGACCATAGGTAGTATATTGGTTACCCATGTTAGCGGCCGGGTGATAAAGTTGGATCGCGACGATCAAACCGACCGTCATGCCGATGATCCCCCAGATGACGGTAGCTATACCAAAGTTCCGGACGATCTTGTTGTCATAGTAAAAATTTTCGGGCTGCATAAATTGTTATCTGTTTATGGTTGTAAAATTATTGTGGCAGGTTGGATGACAGAATGATTGCAGTAGGCATTAAATATGATTGAAATCATTTTTTATCCTCCGCGGGCTTTTCATCATCAACCAGTATGCGCATAGCGGGCGTGTAGAGATCGTCATTTTGTCCGCTGCGCTGGGCCCAGAAAAATGCGCCCAAAAAGATCAGCGCCAGCAGTACGCTGCAGCCGATAAGGAAATAAATGATGCTCATATTAATTTTCTCCTTTTTGCCGCGAAATGGGTGGCCAGTGTAGTGAATGAAATGATGGTAACGGTACTCAAAGGCATCAGGACCGCTGCCACCAGCGGTGACAGGTTACCGGTGACTGCATAGCTGAGCCCGACCAGATTATACGTCAGGGAGATGACGAAGGATAGATGAATGATCCTTACCGTATCCTTTGAAAAACGCAGAAAGGCCGGCAGTTTATGAAAAGAGCGCCCATCAAGTATCGCATCGCTTCCGGGCGAGAAATTATTAACGTTATCCGTAACCGCTATACCCAGGTCGCTTTGTTTCAAAGCACCGGAATCGTTCAGGCCGTCGCCCAACATCATGACCTGACGGCCTTGTTGCTGAAGGGTTTCTATATAGTTAAGTTTTTGCTGTGGTGACTGTTCAAAGCAGAGGTGCCTGTCATCATGGAAATACCGGATCAGCTCGGACCGTTCATGGTCCCGGTCGCCGGATAATAGGTAAAGCGGATAAGCCGGTGCCAGTTCAGCTATCTGTTTCATCCCCTCCCTGTATTCATGATAAAAACCGAAATAACCCAGGTAGACGCCGTCGATCATCAGGTAGACGCGTGTCATCAGTTTCGTTTCTGTAAAATAACCGAAGATCAGATCGCCGCTGCCGATACGTAGCTGATGACCGTTGATATTGGCGGTGATCCCCTTTCCGGCAACCTCCTTATAATTGAGTACGGGCAGCTTTTCCAGATCACCAAAATACTGGCAGATCATACGGCTTAAGGGATGGATCGAATTGACGCAGGCACTATAGATCAGTTGCCGTTGTTCACCAGTTAATTTTCCTCCGAGTTCGATCCGTTTGCTGCTGCCGGTGGTGATGGTGCCGGTCTTATCCATAACCAGTGTGTTGATACGGGCCATCTGCTCAACAACGGCTGTATTTTTTAAATAAAAGAGGTTGCGATCGAAAATGCTTAAGGCCGCTGACATGGTAAAAGGTGTGCTTAAAGCGAGTGCACAGGGGCAGGCCACTATCAATACTGCGGTAAAAGCGTTAATTCCCAACCGAAAACTAAAGGGTAACCACGCCAGCAACGTACCGACGGCAATAGATATCAGCACGATGGTGAAATATTTACTAACCCTTTCGTTGAACGTTTTTATGCGGTTATCTTGTTTTCGGGTAAACGCCTCATTGTTCCATAACTGGGTTAGGTAGCTTTGGGAAACTGGTTTAATTACCTCCATTTCAATGGCTTCCCCCGTTTGTCGTCCGCCTGCATAAATGATCTCGCCCAGGGTCTTGTTCACCGGTACCGCCTCGCCGGTAACGAAACTGAAATCTATCAGGGCCTGTCCTTTCAGCAGGATGGCATCAGCGGGGATGATCTCGTTGTGGCGGATCACCATGCGGTGCCCGGTGACCAGATCAGATAGCGGCAGTGGTTTTTCTTTTCCATCCAGGATCACCTGAACAGCAACGGGGAAAAAAGAACGATAGTCGCGTTCAAAGGAAATATGGTAGTAGGTTTTCCGCTGTACGAACTTACCGATCAGCAGAAAAAATACCAGGCCGCATAAAGTATCTGCGAAACCGGCTCCCGAATGGGTCAGGATCTCAGCCACGGTTCTGATAAATAACACGGCTATACCAAGTGCAAGCGGGAAGTCGATATTTAATATCTTATTTTTTAGATTATGCCAGGCGGAAACAAAGTATTCACGACCGCTGAAAAATACGACCGGAAGGGAGAACAGGATATTAAGATAACCAAAAAAGTGGCTAAATGCCCGTTCATATCCCGACAGTCCAAAATATTCAGGAAAACTGAGCAGCATCACGTTACCAAAGCAAAATCCCGCGACAGCGATCCGCTGTACAAGGTTGTCTTTTCCTGCCTTGTTCTGTTTTTTGATCACATCCTGGAGACTGATCTGGGGTTCGTAACCAATATCATTTAAAAGTTCCACCAATTGCTGAAGACTGACGGCTCGCGGATCATAGCGAACAACCAACTGTTTTTTTAAAAAGTCTACCCTCGAATAATGTATCGCAGGGTTAAACCGGTTCAATTGCTCCAGTAACCAAAGGCAGGAGCTGCAGTGGATCTGCGGGATATAAAGTGTGATGATAGACAGACGCTCATCCGTGTAATCCAGCAGTTCAGCCAGAATAGCAGGGTCGCTCAGGTAATCAAATCGCTTATCCGTCCTGGTGCGGGTGGTTCCGGGGTGATCATTGTAATTATAATAACTGCAAAGTCCGGCGCCGGAGAGTATGGAATAAACGCGCTGGCATCCCTGGCAGCAAAATTGTTTCTGATCCATCTGGTAAGCCGTGGTGAGGCATTCATCACCACAATGGTAGCAGCTTGTTTTAACAAGCGTTTCGGTTTCCGGCATTTTCTCTGAATTTATTGTTTCAAAAATGAGGTATTGACGCTGCCGGCAGAATGACCCCCGTTGTGGAATAAAGTGATCCCGGTCACCTTTTTCGACTGGAGGCTTTAGATAATCCGGCCGTTCTTTTCATATTTAAATAAGCATTTGCAAACCTGTTGTTTATTCTACAGCCATAAAATGACATGCCTCTGTACGGTTTATGACCTTAGTCATTTATTTACCCCCTGGCAGGAGATAGCTTTGCAGGCAAGCGCTATTGCGAAACATCCAGAGATGTTGAACTTACCGCACAAGCGGGTAATCCCTAACTGCTGCAAAGCGGTTTGAAAGAATGGAGTAAAAGATGATAATTGAACAGAAAGAAAACAAAGAAAAAACGCTCGGGCATATCGTTTCTGAAGATTATCGCAAATCGCGGATATTGAATAGGCTTGGGGTTGATTACAGCTGTGGCGGGAGCAGGACACTCGGCCAGGTTTTCATTGGCCAGGAGAACGAACTTCAGGAGGTTTTGCAGGAATGGGAAAGCCTCGGCCGGCAGGAACCCAAAAAGGAAATGGACTTCCTGGGTTGGGACATCGCTTTCCTGGCTAAGTATATCATCCAGCTTCATCATCGGTTTGTTAATAGCCAAACGAGGTTTATCGCCGAACTCGCCTTCAAAGTAGCCGACTCGAACAGCACTCGTAACCCCGAGATCAAAACGGTTGCGGAACTTTTTGCCGATACCGGGAAAAAACTGGAAATGAAGGGCCTGCGGGAGGAAAATGAATTATTCCCCTATATCATAGCCATGCATGACGCAATGACGAATGGAACCTATTTAAAAGCGGCGACATTTGGGCCGGTTTCCATTCAAGTTACAGCCATCAGAGCCGAAGGTGAGCAGATTGTTGCAGGTTTGCGGCAGATCAGGCGCCTGACCAACAACTACATCGCGCCGGCATATACGACCAGCACCTGCCCGATCCTGTACAAACTACTGGCCGCTTATGAAGAAGATGCGCTTTTACACCTTCATCTGGAAAATAATATCCTCTTTCCGAAGGCTATCCATACAGAGAACAGCCTGCGGTTAAACCATAAAATCGCCTGACCTTAATACAACTGAACTGATAAATTATTTATTAAAATAAAATAAGATGAGCCACACATTTCATATCCCGGTGTTGGGATTAGGATACTCCATTGATACCCCGTTAAAAGTTGCCCATTATGGCATTTCTTCCGCGATGTCCATTGTTGATGATGATCTGATTGAGAGAATGCGCCAATACCATGCCCGGCTGAACGGGGAGGCATTTGTGCCGGTTTTGAAGAATGACGAAGATGCCCGTGCCAGGCGGATCACGCAATACCTCGATCTGGTTGACCGGCTGGTGAAGCGGCAGTTTGATGCGTTGAAGGCATTGCCGTTCGAAGAAGGTAATGACCTATGCCGCTATTTTGAGCTGTTGCCGGAGAATAGCCGGCTGCGTCAAGGCTATGAACTGATGCTTGACTTCCCGGATGGAAACCAAAAGGCTTATTTCCAGGATCTGTTAAGAAAAGAAATGACAATTGGGGCTATTGATGTAAATATCATGTCGAAGGTTGATAAAATGAATTACACGGCAGCCGGAGATCCCAGCGGAGAATTGAATACAGATGCGCTGGCGGCACTCCGGGGTTTTGCGCGGAGTTCGCTCCAATCTTCAGTGGTCATGTCTGCCGGGCTAAACCCCCGCCTGTATAGTTACTTGG
This sequence comes from Mucilaginibacter pocheonensis, assembly GCF_031456535.1. Classification (NCBI taxonomy): domain Bacteria; kingdom Pseudomonadati; phylum Bacteroidota; class Sphingobacteriia; order Sphingobacteriales; family Sphingobacteriaceae; genus Mucilaginibacter; species Mucilaginibacter pocheonensis. The sequence goes on from NZ_JAVDUU010000002.1 coordinate 1,366,353, forward strand.
AAACATTCCCTGATTTTTTTCCGGGAGAAAATGGCGCGCTTCATAAAAGGGTCATCCTGAAAGTGAGCGATTTTCGTTCGGCTTTTATCCAGGCAAAATTTTTGGCCAAAAAAGGCATATGGGTATCCGAGTTCCGGGTGGAATCCGGATTGAACTGTGGGGGACATGCCTTTGCGACTGAGGGATTTTTACTTGGGCCGATCCTGGAGGAGTTCAAGCAAAAGCGCCTGGAAATGGCGGAAGAACTGTTTCAGAGTTACCGGCAAGCCCTCGATGAAAAAGGCTTTGCCCCGGCCCCGGCGCCTGTCCAAAGGCTAACGGTACAGGGCGGAATCGGTACATCCTGGGAAAACGAATTTCTGCTCAGTCATTACCGGGTAGATGCCACGGGCTGGGGTAGCCCCTTCCTGCTCGTGCCTGAAGTGACTAACGTGGATAAGGAAACCCTGCAGCAACTGGAACATGCCGGCGAGAAAGACTATTATGTGAGCGGCGCATCGCCGCTGGGTATATTATTCAATAATTTCAAAAAAAGTAGCGCCGAGACGCTCCGACTGAAGCGCCTGGAGCATAACCGCCCAGGCAGTCCCTGCACCAAAAAATATCTGTGTACAAATACCGAATTTACGGAAAAACCGATCTGTACCGCCTCCCGGGAATACCAGCACCTGAAACTAAAGCAACTGGCTTCGGCCGGCCTGCCTGAACAGGAATATGAGCAGGCTTACCAAACCGTAGTGGAGAAGATCTGTCTTTGCGAAGGGCTTTGCGCCTCTACATATATCAAGTATGATATGCTTAAACCGCGCGAAAATAAAGCTGTTGCCATCTGTCCGGGTCCCAATCTGGCCTATTTTTCCCGGAGCTATTCACTGGAAGAAATGGTGAAACATATTTATGGGAAAACCAACCTGCTGGAAAAGATCAGTCGCCCGCACATGTTTGTCAAAGAACTGAACCTTTATATCGAGTACCTGCAGCGTGATCTGCAATCGCAGTTGAAGGAGCTAAGCGATAAAAAGCGGAAGCAATTGAACAAGTTTAAACTGCAGCTACAGGAAGGCATTGGTTATTACCAGTCGCTATTTGCCGACTCGGCCAGTCAAACCTCGGAAACGTTGAAGGATTGGATCAGCGATCTTTCAAGCGCTAAAGCTCAGTTACTGGGTATAGAAATTTAGTGCATACAAAACAGGCGGCATCTGAAGAGAATGTCGCCTGTTACTGTTACGGTAAGCTAATATATTATTAAGGTCGTTTGGGAAGCACCATTACCGGCAAGGTAAGGTGATGGGATACATCTTCGTTTTGGCCCCTTTTGAAAAAACGCGTCATTTGCTCTTTGGGCTGCTGAACAATGGCCAACAGATCTGTTCTTTTATTAGCTTTCAGCCAATTCCAGTTTTTCTTATTGTCCACGTCAGGGATACTGCGAAAATAAACCCCGCCGCAGTCTAGTTTCTTGTAAAGGTCGCGATGTAGTTTTTCTTCCGCCTCCCTGATCGTGGAATCTGAAGGGTTGCTATTCAAATGGGCTACCATGAGCTCGGCCGCGAAATCTTCCAGCAGGCTGCCAAATTCAGCAATAGAATTGATATCTTCTTCGTGCAGCTGCGATGCAAAAGCTATCTTTTCAAAATTGCGCAGGGGTGCAATCTTTGGGACTACAAGCACAGGAACTGTAGCCCAGTCAATTATCAAGCTGCAGGCATCACTCAGCATATAAGCCGCCAGGTCTTGTTCTGCCGCGGGCGCAGTAACCAGCAGGCATACTTCCTCATTCTGCATAATGTCCGTCATAATATCTACGATGTCTGAACTGTCGCAATCCACTTTCACTTCCGGCAGATAGGAACCGGGAAAAGTACGGGCAATCAGGTTCCGCGTCATACGGTGGCCAAAATCAATCAGCGCATGCTCATCCGGCTCCTGCCCACCGGCAAGTACCAGTTGCTTTGCAGATGGAACAGCGCAGACGCTGAACAAAAGCACCCTTGCCTTCATTTTTTTGGCCATGTGAAGTGCGAACTGCGTGGCGTGCTCGGCACTTGCCGAAAAATCGGTCAATACAGCAATAGTTTTCATGTGATCGGTTTAGGCTAAGCGGGAATTTATCGGGGACATGATAGATTCGGTATAATGAAACAGCGCCTTCTTTGTTGTCCGCAGGGCGTTAAAAAGTGACTCCAATTCGTTTTGAAGCGCATTGTAGCGGTTCAGAAAATCCAGATTCATTTCTTTTTTTAAGTCACCGATGAAGGGTTCAAGGAAAGTCAGGAATTCCGGAATTTTAGTTTTCAATGCTGCAAGCCGTGTGTCCTGGGCCTGGATCTTTACTTCAAATTCCTGCTTGCGGGATGCACCAGCCGCTGCGGGCTGATAGCGGTTGATCATATTCCTGAAGAAATGGGTTTCGGTTTCAAGGAAAGAAATGTCCTGCAGCCAATGTGTGGCCTGCATATAAACCTCCTGTAATTCGGTTGCAAGTTCGGTATCGGGGGTTAAGTTTGTCATAGCTTAAATTTTAGGTTTAAATAATTATCCATTGTGTTGTAAGTGGAATACCAGCAACGGTAAGGCCGACAGCTTATTCATCTTTTTGGTGTGACTGAGGCCAAAATATTCTGCCAACACATTCCTGGAGCGGTGGACCATCGCCAGCATATCCACCTGCCCGTGTTCGCATAGCCAGGTCAGACCTGCTTCTATTTTCGCATTGTGGATCAACCGGTAATAGATGTGGGGATAGTTGGCTTTGTTGGACAGTTCGAGCAGGTAATCGGCCAGCGTTTTTTGCAAGCTTGCGGTATTTTCCGGTTTGTCCGAAACGTGGACCAGTAGTAATTCAGCATTTAATAATTTAGCGAACCTTGTCAGATGGTAAATGATCTCGAGGTCCTGCTTCGGGTTTTTAAATTCGGTCGCGAAGGCTATCTTCTTTAAAGGTTTAAAAACGGTTCCGGGTTTAACGATGAGCAAGGGGCTGGTTACCGTATCGATCAGTTGTTCGGCGTGGTTTCCGATCAGCAAGCTACTGAGCATACCACCCTGGTGGGTGCCGATCACAACAAGCTCTGTATAACAATCTGCGGTTGCCTTCCTGATCACTTCGGTGAGCCTGCCCGCCTCGTTGACGCAAACCAGCTTCGGAAGATAAGAGTCCGGCGATACGCGTGCTTCCAGTTCCGTCCTGAATTTCTGGATCTCTGTTTCATAATCATGTAACAAGGCATCAAATTCCTGATCCGGCCAGGTAACGAATCCGGTTTGAGGGATCTCTGCCGTGATGATCATCGCATTAACGATGATCACCTTTGCCCTTATCCGGCAGGCCAGGTCATAACCATAGCGAGCGGCATCCTTGGAGCTTTCTGAAAAGTCGGTGGCCAGGATAATTGTTTTCATTTTTAGTGCTTTAACTGAACGTAAAACTCCGCAATTGCGCCCGGCAAAAAAGTGACCCTGCTCATTTTTGAATATGATCCTTTAACAGAAATAACAAGGAATCAGGTGGCTATCCGCAATAAAATAAGGAGAGGAGGTGACTGGGGACATTTTTCGCGCACCACCGATGACGCACTTTTGCAGGTATCAATAACGATGTACTTATCAATGGTTAATATTTATAAAATGAATATATACAAGCAGTTTACTTTCGATGCCGCGCATTTTTTACCAAAGGTACCGGAGGGGCATAAGTGCCGGGCCATGCACGGGCATACCTACCACATCACTGTATTTGTTTCGGGCCCCGTAATGGAAGATGCCGGCTGGGTAATTGACTTTAGTGAGATCAAAACAGTTTGCAAACCGGTGGTTGACCGCCTTGACCATACCTTGCTCAACGAGATTCCAGGTTTAGAAAACCCGACGGCGGAAAATGTGGCACGGTGGCTGTGGCGGCAGTTCAAAGAAAAAATACCCGGCCTGCAAAAAATAGAACTGAAGGAAACGCCTACTTCCGGGGTGACCTATGAAGGCGATTAAATTTTAAAGATGAAAAAACTAAACTTTTGGCTGCCCACACTAAAATCCCTGTTTGCGGGAGAGCTTGCCGCCGAGACGGAAAAGTATAGCCTCCTGCCCATGTGCCGGAGCGAAAGAAAAATAGCAGAACTGCCGGCGTTACTGCAGCAGCATCTTCAAACCTGCGGTTACACCGATAAGGAATCGGTGATCTGTTGTCGGATGAGCTGGAAAAACACCTTTTTGAAATTTAAACCGAATGGCAAATGGGTGCCACTGGAGTGCCTGCAGGTTAATTTTGTGCCCAAGCCAGCGCGGTTGGTACTGATGCGGGCCCGGCTCTGGGGTTTGTTTAATTTTAGTGCACGCGACAAATACCAGGCCGGCAAGGGTAGCATGCTCATCCGTTTACTCGGCCGCTTCCAGGTATCGGATGATCATGGTAAAAAGATGGACCGTGCCGAACTGGTCACTATTCTTGCAGAAACTATGATCCTGCCTGTTTATGCCCTGCAGACCTATACAATCTGGGAAGCTATCGATGATCATACCATCAGGGGTACGATCCGTGACTGTAACACAGTAGCGGGCGGAACATTTCATTTTAACGCGCAGGGACAACTCTCCCGGTTTGAAACCACCGATCGTTTCTATGCCGAAGGCGGCCGTTATCATTCGTATCGGTGGACAGCCAGCGTTGATAATTATATCCGCCAGGGTGATCTATGGTTCCCGTCTTCCTATAAGGCCACTTGGCACATGCCGGGCGGTGACCATGATTATTTTCTCGGCGAACTGTCGGGAATGGAATTTAACAGTACGATATTGTCAGATAGCCTGAGCGGTGCGTCCGCTCCGTTATAAGACACTGACCATATCCAATAAATCAGGATCCATTGAACTATCGAATGACTAACAGCAGCAGATAGTTTTCTGGACAGCATAATGGCGAATGATATAAAAACCAGATAATTACGATCATTTCTCCGGGTGATAAGCATCATTCTTTCGGCGCCCCGGATTGTCCACTTTTGTAGTATCGTCAACAAAACATTACAGTTATGAAAAAGATTTTAGTACCAACAGACTTTTCGCCGGCAGCCAGTAATGCCGCACGCTACGCCGCTCACCTGGCTAAGCTGCTAAAAAAGGATATCACGCTTTGTAACGCCATGTTAATCCCTATGGAAGCACCTGCAGCGGGTCAGGTCGTTTGGCCACTGGAAGACTATGAGTCCATTAAAAACAATACGACGGAACAATTACGGGCTGAGGCCGGGAAACTGAATAGCCGTCTCGAAGAACAAGCTGCGGTTTTACCGGATGAATTCCGTCCAGCGATTAACTATACCAGCGAGGTGGGTATGGTAACCGATGTTATCCGAAATGTGTTTGATGAGCACAATGCCTCCGTGGTAGTTATGGGAATGTCAGGAGCCGGCGGCCTGGAACGTTTTTTCATGGGCAGCAATTCCCGCAACCTGATAGCAAAAGCCACCTTTCCTGTACTGCTGATCCCTCCTGGATTTATATTCCGACAAGTAAAAAAGATTGCCTTTGCGACCACATTGGACCAGGGAGATATCAATGTTCTTCATAGCCTGGCCTGTTTTGCAAAAGCCCTGGATGCAGAGATCCAGGTCAACCATATATCTGACACCAAATATGAACATGGCGAAGACCGGCACAAGGCCGATGTATTTATGTCTGAGCTAAGCAAGAAGGTTAGCTATCCGAAAGTAAGCTATCACCATATCAAAAGCATGGATGTGGACCATGGACTCGACTGGCTGCATGAACACAGCCAGGTAGATTTGTTGACAATGGTTCACCGCCCGCATGCTTTTTTTACCAACTTGTTTTCGGGTAGTCATACCCAGAAGCTGGCACGTCATGTAACGCTACCGTTACTGGTATTTCCGCCAGAGTACGGTGCGGCGATATAGGGAATTATTGATGGCCTCATACAGCATGCTTTAATATCGCAAAATACTTAACGCCACGCCAGCTAACCGTAAGTTTGGCTACAAGAAGCGTAGATTCAACTACACCTGTTTCCTGATCGTTGCGGAGTTTTGCGTTAACAAAAAGCAAAACAATGAACATTATAGTAACAGGGTCGTTAGGGCACATCAGCAGGCCACTAACACAGGAGTTGGTCCAAAAAGGACATACGGTAACCGTCATCAGCAGCAATCCGGAAAGACAAAAAGATATTGAAGGCATCGGTGCAAAAGCGGCTATCGGCACCATGGAAGACGCCGATTTTTTGTCGGCAACTTTCAAAGGCGCAGACATAGTTTACCTGATGGAGGCACTTGGCTCCCGTACTTTTTTTGACCAAAACCTTGATCTGATAGCCGCTCATAACAAAATTGCCAGTAATTATGCAGAAGCCATTTTGCAATCGGGTGTAAAGCGTGCTGTGCATCTGAGCAGTATTGGCGCCCACACGGATAAAGGCAATGGCATTCTTGCTTTTCATCATGAGGTAGAAAATATCTTGAACAAGTTGCCGTCTGACATAGCCATTACGTTTATGCGCCCCGTTGGTTTTTATTATAATACGCTTGCATTTATACCAACTATAAAAGCACAAGGTGCTATTATATCAAATTATGGTGGTGATGACAAAGAACCCTGGGTTTCCCCGATCGATATCGCTGCAGCCATTGCCGAAGAAATGGAGATTCACCAGCCGGTGAACAGAAAAATCCGCTACGTGGCCAGCGATGAACTTTCTCCCAACGAAGTGGCCGGTATTTTGGGAGAAGCAATTGGTAAGCCAGATTTGAAATGGCTTGCTATTACGGACGAACAACTATTGGATAATCTAAAAGCCGCTGGTATGAATCCACAAATTGCTGCCGGCTATGTTGAAATGAATGCAAGCAGGCGTGGCGGCATACTGTACGAAGATTATTACCGCAATAAACCAATATTGGGAAAAGTAAAACTTACAGATTTTGCAAAAGAATTTGCTGCTGCATTTTTTAAATCATAGCGCGGTTTAGCCTTAGCATTCAATAACAGTATATTATCAGCAAGTTTTTCAGTACAACAATGACCAAAAAAAATTATATGAATACACAAGAAATTACGATTGCGGCGGAAAGCAAACATCCCTTGAAAGTAAAACGCTTTGGGTATGGAACCATGCGGCTTACCGGCGAAGGTATTTGGGGAGAGCCTGCAAACCGCCCAGAAGCATTGCAGATATTAAAACAATGCCTTCAAAGCGGCATCAATTTTATAGATACTGCCGACTACTACGGGGAAGATGTAACCAATCGTTTGATAGCAGAAGCTTTATATCCCTATCCTGCGGAACTGGTTATATGCACCAAGGTGGGCGGCGCGAGAAAGCCGGATAAAAGCTGGGTGCCGTTTAATCGTCCTGAAGATCTACGGAGTAGCATCGATAACAATCTGCGTACCCTGAAAACAGACCAGATAAGCCTCGTTCATTTTAGGGTGTTAGCAGGCAGCGGTGTGCCATTTAAAGAATCGATGCAGGCTATGTTCGATATGCAACAGGAAGGAAAGATATTACATGTAGGTGTAAGCAATGTTAGTCCTGATGAATTGCAAACGGCTATGGACATGGGAAATATTGCCACCGTAGAAAACATGTACGGCCATGCACAACGTAGTTCCATTACCCTGACGCATGGAGGTGAAACAAGAGGCGGTGAGGAAGTGCTTGCCATTTGTGAGCAGAATAAAATACCGTTGGTACCTTACTTCTCTTTATTCCAATCAATGCCTAAGCAAGATAACCGGATCTCGACGATAGCAAAAAAATATAATGCTACCGAGGCGCAAATCAATTTGGCATGGCTGCTGCATCGCTCCCCCTGGATATTGCCCATACCAGGCACTTCATCCTTAAAACATTTCGAAGAAAATTTAAAAGCAACCGAAATAAGATTGAGCGAAGCGGATATGATGTTTCTTGAATAACGAGTAAATAATTAAAAAGACAGAAAAATGAAAACAGTGTTGATAACAGGCGCCAACAAAGGAATTGGTTTTGAAACGGCAAAGCAATTGGCGCAGTTGGGCTATTTTGTTTATTTGGGCAGCCGGGAAAAAATAAAGGGTTTAGAAGCCATAAAAGAGTTGAAAGCATCAGGGATTTCAAATGTATCGTGGATACAAATTGATGTGACGGATATACATTCTGTTCAGCAGGCAAAACAAGAGCTGGAAACCAGTATCGGGGCTTTGGACGTTTTAATCAATAACGCAGGTATTGCAGGTGAACAACCTCAAAGTATGTCTGCCGGCAAAATGGAAAATTTGCGAAAAGTATTTGAAACCAATTTTTTTGGCGCGGTACAAACAACACAACAATTTATCCCGCTTTTAAAAAAATCGGATGAGCCAGTTATCATAAATGTTTCCAGCGAGCTGGGCTCCCTAACACTGCATAATAGCACACAAAATCCTAATTATGGAATTTACGATGCCTACAGTAGTTCTAAAACGGCGCTGAATGCATTTACCGTTCTGTTGGCAAATGAAATGAGAAATACTAATTTTAAAATAAACAGCGTCTCGCCCGGCTATACTGCAACTGATCTGAACCAGCATCAGGGTACACAAACAGTGGAGCAGGGTGCAAAATATATTGTAAACATTGCAACTTCCGGCAAGGACATTGTTACGGGACAATTTTTCCGGGAAGATCAAATACCCTGGTAAGAATAAAACCGGGAACGTTACGTTGAACTTTATAAATAACAACCTATAAAAAACATGCAACCAATCCGTATTAAAACCATAAGCGAGTTTCACCGGCTCAAGGGATTGCCTAAACCGGAACATCCGTTAATCAGCGTGATAAATGTTGCAGACCTGAAACGTGGACATGAAGATGGGCCGATCAATTTCGTGTTTGATTATTATTCTATTTCATTGAAAAGAAATTGCAATGCCAAATTCAAATACGGGCAACAGCAGTATGATTTTGATGAAGGCACGATGTTTTTTATATCGCCCAATCAGGTTTTCGGAATTGAACGCGGTAAAAATGAAACCACTAAACAATCGGGCTGGATGCTGCTCATTCATCCCGATTTTCTTTGGAATACGTCTTTAGCCAAGAAGATAAAACAATACGAATATTTTGATTACGCGGTGCATGAAGCCTTGTTTCTTTCTGAAAAAGAAGAAACGATCATTGCCGGTGTGATGCAAAACATTCAGCAGGAATATCATTCCAATATTGATAAATTCAGTCAAAGCGTGATCATCGCGCAGCTTGAACTATTGCTTACCTATGCCGAAAGATTTTATCAACGTCAGTTCATAACACGCAAAATTTCCAATCATCAAATCCTGGACCGCTTGGAAGATATGCTCAACGAATATTTCAATAGCGGCTCCTTAACAAAACAAGGATTACCAACGGTTCAATACATTGCCGAAACGTTGAACGTCTCATCCAACTACTTAAGTGGATTACTGAAAGTATTAACTGGACAAAGCACCCAGCAACACATACACGACAGGCTGATTGACAAGGCTAAAGAAAAATTATCCACTACCGATTTATCCGTCAGTGAGATCGCGTATGAGTTGGGCTTTGAACATCCGCAATCGTTCAGTAAATTATTCAAAACAAAAACCAGTTTTTCGCCGTTGGCGTTCAGGCAGTCATTCAATTAATTCAATTGCCTGTTACCATATTTGCCGGTCCAAATTTTCATTTCCGTTCAAATGGATTTCCGAAATTGTAATTAAGATGCCGCCTTTCATCAGAAACTGCAAGCAGCATCGTCGCCAAAATCCAGATAAAATAATTAGAACATCAAATAATTAGAACATCAATATCTCCAGGGGCATTGAGGGAAAAGAATCGTGACAAATATGATTTGTCAAAGTTCAAAAGTGTACAAATAAAGAGTAAGCTCTGTTTCTGGTTTTATATTGATATACATAATCTTATACTGATATATCGTCTGTATTAATATTGTATGACCAGAAAAAACGAAAGCAGCTACATTTTACTGTAGCTGCCTCATCCTTTAGTAGCGGGGAGCAGGATCGAACTGCCGACCTTAGGGTTATGAATCCTACGCTCTAACCATCTGAGCTACCCCGCCTTTTATGTATATTACTCTTTTATTATGGTTAAATAAAACAGCGGCCCCCTTATAAAACAGTGGCCTTCCTTAAAAAGGTTTGCAAATATAGCAGAAATTCGTTTTCTTTAGAAAAAATGTTAACATTTACAGCTTTTATAGCTTACAAGTATAAACCCCAATGTCCGAAAAAAAGAAATTTACCATTGAATATGAGATAAAATCGTCTCCAAGAATACTGTTTTCCTTTTTAAATGAGCCCAATGGATTAACTCAATGGTTTGCTGATGATGTGAGTATAAAGGACCAGGTTTATACTTTTACGTGGGATGGTGAATCGCAAAAAGCAAAGCTGCTCACTATAAAAGAAAATAAGGTGGTTAGGTTTAAATGGGTAGACGACGAACCTCAGTTTTATTTTGAAATGGAAATTTTGCAGGATGAACTTACCAATGATGTTGCACTGAGTATAACCGATTTTGCAACCGAAGACGCTATTGCCGAGCGTAAACTGATATGGGACAACCAAGTTGAGTACCTCATTAGTGTGCTGGGTGCTTAAGGAAACTTTATTTTAGCTAATTTTGTATCGTGAAACACTATTTGTGCGTTAATGAAAATTAGCGGGCGTAGGGGTGTTTTTACTCCTGTTAATGCAAATTGTGCTGATGAAGAAGATACATCTTTTACTGCTTAAATCGTTTATAAGGCCTTTTGTAGTTACGCTTTTCATCGTAATGTTTGTGTTGTTGATGTTATTTTTATTTAAGTACATCGACGATTTGATAGGTAAAGGGTTTGCCTGGTACACCATTCTCGAACTCATGCTGTACAACTCTGCTACCAATGTAGCCATGGCACTACCCTTATCTGTACTGCTTTCAACTATCATGACCTATGGTGCCCTGGGCGAAAACTATGAGCTGGTAGCTATCAAGGCGGCGGGTATATCGTTGCGCAGGGCCATGTACCCCATGATCGTTATTATCTCCATACTCAGCACAGCCGCGTTTTTCTTTTCTGATTACATGCTGCCCGTAGCCAATCTCAAATATTATTCGTTATTGTATGATGCCCGTAAACAGAAATCGGCCGATCTGTTGCCTGAAGGGGTTTTTAGCAACAGCTTTACCGACTATTCCATTCGCGTTAAAAGGAAAGACCCTGACGGACAACGGTTATATGATATCATGATATATAAGAAAACTGCTGATGGTAGCAATACAACGGTTACTATTGCCCGCGAAGGCACTATGTTCCGCACCATGGGCGATAAATATTTGGTATTGAAATTAAAGGACGGTGTAAATTATGAGGAAGCTCCCGGCGAAAATTCGTCCTACAATTCAAGGCAGCGCCTAACAAGGTTCCGGTTTAAAGAAACGGAGCAAAAGTTTGACCTTTCGAGTTTTAAACTTACCCGTACCGATGAAAATGAGTTTAAATCAGCCTCACAGATGATGAACTTAAAACAGTTACGGTTTTTTATCGACTCGGTTCAACAGCAGGTTAACGGCAGTATAGTAACCAACTATAAGCTTGTCACACCTTATATCAAATATTTTTCAATTCCGGCAAAATCAGTAGTGGTAAAAAAGTTTTTACCTGCTGATAAATTGGGGGTGTTGAAGAGCCAGAAACTGGAAAACCAGATGATGACCCTCTCAAGCGCATCGGCTGAGGTACGGTCAATAAAGGATGTTATTAAAAATCGTGCAGACCGGTACAAAAGCGACTCGATGACCATAAGGAGGTATGCATCTGAAGTACAAAAAAAATATACGCTTTCGGCTGCTTGCATAGCGCTTTTTTTGATCGGCGCTCCCCTCGGTGCTATAATCCGCAAGGGTGGTTTGGGTTTGCCGGTTGTAATTTCGGTGATTTTTTTTCTGATATATTATATCATATCAACCATAGGCGAAAAATCAGTAAAGGCCGGGAATGTATCTACTTTTTTCGGAATGTGGGTGGCTATAATAATATTAACCCCAATAGGGCTTTTCCTGTCATATAAAGCTGCTACAGATTCTTCAATATTTGATATAGAGCTATACAAACGTTTTTTTAATAAATTAATTAAACGTAAAAGCAACTAAAGGGCATAAGTTCACCGTATTCATGATATATTAGTATGCTCCCTGCTGTAAGTGATTTTACAAAGCACCGACCAGAATCATTTTTATATATTATAAATTTGTTTATAATTAAGTATTTCATGGCTTATTAAGTTGGGCCATACCAAATAACCACATAATGTTAGATACGATACAAGAAGCTATTGACGATATAAAAGCCGGTAAAATGATCATCGTTGTTGATGATGAGGATCGTGAAAATGAAGGCGATTTTTTAACCGCGGCCCGCAACGCCACACCAGAAACCATTAACTTTATGGTACGCCATGGCCGGGGACTTGTATGTGCACCGATTACTCAGCAGCGTGCACGTGAACTTGAACTTGAACCCATGGTGAGTCATAACACCACCTCGCACGAAACCAATTTTACGGTTTCTGTTGATTTGCTTGGGCACGGCTGCACTACCGGCATTTCGGCTACAGACCGGTCAAAAACAACGCTTGCTTTAATTGATCCTTTAACCAGGCCGGAGGACCTGGGCAGGCCAGGGCATATTTTTCCGTTGATTGCCAAGGATGGCGGCGTGCTGCGCAGGTCTGGCCATACCGAGGCAGCTATTGACCTTGCGGTTTTGGCCGGGTTTGAACCTGCCGGCGTAATATGTGAAATAATGAAGGAGGATGGCGATATGGCCCGTCTGCCCGACCTGCTTACCATGGCTAAGGAATTTGATCTTAAAGTGGTGTCCATAAAAGACCTGATAGCCTACCGTTTAAATGCCGAAACCCTGGTGCGAAAAGAGGTTTCAGTAAAAATGCCCACGGAATGGGGTGATTTTGAAATGATAGCTTATACCCAACTGGATACCGGCGAAAATCATCTTGCCCTTGTTAAGGGTACCTGGGAGCCCGGCGAGCCGGTTTTGGTACGTGTGCATAGTTCATGTGTTACAGGTGATATTTTTGGTTCATGCCGCTGTGATTGCGGCCCTCAGTTACACAAAGCCATGGAGATGATCAGTAACGAAGGCAAGGGTGTTGTTGTGTATATGAACCAGGAGGGAAGGGGTATTGGCCTTATTAATAAGCTCAAAGCCTATCATTTGCAGGAAAACGGTTTGGATACGGTTGAAGCCAACATCAAACTCGGCTTTAAAATGGATCAGCGCGACTATGGCATAGGTGCACAGATATTGCGCAGCCTGGGCATTTCAAAAATGCGTTTAATGACCAATAACCCTAAAAAGCGTGCCGGCCTTATTGGTTACGGATTGGAAGTTGTTGAAAACGTGCCTATTGAAATAGCATCAAACCCTCACAACGAATCATATTTGCGTACCAAAAGAGATAAGATGGATCATGCTATTATGCGCGATCATTAATTATCTTCATCGTCGTGCTTAGTAGGAGTTGGTGTACCTCCGGTAGTTGTTGGCGCAGGTATAGGCGTTATAGGAGCCCTATCGCGCCGGCTCCTTCTGAATATATTTCTGATAAACTCACCGAAGGTGTCAAAGTCCCTGGTATATACCAGGCCTATTCCATTTACATACTGTGGAATAAGTTGATTGTCTAATACGTTGATGGTGGTATTATTTAAGGCGCGGTAAGAATATCGTGCCGTAAGGTTGCCATCTTTCCTGATCTGGTAAAGGGCCTCAAAATCCTTGGTCAAAGAGTTAAATCTTTGGTTAAACAGGTTGGTGTTATTGTTATTGAACAGATCATTTGAGCCATTGTTGCTAAACAAACTGCCGTTAAATGATAGCCTGTTATTAAAAAATCTTAACGAAGCGCTGGCCTCATTAAATGACCGTATATTCAAATCAAAGTTCTTGATGTTTGATTGCGATATCAGACTGTTTAATTTATTAAAGGCAAACTCACTTACTGCCTCTCCTGCAGTACCTATTACCTGGTTGGTCAAATTATTGTTATTGTTGTTTGAAAAACTGCGGCGTACAATAATACTGATGGCTTGCTGGCTACGGTTATTATTGTCGGCAAGATAGGTTGCCAGGTCGTCCTTTACTGATGGGTCAGTAGGGAAGTTAAAGTCAAAATCAATAGTTGGCTGCAATAATGATTTGGTGAGTATTAGCTGAGCCTGTACCAGTGTTTGCTGCGATGACGTAGGTGTTTGCAAACCCGCGGCCTGGTAAAGCGGCGCCTTACTTGTTCGCACCTCATAAAGGGCTCGTAGGTTTATTTCGGCGTTTGATGGGTTACCTGTCCACCTGATGGTACCGCCCTGGCTCACCGTAAAATTTTTACTGATAAAGTTTTTTGCCGTAAACTCAAACTTACCTGATGATATTAAAAAGTCGCCGTACATTTCAAAATCGCCCAGGCTGTTAATGTTCAGCTTTAAATTGTTGGCAACACCGCTGCCTTCCAGCAAACCATAATCGGTAGCAATTTTAACAATTGTTTTTTCATCAGCACTAAGGTCAAAATTTAACGTAACCCCGTTAAATGCACGCTCCTTATTTTCTGTTTTTACCGTGTCTTTATGGCTTACAAATTTTATAAAATCATATTCGCTGGCGGTTGATGAAGTATTGAGCGGGATATTAAACACGGTACCGGCCCCGGTGCGCGCGGTAATATCAATTTTCATATTATCAACCGGGCCCTTAAAACTAAATGTACCGGTGCCAAACGCGGTACCGTAATAAAGGTGATTGTCTTTAAAGGTGGTATTTAAAGCCATCAGGTTAGTTGCTTTTACAACTACCTGTATGTCGGGGTTGTTTGGGTTATTTAAATTAACGGTTCCGTTGGCTATGCCGGTGCCTCCTTTAATATCTTTCAATACCATGTTATTGATGTTCACAACGCTATTGTTAACGCTTAACTTATTATTAACAACGTAAGCGGTTTTTAGGTAGTTAACCGTAACCCCGGTATTTTCAAGCGTAAGGGTGCCATTTAACTGCGGGTTTGATGGCTTGCCGGTAAGTTTAAGGTCGGTTGAGATATGGCCTTTTACATCTGACACCAATTCCTTAATAAAAGGCTCAAAAATAATAGCCTCGGTTTGGTTCATTTTTACATCAAAATCAAGGTTATCATCTGTGTCTTTTCCAAAGGCATAAATGCCGGCAATATTCATCGTTTCCAAACCCCGGTTCAGGATATTTAACTTCATATCCGCCTGTTTACGGTCGTTACCCAGGGTTGACTCCAGTTTTACATTACCAATAAGCGTTTTGTTCATGGTTAATGAATCTATAGTCAGGTGTGCATCGACACCCGGCGATTTGGTAATGGAAGTAAATTTGACATCGCCATCAAGACTGCCCTTTAAAAATATGCCCGAGGTGCGGGTGAGCTGATTTAGGGTACGCATATTGAATTTTTCAAAAGAAAGCTTCAGTTCGTCGGCAGGGTTATCAGAAACAAAACCATTTATATATACCTTTTGCAAGCCGTTTGATAATTCAAAGCCCGATATCTGGGTTTTGCCATCAAGCAAGCGTATGCGTACCTGTTCCTGTAGTTTCCATTTTTCTTTCTCAAGGATGATGTCTGATGGCAGCAGCTTTAACTTAGCCGTAGTATCACGCCCAAATTCAACCAGCCCATAAAGGTCAAGCTGGTTTACGGCGTTTTTATCAGATAACTTAACGTTAAAGTTTAAACTGTCATTTTTAAGGAAATTGGTAATGTTAATATCCTTAATAAACAAACTATCGGTAAGGTCAACTCTGCTTAATGATAAATTGAGGCCAAGCAGGCTGTCGGTTGTGTTTTCATCTATAATAAAATCGTGAAAAATGGTTTTGCCGTATTTAATGGTTTTAACGTAACCTGATAATGTAGCGGTTTTCTTTTCTGAATCAAACTGGCCAACAAATGTTCCCTGGTCTGGAATTTTTAGGTCTGGTAAAAATATAGCAGTGAGCGGGTCTAAGTTTTTAAGGCTCAGGTTAAATTCAAACTGCTCAGGTTTTGGCTTTACAATAGTTGTTTTTATTGATGGGATATATTTTTTACCAATTGTTTTAAAATAGGAAGGCAGGGTAGCCAGGTCAAATGTCCCTTTGATACTGCCGTTAGCAAAGTCTGACCGGAGATTTATTTCCCGGGAATTGCCTTTACCAGTAGATGAAAGGTACAATGAATCAACCTCATAATTACTACGTGGGTTAACCACCCTTGCCGGCGAAAATAAAATACTGCCTTGTATATTGTCAAGTTCGTTTCCTGAAAATGCAGTTTTTAACTGTGTACTTATTGTAATGGTGTCCTTTATCAGTTTAAGCTTATTCAGACTGGCATTTTTAATAGTTGCAGCCAGGTTATACACCGGTAAGGCAGGGTTCAGGTTAACGCTCCCTTTTAAGTCGAGCTTTAAGTTTTTGTCATTAACGGTAATATGGCCGTTTGCCAGTTTGTTTATAAATGAGCCATTTACCGTCAGTGTATTATATGTGTAACCTTTAAAGTCAATATAGTTAATATGGGCGTCAATCTTTTCGCTCAGATTTTTCAGTTCGTCGCCACTGCCTTTAACATCGGCGTTAAAGGTAGTGCGGCCAAGCATTTTTTCATCAAGCAGGGTACCCAGGTCAAAGTTAAAAGCGTCAAGTTTGCCGCTATAGCTGGGTATGCCTTTTTTGTTAATTTTAAGGTTAATGTCTGAGTCAAACCTGCCCATTGCGGTTTTAAATATGCCATAGGCCACAAAATCGTTTTGTAAACCTGTAAACCTGCCGTTAAAGTTTATATTCCCAAATTTGCCTATTATCGCGGGTACCTGCATATTAGGATTGCCAGAAAAATGGCTGATCAGGTAATCGAGGTCTTTTTTATTAGAAGCTATCTGATCAAACTTCAATTCAAGGAAGGTGTTATCCCAATCTGGTAATCCGCGCAAATTAAAATCGCCTTTTATAAAGGTGGCCTGTCCGCCGGTAATTGTAACACGTTTGGCTTTTAAGTTGTTCACCAAACCTTTAACATTGCCTTCAATGCCCAGATCAAAACTGGTTTTGCCCATGCCGCTGGTAAAATAGGCAATATCTGTTGATGCTATTCGCGAAGCCTTAAAATTGGCATTCATATATACTTTATTTTCAAAATCATCCATATCATCGAATGATTTGAAACGCATCCTGAAATAATCTTTCAGATCAGAATGTTTGGTTTGTAAGGTGAGGTGTTGCAGCAATACCTGGTTAGTATCAATGGTAGTATGGGCTGTAAAGTTTTTAACATAGAACCCGCTTTTTTCCTGTAGGGTAAGGTGTTGGATGTTTCCTTTGAACAAATGTTTTTTGAGGTCCATACCAGTAACCATCGTGCTGAAGTGATTTACGTCAAGATCATTAAAATTGATCTTGTTCTCTACGGTATCTATCAGCTGGTTTTTGTAACGGAAATGAAAGTTATTGATAGCTATTTTGTCGAAATTAAGCGTCCAGGGTTTGCTGGCAGTTGTTTTTGCAGTATCGCCCGAGTTGAAATAATCAATAATGAATTTCAGGTTAGTAGTGCTGTCTTTTTGTTTTTTAAGATAAAATGAACCGTTATCCAGCTCAATGGATTCAAAATTAATGGTCCGCCTTTTTATGCTATAGAAAAGCGAAAATCCCTTAATATCCACAGCCAGCTTAGGTGTACTGAGCAGGGTATCCTGCTTTTTATCAAGTACATAAAAGCCTTCGAGCACAACCGATGTAAAAGGTCTTATGTATAGGCTTTTGACACTTATTTTGGTATGGAGTTCGCCCGAAAGGTAATCAGCCGCTTGTTTAGCAGCCCAGGTTTGTACGGGTTTAAATTGAAAAGTCAATAAAAGTATGCTCAGTGTCAATAAAATGAACAACACTATCCCTAACGCTATATTGAGTACTTTTTTAATAACTTTGTGTTTTTAATGATTGATTTATTGAGTAACTAAAATCGTTACAATTTAAAAGGATGATAGTTTGCAAAATTTGATAATCGCTAATTCATTAATTCAACAATACAATAATTAACAACATTGTGCCTGTAATTTTAGGAATTGAATCGTCATGTGATGAAACCTCTGCATCTGTTTGTGTTGATGGGGAAATATTGAGCAATGTTATTGCTAATCAAACCATTCACGAAGCTTACGGAGGCGTTGTCCCTGAGCTTGCCTCAAGGGTTCATCAGCAAAATATTGTTCCCGCTGTTCAACAAGCATTATTGAACGCAAAAGTAAACAAAAATGATATTGATGCAGTAGCTTTTACGCGTGGTCCCGGACTTTTAGGTTCGCTTTTAGTAGGTGTGTCTTTTGCCAAGGCTTTTGCGCTGGCCAAAAACCTGCCGCTTATTGATATTAACCATATGCAGGCCCACATATTGGCCCATTTTATTGGTGATCATAAGCCATCGTTTCCGTTTTTGTGCCTTACCGTTTCAGGCGGCCACACGCAAATAGTTTTGGTGAACGATTATTTTAACATGCAGGTAATTGGCCAAACGCTTGATGATGCGGCCGGCGAAGCGATGGATAAAACCAGTAAGATCTTAGGCCTGCCTTATCCCGGCGGCCCGCTTATTGATAAATACGCCCGCCTGGGGAACCCCGATGCCTACAAATTTCCTGAGCCGCAGATACCTGGCCTTGATTTTAGCTTTAGCGGGTTAAAAACATCCATATTATATTTTATAAGAGATAATGTGGCTAAGAATCCCGATTTTATTAGCCAGAACCTGCCGGATATTTGCGCCTCGGTTGAAAAACGGATAGCCACTATATTGCTTAATAAATTACAAAAGGCGGCACAGGAGCACGGTATAAAACAAATAGCACTGGCCGGTGGGGTATCTGCCAATACCGGTTTAAGGCTGGGCTTACAGGAACTTTGCGCTAAAAACGGATGGGAGAGTTTTATTCCTAAAATGGAATACTGTACCGATAACGCAGCCATGATTGCCATTGCCGGCTATTATAAATATTTAAATGGCGAATTTGCCGGGCAGGAGACAGCTCCAATGGCAAGGATGATCATGTAGCCAGCCGGCTCCTGAAGAGGGAAGTGGTACAGGCTTATAATTAATAATAAACGATTTAAAAATTCCTCCTTTTTAGGAGGTAAGGACTTATGAATATTCCATCACTTATATTTTGGGCGGTTTTTGTACTGCCACTTGTAGTGTTTTTAATATGGCTTATGCGCCAGGATAAGCGTAAAGGCGTTACCGGACTTATTGTGTTGGCTATAATTGTAGTTGGCGGCATAGTGTATATGTACCTGAAAACCGGCGGGCAATAAGTCACGGCTGTATGTGGGCAATTACACCTGCCTTTTAGTAAGACTAACTTACCGCGGGCACTTCATTTAATGCTTTAAAAAAAATCTGGGCAAAACCTGCTATATCTCCCGCATGGTCAAGACCGTTAATTATTTTGCGGGCATTTATCCAATCGGTGCGGTTGTCATTAAAAAAATCACCCAAACTTCTGCCGGTAAATAAGCCGCCGGTCATCCCTTTTATCAGAATAGCTGCGGCCACTGCCGGCTGCAAAGCCAGGTCGGGGTTGTTAAGCAGGTCAATATGGAGCAGCCTGCCCATGTTTTCATAATTTTCGTACCAGGTTAGCTGTACATAGCCACGGCCATAATATAATTCATCAGGAGCGTCATAAGGGATACGGTGCCCGGGGCCGCTTCCCATTTTTAATTTTTTACCGTAATCATGCCCGGCCCCTTTGCCAAATTCAGCTATTGGCTGCATGGTTTTGGCGCATTCATGAAAAATGGTTGCCAATATGTAGGCTTCCTTCCGGTTATCGGCAATATTGGCGTCTTCCAGTGCTTTTAATATAGCTTCAATACCATCAACCTGTCCTTGTGATAAATGGCCGCCAAACAACGGACGAACACCATCGTAAAATTCTTTTGATCCCGGCATGTTATTAAAATTTAAATGTTAATAACTGAAGCCGGTAGTGAGTGGCAGGTAAATGCCTGTTATAAAAGAAGATAGCAAAATGGCTTCGTTAAGTAAATATAAATATTCCCTTTGGTGATATCAAAAAAAAATCGTGCCCCGGGGAGGCACGATTTTCGTCAAAATATTCAGATTAAAAACGTTCCTTTAAATAGTGTCCTGTATGTGATTCTTTCTCTTTGATCAGATCTTCAGGAACGCCCTCAAAAACAACATTACCGCCGCGGTCGCCACCCTCCGGGCCGATGTCAATTATCCAGTCGGCACATTTTATAACATCCATATTATGTTCAATTACTATAATAGTGTTACCGTGGTCAAGCAGGGCGTCAAATGATTTGAGCAGTTTTTTAATATCGGCAAAGTGCAGTCCGGTGGTAGGCTCGTCAAAAATAAAAAGCGTTTTATTGGTGTTATTGCCTTTAACCAGGAACGATGCCAGTTTGATACGCTGGGCCTCGCCTCCTGAAAGGGTATTTGACGATTGTCCTAACTGAACATAACCCAAACCTACATCAACCAATGGTTTTATTTTAGAGATGATCTTAGGCTCTTTGGCAAAAAAAACCAAAGCTTCATCAATGGTCATATGCAGCACTTCGGCTACATTTTTTTCATTATAGGTTATATCAAGTATGTGTTGTTTAAACCGGTTACCGCCGCAGGTTTCGCAGGTAAGGAAAATATCTGCCATAAACTGCATCTCAATCTTTACCTCGCCCTCACCCTGACAAACATCACAACGGCCTCCTTCAACGTTAAATGAGAATGCCGATGGTTTTAACCCCGCGGCTTTAGCCGCGGGTTGCGAAGCATACAGGTTGCGGATCTCGTCCCAGGCCTTTACATAAGTAACCGGGTTTGAGCGAGATGAGCGGCCAATGGGGTTTTGATCTACCAGTTCAACCTGTTCAATTTTTGCATAGTCGCCGTCAATGCTGTCATATGATCCGGTTTGCTCACCAGAATAGTTGCCCAGCGTTTTTTGCAAAGCAGGCGCCAGTATGCGCTTTACCAAGCTGGTTTTACCCGACCCGGATACACCCGTAACAACGGTAAGCACACCAAGCGGAAATTTAGCGTTAACATGCTGCAGGTTGTTTTCGCGGGCGCCTTTTATCTCAATAAAATCGTTCCACTTACGGCGGCTTGCAGGTATTGCTATCTCTTCTTTCCCGCTTAAGTACCTGCCGGTTAAACTGTGGTCGTCCCTGATAATTTCATCATATGTACCGGTAAATATCAGGTCGCCGCCATGAGTGCCGGCTTCTGGCCCGATATCAATAATATGGTCGGCAGCCTTCATGATCTCTTCTTCGTGCTCCACAACCAATACGGTGTTTCCTACGTCGCGCAGTGATTTTAGTACGCCTATCAGGCGCTGGGTGTCACGCGGGTGCAAGCCAATACTTGGTTCATCTAACACGTATACGGAGCCTACCAGGCTACTGCCTAAGGACGTAGCCAGATTGATACGCTGCGACTCGCCGCCCGATAAGGTGTTTGACAAGCGGTTAAGAGTTAAATAACTCAATCCAACATCATTTAAAAACGAAAGGCGGTTAGTGATCTCCATGAGTAAACGCTTGCCCACCCTGGCATCAGTTTCATTAAGCTGCAAACCCTTAAAAAATTCAAATGCCTTATCTAACGGCATCAGTACCACATCGGTAATAGACCGGTCACTGATCTTTACATATGATGCGTCCTGGCGCAGGCGGCTTCCCTTACATTCGGGGCAGGTGGTTTTGCCACGATAGCGCGACAACATGACCCGGTACTGGATCTTATAGGTTTGAGCCTCCATTTCATGAAAAAACTCATCTAAACCGCGAAAGTATTTGTTACCTGTCCATAACAGCTTTTGCTGGTCAGCGCTTAGCTGGTTATATTGGCGATGTATCGGAAAATCAAACTGAAGCGCGTGTTTTACAAGCGTATCGTTCCACTCACGCATTTTTTCACCACGCCAGGGTGCAATAGCACCTTCATAAATACTTTTGCTTTTGTCAGGAATAACAAGGTCTTCATCAATACCGATCACTTTACCGTAACCCTCGCACTTTTTACAAGCTCCGTAAGGATTGTTAAAACTGAAGAAGTTTGGTGTAGGCTCTTCAAATTTTATCCCGTCGAGCTCAAAGCGGTCGCAAAAGAAGCGTTCCTGCTCAGCATCGGCATCAGGCTCCTGGTAACGTACATAACAATCACCTTTACCTTCAAAAAAAGCGGTCTGTATCGAATCGCCCAAACGGCTTATGGTTTCTTCTTCCTCGTTTTTTGAAACTCGGTCAATAACTATCCGTATCAGATTGTGAGTTAAGGTTTCCGGACTTTGAGTTTCAGCTTCATTCTTTTTGCTTTTGGCCTTTACCTTTTCGTCTTTCGCCGCAGGTACTAACGAGGCATTATCAATGGACTCATCCTCCAGCAAAGCCTCAATTTTTGAAAGTTTGTTCTGATACTCAACCCGTACAAAGCCCTTTTGCATTAAAACAGCCAGTTCTTCCTTTAAGCTGCGATTATTATGCGGGTGTAAAGGCGACAAAATAGTTACCTGGCTTTCATCAGGCAGTGATAATATAAAGTTTACCACGTCGGTAACAGAATCTTTTTTTACTGCCAGGCCTGACACCGGCGAAATTGTTTTACCAATACGCGAGAACAGCAGTTTTAAATAGTCATAAATTTCGGTTGATGTGCCTACAGTTGACCGCGGATTTGAGGTGATCACTTTTTGTTCAATAGCTATAGCGGGGGCTATACCTTTAATATAATCAACATCGGGCTTGTTCATGCGCCCCAGGAACTGACGGGCATATGACGACAGGCTTTCTACATAGCGGCGCTGACCTTCAGCATATAATGTATCAAAAGCCAGTGACGACTTGCCGGACCCCGACATGCCGGTTACTACAACCAGCTTGTTTTTAGGGATGGCCACATCCATATTTTTAAGGTTATGTACCCTGGCGCCCTTTATAATGATATGTTTCTGCGGATCTTTTTCTGCTTCTTTAGTCATGATAGTAAATAGTACATGGCCAATAAATTATAGCAACCACCCATCACTATGGTTTTACGAACTATCAAGCTATGGCCTTTTTTGGAAATGCAAAAATCCTAAAATATTTAGCAGAATCCAAATTGGTTTTACTTTGTTTGCCGGTTTATATCAAATAAATTTCTGAGTTTACAGTTAGCTGACTTTTAAATACTTAATGACTAAGCAATGCAGAATGCACTATATATGTAAAACCTTATTAAACTATTGCAAACTATTGTTGTCAAAACCACAGGGATATTTGAAATTATTGATAGCGGGGCTACTGATAAATCTCCATAAACCTGATAAACAGAAGAAAGTAAAAAAATATAATTTGTTTTTTAACCCAGAAATTGTTTTATTTGAGGTAACAATTTCTTAACCCCTAAGGAGCATACTATAGAATATACTTTACTTCATAAATTTTTAACTAAAAATTAAGTTTAAGTAGTGCTTTCTATGGATTTTCAATTGAAAAGTGATCAGGATCTAATCCATCTGTATATTGCCGGCGACGAAGCGGGACTGGTGGAATTGATTAGACGATATCAAACAAAAATATATACCTCGATTTATCTGTTGGTAAAAGATGAATATCTGGCCGAAGATATTTTTCAGGATACCTTTATAAAGGTTATAAACACACTTAAAGCCGGGAAATACAACGAAGAAGGTAAATTTTTACCCTGGGTAACCCGCATTGCGCATAACTTGGTTATTGACCATTTTCGCCGCGAAAAACGAGCTCCTATGGTAAGTAATGGCGACGACTTTGATATTTTTGAAGTTTTGGGCAATTACGATGAAAGTACTGAGGACCGTATGGTTCGTGAACAAACACATAAAGACCTTAAAACGCTGATACAGCTCTTGCCATCAGAACAAAAAGAAGTATTGATCATGCGCCACTTTGGCGATATGAGCTTTAAGGAAATTGCCGATATAACCGAAGTAAGCATCAATACCGCGCTGGGCCGTATGCGCTACGCGCTTAATAATCTCCGCAAAATGATGCAGAATAAGGAGCTGAGTTTAAAAAATTAAATCATTCAGATTACCATTTTATAATCATCAGGTCAGTTGATCAGGGGAAGTACTCCAGGCCAAATGACCTGATGATTTTTTTTGCAAGGTCAATGAACTGATAGTTAAAAATAATTTCATTTAATTTTCATTTAATAAAATATTATCTTTAAGTCGCCGTTATAAATCATATAAAATTTATTACAAAATAAGCTTATGGATGAAACTTTTACTACAACGTTAAATGGAATTGCTAACCAAGCTCTGATGAACGAGAATGGACAAGAAAATCTGGATGCTGACGATTTGATTTTTTATAATTCAATTCGTGCTGATTTGGACCTTTTGAACAAAAAACCAAAGGTACAGACTATACACCAGATACTTGACTACTCAAAAAGCCTGCGTTAAGCACCGCCAAACTTACTGGTTCATAGATCATAATTGTTGATTAAGGTTAATGTTTGAAAATAACAAAAAACCCGGCACAATAGATGATTTATGAACCTTTCTATTTTACAATGATTCATATTTAATAAGCAGTGGTACATACATATTATAATATATGTATGTACTGTAAGCTCTATTCGTTTTAACTACAAACCCGATCATCAGATAAAGAATGCTTAAGGCCGAACGTTACCGCCATTTTGTTGACTATTTTTCAAAGCAGCAGCCTGATCCTGTTACTGAGCTGCATTATAACAATCCATATCAATTGCTGGTTGCCGTAATACTATCGGCACAGTGTACCGATAAGCGTATTAACCAGGTTACCCCAGCCCTGTTTGAGCGTTTCCCAACCCCGCATGACCTGGCAGCATCCACCCCCGAAGAGGTTTTTACCTATATTCGGAGCGTAAGTTATCCTAACAATAAAGCCAAACATTTGGTAGGTATGGCCAAAATGCTGGTTGATATTTTTAACGGGCAGGTACCATCTGATATTAATGACCTGCAAAAGATGCCGGGCGTGGGCCGTAAAACGGCAAATGTTATCGCCTCGGTAGTTTTTGCCGCGCCTGCTATAGCGGTTGATACACATGTTTTTAGGGTGAGCAATAGGATAGGTTTAACCACCAATGCCCGTACGCCACTTGCCGTTGAAAAACAATTAACAGAACATTTACCACAAAACACACTTGGTGTAGCCCATCACTGGCTTATATTGCATGGGCGGTATATTTGCGTTGCCCGCAACCCCAAATGCAGTATTTGCCCTATTAGTTGGTTTTGCAGGTATTACGAACGCAATAACACCGAAACCGCTTTACTAAGAGCCGAGGCAGCGAGGATAAAAAAAGCGGCGGTGGCTAAAAAGAAAAGAAACTTAAATGTCATTAGTAAGGAACTTGCCAGGCGAAGTGTGGATAAAGATATTTGATTGGTATTTACAGGTTAAGTAAGTTTATCAATAAATAGAACAAAAATCTCCGGTATTAAATAAATTACTAAAAAAATTAGTAATTTTAAATAAAACATTTATATTTGTTGTAGAAATTTTTGAAATGAGCAATACAGATAAATTGAAAGCACTGCAGCTTACTTTAGATAAGCTTGAAAAATCATACGGAAAAGGAACCATCATGAAACTGGGCGATTCCGTGATTGAACCAACTGAGGTTATATCAACCGGTTCATTAGGGCTTGATATAGCATTAGGGGTTGGCGGGTTACCTAAAGGACGGGTTATAGAAATATATGGACCCGAATCGTCAGGTAAAACCACATTGGCTATACATGCCATTGCCGAGTCGCAAAAAAAAGGCGGCATTGCCGCTTTTATTGATGCAGAACATGCCTTTGATCGTTTTTATGCCAAAAAGTTAGGGGTTGATGTAGAAAACCTGCTGATATCTCAGCCAGATAACGGTGAGCAGGCGCTTGAAATTGCTGATAACCTGATCCGTTCAGGTGCAATTGACATTTTGGTTATTGACTCGGTTGCCGCTTTGGTGCCCAAAGCCGAAATTGAAGGCGAAATGGGTGATTCTAAAATGGGTTTGCACGCGCGTTTGATGTCGCAGGCATTGCGTAAATTAACCGGTACCATCAGCAAAACAGGATGCTGCTGCATATTTATTAACCAGCTGCGCGACAAAATTGGCGTAATGTTTGGTAACCCCGAAACAACCACGGGTGGTAATGCACTTAAATTTTATGCTTCGGTACGTTTGGATGTACGCCGTATATCACAAATTAAGGATACTGATGAAGTATCCGGTAACCGTGTTAAAGTAAAGATAGTTAAAAACAAGGTAGCCCCTCCATTCCGTGTGGCCGAGTTTGATATTATGTTTGGCGAAGGCATTTCAAAAGCCGGCGAGATCATTGACCTGGGTGTTGAGTATAACATCATTAAAAAAGCGGGTTCATGGTTTAGTTATGGCGAAACCCGTCTGGGGCAGGGCCGTGATGCGGTTAAGCAACTGATACTTGATAATCCTGAGTTACAGGAAGAACTTGAAAATAAAATTAAGGAGACCGTTACGGGCGAAAGTCTGGTTGAAGAATAACGAAATGTCGGATTTCGGAATTCTGGTTTCAGATTTATGAAATTGAAAAGCTTTCCCATTATTTGGGGAGGCTTTTTTTTTTATACGCCATCCTAATTTTCATGCTGAACGTAGTGAAGCATCTATTATAGCGTTTGCGTAGCCGTCAGCATATGCTTCATTGTGTTGCCGCTACTTCGCAATGCACCTTCATTTGCACGTAATAAATCGATAAAGCTTAATGAGCTAAGCCAATAATTATTACATTTAGCTTAATGAATAAATGGGTCTTACCACTGTTTTTCGTATTGCTGATTCACCTTAGCGCCTGCCATACCAACGCTCCTGATTCGCATAAAACGGTTTTTAATATTAACCTGGAAGAGGGCCTCACATCGCTTGATCCGGCCTTTTGCCGTAACCGTTATACCATTTGGATGGATAACCAGGTGTTCAATGGGCTGGTACAGGTTAATGATAGTCTTAAAGTTATCCCTTGTATTGCCAAAAGCTGGGACGTATCGGCAGATGGCCTCTTGTATACTTTTCATTTACGTAACGATGTATATTTTCATGATGATGCACACTTTGCAAACGGCGTGGGCCGCCGGGCTGTGGCTTCCGATTTCGTTTACAGCTTCAGCCGTTTAATTGATCCAAAAGTAGCTTCGTCAGGTTCATGGATCTTCAGCGACAAGGTGGAGGGTAAAAATGCTTTTACCGCTCCTGATGACAGTACCTTTAAAATACGGCTCAAGCAGCCGTTTGCGCCTTTCTTGAGTATGCTTACCGCGCAGTATTGTTCTGTAGTACCCAAGGAGGTGGTTGAGTTTTACGGCAAGGATTTCAGGAGCCATCCCATAGGTACGGGACCTTTTAAATTTAAGTATTGGAAAGAAGGCGAAGTACTGGTACTGCTTAAAAATGAAAAGTACTGGGAAAAAGATGGCAAAGGCAGGCGTTTACCTTATCTGGACGCTGTTAAAGCCACGTTTATTGCCGATAAGCAAACCTCTTTTTTAGAATTTATAAAAAAGAAACTCGATTTTTTGAATGATATTGACGGCAGTTATCGTGATGATATCCTGACCAAATCGGGCAAGGTTACGCAAAAATATAAAGGTAAATTTATTTTAAATACGGCTCCATACCTCAATACCATGTACCTGGGGATTTTGGTTGATACCAACCTGGCTATAGTGAAACGGTCGCCCTTGCGGATATTAAAAGTAAGGCAGGCCATTAACTATGCCATTGACAGGCAAAAAATGATGAAATACCTGCGCAATAGCATGGGCACTCCAGGATATGCAGGCTTTATTCCCGAAGGTATGCCGGGTTTTAGCAGGGCTGTAAAAGGGTATACCTATGACCCCGAAAAGGCCCGGCAGTTACTTGCCGAGGCTGGTTTCCCTGATGGCAAGAACCTGCCCGAAATTTCATTGGCCACTACGGTAGGCTACCGCAGCCTGATAGAGTACGTACAGGGCCAGCTTGACCGTATAGGTATAAGAACCAGCGTTGAAATTACCCAGGGCGCCAGTTTACGGGAATTGGTATCAAAAAACGGCATCAATTTTTTTTACGGACAATGGATTGCCGATTATCCTGATGGCGAAAATTACCTGTCGGTCTTCTACTCCAAAAACAAGATCCCTTATGGCCCAAACTACACAGGCTTTAACAATAAAAAGTTTGATGCCCTGTTTGAGCAAACATACCATATAAAAAATGACTCAGCCCGTTATGCCCTGTACCAGCAAATGGATAACCTGGTAATGGAACAATCGCCGGTGGTGGTGCTCTATTACGATAAGCTGGTAAATTTGTACCAGGATAATATCAGTGGCTATAGCTTAAACGGACAGAACCTGCTCGTGTTAAAAAGAGTGGTGAAGGCTCCCTGGAGTGTCGCTCGGGGCGTGAATTGATTCAATGCTACTCACTTGCGCTCGTTTGCTACGAGTACCACTTGCGCTCGTTTGCAACGAGTGCTTAACATGGGTGTGCGATTGCATCGCCTTTACAACTTGCAATTTTACAAGCCAATCGGTATTTTCGGCAAACCTTAAATCATGTCGCATCAATACCGTGTCTGGAACCCGGACGAAATCTATTTTGTAACTTTTACTATTGTTGATTGGGTTGATGTTTTTACGTGACTGGCTTATAAACAATTAATAATTGACTCCTTAATTTATTGTCAACAACAAAAAGGACTGGAAGTTTATGCTTATTGTTTAATGACCAATCATTTGCACTTACTCGTATCTGCTCAACTGCCTAATAAATTACCAGATATTATTCGTGATTTTAAAAAGCATACCAACAAACAGATCATTAAGTTAATACAGGAAGAAGTTGAAAGCAGGAGAGATTGGATGCTTTACAGGTTTCAATATCATGCTAAATATACCAGCAGGATACAGGACTATAAGGTGTGGCAGGACGGTTATTACGGTATTGCTTGTGATAACATTAATATCCTTTCACAAAAGCTGGATTATATTCATAATAATCCTGTTAGAACCGGTATTGTCACTACGCCTGAATGTTATCAATATAGTTCGGCT
Organism: Mucilaginibacter pocheonensis; assembly: GCF_031456535.1. Taxonomy (NCBI): domain Bacteria; kingdom Pseudomonadati; phylum Bacteroidota; class Sphingobacteriia; order Sphingobacteriales; family Sphingobacteriaceae; genus Mucilaginibacter; species Mucilaginibacter pocheonensis. The sequence continues at coordinate 1,395,557 of NZ_JAVDUU010000002.1, forward strand.
GCAAATTATGCGGGCGAAAAGGGAATGATGGATGTGGTGTTATTAGATCTGGGATTCGCGTTGTAAACGCTTAGCCATATTAAGCGCTCGTTATAAACGAGCGCAAGTAAAACGCTTATCAATATTAAGCACTCGTTACAAACGAGCGCAAGTAGAACGAGCCAAGTAGCAAATGAGCACAAACAAAAAAGCCTCCCTGACAAGAGAGGCTTTTTAAATATTCAACATTCCGGAATCGGAAATCCGACTTCCGAAATTAATTACACTGCCATTTGCTTGCGGATGATGTTTAATGCGCCGCCTGCCTTAAACCACTCAATTTGCTGAGCATTATAAGTATGGTTTACCGGGAACGAATCAACAGAGCCATCTTTGTGATTTAGCACAATGGTTAACTGTTTTCCAGGAGCAAATTTCGTTAAGCCAATAATGTCGATAACGTCGTCTTCCTGAATTTTATCATAGTCATTTGCATCAGCAAAAGTAATCCCTAACATACCTTGTTTTTTAAGGTTGGTTTCGTGAATACGGGCGAATGATTTTACCAGTATGGCGCGTACGCCTAAATGACGGGGTTCCATCGCCGCGTGCTCACGTGATGAACCTTCGCCATAGTTTTCGTCGCCTACTACTATAGTGCCAATTCCATGCGCTTTATAATCGCGCTGAGTGGCAGGTACAGGACCATATTCGCCGGTCAGTTCATTTTTAACGCTATCTGCAGTGTTGTTAAAATAGTTGATAGCACCGATCAGCATATTATTAGAAATATTGTCCAGGTGACCGCGGAACTTTAACCATGGACCAGCCATAGAAATATGATCGGTAGTACATTTACCTTTAGCTTTGATCAGTAGTTTTAAACCTCGCAGGTCAGTGCCTTCCCATGCTTTAAACGGCTCAAGCAATTGCAGGCGTGATGATTTTGGATCAACAATAACCTGAACTGTGCTGCCGTCTTCTGCCGGTGCCTGGTAGCCAGCATCTTCAACTGCGTAACCTTTTACCGGCATTTCAATACCTTGTGGCTCATCAAACTTAACCTGCTCGCCGTTTTGGTTGGTCAGGGTATCAGTAAGCGGGTTAAAGGTAAGATCTCCGGCTATGGCAAATGCAGTAACTATCTCTGGTGATGCTACGAAAGCGTGGGTATTAGGGTTACCATCCTGGCGTTTAGCAAAGTTACGGTTAAACGATGTGATGATAGAGTTTTTACGGGTAGGGTCATCAGTATGACGGGCCCACTGACCAATACATGGTCCGCAGGCATTAGCCAGTACCACACCGCCCATTTGACCAAAAGTATCCAGATAGCCATCGCGTTCAACGGTATAGCGCACCAGCTCTGATCCGGGTGTAATAGTAAACTCAGCCTTGCTTGTTAATTTTTTGTCGATAGCCTGTTTAGCGATAGATGCCGAACGGGTAATATCTTCGTATGATGAGTTAGTACAAGAACCAATCAAACCAACCTCTAAAGTTGCAGGCCAGTTGTTTTCTCTAACCGCGGTAGCAAATTTTGAGATAGGCCATGCCAGGTCAGGAGTAAAGGGACCATTTACGTGAGGTTCCAGTTCAGAAAGGTTGATCTCGATAACCTGGTCAAAATATTGTTCAGGATTTGCGTAAACCTCGTCATCGCCGGTCAGGTGTTCTGCAATAGCATCGGCAAGTTCGGCAATATCACCGCGTTTGGTTCCTTTCAGGTAAGCTGCAGCTTTTTCATCGTACCCGAAAATTGATGTAGTAGCGCCAATTTCGGCACCCATGTTACATATAGTGCCTTTACCTGTGGCTGATAGTGAACGAGCACCTTCGCCAAAATATTCAACAATAGCGCCTGTACCACCTTTAACGGTAAGGATACCTGCCACTTTCAATATAACGTCTTTAGCTGATGTCCAGCCTGATAATTTACCGGTTAATTTTACCCCAATCAATTTAGGGAATTTAAGCTCCCATGGCAAGCCTGCCATTACGTCGCAGGCATCGGCACCGCCAACACCAATGGCAATCATGCCCAAACCACCCGCGTTAGGCGTGTGCGAGTCAGTACCAATCATCATACCGCCAGGGAAGGCGTAATTCTCTAAAACAACCTGGTGAATAATACCTGCACCGGCTTTCCAAAAACCAATACCATATTTATCAGAAACCGAGGCCAGGAAATCATAAACCTCGCGGTTTACATCAATAGCAGTATTTAAATCGGCAACGGCGCCAACTTTGGCTTGTATCAGGTGATCGCAATGTACGGTAGATGGAACGGCAACCTGCGGACGGCCTGCCTGCATAAACTGCAAAAGGGCCATCTGGGCCGTAGCATCCTGCATGGCTACGCGGTCTGGTGCAAAATCAACATAGTCCACTCCGCGGGCAAATGCTTTTTGCGCATCGCCTTCAGAAAGGTGGGCATATAAAATTTTCTCTGTTAAAGTAAGATGTTTACCAGTCGCTTTGCGGGCAGCATCCACACGGGTGCTGTAGCGGTCGTAAACTTTTTTGATCATATCTAAATCAAAAGCCATTTGTATTTGATTTTTTAGGTGAAAAGTAAAAGAAATTGTTACTAAACCCATTACCTGAGCCCAGTGCGGCGAATTTACAAAAATTACAAGTAAAAGCTGTCAGTCAAATGTGTAAATGTTATTTGGAGATATTCTAAATAGAGGGTCAACTGATTGCGGCTCTGTGTAAATCTGCATTAGTTTTACGGTGGCTTGGTTCTTTAACCCAAGTTCGCGAGGGAACAAAACTCGTATCCTGCCTTACTCCATGCTTCCATTGCCTTAGGTAATACATATTTTACACGTTCAAACGCTTTCAGGCTGTCATGAAACACTATTACAGATCCTGCTTCCGTATGTTTCAGCACATTGTTAAGGCAATCTTCGGGATTAAGATCGATGTCGAAATCGCCACTGAGCACATCCCACATTATAATTTTAATATCCGGCCGGGCGGCCTGCAGATCTTTGATCTGTTGTTTTTTTATCCTGCCATATGGCGGACGGAAAAGCGGTGTATCCAGTACCTGATCGGCCATCAAAAAATTACCCAGATAAGTTTTGTTGCCGGTTTCCCAACCTTTCAAATGATTATAGGTATGGTTACCAATTGCGTGACCATCAGCCATTACTTGTTTGAAAATGTCGGGATGTTTGTTTACATTATCCCCGATACAAAAAAAAGTGGCTTTGGCATTGTATTGTTTTAAAATATTTAATATGTGCGTTGTAACAATTGGTATAGGGCCATCGTCAAAAGTGAGATAAATGCAACGGTTAGTTGGTTTTATGTTCCAAATTAATTCGGGATAAAGCTTCTTAAGCAGCCAGGGTGTTTTAACCAGATACATATTCCAAATGAGGCGTTATATGGTTTATTTTATAAAAAATAAATAAAAAAATGAACATTGCAAGGTAAGCATCAGTTGCTTACCATTGTATATAAAAACTTATGAAACCAACATTATCACTACCCGTTAAAACAATAATCATAAATATATTATTGCTTTCAACATTTGGTTTTAAAGCCAAAGCACAAGAAGTAATTACATTGCAAAAAGCGATAGACCTAAGCCTTGAACGCAATTTAACTATCAAACAAGCACAGTTTACCGAGGCCTTGTCTGAGGAAGACCTTAAGCAGTCAAAATATAATCAATTGCCAAGTTTAAATACAGCTCCCCAGGGGGCGTTTAATTTTGGGCGTAACATTGACCCCTCGACCAACCAATTTACCAATCAAAGGATCTTCGCGCTAAACGGAAATATAACATCGCAGGTAACTTTGTTTCAGGGCGGGCAACTGCGCAATCAGGTAATTCAAAACAAAATATTGCTCGATGCCAATAAAACATCAACGGCAAAGGTAAAGAATGATCTTGTTTTGAACGTGGTTACCACATTTTTGCAGGTACTAACCAATCAGGATTTGGTAATAGCGGCGCAACAGCAAATTGATATTTCAAAACTAACACTGGAAAGAGCTCAGAAAAGCTTTAATGTAGGTAACCAAACGCTGGCAGATCTTTCGCAGGCCAAAGCCCAGCTATCAACTGCCGACCTGAACTATACCAATGCCGAGAACCAGTTAGAGCTATCCGTACTTACTTTAAAGCAATACATGGAAATGAGCCCGGCTACTGATATAAAAGTGGAGAAACCGGACATAAGCAAGCTTACCGATATTAAAACAATTTATGATCCGCAGGATGTATTGAAAACGGCATTGGGCGTAAATCCTGATGTACTGCTTGCCGAGATTCAGCAGAAATCATACGAACAGGCCATAAAAGTAGCCAAGGGTAACTATTACCCGTCTGTGGTATTGTTTGGGCAGGCAGGCTCTTATTTTTCAGGCGCCAAGAATGTACCGTATAACACTGCCCTTACCGGAACGTTTAGTACCATAGGAGTGGTTCAGGGCACACAGCAGCCAGTGGTTACACCCGACTTTAAGAGTTCTTTCAGGGCTAATCCATTTTTTACCCAATTAAGTGATAACTTTAACCAGGCGGCGGGCATAAGCTTGCAGATACCTATATTTAACAGATTTACGGCCCGTACATCAGTACGTAAAGCCAAAATACAAGCCCAAAACGCACAGGTAACAGCCCAGCTGGCCCGTAACAACCTAAGCAAGATTATTTACCAGGCGGTATGGGATGTTCAGGCAGCCGAAAAGAAATACCAATCAACCACGCAAACGTATAATGCCAACAAGGATGCCTTTAACGTTATCCAACAGCGTTTTACCGTTGGACTGGTAAACTCGCTTGATTATAATACATCATTAACCAACCTTAATAAATCACAGTTTGATATGATAGAGGCAAAGTACCAGGTAATTTTCAGAAGTAAAATAATTGATTATTACTTAGGCAACCCTATAACGCTTTAAACCATTAATCTTAAACACAATATAAAATATCCAAACGCATAGTCATGGGAAAAACTACTAAATATATTTTGATCGGGCTGGGATCAGTAATTGTACTGCTTATCCTGTTAAAAGTGACAGGGGTAATTGGTAAACCGCCTTTAACCCAGGTAGCCACTGAAAAGGCTGATGTGCGTGATGTAAATGAAACCGTATCGGCCAGCGGAAAGATAAAACCGCATATAGAAGTTAAGATAAGTCCTGAAGTATCTGGCGAGGTGGTTGAGCTGCCCATAAAAGAAGGCGACGTGGTTAAAAAAGGACAGCTGCTTTGCAAAATAAGGCCTGATATATTAAAGTCGGGTTATGACAGGGCTGTGGCATCATTTAGTACCCAAAAAGCAAGTGTAGGTAACTCTCAGCAATTGCTTAAACAGGCAGAGGCCACCTATAACAATCAGGCTGCTATTTATAAACGGAGTAAGGAGCTGTACGATAATAAAGTGCTTACCGCTTCGGAGTATGATAACGCCAAAGCAAGCTATGAGGGCGCAAAAGCCAGTTTAGAAGCTGCCCGGCAAAATGTTGTTGGAGCGCAGTATGGTTTGGCCCAGTCATCGGCATCAGTTAAAGAGGCTCAGGATAACCTGGCCAAAACAACTATTTATTCTCCGGTTGATGGGGTGGTATCAAAACTATCCATTGAAAAAGGCGAGCGTGTTTTGGGTACCCAGCAGTTTGCCGGTACCGAGATCATGACCATATCTGACCTGAGCAAAATGGATGTTAATGTTGACGTGAATGAAAATGATATTAATCGCATTTCAATAGGCGACCCTGCCAATATTGAAATTGACGCCTTTTTAGGCAAGAAATTTAACGGCGCAGTGATTGAGATAGGGAGCTCGGCCAATGTGGTTGGTACAACTGCCGACCAGGTGACCAATTTTACTGTTAAAGTACGTATCAATGCAGAGTCATACGCTGCGTTGCTTAAAAAAACAATTGACAACCCGTCGCCCTTCCGTCCGGGGTTAACCGCTACGGTTGATATCAACACCAACCATGTGAAGGCATTATCGGTTCCTATACAATCGGTAACTACACGTGAGGAGAAAAAGGAAACCACCGGAGCACCGGCAAAAGACGATGATAAAAGCAAACCGCAGATCAGCGCACCGGTAAAAGAATATGTGTTTGTTTACGCCGCAGGCAAGCTTAAACAGGTACAGGTAACCACAGGTATTCAAAACGATACTTATATACAGGTTATATCCGGTTTAAAAAAGGGTGATGAAGTAGTATCAGCCCCGTATTCGGCGATATCAAAAACACTCACCAACGGTATGATGGTTGAAAAGGTTGATAAATCAAAACTATTTAACGCGGATAATACCAAGCAATAGCAAGGAGTCTGTTAACCTGAATCCGTCAAAGCAGGAGCCATCCTTCTGTGCTTCGACGGGTTCAGCATGCTTCCGCTTTTTTATAATTGCTATGGACGGTTAGTATTGTTATTATACAACCTTAATGATGGGGTGCCGAAACAAGTTCGGCATGACTTCATTTTATAACTATTTTTTGATCTGCCAATAACATCAGCGTTTAAAAATTCAGGATAATAGCTTTGGTAGCGGTCCGTGCAAACTCAGCATGGCCTGATCTAAAAAATTAGGGATTAGCGTATGCTGGGTATGGGTTATTTTATCCGGGTCGTCAAGATGTGCCAGCATTTCGCGATATTTTACTTCGCCGTGTTCGTTTATTACCTCGTCCTTTTTTTCGTCCTTTAGCAAGAGAGCCTTCATTCCACCGGCATCGGCTTCGGGATGAAACTGCGTCGCAAAAAAATAGTCGTTATAACGTATAGCCATCATAGCGCGGGGCAGGTCAATGTGCGGGCGTTCTTTTTCAATGGCCACCAATTGCATACCCAGCTCTTTAAACCGGTTTTCGTCGGGGTTGATCACCTGCCAGCTGCGCGAATCAACTGCATAGAATGGATTGGCCAGGCCTTCGAAAACCGGTTCGCCTATACCTGCCGCAGTTTGGTTAACCGGTAAAACACCAAAAGATGGCGACCGGCGCATATTGATATCCCCCAGTTTGTAATGGCGGCACATGAGCTGAAAAGAATGGCAAACAAACAAAGCATGTTTTTTATCAGCATGATTGGATAAATTGTAGTCTTCCAGTTTATCCATCAGCATAAAATACTTTTTCTCCCACTCGGTGCCTTCCGTTATCAGCGGGTCGCCGGGGCCGCCGCTTGATATATAAATGTCAAAATCAGTTCCAGGCATTTCGCACCGCCTGCGCACATCAAATATGCTGTAACTTAAATTTAAATCATGCTTGTCCCTGTATCTTTTTAAAATATCCTGGAAACCGCGCATCCCCTCATTTGCTATCCCATCGTACAGATCAAGTATTGCTACTTTTATTTTCGGTTTCATAAGCCCCTTCTAAATCTCCCCGGTGGGGAAGCTTTTATTTTTTTTATATATCCATGAAGCCCTCCCTGCCACGAAGGGTTTGAGAAGGGGCATTTACAGCCCCTTTAAAGTTTGCGAAGTGATATAATCAACTACGTCTTCAAAGTTATTGTTTTGATGGTAAACGGCCAACTGTCTGTCGGCTCCGGTGCCATGCTCCAGTATTTTATGCACATACTCCAGGTCATCGCGCGAGCCCAGATCGTCAACCACATCGTCAACAAAATCCAGTAGCTCCAATACCAGTGAACGGGTGTTTACTTCCATTTCTTTACCAAAATCAATCATTTTTCCATCGATGCCATAACGGGCGGCACGCCATTTATTTTCATTGATGAGCGCCCGCGAATAGGTGATGAATTTCATATTTTGCTGCCGCAACTTATATAACTTGGCACACAGGGCTTGAAAAAGCGCTGTAAACGCAATGGTTTCGTCAACCAGCATGGGGCAATCGCAAATGCGGAACTCAATGGTCTCAAAAAAGGGATGAACACGGATATCCCACCATATTTTTTTGGCATTATCAATACAGTTGGTTTTTACGAGCAGCTTAATGTAATTATCGTATTCCTCAATACTGCTAAAATAATCAGGGATGCCCGTGCGCGGAAACTTGTCAAATACCTTGGTGCGGAATGATTTGAAACCGGTATTGCGCCCTTCCCAAAAAGGAGAGTTGGTAGATAAGGCGTAAACATGCGGCAAAAAATACCGTACCTGGTTGGCAATATGAATAGCCATATCCCGCGACTGGATGCCCACATGCACATGTAAGCCAAAAATGAGGTTAGAACGTGCGGCTTCCTGCATTTCATCAACAATTTCAAAATACCGCGGATGATCTGTAATGAGCTGGTGTTGCCAGTGCGAAAAAGGGTGGGTGCCTGCCGCGCCGATGCGCAAACCAATATCGCCTGCCAGCTGTGCTACCGTGGTGCGAAGTTTGCCTACCTCTTTGCGGGCTTCCTGCGTATTATGGCAAATATGCGTGCCCACCTCAACCACAGCCTGGTGCATCTCGGCCTTTACCTGGTCTTCATGGATCTTTTGGGCGCTATCCACAATTCTTTGTTCATGCGATTTTAGTTCCCTGGTTACAGGGTCTATCACCATAAATTCTTCTTCAACACCTAAGGTAAATTCGTTCATAATTGGTTAGTGTTATATGCTCACTCATTCAGTATATTATAAAACCATGTCATTTCGAACGGAGTGAGAAATCTTGTACAGCTGGAATATCGCACGTATAAGATTTCTCCTCGTTCCTCGTTCGAAATGACAGGTTTATATTATCCCCTTATTTCTTCACAGCCTTTTTAGGCGTCTCCTTTACCGCTTTTACGGTCACCGCTTTTCTTTAGCGGGCTTCACTACCTTCTCCTTCTTTATCTTTCCCTCGGCTTCAATAGCATGGTCAACTTTACCTACCGAAACATCGGCTTTTACAGTTTTTGCCACAGCAGCAACCAATGGTATTTTTGCGGCCGATGTTTTTACATATTCGCCCCAGGTAAGGTTATCCAGCCCATCCTTTTGTTTTTTAGCGCGTTCAATGGCATAGTCGGCGGCAGTTTCAACCACCCACTCAAAGTTTTCCTGGCCTACGCTGGTTACTTCTGCATCGGGAGCCGGGTTGCAAAAATCAATAGCGTAAGGTATACCATCGCGTACAGCAAACTCAACCGTGTTAAAATCATAACCTAAATACTGGTTAAGTTTTATTACATAGTTTTTAACGGTATCCAGTATTTTTTTTGATGCCGGTGCCTTACCATGCTCATAACGCAAATGATGCGGGTTGCGTGGTTCATACTGCATTATACGCACATGCTTACCGCCTATGCAATAACAGCGAAAGTAGTCGTCAAATACTACTTCTTCCTGCAGCATCATTACATATTGTTTGGTTTTATCGTATTTATCAAAAAAATCATCGCGGTTGTGCAGCTGGTAAACCTCTTTCCAGCCGCCGCCGTCAAAGGGTTTCATATAGGCTGGGAAACCCACATAATTAAATATACCATCCCAATCCAAAGGGTAGGCCAGGTTACGGAATGATCTTTCGGTTGTATCGTCAGGCAGTTCTTTTGAGGGCAGAATCACCGTTTTGGGTACCGGTACGCCAAGCTTTACAGCAAGCGCGTTGTTAAAAAACTTTTCGTCGGCACTCCACCAAAAGGGATTATTGATCACGGCTGTACCGCAAATGGCCGCGTTTTTTAAAGCCGCACGATAGTAGGGGACATCCTGTGAAATACGGTCGACAATTACGGCGTAATCAAGCGGTTCGGCCTGCATTACTTTATCGAGCCGAACAAATTCAGCGCTGATGTTTTTCTCGGCTTTTTGATTTATACGATCAACAAACGCTTGGGGGAATGAATTTTCCTGTCCGAATAAGATGCCAATTTTTTTCATGGTAGGTGATGTTAGTTTATAGTTGACGGTTTACGATTTCATTGTCCGGGTACAATTATTAATGATACAGTTAATGCTTGCTCTATTTAATGGTTGACAAATAATGCGGGAACATTTCTTTCCATATCGGCCAGTCATGACTGGCAAACGGGCGGATATCCAGCCAATGATTAATATTTTTGTGAGCTAAAATGTTTGACAGCTGTATATTATATCCCTTACAAATGTCATGCTCAGATGTGCCGAGGATAATATTCATGCCCCACAGCGCCCAGTCATTGTCGCCGGGTAAAAAATCAACCGGGTTATTATAAAATATATCATCGTTATAAAAACCATCAGTAAACATCCTGATGTCAAACGCGCCGCCCATGGTAAACAGGTGTGCCACTTTTTCGGGGTGTTTAAAAGCAAAATTGGCCGCGTGGTAGCCGCCAAAACTGCATCCTGCCATGGCTACTTTGCCCACACCGGTTTCGTGCATGGCCCAGGGTACCAGCTCATTAAGCAGCATTTTGTCGTACCAGGTATAATTGCGGGCACGATCGGCAGGGTGTATGCCCTTGTCATACCAACTGCGGTCGTCAATGGTATCGGGGCAGTATATTTTAACCAAGCCTTCGTCAATAAACCACCTTACGCTGTCAATCAGGCCAAAATCCTTGTTCTGGTAATATCTTCCTTTGGTTGTTGGGAAAAGGATAACGGGGAAACCCCTGTCGCCAAATACCAGCATTTCAAGGTCGGTGTTTAAGTTTGGCGAGTGCCAGCGGTGATATTTTTCGATCAAGGTAATAGTTTATTTGTTTGTGATTGTAAGTTAACGGGTTTGATTGAAAAAGGCAACTGTCTGATAAATTAATACATAGCACAGAATAAATAAAAAGATAGTTTATTTTTGCGCCCTTAAAATTTAGATAAAGATGTATTGGGACTGGGCCGAAATTGAAATGACGATCACCGAAAAAAATATCACTATAAATTCTGAACTGCTTAACCGCGAAGTTACCTGTACACTTTTAATACCCGATGAGCTGGAGGTTACAGAATCGTTAAACTTGTTATTGCTGAATGACGGACAGGAACTGGAAAACCTGGAACTGATACAAACGCTGGAAAAACTGTACGGTACTAACCGTATAAAGCCGGTACTGGTAGTGGCCATACATGCCGGTGAAGACCGTATACAGGAATATGGAGTGGCCGGGAAACCCGATTTTAAAAAACGCGGATCAAAAGCTGATGTATACACTGCATTTATAAAAGATGAACTGCTGCCGCAGGTTAAACTGCAAACCGGTATCAGTGATTTTGAAACAACCGCTTACGCCGGTTTTTCATTGGGTGGATTGTCTGCCTTTGATATTACCTGGAATAATGCTGATGTGTTTGATAAGGTGGGTGTGTTTTCGGGCTCGTTCTGGTGGCGAAGCAAGGACCTGGCCAAAGGATATACCGAAGCCGACCGTATTATGCACGCTGTGATAAAAGATACGGCAGAGGCGCCCGGGCTGAAATTCTGGCTGCAAACCGGCACTAAAGACGAAACGACCGATCGTAACAAAAATGGCATTATTGACGCCATTGACGATACTATTGACCTGATCAAAGCGCTGGAAAATAAAGGCTACACCCGCCCTGCTGATATACAGTATGTAGAAATAGTTGGCGGCAGCCATGATACTGCTACCTGGGCCAAAGCCATGCACAAGTTTTTGACCTGGGCTTTTGGGCGATAGGTAACTTAAACTGTTGTTTATTGGCCTGCCCGTTGCCTTACAAAGCGTATAACGCGTTGCAGCAGGTTGCCTTTGCGGTGTGTTAAAAAGTGTTTTATAGCATGGTACGCTCTTTCGTCTTCCTCAATTACGTCAGGGAATTTTTTAACCGGCTGTTGCGAAATATGCACATCGTACATTCTTTCTTTATTGGAATGCACGCCGGTGCCGTCATGCCCTATATTATTAATAAGCGAACGTGATGGATTTAAGGTAAGCCCCCCTTTTAAAAAAATGGATGCGTACCAGCGTATGGCCCATGAATTATTTTTACCAGCCTTAAACTCCAGTACCTGTCGCCAGAAATTCATTTTACCCTCAATAGAAAAACGCAGGATATCTATCGGATCAAACTGCGCTGTCAGTTTATCAATATCAGGTTCAAAATGGTTCCAGGCGCGTGCCCAGGTTGCCCAGCCCCAGCTGCTGGCCGCGCGGTAAAAAAAAGATTCGGGGAGGTCTTTATCCTTCAGGTTATACATATATGCGCCTATGTGCATTACTTTTTCCTGGTTGGCATAACGGGTTAAGGCCTCGTTAAAATATTGCAGCGTATAGGGCGACGAAAGCAGGTCGTCCTCAAAAACGATAACTTTGCCATACTCATATACCAGTTGGGTAACCCCGCTGATGATCGAATCGGCCAAACCCAGGTTATGGTCGCGTTCAATGATCTTTATTGATCTGAAACCGGTTGTTTCCTTTACTACCTGTTTTACCTGCTCCACTTTATCGCGGTCTGCCTCGGTTTTGGGGGCATCGCAAAAAATGTATAACCGTGATTCATCTGCAAGCACGTTTTTTTGCAAATGACCAATTGTACGGCGGGTATGATCAGGCCGGTTATAAACAAATAAGGCTATAGGGGCAAGTTGCTGCATTGGTATAAAAAATCAGAATAATTCGGGTTGCTGGCTGGCTTTCTTACACAGAACGGTATAAGCGTTTGCAAATTGTTCGCTTACCTTTTTTCCAAAAATTTTCCCCAGGCCCTGTTTAATGGTAAACTCAGCCGCTATGCGAAAATTATTTATAAAGCTTTTGGTTTTTTGTTGATTAACATACATGTTAAAGCGGGTTACCCCCGGCTCCGTCATGGATATCAGGTCGTTCTCAATCTCAAAACCTTCGGTACGCAACAAATACCGGAGCGAAGTTGGCGTATATACATTGATATGGCCGTAAGCCAAAAAATGCTTTATGCGTTTATCAACCCCAGCCTTATAATCGCGCGGCACTTCGATAACACAATGCCTGGCCACTCGTTTAATTTCGCGCAGCAACAGACGTTCATGCTCAACATGCTCAAGTACGTGCGAAAGGATGATAAGGTCAAAACTATCGTCGCCAAAGGGCAGTTTATAACCGTCAAATTCCTGTACCTGGGTTAAGTTCTTTATCCCACGCGACTTGATATATTCTACCCCGCTGCCTGATATTTCAACCGCCTGAAATTCCGGCGCGAAATTTTGGTCAGACAAGTATTTAAGGATGCTGCCATCGCCGGCACCAACCTCCAGCACATTTTTAAAAGTAAGCCCCTTGCATACTTCAATAATATGCTGTGCTTTATATTTTGCACTGAGCATGCGCCAGGCTTCGTCGTGCTTTTGATAAAACTGATCGTACGCGGTTTTAACATTGCCGCTTATAATTGAGTCCTGCATGAGTTACGAAGGTAAAACTATTTAAAATTCCTTCTCCAGACCGCCAACAAATGTGGCGAAAGCTTCGGGCGATTTCAGGTTTAAAAATCTTTCACGGTTAGCATCCAGATCTGCATATGTAAGATCGGTTACTTTTTTATCAGTAAGAGTGAGCGCCTTTTCAGGAGTGCCCGGCCTTATCATACCTACACCATGATCGGTATTAAAAACCGCAATATTCAGGTCATTCCTCTCTGATCGCAGTTGTACTACTGCTTTCCAAACATCTCCGTTCCATTGATTTATCCACTGCGGATGGTCGCCTACCAATACCGCCGCTTCTTCTGATGTGTAGGCCCGCACTGAAGCAGGTTCTGACAGCGGATTGCAATCATGTACCAGTATAACCCCGCCTTTATTTAAATGTTTCAGTGAGTTTTCAATATCTTTTACTACCTGCTCATATAAATGCAGACCGTCAATAAATATGACATCAATGCCGCCTTTCTTTTTCAGATAACCGCTCTTTTTTTCAAAAAAGTCATCACTGGTAAGCTCAAAAAAAGTATTGTTAAAATTAGATAGGTTTTTAATGTATGCTTTTACCTTTTTTGTGGCTTTGATAATAAAATGAGGGTCGACAGCTATTTTGCGGTCGGCCTTAATTTTAAAAAAACAATAGCCGGTTTGCACACCAATCTCTACATAGTTTACTTTTTTTCTTTTCCTGATCACATTGATACAAGCCTGTATCATGTCATATCGCATTAAATCGCTCATTAAAACTTTTCCTGATTTACCTTGCCCAGCTTTTCATGAAGGCCATCCTCCACTGCTGATAATAGTTTATTATACTCTTTTTGTTTTGAACTCAACAAACTTAAAAATAGTAAGTAAGTTAAGTACAACTTTTTATTTATTTTAAACATAAAAGGCGACTTTACCGCAACCCTTGAATAAAAATACATCCTGTTTCTGACGGCATAATAGGTTCTGAAGCCCCACTGATCAAGCAAATGCGAGTGGAAAGCCTTTTTTTGGTATGTTAAACCCTGTGATTTATCAATATCAATAATTTTACACGCTGGAATAAGCCAGATGCGGCCGCCATGCCGGGTAATACGGTACGTATATTCCGAATCATCAACATATACAAATAGCCTTTCGTCAGGTACACCTATCGCTGCAACCATTAAACGATGCATGAGCAGCCCACCGTAAGGTACATAAGGCATGGTCACTTTATCCAGATAAGCCGCAGGCCGTTTAAATATATCGTTCAGTTTGTACCATTGGTTTTTAAGGACATTGAACAAACTAAAGCCCATGAAATTGTCAGGCACCAGGTAGTACCTCCTGGGGTTTTCGCCCCGGGCTATTTTTACATGCGGCAGCCGGTCTTCGCGAAGGCAGTAAAGCGCCTTTTTATCATTTGGGGCATCAATCCTGTCCCAGTTATCAAGCAGGCAGGGCAAAGCGGCTTCGTCGGGTAAGTTATCATCATCCAGCAGCCACACCAGGTCGGCATCTGTTTGTACCATTGCATGATCAATAGCCTGCTTATACCCCCCGGCAGAACCTACATTCTCCTCATTATTTAATACTGTTACCCGGCTATCACCCAAGCCTGCCACATGACTGCTGACATTATAAAGCGAGGCATTATTCACCACTATAACCTGTGTTACCGCTTCAAAGGACAGTACCCGTTTTAGTACTTGCTCTAAAAATTGCCACCTATTTGCATAGGTAACCGTTAACACACAAACTTTATATTTTATCTTTGCCATTGATTTTTCCAAAATTATCATTTTACTTCATACACACAGCGGCTAAACAACTGAATGGGCATAATAAAGCAACAAACAATTAAAGGTACTTTCTATTCCTATTTGGGTATTCTTATCGGTTTTATTACACTAAGTATCATCCAGCCGCATACCTTAACTACCGAGCAAATTGGCCTTACCGGCTTGTTAACCTCTTTTTCGTTAATGTTTGCCCAGTTTTCAATTCTTGGGTTTAACGGTACGGCAAGGTATTTTCCGTATTTCAGAAGCGATGAGAATAAGCATAATGGCTATTTATTTCTGGCTGCTACAGTTTCGCTGGCCGGTATATGCATATTTATTTTATTGGCCTATGTGTTTAAAAGCGAGATTATAACCGCCAAAGTACAAACATCAACCCTATTTGAAAAGTATTACTGGTTCCTGGTACCGCTTACTTTTTTTACGCTGTTCTTTAATGTTTTTGACCTATATGCCCGTATGTTGTACAATACTACTTCGGGCCGTATCTTAACAGAATTTACCAAGCGGGTATTCATACTGGTATCTGTGCTGTTGCTTTATTTTAAACTGGTAAGCTTTGAGGTATTTATGTACGTGTGGCTGGCAGCCAACATTATCCCAACCGTGCTTATGGTTCGGGTGTTAATACGCGACGGTCAGTTCCATTTGAAACCCAACCTGAAGTTTATTGATAAAGAGGTGATCCGCAAGCTCATCAGTATTTGTTTTTTTACCATATTAACCGGCTCAGCACCCATTATTGTCGATAACATTGATAAGTACATCATTAATACCAAATTTGGATTGAGCGACACCGGTATTTATACCATCGCCTTTTATTTTGCTACGGTTATTACCTTGCCAGCGCGGTCATTGTACAGCATTACCTATACG
Source organism: Mucilaginibacter pocheonensis (assembly GCF_031456535.1). NCBI lineage: Bacteria > Pseudomonadati > Bacteroidota > Sphingobacteriia > Sphingobacteriales > Sphingobacteriaceae > Mucilaginibacter > Mucilaginibacter pocheonensis. The sequence continues at coordinate 1,411,468 of NZ_JAVDUU010000002.1, forward strand.
GTAGTGGCCGAATCGTGGAAAACAAACGATCTTGCCAATATTAAAGACATTTATAAAAAAAGCTGTATTAACCAGCTGGTTAGCGCCCTGTTTATATTTATATTGATATGGGCCAATATCAACAACATATTTGAGTTGCTTCCGCCTAAGTTTCAGGCGGGCAAGTATGTGATATTTTTTATAGGAATAGGCAATTTAATTGATTCGGCAACGGGCATAAACGGGGTTATACTGGCCACTTCTAAATACTTTAAGTACGATTCCTTATTTTACCTGATGCTGATAGCGGTTACGGTAACTGCCAACCTTTTGCTCATTCCTATATTTGGCATTACAGGAGCTGCCATAGCATCGGCCATTACCTTTTTGGTGTTTAACTTTTTCAGGTACCTGTTTATCCTCATCGCGTTTAAAATGCAGCCCTTTAACTACAAGAACATTTTAACCATTTTACTTGGTGCAGGTGTTTATTTCCTTTCATTATGGATTGTGCCCCGCATGCCTAATTTTATTATTGATATTATGGTACGAAGCCTGTTTATAGCCATAGTATATGGCGTAACCATTTATTATTTTAATGTTTCTGACGATATTACGATAATTATCAAAAAGCAACTATTGAAATTAAAAAGATAAAAAAAACCGGAGGCTTTTAGACTCCGGTCTTTTTGAAAGCAATAATGAATATTATATCATTATAAATATCATCATCATTAATAAGGCAAATTAAATAACGCTGAAACCTCAGTGGCCCTAAGCGCGCGCTTATATATTCGGATATCATCAAGTCTGCCCTTAATAAAGTAAGGCGGGGTAGCTCCTGAAGGATCAAAATAACTATTTTTCCCGATAAACAGGTCAGAGGTTGTTTGCGGGTTTGGTGTAGGTATATTTGATACTGTTATATCCAGAACGCCATCTGCATAAAAGGAAATGCTATGCTGCTGATTACTGTATATTACAGTGATCATGGTCCACTTATGCAGTTCAATAGTTTTATTGCCAACAGCAAACGGATCGCCACCTCCCGAAACATTATAAAATGCACTGCCAACCTTGCCCGCCTCTGTATTGGCAGACTGATATCCGGTAATTGATGTATTCCAGCCGTTTTGGTAAGGGCCGCTATTTTTGGCCAATACAGCACTACCGGTTGTACTGATATACTCATCAAGGTTAACCCAGTAATTGAGTGTAAAATCGGTGTTGTTCAGCCTCAGGTCCTGGTTATCCTTAACCCTCACATAGCTGCTTGCACCATTAAAATAATATGCACAGTTTATTTTTCCAAAGCGGTCAGGTACCGACGATATATCATAAATGGTTCCATCGTTGCCTTTGCCTGAGGAGTCAACAGCGCTATCATAATTGAAGGGATAGTAGGCTATAAGCCCCAGTTTAAGGTTATATACCTTTGGTATAACCGTGGTCAGAAAATTTACTGAAACAGTATTGCTTTTATTGCTTACCGTAATTTTAGCTGATCCTATTTTTTTGGCGGTTAGCTTACCCTCATTTGTAACCTCCACAACCGTACTATCTGATGATTTCCAGATCAGCGACGCTTTTTCATATGTGGATGGTGTGAGGGTGACATCTATCTGTAAAACATCGCCAACAAACATATTTAGGGTGTCTTTACCCAATGCGATGGATTTAAGCATGTCGGGATTAAGTGCCGGATCACTAAGCTTAACACAAGAAGTAAATGCGACAGCTATGACTGCCAGGAGGAGCATTAATTTTTTCATTCAATAAGATTTGGTGCTATAAAGATATTGATATTAATTAGATGCCCGGGATATAGCCATATATTTTTGAAAAAAAAAGCCCCCCGGGAAACCGAAGGGCTCATATTTTTATACTTATTTGCTAATTATTGATTAACAAACTTCTTGGCGTTAATTCTTCTTTCATTCTCGTTCAGGAATATTTTGCGTAAACGGATGCTTTGAGGTGTTACTTCAATGTATTCGTCGGCTTGTATATATTCCATTGATTCTTCTAACGAGAATTTAATGGCTGGCGCTATACGTACGTTGGTATCACTTCCTGATGCGCGCATGTTGGTTAACTGCTTGCCTTTGGTAAGGTTAATAACCAAATCGTTATCGCGGATATGCTCGCCCAGAACCTGACCTTCGTAGATATCAACTCCCGGGTCAATAAAGAAACGACCACGGTCCTGTAATTTATCAATAGCGAAAGCAGTGGTTTTACCGGTATCCATTGATACCAATACACCATTTAAACGGCCGGGGATAACACCTTTCCATGGCTCATATGCCTTAAAACGGTGCGCCATGATGGCCTCGCCGCCTGTAGCGGTTAAAACGTTGTTACGTAAACCTATGATACCACGTGCAGGAATTTCAAATTCCAAATGCTGCAGGTCGCCTTTAGGTTCCATTACCAGCAGGTCGCCTTTGCGCTGTGTTACCAGCTCAATAACCTTACCGGCAACATCGCCCGGTACGTCAACAATTAAAGTTTCAACCGGCTCGCATTTAACCCCGTCAATTTCTTTAACAATAACCTGTGGCTGTCCTACCTGTAACTCGTAACCTTCACGGCGCATGGTTTCAATTAAAACCGATAAGTGAAGGATACCACGACCATACACCAGGTATGAATCAGGCGACTCGGTTTCAATAACCTTAAGCGCCAGGTTTTTTTCCATCTCTTTGTAAAGACGGTCGCGCAGGTGGCGTGAGGTAACAAACTTGCCTTCCTTACCAAAGAAAGGAGAGGTATTGATGGTGAACAACATGTTCATGGTAGGCTCATCAATTTTAATAACCTCCAGTTGTTCAGGTTTTTCAAAATCGGCAATGGTATCGCCAATATCAAAACCTTCAATACCTACTACAGCGCATATATCGCCTGAGCTTACTTCTGCAGTGCGTACTTTACCCAAACCTTCAAAAGTATATAACTCTTTTATTCTTGATTTTTGGATAGTGCCGTCGCGTTTTACCAATGATACCGGCTGGTTCTCTTTAATGGTACCACGCGCTACACGACCGATAGCGATACGGCCTACGAATGAAGAATAATCAAGTGAGGTGATCTGCATTTGCAAAGTACCTTCGGCTATAGGAGCTGGTGGAATGTTCTCCAGGATAGCATCCATCAGCGGGAAAATATCTTCAGTAGGTTTTTTATAATCGGTGCTCATCCAGCCTTGTTTTGACGAACCGTAAATAACCGGGAAATCCAGTTGCTCTTCGGTTGCTTCAAGGTTAAAGAACAGTTCAAAAATTTGCTCGTAAACCTCTTCAGGGCGGCAGTTTTCTTTGTCAACCTTATTTACAACAACAATAGGTTTTAAGCCTAACGCCAAAGCTTTTTGAGTTACAAAGCGGGTTTGAGGCATAGCGCCTTCAAAAGCATCGCAAAGCAATAAAACACCATCGGCCATTTTTAATACACGCTCAACCTCGCCGCCAAAATCGGCGTGACCAGGGGTATCAATAATGTTGATCTTAACGTCTTTATATTTAACCGAAACGTTTTTTGATACGATGGTAATACCACGCTCACGTTCCAGGTCGTTATTATCCAGTATCAGTTCACCGGTTTGCTCATTGTCCCTGAAAATGGCACAACTGTGCAGTATTTTGTCAACCAATGTGGTTTTACCGTGGTCAACGTGTGCGATAATCGCGATGTTTCTTATTTTTTGCATGAAAATGCTCTCTAAAATTTGGCGCAAAGGTAAGGTTAATATATGGTATTTTAAAGCTTTGTCAATTTATAGACCAACATTTATACAAATAAATTACCAAACAACCATAACCCCGCTTAATTTAAAGTAAGCGCCTGCATTATATGCGCAATAAATCGTGTCATTTCGATGAGCAAGGGTTGGGACGAAGCGCAGGACTGCGAAGAGAAATCTTATACGACGTGCATAACCATTGGACATACAATAAACGCTGTCATTTCGATGAGCAAGGTTGGGACGAAGCGCAGGACTGCGAAGAGAAATCTTATACGACGTACATAACCATTGGACATACAATAAAAGTTGTCATTTCGATGAGCAAGGTTGGGACGAAACGCAGGACTGCGAAGAGAAATCTTATACGATGTGTTATTAAACCGTGCCATATTCCATAAGCAGCGGTGCATCAGAGTAAAAATACTGTACTACGGTATTCAATCACCCAATTGATCATTTAAAAAAAGCCACTTCGGATTTGTGGATTCAATCAACGCATTCTTTTTCTCTCTTCGCCACTTTTTAATTTCCTTTTCTCTTTCAATAGCATGTTCAATATTAAAAAAGTGTTCATAGTAAACTAAGTTATAGCAGTAATACTTTCCCGTAAATGACTTGCCAATATCTTTGTTCTCTTTATGCTGAATCATCCTAACGCTTATGTCATTTGTAACTCCCACATATAACACGGTTTTACCGGGGTTGGTAGTGATGTAAACGTAGTAATTATGATTCCACATACTTAAAAATATAAAAATTCAGTGTTAAAAGTACGTGTTGTATAAGATTTCTCTTCGCCCCAATGCACAATCCCACCTCGTGCTCATCGAAATGACAATTTTCATAAATAAAAGCACAGGCCGCCCTGAACGAGATAAAATTTAGTGTCAAGTAGATGTCGTATAAGATTTCTCTTCGCCCCAACGCACAATCCCAGCCCATGCTCATCGAAATGACAATTTTCATAAATAAAAACACAGACCATCCTGAACGAAACGAAATTAAAACGCTATCATTTCGACGAACATAGGGGAGGAACTCGAGCGGGAGTGAGGAGAAATCTTATACGCGCGGCCCGCAACAAGAGTTTTTAGAGCAGCCTCATTTTGGGTTCAGATGAATAAATGTATTTTTGAAGCATGTTAAAAGTAGTGCATCTGAATACTTATGACGGAAATGGCGGGGCCGGGAGAGGGTGTATGCGCCTTAACCGCGCATTGCTTAACCAAAATATCAACTCCAGGATCATTGTGCATTATAAGTTTGGCAAAAATCCTGAGATCGGCACTTTTAACCCAAACTTTGTGCAGCGCGCCTACGCCGCTGCTACTATTATTTTTGAGCGCCTGCTGGCCAAAAGGTATTTAAAACCTTTGCGGACGCCATTTTCTTTTACCTGGTTTGGTCGCTCGGTTATTCACCACCCCGACGTAAAGAATGCCGATATTATACATCTGCACTGGATCAATCACGGTTTTTTAAACCCCAAACACATTGCCGAAATTGCCCGGCTGAATAAACCCGTTGTATGGACATTTCATGATAGCAATGCCTTTACCGGCGGCTGCCATGTACGCTACACCTGCAACCATTATATGGGCCAGTGCGGCAATTGCCCCCTGCTCATCAATGCCTCTGATAACGACCTGTCGCACCGCATCTGGGTGCAAAAACATGAAGCTTATAAGGCGCTCGATTTTACCGTTGCCGCGCCCAGTTCCTGGATGCAGGCATCAATAAAAAAAAGCAGCCTGATGCAGGGTAAAACTGTGCATCAGATACCCAACACACTTGAAACCGATATTTTTAAGCCCCTTGATAAAAGGCTGGCAAAGCAACAAACTGGTTTGCCGGCTGAGAAATTTATTTTTCTGAGTGGTTTTATGCCCTCCAGGAAAGACCTGCATAAAGGCACTCAATACCTGCTGCAAAGTATGGAACTGTTAAAACAACGTTTAGGCGTTGATGCGGATAAGATAGAATTGGTTGTATTTGGCAACCGCGGCTCAGATGGTGTGCCTGATTTTCCTTTTAAAACAAGTTTCTTAGGCACCATTAATAATGATGAACGGCTGGCACAGTATTATGCTGCCGCCGATGCCTTCCTGATCCCTTCGCTGGAAGACAACCTGCCTTACACAGTAATGGAAAGTCTGGCCTGCGGTACACCGGTAATTGCATTTACAACCGGCGGAATACCTGATATGGTTCGGCATGAATACAACGGATACCTGGCCACCTATCGGTCCGCAGAGAGCTTTGCCGACGGCATGGCATGGATCATCAAACACCCGGACAGGGCGCAATTGCAGCAGCAGGCCAGGCAAACTATCATGGAAAACTATTCGGAGGAAGTAATTGCCCAAAAGCACATAAAACTGTATCAAAATTTGTTAAAAAACGCAAAAAACGATGAGTTTTAATCCAAAATTAAGCGTTATTACCGTTGTATTTAACAATGTGCGTGATATTGAACGTACCATGCTTTCGGTGCTTGGGCAAACGTATACCAACATAGAATATATCATTATCGACGGCCAGTCGACAGACGGAACCCTGCAGTTGGCCCGGCAATATCAGCACCGCATCAGCAAGCTGATCAGTGAAAAGGATAAGGGGATTTATGACGCTATGAATAAAGGTCTTACCGTAGCTACAGGTGATTATGTCATCTTTATGAACTCGGGCGATGAATTTTATGCACCTGATACTGTAGCCAATGTTTTCACCTCGGCTGATGATGCCGATATCTATTATGGTGAAACTGAGATGATTGACAACGACGGGCGAAGTCTTGGCCAGCGCCGGCACCAGGCTCCGGCGGCATTTACCTGGCGCGATTTTAAATACGGCATGAGCGTAAGTCACCAGGCTATCTACATTAAACGGGCATTAACTGAGCCCTATGATAGCCGGTATCAGCTAAGTGCCGATATCGACTGGATAATCCGCGCGGCAAAAAAGGCCAAAAAAATAGTAAATGTAAACCGGTACGTAGCCAAATACCTGGTTGGTGGTATGTCGAAAACGAAACACCGCCAAAGCCTGCAGGAACGTTTTAATATCATGAGGCGATATTACGGGCTGATTCCCACCATCTTAAATCATTTTGTAATTGCTATTAACCTGGGCTGGTACTGGCTAAAAAATAAGCGGACGAATGATTAACCTGATGTTCCGTTGTCGATTGGGCATGTATAAAAAAAGCGAGCAGTTTTAACTACTCGCTTTTTTTATACATAATAATTAAACCCTTATACTTTTTTAGCAGCGGGCTTAACCGCAGGTTTCTTTTTATTCTCGCTATAAACAGCACCGCCCAAGGCTAATACCAGGAGGATAGATCCGGCCAAAGAGATCTTTTCGCCCGTGTAGTATGATGTTGGGTGGAATATAAATTCAATTTTGTGGTTACCAACAGGTATTTGTGCCGCGCGAAGTACATAATCGGCACGGAAATATGGTTTTTCAACACCGTCGATCAGCATTTTCCACCCTTTATTATAATATATCTCCGAAAAAACGGCTATCTGTGATGCAGTTGAACCACTTTGATATACTAAATGATCAGGAGAGTAACTAACCAGATCGATCTTTCCATTAGGCGCGGCGCCTAACTGTTTTTCGTCGATAACGCTTTTGTATTGTTTATCAACAATAGCTTCATCTTTAGGATCAAAGCTGCTAATGGCCTGCATTTCTTGATCGGCATTTTCAGCATACTTAATGCTTTTTACAAACCAGGCATGGCCGCATGCGGTTTCATTTACCTGCATGCTCAAATTCTGCGATTTAGGATCCTGGGAGATAATATATTTAGTGTTCAGCATATCCAGCACATCATGGTTAATGCTTTTGGTAAACTGGCTCAAAAATAATTCCTCATACCTTTTAAGCCTTGCTGCAGAGTAACCAGTGATAGACTTATGAAAGAATGGATTAAAAGTATCGGAACGGAAATCGGCAGTTGCATCAAACACACGGAAGTTCGGATCGGTATCTTTCATGATAAACTGGTCAACTTCGCGTGGCTTAACTGCCTGAGCGGCTTCCAGTTTATCCTGGAAGTTTTCATTTTTCAAATATCGCCTGTCTATCTGCCACATGTCAACCAATGTTAATGCAAATAAGGCTATTGAAAATGCTATTACGTTTATTTTCTGCTTAATGAATGCCCAAACAATACCAAAGGTTAACAATATGAATATTAGTGAGCGTATAGCATCGGTACGTGCCAGTGATATCCTGTCTTTTACAATAGCGGCGGCTACATCGTTAGCTAAGGCTGCATTGTTTTGGAATGCCTGGGTAAGTGTGCTGATACCTGTAGCCTGATCTTCAGCCTTGAAGCTTAAAATAAGATCGGGTAACACAACAAATAACAAGGTAAGGCCGCCCACAATATAAAGAGACAGCAGTAACTTTTTAAGGATTACAGTCCTGTCTTTCGCGTCGACTATTTCCTGTACGGCCAGGAATGCCAGTATCGGGAAACATATGCTGGCTACAGCCAGGATAGACTCAACCGCGCGGAATTTATTGTATAAGGGGAAATAATTGAAAAATATGTCGGACAGGAATGGCATATTCCTGCCAAATGATAATAACATGGTTAACACCACGGTTGCCAGCAGCCACCATTTTATGCGGTTTTTAACAATAAGCAACCCGAATAAAAACAGGAAGCACACCACCGCGCCAAAGTAATATGGGCCGGCTGTACCTGGTTTATTACCCCAATAGGTTGTCATGCCCGGTATTGATGATGTAATTTGCTGAGCGTAGTTAACGGCCTGGTCCTGCGGGATTCCTTTGGCTATCAGTACTTTAGCCGTTTCTGAGTCCTGGTCAAGCCTTTCGGTTCCTGATCCACCCCCGTAAGCGTTAGGGATCAGGAAGGTGAAACACTCGGCTACACCCTGGCTCCACTGGTAAGCATAATCTTTTTCAAGACCGTTGCTCGGTTCTTTTGCGGTTTGTGTAAGATTAGATTTTCCGCGGATGGTTTCGGTGCCATAATCATAAGTGCTCCACAAGCTTGAGGCATTCACAGCCAGCGCAATCAATGTTGCACCGCCTATATAGGCTAATGATTTTAAATAAGGTTGTATATTTTTTGTTTTAAGAGCATGGTATAACTCTATGGCCATCAATATAATTAAAGAGAGTAACAGGTAATACGTCATTTGAACGTGGTTGGCCCTTATCTCCATAGCCAAAAACAGCGCTGTTAACGCACCTCCCAATATGTATTTACCCCTTAGCGTTAAAATAATACTGGCCAGTATAGGTGCAAAAAACGCTATGGCAAACGCCTGGTTGGAGTGCCCGGCTACCAGCAGGATAATATTATACGACGAAAATGTAAACGCGACAGCGCCCGCGGCGGCAAGCCAGGGGTTTAATTTGAGCACAATAAACAAAAAATAGGTACCCAGTAAAAGTATCAGTACGGTATCAACCGGATTAGGGAAAGTAGATTTTATAATAGTTACCACATGTGTAGTAATGTTATCAGGATACGGCGCCCAGATCTGGAAGGTGGGCATACCACCAAATATCTGGTTTGTCCAAAGTATGGTAGTATCCTTAGCACGATAATCCATTACTTCCTTTTGAGTGGATTGTGCCCCAAGAACGTCGCTTTGGCCCAGGGTTTTACCCTGAAAAGCAGGCGTAAGGAAAAAGAAGCATATACCTAAAAAAATTGCGATAACGGCCAGATGCGTACCATTACGTTTAAACCAGTTGTTCATTTAAGTTTCTTGAAATGGATAATATATTCCTCAAAAATAGAAATTTGAATGAGAATAGGAATTATTAGTTAATAAAGGGTTCGTTTAGCAGTTATGAGCCCTTAAGCGGAAAAATAAAAACAGACCGATTATCCCTGCTATGCTTATGGCATAAGCTATGATGTGCATCTTGTTATATCCTTCGGCGTTTCTGCGGATGGTGTAAACGTTATATAACGCAAGCACGCCAACTACCGCCCAAAAAAACCAGCCAATTTTATCACATAGTGCAAAGGCCTGCACCGCTACAGCCATTACAATGTAGTTAACAAAGATAAGCATAACAGATTCTGGCGTATTGTTATGTGTTCTTCTCCTGTTAAATACTTCTTTGGGCAGCATGGTTAAATTATTTTACTTCTTCGTAGTCAACAAACTCGCCTTCAGAATCCGGAACGGTACTTTTTTTTCCTTGTGGAATATAATCGACCTTAATGGCGCCTTCGGGCCTTTTGGGTTGTTGTTGCTGATATTGTTGCTGTTGGGCTTTATTCACTACGCTTTCAAAAAGCACAGGCAGTAAATAGCGTACTAAACTGCGTATAATGTATAGTATGCAAATGGATATAAGTAAAAAACGAATTAAAAGCATTGCATTAAAATTAAGCTTACAAATATAAACGTATAGAACGTTAAAATTGTTTTATTATGATAAAGATGATATGCAGATGTTTGGATTTTAAATATGGAAATGAGAATTAGCTGATTATTTGACATTCAGCCTACTAAATATTGCATATCCAGGTATCACGATCCGTGTGGACACCGATTACGGGATATGTCCCCGGGTAAGCGGTCTGTGGGAACGCGAGATTTTAATATGGAATTAAGTGATCCGTGAGGACACGGATCACGGGGATATACCTCCCCGAGGCCTGTGTCTTCACAGGCCCTTTATATTTTGTGCTTCCTCACAGTCCCTTTTATAAAATTTTAGATGTGAAGATCCTAAAATCCGGATCTTTAAAACTTTTCTTCCATCATTTTTTCCAGGGCAAACATTTCATCGCGAAGCTTGGCGGCCAGTAAAAAGTCCATATCCTTGGCGGCGGCAAGCATGTCCTTTTTGGTATTGTCAATTGATTTTTTCAGGTCGGCTTTGGTCATGTACTGTACAATAGGATCAGCCGCCAGCGATACAACGTCAGCTTCTACATAGGCTTTTTGTACCCCGCCTTTAAAATCAACAACCGACGTTTGCTCCATGATCTCCTCGCGCGATTTACCAACCGTTAGTGGAGTTATACCATGCTTTGTATTGTAGGCAATCTGTATATCACGGCGGCGGTTGGTTTCGTCCATAGTTATTTGCATGGAGTCGGTTATCTTATCGGCATACATGATAACCCGGCCGCGGTCATTACGCGCCGCGCGGCCAATGGTTTGTATCAATGATCTTTCTGAACGCAGGAAACCTTCCTTGTCGGCATCTAAAATCGCCACTAATGATACCTCGGGCAAATCCAGCCCTTCGCGCAGCAGGTTAATACCTATCAGCACATCAAACTCGCCTAGGCGTAAGCCCCTTAATATCTCTACCCGTTGCAGGGTTTTAACTTCGGAGTGTATGTAACGGCATTTAATGCCCAGCCTGTCCATATATTTTGCAAGTTCCTCGGCCATGCGTTTGGTAAGGGTGGTAACCAATACACGGTCGCCCATTTTTACAGTCCTGTCAACCTCGTCAAGCAAGTCGTCAACCTGGTTTATTACCGGGCGCACATCAATAACCGGATCAAGCAGGCCGGTAGGGCGTATTACCTGCTCAACCACCACGCCGCCCGATTTTTCAAGTTCAAAATCGCCGGGGGTAGCGCTCACATAAATAGTTTGCGGGGCCAGCTTTTCAAACTCCTGGAAATTAAGCGGACGGTTATCCAAAGCGGCAGGGAGGCGAAAGCCATAATCAACCAGTGATATTTTACGCGAGCGGTCGCCACCATACATGGCCCTGATCTGCGGAACGGTCACATGGCTTTCATCAATTACCATCAGGTAATCATCAGGGAAATAATCAAGCAGGCAAAAGGGGCGGGCACCCGGCTGCCGACCATCAAAAAACCGCGAATAATTTTCAATACCCGAGCAATAACCCAGCTCGCGTATCATTTCAAGGTCGTAATTAACCCTTTCTTCCAGGCGCTTGGCTTCTAAAAAGCGGCCATCATCAATAAACTGTTTTTTGCGTGTTTCCAGTTCTTCCTGTATGGCCCATATAGATTGCAAAAAACGTTCGCGTGGGGCCACGTAAAGGTTGGCCGGATAAACCACCATGTGGGTCATCTTTTCGATGGTTTTGCCCGTGCTTACGTCAAATGCGCTTAGTTCCTCAATATCATCGCCAAAAAAGGAAATGCGATACGCATAATCCAGATAGGCCGGGAAAATATCAACCGTATCTCCCTTTACCCTGAAAGTTCCGCGTTTAAAATCGGCCGTGGTGCGGGCGTACAGGATCTCGACCAGCCGGTGCAGGAACGCGTTCCTGCTGATGCGTGTACCAACCGCGAACTTGAAAACAGAATCAGCAAAATCATCCGGATTCCCCATGCCATAAATACAGGATATGGACGATACCACGATAACATCCCTGCGGCCCGACATTAACGCCGAGGTGGTACGTAAACGCAGCTTTTCTATCTCCTCGTTTATTTGCAGGTCTTTTTCAATATAAGTATTGGTGGTTGGTATAAATGCTTCGGGCTGATAATAATCATAATATGAAACAAAGTAATTCACCGCGTTTTCCGGAAAAAACTGTTTAAACTCCCCGTAAAGCTGCGCTGCAAGCGTTTTATTATGGCTTAATATAAGCGTAGGCTTTTGCGTTTGCTGTATTACATTGGCAATTGAAAATGTTTTACCCGAGCCGGTAACACCCAGCAGGGTTTGAAAAGGATCACCGTTGTTTACTCCTTCAACCAGTTGTCTTATGGCTTCGGGCTGGTCTCCGGTGGGTTTGTATTGAGATGTTAAATTAAAATCCATGTTATAATGTAAAAATACAAATAATCCCGCAATAGGGTTTGTAAATCAAAATAAGTACATGGTAATGACAACCGTATGTCAGCAACGGTTTACCATCATATAAAAATTTTATACCGGTAAACCAAAGCTTCCCTAAGTTACCGGGCCAATGCGTTCGGCACGTTCAAAGAAACCTGACCGTTTCATCTGTTGTTCCACTTCTATAATAGCCTGCATCAGGTTATTTTGCGTGTTGGTAAGGTCGGTTAAGCAGGTTACCATTATTTTCCAAACAGGCTGCATGCGCTCAATAAGCTCCTGCCCTTTGGCTGTTAACTGTATAAGGCGCTTTCTTTCATCAGCTTTATCGCGCTTTGAACGGATGAGTTTTTCTTTTTCAAGCTCTTTTAAAAGACTGATGGTTGACGGATGGGTGTAGCCAATTTCGCTGGCAATTTCAACCACGCTCAAAATTGATTTTAAGTGTAAGGTATAAATTACCGGGAACCATTTAGGCTCAAAGTCAATACCATTGGCTTTATATATCAGTGTTCCGTCCTTGCGCAACTGGTCGCTGAGGCGCTGCAGCCTTGTGGAGATAGCCAAAATGCCCGATTCATCTATAACATTCATTTGCAAACCCGTGGTTAATTGGTTAAATGTAACTGATAAAACATGGTATCGGTAGCCATTAGCGGAAATGATTTTGGCAGATCGGCTTTGGCTACGCGGGTAAATCCGTTGCGCTCGTAAAAGCGGTGCGCGGCTTCTAACGCTTCAACCGTGCCTAAATACACATCGGCAATTTGGTTTTGTTTGCAATAACCTATCAGCGTGTTAAGCAACGCCTGCGCAATGCCAAGTTCGCGGCCCCTGTATTCCTTGCGCAAAAACATTTTGCGAACGGTGCCTATTTTACCATCGGTAATAATTAATCCAATAGTGCCAACAAGCTGCCCGTTTACTTTAGCGCCCCAGAAATTGCCGCCGGTTTGGTGGTAGTTGGTTTCAATATCTAGCAGATCGGGCTGGTCCTCCAGTGTGACAGGAACCTTAAACTCAATTTGTTGAATAGGTATAATAATATCAATGATCTGCCCGCAGTAATCATTATTTAAGGGGGTAATAACAAAAGATGTATCCATGTAAATAAATTTATGTACAAATCTACGTAGTTAACTACATATAATTAAATTAATTTGAAAAAAACCAAAACAGCACGATTTGATTATTAATTAATAAGTAGATGCATTATGGTTTAAAAGCCTTAAATTTAGTTATGATCTTTATCCTGAACAAAACCAACACCATTGCCAACCAGTTTTTGGCCGAATTGCGCGATGCTGATATTCAGCAGGATAAAACACGCTTTAAGCGCAACCAGGAAAAGCTGGGCCAAATATTGGCTTATGAGCTGAGCAAAACGCTGAAGTATGAAACCAGGGAGGTGCAAACCACATTGGGCACGGCCAGTATCAGCATCCCCGTTGAGCAGCCGGTATTGGGAACTATCCTGAGGGCGGGCCTGCCATTTCACCAGGGGTTTATGCACTACTTTGATCAGTCGGCCTCGGCATTTATTACGGCCTACCGTAAAGTAAAACGGACGGGCGACTTTATCATTCAGGTTGATCACATATCTACCCCAAATCTTGACGACAAGATATTTATTTTGTGCGATACCATGCTGGCCACCGGGCAAAGCGTAGTGTTGGTTTGCAAGGAACTGATGGCACAGTATAAAATTAAAGAGCTGCACATAGCTGCCGTAATAGCCAGCACCGAAGGTGTTGCACATGTGAGGGCCAACCTGCCCAAAGCCAAGTTATGGCTGTGCGCTGTTGACGACGAAATGACCAGCAAGGCCTATATAGTGCCTGGCCTGGGCGATGCCGGCGACCTCGCCTTTGGCGAAAAAGCCTGAACCGCATGATTGGGGAGCTTAATTCCGGAATTCAGATGTCCGATTTCGAATTTGAGTATTTAAAGAGGAATCTTGTCTGAAATGTTCATAAATCAAAAATTAATCACTCGCAAACCAATTCCGAAATCAACCATCCGAATTCCGAAGTAAAAAAACATTGTTAAAAATGGTTAATGTTTGCATCGTGTTTTTTATTTGAGGATTTTATTGCCTTTCTTTATTTAACAATAACCTGTCCCATGCCCTGCAAACCTTATCGCCGTTTATTTTGGTTTTTTATATTCATTGTTGCCGTTTTTACGGCAAATGCCCAGGACGCCAAAACGGCGCTGCTTAAAAATGTGGATACCATCCCTATGCCGCAGCCACCCCAGGGCGGCTCGTTTTTTATCCCGATAAATAACACGCCCCAAGTTATAGCCATGATGCAGCCTGAGTTTCAGGAAGGGCAAAAATTCAGGGTGAGTGCAATTGCGCTGTCTGCGCTTGGTAAGGGAAAACTACTGTTGCTTGGTTGCCCTGCTTATTTTAAAGCACCGATGCTTGATAATAAAGATGTTGTACAACTGCTTGAAAATATCCTGAACTGGGCAAAACCGGGTGGCAATATCGTGCATGTTGCGGTTACCCAAAATGTGGAAACCGACTTTAAAGACTTTTTACTGCGCCAGAATGCCAATGTGTATACCGTTAAAAATTTCACCTTTAAAAAAAATACCGACCTGCTGATACTCAACAGAGATGTAACCGACCCCGTGCAACTAAAGCAGATTGAAAATTTTATAAGAGCGGGTGGTACAATGCTGTTTGCATCTCCTTATTCAGATCTGTATAACAGGAAGGACACCATTGCAGACCTCAGCAGCTTTGATTTAGGCATTAACAAGTTGTTAGCGAAAGCGGGCCTGGTTAACCCTAATGTTTTAGTGATGCAGTCACCGGATAACAAGGTGCTTGTTACTGATAGCGTACCCGATTACCTGCGGATTAATACTTTATTACCCAGGTTGCTTCCGCAAAGCAAAATGCCATCTAACCCGGGTATTGACTTTTTGCTTAACCTGTCGCTTGATATGATATTTAAATATAATGAGTCCAACTCGCCCGTTATAAGTCATATCAGGCAGTTTTTAAATGTTCCGCCGGTATTGCCGGTACCATCGCCGGCCAAACCGCTGCCCAATAATACACCTGCACTTAAGGCAGGCAATAAAATGAGCTATTGGTTATACACAAAGCAGCAGGATTTTGACCATCATCCCGAAGCTAAAGCTGTTGGATATAACATATTTCCGGGCGAAGTACCTGCAAATTCCCCAAGGGTTAATGAAACGGTTATTATCCCGGTAAAAGTTGGTACACAAGGCCTTTATGATAAGCCCACAGTGTATTACAGGCCGCACAGCACCGGTTTATATGTACCTGCCGGCCAAATGGTTAAAATAACCATTGGCGCTGGTGATTTGCAACGGCACTTAAAAGCGCAAATAGGGGTGCATAGCGATAACCTGTTGAACCTGGAAGAACTGAAACGCATACCGGCAGATTTAACCAAAACCTTTGAATTGGATAAAACAAGCACAGCGGTTTACTCGCCTTACGGCGGCTTATTGCTGATAAACATTGCTGATACCACTACATTAAAAACCATTAAAATTAGCGTTAACGGCGCGGTAAAAGCGCCTTATTTTAAATTAGGCGAAACCAATGAGCAGGATTGGAACGCCGCTATCCGTAATAATCCTGCGCCTTGGGCCGAGCTTGCTACTGACAACATTGTGCTTACCGTTCCTTCGTACCGCATTCGTAATTTGAACAACCCGGTTAAACTGATGCAGTTTTGGGATGAGGTAATGGATGCCGATGCCGACCTGGCCGACATTTCAAAAAAACGGGTGCACCAGGAACGGATCATTGTTGATGCTGATGTAGCTTACGGGTACATGTTCACTACACCAGAAAAAATAGTGGTGCCTGATGATAAAAGCTGCGAGTGGATGCTTAATGAAATATTTATACGCAAACATGGTTCATGGGGACACTTTCATGAGCTTGGCCACCGGCACCAGTTTTGGGAACTTGATTATCCAGGCACCGGAGAGGTTACCGTGAATTTATTTACCATGTATGTATATGACAAGGTATTGCATAAAGGCCTTTATAACCACGAGAACCTGCCTGATAAGGCTGCTGTGATCAGCAAAATAAAAAACTATCTGGCTAATGATCCCAGTTATGAAAAATGGTGTAATGATCCTTTTTTGGCTTTAAGTATGTATATCCAGATCATTGACAAGTTTGGCTGGAACGCCATTAAAGATGCCAATATCATTTATCGCAATTTGCCAAAGGATAAATATCCTAAAACCGATCAGGATAAGCGCGACCTGTGGTTTACCACGATATGCAAAACAACAAACAGCGATCTTAGCCGTTTTTTTGATACATGGAAGATCCCGGTTTCAGACACGGCAAAAAAACAAGTTTCATCCCACAGAACATGGTTCCCTGAAGAATTAGAAGCCAATTAAATATGATTTCGGATTTCAGATGCCTGGTCTCGGATTTGGTTTGGGAATAGTTTAATTTTGCTTTTATCAGGAAACATGAAGGCATCCAATTCCCGGCAAAAAGGAAATGGACCGAAATTGAACATCCGAATTCCGAAATGAAAAATTACAAACATATCTTTTTTGATCTCGACCATACCATTTGGGATTTTGATAAAAACGCCGAAGAGGCACTGAACGAGCTGTACCACATCCACCAGCTCCAAAGCATCGGTCTCACCTCTGCCGATCTGTTCATCGAAACCTATACGCGCCATAACCATCAGCTTTGGGCGCAATACCACATAGGCGCAATCACTAAGGATGAACTGCGTGATGCCCGCTTTAAAAGAACATTTATGGAGTTAGGGTTAAATCCTAATACTATTCCCGCCGATTTTGAAGACGCTTACGTAAAGCTTTGCCCCACCAAAACCAACCTGTTTCCGCATGCGCATGAAACCTTGCAATACCTGCAGTCAAAATATACGCTTCATTTAATTTCAAACGGGTTTAAGGAGTCGCAGCAGTTAAAAATAGCCGGCACCAACCTGGCGGGCTATTTTCAGCACATGATCATATCTGAAGATGTTGGGGTAAATAAACCGGATAAGGCCATATTTGAATATGCGCTTAACCTGGCCGGCGCGGACAAGCAGGAAAGTGTAATGATTGGCGACAGCCTGGAAGCCGACATTTACGGCGCGCTTAATTTTGGCATAGATGCTATTTATTTTAACCCGTTTAAAGCGCCTAAACCCCATGACGTGCCTGCGCAAATTACCCATTTAAAAGAGCTAACTTTATTATTATGAGCATTGCTAAAGAGCTAAGGGGCATTGAAACAGCGCTGGACGACTATCGCGAGCGGATAGATACTATTCCCGATGAGTTATTTGCCGAGACCCCGCCGGACGGCGGCTGGTCGTCTGCCGAAGTTTACAGTCACGTTATGCAGGCAACCCTTGCTTCATCAATAGCCATTGAGCGTTGCGCGCATAGTAACTGCCCCCCAACCAACAAAGGGCTTAGCCTGCAGGGGCACTTTACCCTGCTGTTTGGCAGGTTCCCGCCGGTGCCTATCAAAATGCTTGAAATAATGAATGTTGAAAAGATAAGCAAAGAGGACGCCCGGAACCTGATCATCAAATGCCGCAAGCGTATAGAAATTATTGCCCCGCTTATTGCCAAGGCCCCGTCCGATATTCGTTACGCGCACCCGCGTTTAGGTATGCTCAATGCCAGGCAATGGTTCAAATTTACCGGGATACATTTACGGCATCATTTAAAGCAATTGGAACAGATCAAAAAGAAGTTTAATTAGTATTTGCTTTTTTATTGTGTTTACTGGCTATTGATGCAAGCAAATCTGCAAAATGCTTCATCTTTCGGTAAGCATCTTCATCCTCATACCCATTTAGTTGAGTAATCGTATGGTATTCTGTAGTTATCTCAATAACTATATCCTGACCATTTGTAGGTAGTTGGCTTTTTCCGTTTTTAACATTATCGAAATCAGATAATTTTAGCATTTGAGTAAGCTTGTTCCAATCTTTCAGTTTGTTTACCTGATGTTTTTGATACTTCGATTTTGAATAAGGAATGCCTGCGAAAAAAATTACAGAGTCTTTTGATAATTTTAAATACTCATATCTGCCATTTCTTCCTCCAGTTCGCGTGCTATAAACAATTTGCAATATGTTTTCGGTATCCAGGTGATAAGTAGTGAACAGTACTTTGTGGTTTTGGAAGTATGTTATATTTACTTTATCCCAATCTCTGTTCTCTGTATAAATTAATTCACCATTTTGATAGTAATCGGTGTGTTTTTCATCTTGGGCCTTACAAATCTGATTTGTTATCGAATCAATGTATTTTGTGTGCGTGCTTTCAGTATCATCAAGAAAAATAGAGGTTATGCTTTCCTTTTTTAAGTCAGTGCGTTTATCAATCTGCTTAACATAAGCGTCTATTATTTTTAATTTAGTTTTTAGGCTGTCACTTAAACTACCGATGTCTGTGATAGTTTGGCCGGTCACCCCACAGTGGCAGAGTAGTAACAAGAAAATTATATTAATTAATTTCATATTCTAAGCTATATAGTTATATGATGATTTATAATTATTAATTCCATAATTGTTTGACGTGGAGCGGATAAAAAAGAAATTTCACATAACGAAGTAACCTTTTACATTTAACAGAGTCTTAACAATAAAATAATTTAGTTTACCGACATTTGTTAAAATCATTCTGATGATGAATTTTGAATATGCGTATTTGGTTGTTATAAGCTTGCTGCTATTGGTTGGCGCCTTTTATATCAGCCCTTATGAACTGAATGTTAATGAAGACGACGACGACGAGTAATCGTTTGTTAATCATTTCAATTATAAATGTTAGCCGGCAGCACCTGCCGGACGAGGAATTAACCCCCCAATTTTAATGTCAAAACGTGAAGTTGATATCGTAGTAATATCTGACGTGCACCTTGGTACATACGGTTGCCACGCCAAAGAGTTGCTTAAGTATTTAAAGAGCGTAAAGCCTAAAATGCTTATTCTTAACGGCGATATTATTGATATATGGCAGTTCAGCAAATCATACTGGCCCGAGGCCCATATGAAAGTGGTGCGCCGCATACTCAAGTTTGTGACCGATGGCATTCCGGTTCACTATTTAACCGGCAATCATGACGAAATGCTGCGTAAGTTCACCGATTTTAATTTAGGGTCGTTCCAGTTGCTCAACAAGATCGTGTTAAACATTGACGGTAAAAAGGCATGGATATTTCATGGCGATATATTTGATGTTACCATGCAGCACTCCAAATGGCTGGCAAAACTTGGCGCGGTTGGATATGACACCCTTATACTCATCAACAGTTTAACCAACTGGCTGTTAACAGCATTTGGTCGTCAAAAAATGAGCTTTTCGCAAAAAGTGAAAGCCCGGTTTAAAGAAGCGGTAAAGTTTATTAACCAGTTTGAGCAAACAGCCGCTGATCTGGCTGTTGATAAAGATTACCAATATGTAATTTGCGGGCACATTCACCACGCCGAGATCAGGGAAATACCTAACACTGACAAAACAGGTAAAGTGCTTTATTTAAATTCAGGCGATTGGGTGGAAAGCCTCACCGCTTTGGAATACCATGAAGGTATATGGAAGATATTTAAATACCACCCCGACGATTTTACTACCGATACCGACGAAGATGATAAAACCGACGCCGAAGATCTGGACGCAAAAATGGATGTCAAAAGTTTACTGGAGCGTTTTAAACAAGAGCCGCGTTAAGGCCGACGATGGAGGTTGTTGGACTTTGGGATAATGGACAAAAGATAGAAGGATTAAAGGATCGAACATTTTTAGGACAAAGAAAATAAATATTGAAACAGGCGTTATAAACTCTTCTATGATCTTACCACTCCAGCAGTCCAATAATCCTATCGTCCTGCAATTCCATCGTCCCAAAGTCCACAAAAAAATCAGTTTTCTTTACTAACTTGACCCCGCAACTAAAACTATGAAAATTTACGTTTAAAATTTGTTAAAATGGGTCTTAATTTATCTGTTTTGGTTCAAATTTAAACACTTTTATACCTCCATGAAGATACTTTTTGCTATACAGGGAACCGGTAACGGACACATTAGCCGGGCCCGCGAAGTTGTGCCCTTGTTGCAGCAGTATGGCGAGGTTGATCTGCTGGTAAGCGGTACCGAGGCCGAGGTTTCCTTGTCGCAGCCGCTTAAATACAGGTTTCATGGCTTTAGCTTTGTATTTGGCACCAATGGAGGGGTTGATAACTGGGCCACCTATAAGATCATGAACCTGCGCCAGCTTTGGCGCGACATGCACAGCTTGCCCCTGGATCAATATGATCTGATAATCAATGATTTTGAACCGGTAAGCGCCTGGGCATGCCGGTTGCAGAAGGTTCCGTCGGTATCGTTAAGTCACCAGTGCTCATTTATATCGCCCAAAACCCCGCGGCCCGCAAAATGGAATTATGCGGAGTGGCTGTTCAAATATTATTCGCCAACAACAAATCATATAGGCTTTCATTTTGAGCGTTATGATGATTTTATACATACCCCGGTGATCAGGAGCGGCATCCGTGAGATGGAAACGGCTAACCTGGGGCATTATACGGTTTACCTGCCCGCTTATAACGACAAAACCCTGGTGAAGCACCTGAGCCTTACTGATGCTAAATGGCAGGTATTTTCAAAACGTCAAAAAACGCCCTACCAGTCGGGCAATATTGAAATATTCCCCGTAAACAATGAGGCCTTTAACAAAAGCCTGGCCAATTGCGAGGGCTTACTCACAGGAGGGGGGTTTGAGGGCCCTGCCGAGGCTTTATTCCTTAAAAAGAAGGTGCTCATGATACCCATGAAGGGGCAATATGAGCAGCAATGCAATGCCCTGGCTGCCTCAAAACTGGGGGTGCCCGTGGTTAACGAGATCAATGAAGAGTTTGCAGGATACCTTAACAACTGGATACAGGACGATAAGAAAGTAACCGTTGATTTTCCTGACGAGACCGCCAGCATTGTTGATGATTTGATAAAACGTTATGCAAAGCCACAAAGCATTGTAGCATAAAAGGTTTTTCTGCTAATTTTACCCCGCAAACAGCGCCTTTATGATCAGTATTTTCAGAGCCTTTAATCCGTTGAATGTTTTATGGTTAGCAATAGTATTGTTCTTGTCGCGCGTGGGCTACCTGTTTCATGTTCCAGCCACGTTAAAATTTATTTTTGTTGAGCCCTTTGCAAGGTTGCTGGTACCGGTGGCGTATGAGTATGCATTTTCGCCTGTTTTAAATATATTATTGGCCGCGGTGCTTGTTTTTATACAGGCTTTGCTGCTTAATTATCTCATCAATTTTTACAATTTACTGGGCAAGCCTACATTTTTACCGGCATTAATGTATGTAACCCTTTCGGGCTTGTTTGCCCCGTTTTTAATCCTGAGCGCCCCGCTTATATGTAATTTTCTGGTAATATGGATGCTGTTTAAGCTGTTTAGCCTGTATAAAGGCGACGATGCCAAGTCAACCGTTTATGATCTGGGAATGATAGTAGCACTGGGGTCGCTCATCTATTTTCCGTTTATTTATTTATTCTTAGTGATTTGGATTGCGCTGGTACTTTTTAAACCTTTTAACTGGCGCGAGTGGATTGCCGGTGTATTGGGCTATGTCACTGTTTTTTTCTTCCTGGCTGTTTTTTATTATTTAAATGATCATCTTCCGGTGTTTTATAAAATATGGCGTCCGTTAGGTACAAAATTTCCAGATCACATCAGCATAAATTCTTATAACTATGTGCTACTTATACCTATTGTAGCAATATTGGTGCTTTGTTTTTTTAAATTACAGCAAAACTTTTTTAAAAGCTATGTGCAAATACGAAAATCTTTTCAGCTGTTATTTTTTATTTTTTTAATAGCCGCATTTTCATTTTATGTGAACGCCTCGTTCCATTTAAATCATTTTTTGTTGTGTATAGCCCCTGCGGCGGTGTTTTTTGCCTACTTTTTTCTGTACGCAACACGCAAATGGTTTTACGAAAGTTTGTTTTTATTACTGCTAATCAGCGTCATCTGCTTTCAGTTTAACAATTTTTAACTTTTACATTCGTTCAAATTTCGGCGGTTATATTAGTTTTGTAACATGAAATTTGGAGTAGTTATATTTCCCGGGTCCAATTGTGATGAAGACATCATATACGTATTAGAAAAAATAATGGGTCAGCAGGTGGTTAGGTTATGGCATAAAGACCATGATCTGCAGGGTGTTGACTTTGTTGTTTTACCAGGTGGCTTTTCTTTTGGCGATTATCTTCGTTCAGGTGCTATATCCCGCTTTTCACCAATTATGCAGGAGGTTATACAGTTTGCTGCAAAGGGTGGCTATGTAATGGGTATTTGCAACGGGTTCCAGATATTGACCGAAGCCGGCCTACTTGATGGCGCATTGCTGCATAACGAGAACCGTAAATTTATTTGCCGCAATATTTATTTAAAGCCGCAAACCACTCAATCATTACTTACCGCCCAGTTAGTACAGGAGCAGGCCTATAAAATTCCTATTGCCCACGGCGAAGGAAACTATTTTGCCGATGCCGATGTGGTAAAAGCGCTTAATGATAATGAGCAGGTATTGTTCAGGTACTGTGATGAAGCCGGTAATATTGTTAGCGAAGCTAATCCTAACGGGTCATTAGAGAATATAGCAGGCATTTGTAATGCAAACAGAAATGTATTTGGCTTAATGCCTCACCCCGAACGGGCGGCCGACAGCTTGCTGGCGAATGAAGACGGATTGGCAATTTTTGAATCTATCCTATCATTAGTTAGGGCCTGATGACCAATCTGGTTATCGATATCGGTAATTCGTACACCAAGATCGCTGTTTTTAAGCTGGATGAATTGCTGGCAGTTGTTCAGTTTGAAACTGTAGGTAATGATACGCTGGATAGTTTTTTGAAAAATTATAATATCGATAAGGCAATCGTGTCATCGGTTAAAAAAGATATTGAACCATGGCAAACTGATCTGGGCGCAAAAATTCCGCTTACCTATTTTAGCGCGCTAACAAAAAGCAGTATACATAGCCATTATTTAACCCCCGAAACACTTGGTACAGATAGGTTAGCTGCAATTATTGGTGCAAATTATGTTTTCCCAGACCAAAACAGCCTGGTAATTAACGGAGGTACCTGCATAACATATGATTATATTGATGCAGGCGGAAATTATTTTGGTGGCAGTATATCGCCGGGTTTAAATATGCGTTATAAGGCTTTAAATTATTATACGGCCGGTTTGCCCCTGATCAGCACTGATGCGACTTTTAATGCCCCATATGGAAACAATACAGAAACCGCTATCCGCTCAGGCGTACAAAACGGAATAAAACATGAGCTAATGGGGTTTATTGAAAGCTATAATAACAGCAGTTCAATAGGGAATATTATACTGAGCGGGGGCGATAGTATTTTTTTTGATACTCTATTGAAAAATAGCATCTTTGCCCCCTATATTAAAATTGAACCTTATTTGGTTTTAAAAGGATTAAACGCAGCTATACAAAAGCATAATGATTAAATATACCAGGTTTTTTATAACACTTTTATTTGCTGTTATTGCATTTGCAGCACATTCACAATCAACTGCAACTACAAGTTCTCCATATTCAAGGTATGGTATAGGCGATATTGATCCTCAGTTAATGCCTCAAAACTCTGCCATGGGTGGTATCGGCGTGGCTACCAATAAATTTGGTTATTTTAATAATATTAATATTATAAATCCTGCCTCGTACGGCGCTATAAATTTAACTACTATTGATATTGGCCTTTATGCCAACTTTTTAACGTTGAACCAAACAGGTGTATCAAGTCAAAAAAACAGCAATTTCAGGCTTAGCCACGTGGCTTTTGCTATACCGGTATCAAAACGTTCTGCACTTAGTTTTGGCTTGCTTCCTTACAGCGAACGCGGTTACAATTTTAAGAATTCAGTTAAAGGAACAGGCTCATCACCGGCTGATACCAACATTACCAATTACACTTACAGCGGAGATGGCGGTTTATCAAAAGCTTATATCGGTTATGGTTTCGGCATAGGCAAACACTTATTGCTGGGCGGTAATGTATCATACATATTTGGTACACTAAAAGATATAAGCACTACCGAAATACCCGATCTGGTAGGTACAATAAATTCAAAAATTGAACAAAGCAACGCTATCAGCGGCTTAAATTATGATTATGGCGTTCAATACTCATTTGATTTTTCTGAAACAAAGCACCTCGTTTTAGGATACTCAGCCTCTACCGGTTCTAAACTAAACTCGCAGAGCAGTTTTATAGTTAGCCAGTACTTTACTGATGTCAATGGCAACCAGGATGTACCGCTTGATAGTATTATTAACAGACAGGATGCTAAAACAAAAATAAAGCTTCCGCAAACCAACCGCTTCGGCATATCGTTTCAAAGCGATGGCAAATTCCTGGTAGGTGCTGATTATACAATGAGTAAGTGGTCTGGCCTTACAGGCATAAACAAGGGCCTGCAAGACAGCAAAACCTTTAACGTAGGAGGGCAGTATACTCCAAATATCGCTTCTTTACGTAATTACTTTTCTTCTGTTGATTACCGCCTGGGAGGTATATATGACGAAACTTATATGGTTGTTAACAACACCAGAATTAAAAGATATGCGGTTACCGCTGGTTTGGGTTTGCCTTTAAGACCTAATAACGGCAGTTTTTACAAAATCAATATCTCGGCCGAAGTTGGCAAAAGAGGTTCATTAGTCAACGGCTTGGTTAAAGAAAATTACATCAATATTCATTTGGGCTTTACACTTAATGACAGGTGGTTCCAAAAGTATAAATTTGATTAAGCAATATGATGTATACCTGGGTTAAAAACATTAAAGACTTATGTCTGTGGTTATTGCCCTTGTTTGTGCTTTTAATAACTTCATGCGAGAATGACCTGAATAAGGTTAAAGAGATATCATCAAATGAGGTTGGAACAATAGTTGAACCTACAACAGGAGTTGATATCATCATGAGCGACTCGGCAAGAGTGCAACTTCATCTTACCGCTCCTTTATTATTAACCTACCAAACCAAAAAACCTTACCGGGTAGCCCCAAAGGGTATCAAGATCATTTTTTATGATAAACAAACCCAAAAGGAATCAGGTAACATCATTGCCGATACCGGTATTCTTCGCGAAGATCAAAAGTTATACGAGTTTCATAAAAATGTGGTAGCTACGAATGCTAAGGGGGAAACTTACAAATCAGATGAATTGTTCTGGAACGCTGCCACAAAAAAGGTATATTCTCATAAAATAGTTGAAGTTACCATGAACGGCGGCAATGTAATGAACGGTGATGATTTTGAGAGCGACGACAAGTTTCTGCATCCCACACTTAGAAACAGTAAAGGTGTATTTCATGTTGACGAAAATGCAACGCAATGACGTTTTTTTACAGGAAAATTTTGTGTTATAGAATTTTACTAAAAATTGTATCTTGCGCCCTCTTTTGAAGAATAGAAAATAATTATAAAAAGTATATGGGTATAATGGGTTATTTGCGCGAAAGAATGGGGACTATCCTTGCATTCTTTATTGGTTTCGCGCTTCTTGCTTTTATTGTGAGCGAGGTTGTAAGATCTGGTGGATCTTTTTTTAGGGATGATAATAGTGTACTGGCCGAAGTAAACGGGGAGAAAGTGCCTTATGTTGAGTTTAATAAAAGGCTTGAACAAAATACAGCCCAATTTAAACAATCGGGGCAAAGTATATCACCGCAAATTACCAGTTACATTCAGGAAACTACCTGGAACCAGTATCTGGGTCAGATATTGCTTGACAAGGAGATTGAAAAAGTAGGCATTGTGGTTGGTGGCGATGAAACAGCATCGATGACCGGCAGCAGCAATCCCGACCCTCAGATTGCCCGCCAGTTTGCCGACCCGCAAACAGGTAAGTTTGATGTAAACCGGTTGAACCAGTTTAAAAGCTATCTGCAATCAGGCAAAGCCGATCCCTCTCAAAAACAAGCGTGGACAGATTTCTTAACGCAACTGATTGAGGCAAAAATGGAGTCCAAATACATGGCGTTGGTTTCTAACGGTTTGTATGTAAACTCACTGGAGGCGAAAGACGATTATGAAGCTAAAAATAAGCTGGTGAACTTTAAGTACGCCACACTTGATTATGCTTCGATTCCTGATGCTAAAGTTACTTTAACTGATGACGATTATAATACTTATTATAATGCACACAAAGCTGAATTTAAAAATCAGCAGGATCTGCGGTCATTTGAGTATGTAAGTTTTAATGCTGCACCATCAAAAGAAGATTCCCTGGCCCTGAAAACCGAAGCTGATAAACTTGCTGAAAGTTTTAAAGCCAGCACAAATGATTCTCTTTTTGTTCAGATCAACTCTGAAACCAAAACTCCAATCACTTTTCAGAAAAAAGGCAGCCTTGAGCCTAAATTGGATACACTGATGTTTAATGCTGCAAAAGGGTTTGTTTATGGTCCTTATGTATCAAACGGCAGCTATAAAATAGCTAAGTTAACTGATGTAAAAACCACATTTGATTCGGTTAAAACAAGGCATATATTAATTGACCCTGCTACTACAGGTGGTGTTGATAAAGCAATTGCCAAAGCCGATTCCATTAAAAAAGTAATCCAGAGCGGTAAATCATTTGCTGAAATGGCTCTGACCTTCTCTGCTGATAAAGGAAGCGGTACTAAAGGCGGTGATATTCCGGCATTTGATGTTAATGGCGCAATGGGTGGCGGTCAGGGCCAAATCACGCCTGAGTATACCAACGCTGCTTTTAAAGCAAGCAAAGGCGATATGATCGTGGTTACTTCACAGTTTGGCGTGCACCTTATTCAGGTTGAAGATCAAAAAGGATCAGTAAAAGTAGTAAAGGTTGCTGTTGTTGATAAACCGATTGAGGCAAGCAGCAAAACCCAAACTGTTGCTTATAGTAAAGCGCAGGCATTTTTAGCTAACCTTTCAAAAGACAACTTTGATGCCGAGGTTAAAAAAGAAGGTTTGAAAAAACAAACCGCCGAAGATGTTACCGGTGTATCGGCAAGCTTACCCGGGTTAGACAATGCGCGTGAAGTGGTTAGATGGGCATACAAAGCAGACAAAGGCGATATTACCGATAAAGTATTTACCGTTGGAAACCAATATATTGTTACCCGTTTAA
Organism: Mucilaginibacter pocheonensis; assembly: GCF_031456535.1. NCBI lineage: Bacteria > Pseudomonadati > Bacteroidota > Sphingobacteriia > Sphingobacteriales > Sphingobacteriaceae > Mucilaginibacter > Mucilaginibacter pocheonensis. The sequence continues at coordinate 1,439,198 of NZ_JAVDUU010000002.1, forward strand.
GCGAAATTAAACCAAAAGGCATATTGCCGCTTGATATCGTTAAAAAACAAATTGAACCTGCTGTACGCAATGAGGTAAAGGCCAAGCAACTGAATGCAAAATTCCAGGCTGCACTAAGCGGATCTTCATCCATTGATCAGGTAGCTCAAAAAGCGGGCAGCAAAGTAGTTCCGGTTCAAAATATTGTTTTTGCAAACCCGGTTATCCCTGGCGCATCAATTGAGTATAAAGTTATCGGCTCTATTTTTGGTTCACAACCCAACAAGCTTTCAAAACCGGTTAACGGTCAGCAAGGAGTTTTTGTATATGTTGTTGATGGCTTTACCAATCCACCAGCACTTGCTAATAATGTAAGGGAAAAACAACAAATAAGCCAAACTTTAACACAACGTTCACAAGGACAAATACTGGACGCGTTGAAAGATAATGCTAATGTAAAAGATAACAGAGCTAAACTGTTATAATAATATTTTAAAGTAATTTTGTATCCGGAAGTGGCTCCAAGCCGCTTCCGGATTTTTTTTATATCGGGATTTTGATTTAGGATCAGGGTTTCTTTTTTTAGAATTTGAAAAGATATGGATATACAGGAAAATATAGTGAATAAAGTGGCTCAAAGTGGTCTGGTAACCTTAGATCCTGCCGCTTTTTACCCTGCCGGCGAGCGCGTTGTTTATGATATTAAAGATAACCTGTTCCATGGCCTTATATTACGTGAAAAGGATTTCAGGGATTTTGTAAAAGAACATGACTGGACACAATATGAAGGTAAAAATGTAGGTATTACCTGTACCGCTGATGCCATTGTACCTGCATGGGCTTATATGCTCCTGGCCAATCGCATGGCTCCTTATGCGCGTGAAGTTGTTTTTGGTGACAAGGATGTTTTGGAAACAGTGTTGTTTGAAAAAGAAATGGCAAAGGCCAATTTTGAACAATATCGCGATCAGCGTATTGTATTAAAGGGATGCGGCGATACCGATGTGCCGGTTTCGGCTTATGTTGAGCTAACAAAAAAATTAACACCTATAGTAAAAAGCCTCATGTTTGGTGAGCCTTGCTCAACCGTACCTATATATAAACGGAAAGACTAACAAATTTGCTTTTTAATTTTATGGAACCTGCCCACAGGCAGTATTTATGTGCCGTTGCAATAAAAATGGATTTAAACCATTTATAGTAGCAGTTGTCATATCTTCGCCCGCTGATAATATCGGGCGGTCCATTTATAATAATGCAAATTGTGCTAATGAGAAAACGTTTTTTTTATATCCTGCTCTTTCTTTGCTGTTGTAATCATGTTTTTGCACAGGAACTAACAAAAATCAGTGAACCTGTTTTTAAAGTGGGCGAAAAGTTAAGCTATAAAATGAAATATGGGATTTTTACGGCAGCCGAAGCAGATATACGAATAGAAGCCAGCGATAAAAAATTTGACAAACCCGCGTTTCATTTAATAGCCGAGGGTAAAACAGCCGGCTCTTTTGATTTTTTTTACAAAGTGCGTAACAAGTATGAATCGTACGTTGATCAAAACACCTTATTGCCCTATTTTTATACCGAAAACAGACGCGAGGGAAAATGGAAGCATACTGACAATGTAACATTTGACCATAAAGACAATAAGGTGACTGCCAATAAAGGCGTGTTCCAGTTCAAAGGAAAAACATTTGATTTTGTATCCGCTTATTATTTTGCCCGTACTATTGATGTTTCAAAGATGAAAATAGGCGAGCAATTTCAATTGCAGTATTTTCTGGAGGATGGTTTTCATTCCATGGGTATAACTTATGTTGGTACCGAGGTGGTAAGCTGTTCATTAGGGAAATTTAACTGCCTTAAATTTAATCCTACTATTATTCCAGGCCGTATTTTCAGAAAGGACAGTAAATTGTACCTTTGGGTAACAAATGACGGTAACAGGATACCTGTAAAAGCGCATGTTGAAGTTATATTAGGTAGTATAACAATGGATCTGCAGGCGGCTACTGGTCTTAAGTATCCTTTAAACCCTATAAAAAAATAAATAAATATGATTGAGGTTGGCAATGTATTGGTGCACGAGGATGTAGTGAAGGAAAATTTTGTTTGTAACCTGAACAAATGTAAAGGGGCCTGCTGTTTGGAAGGCGATTCCGGCGCACCTTTGAATGCCGATGAACTTGATATTTTAAAAGAAATATACCCCAAAGTAAAACCTTACCTTACGGCCAAAGGCATTAAAACAATTGAAAAGACCGGCGTATACGTTAAGGATTTTGAAGGTGATTATACCACACCATGTGTTGATGTAAATAAAGAGTGCGCCTATGTGATATGGGAAAACGGCATTACCAAGTGTGGTATTGAAAAAGCATATGAGGAAGGTGCTATCAGCTGGAAAAAACCGATTTCCTGTCATCTATACCCTATACGGATAACTGCATACCCTGAGTTTGATGTATTAAATTATGATCGCTGGAGTATTTGCAGCCCCGCATGCTCTTTTGGCAACGAACTTAAGGTTAGGGTGCACGAGTTTTTAAAAGATCCGCTTATACGCAAATATGGCCCGGAATGGTATCAGGAGTTGGAAAATGAGGTTGCCGGCATTTAATTAAATTGGGGCTGTTTATCATTTCCATATCCGGATATTATATAATTACTCCTTATTCATTTATTGAAATTTAGTAAAAACGGGCTTATATAATACAGTATGTGAGTTTTTACAATTAATTTGGATAATATTGTAATATATAAGTTCAAGCCTATCTAAATAAATGAAAACAGCCTTAATAACAGGTATAACCGGTCAGGATGGTGCCTATTTAGCCGAATTTCTGCTAAAAAAAGGATATGAGGTACATGGTGTAAAGCGTCGGTCGTCATTATTTAATACGGAGCGGATCGATCACCTTTATCATGATCCGCATGAACCTAATGTAAAGTTTAAACTGCACTACGGCGATCTTACAGACTCAACCAACTTAATAAGACTGGTGCAGGAAGTACAGCCCGACGAAATTTATAACCTGGCAGCACAAAGCCACGTAAAGGTAAGTTTTGATACACCTGAATATACTGCAAATGCTGATGGCGTTGGAACCCTGCGTATTTTAGAAGCTATTAGATTGTTAGGGCTTACCCGCAAAACCCGCATATACCAGGCCTCAACATCAGAGTTGTATGGGCTGGTACAGGCTGTTCCGCAAAGCGAAACCACACCGTTTTATCCGCGGTCGCCTTATGCGGTGGCCAAGTTATATGGTTACTGGATAATTGTAAATTACCGCGAAGCCTATGGCATGTATGCCTGCAATGGCATTTTATTTAACCATGAAAGCCCTATACGGGGCGAAACATTTGTTACCCGCAAAATTACCCGTGCCGCATCAAAAATAGCCCTGGGCCTGCAGGATTGCCTTTACGTGGGCAATCTTTCGGCACAACGCGACTGGGGGCATGCTAAGGACTATATTGAAGCAATGTGGCTAATGCTGCAGCAAGACAAAGCCGAAGATTTTGTAATTGCCACAGGCATTACTACCACCGTACGTGATTTTATAAAAATGGCATTTAACGAGCTGGGCATTGAGGTTGAATTTAGTGGCAGGGACGAGCAGGAGCGCGGCGTGATTATTGATATTGATGCGCAAAAAGCTGCGGAACTTGGTTTAAACACCGATTACTTAAAATTTGGTCAAACAGTAGTAAAGGTCGACGCGAAATATTTCAGGCCAACGGAGGTCGACTTATTGATAGGCGATGCTTCAAAAGCCTTCGATAAGTTAGGCTGGAAACCTAAATATGATCTTCAGGCGCTGGTGACTGATATGATGCAGTCTGACCTGCACCTGGTTAAAAAAGACGAGTATTTGAAAAAAGGCGGCTTTAAAACGCTCAATTACTTTGAATAAATTTATTTACATCGCCAATTCTAAATTCTACATATGAAGAAAGTATTTACAAGCATTACATTATTATTTTTAATAAGTGGAGTTGTAAAAGCCCAGTCGGTATACCAACCTTATTCGTACCAGTTTTACCAAAAACTTAATGCAGACGTTTACTCAACTAAAACCCGTGTGCATAGTTCATTGAAACCATTTTTTATTGATGACTCTTTGCTAAAGGTCCATTACGACTCCCTCATGAATATAGACGGGCTTAAGGGGAGGTTTTTTAATCAGCATCAGATAGATGTTAAAGGTGACAATTATACTTTTTATACCGATCTGTTACCTGATTTTAATCTCAGCCGTGACTTTTCCGGGAAGAGAAATACCAATTTTGGTTCATTGGGCTTGCAGCTTGGCGGAACCGTTGGCGACAAATTTTCTTACAATATAAGCGCCTATGAAAACAGGGCGGTATTACCCGGTTACCTGGCCACTTACGCCAACCAAACAGGCATAGCTCCCGGACAGGCCTATGCAGGCATTTATGGTAATGAATACCGGTGGTCATACATTACGGCATTGGTATCATACACGCCCAATAAATATTTAAATATAACCGGTGGCCGCGATAAAACTTTTATAGGCGATGGTTATCGTTCTGTACTTTTGTCTGATTATGCCTCGCCTTATCCTTTCCTAAAGCTAACGGGTACCCTGGGTAATGTAAAATATATGGCCATGTGGACATATTTTAATGACCCCCTATCCATTAAAGTGGACGGAGGTGACAGGAAAAAATTCGGTGTGTTCCACTATCTCGACTGGAATGTGAGCAACCGACTTTCGTTGGGTTTCTTTGATGCCGTGGTATGGGGAGCAAAAGACGATGCAGGCCATTCCCGCGGTTTTGATTTTACTTATATTAATCCTATAATATTTTTAAGGCCTGTTGAGGCAACAAACGGTTCGCCTGATAACGCGCTGTTAGGCCTTACAGGTAAATATAAACTCACAGATGGTATTACAGCATATGGCCAGTTTGCCCTGGACGAATTTGAAGCCAAAAACTTTTTTTCGAGCACCGGCAGTTCCCGAAACAAATATGCCTGGCAACTGGGTGTGCGGGGAGCAAACCTGTTTAATGTGCGCGGTTTAAACTACCTGGTTGAAACTAACAATGTAAAACCTTATACTTATTCTGAGCGTAGTTCGGTAATTAATTACGCTGAGAATGGCGAACCACTGGCACATCCCTGGGGTGCAAACTTTCGCGAAGTTGTAGGTTTGCTAAACTACTCCTATAAAAGATTTGATTTTTCGGGCGAGCTTGATTATGGCCACTACGGATTAGATATTGATAACGTAAATTACGGTAAAGATCTTTTTCAGGTTTATGTTGATCCGGCAAGGGCTTTTGGCAACTATACTGGTCAGGGCCTAACCACCAATATGGTTTACCTGGAAGGTAAGGTGGCTTATTTAATAAACCCTAAATATAACCTTCGTTTTGAGCTCGGAGGTATTTACCGTTCCGAAAAAAATAGCCAGTTTCATGATAAAACCGCCATGCTTACTTTTGGCATACGCAGCTCTTTCCGCAGTATTTATAATGATATTGCAAGCTATAAAGCACACTAAAAGACAAATATTCGTATAAAACAAGAAAAGCGGCCGAGCCGCTTTTCTTGTTTTATGTTTATGACGCTATTGTATGTGTGGTACGTTTAGCTCCTAAGTTTTTCACTTCTTCGGCTATGCCTTTAGCATTGTAGCCGCATTCGGCCCAAAGTTCGGGCTGTTCCCCGTGTTCTATGAACTTGTCTGGTATTCCCAGGCGTTTTACCTGTGTTTTCTGATAACCGTTATCAGCCATAAACTCCAGTATAGCGCTTCCCAGCCCTCCTTCAAGACAACCATCCTCAACGGTTACCACCTTGTCAAATTTCTGGAATACTTCATGCAGCAACGCCTCATCAAGTGGCTTTACAAACCGCATATCATAATGAGCCGGGTAATAACCTTCGGCATTCAGTTCAGTAGTCGCCTTTACCACTTCATTACCTATAGCTCCTATTGATAAAATGGCAACATCATCGCCATCACATATTTTACGGCCTTTGCCTACAGGTATAGCTTTGAACGGGCGCTGCCAGTCAACCATTACACCACTGCCGCGAGGGTACCTGATCACAAAAGGCCCCATGTTGTCCTGTTGCGCGGTAAACATCAAATTACGCAGTTCTTCCTCATTCATAGGAGCCGATACCGTCATATTAGGTATGCAACGCATATAGGCTAAATCATAAGCGCCGTGGTGCGTTGGCCCGTCGGCGCCGGCTATGCCAGCCCTGTCAAGGCAAAATATCACATTGAGGTTTTGTATGGCCACATCGTGTATCACCTGGTCATATGCCCTTTGCATAAAGCTGGAATATATGTTGCAGAAAGGTATTAAACCCTGCGTAGCCAATCCGGCCGAGAACGTTACCGCATGCTGCTCGGCTATACCTACGTCAAAAGCGCGGGACGGCATAGCCTTCATCATCAGGTTAAGTGAACATCCTGATGGCATGGCCGGGGTAATACCCATAATTTTAGGATTTTGCTCGGCCAGTTCAATAATGCTCAGGCCAAATACATCCTGATATTTTGGTGGCTGCGGCTTATCGTACTTGGTTTTTTTTATCTCGCCGGTTATTTTATCAAATAAACCGGGGGCATGCCATTTGGTCTGGTCTTTTTCGGCCAGGGCATATCCCTTGCCTTTAACTGTTACACAGTGCAATAGTTTGGGTCCGGGTATATCGCGCAAGTCCTTTAAAACCTTTACCAGGTGATTTACATCATGCCCATCAATAGGGCCAAAGTATCGGAATTTTAGAGCTTCGAAAAAGTTGCTGCGTTTAAGTAAGGTTCCTTTAATGCTTTTTTCAATCTTTTGGGCTATTTTAAAAGCATCAGGCCCAATGGCCGATAGTTTTGCCAGTACATGAGCTATATCATCCCTGAAACGGTTGTAAGGCTTTGAGGTGGCAATATCGGTAAGATATTCCTTCAGGGCGCCCACGTTAGGGTCAATAGACATGTTATTATCATTCAGGATCACCAGCAGGTTTGAATTTTCAATACCAGCGTGGTTAAGCGCCTCAAAAGCCATACCGGCGGTCATGGCGCCGTCGCCTATTACGGCCACATGTTGCCTGTCTGTTTCGCCCTTATATTGCGACGCTACGGCCATGCCCAATGCTACAGATATTGATGTAGACGAATGGCCTACGCCAAAAGTATCATACTCGCTTTCTGAGCGTTTTGGGAAACCACTGATGCCTTTATATATACGGTTAGTATGAAAAGCTTCGCGGCGGCCGGTAAGTATCTTATGACCGTAAGCCTGATGGCCAACGTCCCAAACCAACTGATCATAAGGAGTATTCAGTACATATTGAAGCGCAACGGTTAGTTCAACAACCCCTAAACTGGCTGCAAAATGACCACCATTTACTGATACTACATCAATAATATACTGGCGCAGTTCCTGGCAAACCTGTTCAAGCTCGTGTTCGCTAAGCTGCTTTAAATCAGATGGATAATTTATTTTTTTTAATAAATCTCCTGCTGGTACCTGCATAGACATTAGTAAGAATATTTAACTTACAAAGTAAGGTATTTATTTATAAAAACGGGGCATCTAAATGTATTTATTGTTTGGCGCGGGTATCAGAAGCACGAATATAGCATCAGGATATAGAAAAGCGGTCCCATAAAATTCAATCCTGATCCCTGTATTTTGGCTTCTGATTATATAAATACGTATTTTTGGATAAGATTTATGACCGACGACAGTTTTGCAATAAGGTTACCCCAGTTTGAAGGTCCGTTTGATCTGCTGCTTTTTTTTATCGAAAGGGATGAATTGGATATTCATGATATACCGATTGCCCGCATCACCGACGATTTTTTAAACTACATACATCAAATGACCAGCCTTAACATGGAGCTGGCTAGCGAGTTTATCTTTGTAGCAGCTACGCTGATGCGTATAAAAGCCAAAATGTTGTTGCCGCGCTATGATGCTGAAGAGGCCGGAGACGAAGCGGACACTAAAGAAAACCTGATCAGGAAACTTATTGAGTATAAAAAGTTTAAGGAGCTTTGTGATGAATTGCGCCCTTTTGAAGATGAGCGGTTTAAGCAGGAAAAACGTGGCAATATTAAACAAGACCTGGAACAGGTTGAAAAGGTAACCCTGCCGGGCGAAGAATTATCAGAAATAAGCCTGTATAAACTGATGATGGTACATGAGCGGTTAATGAAAAATTACCTTAACCGCAGCGAAGAGGTAAAGCACACCGTTGTTCAATACCCATATACCATTGAAAAGCAAAAGAAAGCAGTAAGCGACCTGCTGAAAATCAATAAAATGCTTGACTTTAAGACCATTGCCGGGCATTCGGAAAACAAGGTGCATTTTGTTTATAATTTTCTGGCTGTTTTAGAAATGCTGCAGCAGGAGCTGATAGATATACAAATAGGCCTGGGATATAATAATTTCTGGATATCGGCGAGGGAGATCTGAGATGTTAGATAAAGGACGTGAGACAAAAAATGTATAAGGCTTGTAGTTCATTTATAATCGATTACAAAATGTGTTTTTTTAATCTCAAATCTCATATCTCACCTCTCAAAACTAATTTTTACCTAACTTAGGGCCGTTTTAAACATAGTGCCGTTTTAATTATATATAATGAAAAGAGACAAGTTAATTTTTAAGCTATTGGATGAAGAACAGCAGCGCCAGGAGGAAGGCATTGAGCTGATAGCGTCTGAGAATTTTGTAAGCCGTCAGGTTATGGAAGCAGCAGGGTCTGTTGCCACCAACAAATACGCCGAAGGCTTACCGGGCAAACGCTATTATGGCGGCTGCCAGGTGGTTGATGAAATTGAAACCATTGCTATTGAAAGAGCCAAGCAATTATTCAATGCCGAGTGGGCAAACGTTCAGCCACATTCAGGTGCGCAGGCCAATGCGGCGGTTATGCTGGCCGTTCTTCAGCCGGGTGATAAAATATTAGGATTTGATCTTTCACATGGCGGCCATTTAACCCATGGTTCACCGGTTAATTTTTCGGGTAAACTATATGAGCCGCATTTTTATGGTGTAGTTAAAGAAACCGGCCTTGTTGATTACAAACAACTGGAAAAAGTTGCGCTTAAAGAGAAACCAAAACTGATCATTTGCGGTGCATCTGCATACTCGCGCGATTGGGATTATGAATTTATACGTAAAGTAGCCGATAAAATAGGTGCCCTGGTACTGGCCGATATATCGCACCCCGCCGGACTTATTGCAAGGGGTTTACTGACCGATCCGCTACCGCACTGCCATATAGTTACTACCACGACACACAAAACGTTACGCGGCCCCCGCGGCGGCCTTATTTTATTAGGTAAGGATTTTGAAAATCCATTTGGAATAAAAACACCTAAGGGCGAAATAAGAATGATGTCGTCATTACTTGATATGGCTGTTTTTCCGGGTACGCAGGGCGGCCCGCTTGAACATATTATAGCCGCAAAAGCAATAGCCTTTGGCGAAGCTTTGAGCGAAAGCTATATGAAATACATTGTTCAGGTTAAAAAGAATGCCAGTGCTATGGCCGAGGCTTTTGTTAAACGTGGTTATGAGATCATATCAGGCGGTACGGATAATCATTTGATGCTGATTGATCTGCGTAATAAAAATATCACTGGTAAAGCGGCCGAAAATGCGCTGGTAACTGCTGATATTACTGTGAACAAAAATATGGTTCCTTATGATGATAAGTCGCCGTTTGTTACTTCAGGTATACGTGTAGGTACAGCTGCTATTACTACCCGGGGAATGAAAGAGAAACAAATGGATCATATTGTTGAACTGATAGACGCGGTAATTAGCGATCCTGAAAATGAACCTTCTTTAAAAAAGATACGTAAAAAGGTCCACAAGCTGATGTATGACTATCCGTTGTACAGAGAGAACGGCTCGGATCAATAAATGACAATCAGGCAGCAGGAACCTATAATTAGCGATGATGAAAAGGGACGTTTAAGTGCCCTGAGATCATACCATATTTTAGATACATCACCTGAAAAGGAATATGATGCTATAACCCGCCTTGCTGCTTTTATATGTAATGTGCCTGTTGCCTTCATCGTTTTAATTGATGCAGACAGGCAATGGTTTAAATCAAAATATGGCGCCGGTACACAGGAAACACTCCATGCCGGCGCTTTTTCCAATTTTGTTACCCTGAGTGATGAGATACAGGAAATAGATGATGCCCTAAAAGATAATACTTTTAAGGATAGTACCGGTGCTACCGGCCAAACCATACGTTTTTATGCCGGCGTTCCTTTAATTGACCCGCAAGGGTATCACCTGGGAGCGCTTTGTGTTACTGATACCGTGCCCCGCAAACTCAATCCAGGGCAGCGCGATTCATTGCAGACACTCGCTGCAGAGGTTATTTCACACTTTACGCTGCACAGGCAAAAGCTTGAGCTTGAAAAAAGCCTTGCTCAGTATAAAGAGTTTCATGACCTTTTTGATACTTCTCCCGATATTCATTGTATTATGGACCACGAATTTAAAATTGAGCGGGTCAATCAATCGGTAAAATCTGTTTTAGGTTATCAGGCAAATGCTCTTATCGGCCAGCATATCTGGCAACTTTTTCCGGAAGAAGAAAGAATAGTTTTTTTGGAGAAGCTTAAACGCCGTTTAAATGAGCAGCCACATCAATTTGAGATTGAAACATCGGTTTATACCTCTACCGGTGATATTAAATGTTTAAGCTGGTCATTAACCGTTAAAAACGATAAATACCTGGCCTGTGGTCGTGATATAAGTTATCAAAAACAGGTTGCAAAAGAACTGCAGGAACTGTCTGTGGTAATTGATAAAGTAGGTAATGGGGTGGTAATAAGCAACGCCGCCGACAAGGTAATATGGGTAAATGAAGCATTTGAAAATATTACAGGCTATAACTTTGCCGATGTTGAAAATAAATATCTGAAGGCCGTATTAAAAGGGGAGCCCAATGACAAAGCGGCAATTGCCAGATTGGACGCTTCGATAGAAAAGAAGGAATCATACGAAGTTGACCTGCTGATGATCCGTAAGGACGGAACCCCGATATGGATCACTGTTATTAACTCAGTGCTCCATAACAGCGAAGGCGCTGTGGATAAATACATAAGGGTTATTATTGATATTACATCCCGGAAAAAAATTGAGCAAGATCTTGAAATTTTATCCTTTGCCGCTAAAAAATCACCCAGCGGTATTTTTATACGCGATAACCAGGGCAGGATACTGTGGATGAACGAAGCTCTTGAAAATATTATTGGCTACTCGTTTGCCGAACTGGAAGGCAAGGCCGTGGGCAATGCGCTCGTAGGCAAAGACACCGATCTTGCGGTGTTTGAAAGTGCTGTAAAGGCCGTTAAAGAAAATCGGCCTTATGAAATAGAACTAAAAATTTATAAAAAGGATGGTGCCGCCCGTTGGGTATTTTTATCAAACAGCCCTCTGTTAAATGAAATAGGTAAGGTTGACAGGCAAGTTGGCGTAATGGTTGATATAACCGAGCGCAAAAAAAACCAGGAGGAACTTACCAAGCTATCATTGGTGGCAAGCAATACAACAAGTGGTGTAGTTATAAACAACAGCGAAGGTAAAGTTGAATGGGTAAACCGGGCTTTTGAACAAATAACGGGTTATGACATTAACGAGGTTAAAGGTAACCACCTGGGTGATGTGCTGAAAGGCGAACTTACCGATGTTGGCAGCATTCAAAAAGCACGTGAACTATCGCGTAACAAACAATCATTTGAGGTTGATCTGCTCATTTACCGTAAAGACGGACAGCCGCTGTGGATATCGGTCATTAACTCTGTAATTATTGGTAAAAACGGCGCGGTTGACAAATATATTGAGGTAATTATTGATATAACCGCCAAAAAGAAAACCGAGCTTCAACTGATAACAGCTAAGGAAGAGGCGCTGCAGCTGAGCAGGGCCAAGGATATGTTTATATCGGTAATGAGTCATGAAATACGTACCCCGCTTAATACAGTGATAGGTATATCGCATTTATTACTTGAAGATAACCCGCTGGATTCACAAAAGGAGAATCTTGCCGTGCTTAGGTTTTCGGCAGAAAATTTAATGACACTGATTAACGATGTATTGGATTTTACCAAAATAGAAACTGGTAATATTGAACTGGAAAAGGCAGTTGTTGACATACGCGCACTTATCCAGAGCATCACTACTTCGATGCGGTACAAAGCCGAAGGAAAAAATATTTATCTTAGCCAAAGTATTGATGATGCCATACCGGAAATGGTGATAGGCGACCGCACCCGTTTATGTCAGATACTACTTAACCTGGTGAGTAATGCCGTTAAGTTTACAGAGGAGGGCGGGGTTAACATTGATTTGAAAGTAATTCAGCAAACAGAAAAGGATGTAAGGATCAGGTTTTCGGTTTCAGACACCGGCATAGGTATCGCTAATAATAAATTGGGTGCTATATTTGAACAATTTAAACAGGCCGAACTGGATATTACCCGCAAATATGGCGGCACCGGCTTAGGGCTGGCCATTAGTAAACGACTGATAGAACTGCATGACTCAAGAATAAATGTGGATAGTGTACCGGGCGTGGGATCTACATTTTGGTTTACCATTACCTTTAATAAAACAGATAACGATTTAAACAGTAACGATAATAACGTGGAAACAGGACTCAAAATAAACGTTTTGGTAGTTGATGATAACCAGATAAACCGGTTGTTAATAAACAAGATACTGAAAAAATGGGGTGCTGATGCTGATTTTGCCGAGAACGGTATTGAAGCCATAAAGAAAATTGAGAGCAACCGTAATTATAATGTGGTATTAATGGATATCCACATGCCCGAAATGGGGGGATTGGAAGCCACCCAAATATTACGTTCAAAACCCGAACCGTATTTTCAGCAATTACCAATTATCGCATTAACTGCATCAATGCTCAGCAACCAAATGGGCGAAATTAATAAAGCCGGGATGAATGACTATATATTAAAGCCATTTGAACCTAAAATGCTTTACGATAAATTAAGCCGGTACCAGCACCAGTAATTCCTTCTGTCCCTTTAATTAGCGGGGAAAATAATATTTACTTAAACAAAAAAAGCTTTTCCTGCAGCGCCGAATTGTTACGGCTCGCAAAATGTTACTGCGCATAGGCTATTGTAGCTATACTTAGTTTTAAACCCGGTATTTTCAATAGCTCAATACCGCAGGCCTCCAGTGTTGAACCTGTTGTTACAATATCATCAACCAGTAAAACGTGTTTGTTTTCTAACCTTTCCGGATACTTGATCATAAACACTTCGCGCATGTTTTCAAACCGGGCAAAGCGCGATTTATGGGTTTGTGTTGCCGTTGCTACAATTCGTTGTAAATTATTGTCATCAACCATGGCATTTAATTTGGGTGCCAGTCCATCAGCAAAACAAGTGCTTTGATTATAACCGCGTTCTTTAAGCCGGCTTTTATGAAGCGGGACGGGAATAATAAAGTCTACGGTATTAAAAACGGGGTTTTCCATCAGCTGCGTCCCGGCAACGTTTCCAAGTAAAACACCAATTTCCTGCATGCCCTTATATTTAAAATGGTGCATGAGGTTTTGCACTTTGCCGCCTTTGGTAAAATAATACAGGGCGTAAGCGGCGTCCACATTAATTTTGCCGTAAAACTGCTGTGCAACAATGTTGTCGGGCTGTAAATGGAAATTTGTGTAGGGCAAATTGTAACGGCAATCAGAACAAATAATGTGTTCGTTGGCTACAAGACTGGCCTGGCAAGCCGGGCAAAGTTCAGGAAAAAGGAGTGAAACAAAATCGGCCAGGTAGCCGCGCAACAATTTCATGCCCTTAAGTTAAGGCAGATTTTTTATACTTCGGTAACTTTAGTTTTTTCTTTAATAGCCAATTGTCCGCAAGCCGCGTCAATATCTTTGCCCCGGCTGCGGCGCAGATGCGTGTTAATGCCTTGTTTTTGCAGGTAAGCTGCAAACGCTTCAACCTTATCTTCGCCGGCATTGATGTAGCTGGCAAAAGCAATTGGATTATATTCAATAATATTTACTTTACAAGGGAGGTGCTTGCAAAATTTGGCCAGCTCCATAGCATCCTGAATGCCATCATTAACACCGTCAAAAATAATATACTCGTAAGTTACCGGGTTTTTAGTTTTGGCGTAATAGTATTTTAAAGCTTCGGCCAGCGCCTTTAATGAGTTTTGCTCGTTAATAGGCATTATGGTATTCCGTTTTTCGTCATTGGCGGCATGTAATGACAGGGCAAGGTTAAATTTTACCTGGTCATCGCCCAGCTTTTTTATCATTTTTGCTATGCCGGCTGTTGATACTGTAATTCTTTTAGCCGACATGTTAAGACCATCTTCCGCAGTGATCCGCTCAACAGATTTCATCATATTGGCATAATTAAGCAAAGGTTCGCCCATGCCCATGTATACAATGTTTGATAAGGGTACGCCATAATTTTCGCGCGCCTGCTGGTCTATCAACACCACCTGGTCGTAAATCTCATCGGGATTCAGGTTCCTTTTACGCTCCATATATCCTGTTGCGCAAAACTTACAGGTAAGGCTGCAGCCCACCTGCGATGATACGCAGGCAGTCATTCGGCCCGGGGTAGGAATTAAAACGCCCTCAATTAAGTGAGCATCATGTAAAATAAAAGAATTTTTTATAGTTTTATCAGCACTAATCTGCGACGAATTTATTTTAACATTGTTAATAACAAAATTTTCGTTGAGTTTGGTGCGTAGTTCTTTTGAAATATTGCTCATTTCGTTGAAAGAGAAGCACGATTTTCTCCAAAGCCATTCATAAACTTGTTTAGCCCTGAAACTTTTTTCCTCCATACGGATAAAATGCTCCTGCAAGGCTTCCAGGCTGAGACTGCGGATGTCTATTTTATCTTTTGCATTATTCACACCGCAAAAGTACTTAAATTTAAAAAAATCTGTCTTATTTTAAAGTCATTCTTTTGAATGAATAAAAAACAATAACTAAAAGTTAATTGTACTTAATTTTGTGGGATTGTTTTATTTGAAAAACGTTTGAGATTGATACTAAGTGATATAATTAATGAAAAGTTTTAGAGCCGATTACGTTTTTCCCGTTTATGCCGATCCTATTAAAAATGGAATTGTTACTGTTGATGATCATGGTAAGATCATATCGGTAACAGACCATAACAACCCTCCCGACGGTCCGGTTGAACAATTAAGCGGTATTATTTGCCCCGGATTTATCAATACCCACTGCCACGTTGAGCTATCGCATCTTAAAGATAAGATAACACCCCACGATGGGCTGGTAAATTTTATTAAAAGCATACAAGCTTTCAGGAACGCTGATGAAGGCCTGGTAACAGCTGCTATTCAAAAAGCCGACGAAGAGATGTACAACAATGGCATTGTGGCCGTTGGCGATGTTTCAAACAGTAATTTAAGCATCCCGGTTAAGGCTGCCAGCAAGTTATATTACCACACTTTTGTGGAAACTTTTGGCTTTTTACCGCAAAATGCGGAAACTATTTTTGATAAGGCATTGCAATTGCTGTCTGAATTTAAGCCGCAGCCGTGTTCCATCACGCCACATGCGCCTTATTCAGTATCAAAAGAGCTATTTAAACTGATCAAAAAGCATAGTGATTCCGGCTCAAACCTTATCAGTATCCATAATCAGGAGTGTGAAGACGAAAATAAATTTTACCGCTATAAGCTGGGTGGGTTTATTGAGCTTTATGAACATTTTGGTATTGATATCAGCCACTTTAAACCGCAGGCCCGCAACTCGTTGCAATCCATCATTCCGTTACTGACCAATAAACAGCAGGTTTTGCTGGTGCATAATACCTGTACCAATTTAAAAGACATTTATTTTATAAAACGTTTTGACCGTAAAATAAACTGGTGTTTTTGCCCGAATGCTAATTTATACATTGAAAACCGCCTCCCTAAAATACAGCTTTTTATAGATCAGGGCTTTAATATTACGTTGGGCACCGATAGCCTGGCATCAAATAACCGCCTGTGTATATTGAGCGAAATGCGCACTATCCAAAAAAAGTTTCCTGCTATAAGTACCGCTAAATTGATTGAATGGGGTACCATCAACGGTGCGTCGTTTTTAGGGATCGATGATGAAAAGGGTACACTTGAGCCTGGAAAAACACCCGGGCTAAACCTTATAACCGGCCTTGACGGACTTGAAATAACTCCTGAAAGTAAAGTTCGCAGATTAGTTTAACAGTAATTAGGTTGATTGAGTTTGATTGGGTTACTTTGTAAAATATTAGAACATTGATGTTAATTGCTCACTTAATCAACAAAATAAACTAATGGTCAGGCATCTCGATATTACCGTAAAAGGCAAAGTTCAGGGCGTTTTTTTTCGCAAAGCCACCAAAGCAGTTGCCGATCAGCTGGGGGTGCGGGGTTTTGTTAAGAATGAGCCCAACGGCGATGTTTTTTTAGCAGCCGAGGCTGATGACACCACCCTGGAAATGTTTATGGACTGGTGCCATGAAGGACCCGAAGATGCAGAAGTAACTTCTGTTGAAAGCCATGAAGGCGAATTAAAAAACTATCGTAATTTTGAGGTTGTAAAAAAAGCCCTGTAGTTTAACAGGCAGTATTATTTTAATTACTCCATACACAAACATTGTCTACCGCTAAAAAATTTGCCGGTCAAACCGCCATATATGGGCTAAGTACGGTGGCCAGCCGAATGCTGAGCTTCTTTCTTACATCAGCCTACACCCGGGCATATAGTAAAAGTATTTATGGTATTTTTTCAAATATGTTCGCCAATGCGTCCCTAATTCAGGCACTGCTTGCTTTTGGGATGGAAACTACTTTTTTCAGGTATCTGAATAAGCATGAGAACAGGAAACAGCAGGTTTATAATAATGCCTTTGCCGCAACTTTTGTTATCTCTGTTATATTTTTAGCTATAACCTTACCCTGTATAAATTCAATAGCCAGGTGGATAAGTATCGAAAAAAACACATCGTTTCATGATTATAAACTATACACCATTTATTTTATTTCATTTATGGTTATAGATGCATGGTGTGTTGTGCCATTTGCCAAAGTAAGGGCCAATGGCCGTCCAATGCGCTATGGGTTTATTAAACTGGTTAATGTGCTGGTTTTCATAGCTTTGAACTTGGTATTTATTTATGTGCTGCCTTATATTATAAGCCATCATTCTGTGGGTTCTGCATGGGTAAGTTCATGGTTCAGGCAGGGGTGGTTAGGATATATATTCTTGTCGAACCTTGTTGCCAGCGCGCTAACTTTACTTCTTTTGTTGCCGGAATTACTTGAACTCGGCTTTAAATTTAATAGCAGTATGTTTTGGCAAATGCTTACCTATAGTTTGCCGGTACTGGTTGCAAACCTGTCCTTCATCATTAATGAAAATCTTGATAAGATGCTGTTGGGTAAAATGCTGCCCGAGAACATTAGTAGTTCACAGTTGGGTATTTATGCCGCTTGTGCTAAAATAGCTGTGTTCCTGAATATTTTTGTACAGGCATTTCGTTTAGGCGCCGAGCCTTTCTTTTTTAGTCATGCTAAAAATAAGAATGCTCCCCAAACCTACGCGCGCATCATGAATTTTTTTGTAATAGCCGTATGCGTAGCCTTTTTAGGAGTGGTAGCCAATATACAAATACTCAAACATTTTATCGGTGCCAGCTACTGGGTAGGGTTAAACGTTGTGCCACTTCTGCTGTTTGGATATGTAAGTCTGGGCATTTATATGAACCTGTCAGTGTGGTACAAGTTATCTGACCAAACTCGTTACGGGTTATATATATCGGGTGTGGGCGCTGTATTAACCATAACGCTTAATGTGGTCTTTATACCCCGGTACAGCTATATGGCATCAGCCTGGGCATCACTTATTTCATATACTGTGATGATGATATTATCTTACGTATGGGGGCAAAAAAATTATCCTATCCCATATCATATCAAAAAGAACATCGCTTATATATTTACATCAATAGTATTGGTATTTTTGTCTTTCGTTGTGTTTAAACGAAACTTATTAGCGGGTAATGCCCTTTTGCTGGTATTTGCTTTAGCGGCTATTTATTTTGAGCGCAATGAATTAAGAATTATATTTAGGAAACGGTAATGACCATTCGCATAATTAACAAATCAAAAAATGCTTTGCCGGCTTATGAAACGGCACACGCGGCCGGCATGGACCTTAGGGCCAATGTAGAAGAAACTATATTGCTTAAGCCCATGGAACGTAAGCTGATACCTACCGGTTTGTATATTGAACTGCCCGAAGGTTTTGAAGCGCAGATACGGCCACGCAGCGGGCTCGCGTTTAAACATGGTATAGGTATTGTTAATTCACCAGGTACCATTGATGCCGATTACCGGGGAGAGGTTAAAGTATTGCTCATCAATTTCTCGGCTGATGTGTTTGAAATTAATATGGGCGACCGTATTGCCCAGATGGTAGTATCCAGGCATGAAAAAGTGAATTGGGACGAAGTGGAAGTATTGAATGAAACCTTGCGCGGCGAAGGCGGATTTGGCCATACTGCGGTTAAATAAAGTAAGTAAAACCAGCAAGAGATCAAGGAGAGTATATCATCATCATGAACTATCGGGAACGGGGATATGGCAAGCGAAAGAACAATGCGGGCAAGTACTATGCTGCAGTTATCTTTTGCCTTTTATCCCTGACTTTTTCTCTGCAAGCGAGCGCTCAACGACCGGCTAAACCCATGTCGGCGCTTGACAGCATCATGGTGAAACAGCTTTTTTTCTCGGCGCTGCGCGAAAAAACTATCGAGAATACCAAACTGGCCACCGAAATGTTTGAACGGGTGTTACAAACAGACCCCGCAAATGACGCTTCAATGTATGAGCTGGCTAATTTAAAAAAGCTGCAAAATGATTATGCCGGTGCCCAACCCCTGCTGGAGAAAGCCGTAGCCGTTAAGCCCGACAACGAATGGTATTGGGCAGCGCTTGCCGATAGCTATGAAAAAAGTAACAGCATTGTCAAGCTTGAAAATGTATTTAATCAACTCATCAGGATCAATCCTGATAAACCCGATTATTATTTTGATAAAGCTAATGCTTACGTGATCCTGAAAAGATACGACGATGCCCTTAAAGTTTATAACCAGCTGGAGCAGCTTACCGGGCCAAGCGACGATATTTTGGCCAGCCGGCAAAAAATTTATCTGAAACAGGGCAGGGTTGATCAGGCCGCCGCCGAACTTGAAAAAGCCATAGCCGACAACCCCGGCCAAACACGTTACTATTTGTTACTGGCCGAAATTTACAATTCCAATAATTTTGGAGATAAGGCCCTGAAGGTTTTACAGCAAGCCGAAAAGCAGGATAGCAATAACGGGATGGTACATTTGGCGCTTGCCGATATTTACCGGGATAAAAAAAATATTGACGCTGCTTTTAATGAGCTTACACTGGCATTTTCAATCCCTGATGTTAGTATCGATCAAAAAATAAGGATCATCGGCGGATATTTCCCAAAGTTTCCTGAACCTAATGCCAAAGCCAGCGCCCTTGAATTAAGCCGTATATTAACCGTTGCCCACCCGGCTGATTCCAAAGCCTATGCAATGTATGGCGACATGCTTGCACAAAACGCGAAATATAAAGAAGCGGCGGCAGCCTACAAAAAATCAATTGAACTCAATGAGCAGGTATATATTGTTCATGAACAGCTTGTACGCATTGAACTTAGCCAAAACGATATTGATGCTACCATAAAAGATGGCGAAAACGCCCTTTCACTATTCCCCAACCAGGGTTGGATGAATTATATGGTGGGTGTGGCATGGGCTCAAAAAAAGGATTCAAAAAAAGCGCTGGGGTATGCTAAAAATGCAACTTCATTAGAAATTCAGGATAAGGACCTACTTTCGTTAAGCTTTTCGTTACTGGGCGATTGTTACCATGATTTAAAAGATAGCAAGAGCTCAGATGCGGCCTATGATAAAGCCTTAAGTTATAATCCGGATAATGCGTACACATTGAACAATTATGCTTATTATTTATCGTTAAGAAATGAAGCTTTAGACAAGGCCGCGCAAATGTCGGCCCGTTCCAATGAATTGCAGCCTAATACAGCATCGTTTGAGGATACTTACGCCTGGGTATTATTTAAACAGAAAAAATATACCGAGGCCAAAGTATGGATGGAAAAAGCATTGGCGCATGATAAAGATAATAGTTCGGCTAAATACGAACATTATGGCGATATTTTGTATTATCTGGGTAATACAGATGCCGCCGTACAAAATTGGAAAAAAGCTAAAGAGCACGGTGGCCAGTCGCCGGTATTAGAGCGTAAAATAAATGAAAAAAAATATAGCGAATAAGTTACTTATAGTTTGCTGCCTGCTGGCCATGGTGAGCTGTAAGTCACGTAAACAGGTTTTGGTTAGCCGTAAGGCAGATTCATCTGCAACGCCTGTTAATAATAAAACAAGCCGGCTTAATGCAATAAAGGCAAAACAGGTAAGCTTTAATACCTTTGCCGGCAAAGCCAAAACCCGGCTTAATATTAATGGGAACAGTAATGATGTTACCCTGAACATCCGTATTGCGCGCGATAAAAAAATATGGGTTTCCATTACCGCCATTTTAGGTGTTGAGGCTGCAAGGGCGTTAATTACTCCAGACAGTATCATGCTTATTAACCGCCTGCAGGGTGTTTATGTAAGGAAACCGTTTAATTATGTATATAAATTTGCCAGCAGCCAGGTTAATTATAAAACACTTGAATCATTGCTTATTGGTAATGCCATACCCGAATTGTTGAATGAGGATGCTGCCTTTGCTGACACTGCCGGAAGTACTGCCATAAGCGGCAACCTGCAGGATCTGCTGTATAAACTCATCCTGGGAGCCGATTTAAAGGTTACTCAAACAAATTTATCCAACCAAAACGAAAGGCAATCGTTACAGGTGGTTAACAATACTTTTATACAGGCTACAAACAGGGTAATACCATCGCAAATAGACATTGCATCTATAGTAAAAGATAAAAAAATACAGGTTAATTTGCATTATACCAAAGCCGATTTTGACGTTCAGCAGGAATATCCGTTCAGTATACCCTCTAATTATGAACCGGCCAAATAAATTAATTATGTTTGTTTGATGAAATTTTTAAAAGTATTATTCTTTATTATAGCGGTATTTATAGCAGTTGATGTACATGCACAAAGCAGTGCCGAATTAAAAAGGAGACGTGACAGACTAACAGATGAACTGGAGCAGCTAAATAAGGATTACCAGGAAACATCTCAAAATAAAAGAGCTACCTTAAAACAACTGAGCCTGCTAAAAGCACAGATCAATTTAAGAGAAGAAAAAATAAATATCATCAATTCAGAGGTAAGAAATTTAGATAATCAAATCTCGGAGAGCAATAATACCGTACATAGTTTACAGAACCAGCTTGATCAGTTAAAAAAAGAATATGCGGCTATGGTGCTTTTTGCTTACCGTAACCAGAGTGCTTATAATAAACTGATGTTTATTTTTGCTTCAAAAGATTTTAACCAGGCTTATAAACGTTTAAAATATTTACAGCAGTTTGGTACCTACCGCGAGCGGCAGGCCGGTTACATACAGGGAACGCAAAAAGAACTGCATGTAAA
This sequence comes from Mucilaginibacter pocheonensis, assembly GCF_031456535.1. Taxonomy (NCBI): domain Bacteria; kingdom Pseudomonadati; phylum Bacteroidota; class Sphingobacteriia; order Sphingobacteriales; family Sphingobacteriaceae; genus Mucilaginibacter; species Mucilaginibacter pocheonensis. Next base: position 1,460,872 of record NZ_JAVDUU010000002.1, read on the forward strand.
AATAAACGAGCTTGATAAAAATAAACAGGAAAAGAGCAATTTACTGGCTGATCAGCAAAAGGAAAAGGAAACCCTGGGTAAAGAGAAAAATAACCAGGTAAAGGTGGTAAGCGATCTGTCGCAGCACCAGGGGCAGTTAAAACAGCAGCAACGCGAGGTGCAGGCCAAAATTGCTAAAATGAACCGGGAGATTAGCGCTACCATACGCCGCGAAATTGAAGAGGCAAAGCGTAAGGCGGCTGAAGAAGCAAGAGAAGCTGCGCGGATAGCGGCGGCAAAGGCGAAAGCCGAAAACAAACCGGCGCCTGTTGCGGCAAAGCCGGTGGAGCGCAGCACGTCGAGCGCATTGAATGCTACTCCTGAAGCAGCCAAGCTGTCAAACGACTTTTTAGGGAACCGCGGTCGTTTGCCATGGCCGGTTGCCAATGGCGGCATAACGCAGGGATTTGGTATATATACTACTCCCGAAGGCATAAGAAGTGAAAGTAACGGTGTTGATATCCGTACAAATCCGGGCAGCTCGGTAAGGGCCGTGTTTGACGGAACAGTGGTAAGGGTGGTAGATGTAAGCGGTACTTATTTGGTAATGATATTACACGGGGAATATTTTACCGTTTACGGAAACCTGAAATCGGCAAGCGTGGCCAGGGGGCAAAAAGTAACAACCAAACAGGTTATTGGTACGGTTGCAACTGATCCTTCTACCGGCGAAACCGAAGCTCATTTTGAAGTGTATAAAGGTGCAACAGCAGTAAACCCTAAAATATGGCTGGCACCTAACTAATTAGTTATGAACTTTATGAAATTTTAATTGTATATATTTGTAACCTTAAATTAAATGCGATGCTAAGTTCAGTTTTTTTATTTTTAAATATTGGTACAGGCGAGATGGTACTGATACTTTTTGCAGCATTGATGCTTTTTGGAGGCGAAAAGCTTCCCGATCTGGCACGTGGCTTAGGTAAAGGCATTCGTGATTTTAAAGATGCTTCTGAGGATGTAAAGCGCGAGATCAATAACCAGATAAACAATTACGAGGATAAAAAGACCGAGACCAAGGTAGCAGAAGCCCCGCTTGCTGAAAATGTAACGGAGCAGGAAACCGCGGCCGACGAAGAACTAAGGCATCCTATACACGGTACAGAAAACACGGTACCCAATACAATACCGGTTTCTGATAGTTACATTGATACTGAAAGTAACCCGGTAAGTGAAGCTCATATTGATCTTACCAAAAAAACTACGGAGCCTGTTAAAACAGAGCACGAAGAATACAAATCATAATAATATTTTACATAACATAAAACTTAAAAATCATGGGTGGATTAGGCGCACCAGAAATTATTCTGATCATTATTGCAATACTTTTGTTGTTTGGCGGTAGAAAAATACCTGAACTAATGAGAGGGTTGGGAAGAGGCGTTAAAGAATTTAAAGACGCGCAAAACGGAGAGAGCAATACAACAACAACCGAAGAAAAACCAAAGGCTTAATACCTTAGTCTTACAGCGTTAGCTGGTTCAAATTTGTTTACTGCTTTTTATGGTATATATACTTATCTGTTGAAATATTCTTATTTCAACAGATAAGTTTTTTATTTTAGCCCCATGGCTAAATTTTATTCCTCTTTAAGTGAAATAAGGAGTGGGTTGCAACGTGCGGAAATTACAGTTGAAGAACTGGTAAAGGGTTATCTTGATCAAATTGAAAAATATGCTCATTTAAATGCTTTTAATGAGGTTTTTGAACAGGAAGCATTAATAAACGCAAAAAACGTTGACGACCGTATAAAAAATGGCACGGCCGGCAAACTGGCCGGTATGGTTATCGCCATAAAAGATAACATCTGCTATAAGGGGCACCAGGTAAACGCCTCATCAAAAATATTAGAAGGTTTCACTTCTATTTATTCATCAACCATTGTTGAACGGCTGTTGGCCGAAGATGTAATTATTATAGGCCGTTGTAATTGCGATGAATTTGCTATGGGCGGTGCCAACGAAACCTCCTATTACGGCCCCGTTAAAAACATGGCTGATGAAACAAGGGTTTCCGGCGGTTCGTCGGGCGGCTCAGCCGTGGCGGTACAAGCCAATATGTGCCATGCCGCTATTGGTACAGATACCGGCGGCTCGGTAAGGCAGCCTGCTTCCTTTTGCGGTGTAATAGGATTAAAACCTACTTATGGCCGTATATCAAGGCACGGTATTATTGCTTTCGCATCATCGTTTGACCAGGTAGGGCCCATCACCCGGTCGGTTGAAGACGCTGCCCTGTTACTGGAAATAATGGCAGGCCCTGATGAGTATGACAGCACACTGGCGCAGAAAGAGGTGCCGGCGTTTTCAAGTAATATTGAAAAGCCCGGCAAAAAAAAGATCGCTTATTTACAGGAGGCGCTTTCAAGTCCGGGTGTTGATGCCGAGGTAAAAGATACGCTGGTAAAATACATTGATAAACTGCGTGCCGAAGGCCATACCGTAAACCCTATAGCATTTGAACAATTGGATTATCTGGTGCCGGCCTACTATATTTTGGCCATGGCCGAGGCATCATCAAACCTGGCCAGATATGATGGGGTACACTATGGTTATCGTAGCCCCCAGGCTGATGATTTGCAGTCCACCTATAAACGCTCGCGTTCCGAAGGGTTTGGGAAAGAAGCAAAACGCCGCATTATGCTGGGTACGTTTGTACTTAGCGCCGGGTATTACGATGCTTATTATGCCAAAGCCCAAAAAGTGCGCCGTTTGATAAGGGAAAAAACGGACCAGATATTGAACGAATATGATTTTATACTGGTTCCAACGGCGCCCGAGCCTGCATTTGCACTGGGTACCGAAGAGAAAGATCCGGTAGTGATGTACCTTGCCGATATTTTTACAGTACAGGCATCATTAAGCGGTGTGCCGGCTATTTCATTGCCCGCTGGCAATAATAAGCAGGGTTTGCCGTTAGGTTTACAATTGTTAACCAAACATTTTAATGAACAGGAACTGTTAAATTTTTCAAAATATTTCCTTGAGCTTTAAAAAAATAATAATTTAGTAAAATAGCCCAACCCGGCTATATCCTTTAGTTAATTAAATCCCTAAAGAATGAAGAAACTATTTACGCTTGCCATCTGCCTTTTATCACTGCAAATTGTTCACGCTAACGCCACTTCTTCATCAAAGTTAAAATTTCAATGGCTTATCAATTCCCGCGACACCATTCTGCGCCAGGCAATCGGTCAACCAGCTGCACCGGCACCTCTCAGAGGTATTTATGAACGCCGGTTAGATTCTATCAGTAAAGATATTCCGCTTGAATATAACGAGTATGTACAAACTTATATTGACCTGTACATGCAAAACCGCGATGAGATGGGCCAGGTGATCGGGCTGTCTAAATACTATTTCCCCATTTACGAAAAAGCTTTTCACGACGCCGGCATACCCGAAGAAATAAAATTCCTGTCGATAGTGGAATCAAAACTTGACCCCAATGCGGTATCAAGAGTTGGTGCAACCGGGCCGTGGCAGTTTATGTACACTACAGGAAAACTCTATGGGTTAAATATTGACAGTTTTGTTGATGAGCGCCGCGACCCTATCCAGGCAACGTACGCCGCTGCCGCCTATCTCAAAGATGCCTATCAGGAATTTGGCGACTGGCTGCTGGCCATTGCATCCTACAACTGCGGTAAAAGCAATGTGGAACGTGCCGTTGAAAAAGCCGGGGAAAACGACTTCTGGAGCGCCCGCCAATACCTGCCCGCCGAAACCAGGGGGTATGTACCGGCCTTTATTGCCATGAATTATGTAATGCATTATTTTAACAAACATAATATTGTTCCGCAGGCTTGTAATTTTTCAGTAAAAACGGATACTGTTATGGTGAAAAAATACGTGGCGCTCAGCAGTGTAGCGCAGGCATTGAAAACAAATGTTAGCCAACTGGCTATACTAAACCCCGCTTACCGCCGGCTGATAGTAAATGGTAGCGCCGCCAGGCCACGCCGCCTGATATTACCCCAGGTTGCAAAGGAAAATTTTGCCGCGTTGTACAATGTGTTGAATGGTGGAACTGACGCGGTATCACCTGAGCCTAAAGTAGTTTATGCATCATACACCCCCGATAAGCCCGAGCGCCGGATGCCTACCCGTCATAAAGTAAGAAAAGGTGAAACACTGGCATCAATTGCCGATAAATATGGCGTTGAAGTGCAGGACCTGAAAGTTTGGAACCACTTAAAAAGTAACCGGGCGCCAGTTGGGCAAACCATCAAGGTAACCAATGGCGAAGAAGCTCCAACAAGTGCGGCTGTTGACCAGAGAACAAAAAGCGTTTTATAGCATATACAGAACGGTGCTGCCAACAATTTAAAGTACGGAATTTGGCAAACCCGTAATGAAATTTAAGATAATAAAGGTTAAAACCCTAAAAAAAGCCCGTTTTTGATATGTTTCAAAGCCGGGCTTTTTTATTCGGCTTACCATAAAAAGAATTGTAATTTTGAGCGCTTGAAATTTGAGAAGATGAACAAGAATAATCGTAAACAGGACGCCCTGAACTATCACTCACAAGGCCGCCCCGGAAAAATACAGGTAGTACCTACCAAACCTACCAATTCGCAGCGTGATTTAACTATGGCATATTCCCCCGGAGTTGCCGAGCCCTGCCTGCGCATTGCCGATAATGTAGAAGACGTTTATAAATATACAGCCAAAGGGAACCTGGTAGCTGTTATAAGCAATGGCACCGCGGTATTAGGCTTGGGTAACATTGGCCCCGAGGCCAGCAAGCCGGTGATGGAGGGAAAAGGCCTGCTGTTTAAGATTTATGCCGATATTGATGTTTTTGACCTGGAGGTAAATGCCAAAAGTGTTGACGAATTTGTAACTATCGTAAAAGCGCTTGAGCCTACCTTTGGCGGGGTAAACCTGGAGGATATATCAGCCCCAACCTGTTTCGAGATCGAGCGGAGGCTTAAAGCCGAGATGAATATCCCCGTAATGCATGATGACCAGCATGGAACGGCCATCATATCGGGAGCGGCTTTAATGAATGCCTGCGAGATACAGGGGAAAAAGCTGGATAAGATAAAAATGGTAGTTAATGGCGCAGGTGCCGCCGCGGTATCATGCTCAAAAATGTACCTTTCGCTGGGGGTGAAAAAAGAGAACCTGGTAATGTTTGATATCAATGGTTTATTAACTGCCGACCGTACCGACCTGGATGATATCAGGATGGAATTTGCCACCACCCGCACCGATATCAAGACCCTTGCCGACGCCATGAAAAATGCCGACGTTTTTGTGGGGCTTTCGGCGGGTAATGTGGTAACACCCGATATGCTTAAGTCAATGGCTAAAAAGCCGGTAGTGTTTGCCATGGCCAACCCAATACCGGAGATTGATTATGATCTGGCCGCCGGTACACGCGATGATATCATTATGGCTACCGGCCGGTCCGATTATCCTAACCAGGTAAATAATGTACTGGGTTTCCCATATATTTTCAGAGGCGCGCTTGATGTAAGGGCTACCGCCATTAATGAAGAAATGAAGATTGCCGCCATTCATGCTATTGCCGAAATGGCCAAGAAACCTGTACCCGAGGCAGTAAACCTGGCTTATAATATCACCAATCTTAAATTTGGCAGAGATTATATCATCCCCAAGCCAATGGATCAAAGGCTGATCACCGAAGTATCGGCGGCAGTTGCCAAAGCGGCTATTGATTCGGGTGTGGCCCGTAAGGTAATTACCGACTGGGAGGCATATCACGAAGAATTAAGATCGCGTTTAGGTACCAACGATAAATTGTTGCGTAACCTTACCAATAAAGCCAAGCAAAATCCTAAACGTGTGGTTTTTGCTGAGGCTGATAATTATAAAATTTTAAGGTCGGCCCAGATTGTAAAAGAAGAGGGTATAGCCACACCTATTTTACTTGGTAACGAGGACAAGATACGGCGCATTATGCGTGAAAATGATCTTGACCTTGGTGATGTACAGATCATTGATCCGCGCGCGGGTTGTGAGAATATGGAGGAGTACGTCAACTATTTATATGAGAAACGCCAACGCAGAGGGGTTACCTTATTTGAGGCTCAAAAAATGCTTATCGACCGTAATTACTACGGCGCTTGCATGGTTCAGTTTGGCAGGGCCGATGCGCTGATATCGGGTTTGACCAAGAATTATGTGCCTACCATTAAACCCGCATTGCAAATTATTGGTACAGAGGGCGGCGTGAACCGGGTTGCAGGTATGTACATGATGATAACTGCAAAAGGCCCCGTATTTTTTGGTGATACCACGGTAAACGAAAATCCAACGGTGCAGGAACTGGTTGATATTACTGTACTTATTGAACGGTCTGTTAAGCAGTTCAATATTGACCCGAGGGTAGCGATGCTGTCCTTTTCAAACTTTGGTTCAAATGATGGTCCAATACCCGAAAAAACAAGAGAAACCGTACGGATACTGCACGAGCAATACCCCGATATGGTGGTTGACGGTGATATGCAGGCCAATTTTGCGCTGAACTCAGATCTGCTGGCCGATAATTTCCCCTTCTCCTCGTTAAACGGGAAACCTGCCAATACGCTGATATTCCCCAACCTGGAGTCGGGTAATATTGCATACAAACTGCTGCAGGAAATTGGCGGCGCCGAAGCAGTTGGCCCCATATTATTAGGCTTAAAAAAGCCCGTACATGTGTTGCAGCTGGGCAGCTCGGTTCGCGAAATTGTAAATATGATAACCATAGCCGTAGTTGACGCGCAGGCAAAAGCCAGTGCCAATAAAACCACGGGTATTTTTAACAAGCTTAAAGGAAAATAAATAGTTAGTATCGGGTATCAGGATTTTAAAGATCTTATAAAACAAATGCAGCGGTCCTGATACCTGATACGCTAATCAATTATAATAAAATATGTACGATTATATTAGTGGCAAACTGGTATTCAAAAGCCCTTCACATGTAGTTATTGATGCCGCAGGTATAGGCTATCACATTAATATATCATTAAATACATATTCAAAGCTGGGTGATGCAGAAAACTGCAAACTATTTATCTGGCAGCACGTAAAAGAAGATGCGCTCACCTTATATGGCTTTGCTGACGACGGGGAGCGCCGCTTGTTCTTACACCTGGTATCCATCTCCGGCATAGGGCCAAATACAGGGCGAATGATGTTGTCATCAATAACCCCTGCCGAAATACAAACAGCTATTGTTAACGGTAATGTTGCTTTAATACAACGCATAAAAGGTATTGGCCCCAAATCGGCACAGCGTATCATATTAGAACTGCAGGATAAATTGCGCAAGGAAGGGCCTGATACCCTGACCGTAGTGCCTGTAAGTAAGACGGCTAAAGACGAAGCGCTTTCGGCCCTGGTAATGCTTGGGTTTGCCCGTAATGCCGCCGAAAAGGTACTTGATCAGGAATTGAGCAAAAATAGTGAAGAATTAACAGTTGAACAGCTTATTAAGTTCGCTTTAAAAACCCTATAATTACGTATAAATTTCTACTTGACGTTTGGTAAGAATATTTACTTATAATATTATTATAAGTGTGTTGTTCATTTTGGCATTTAGCGGGCTGGGGAGTGTTTATGCACAACAACGGGTTTCGGGTGCTAAAAGAGATACGACACACACAGGCACACCCGTTAATTTAGCCGAACCGAAAAATGTAAGGGCGAGGGAAGGTATTTTTGACCCTGACCCGCCTAACATGGTACGCACTATTGAATATGACGCGGCCTCAAACAGATATATATTATACGAACGCGTTGGTAATTTATTATACCGCCCGCCGCAATACCTAACCTTTGCGCAGTACCTCAAATTAAAAAGCAAAAGTGACCAGCGGACCTACTATAAACAGCTGGCCGATAATTACGCTTATGATTCGCAGCAACCCGGCTTTATTCCGGCTATAAAAGTACGCAGCCGTACCTTTGAACAAATATTTGGCGGCCAAACAATTGATATCAGGCCACAGGGTTCGGCCGAAATGATATTGGCCGGTCAGATAAACAAAAACCAAAACCCGTTATTCAATACCAGGCAACGCAGCCAGTTCAATTTTAATTTTGACCAAAAAATACAGCTTAACGTAACCGGAAATGTAGGTGATAAATTAAAAATAACTACCAATTATAATACCGACGCCCAGTTTCAGTTTGAAAACCAGATCAAGCTTGATTATACCGGGTCGCCAGACGAGATCATCCAAAAGGTGGAGGCCGGTACCGTAAGCATGCCCTTAAATACCACGCTTATTACGGGCAGCCAGGCGCTGTTTGGTATAAAAACCAAGCTAAAGTTTGGCCGGCTTGATGTAACCAGTATTTTATCGCAGCAGCGTTCGCAATCAAAAACCATTACCATAACCAATGGCGCCCAGCAGGGCGAGTTTAGGGTAACCCCGGCAGATTATGAGGCCAACAGGCACTTTTTTTTATCACAGTATTTTCGCGATAATTATAACAAGGCGCTGTCCCGTATCCCCATTATCAGCTCTAATGTCAATATCACCAAAATTGAAGTATGGACAACAAACCGTACAAACGTAACCACCGATTCCAGGGATATACTGGCCTTTCTTGATCTGGGCGAAAATAATCCGTATAACAAAACACGGATACAGGGCGGGCCGGGTTTCAGCGCGTTGCCGGCCGGTTTTAAAGGCCCAGGTTTTGCGCAGCAATCAAACTCATTGTTAAATAATCTGCCGGCCGACTCCCGTTTAACCAACTCCAACGCGGTAGCCAACTATTTTCAAAGCACCGGTAGCACTGATAACTATTCAAAACTTACCTATGCCCGCAAGCTTACCGATAAGGAGTTTACCCTGCACCCGCAATTGGGGTATATATCGCTCAACTATCCCTTAAATAATGACGAAGTATTGGCGGTGGCCTATCAATATACCGTAAACGGGGTACAATACCAGGTTGGGGAATTTAGCAGCGATGTGGCGGTTGATGCAAATAAAGCAAACGTATTATATGTAAAGTTGCTGAAGAACGAATTGCTGAAAACCAATTTGCCGTCATGGGACCTCATGATGAAAAACATCTACTCGCTGGGGGCCTTCCAGATAAGCCCTACTGATTTTAAACTAACCGTTACCAGGCTTGATGATAAATCAGGTATCGAAAAAACGGTAATGGAAGAGGGGCAGAATACCAAAGGTAAACTATGGCTCCAGATTACGGGGCTTGATAACCTGAACCAGCAAAATGACCATCAGCCCGACGGCTATTTTGATTTTTTAGAGGGCGTGACCATCGACTCGCAGAACGGGCGCATCGTATTCCCGGTGCTGGAACCCTTTGGGTCTGACCTGGCCAAAAAATTTGTGCCGGGCGAGCAGGACCTTATTAAACGCTACGTTTACCAGCCTTTATATGATTCAACCAAAACCATAGCGCAGCAGTATTTTCCGGGGCTTAACCGGTTTGTGATCAAAGGAACCTACACTTCAACGGGAGGATCGGAGTACCAGTTAAACGCGGTTAATATTCCGCAGGGCTCGGTAAACGTTACCGCTGGCTCAGTAAAGCTAACAGAGGGTAATGATTATACGGTTGATTATAACGCGGGCCGCATCCGGATACTTAACCAGGCTTTACTGTCTTCGGGGCAGCCCATTACCGTTAAGCTCGAGAACAATGAGTTGTTTGGCGTTCAGCAAAAATCATTATACGGCTCAAGATTTGATTATCACGTTAATGACAAGCTCAATTTGGGCGGTACCATTATGCACCTTACCGAGCAGCCTATTACCCAGAACGAGGTGGCCGGCGACGAATCCATATCAAATACCATATGGGGTTTTGATGCAAACTACAGCTCAGATTCAAGACTGCTTACCCGGCTGGTTGATAAAATTCCGTTTATACATACCAAAGCGCCGTCATCAATCAATTTTTCGGGCGAGTTTGCGCAATTGTTACCGGGCAGCCCCGGCGCCCTCAATTTTGCCGGGTCAAAAAACGGTACCTCCTATCTTGATGATTTTGAAAACAGCCAATCAGTAATAGACGTAAAAAGCGCCAACAGCTGGCAAATATCCGGCACGCCGCAGCTCTTTCCCGAATCGGCAGCATCAAATGACCTCAGCTATGGCTATAACCGCGCCCGGCTGGCGTTTTACAATATCGACCCTATATTTTATACCAACCTGGGCAACATCCCCGTTTCGCGGGCCGAGCTGTCCAATCATTATGTAAGACAGGTAATTGAGCAGGAAGTATTTCCCTATAAACAGTCATCAACCGGGCAGCAGCTGAGTTTGGCCACGCTTAATATGGCGTTTTATCCAACGGTGCGCGGCCCTTACAACTATGCAACAACCGGCATTAATAATGATGGTACGCTGCAAAACCCAAAATCGCGCTGGGGAGGTATGTTCAGGAAACTGGAAACCAATGATTTTGAATCGCTCAACGTTGCCTATATTGAATTTTGGGTACTTGATCCTTTTATATATAAACCAAATTCAGCCGGCGGCGATCTGTATTTTAACCTGGGCAGCGTATCTGAAGATATATTAAGGGACGGGCGTAAGAGCCTTGAAAACAGCTTGCCTGTTAACGGCGACCAAACGCAGGTGGATGAAACCAACTGGGGCAGGGTATCAAAGCTGCAGCCGGTGATCAACGCTTTTGACAACAACCCCGATTCGCGTAAACTGCAGGACGTAGGTTTGGATGGGTTGAACGATGTGGGCGAAAAAGCCAAATTTGCGCCTGTTGTACAGCAGGTAAATGGCCAGCTGAACGCGCAGGCAGCCGCCAGCTTTGACGCCGATCCATCTTCTGATGATTATCAATATTACCAGGGACAGGCGCTGGATCAGGCAAGGGCGGGTATTTTGGACAGGTACAGTAAATACAATGGTACCGACGGCAACTCAAAAACCGCCGAGCAATCACAGGCCGAACTGGGGATCCAAAACTCGGCATCTACATCATTACCCGATGGCGAGGATATTAACCGCGACAATAATATGAGCCAGGAAGATTCATACTTTCAGTATAAAGTATCTGTGCGCCCCGGTGATATGATAGTTGGCCAAAATTACATCAGCGATAAGCTTACCGCTTCGGTTAAGCTGGCCAATGGTACAACGCAACAGGTTAACTGGTACCAGTTTAGGATACCAATAACTGATTACCAGGGCAAAGCAGGCAACATCCAGGATTTTAAGGCCATCAGGTTTATGCGGATGTTCATGACAAATTTTGCCGATACCGCCATACTGCGTTTTGCTACCCTGCAACTGGTACGCGGCGAGTGGCGTACCTTTAATATTGAAAAGAACCCGCTTAATGTTATTGCCGATCCTGCTATCCAGAACCCACCGCTTGATAATTCAACACTTGATGTTCAGGCTGTAAATATTGAGCAGAATGGTAACCGCACGCCCATACCGTATGTAGTGCCGCCGGGCATAAACCGCCAGCGCAATTATAATAACCTGCAAACCGATACCAAGCTAAATGAGCAATCGCTCTCATTAACTGTAAAAGGCCTGCGCGATGGGTATTCAAGGGCCGCTTTTAAAACTTTTTACAACGATCTGCGCTCTTACAAACGCCTGCAGGTTTTTATACATGCCGAAGGCGACCAGCTCAAGGATAATGATCTTAACGCGTTTGTGCGCCTGGGGGTTGATTATCAGGATAATTATTATGAGTTTCAGGTGCCCTTAAAAGTTACGCAGCCTGGCACCCGCGATCCTGACGCCATATGGCCGGCTGTTAACGCTATTGACCTGGAGCTTGACCTGCTTACCCGCGCAAAACTTAAACGCAACCACTCCAACGTGCCTTATACCGATGTGTTTAAATATGTAGAAGGCGACAAAGTGGTATACATTAAAGGTCAGCCCGATTTGAGCCGCCTGCGCACCATTATGCTGGGCGTACGCAACCCTTTTAAGGGCAGTTCGCAGGCAATTGCCGACGATGGTTTGGATAAAAGCGGTATTGTTTGGTTTGACGAGATGCGTTTAACAGACTTTGACCAGCGGGGCGGCTGGGCGGCAACAGCCAGGTTTGATGCTAAACTTGCCGATTTTGCCGATGTTACTTTATCAGGCACCAAAACTACGATTGGGTTTGGCACGCTTGATTCGCGGTTGAACGACAGGAGCCGCAGCGATGATCAAACTTATGACCTATCGGCCAACCTGGAACTCGGTAAGTTCTTTCCGGATAAAAGCGGTATCCACATACCGGCTTATATCAACCTGTCATCGCAAAAAAGCATGCCCCAGTATGACCCCGGTTCGCCCGATGTGGAGTTAAAAGCATCCCTTGCCGCCGCAACCAGCAGCCAGGAGCGCGATTCTATAAGAAACGCCGCCGTTGATTATACCATACGCAGAAGCTACAACTTTACCAACGTGCACAAAGCCAAAACGGATCCTAACGCGCCGAGCCATATATGGGATGTTGAAAACCTGAACGCGAGTTACGCCTATACGGAATATACCCATCATGATTTTGTGACCCAGAGCGACCTGGAAAAAACATACAACCTTACCCTGGCATATAATTACACCAACCAGCCCAAATATTACAGTCCGTTTGCTAAGATCATAAAAAGTAATTTACTGGCACTGTTCCGTGATATTAATTTCAGCATACTGCCTTCGCGGTTAAACTTCAGCATCAACTTTAACCGTTTTTATTCGGAGAATACGCTGCGCGATAATGACCCCAATAATTTTATACCCATACCCACAACTACCTTCAATAAATATTTTAACATTACCAGGGTTTACGGTATAGGGTGGAATTTGTCAAAATCATTGCAGCTGGATATTGATGCCACCAATTTATCGGTGGTTGATGAGCCCGCGGGCCGCATTAACGGGTTAAAACGCGATACCCTTTGGGATAACCTTAAAAAGCTTGGCCGTACCACCAACTATAACCACACCTTAAACCTTAATTATAACGTACCCATAGGTAAAATACCGGGTATGGACTGGGCTGCCGTTATTGCCCGGTACAGCGCCCACTTTAACTGGCAAACCCAGCCGCTGTTTGCCATAAATGACCCCACCTATGATGTGGGCAACAGCATACAAAATTCAAGGGCCATACAAATAAACCCCACGTTGAATATGGTTGCCCTTTACAATAAATTTCCGTTTATACGTAAGGCCAACAACCCGAACACCAAGGGCAGCGGCGGCAAGTTCCTGTTGGGGCTGCTAACCAGTGTTAAAAACCTTAGCGCAACCTATACCCGAACCGAGGGCACGTTTTTGCCGGGGTATCTGCCGGGGTCGGGCTTTTTTGGATCAAATGCGGGAGCTCCGGGTTTAGGGTTCCTGCTGGGCAGCCAAACTGATATACGGGCAAAGGCGGTAGCCAACGGCTGGATAACCACCGATACCCTGCAAAACCAGTTGTATGTAACCACCCTTAATGAAGATATGCATTTCAGGGGGATACTGGAGCCATTTAAGGATTTGCGCATTGAGCTTTTAGCCTTTAAAACACAGGACCATAACTACCAGGCAAATTTTAAATACCTGGCCACAACCAATAGTATTGAAACCCTGAGCCCTGTAACTACGGGTAACTACAGCATATCTTTTTTAACTATTGGTACCGCGTTTAAAAAAACAGGGGGGGGAAATAACACATCGCCCGTTTACCAGAAACTTTTAGAGAACCGTACCGTTATATCGCAAAAACTGGGGGCGCTCAATCCAAATTCTACAGGCAGTGTTGACGGTTATGCCGACGGTTATGGACCAAACTCGCAGAATGTGTTGGTGCCGGCCTTTTTAGCGGCGTATACCGGTAAAAAAGCCTCGGCCAGCAATCTCAACCAGTTTCCGGTTATTCCTATACCCAACTGGCAGATCACTTATAACGGTTTAAGCAAAATATCCTTTTTTCAGGGCCTTTTTGATTCATTTGACCTGAGCCACGGATACCGCTCATCCTATAACGTAAACGGGTTTACCTCGCTGCTTCAATATCAGGAAGCCAACGGAGCCGCCAGTTCAAGGGATTTGAACAATGACTTTTTGCCGCTATATCAGTTTTCGCAGGTAACTATATTTGAGCAGTTTGTACCACTGCTGGGTGCAAGCATCAGGTTCAAGAACAGCATGACCACCAATGTAGAGTACCGGCAAAGCCGTTCATTGAGTTTGAGCCTGCTCAACAGTCAGCTGGCACAGCAAAATGAGCGGATAATTGTTTTTGGTTTTGGCTATCATACCAAAAACTTCCATTTCCCGTTTGGCTGGTTCAGCGGGCCAGGTAAGGATAATGATGTTAATTTTAAACTTGACTTTTCCCTGCGCGATAATAAGACATTGATATATCGCGCCGATGTGGAAGCAGCCGAAATATCGTCGGGTGCACAAAACATCACCATGCGCCCGTCAATTGATTATGTGATCAACCAGCGCTTTAACCTCAACCTGTTTTACGATTCAAATATCACCCGGCCCTATACTTCACAAACATTTAACACCGCATTTACTAATTTTGGCATCAACCTCAAATTGTTGCTTCAATAAGTGTTAAATTGATACGTTTTTGATCGTTATTGTGATTTAAAGCAACACTTTTCTACCGTTTTTGCTGCTCTTTTTGGCGCTTGCGTTCAGCTTTTCGTTTTTTGCGTTCGGCTTTTTTAACAAGCCTATCCTCTTTGTTTTTTTGATGTTCCTGGATACGGTCTTTGGTTTCCTTTTGCTTTTTGGCATCAAGGCCTACGCATGGTTTTATGCCCTCCAGCAGCGTCTTCCACATTGTTTTAAAAAAAGGCGAATCCTTAGGCCGCGGATAAATAACGTTTGCCGAGCGTGCCGGTTCGCTATCCGAATCAGGGTTGTTATGCTTGATAACAAACAGGTTAGCAAACATTGACATTAGCGAGCGCTTTTTTAACCGGTCATTCGCGGTATCAGCCTGGAATATGTTCACTTTGAGGTCATTATATAAAAAGCCTACTTTGCCCTTAAATACCTTGCTATTGGCCTGAATATCAAAGTTTAACTGTTTAACTGTGCCCGAGGTGGCTTTAACCATAGCCAGGGGCATTATAGCCGGGTTAAGCACCTCCAGACTCATTGGCCCCAGGCTTCCTTTATAGGTAAACGCGGCATTTTTATCAGTTAAATTGAAATTAAATTGTACATCCAGCCGGCCGCGGTTCATAAAATAAGTAGTGAGCTTTACCAAGGTATTATTATTTTTAGCTATTGCAGCATCATTGGTAGTAATATTATAAAAATGACCGCTGGTATTATTAAAAGTAACAGTGCCTGTTTTCTGCGATTTTTTATTGAACTCAGAATATTCAACGTTAATGTGGTGTACATGTAAAGTATCGATATGAAGATCCATATTGATCTTGTGTATCATGATGTTAGGGAAGGTAATTACCTTATCAATAGCCGGGTTTTTTATTTTATTTGGATTATTAAACACGCTGATATCGCCGCTGTTCAATACCAGGCTTGACGCCGTTAACCTGCGGTATTTATGATAACTTAAAAAATCAAAATTGTTAAGTTGCAGTGTATCAATGTTTAACCCAAAACGGTCATGCGTGCTTTTGTCAAAAAACACACCTGTTTTTGCCGGTTCAAGCTGCAGGCCCTCCACATTTAACTGCGATTTTAGCGTGGAAAGTTTAAGATATTTAATTCTATAA
The DNA here is from genome assembly GCF_031456535.1 of Mucilaginibacter pocheonensis. Lineage (NCBI taxonomy): Bacteria > Pseudomonadati > Bacteroidota > Sphingobacteriia > Sphingobacteriales > Sphingobacteriaceae > Mucilaginibacter > Mucilaginibacter pocheonensis. Next base: position 1,476,577 of record NZ_JAVDUU010000002.1, read on the forward strand.
GTATAAAGGCCGCTTGGCGTTTTGCCGGTATAATTATTCAGTTCGGTAATAATATCCTTGCAATAAAGCAGGCGCGACCTGTCAGTTTGTGTTGCCGAGTCAATGAGCAGGTCGGTTGCATTCAGGTTCATCTCCTTTAATTCGGATATAGCCACTTTGTTGCCCGAATAGTCTTTATATTTAAATTTTACATCGTTAAAATAGATGTGGCCTATACGGATGGATTTGAGGCTTTTAGAGATCCTTTGCCAGGCTGTGCGGTGATCTTTTACAACGGTATCCCTGGTATGGTTAAGCTGATAACTGATCTTTACTTCAGGTTCATTTAAAACTACCGACCCGATATTTAGCTTACGCCTGAAATATAATCCAAACGGATGTATATGTTGTAATATCAGCCGTTTCACATGCAGCTCAACCAGGTTGTTTGGTGCCAGGTGTTGTTTCTTTTTTTGATTATAAACATTGGTGTCAGGCTTTAGGGTAATGTTGTAAAGCACTATTTTTCCTTGCAGTATATGCAGTTCGGCATCAGAAAAATCAACTTTGTACAAACTATCGCTGCTGTTTAAAACAACATCGTGTACTTTACTGGCTAAAATGGGCGACCAATATCGGTTTGCAATTAAAGCCAGGATTAAAATTACTATAACGGGCAGAAACACAAATTTAAATACTACTTTTTGCCACCTGTGCTTTAAAAACTTAAGCTCCATTTACGGTTTTCTTTTAAGGTCTTATCGTATTGTTTTTATTAACGTTTCATAATCATTTGGTGATACTTAAAAGTATCTTAAATAATTAGGTATGTTAGGGGACTTCGGATATAAAAGCGTTTGCTGCCATAAATTGTTTAAGGTTAGGAATATAACAATAAAACTTCGATTTTGTTAAATGCTGCCAATATGTCATTCGGGTATTTAAATTTTATGTATTTTTGCAAACTAATTTTTAATGAATGATGGATTTGGTTATTCCGGATAAAACTCATGATGAGAACAGACAGGGCGAAGCTTTGGTTTTAGAGCCTGTAGTCGGTAAAAACAACGGCCGTAAACTTTATATTGAAAGTTATGGTTGCGCCATGAATTTTTCTGACAGTGAGATAGTTGCATCAATTTTATCGGAACAGGGTTTTGAAACCACCGCCGATTTTAACGGGGCCGATGTTATTTTTATAAATACCTGCTCCATTCGCGAAAACGCGGAGCAGCGCGTGCGTAACCGCCTAAAGGAATTTACGGTTGCTAAAGTAAAGAATCCCGGATTGGTGGTTGGTGTGCTGGGTTGTATGGCCGAGCGTTTAAAATCAAAGTTTTTAGAAGAAGAAAAACTGGTTGATGTAGTAGTTGGGCCTGATGCTTACCGTAACCTGCCCGAACTGATTGACCAGGTAGATAGCGGCCAGAAAGCGGTTAACGTATTATTGTCGCGCGAGGAAACTTACGCCGATATAAGCCCCGTGCGTTTAAATAGCAATGGCATTAACGCGTTTGTGTCCATTATGCGGGGATGCGATAATATGTGCTCATTTTGCGTGGTGCCATTTACCCGGGGCCGGGAGCGCAGCCGCGATCCGCGATCAATAATTGCTGAATGTACCGATCTGTTTAACAAAGGCTACCGTGAGGTTACCTTGCTTGGGCAGAATGTGGATTCATATAAATGGAAATCCATTTCTGCTCCTTCCGAAGGGGAGGACGCTGAAAAGCAGGCTGATGAACTGGGTGTAGACGGGGTTAACTTTGCTGATTTATTAGAACTGGTTGCTCTCATCAGTCCTGATCTGCGGGTTCGTTTTTCAACCTCGCATCCTAAGGATATTACTGATGATGTGCTGTACACCATTAACAAGTACGAGAATATCTGCAACTATATCCATCTGCCGGTACAATCAGGTAACAGCCGGATATTGGATATGATGAACCGTACCTATGACAGGGAATGGTATATTAATAGGATTGACGCCATTCGCCGCATTATTCCCGACTGTGCTATATCAACCGACGTGATCACCGGTTTTTGTACCGAAACCGACGAGGAACATAATGACACCGTGAGCATGATGGATTATGTGAAGTATGATTTTGCTTATATGTTCAAATATAGCGAGAGGCCGGGTACTTTAGCAGCAAAACGTTATGCTGATGATATTCCGGAGGAAGTAAAGCAAAAACGCTTACAACAAATTGTGGCCAAGCAGCAGGAATATTCGTTTTACCGTATGCAGGCGCGTATAGGCAAGGTTGAAAAAGTACTTATTGAAGGTTATTCAAAAAAATCTGACCAGGATTATTGCGGCCGCAGCGATCAAAACGCCATGGTTATATTCCCGGTAGATGAAAATTACAAGCCAGGGCAATATGTAAATGTGCTGATAGAACGCAGTACATCAGCTACATTGATTGGCAGGGTTATCCCGCAAACTACCTAAGGTAAGTTATGTCCTGAGTTTAATTCAGGTTAACGCATTTGAGGGTATAATAATAAATTTAAATTTAAAACACTCCCCCTTTAGGGGGCTGGGGGGTTCATGGAAATACAAGAAATAAAACAACGCTTCGGTATCATCGGCAACTCGCCTTTGCTTAACCGGGCTATAAATATTGCAAATCAGGTATCGCCTACAGACATTTCGGTATTAATTACCGGCGAAAGTGGTAGTGGCAAGGAAGTGTTTTCGCACATTATACACCAGATGAGCCCGCGTAAGCATGGGCCGTTTATTGCTGTTAACTGCGGGGCCATTCCCGAAGGTACCATTGATTCAGAATTATTCGGGCACGAAAAGGGCGCCTATACCGGCGCCGTTGGTGAGCGCAAGGGATATTTTGAAACCGTAAATGGCGGTACTATATTTTTGGACGAAATTGCCGAGATGCCGCTGGGCACACAAGCCCGTTTGCTGCGTGTGCTTGAATCGGGCCAGTATATTAAGGTGGGTTCGTCAAAGGTCGAAAAAACAAACGTGCGTGTTATTGCAGCTACTAACGTTGACGTTTACGAAGCTGTAAAAAACGGTAAATTCAGGGAAGACCTTTATTACCGCTTAAATACAGTGCCGCTAAAAATACCACCACTGCGCGATAGGAAGGAAGATATTTATCTGCTGTTCAGAAAATTTACATCAGATTTTACCGATAAATACCGTACGCCGCCTTTTCAGCTTGATGAAGAGGCACAGCAGGTATTAATTAATTATTCGTGGCCCGGAAACGTAAGGCAGCTTAAAAATATGGCCGAGCAACTGGCTGTACTGGAACGTGATCGCATCATTACCGCCCAAACCCTGCTTACCTACATTCCGCACGAAGTGAGTGGCCGCAATTTGCCCATGCGCCTGGATAATCAGCACAAAGATGATTTTTCGGAACGCGACATTTTGTATAAAGTGCTGTTTGATATGAAGCGCGATATGGTTGAATTGAAAAAACTGGTAGCGGATATTATTGAACACGGCGGTGTAGCGGCTAATTATAGCAATCATTCCCAAACAATTAACCAGTTGTACCGTGACATTGAATTGCCCGGGAGCCCTGAAACGCAATTTACTTTGCAACAGCCCGTTAATACGGTTAATAACAACAGCAATACTAATGTCGACTCGTACAATATAACGCACGAGGCAGAGGAAGTTGAAGAATCACTATCGCTGATTGAAAAAGAATCGGACCTGATACGTAAGGCGTTAAAAAAACATAAGGGAAAACGTAAGCTGGCAGCTAACGAACTGGGTATATCAGAACGGACTTTATACCGTAAAATAAAAGAATTAAACTTATAAACTAAATGAAAAAATTATTGGGGCTTATTATTGTTAGTTCGTTAAGTTTAATGTTATCTTCGTGTTATACCCTTAAAAATTCGTCAATTCCGCCCGGCCTGAAAACTATTGATGTGCAGTTTTTTGAAAATAACGCGCCGCTTGTAGTTAATAATCTGAGCCAAACCTTTACCGAAGCTTTAAAAAACAGGATACGTACTCAAAGCCGTTTAAGTATTACCCGTAATGAAAGTGATGCTACCATGTCGGGCAGTATTGTGGGTTATTCTATAGCTCCGGTTTCAATTGAGGCCGTAGCCAATAACGTAGCTCCAATAGCCGATGCGAACAGGCTAACTATAACGGTAAGGGTGAAATTCGTTTTTGATGCTGCCAAAACAGAAGCTGATAAAAAAATTAGTTTTGAACAAACTTTTACCAATTATGAGGATTTTAGGGGCGACATTGCGGCACAGGAGCAAAACCTGATACAGCGAATTGTAAGTAAGTTAACGGAAGATATTTTTAATAAGGCCTTTTCTAATTGGTAGGCAATTTGTACTTTCAACCACGTGAATCAAGATTTGAATAACAGGCAGAACGAAATATTATCAGAATTGTTGGTCAATCCGGCCAACTCAGGCCAGCAGTACCGCATCGAATTGCAGCAGCTGGTTAATGAATTTCCGCAAAGTGGTATACTTCGCGCTATGCTTGTACGTGCAAATTCGGGCAGCGGGCTAAAACAGGCCACCGCTTATTTTGATCCGCGCCTGTTATACAAACTTATTAATGATGCCGATAGCTTGCAGGCGGTAACCCCATCACAAATTGCCGGGCATCCTAATGAAGAAACCAAAAACTACTATCAGGATGCCGGATTTTCATCAGGCGAAAATTATTTTAGCATAGACACCGAATCCGAAACTATTTTAACAACCTATGCAGCAGAGCCTGTAATTGACCATGAAGTTAATATAGAGGAGCCCCAGGTAATAAATGAAACCGTAACAGCAGATGCCGCCAGCATAGATGAAGAAATACTGTTTGCCGAATTGGAACAAGAACCGGCTGCTGCAGAACCCGAAGTTGCTTCTGATACTGCAGTAACAAGCAATGATGATAATGAACTGGCAACCGTTGCTAACGCCGAAGAACCTGTACGCGAAAACCAAAATATAGATGAGCCTTTAACTTTGGCACCACAGGGAGAGGATATTGAGGATGAGGTATATGACGAAATTGTAGGCATTGAGAATATCAATATCTCGGGTTCGGCCGCAGAGGCAAAGGCGGAAACGCCTGCTGCCGACGAGAAAGGCCCGATCAATGAGCCTGGTGTAAATATCGGGTCTGAAGACTGGATCATAGGCAGCATTGCCGGCAGTGATTACTTCATGTTTGATAACTCGGCGATTGATCAAAAGAATAAAGAAGAGGTTAAAGCAGAAGAAATAACCACACCAGTATCTGAAGTGGTTAACGCAAACGAAGAGCGCACGAATGCCGATACAGAGGGCCAGCATGATGTTTCAAAGTATAATGACGAAAAAATGCCTTATACTTTTATGTGGTGGCTTGATAAAACCCGTAAAGAACATGCGGCAATTTATCAGCCTTACTCAGACACATTGACATCTGCCGCCGTGCAACGGACGCCTGCAACTGAGCCGGAAGGACAAACGGCCGACGAGCTTCAGCAGCAATATATCGAAAACATTTTCCATGTACGGTCATTGGAGGAGCTTGAAAAGACACCACAGGCTGACGTTCCCGAAATAAAACGCAAAGAAGATATTATTATTGAAAGGTTTATACAGGAAGAGCCCCAGATACGGCCGCCGGCCATGGATAAGCTTGATAACGAAAACAAAGCCAAAAAAAGCGCGGAAGACAGGAACGACCTGGTAAGCGAAACACTGGCCCAAATATATGCCGATCAAATGCTTTATCATAAGGCAATAGCTACATATAAAAAATTGATGTTGAAATTCCCGGAAAAAAGCCGTTACTTTGCAAGCCAAATTGAACAGTTAGAAAAGAAAACCAGTTAATATAAAGAAATGTATTTAGTTTTAATTATCCTTGCCATTATCGTTTGCATCTTTTTAGGGCTTATCGTATTGATCCAAAACCCTAAGGGTGGAGGCTTGGCTTCAAATTTTTCAAGCTCATCACAGTTAATGGGTGTGCAAAAAACAGGCGATTTTTTAGAAAAAGGCACCTGGGTACTGGCCATCGGTTTAATGGTATTATCCCTGGCAATTAATGTTGCCGTAAAAGGTGGTGCAACAAAAAGCGACAATCCTGCCCTGAACGATCAGATTGAAAAAGCTTCAAAACCAACAACACCGGCTGCTGCACCGCTGAGCTTACCTGCTACGCCTCCTGCAAGCAAACCTGCTGATAAACCAGCTAAATAATTAAAGATAAAAAAGACTTAAAAAAGGCTTTGGGTAATTCCAGAGCCTTTTTTTGTACATATAGCTCAACCGATCCTGTAAGGAAAACCGGATGCCTTGCCTGCTGATGAAGTTACCGGTGTAGTGGCTACATGGCGCGCGTTTGCTACCCCGCCTATGGTTTAACATTGGTAAAGAGAGGAAATCAGTTGATATTAAACAACAGTTTGTGAACAAGCCTCCCCAAAATTGTTCTGGTACGTTATCAGATAATACCAATAAAACAGTCCTTGTTTTGCCCATTTGGGTAACTGACATGATGGCACTGGCAGATTAAAATATTGTTAAGCCTGAAATTAAAAATAACCTTTAGCTGACATTACAACAGTTTTTGCTGTCAATAAATGACATGGTGTTTGCTTGGCATAATTGATGAGGAATTGCAGTCGAAACTTAAATAAATAAACAGATATAACTATGTCATTAAACATTAAACCAATCGGAGACAGGGTTGTGGTGGAAGCTGCAGCTGCCGAAGAGAAGACCGCTTCGGGAATTATTATCCCGGATACCGCTAAAGAAAAACCTCAGCGTGGAACTATTGTTGCCGTAGGCGACGGTAAGGTAGATGAGCCTTTAACTGTAAAAGTTGGTGACCAGGTTTTATATGGAAAATACGCAGGTACCGAAATTACATATGAAGGTAAAGAATACTTAATTATGCGCGAATCTGATATTTACGCGGTACTGTAAACTTTGTTGAAATGTTGCAAGGTTTAAAAGTTTTAAAGTTGCTTTAAGCCCTGCATAAAATTGTGATGAATAACATTACAACATTCAAACTTTAAAACATTAAAAAACAAAAAGTAAAAGAAAATGGCAAAACAAGTTAAATACAATGTTGAAGCACGTGACGCTCTGAAACGCGGTGTTGATATTTTAGCTAATGCAGTTAAAGTAACATTGGGCCCTAAAGGTCGTAACGTTATTATCGATAAAAAATTTGGTTCACCGGCAATTACAAAAGACGGTGTAACTGTAGCTAAAGAGATCGAATTAAAAGATGCTTTAGAAAACATGGGCGCACAAATGGTTAAAGAAGTTGCATCAAAAACTGCTGATATAGCAGGTGATGGTACTACTACTGCAACTGTACTGGCCCAGGCTATTGTTACTGCTGGTATTAAAAACGTAGCAGCCGGTGCTAATCCAATGGATTTGAAACGTGGTATTGATAAAGCTGTTTCAGCTGTTGTTGAAAACTTAAAATCACAGTCACAAACTGTTGGTGAAGACAATAACAAAATAAAACAAGTAGCTTCAATTTCTGCCAATAACGACGAAATTATCGGTGCGTTAATTGCCGAGGCTATGGAAAAAGTTGGTAAAGATGGTGTAATTACCGTTGAAGAAGCAAAAGGTACTGAAACTGAAGTTAAAACTGTTGAAGGTATGCAGTTTGACCGTGGTTACCTTTCTCCTTACTTTGTTACCAACGCTGATAAAATGGAAGCTGAGTTAGAAAATCCTTACATCCTGATCTATGATAAAAAGATCTCATCGATGAAAGAATTGCTTCCAATCCTTGAAAAACAAGTACAAACCGGCAAACCATTATTAATTATAGCCGAAGATCTTGACGGCGAAGCTTTGGCTACGCTGGTAGTTAACAAGATCCGTGGTTCGTTAAAAGTAGCTGCTGTTAAAGCTCCTGGCTTTGGCGACCGCAGAAAAGCCATGTTAGAGGATATCGCTATCCTTACTGGTGGTACATTAATTTCTGAGGAAAGAGGTTATAAATTAGAGAATGCCGACCTTTCATACTTAGGTACAGCTGAAAAGATCATCATTGATAAAGATAACACTACTATCATCAACGGTGCAGGTTCTGCCGACGAAATTAAAGGCCGTGTAAGCCAGATCAAATCTCAGATCGAATCAACTACATCTGATTATGACCGCGAAAAATTGCAGGAACGTTTAGCCAAATTATCAGGCGGTGTTGCTGTATTATACGTAGGTGCTGCAACTGAGGTTGAAATGAAAGAGAAAAAAGACCGTGTTGATGATGCATTACATGCAACCCGCGCGGCTGTTGAAGAAGGTATTGTTGCAGGTGGTGGCGTTGCCTTCATCCGCGCGGTAGCTGCTTTAACTGACCTTAAAGGTGATAACGAAGATGAAAACACTGGTATCCAGATCATCCGTCGTGCCATCGAAGAGCCTTTACGTCAAATTTGCGAAAACGCAGGTATCGAAGGTTCAATCGTTGTGCAAAAGGTTAAAGAAGGCACTGCCGACTTTGGTTACAATGCACGTACCGATAAATACGAAAACCTGATTGGTGCAGGCGTTATCGATCCAACTAAGGTTGGTCGTGTAGCTTTGGAAAACGCAGCTTCAATTGCAGCTATGTTGTTAACAACAGAAGTTGTTTTGGCTGATGATCCTGAAGATGAAAAAGGCGCAGGTGCTCCTCCAATGGGTGGCGGCATGGGCGGCATGATGTAATCTTGCCTTATCCCCGATAAGGGATAAAAATATAATATACAAATCCCTGTCTGGTTTTCCAGACAGGGATTTTGTTTTATAAACCACTTATGGTCATTGGAAGGTAAATGGACAGTCATTTATTAATCATTTGATTAATTTTTAATATTTACTGTAGCGCTATTGTTTAGTTTTGCGTAACAATTACAAAGGTTAAGCTGCTTAGGCATAGCATTTGAATACAAGTTATTATCATGAAACGCATTGCTCAAAAAACAAAATTAGTGCACAGTACCATAGTCGATTGGTTACTGATCAAAGGCCCTGAGCTGTTTATTGCTATTTACGGTAAATAATTAATTTTTAACTTTGCTTTCAGTTTATGAAAGTAGAAGAGTTTTATTCAGATTTCCACAAATGGCTTGTTGAACACGGTCCAAAATATATAGGTGGAATAATCATATTTTTTGTTGGTCTTTGGTTGATTCGGTTTTTACGGACACGCCTCCGCAACCGGATGATAAAACGAGGTATCCACTCATCATTGCAACCCTTTTTTTTAAGTTTAACCATTACCGCGCTTTATGTACTGCTGGTAATTTGGGTAATGAACTTTATTGGTTGGGAGATGTCCATCTTCACTACCATTATAGGGGCATTCAGTGTGGCGGCGGGTTTGGCGTTGTCTGGTACATTTCAAAACTTTGCAGGGGGAGTGCTTATACTTTTGCTAAAACCCTTTGAGCTTAATGACAGCATATTGGCACAGGGGCAGGATGGCAAGGTAACATCTATACAAATGTTTTATACCGTTTTACTCACTGCCGACAACAAAACGGTTATCATCCCCAATGGTAAGCTGTTTAACGAGGTTATAGTTAATGTAACGCGCGAAGGCAAGCGACGCCTTGATTTTGAAGTAAAAGTAGCCTACGCCAATGATATTGAAGTGGTAAAAACAGTTTTGCAGAAGGCCATTGATACAACCGATAACTTACTTAAAAATCCCGCATCGCGTATTGGTGTAAGCAGCCTTGAGATAGATTCTGTAAGGTTTTTGGTAAATGTGTGGGTTAACCCCAGTAATTTTTTAACAGCCAAAATAGCCCTGCAGGAAAAGATCATAAAAGACCTTGCCGCCGCCGGGGTTGCTTTTCCTAAAGCAGGGTAATGTAAATACGAAAGGACAACAGTTGTTGCAGCTGCTAAATCTTTTGCTTGGACTTAATTTCAAGGTAGCGGTTAATGGTATTTACAGTTAAATTTTGCGGTGCGCTCAAAATAGATTGAATGCCATGTTTTGCCAGCTCTTTAACAATGAGCCTTTTATCGTACGCGAACTTTTCGGCAATGGTTTTTATATAAATGCCTTCAACATCGGCGGCGGGTTGTTCACTCAGTTTTTTAAGCTCGGTATTTTCAAAGAACACAACCAGCAGCAGGTGGTATTTAGCAATCCTTTTAAGAAAAGGCAGCTGCCGGTTCAGGGCGTTCAAACTTTCGTAATTGGTGAAAAAAACCACCAGGCTTCGTTGCTTCACTACTTTGCGTACGGTGCTGTAAAGCAATTCCATGTTGGTTTCCAGGTAGCGCGTTTTTTCTTTATATAGTACTTCCAGTATCTTATTCAGGTGCGCGGGACGCCTGTCGGCCGGTACTATAGCTCCCGGTTTTTCAGACATAGTGATCAGCCCCGCTTTATCTTCTTTTAGTAAAGCCACGTTTGATAATACCAGCGAGGCGTTTATGGCGTAATCAAGCAAACTTAATCCGTCAAAGGGCATTTTCATGGCCCGCGATTTATCAATTATACAATATACGTGCTGTGATTTTTCGTCGGTATATGAGTTTACCATCAAGCTACCCTGCCGGGCAGAGGCTTTCCAGTTTATGGTACGATAGTCATCGCCCTGTACGTAGGTTTTTACCTGTTCAAACTCAAGGCTGTGCCCAATACGGCGTATTTTTTTTATGCCGATATCAGTTAACCTGTTTGAAATAGCCATTAGCTCATATTTGCGCATCTGCAAAAAAGAGGGGTATACCGGCAGTGTTTCGGCCTGGCTAAAATTATAGCGGCGCCTAACCAGCCCCAAGGGTGATTTAACATAAACCCTGATGTCGCCAAATTCATATTCTCCGCGCCGGGTAGGGCGCAGTGTGTAGTTAATTAACTTACGCTCGCGCGGTTTTAAGCTGGTTTTAAACCAAATGTCGCGTTTCTGAAACTGAAAGGGGATTTCATCAATAATACCAACGCTTATACCAAACGTATACCAGTTTTCAATATACACACCCAACTCATTATTGTCACTATTGCTCAGCCGCTCGGGCGCATGCCGTTTGGCAAATACCCCCTTAGATGTTTGATAAAGCATGAATATGTCGATAACAAACAATATCATCAGCACCCAAAATACCAGCTCAGGGATAACGCCCATCCAGGGGAAAAAGAACGACAGTAAAAACAATACCGCGCTGCCGGTTAACCCGGCAAATAAGCGGTTGGTTAAAAAAAGGTTCTTATAAAACAGGTCGATAATATTTTTCACACGACTATATTATCGGGGTACTTCAATTTTCTGTATAATTTGCGCCACCACATCATCAGGGCTCACACCTTCCATTTCCTTATCAGGGGTAAGCATAATGCGGTGCCTTAAAACCGGCGCGGCTACATATATAATATCATCCGGGGTAACAAAATCGCGCCCTTTAATGGCGGCCATGGCTTTGGCCGCATTGATCAAGGCCAGTGACGCCCGGGGCGAGCCACCCAGGAACAGTGATTTATGATTACGGGTTTCATAAATTATTTTAGCGGTAAACTCCAGTAATTTAGTCTCAACATGCAGCGCCCTTACCTGCTGGCGTAATGCAATAACATCGGCTGCCGATAAAACCGGCTCAATGTGGCTCAGTTGGTCGGCTGTTTTTTGCTGGTGCTGCTGGGTTATAATAGCTATTTCTTCCTCAAGCGATGGGTATTTGATCTCTACTTTAAATAAAAACCGGTCTAACTGAGCTTCGGGCAAGCGGTAAGTACCTTCGTGCTCAACCGGGTTTTGAGTGGCCAGTACGGTAAACGGTTCCTGCATTTTATAGGTGTGCCCGTCAATAGTAACCTGGCGCTCTTCCATCACCTCAAACAAAGCCGATTGTGTTTTTGCCGGTGCGCGGTTAATCTCATCTATGAGTATAACATTACCAAAAATTGGCCCCTGTTTAAACTCAAACTCAGTGCTCTTAGGGTTAAATACCGATGTGCCCAATATATCCGAAGGCATCAGGTCGGGAGTAAATTGTATACGCGAGTAACGGGCTTCAATCGCCTTTGAAATAAGCTTGGCCGTAAGAGTTTTAGCCACACCTGGTACGCCCTCTATCAGTATATGCCCATCGGCCAGTATCCCGGCTATCAGCAGATCGATAGATTCCTGCTGCCCTACAATAATTTTGGCAAGCGTGTATTTTATTTGATCAACCGCTGTACTGAGCTTGCTCAGATCGGTTCTTTTTTCAAAGTTCTCATTTTCCATTATATCCGGTTTGGCTGTAAAATTTTTCTATAAGTTTATTGAGCTGTATTAATTCCATATCAGTTACACGTTGCTGAACGCTGATAAAACTGATGACATTTATAAGTGAGGCTGCAAATTTGCTGTCGATACCTGTTTTCTGTGATAGTTTATCCACAAATTCCTGATCAAGGTTGCTGGTCTTTAACCGGTAATGGTCTCTCAGGTGTGCTAACAAATAGATCACTTTTTTATGAGCGATGTTGGCATTATTACGTTTTTCATAATAAACCTGACCAACAACGGTAACAAAGTTTAATGTAGAGTTTTGCAATGGTTCAATAACCGGGATAATCCGCTGGCGGCGTTTCATTTCATAAATTATAAAAACCACCATGCCCACTAAACTTATGTAGTATGACCATTGTAAAGCCCGATTGCTAAAAAATACCCGCAACGGCGATATATCTTCGGGTATATCGCCGTTTTGAAATTGGTCCCAGTAAATGTATTTAGCGTTCGGCAGGTATGATAATGCTTTCGCCGCATAATCAGCTCCCTGTTTGGTTAGCAGGCTGTAGTTGGTAAAAACAGCCGGAGTGGTACATAAGTATAAGTTACCCCTGCCAAACTTATAGCTTAAAAATGTGCAGTGTTCCGCGTAGTTTTTACCTATAACTGTAGCCCTGGCGGTATCAAGTTCAGAAAAATACTGGTTGGCAATGTCGCGGTTAAATACATAATTAACCGGTGCTTTTAGCTGATGGTTGATGAAGTTAAGCGAAACATTCCTTTTCGCGTACTCGGCCCGCGTAACAATTTTTAGCGAGTCGGCAATATAGCCCTGCCATTCAAATGCCGACATAAACACCGAATTGCCCGCTTTGATATATTTGAGCATCTCACCAAAATCAAACTTGTTGAGCTTTATACTTTTAGCTATAATTATATAGTTGCCTTGCTGCAAGCTGTCATTATGGAAAACATTGTAAACAGATTTATTGGTATTTATAACCCGCGCCCCGGGGTATAATTGATTGAGCTGGTGATATAAAATATAGGTTCCAAAAGGGATCTTATCATTACGGTACAGGGTAGATTGCCAGTTTACCGGACTTGGCTTATTATATTGTGCAACCACGTAACCTATAAGTAGCAGGCTGGCAATAGTGATGTAGATCTTAAAGTCTTTCATGCTATGCTCTTTTTAAAGTCCTGGAACAATGTGTTTATATTTTTAAACACAGCGGCATCAATAATAAATTCGCCGTACCAAACATATTCAAACTGCAGGGTTAATGTTTTAAAAACCTTGCGTTGCTCGGTATTGTTAAGCTCATTAATATAGGTGCTGTTTGTTTTATCAATTTGCCATTTTATTAAATCGGCATCGCTTAGCTGTTTAAGGCACCTTAAATAAAGCATTCTTACTGCAAGGCGGTAATTGTGCTGCGCTATTGCCTTTTCTATCTCAGCATCAAAGTTTATTTCATGAATGTTTTCTAATGATTCAGAATAAGGCACCTCAGCCTGCATAGACCGGCGTCTGAAAATATGAAGCATATCTATCCCGGCCAGCTTAAACACCAACAAAACTATGGCTGCCAGGCCCGCCGCTATAAAAATATATTTTATAATATAAATCAAAACCCGCATAAACGGACCCGGATCATGCTTGCCAAAGTTTATGGGCTTAAACAGGCCCCAGAACCAGTGCCAGAAACGGATCCACCAGGAAGGCGTGGTTTCAACATCGTCATTATATTGAAACTCGGGCATCTTGCGGTATGCAGTTATTGCCGCGCTGTCCAGCTGCCGCACGGTTACCCGTGTACTATCCATTTTAAGCACCAACGGCAAATGTTTTGCCGGTTTGGCCGGAACGGTTCCGGTACCCGCATGAACAGATAACGCGAAGATAATAGTACAGAACAGGCGCAGCATCATCAATATTCTTCGGCAGGTAAATCGGTATCAGGAGTAGTAGTACCAAGTTTGCTTATTTTATCCATTAAGCTGGTGCCGTCTTTACTTTCGGTTAAATTAAAATAACACAGGCTTAGTGCAACAATTGGTATCATTAAAAATACCAGGGAAAGCTGCTGAACCCCCGCGGTAATTACAGCGCCAGGTACCGAAAGTACTGCTTTGTTAGGGTGTGTAATCAGGCTTATGATATTAAGGATGCTTGTTGGCAATACGATGATCCCCCGGCATACAGAAAAAATTATCCAAACTACTACCATCACACCAAATGTTGCCCACCAGTTTTCCTTGATCAGAAAAAAGCAACGGTTAAAAGCGTAACTAAAGCTGGTGTTTTCAATGATCATGATAGGCAGTACAAGTGCAAAGATTGGGGCAAGATACAAACCGGGTATTATGCAAAATACAAAGCCTATTACCAACAATAAATGCAACAGTATGGAGCTGCCCAATATTTTAAGATAATAGTATTTAATATAACCCCACATCTCTTCGGTAGTGGGCACCGCTTTATCTTTTTCTTTATACAGGGCGATGTAGCTTAAAATAGTTACCTCGATGGTAATAACACTTAAAAACGCAAAAGTAGAGGTCATGAAAAGTTCCGGACCAATAAAGCTAAAAAAGGACGGTTTGTACTCCATGTTATTATAAGTACCATTGCTGATGCTGTTCATGGTATTGGTTACTTTTAGCTGGTACATGCTTGCACTTATAACGCCTGCAATAACAAAAATGCCGCAAAAGATAAAAAAGTATTTGAGCAGGGGTTTTATATTCTGCTTCAAAAACAAAAAGGTGTCATTTATAATTTCGCCAAAATCGCGGACTTTGGCTAACTCAACTTTTGATTGCATGATAGGTTTGGTTGGTTTTATAAATTTTGTTAGGGTATATAATTACATACCATATAATAAAAACTAATGATGATGCTAAAATAGTAATACTGAGCCATACAGGCATCTCGGTATGCCGGGTTACAAAGCCTTCAAAAAAAGCCGCCACAATTAAAATAGGAATAATACCGATAGCCACCTTCATGCCGTCTTTTGCGCCTTTTTTTAGCGATACCATGCGCTTATAGGTTTTGGGGAACAACAAACTGTTCCCTAAAATAATACCGGCAGCGCCTGCTATAACGATTGATGAAATTTCTAACGTGCCATGTATCCAGATCACTAAAACAGATTTAATACCCAGGCCTTTGCTAAAGAAATAATACTGGAACGAGCCCAGCATTACCCCATTACGGAATAAATAATAAACGGAACCAACGGTGAATATAATGCCGCTTACAAATGTTATCAGTGAAACAAAAATGTTGTTGACGGCAATTCCAAAAAACATCAATGCTTCGCTACCTTGTTTGTACACGCCAAAAGGATCTCCTTTCATGATATTGGCATTGGTCATATCCACATAATCGTCGCCCATGATTAGCCTTACAAAGTTTTCATCATATTTTGCCGAGAGCGCGCCTATCAGGCAAAATACAGTAAAGAATAAAAAGGCGTAAAGCAGTTGCTTTTGATAGGTTTTAAACAGCAAGGGCAATTCGTATTTCCAGAAAGTTAAAAACCGGTTACTTTTCTCGCTTTTGTTTTTATAGATGGATTGATGCAAACCCGCGGCCAGTCCGTTTAAATATGCGATAGTTTTTGATTTTGGATAAAAGGTTTTGGCATAAGCGAGGTCATCGGTGATCTGGATAAAGCGGTCAGCAAGTTCATCAGGATCATCCGTTGGCGTTCGCTCAAAGCTGGTCCACTTTGAAGCATTCTGTTTTACAAAAAGCGGTTCCCGCATGAATTACCGTTTATTTAAATATTCTGTTAAAATAATTACAAAACATATATATATCAACAAAAAAAAGCATATTTAAACCTATTTATTTCAGGTATGCAAACTATTAGGGTAACCACCACACAAAATATTGATATTGATTACGAAGTGGCAGGTGTAGGCGAGCGCATAGTGGCCTATATTATTGATATGGGGCTTTTTGTGGCTGTAATTTTTGCGGCTTTAATCGGTATTGGCATCTCTGGAAGTATCAAAAGTACTAATGACATACTGATAGGTTTCATTTTTATAGCTTATGCAGCATTATATGTTTTTTATGACCTGATATGCGAAACCGCCATGAACGGACAAAGCGTTGGCAAGCGTATCATGAAAATAAAGGTAATAAGCCTTGACGGGTCCCGGCCACGGTTTGGGCAGTACCTCATGCGCTGGTTATTCCGGATAGTTGACTTTTTATTAAGCGGAGGGGTATGCGCGGTGATATGTGTAGCCGTATCAGATAAAGCTCAGCGCATTGGCGATATGGTTGCAGGCACTACCCTGATCAGAACAAGCCCGCGTACCAAAATGAATAACATTGCCTTTAAACCCGAGGCCGATAATTATCAGCCGGTTTTTGCAGCTGCGGCCAATTTAAATGAGAAAGATATTGAACTGATAAACGAGGTAATAAATAACTACATAAAAAGCCGTAACAGCGTATTGGTATACAATATGGCGCAGCGCATTAAAGAGCTTTTAGGCGTAACACCCCCGCCCGAAATGAACGACATGCTTTTTTTACAAACCATTATTAAGGATTACAGCCACATTATAGCTCAGGCCGATGTTTTGTAATGGGTGTATAATCCCCACACTTTGATACCGTAACTAACTAACACGATACTGCCGGTTATAATAAATAAGGTTTTTTTTACAACGAATTTAGAGGTATCCAGTTTTAAATATCCGTCGGCAATGCCGTATGTGAAAAATAACAATAGCGGAATAGCCGGAGGGTATAAAGAAAAGCTTTGGTGAACATTGCCCTGAATTAAGGCTATTACGGAACGCTGGAAACCACAGCCCGGACAATCAAGGCCGGTAAGATATTTGAAAGGACAGGGGATCAAATGATTTTGCAGCCAGTGGATAAAACCCGGCTGGCTGCAAAATAGTTGTAAAGTAATATAGTTTGGCAGCATTAAACCTGCGGTGGGTTGTTGTTAAAAGGGTCTTTATAATCGGTTGACGGATCAAACGGTTTATGACCTGCAAACCCGGCACCGGCAGGGCCTATATATTGATAGTTACCAAAACCCAACAGCGGGTAAAATATAAAGCCCAACAATATCAGGCCCACAGTAAAGCCTTCGCCCTGACCGAAACTTTTGCTTAATAAATTGATGGTCCAGATACCAAATATGATGTTTACGCACGGAATCAGAAATAAAATTATCCACCAAACAGGTTTACCCACAATTTCAAGCAATACAATGATATTGTAAATAGGAATAATTGATGCCCAGCCTGGTTTGCCTGCTTTTTCAAAAATTTTCCACATGCCAATAATGCAAATGATCCCGACAATTAGTGATGGGATCAGAAATGCACCAAATAAGGCACCGGTTAGCGCCGATTGAGAATCATAATTTTCCATTTTTTTTGGTTTAAGTAAGTGTTTTAGAGTTTTTTAATTACTGCAAAGTATAAAATATTTAAATAAAAAATAAATAAGATATCAGCTTTATTTCAAATGTACAATGGTATATTATTTATAATTTTGACTTGATGCAAAGAGAGCAAATTTCTGTATTTGACATGTTCAAGATAGGCATTGGGCCATCAAGTTCACATACGCTTGGCCCCTGGCGGGCTGCGCAGCAGTTTGCTCAGGGGCTTGGTCAGCAAGGCTTGTTGCCCCAGGTTGAGCAGGTAAAGATATTGCTGTATGGTTCCTTAGCCAAAACCGGCAGGGGGCATGGTACTGATATTGCCATACTCCTGGGCCTGAGCGGCGATGACCCGGTAACGTTTGAGGTTGACCAGATAACGCCTAAAATTGAAACCATAACCAATACACATAAATTGCGGTTGGCAGGCACACAGGAGGTCAGCTTTTCTGTAGTGGATGATCTGCTGTTTCTGTTCAATGAAAGCTTGCCTTTTCATCCCAACGCGGTAACTTTTCAGGCATTTTTAAATACGGGCAGGGCGGTTTCTGAAACCTACTATTCCATTGGCGGCGGCTTTGTGGTAAAAGAAGGTGGCTCTGACCAAGCCAAACAAGAGGTTGACCTCCCGTTCCCCATAGATACCGCTGCTGATCTGCTGCACTGGTGCATCAAAACCGGTCTCAAAATATCAGAGGTGGTGATGGAGAATGAACTGGCCTGGCGCAGTGAGCAGGAAACGCGTACCGGTGTGCTAAATATTTTTAAAGCAATAAAAGAATGTATGTACCGCGGCTGCCATACCACCGGGCAACTGCCGGGCGGCCTGAATGTAGCAAGGCGCGCCTTTAAACTCAATAGTAAATTAATAGGTAATAACAGCTACACTAATTATGAAGAGTGGGTGATGGCCATCAGGAAAACCGGCGATGGCTTTAAAAATATACTGGATTGGGTAAGTTGTTTTGCCCTGGCCGTAAATGAAGAGAACGCTTCGTTCGGCCGGGTGGTCACCGCACCTACAAATGGCGCGGCTGGTGTTATACCGGCAGTGCTGCAATACTATATTGTTTTTTGCAATGGTTATAGCGATCAGTGCATCATTCAGTTTTTGCTTACTGCTTCAGAAATTGGCAGTATATTTAAAAAGGGGGCTACTATATCTGCTGCTATGGGAGGCTGTCAGGCCGAGATCGGCGTATCATCAGCAATGGCCGCCGCCGCTTTGACCGAATGCCTTGGAGGCACCCAAAGGCAGGTGCTCATGGCGGCCGAGATTGCTATGGAACATCATTTAGGCTTAACCTGCGACCCTATAGGCGGCCTGGTGCAGATACCCTGTATTGAACGCAATACCATGGGCGCCATCAAGGCTATAACCGCATCACAACTGGCCCTGCAAAGCAACCCGGAAAAAGCTAAAGTAAGTTTAGATGCCGTGGTGAAAACCATGTGGCAAACCGCCCTTGACATGAACTCCAAATACAAGGAAACTTCGGATGGCGGACTGGCCATTAACATACCAATCAGCTTGCCCGAGTGCTGATTTTCCGATATACAGCGCTGAACTTTTTAAAGCTCAGTTAACACTTGAAAAAACGATCAAAACAACATATAAATAATCAATAAAAGTGTTAAAACTGATGTTTTTTGATTTATTTTAACACTTTTTTAATCGGTTTTTGGCGATTAAAAAAGTTTTTGGGCTGAGACGGTAATTTAAACCAGCGGGGACTATTTATTTTCCAGCGCACCTAAAATAACCGGTCGTAGTTTTTCAACCCACAGGCCGTACATGATAGCCGAAGGGTGCAGACCGTCATCAGCAATGAGCGCTTTATTATAGGCCGCCTCCTTTGATATAGGAGTAATGTCGATATAGTTAACACCTGCCCTGGAACTTTCTTCACGGTTAATATCATTGAATTCATCAATCTCTTTGCCTATCCGCGCGTCATCGCCGTGGGCAAAAGGTGTTACCCCGTAATCGGGAATGGAAAGTACAAAAACGCGGGCCTTATTTCCTTTGGCAAATTTAATGGCTGTATTTAAAACCTCGGCAAATTTAGCCCGGTAACCTGCCTGGCTGCCGCCGCGATACTGATCGTTCACACCAATAAGCAGGGTTACTATATCATAGGTGTTATCCCCGATGCTGCTGGCGTCGATAGCCGATATGAGCTGCTGGGTTGTCCACCCGGTTTGTGCTATAATGGTTGGGCCGGTTATTTTGTGACCGGGCAATTGCCCTGCAAGCTGGTATGGAAACGCGTCATGCTCGGGTACCGACTGGCCTATGGTATATGAATCGCCGAGGGCCAGGTAACTTAAGGTATCTGTAACAGCAGCGGGCGATCCGGTAACTGGTGGTATCTGCGTCATCAATGCGGTTTTTGTGCAGGCTGATAGCGTGCTTATTGAAAATAAAATTAAGAATAGTGCTTTTATCATAATATCTCCATACCAAACAATACGGAAATATGATGTTTAAGGATTTCTTTTACTTCGTTTATATCAACCTGGCGGCCCAGCTCTTTTTGCATGGAAGTCACGGCCTTATCGTCAATACCGCAGGGAACTATATGGTTAAAGTAATCCAGGTCGGTATTTACGTTAAAAGCCAGCCCGTGCATGGTTACCCAGCGGCTGCAGCGTACGCCCATGGCGCATATCTTCCGGGCATTGGCATTATCGGCATCAAACCAAACGCCGGTATAGCCCGGATAGCG
Organism: Mucilaginibacter pocheonensis; assembly: GCF_031456535.1. NCBI lineage: Bacteria > Pseudomonadati > Bacteroidota > Sphingobacteriia > Sphingobacteriales > Sphingobacteriaceae > Mucilaginibacter > Mucilaginibacter pocheonensis. Next base: position 1,496,923 of record NZ_JAVDUU010000002.1, read on the forward strand.
GCCTGCCTTTAAGCCATAATCGGCAAGGGTTAAAATAATAGCTTCTTCCAGTGTACGCAGGTACAGGTGTATATCAGTAAAAAAATTTTCGAGGTCGAGTATGGGATATGACACAATTTGGCCCGGACCGTGATAGGTAATATCGCCTCCACGATTAATGGTATAGTAAACGGCCTGCTTTTCTTTTAATCCCTGCTCGTTAAGCAGCAAATGTTCAGGCTTGCCGCTTTTGCCAAGGGTGTAAACGTGCGGGTGTTCGCAAAATACCAGGTAGTTAAAAGTTTCATCGGGCTCAAAAGGCTCATAAACGCCGGCAGCTACCGGTGTTTTGGCAGCTGTTTCATAAGCCAGTTCGCTGTTGCGGTTTTTCAATTTGGTTTGTACCGAAGATGCAAACAGCTCTTCCTGTTTATCCCATGCTTGCTGGTAATCTATCAAACCCCAGTCCTGAAAAAATACTTTTTTGTTCTTCATCACATTTATCCCTTTACGTAGCCAATCATGTAATCTTCATATTGCATATAGCTCACCGCATAATCAAGGGTGATATCTTTTTTAAGAAGACGGGCGCTTAACTCGCCGCTGCTTTGAAAATCAAAAGTGTTCAAAAAAATATTGTCTGCAAATGATACCTCTTTTTCGCCGTTGCATTTATATACCGCCTCTTTGGCGCACCAGCAAACATACAGCTGTTCAATTTTATGCTGCGGGCTTATAAAGGCCAGCTCTTCAGGGCGCATGAATTTACCGGCAATGCGTTCTACTTTTTGTTTGATCTGTTCAATATCAATCCCTACCTTATTCGTTTTACTGATCATTACAGCAGCATAATCAAAGGAGTGGCTTAATGATATATGATAGGGCAGATTTACCAGGTAGGGTTTGCCATGTGAGTCGACCTTACAGTCAATATATTCATCGGTGCGCAGCATTTTGCGCAGCAACACCCGTGTGCCCAGCCAGTGCAGGTGGCGTTTACCTTTGCTCAGTTTTTCAACGTAAGCTTTTTCATCCTCATCAAGTTGCAGTTGTTTATACAGATCGTCAGCCTCTTCCTCAATTTTCCAGAGCGCAAATTCAGTATCATCATCGATACGCTGCCTGTATGCTATAGCCATATATGTAAAATTGCAAAATAGGTGACAAACTTATGTCAAATAAATTTAATTAAAATATATTTAGAATATAGTAAATGATATAGGTCAATTTGTCGCATGGTGCCGACTCACCCCGCCTGCGCTCCGCCGGGCGACCCCCTCTCCAGCTTCGCTGGAAAGAGGGTGAAGATATTGTTTTCTTTATTCTTTTGTCCAACTTTTTACTCTTCTCTCTTTCCACTAATGAAGGATGATCCAGCATAGCGTAGATCGGGTGAGTCGACACCAAGCGGCATTTGATTTGCAATCACTGGTATTAAGTAGTTAGTATCGCGTATCAGGGCCCGCATTATATTTTCAGATAAAAAAATCTCCCACTGCCTACTCACTACTAATTACTTGATACTACATCTTGCCTATTGTTTTAATTAGTTATAATTTAGGCCCTACCATGATACTATCAGACAAGCGCATTCTCGAAGAAATTGAAAAAGGAAACATCATTATTGAACCCTTTAAACGTGAATGCCTGGGCACCAATTCATACGATGTACATTTAGGCAAGCACCTGGCCACCTACCGTAACCGGGTACTGGACGCCAAGGTACATAATGAAATTGATGGCTTTGAGATACCCAAAGAAGGTTTTATACTGCAGCCCAACACGCTTTACCTGGGTGTAACCATGGAGTATACCGAAACACATAGTCACGTGCCGTTTCTGGAAGGGAAATCAAGCACGGGCCGCCTGGGTATTGATATACATGCAACGGCGGGCAAAGGCGACGTTGGTTTTTGCAATACCTGGACACTTGAAATTTCATGTGCCCAGCCCGTACGCATTTACGCGGGTATGCCTATAGGGCAGCTTATTTATTTTGTGGTTGAGGGCGATATTGAAACCATGTACAATACCAAAAGCAACGCCAAATACAATAATCCTACAACAAGGCCTGTTGAAAGCATGATGTGGAAAAATAAGTTTTAATCTTTTTTTTTGAACAGGTTAAACCATTGTTGATATAACGAGTCGAAATGGCGACTTGTGTAATAAAAAAACAAGGTCATCCTGGTGAAGTACAGGGAGCGGTCTTAGGCGATGGGCATATAACGCTGCATTTTCACTCCCGCTCAAGAGATAGTTTTCGCTGTATCAGAATGACAACACGGAAGTTAATAACCTTATAAAACCTATAACCTCACAATACATCGCCTGCAAGATATTTTGTGTAAATTGAATTTTATTTACCATGATGAAATACAAGAAAATATCGCTTGGGTTGCTCCTAACCGTAATTGTATCATTTGCTTTTAGTTTTACAGATCCCGGCGATGACCTGTTAAGCAAACTTGTGGACCAGCTTGATAAATGGCGCGCCGAATATCCGCAGGAAAAAGTATACCTCCATCTTGATAAACCATACTATGCCGTGGGCGATGATATTTGGTTTAAAGCTTATGTGACCATAGGCAGCAGGCACCGGCTATCGGCTTTTAGTGAAATTTTGAATGTTGACCTGATAGATGAAAATGACTCTGTAAAACGTTCCCTAAAACTTCCTTTAACAAGCGGACTGGCAAACGGTGATTTTGCACTGCCAGACACCATGCAGGAAGGCAATTATCGTATAAGGGCCTATACCAACTGGATGCGTAACGCCGGCGACGCATATTTTTTTGATAAAACCATAGCCATAGTTAATGTTATAAGCAATACTATTTTTACTAAAACCGACTATACATACAGCAATCAAAACGGAAAGCAAAAGATAAACGCGGTTATAAATTATACTGACCCCAACGGCGCGCCTTACGCCGGGAACGAAGTAAGTTACCGGGTTGAGCTTCATGGTAAAACCGTTTTTAAAGGCAAAGGCATTACCAATGACAAGGGTAACCTTGACGCGGCTTTTATAAACCCGACTCCGAATTTGGCAGCCACAGGTCATATTACCACGCATATAAAACTTATTGACAAAAAGGTAGTAACCAAAGTGGTGCCCATAAAGGCGGTATCAAACAAAACAGATGTACAGTTTTTCCCCGAGAGCGGTAACCTGGTAAACGGTGTAGACTCAAAAGTGGCCTTTAAAGCCGTTGGTGCCGATGGTTTGGGGGTAGATATAAAAGGCAATATTATTGATGACCAAAACCATGTAGTCACCGCGTTTAGCAGCACTCACCTGGGTATGGGCGTGTTTAATTTAACTCCCGAAAGCGGTAAAGCCTATAAGGCTCATGTTGTTTACGCCGATGGTTCCGAAAGCAATTTTGATTTGCCAAAAGCGATGGATAATGCTTATGTACTGGCCATTGATAACTCCGCTGATGATGCGCTTACCATAAAAGTATTGCCGGGCACCGGCTTATTGCACAGTGCATCCTCTGCACAAGGGATAGTACTTGTAGCTCAGAGCGGCGGCGAAATTTGCTATGCAAGTAAAAGCGCCGGCAATAGCAAAATGTTTCGCGCTGTTGTTCCTAAAAGCAAATTTCCATCGGGCATTGTACAATTTACTTTGTTTTCGGCAGCCGGTGAACCGTTGAATGAGCGTTTAGTGTTTATTCAAAACCCCGACAGGCTTAAACTTAATGTATCGGCCGATAAACAAAATTATTCGCCCCGCGATAAGGTAACCATCAGCCTGAATGCAAAAAACAAGGCCAATAACCCTATAGTGGGCAGTTTCTCGGCTTCAGTTATTGACCTGTCAAAAGTGCCGGTTGATGAAACTGCCGAGGAAAGTATTTTCTCCAACATATTGCTAACTGCCGACCTGAAGGGATATATAGAAAAGCCCGGATACTATTTTGCCAATGAAAGTGCAAAGACCCGCGCCGATCTTGACGTGTTGATGTTAACCCAGGGCTATCGCCGTTTTGAATGGAAGCAGGTTATTAATGATACCTTCCCGCCAATAGTTTATCAGCCCGAAAAAACGCTGCAAATAACCGGTCATTTAAAAACCTTTGGCGGCAAGCCAGTGCCCAATGGTAAAGTAACCCTGTTCACTACTGCCGGGGGTACATTTATATTGGATACCGTTGCCGATGCCCAGGGTAAGTTCACATTTAATAATTTGATCTTTAGGGACAGTATAAAATTTGTTGTGCAGGCCCGTACCGCAAAGGATCGTAAAAATCTGGATATTACATTAGACAATATAGCACCACAGCCTGTCGGAAAAAATAAAAATGCACCTGATATAGAGGTAAATATCAACGATGGCCGTTCGGCATACCTGCAAAACAGCAAAAAGTTGTACAACGAACAGGTAAAGTATGGTATAGGTAACCATACCATAGTGTTAAAAGAGGTTGTTGTAAAAGATACCAGGACCACCGCGGTAAAACATTCGTCTAATTTGAATGGGGCGGGCAATGCCGACCAGGTACTTACCTACAAGGATATTGAAAGCATGGGCCCCAATCTTTCCAATATATTGCAGGGGCGGCTTGTTGGGGTGATATTCAGAGGCGGTGTACCTTATTCCACAAGAGGGTTTAACCGTCCGATGCAGATAATTGTAGATGGGGTGTATATGGAGTCTGATCAGTTAGACAATGTCAGCGTACCTGATATTGCCAGTATTGAGGTTTTGCGTTCGATTGGCAATACGGCGATCTATGGCTCGCGGGGAGGAAACGGGGTAATTGTGATCACTACAAAACGGGGCGATGAAGGTGCTGTTTATAACCGGTATGCACCGGGTGTGGTAACGTATTCGCCAAAGGGGTATTATAAGGCGCGTGAATTTTATTCGCCAAAGTATGATGATCCAAAAGTAAATGCAAAAATGCAGGATCTACGGTCAACTATATACTGGGCGCCTAATGTAGTTACTGATAAAGACGGCAACGCGTCACTTTCTTTCTTCAATGCCGATGGAAAGGGGACGTACAGGATAGTAATTGAAGGGATCAGCGCTGATGGTGACCTGGGCCGGCAGGTTTATACTTATAAAGTTGAGTAGGGTGGGGCCTCACCCTGCCCTCTCAAAAGGAGAGGGTTCTAAAAAACTTCTGTTTAAAGTCCTCTCCAAAGGAGAGGACTTTAGGTGAGGCTATCAAACACCATATTGACTTTTCGCTGAATGCGGGGATAGTCCCTGGATTTTAAAACATCGGATAACAATGCATTTAAGTCATTTTCTCCTTTTGAATTTTACTTAGCCAGGTAGAATTTCTCCCAGAAATCAACTGATTTGGATATTTCGCTGCGGGCTGTATCATTGGCATTTCCGCCGCCAAATCCGCCGCCGCCCCGACCGCCTCTGCCTCCGCGACCCCCGCCGCCTATTCCGCCACCACCACGGCTACCTCTTCCACCCATGCCACCGCCCTCATGTTCCGGGTTTTCAATACCGTCGGTTTTAGGCCTTTGCAAGCCGTTTATTTTAAAGTTAAAGGCCCATTCATTTTTGATGATATCTTCTGCGTGGAAAAATTGTAACGGTATGGCCATTTCATAAACCAGGTTGCCATCAGCGTCGTAATCAATAGCAGCTTTAATGCCGTAAGTGTTCGAGGTGGTTATCATATCCCCCTCAATATCCTTAAACCCTTCTACCTTAATGTTGCGGAGTTTGGTTACACGCTCGCGCATCAGTTCGTCGCGGTCTTCTTTAGTGATCTCGCCATTCTCGTTGCTGCGTTTGCCAAATTCTGGCGGAGATCCCGGATCGGCGAGCGGAAAGGTAAGCGAAAAGCTTTCCTTTTTCTTGCCTTTGGTATCAATACCCAAAGTGATGCCCGCGTTTAAAGTGCGCAGCTGGTCCATACGGTCATTGATACGTACAGCGGCATACAGCATGGTTTTATCATTGGCCAGCGTGTAATAAATCTTTTTTTCATCGTTGTAATAACGCAGGCTATCGCCCCAGTCTTTCAGGTTGCCGTCAATGTTAATGACGGCAGCAGGTTGCTTTAAAGTAACCTGGTTGTTTTTTGCTGATTGTGCATGAACAGTATAAATAAAGCATAACAATACAGTAAATGTAAAAGCAAAGCAATGAAGGGCTTTTTTCATGGGGTTGGGGAGTTTAGGATTTTGATTTGGGAATGTATATCATGATTTAAGCCCATAAACATAATTTTAACACTTTTATTACTTGTTTTTGAGTAAATTTGTAGTTACTTATGCCAACGGAAACACAGGAAGAAACACTCACACTTGAAGAGATACTGGCAGGACTTAAAGAAGTTCACCGCCTGATATTGTGGAATGACGATTTTAACACTTTTGATCATGTGATCCACTGCATGATGAAGTATCTTGATTACTCCGAAGCCCAGGCCGAAAAAATTGCCTGGAAGGTACACAACGAAGGCAAATGCGCTGTATTGGAAGGTTCATTTACCGAAATGGAAATTTACCGTAAAATATTGCAGCAGGAAGGCCTTACCGTTAGTGTGGATTGATGGATAACGGGTAATAAGTTTTGAGTTAACTGCACATGATAAAAAGAATCGCTGTATTACTCACTTTAATGTGCTTTACGGTTTGCCTGCAGGCCCCGGCCGTTATTGCGCAAAACAAAAACCTTAAACTGATCTTCATCCGTCATGCCGAAAAACCGGTTGAAGGCGATAATCTTTCCTGCGCGGGTTTAAACCGGGCCCTAAGGTTGCCCGAAGTTTTGAAAGCTAAATTTGGCCTGCCCGATCATATTTATATGCCCGCCCTGCACCTGGGCAAATCAACCGCGAGGGGGCGCATGTTTCAAACCGTTTCGCCTTTTGCAATTAAATACAATTTAGCTGTTAATAGCAGCTTTGAGGAGGAAAACGTTGCCGGCCTGGCCACCGAACTGACCGCCAAAAAAGGGACTATATTAGTAGTATGGGAGCATAGCCAAATTAAGCCCGTTTTAAAAGCGCTTGGCCTGGGTGTTAAAGGCTTGCAATGGCCAAATGACGATTTCGACAGTATCTGGATAGTGACTTTTAAAAACGGCAGCCCTGTTTTAACTGTGGACAAAGAAGGAATAACTCCTGCTGCGGATTGCAGCTTTTAAAGGTAATAGGTATAAAACAAAAGAGGCGCTCCATTTGAAGCACCTCTTTTGTTTTTAATATGAATGTCAATTACGATACCAGGTAATTCCAGCCGTAGGTATCAGGCGCGTTACCATATTTTATGGCATCAAGCGTAGCCAAAACCTTTTGCGAAAACTCGCGTGTTTTTGGATCACTTAAAAAGTACTCTTCGCCATCAACACTTATTGAACCAACAGAAGCGATGGTTGCAGCAGTACCGGCCCCAAAGGCATCAGTAAGTTTGCCGTTTTTTGCGCCTTCAATAATTTCGGCAACAGAAACCTTGCGTGTTTCAACGGGTATGCCCCATGCCTTGGCTAAAGCAATTACCGTATCGCGGGTTACACCGTCAAGAATAGTGTCTTTGGCCTCGGCGGTGATCAGCTTGCCGTCAAGCATGAACATGGCGTTTGCAGCTCCCATTTCTTCAATGTATTTATGCTCTTTGGCATCTGTCCATATCAGTTGGTCAAAGCCTTCTTCGGTTGCTTTACGGGCGGGCAGCATCGAGCTGCCATAATTGCCGGCCGCTTTTGCGTAACCCATGCCGCCTTCTGCAGCGCGGGTATAATATGTTTCAATCTTAACGCGCAGTGTTTTTGAAAAATATGGTCCTACAGGGCCGGCAAGCACCATGTATTTATAAGTTGCCGATGGTGTTACGCCCAGATAAGGATCTGTAGCAAACATGAACGGGCGTATGTATAACGCATGATTTGCTTTTGATGGCACCCAGTCGCGGTCAATGTCAACAACGGCTGCCATACTTTGTAAAAATATTTCCTCGGGCAAGGTCGGCATACATAAACGCTCAGCCGATTTGTTAAAACGGATGGCATTTTTATCGGGACGGAAAATAGTTACTTTGCCATCGGCATGTTTGTAGGCTTTTAAACCTTCAAAAAATGCCTGGCCGTAATGTAATGCAGAAATTGCCGGACTAAGCCCAATCTCGCCGTAGGGAATGACCTGGAGGTTTTTCCATTCACAATCAGCATAATCCGCCACAAACATGTGGTCAGAAAATGTTTTTCCGAATGGTAAGTTGTCAAAATCCGTTTCAGCTAAACGGGAGTGAGTGGTTTTGGTGATCTTGATGTCCAGCGTCTCAGTCATGGCCTTATGTGTTATAATTTAGAAAATGGCAAGTTATGAATTTTTTTGTTCAATTGATATAAGGAATTGATAGTTAGCGGATTTTTTGGGGAGAGTGGCATATTATGACAGGAAAATAAAGAAAGCGCTTTTAACTAAAGCTGTTTTGTGAACGAGTAAAAAAGAAAAGCGTCATTGCATACTTTGCAATGACGCGATAGAGTTACTTGTCAAAAAGTCACCCTCTTTCAGGGGCGATTTAGCGGGGTTATACCGTAAGTTTCTTATACTTAATGCGCTTTGGCGCCACATCGCCCAGGCGTTTTTTGCGGTTCTCTTCGTAATCGGAGTAGTTTCCTTCAAAAAAGTAAACCTGTGAGTTGCCTTCAAAAGCTAAAATGTGGGTACAGATACGGTCAAGGAACCATCTGTCGTGGCTGATCACTACGGCGCAGCCGCCAAAGTTTTCCAGTGCTTCTTCAAGCGCGCGCAAGGTGTTTACGTCAATATCATTGGTGGGCTCATCCAGCAGTAACACGTTTGATCCTTTTTTGAGAGTTATGGACAAGTGTACCCTGTTACGCTCGCCACCCGATAGTACGCCCACCTTTTTCTGCTGGTCGGCACCATTAAAGTTAAATTTAGATACATAGGCCCTGGAGTTAAGCGGACGGTTACCTACCATAATGGTTTCCAGTCCACCGGTTACATTTTCCCAAACAGATTTATTAGGGTCAAGGTCGTCATGCATCTGGTCAACATAACCAAGCGCAACGGTTTCGCCTACGCGGAAAGTACCTGAATCGGGTTTATCCTGGCCGGTAATAAGACGGAACAGGGTGGTTTTACCCGCGCCGTTCGGCCCGATGATGCCAACGATGCCGGCGGGTGGTAAAGAGAAGCTCAGGTTGTCAAACAATAATTTGTCGCCATATGACTTGCTTACGCCACTGGCCTCTATCACCACATTGCCCAAACGCGGGCCCGGCGGAATGAACAGTTCCAGTTTTTCTTCGCGCTCTTTGGTTTCCTCAGATGCCAGTTTTTCATAATTACCTAAACGCGCTTTTGATTTGGCATGACGGCCTTTTGGTCCCATGCGTACCCATTCCAGTTCGCGCTCCAGGGTTTTCTGGCGTTTGCTCTCGCTTTTTTCTTCCTGCGCCAGGCGTTTTGCTTTTTGATCAAGCCATGAAGAGTAATTACCTTTCCATGGTATGCCTTCGCCGCGGTCAAGTTCCAGTATCCAGCCGGCTACATTGTCAAGAAAGTAGCGGTCGTGCGTTACGGCTATAACCGTACCTTTATATTGTTGTAAATGCTGCTCCAGCCAGTCAATTGATTCCGCATCCAGGTGGTTGGTAGGCTCATCAAGCAATAGAACGTCGGGCTCCTTTAATAAAAGGCGACAAAGTGCCACTCTGCGGCGCTCACCGCCTGACAGTACTGAAATTTTTGTGTCGGGCTCAGGGCAGCGCAGGGCATCCATGGCACGCTCCAGCTTGGTGTCCAGTTCCCAGGCGTTTACGGCATCTATCTGGTCCTGCAGTTCGCCCTGGCGGGTCATCAGTTTATCCATTTTATCGGCGTCACTATAATATTCCTCCAGGCCAAATTTTTCGTTGATCTCCTCATACTCCTTTAATAAAGCAGTAGTTTCGGCAACCCCTTCTTCTACAACTTCGCGTACGGTTTTATCAGGGTCAAGCTCGGGCTCCTGGCTCAGATAACCTACAGTATAACCAGGCGAAAAAACAACCTCGCCTATATTGGTTTTGTCAATACCGGCTATGATCTTTAATAAGGAGGATTTACCCGACCCATTTAAACCGATAACACCAATTTTGGCACCGTAAAAAAAGGACAGGTAAATATTTTTTAAAACTGTTTTTTGCGGAGGATAGATCTTGCTAACCCCGGCCATTGAAAATATGATCTTTTCGTCTGCCATATAATTGATTAAAAAAAGAATTCAAATATGGGCGAAAATTGATTGAATACCTAAAAAAAGCAACCAGATATCAAATATTTGACAAGATTGCAGAAAGCAAACCAACGTCAGATACTACGCAATGATTTAATTTCGTTAAACACTCATATTGCGACAACTGTTGTGTGTATCTTTACGTATATAATAGTAAACATGACCCCAAAAACAGACTAGTGCCTAAATGTCATGTGTGATGACGAAATGCCTGTTTCGATATATTTGTTATAAAAAAATGTTAATATGTTTAAACTATTTTGAATTTTTTATATCAAATAGGTGTATTTCATTTGTATATTGTAAAAAAATTCGATGGTTGTTGAATTTTCCGATAAAAATTATTGAATAAAGCCAAACTTTAATAGCTTGCGTATCATATCAATGTCTGTTTCTGCAAATCGTTAAATGTTGGCAATATTGTTGATAAATGTTAAGACAAGCGTCGTATTTTGTAAAAACAAAATTAATAGATTAGGACGTTCATAATAAGAAAGGTATATATGGAAGCTAAATTTTCGCCGAGGGTTAAGGATGTTATTCAATATAGCAGGGAAGAGGCGTTACGCCTGGGGCACGACTATATTGGAACTGAGCATCTTTTACTGGGGCTTATCCGGGATGGAGACGGTGTGGCAATTAAATTGCTCAAAGGATTGAACGTTGACACAGCAAAATTGCGTCGCGCCGTTGAAGATGCCGTAAAAGGAACTATTGGAACAAACGTACATATTGGCAGTATCCCATTAACTAAACAAGCCGAGAAAGTACTGAAGATAACTTATCTTGAAGCCAAGATATTTAAAAGCGATGTAATTGGAACTGAGCACCTGCTGCTGTCCATACTGCGCGACGAGGATAACATCGCCTCACAAATACTCATGCAGTTTAATGTAAACTATGAAGTATTTAAAGGCGAAGTAGAATCGCACAAAAATGATGTAACTGACGAAATGCCCGGATCACCTACCGGCGGCGATGATGACTTTAAAGAAGAAGAATCATTTAGCCAGCCTAAAAAGGTATCAGACATTAAATCAAAAACACCGGTGCTTGACAATTTTGGCCGCGATTTAACCCGCGCTGCCGAAGACGGAAAGCTTGACCCTATTGTTGGTCGTGAAAAAGAGATTGAAAGGGTATCTCAAATTTTATCGCGCCGTAAAAAGAACAACCCTATATTAATAGGTGAGCCAGGCGTAGGTAAATCAGCCATTGCCGAAGGGTTGGCATTGCGCATTGTTCAGCGTAAGGTATCGCGTGTATTGTTTAACAAACGTGTAGTTACACTTGATCTTGCCTCATTGGTTGCCGGTACAAAATACCGTGGCCAGTTTGAGGAACGTATGAAAGCGGTAATGAACGAGCTTGAAAAATCACCTGATGTTATCTTATTTATTGATGAGATACATACCATAGTAGGTGCAGGTGGCGCATCAGGTTCGCTTGACGCCTCAAACATGTTTAAACCGGCCCTGGCCAGGGGCGAAATTCAATGCATTGGCGCAACCACGTTAGACGAGTACCGCCAGTATATTGAAAAAGATGGAGCACTTGACCGTCGCTTTCAAAAAGTAATGGTTGAGCCTGCAACCCCGGTTGAAACTATTGAGATACTGAACAGGATCAAGGAAAAATATGAAGAACATCATGGCGTAACTTATACTCCCGAAGCTATTAATGCCTGCGTAACTTTAACTACCAGATATATTACTGATAGATTTTTACCGGATAAGGCTATTGATGCTTTGGATGAATCTGGTTCACGTGTTCACCTGACCAATATCCATGTGCCCCAAAATATCCTGGATATTGAGCAAAAGATTGAGCAGATCAAGATCGAGAAAAACAAAGTTGTACGCAGCCAAAAATATGAAGAAGCTGCACAGCTGCGCGATACCGAGAAAAATTTGCTGGTTGAGCTTGACCAGGCTAAGGCGCTTTGGGAAGCCGAAACCAAATCAAAACGTTACACTGTAACCGAAGATAATGTGGCCGAAGTAGTATCCATGATGACCGGCATACCGGTACAAAGGGTAGGCCAGGCCGACAGCCAGAAATTACTGCACATGGCTGATACCGTTGGCAGCAAGATCATTGGCCAGGATGATGCTATTAAAAAACTTACACGTGCTATACAACGTACACGTGCAGGCTTAAAGGATCCTAAAAAACCAATTGGTTCATTTATTTTCCTGGGCCCAACCGGTGTTGGTAAAACTGAACTTGCAAAAGAACTTGCACGCTTTATGTTTGATACCGAAGACGCGTTGATCCAGATAGATATGAGCGAGTATATGGAAAAATTCGCGGTATCACGTTTGGTGGGAGCGCCTCCGGGATATGTGGGTTATGAAGAAGGCGGACAGTTAACCGAAAAAGTACGCCGTAAACCATATGCGGTGATTTTGCTGGATGAGATTGAGAAAGCACACCCTGATGTATTCAATATACTGTTACAGGTATTGGACGAAGGACAGCTGACTGACTCATTGGGCCGCAAGGTTGACTTCAGGAATACCATCATCATCATGACATCAAATATTGGAGCCCGTCAGCTTAAAGATTTTGGACAAGGGGTTGGTTTCAGCACCAATGCTAAAGCTCTGCAGGCCGACACACACTCCAGAGGTGTTATTGAAAACGCTTTGAAACGTGCTTTTGCACCAGAGTTTTTGAACCGTATTGATGATGTGATCGTGTTTAACTCGTTAGGTAAAGAAGAGATATTCAAGATCATTGATATCGAACTGGCCTTCCTGTTTAGCAGGGTAAATGGTTTAGGTTTCAAAATTGAACTTACCGATGCCGCTAAAGAGTTTATTGCCGATAAAGGTTACGATTCGCAATTTGGAGCACGTCCGTTAAAACGCGCTATCCAGAAATACCTGGAAGATCCAATTGCCGAAGAAATACTAAAAGGCGAATTAAGTGAAGGTGATATCATGGCTGTTGACTATGACAAAGAAGCCAACGAAATTAAGATCATCGATAAAAAAGGCGAAAGCAAAGAGCCTGAACAGGAAGAGAAAAAATAATAACTCTTTATTAATAATATTAAACCCGGCTTATGGCCGGGTTTTTTGTTTTAGGGCTGCACGGGTAATACAGGCTTTGTAAGTAAACATAATATTATAAGGCCAAAACAAATACAAAGTAATAATGGTATTTATATAGGGTACCCGTTTAATTAAGTTAAAAAATAAAAGAGCTTAAAAAACGTTAAACCTTTTTAAGAACTTAGCGTCTTAAGAATATTATCAAACTACATTTATATGAAAAAAATCTTGACTCTCGTTTGCTGTACTATTTTGCTGGCAGCAACCTCATGCACGAAAAAATACATTACACCATCAAATGTAACTGCAATTTACACCATTAACGGTACAACCGGCTGGAAAGTGTATACCGATGATGGCGGGAACAAATCTTATTCGTCAGTTCTTAGCGATTTGCCGGAACAAGATCAATATGCTCAGCAAAATGGTGGTGTATTAGTTTACATCTCCTATGATGAGGGTGCTACCTATGAAGCGCTACCTGAAGTATATAACGGTATTTCTTATAGTTATACATCATCTGTGGGATCTATTACCATATATGCTCAAAACTCTAACGGTAGCCAATTGGCAGCGCCGCCTGCGGATGATATCAAGGTAAAAGTTGTTTTGGTTGATTCAGCTCAGTAATTGAGGAAAAGCTTAGCGCAAAAAAAAGCGCCCTGCACAATTTGCAGGGCGCTTTTTTTGTGTATTAAAACGAATATTATTTCTCCATCTGCTCAATAACAGCCTGTGTTACCCCGGTAAAGGAAAAACCACCATCGTGAAAAAGATTTTGCATGGTTACCATACGGGTAAGATCGCTAAATAAGGTTACGCAATAATCGGCGCACTGGTCGGCATTGGCGTTGCCCAGGGGACTCATTTTTTCGGCATAGTTGATAAAACCGTCAAATCCTTTTACACCCGATCCTGCTGTTGTACGGGTTGGCGATTGTGATACCGTATTGATACGAACATGTTTTTTTATACCATACTGGTAACCAAAATTACGTGCAATGCTTTCAAGATAGGCCTTGTTATCGGCCATGTCATTATAATCAGGGAATACGCGCTGGGCGGCAATATAAGTAAGGGCCAGTACAGAACCCCACTCGTTTATAGCGTCCATTTTCATAGCGGTTTGTAAAACGCGGTGGAGGCTTAAAGCCGAAATATCCAACCCCTTGTGGGTAAAATCGTAATTGTTTTCGGTATAATGTATGCTTTTACGCACGTTAACACTCATGCCTATGGAGTGTAAAATAAAATCAACACCGCCGCCAAAATGTTCCTGGGTTTTGGTGAACAGGTTGGCAATATCGTCATTGCTGGTAACATCAGCCGCAATAACCGGGGCATTACATTCTTCGGCCAGTTTATTGAGCTCGCCCATGCGCAATGCGATAGGTGCATTTGATAATACAATTTCAGCACCTTCCTGTACGGCGCGCTGCGCTACCTTCCAGGCAATGGATTGTTCATTCAGAGCGCCAAAAATGATCCCTTTTTTACCTTTTAATAAATTATAAGCCATATTTTAAGTTTTTATAACCGGGTGTAAAGTTATGATTTAGTTTGTTACGGGCAGGAAGCCACCTGCCGCAATTAAGCTCCTAACAGTTCCCTTGCGTTTTGCAGCGCGCTTTCGCCAGGTTTATCGCCGCTTAACATTTTGGCAATTTCCAGGACGCGTTCCTGTTCGTCAAGCTGTTTTATGCGGGTATAGGTAACTGTGGCAGTATCATCTTTATAAACAAAGTAATGATTTTGGCCCTTGCTGGCTATCTGTGGCAGGTGCGTTATGGTGATCACCTGGAGGTTGTCAGACAGGTGTTCCATGATCTGACCAACCTTATTGGCCACCTCGCCGGATACCCCAGTATCGATCTCATCAAAAATAATAGTGGGTAACGCGGTATATTGTGCTATAAGTGATTTAATGCTCAGCATCAGCCTGGAAAGTTCACCACCCGACGCTACCTTGCTCATTTCGGCCAGGGCATGCCCTTTGTTTGCCGAAAACAGGAAGCGTATCTGGTCGGCGCCGTTTTTGTCTAATGTGATAGAAGCGTCACCGTCAAACCCGTTGATAGCACCTTTGGGGAGCAGGGGAGTACGCTCAACTTTCAAAGCTGAGTTGCTCATGCCCATTTCGGTCAATAATGCCAGCACACGTTTCTCAATATCGGGTATAGCTTTTAAACGGCCGGTAGTTAATTGGGCTGCCAGTTTTTCAAGGGCAGCCCTGTCATCTGCCAATTGTTTTTGCAGTTTTTCAACGGCCTCATCGCTAAACAGTACTTTCTGTATCTTGTCAGACAGGTCGTCCTGTATCTCCAGCAACTCTGCGTTTGTGTTTACACGATGTTTTTTTTGCAGGTTATAAATGAGGCTTAGCCGGGTATTTACTTCATCAACCCGGGCTTCGTTGGTGTGGGTGCGCTGTTCTATTGTTTCAATTTCGGCAGCTATATCTTTTAATTCAATAATAGTGCTGCTTAATCGCTGGTTCAGTTCTTCAATCAGCGGGTCGAATTTTTCTATTACACTCAACTGTTGCCCGGCTTCCTTAAGCTGTATTAAAGCGGCAACTTCGCTTTCCTGCATCAGATAAAAGGCGCCATAAAGGTTGCGTTTAATTTCTTCTGCATTATTTAAAGCATCTAATTCTTTCTCCAGCAATTCCTGCTCTTCGGCATTTAAGCCGGCTTTTTCCAGCTCATCAAACTGGAACTGAAAATAATCAAGATCGGCTTTTGCTTTCTCACTTTCCTCAATAAGCTCATGCAGTTTGGCCGTAGTTTTTTTATAAGCTTTGAATTTGGTTTGATAATCATTCAGCAGATCATCATGTTTGGCTACGGCATCAACAACCAGCAGCTGGAATTCGGGATCATTGATCTCAAGCGTAGCATGTTGCGAGTGGATGTCTATTAGTTTTTCGCCCAGTTGTTTGAGGGCGTTCAGGTTAACCGGGGTATCGTTTACAAATGCCCGCGATTTTCCATCCGCAGATATTTCGCGGCGTAAAACCGTTTCAGGCTCATAATCCAGGTCGTTGTCTTCAAAAAACGATTTGAGGTGAAAGCCATCAATTTTAAACAAGCCCTCAATAACGCATTTTTTTTGCTGGTTAAAAAAATACCGGCTTTCGGCCCGCTGACCCAAAATAAGTGATAAAGCGCCTAAGATGATCGATTTACCCGCCCCGGTTTCGCCGGTAAGTATGTTTAATCCCTTGCCAAAGCTTATTTCAAGATTGTCAATTAGCGCGTAATTATTAATGGTTAGCTTTTGAAGCATAAAAAAAGTATCCTTATTTTATTAAGGATACTAAATTACGAATTTCAATGTATTGGGTTTAATATTTAAAAACTATTGAGCAGTATCTGTTTTAAGATCTTCATCGTTTTTATAATCAAATGCCGATTCCATTTGCTTGCGATACTCGTCCATGCGCCGTTTAAAGGCGGGGCTCTTCATATACTCATTCAGCTTCTTGGTAGCCAGTCGTAAAGATTCCTGCTCTTTTTTTATTTGTGGATTATTTCGGGATAAACGCATTTGCTCGCCCAGTTTCTTCATTTCCATTCTCTGCATTTTCATTTCGGGGCCATTTAATGACATCCTTAAGCTATCGCTCATGTCCCTTAGCGCTTTTGTTTTTTGGCGAAACTCAGGTGAGTCATAGCGGCTGTGCATTTTTTCACCCATTTGTTTGAGCTGTTCTGTTTGTTCTTTTACATCAGCTGGTATTTTGCTTTGTAGCTCGGCCTGGTATTTCCTATAATTTTCATCCTTGCTGTCATCAACATGGTTACGGTTATGCGGAATGTTATACTTTTTTTCAAGTTGTTCATTCATTTCCTTGAACTCCCGGCTGTTAAAATATTTTTCAATCTTTTTGCCCGATTCACCCATCTGTTCTCCAAGCTTCTCGGTTTCGCTATTACTTCCCCATTGCTTTTCAAAGTCAGCGCTTAACTTTTCCTGTTCTTCCTGAATTTTCTTTATTTCGGGCCTGTTATAATAATCTTCCATCGCTTTGCCTTTTTGCTCAAGCATTTCTACCTGTTCTTTAAACTCAGGACTATTATAATATTTGCCAATAGCTTCGGCATGCTTATTCACCTCGGCAGTAAGTCTGTTTAATTCAGCATCATTAAGGCCGTAGGTTTCATCAAGGCGCTTTTTATAACCTATTTTGTTTTTCGCAACTTTTTTATAAGCCGATACCTTTTTTGTTTTATGTGCCGGTTTGCGGGTAGTATCTGTAAGAAGTTCGGTGATCATTTTAGGGAAGGCTGCCTTTTTTACCGATAGTTTGCCATCTTTTATAGTTGGGTTTAACCAGGCGATGCTGCTTATGCCGGCAATCATTATTACAACAGCCACTAACAGGTGGCGTACGTTGCCGATTGGTTTTTTTGTTTTCATGATTCGTTCAATTCTGCTTAATAAATGGTATTTCTTTCCGGTAGCTGCTATAGCCAGTTGTAAGCCAGCGTGCCTGGTTTGTTCAAGTTTTAAAAGGGCCTGTGCATATATTAAAGGCTGGGCAGTAGTTTGTACCACCAGGTCGTCGCACCGGTTTTCGCGTTCCTGGTTTATAATACGGTTAATTAATTGGGCAAAGGGATTAAAGAAAAGTAATATGGTTATAAATTGCTGTACCAAATTAAGCAGGTAATCATTTCGTTTAATATGTGACAGCTCATGTAGTAAAATGGCCTCAACTTCCTGCGCAGATAAATAAACCGTTAATGTGGCGGGGAAAAGAATAATGGGCTTAATAAAGCCTATCATACAGGGTACATCAACCAACCGACTAAAGTTTACACTTACATACCTTGTAATATTCAGTTTTTTGCAAAAGCTGTCAACATGCTCCTGTATCTGATCGGCAGGTATCATGGTGTTTTTAATAAGGCTTATTTTTTGCCAGTTTAATCCTATCCGCAATAAATTAAATACCAGCCCCACAAAGTACAACGCCGAAACATAGGGAAGGTAACCTTCAATAACATAATTATAATAGCTGGCAGGTGCTATATGCACAGGTGTATTTAAAGGGAAATTAATGTGTGGAAAAAACATGGGCGGCGCTGCTGCCGAAAAATCGACCCATACGTGTTCGTGTACCTGGTTAATAATAGTGTAAATAAACCATACACTTATAGTTAGCATACCAGCCAAACCAATGTTGTGTTTTTTAACCGACGACATGGACGGGACACATGTAAACAACAGGTGTAATACAAACCATACCAGCAATCCCTGCCACAGGGAGTGAATGATAGTGACACCTAAAACCTGGCTTATATTATAGAACAGATTTTCCATGATTACTTATTTTTTATGTTGATCAAACTGTTTAAGATAATTTTTAATAGCATCGATCTCGTCCTTTGATGCACGGTGCTGGCCAAGCGCCTGTATCACCAAATCAGAAGTTGAACCTTTAAATACAGTAGACAATATTTTATCCAAAGCGTTGCTTTGTGCCTGCTCCTGGGTAAACCGGGCTTTATATAAGTGGGTTTTTGCAGAGGTATCGCGTTCAACTAAGCCTTTATCATGCATAATTTGCATTAGCTTTAGGGTAGTAGTGTACCCAGCCTCTTTGGTTTTAGCCAATTCTTCATGCACATCGCGCACTGTACATTGTCCTTTGGCCCAAATCACCTGTAATATTTCCAGTTCGCTTTCAGTCGGTTTTATATCCATTTTTCTATAATACGAATTTCTTCGTACAAATATCTACGATGAGTTTCGTATTTGCAAATAATTTTAGAAATTTTTTTTGAGGAGAGTTAAGTCAAACAAATAATAGGCTATTTCTGAAGTGTTTGGTATTTGTTACCATTAGCCGGATCGGCCTGCAGCAATATGTTCATGGCCTGTAAACGCTCTTGCGGATCGGCTTTGCTATACAGTGACACCAGCTCATCGCTTTTAGCGGTGTAAAATACAAGCGGCAACATAGCGCCTACACGTTGCCTGTCAACCTGCTGCAGCGTTGGCAAAATTGACGATATTTCCTTACGCCCTTTGACAGCATTATCGGCCATAATATCAAGACCATTGCGATGATAGTCATACAAAAAGCTGCGTAGGGGGGCATATACCTTATTATTTAAGTTTTCTGCCAGCCAATAACGGTTAATATTGCCGTCAAAAGCTTTCCAACCGCGGTATGATCCTGTTTGCGCATTGGTAATAACGGTTTGAGCATTGGCGAAATAGGGTGAACCGCCATACAACGAAAAGGTATCATAGTCAAGACCAACAATAATATAAGCGTAAAAAGCCATGATAGAGCTTAAGTTGCTTTGAAAGCTTTGGTCGGTATAATCAATGGTTTGTCCTTCGTTGTATATAAAATCAACATCCTTATCATTAATATTCAGCAATGTTGAGCTGTACGTAGAACTGTACACCGGCCTTGAAGATTGTACCTGCAGCTCGCCGCTAAAATTGCTGCTGCCATCCCAGTTGGTAATATTTAACACAAAGTTACAGTCAATCCGTTCCTGAGCCAATATGGGGTCGGCGCTCCATTTGCGGCCGTTCAAAAAATCCTTCATCGCGGTTTCCAGTGTTTTGAAAATCCGTTTGTTACTTCCTGATATTTTAGGCGAAAGTACTTGTACCCGGGCATTCAGGTCTTGTGCCGCAAGGCGCAATCCAACCAGGGTCAAGATCAAATAAAGGATCGTTGTTTTCATCCGTTGATGAGTTGAACTACTTTAAGGCAAATATCATGGGCCACAGCATCCTTACTTTTAAGTTCAAATACTGTTTTTTGCTGGCTGCGGTCAATAATGGTTATTTTATTAGTATCCTTTTTAAACCCGGCCCCGGCATCATTAAGCGAATTTAGCACAATAAAATCAAGATTTTTCTTCTGCAGTTTGCTTATCGCATTTTGTTCTTCATCATTTGTTTCAAGGGCAAAACCAACCAATATCTGGCCTTCAGCTTTTTGTTCGCCCAGGGATTTCAGGATATCGGTGGTTTTTTTTAGCTCGATATTTAAGCCGCCATCCTGTTTCTTTATCTTTTGTGGTGCTACATGAGCCGGAGTATAATCGGCCACCGCGGCGCTCATAATGCATGCTTTAGAATTTTTAAAGTTACTTTCGCAGGCGGCCAGCATTTCTGCGGCTGATGTAACATCAATCCGTTTTATGGTTTGCGCTTTGCTCAACTGTGCTGTTGGCCCGGTAACCAGGATAACATTGGCACCCATAGAAGCCAGCTCATCGGCAATAGCAAACCCCATTTTACCCGACGAATGGTTGCCGATAAAACGTACCGGGTCAATAGCCTCATAAGTAGGGCCCGCGGTAACCAATATTTGCTGATTAGCTAAAAGAAGTTTTTTTTTTATGGTGGATGTTAAAAAAGATATGATCTCGTCAGGTTCGGCCATGCGCCCTTCGCCATAAAGACCGCTGGCCAGTTCCCCATTGCCCGGGGGTATCATGATATTGCCAAATGATTGCAGCCTGGTCACATTTTGGCGGGTAGCCGGATGCAGCCACATGTCAAGATCCATGGCCGGCGCAAAATACACCGGGCACTTTGCCGACAGATAAACGGCCGTCAATAAATTGTCGCAAAGGCCGTTGGCCATTTTTGCTAACGTATTGGCACTGGCCGGGGCTATAACCAACATATCGGCCCAAAGGCCCAACTCCACATGGTTGTTCCATTCTCCGGTATCTGGTTTAAAGTAACTAACTGATACCGGGTTCTTTGAGAGCGTTGACAGTGTGAGGGCAGTTATAAAATTGGTGGCATCGTGGGTCATTACAACCTTTACGCGGGCGCCGGCCTTAACCAACAACCTTACTAACAAAGCCGATTTATAAGCGGCTATGCTACCGCAAACACCAAGTACAATATTTTTACCCTCAAGCATTTGGTTTCAAGTCAAAATTCAAAAGTCAAAATTCAAAAAGAATCTCAACTCACAAATATATTAAAAAGTAAAAGTCAAAATTCAAAAAAGGCAGTGCCTTAAATTTTGAATTTTGACTTTCAACTTTTGAACTAAAAGAGGCTTATGCTTCTTTTGTTGGGTTACGATAGTAAACCTTATCTTCTAAAAATTCCTGAACCGCTATTAAAGAAGGTTTTGGAAGCTTTTCGTAATATTTAGAGATCTCAATTTGTTCGCGGTTTTCAAATACCTCTTCCAGGTTATCATTTGATGATGCAAATTCAGAAAGCTTTTGATGTAATTCCTCTTTAATGTTATTTGATATCTGGTTCGCTCTTTTTGACATAATTACAAGCGACTCATATATATTTTGAGTGTTTACATCCAGCTCGCGTAAATCGCGGGTTACAGTGCTGCTTGCTACTGCTGGTTTGTTGGTGTTATTTGCTGTCATATATAATTTTTTTAATATGGTATTTTTTGTTGCTGATTTTTCTCTGAAGGTACTTGCGTTTTCACGCTGTCTTTTTCGGCCAATTTTTTAGCCAGCTTATAATCGTTCAATGCCTGAGCCATGATACGTTTAGCATATTGTATACCGCGTTCGCTGTCTTTTGCCAAATCCTTTGTTTCACGGCCGTATTTACTGTTCGGGTATTTTTCATTAAACTGATCGGCATAAACTACTGCCTGGGTGTATCGTTCTTCTTGTTTTTCTTCACGGCTGTGGCTGGCATATAAATACTGCGCCTTAACGGTCAGGTATTCCATTTCTTCGCCATATTTGGTGTCGGGATAGTCACGCAGGGCATTATTAAATGCAATTACAGCCGATTGATAATCGCTGATGGTTAAATATAACTTGGCATTGGCATAAGCTTTTGTTTCCAGCTTGTCGCGCAGGTTTTGTATTAACTTGCTTGCTTCGGTAACACGGTCGCTTTTAGGGTACAGGTTTATGAACAACTGCAGGGCCTCAATAGCTTTAAGGGTGTTTTCCTGATCAAGTGAGTATATTGGCGAATCAAGGTAGTAGCAATAAGCCGAAAAGAAACGGCATTCCTCGGCCCTTGTGCTTGATGGATAAGTATCGGCAAATGTTTTAAAATGATATCTTGCGGATGTATAGTCCTTTAGTTTATAGTTAGTGAAGGCGTAATAATAAAACAGGTCTTCAGCTTCGGCCCGTCCGCGGTAGCGCTCAACCAAAACCTCAAACAGCCCCAAAGCTTTATTATAATCTTTTTGATTATAGTACTTAATGGCCTCCTGGTATTTTTTAGCGTAATCGTTACTTGCCTTTAACTTTTCGTATTTGCTTTTACAACCGCCCAGTGTAATAATTAACAGAGCTAAAACACTGGTTAATAACGTAAGTTGCTTTTTAAACATTTTGCAAAGATAGGTGAATAATATAAATCAGTCAATTATTTATTTGTTGGCTAATATATAACGTGTTTCCTGCTCCTGATGTATATAACAGGGTATTTAACATCTTTTAACTATTGATCTCTTTTAACGAGGCTGGGGCTTCGGTACCAAATCCTTCCCGGGTAACATTAGCATTACTATATATAATAGGAATAAACAGAAGATGGGGATGTTATTAATATACCGCAGAATATACCTGGCGGCAGATTGTTTGCTCGAATGAACTATATACTATATATATAAGGATGGCGGACCTTGCTATCGTGATAAATGGGCACTTTATTAACAATTGGCGCCCGTGAAAAGGTATTTATAAATAAAAGCGCCTTTATTAAGATTAGTCGTGAAATTTTTTCGCCTGATTTTTAACATCTTATGAACAGGTGTTAAGTATTTGTTTAAAACCGTTTGCATAATTGAAAACTCTCCTTACCTTTGCAGCCCGCAAACGAGGAAGCGGGGTTGTTCTTAGAAGGGTTGGTAAGGAGATTTGAAGCAGGAAAGTGATTTAGATGATCGAAAAAAAAGATCAAAAAAACTTCTAAATAAATTTCGGAATTTCAGAAGTAATTTGCACCTTTGCAACCCGCAAACGGAGGGAATGAATAGGGGTCGAAAGTGGGAAGAAGAAGCTTAGAAAAATAAAAAAAA